>NZ_CABVPN010000004.1 GCF_902499115.1 Burkholderia diffusa
CAGGTGTGTAAGCGCAGTAATGCGTTCAGCTAACTGATACTAATTGCCCGTAAGGCTTGATCCTATAACAAGTCTGTTTCGACAGTCGTTAGCGCTTCAGCGCTTTACGAATGTCGAACGTCGAGTGCAAGGCACTCGACGTACAGCGGTTGAACTACCGCGTATGTGTGAGATACAACCTCACAACCCAACGAAATTACTGCTTCTTCCAAGATTGGTTCTGTTGGCCACGCCAGCAGAACAACCCTCTTTGCCTGATGACCATAGCGAGTCGGTCCCACCCCTTCCCATCCCGAACAGGACCGTGAAACGACTCTACGCCGATGATAGTGCGGATTCCCGTGTGAAAGTAGGTAATCGTCAGGCTCCCTAAGCCAGAAACCCCCGCCCGAAAAGGCGGGGGTTTTTGCATTTCGGCGTCGAAAATGAATACGAGCGAAACGACGAGTGCAAGGCGGTTGGAGCTGGCATCCAGCCATGGTGCTGTGATGGCCGATGATGAGCGACATTGATCGATGATCGTCGAAAAATGTCACTTTCGAGCAAAATGCGCCCGAATTGATGTTTCCGTCCCTCGACGTGTCGTGCCGACCTGATCGCGTACGCCATTCGGTGACTGCAGCACGATATCGTCATAAAAATCTATGCGCATAAAGTCCATTCGCGCATGCCCGGCAGAGCAGACCAGCAGCCCATCAGGGTAATATCACCATTCATCCCGATTCCTGGCGTTCATCTGCATAGCCGGCACTCGGTGTCCTTCGTATTTCGTTTCCCGCACCATTCATGATTAATAGCCCTGCCCACCGTGGTAGGACGACCGACTTCTTGCCGTATCTGGTCGCTGCAACGTTCTTCATGGAGTATCTCGACACGACCGTGATCGCGACCGCGCTGCCTCAGATGGCACGCTCGTTCGGCGTCGGTCCGAACGCGCTCAGCCTCGGGATAACGGCCTATATGCTGGCGCTCGCGGTGTTCATCCCGATCAGCGGCTGGATTGCGGATCGTTACGGCTCGCGCACGGTGTTTGCCACCGCCATCTTCGTATTTACCGGCGCGTCGGTGCTGTGCGGGCTGTCCGAGGGCGTGATGACGTTTACGGCCGCGCGCCTGCTGCAGGGCGTCGGCGGGGCGATGATGGTGCCGGTCGGACGGCTGATCGTCGTTCGCAGCACCGAGAAGGCCGAGCTGATGCGCGCAATCGCGACGATCACGTGGCCGGGCATCGTCGCGCCAGTCGTCGGGCCGCCCATCGGCGGCTTCATCACGACCTACGCGTCATGGCGATGGATCTTCCTGCTGAATGTCCCGTTCGGCATTGTTGCGCTCGTCTGTACCTGGCTGATCGTCCGGAACACACGTGCTGACGAGCAACGGCCGCTCGATTGGGTCGGCTTCGTGCTGGGAGGCGCTGCGCTGACCTGTCTGCTGATCGGTACCGAAGCGGCTGGCCAGCAGGACGTCGACTTCACGCGCGCGGGTATTCTGGTGGGCGCGAGCGTGCTGTTCGGCATCGCCGTGTGGATGCACGGGCAACGCTGTGCGCATCCGCTGCTCGATTTCTCGACGCTGAAAGTGCCGACATTCTCGGTGACGGTGATCACCGGCTCCATCACGCGGATGGCGATCAACGCCGTGCCGTATCTGCTGCCGCTGCTGTTCCAGATCGGCTTCGGGCTGTCGCCATTCCAGTCCGGCCTACTGTTGCTCGCGAGCGCGCTTGGCAATCTTGGGATGAAGGCGGGAACGTCGCGGATCCTCGACCGATTCGGGTTCCGGCGCGTTGCGCTCGTCGACGTGACGATCGCAGGTCTCTTCACGATCGCGTGTGGCTGGCTGACAGCGTCGACGCCGCTGGCGGTCACGCTGTTCGTCGTATTCGTCTACGGGCTCACGCGGTCGATGCAGTTCACGACGCTCGCGACGTTGGCATATGCGGACATTCCTGCTCGACAGACGAGCGCGGCCAGCACGCTGTGGAGCGCGGCGCAGCAGATGACGATCGGGATGGGGATTGCATTCGGTGCGTTGTCGCTGCGGTTGGCGGCGTTGGTGCGTGGCGACGCGGCCGGCATGCATTACGTGCTCGACGATTTTCGCTGGGCGTTCGTTGCGGCGGGCGTGCTCGCGCTGCTGACGTTGCCCGGCTATGCCCGGCTGGCTTCCAATGCTGGCGATCACCTCCGGGCAAATGCGGCCCGCGGGTAAGCAGGATTTCTCATTGCATTGGCGTCGCGACGGGTGTGGGCTTCAGATTATTGAAGCTCACTCGAAACGTCGATCCGTCATGGCGACGATCGTCTGAAGTGCAGTGCGCCCCGTCGCCCGTTACCACCAATGATGCGCAGACCGTGCGGTGGCGGCACGGCACAACACAACGATCCTTGCGCAATGATGCGCGGTGCCTGTTGCGCCAACTCATCCGCATGCCGAATGGCGAGACAACATCACGTTGCACCCCGCAGGCCGTCACTGTGCGTCATGGAAGATGATGCCGACCGTGTGGCGGTGGCCGCTTCGGATTCTGCTCACGCCATGGCGCAGGTTGACGCGATAGACGCCGCGCGTTCCCTGCACGGGCCTGCCGTGGACGGCGAAGAACACCGCATCGCCTTGCGTCAGCGGCACCACTTCCGCGCGTGACTGCATGCGTGGTCGCTGTTCCGTCAACACGAACTCGCCGCCCGTGAAATCCCGACCAGGTACCGACAGCAGGATGGCGACCTGAAGCGGAAAGACATGCTCGCCGTACAGGTCCTGATGGAGGCAATTGTAGTCGTCGGGACCGTATTGCAGGATCAGCGGCGTCGGTCGTGTCTGTCCCGCCGCGTGGCAGCGATCGAGGAATGTCCGGTGCTCTTTCGGATAGCGGACGTCGATCCCGAGTGCCTGGTTCCAGCGATTGGCGATCGGCGCAAGATGCGGGTAGAGCGTCATGCGTAGCGCGGCGACGACGCCAGGCAGCGGATACGCGAAGTACTTGTATTCGCCGCGCCCGAAGCCGTGCCGTGCCATCACGATGCGCGAACGATAGAGCGCATCCCGCGGATAGAGCGAGGCGAGCGCGTCGCACTCGCTTGCGGAGATCAGGCCCGGTACTCGCGCACATCCGTAGCGACCGAGCTCGACATCGACGGTCGGCCAGTCGATTGTATCGACGCGTTGCGCGATGTCCGTCGATTCGACGGCAGGTTGCAGATTGGCGATATTCACGGGCGTACCTCGGTTCGTCAGCGATGTGGCGCCGTACGCTCGCACGGAATATTCGCAAGCGTCGCATGCACGGTTGAAGCCACGATGAAAGTTGATGAACCCAGTCTAGCGGCGTCCGTGTGCCGGCGCGCTCCAGATCTTGCGCTTCAATCTGGAAAGGCCGAAAAGGCAAGGACGTGGCACGAACCCATCGAATGCCGAGAAGTGTCGAAGCGGAAAAGCGGAGAAGCGACGGCGAAATCTTCCACGGCAGGCGACCGGCTCTCACCGGCCACCCACCGTTTGCCCGATCACGCCACTGACCGGAACAACCAGTAGAGCCCGCCTGCCAGCACGATCGACGCGGGCAGCGTCAGCACCCACGCGAGCACGAGGCTGCGCACCGTGCTCCACTGCAGCCCTGATCCGTTCGCGGCCATCGTGCCCGCAACGCCCGACGACAGCACGTGCGTCGTCGACACGGGTAGCCCGTACACGTCGGCGGCACCGATCGTCAGCATCGCGACGAGTTCGGCCGACGCACCCTGCCCATACGTCAAATGCTGCTTGCCGATCTTCTCGCCGACGGTCACGACGATCCGCTTCCAGCCGACCATCGTGCCGAGGCCAAGTGCGATCGCGACGGCGACTTTCACCCACGTCGGAATGAACTTGGTCGCGTGGTCGAGTTGCTTGCGATAGTTGTCGATGGCGAGTTTGTCGTCGGCGGCGAGCGCGGGCTGCCCCGACTTCTCGATCAGGCGAATCGCTTCGGATACCAGATACATCGTGTTGCGCACGTTGTCGACGTCGCGTTGCGGCACCGCCGCCATCGACCCCGACGTGCCGACCGCGGTCGCGAGCATCGTGGACAGCTGTTGCACGGCAGGCAGCACGGCGGGCGTCAGTTCACGATGCTGCACGTAGTGTTCGACGTCGGCGCGCGGGTTCGCGGACGGCGCGACGCCGTTCGTATACTTCCCGAACGTCGCGGCAGCCTGGTTCGCGACGGCGACGAACGTCTGCGTTTCGGCTGGCGTGACGGCCTTGTTCAGCGCATACGCGGTCGGCACGGTGCCGATCAGGATCAGCATGATGAGGCCCATCCCTTTCTGCCCGTCGTTCGATCCGTGCGCGAACGATACGCCTGTGCAGGTCAAGATCAGCAGGCAGCGAATCCAGAACGGCGGCGGCTGATCCTTCGGCGGCTCCTTGTACAGATCGGGAATCCGCACGAGCGCCTTCAGCACGAGCAGCAGCAGTGCCGCGCACAGGAAGCCCACGATCGGCGAGAACAGCAGCGACTTGCCGACACCGAGCGCCTGGCCCCAGTCGACGCCGCTTGTGCCGGACGGTCCGTGCATCAACTGGTTCATCAGACCGACGCCGATGATCGACCCAATCAGCGTATGCGAGCTCGACGACGGTAGCCCGAAATACCAGGTCGCGAGATTCCACATGATCGCGGCGATCAGCAGCGCGAACACCATCGCGAAGCCCGCGCCGCTACCGACCTGCAGGATCAGTTCGACCGGCAGCAACTGCAGGATGCCGAACGCGACGACCCCACTCGAGACCATCACGCCGAGGAAGTTCCACATGCCGGACCAGATCACCGCGACGTTGGGCGTCAGCGAGTGGGTATAGATCACGGTGGCCACCGCGTTCGCGGTGTCGTGGAAGCCGTTGACGAATTCGAAGCCGAGCGCGATCAGCAGCGCGGCGCCGAGCATGAGGTACGGGAACAGCGACCCTTCGCGGACCGGCGACAGATCGGCGATCAGGTGCGTGGCGATATAGGCGGCGCCGAATGCGAGCACCAGCAGGAACACGGCATAGCCGACCTGCCTGGTGCGTTCGACTGAACCCGAATTGTTCGGCGCGGACGAAGCAGGATGATTCATGACGGCATCTCGTAAAGGAACCGCGTCCGATCCTAGCTTTCGCTAGCAGTCAGTTTGATGACAGTACGGACGGCGAATCATGGTCTTACGGATGTGTAAGGGGGCGGTGCCGTAACGTCGTGACGCAACATGTCGTGCACGGCTCGCGTCGTCGTCCATATAGTGAACACGAGCCTGCGCACCGACATGCGGACTGCCGACAGTGCATAGTGTGCGAACGCGGCTAGCGCAGCATGCGTGGCGCACTCCACGTCGATTCGCGCGCCAGCGCGACGAATGCGGCCAAATAGTCGATCGACGCATCCGCCTCGCGGATGCCGAGGAAGATCTGTTTCGCAATGCCCTTCTTGCCGAGCTTGACCGGCACCACCGGCATCCGGTCCGCGTATTCATCCGCAAGCCACCTCGGCAGCGCGGCCACGCCCCGGCCGCTCGCCACCATCTGCAGCATGATGTCGGTCGTCTCGATCGACTTGTGGCGCCGCGGCACGATGCCGGCTGGCGTCAGGAACTGGTTGTAGATGTCGAGCCGGTCGGTTTCGACCGGGTAGGTGATCAGGACCTCGTCGGTCAGCTGCTCGGGCGTCACGTAGTCGGCGTTCGCAAACCGATGCGCATCCGCGACCACGAGCACCTGCTCGTAATCGAACACGGGATCGAAGCGCAGCCCCGGCTTGTTGAGCGGGTCGGGCGTCACGAGCACGTCGATGTCATGGCCGAACAGCGCGCCGATGCCGCCGAACTGGAAGCGCTGCTTCACGTCCACGTCGACGTCCGGCCAGCGCGACAGGTACGGCGACACGACCTTCAGCAGCCACTGGTAGCACGGATGGCACTCCATCCCGATGCGCAGCGCGCCGCGCTCGCCCTTCGCGTACTGCTTCATCCGCTCCTCGGCGAGTTCGAACTGCGGCAGCAGCCGGTTCGCCAGCTTCAGCAGATACTGCCCGCCCTGCGTGAGCCGAAGGCCGCGTCCTTCCCGGTCCCAGATCGGCGTACCGAGCTGCTGCTCGATTTTCCGGACGGTATGGCTGAGCGCCGATTGCGTGAGATGCAGCGCATTGGCGGCCGCGGTCAGCGAGCCTTGGCGCTCGACTTCGCGGATCACGACGAGATGGAATCGTTCCAGCATGGAGATCGTTCACCCAACAGATACATGAACAACTTTAATGGATGAATGAAATAATGCCATTTTATTTCATGGGATGAAATCCCTATGATGGCTGCCGGATCTTCAATTTCTTCTGGATGGCAGCTTCATGGTTACGACACACAACCTCGGTTTTCCGCGCATCGGCGCGAAGCGCGAACTCAAGTTCGGTCTCGAACGCTACTGGAAGGGCGAATCGTCGCGCGATGAACTGAAGGCCCTCGGCGCCGAACTTCGCCAACGCCACTGGAACGACCAGCGCGACCTCGATCTCGTACCGATCGGCGATTTCGCGTTCTACGATCAGGTGCTCGACATGAGTTTCACGCTCGGCAACTTGCCGAAGCGCGTGCAGGACTTCCATGGCGACGCGCTCGACAACTATTTCCGCGTCGCGCGCGGCCGTTCGGCGCAGTCGGCGGAAGAACACGCGGCATGCTGCGGCGGTGTCGCCGCCGGTGAAATGACGAAGTGGTTCGACACGAACTATCACTACATCGTGCCGGAGTTCCACGCGGACACGAACTTCTCGCTCGATCCGTCGCGCCTGCTCCAGCAACTGGCGCAAGCGCAGGCGCAGGGCGTGGCCGCGAAGCCCGTGATTCTCGGCCCCGTCACGTATCTGTGGCTCGGCAAGGCGAAGGACGATTCCGATCGCCTTGCGCTGCTGCCGAAGCTGCTGCCGGTATATGGCGCGCTGCTCGATACGCTGACCGCGCAGGGTGTCGAATGGGTGCAGATCGACGAACCGATCCTCGTCACCGAGCTCGACGCCGAATGGCGCCTGGCACTGCGCACCGCGTACGACACGCTCGAGACGCGCCGCATCAAGCTGCTGCTCGCGACGTACTTCGGCCAGCTTCAGGACAACCTGACGCTCGCGGCCTCGCTGCCGGTCGACGGCCTGCATATCGATGCGATCAACGCCCGCGACGAAATCGACGCGCTCGTGCGCGAACTGCCGGCCGACCGCATCCTGTCGGTGGGCGTGATCAACGGCCGCAACATCTGGAAGACGGACCTGAACGCGACGCTCGACTGGCTCGAACCGCTCGCGAAGCAACTGGGCGACCGCTTGTGGCTCGCACCGTCGTGCTCGCTGCTGCATGTGCCGGTCGATCTCGCGAGCGAGGAGAAGCTCGACGCGGAGATCCGTGCATGGCTTGCGTTCGCGCTGCAGAAACTCGACGAACTGAAGGTGCTCGCGACCGCGCTGAACGAAGGCCGCGACAAGGTGGCCGACGCGCTCACCGCGAACGCCGCCGCGATCGAAGCGCGCCGTCGCTCGCCGCGGGTGAACAACCCGGCGGTGAAGGCCGCGATCGCACGCATCGACGCGCAACTCGGCAACCGCGCGAGCCCATACACGCAGCGCGCGCCGAAACAGTCGGCGCGCCTGAGTCTGCCGGCGTTCCCGACGACGACGATTGGCTCGTTTCCACAGACCGCCGAGATTCGCCTGGCGCGTAGCCAGTTCAAGGCGGGCGCGCTGGATGAAGCCGGCTACCGCAAGGCGATGCAGGCGGAAATCGAGCGCAGCGTGCGCGAGCAGGAGTCGCTCGAGCTCGACGTGCTGGTGCACGGTGAAGCCGAACGCAACGACATGGTCGAATACTTCGGCGAGCAGCTCGACGGCTATGTATTCAGCCAGTTCGGCTGGGTGCAGTCGTACGGTTCGCGCTGCGTGAAGCCGCCGATCCTGTTCGGCGACATCAGCCGCCCGAAGGCGATGACGGTCGAATGGATCGCGTATGCGCAGTCGCTGACGAGCAAGCCGATGAAGGGCATGCTGACCGGCCCGGTGACGATCCTGAACTGGTCGTTCGTGCGCGACGACCAGCCGCGTTCGGTGTCGTGCTACCAGCTCGCGCTGGCGATCCGCGACGAAGTGCTCGATCTCGAGAAGGCCGGCGTGCGCGTGATCCAGATCGACGAGGCCGCGCTGCGCGAAGGGCTGCCGCTGCGCCGCGCGCAATGGGGCGAGTACCTGCAGTGGGCGGTCGAGTCGTTCCGCATCGCCGCGAACGGCGTGCAGGACGATACGCAGATCCATACGCACATGTGCTATTCGGAGTTCAACGACATCATCGCGTCGATCGCCGACATGGACGCGGACGTGATCACGATCGAGACGTCGCGCTCGGACATGGAGCTGCTCGACGCGTTCGACAGCTTCAGGTATCCGAACGAGATCGGGCCGGGCGTGTACGACATCCACTCGCCGAATATCCCGACGCAGGATCACATCGTCGGCCTGATGAAGAAGGCGGCCGAGCGGATTCCGGCGGAGCGCCTGTGGGTGAACCCGGACTGCGGGCTGAAGACGCGCCAGTGGGCGGAAGTGATTCCGGCGCTGACGAACATGGTCGCCGCCGCAAAGACGCTGCGCAGCCAGGTGCGATAACGCGCGAACGCTGGGTGTACGCCGTCGCGATCGACGATCGGATGGCAACAAGCGGCCCGCATGTGTGGGCCGCTTGTTCGGCGGGGGGGGGGGACATTGCGGCGTACCGCGGTACGCGCACCGCAAGCGGGCAGGCGATGCCGCCTGCCCGCTGCGTGAGGTTACGCGGTGCGTGCGCCGCGCGGCAGCGCTTCGTCCGCCTTGCCGGGCGCGCCGGCATCGTCGATGCTGACGCGGCGCGAGATCAGCCACACGCACACCGACGACAACACGGCGGCGCTCGTATACTGGATCGCGAGCGGCCACCATTGCGGCGCGGTGTTTTGTGCGATCAGCGTGGCGACGAGCGGCGTGAGGCCGCCGGCGATCGCGCCGCACACTTGGTACGCGATGGAGATCGCCGTGTAGCGGATGCGCGCGATGAAGATGCCGCTGACGAAACCAGCGACCACCGAGTAGTAGCCCGATTCCGCGAGCGTCGCGAGGCCGACGCCGACGGTGATCGACAGCGGCGTGCCCATGTGCACGAGGGGCAGCATCACGAACGGTACGATCGCGGCCCAGGCGCCGGTGATCAGCAGCACGCGGGTCGTGCCGAAGCGCTGCGCGATGAACGCGGCCGCGAGCTGCACGACGAACTGCAGCACGGCGACGATCGTCATGCAATGCAGCACCATCGACCGGTCGAGCGACAGGAACTGCGTCGCGTAGCTGATCATGAAGATGTTGCTGAAATACACGCCGGCGATCCCGTACACGTTCGCGCCGATCGCGAGCAGCAGCAGCGGCCAGTACTTGAGTGCCTCGCGCACCGGGTTCTGCGCGGTGTTGCCGCTCTTCCTGACTTCCTCGAACTCGGGCGACTCGGACACGCTCGCGCGGATCACGAAGCCGACCGCCAGCAGCACGGCGCTCGCGAGGAACGGCACGCGCCAGCCCCAGCTCATCATGTCGTCCTTCGACAGCGTGCTGATCGCGCCGAACGCGAGCATCGACAGGATCAGGCCGCTCGCGCTGCCGAGCTGCGCGAACGACGCGAAGAACGTGCGCTTGCCTTCGGGTGCATGCTCGCCGGCGAGCAGCACCGCGCCGCCCCATTCGCCGCCGACCGCGATACCTTGCAGCACGCGCATCAGAACCAGCAGGATCGGTGCGATCACGCCGGCTTGCGCATGGGTCGGCAGCAGGCCGATCGCGACCGTCGACACGGCCATCAGCATCAGCGTCGCGAGCAGCGAGCGCTTGCGGCCGAAGCGGTCTCCGAGATAGCCGAACATCACGCCGCCGAGCGGCCGCGCGAAGAAGCCGACCGCGAACGAGCCGAACGACGCGAGCAGGCTGACGAAACGGCTTTCGCCGGGAAAGAACAGCGGCCCGAACACGATGGCGGCGGCGGTCGCGTAGCTATAGAAGTCGTACCATTCGATCGTGGTGCCGACGAACGAAGCGAGCGCAGCCCGCTTCGGTTGCTTGATGGCAGTCCCCATCTGTTATGTGCTCCTCTGGAATCCTCTGATTTTGAATAGGTTGTGCGCCGGGATCAGTCGCGGTACGCGACGCCGGGCAGCACGCACAGCAACTCGTAGGCGAGGTTCGCGCCGAGCAGGGCGGTGGTGCCGAATGGGTCGTAGGGCGGCGCGACTTCGACGAGATCACAACCGACGATATTCAGCCCCTTCGCGCCGCGGATGATCTCGAGCGCCTGCGGCACCGTGAGGCCGGCGATTTCCGGCGTGCCGGTGCCCGGTGCGTAGGCCGGGTCGATGCCGTCGATGTCGAAGGTGATGTAGACGGGCGTGTCGCCGATGCGCGCGCGCACTTCTTCCATCAGCGGCGCGAGCGACTTGTTCCAGCACTCCTCGGCCTGGACCACGCGGAAGCCCTGCTCGCGGCACCAGTCGAAATCCTCGGCGGCGTAGCCGGTGCCGCGCAGGCCGATCTGCGTGACCTTGTCGCCATGCAGCAGGCCTTCCTCGACCGCGCGGCGGAACGGCGTGCCGTGCGCGATCTTTTCGCCCATCATCGTATCGTTCACGTCGGCGTGTGCATCGACGTGGATCAATGCAACCTTGCCGTGCTTGCGGTGGATCGCGCGCAGGATCGGCAGCGCGATCGTGTGGTCGCCGCCGAGCGTGATCGGCTTGCAGTCGTGCGCGAGAATCGCGTCGTACGCGGTCTCGATGCGCGCGATGGAATCGTGCAGGTTGTACGGGTTGATCGCGACGTCGCCGATGTCGGCGATCTGCAGCGAATCGAACGGCGCGGCGCGCGTGGCCATGTTGTAAGGGCGCAGCAGCACGGATTCCGTGCGGATCTGGCGCGGGCCGAAGCGTGCGCCGGTGCGATTGGAGGTGCCGAGGTCGAACGGCACGCCGACGAAACACGCGTCGAGGCCGGCAGCGCTCGTCACGTGCGGCAGGCGCATCATCGTCGCGATGCCGCCGCTGCGCGGCATTTCATTGCCGCCGAGCGGCTGGAAATGGGTGTGGTCGTTCATGGGCTTGTCTCTTCCGATGTGGGGTTGCCGTATCATTCGACGCGGCTTGGCGCATAGTTTTACGCGTCCGGCGGGAAAGAAGAATGCGAAGATATCGACGTAAACATCGATTTTCATCGATGTATGGAAGGGGAATAGCGTGCTGGGGAATCTGTCGACCCTCGATCTGCGGTTGATCCGCGTGTTTCTCGCGGTCACGGACGCGGGCGGCGTGTCGGCGGCGCAGGCGATGCTGAACGTCGGCCAGTCGACCATCAGCGCGCAACTGTCGTCGCTCGAGACGCGGCTCGGCTACCGGCTCTGCGAGCGCGGCCGCAGCGGCTTCCGGCTCACGCCGAAGGGCGAGCGGTTCCACGCGATGAGCCGCAAGCTGCTCGCCGCGCTCGACGAATTCGGGATGGCCGCGCGGCACATGGACCGCCAGCTGGTCGGTACGCTGAGTATCGGCCTGATCGGCCATACGCCGGTCAGCCAGAACGCGCGGATCGCGGAGGCGATCGCCGCGTTCCGCACACGCGACGAGGCCGTGCGCTTCTCGATCTCGGTGCGTGCGCCGGGCGATCTCGAGGAGAAACTGCTGAACGGCGAGATCCAGATCGCGGTTGGCTACTTCTGGCATCGCGTGCCGACGCTGCACTACACGCCGCTGTTCATCGAGCGGCAGGTCGCGTACTGCGGTCGCGGCCATCCGCTGTTCGAACGCGCTGGCGCGCTGACGCCGGCCGACGTCGCGGGATTCGAATGGGCCTGGCGCTCGTATCCGCTGCCGGAGGCGCAGATGTCGACGACGCCCGATCGCGTGAGCGCGACCGCAGACAACATGGAGGCGGTCGCGCTGCTGATCCTGTCAGGCCATCACCTCGGCTACCTGCCGCAGCACTTCGCGGCGCCGTATGTCGCGCAGGGGCTCCTCGCGCCGCTCAACCCGGATCGGCTGCATTACGAGGTCACGTTCCACATGGTCGTGGCGCGCGACGGGCGCGGCGATCCGCTCGTCGAGGCGTTCCTCGAGGATCTCGAGCGCGCGCACCAGTCGCCCGACGTCGTGTGAGGCCGCGTGAGGTCGGACAACGCCGGCAATGTGGACGAGTGTCACGCCGGAGCGAGCCGCTGTCTGCATCACGGCACCGGCAACCCCGCATCGTGTTTCACCTCCCGCAACGACAGCGCCGATTCGATCGACGTGACGCCAGGCAGCATCCGCAGCGAGTCGCGCAGGAACGTGCCGTAGTCGTCGAGATCGCGCGCGACCACTTGCAGCAGGTAGTCGGCCGTGCCCGCGACGTTGTGGCACGCGAGGATCCGCTCGATGCCGAGCACTTCCCGTTCGAACCGGTCGGCGACCTTGCGATCGTGCGTCGCGAACCGAACCAGCACGAACGCGACGACGCCGAAGCCGAGCGCCTGGCGTGACAACTGCGCGCGGTAGCGCTCGATGTAGCCGTCGTTTTCGAGACGTTTCAGGCGCCGCGCGCACGGCGTTTCGGACAGGCCGACGGAATCGGCGAGACGCGCGATCGGCAGGCGGCCGTCGCGCTGCACCGCGGCGAGAATCGCGCGATCGGTTTTGTCGAGTTCGGTCATGTTGGCGGAATCCTTGTCTGGATTCCGTGATTGTGGCGGATTCCGCTATGGATCGCCAATTCTGAGCCAAAGATGGCCAGTAATCCCTCTACCTTCAGCGGCAACATATCGTCATTGAAGGACGGGGGCAGACCATGATTTCCACGCATTTGCTGTTGATTTATCTCGCCGCGCTGGCGGCCATCTACGCGGTGCCCGGGCCCGACATGGCGCTCGTGCTGCAGACCAGCATCGGCCGCGGCGTGCGCCCGGGCATGGCGGCGGCGGCCGGCCTTTCGCTGTCGCGCACCGCGCACGTGACGCTCTCCGCGTGCGGCGTCGCGGCGCTGATCCGCAGCGCGCCGTGGCTGTACGAGGCGATCCGTTACGGCGGCGCGCTTTATCTCGCGTACGTCGCGATCCAGGTGTTCCGCTCCCCGGTGTTCACACTCGGCGACGGCGACGAGGCGGCCCCGGGCGAGCTGCGGCAGTCGTTCTTCAAGGGGCTGCTGACGAACTTGCTGAATCCGAAGGCGCTGCTGTTCTGCTCGGTGTTGCTACCGCAGTTCGTGCGCCCCGAGGCCGGGCCCGTCGTGTGGCAGATGTTCGAGCTCGGCGCGCTGCTGGTCGCGGCCGGCGTGTGCTTCGACCTCGCATGCGTGCTCGGCGCGTCGCGCATCGCGGCGTGGATGCGCGCGCATCCGCTCGCGCAGACGGTCCAGCGCTGGACGTTTTCCGCTGCGCTCATCGGGTTCGCGCTGCGGCTGTCGATGGATTGAGCCGCATCGTCACATCGCTGCCGCTCGGCAGCGATGTGACGATCGACAGAGGCCGCGTGCAATGCCGGCCTTCGTGGCCATGTCCCGCCGCAGAAGGGCGTGCGCGCAAATCGTCTGACTGATCTAAACTCCCTTCAACTTCGCGCATTCGCGAACCGACTGACCGAACGGAACCGACTTCCGCCGGCCATGTCCGATTTCCTGGCTGTTCCGTGCAACGCGGTACCAAGGAGGGTCTGAACATGGCAAGGCATCTTCACGCCGACCGTGAACCCCGAATCGTCGCCGAGTCCAAGTGCCTCGGCCCGTGCGATCCGGCAGAACGCATCCACGTCACGATCATGTTGCGGCGGCAGGAAGAAGGGCAACTCGATACGTTGGTTCACCAGCTCGCCGCCGGCGACGCGCAAGCGAAACCGGTGTCGCGCGAAACCTTCGCGCAACGCTTTTCCGCCAATCCCGACGACATTCGCAAGGCCGAGGACTTCGCGCGTCACCACCAGCTGACGGTCGATCGCGTCGATCCCGTTGAAAGCGTCGTCGTCCTGTCCGGCACGATCCAGCAGTTCGAAGCCGCGTTCAGCGTCAAGCTCGAGCGCTTCGAGCATCAGTCGATCGGCCAGTATCGCGGCCGCTCCGGCCCGATCGCGCTGCCCGACGATCTCGGCGATGTCGTCACGGCCGTGCTCGGCCTCGACAGCCGCCCCCAGGCGCGGCCGCACTTCCGGCTGCGACCGCCGTTCAAGCCCGCACGCGGCGGCGCGGCGGGCGTCACGTTCACCCCGATCCAGCTGGCGTCGCTGTACGGCTTCCCGGCCGGCGACGGTGCCGGGCAGTGCATCGCGATCATCGAGCTCGGCGGTGGCTACCGCGCGGCCGACATCCAGCAGTATTTCCACGGGCTCGGCATCAAGACGCCGCCGACGCTCGTCGACGTGAACGTCGGCACCGGCCGCAACACACCGACCGGCGACCCGAGCGGCCCGGACGGCGAAGTCGCGCTCGACATCGAGATTGCCGGCGCAATCGCGCCGGCCGCGAAGATCGCCGTCTACTTCGCGCCGAACAGCGACGCGGGCTTCGTCCAGGCCGTCAACGCGGCCGTCAGCGACAGGACCAACAAACCGTCGGTGATCTCGATCAGCTGGGGCGGCCCGGAGGCGATCTGGCAGGCGCAATCCGCGCAGGCGTTCAACCGCGTGCTGCAGGCAGCGGCCGCGCAGGGCATCACGGTGTGCGCGGCATCCGGTGACAGCGGCTCGGGCGACGGGCTGCAGGACGGCGCCGATCACGTCGACTTCCCCGCATCGAGCCCGTATGTGCTCGGCTGCGGCGGCACGCAGCTCGATGCATTGCCGGGGCAGGGCATTCGCAGCGAGGTCACGTGGAACGACGAGGCGGCCGGCGGCGGCGCGGGCGGGGGCGGTGTCAGCACGCTGTTCGACCTGCCGGCGTGGCAGCAGGGGCTGACCGTCACGCGCGCCGATGGCAGCAGCGCACCGCTCGCGAAGCGCGGCGTGCCGGACGTCGCCGGCGATGCGTCGCCGCAGACGGGCTACGAAGTGTCGATCGCGGGCACGGCCACGGTAATGGGCGGCACGAGCGCGGTCGCGCCACTGTGGGCCGCGCTGATCGCACGGATCAATGCGGCGGCGGGCGGTGCGGCCGTCGGCTGGGTCAACCCGGTGCTTTACAAGAACCCGGGTGCGCTGCGCGACATCACGCAGGGCTCGAACGGAGCGTATGCGGCCGCGCAGGGCTGGGATGCGTGCACGGGCCTCGGCAGCCCGAACGGCGCGCAGCTCGCGGCGATCCTGACGCGCAAGCCATCGAGCTGACGGCTGCGGTACACGGCTTTTCGTATGGCGCGGGCTTCCGGCCCGCGCCTTTTTCTCACCTCCAGGAGCAGCACGATGGGCATCGATTCCGCATCTTCCGGCGGCGTGTATCCGCTGCATCACGGCGACCACAATTCGCATGGCGTGCCGCCGACCATCAATCCGGTCGCGCTGAGCCACGGCCGCGACCAGCCGTTCTTCGATCCGGTCGCTTACGGCAATGGCCCCGACGACTCGGTCACCGACACGACCGAAGCGGCTGCGATCACGCACCACACGATCCTGATCGACGGCAAGCGCCTCGCGTACACGGCGACAGCCGGCCATCTCGTGACGGTCGATCCGAGCAGTTCGCAGCCGGCCGCGAAGATCTTCTACGTCGCGTTCACGGCCGACGGCGCGAAGGAGGAAACGCGGCCCGTCACGTTCTTCTACAACGGCGGTCCCGGGTCGTCGTCGGTGTTCGTGCTGCTCGGCTCGTTCGCGCCGAAGCGCATCAAGACCTCGATGCCGGGGTTCACGCCGCCTGCGCCGTACCAGATGGAAGACAATCCGGACAGCATGATCGACCACAGCGACCTGGTGTTCATCAACCCCGTCGGCACCGGCTATTCGGCGGCCGTCGCGCCGAACAAGAACCGCAACTTCTGGGGCGTCGACCAGGACGCGAATTCGCTGAAGCAGTTCATCAAGCGCTACCTGACGAAGAACAACCGCTGGAATTCGCCGAAATACCTGTTCGGCGAGTCGTACGGCACCGCGCGCAGCTGCGTGCTCGCGTACAAGCTGCACGAGGACGGCGTCGACCTGAACGGCATCACGCTGCAGTCGTCGATCCTCGACTACCGGCAGGCCGGCAACCCGGTCGGCGCGCTGCCGACCGCAGCGGCCGACGCGTGGTATCACAAGAAGCTCGGCGTCACGCCCGCGCCGACCGATCTCGGCACGTTCGTCGAGGAAGTCGCACAGTTCGCGCGTACCGACTACCTGAGCGCACTGCGCAACGTGCCGCATGCCGATCCGGCCGCCGTGCGGAAGCTGTCGGACTACACGGGCATCGACACCGCGACGCTGCAGACCTGGGGGCTCGACATCGCGGGCTACGACGCGCGTGGCAATTCGTTGTTCCTGACGACGCTGCTGCACGCGCAGGGGCTCGCGCTCGGTTCGTACGACGGCCGCGTGACCGGGATCTCGTCGGGCATCGCCGGCAAGATCGATCCGAACTCGGGCGGCAACGACCCGACGATGACGGCCGTGACGGGGGTCTACACGGCGATGTGGAACAGCTACCTGAACGAGCAGTTGAAGTTCACGTCGAATTCCGCGTTCACGGACCTGAACGACCAGGCGTTCCAGAACTGGGACTTCAGCCATATCGATCCGACCGGCGCGCAGCAGGGCATCGATGCGAAGGGGAACGTGATCCTCTATACGGCCGGCGATCTCGCCGCGGTGATGGCGCTGAACGTCGACCTGAAGGTGCTGTCGGCGAACGGCCTCTACGATTTCGTCACGCCGTTCTACCAGACCGTGATCGACCTGCAGCAGATGCCGCTCGAGGATCAGAAGGTGCGGCAGAACCTGTCCGCGCGCTTTTATCCGTCGGGGCACATGGTGTATCTCGACGGCGGTTCGCGCACCGCGCTCAAACGCGATCTCGCGACGATGTACGACGCGACGGTCAGCGATACGGGCGCGCGGATGCGGATTCGCGCACTCCAAGCGAAGAAGACGGGCGGGCACGCGTAGCGTTGCCCGTCGTGCATGTGCCGCGCGTAACCGCCAGGTTCCGCGCGGCGCGGCATGGTGTTGCGGCGACGGCGCCGGCTTACGCGGCCGGCCAGTCGAACGGCGTATACGGCAGCGCGCGCTTGTGGCGCGAGCCGTCGTAGAAGCGCAGCACCGTTTCGTACACGCTGTCGGCCACGGGTTTGCCTTCGAGGAAATCGTCGATCTCGTCATAGGTGACGCCATACGCGTGCTCGTCGGGGCGCAGCGGACGCAGTTCCTCGAGGTCGGCCGTCGGCACCTTCATCACGATCAGTTCGTCACCGCCAAGCGCGCGGGCGACCGCACGCACACGGCGCTTGCTCAGGCCGGCGAGCGGCAGCACGTCCGCGCCGCCATCGCCGAATTTCGTGAAGAAACCCATCAGCGATTCGGCCGCGTGGTCGGTGCCGATCACGATGCCGCGTCGCGCGCCGGCGACCGCGTACTGCGCGATCATGCGTTCGCGTGCCTTGATGTTGCCGTGCACGAAGTCCTGCTGTGCCGGGTTTTCGAACGCATGGCCGGAGGCGACGAGCGATGCGAGCATCGCGTCGGCGGCCGGCTTCACGTCGACCGTGAACGTCTCGTCCGCGTGCACGAACGCGAGCGCGCGCTGTGCATCGGCTTCGTCGTTCTGCACGCCGTTCGGCAAGCGCATCGCGATGAAGCGGGCGTCGTAGCCGTCGGCGCGCAGCCGTTCGACCGCCAGCTGCGCGAGCCGTCCGGCCGTCGAGGAATCGACGCCGCCGCTGATGCCGAGCACGTAGGTCCGCAAGCCGGTCGAACGAAGGTACTGCGCGAGGAAGTCGACGCGCCGGGCGATCTCGGCATCGACGTCGAAGTGCGGGGTGACGTTCAGTTCGGCGATGATCGCGCGTTGGCGGCTGGCGTAATCGGCGGATGTCATGGAGGGTGGTTCCGGAACGAAATGCAAGGCGCCCATCATAAGCGCAATCGCGGTCCGGCGCCGCGCCGGGCATGCGATCCGGCGACCGCGCGTTGCATTGGCGAGACGCGCTGCATCGTCATGGGGCAGCGCGCGGGGCGCGTCGACTCCGGCGTGCACGCGGATGCTTCGTTTCGATGCATGGAAGGGGCGCGGTGACGGACGCTTCCTGCTTTCGCTCGCTCGCCCGCGTCAGCGCCGCGCGAGCACGACGCCCGCCAGCGCGAGCCCGAAGCCGGCGAGCTGGACGGCCGCGAGCGTTTCGCCAAACAGCAGATAGCCCTGCAGGGCGGCGAGCGGCGGCGCGAGGAACAGCAACGACGTCGCGCGCGCGGCGTTGCCGCGCCGCAGCATCCACATCAGCATCGTGACCGCGCCGCCGGACAGGAACACGACGCCCCACACGAGCGATATCCACAGCGCCGGCGCGCCGATCCAGCGCGTTTCGTGCAGCAACGCGACGAAGACGGCCGCGACGATCGCCGCGCCGAGGTTCTGCACGGCGACGGCCGTGCGCAGGTCGTTCTGCGCGAGCTTGCCCTTCTGATACAGCGAGCCGGCGGTGATCGAGCCGACCGACAGGATCGACACGGCCACGACGAACCACGCGGGCGCGGCGCACGGTGGCGGCGCGACGCCGCCCGCGACCTTTGGCGCGAGCACGAGCGCGACGCCGGCGAGCCCGAGTGCCATCCCGAGCCAGCCGCGCGCGGGCAGGCGCTCGTTGAACAGCGGCACTGCGAGCACGGCGGTGGCGAGCGGCTGCAGCGCGCCGAGCAACGCCATCACGCCCGCATTCAGTCCCTGCGCGACGGCCCAGTAGCTGGCGCCGAGATAGACGCCTTGCAGCAGCGCGCCCGCGATCAGGTGGCGCGGCCATTCGCGGCGGGCCGGCCACGGCGCGCGCGCGGCGAGCGCCACCGCGCCGAACAGCACGGCCGTGCCGGCGAAACGTGCGAGCAGGAACAGGTTCGGATCGGCGTAGGGCTTGATTGCCCGTGCGACGATGAAGCCGGTGGACCACAGCGCGACGAACGCCGCGGCGACGAGCGAGGTAAACATGCGTGGCGGGCCGCGATACGGCCGGACGAATCGTGAAGTCGGCCAGTATCGGTCGAACCGGTGCCGCCGTCTTGTCGGATTCTGCACTTGCTCGTGGCGCGTGCGCGCTGCATGCGGTTGCCGTGCGCGGCGCGTTGGCCGTGGGCGTGACGTGCCGCGAGCGCGGCGGCGCGCCGGCCATTCCGTTACCGGCCAGCCGGATGAAGGTGCTGCGGCATGAAAGCGCGCCGTGGTGCGCGGACAGGACGGGCGATCAGTCGAGCGAGAACGTGTCGAGCGGCTGGTTCGCGCGCGCGTCGGTCGCGAAGCGCGCAGCGAGCTGTTCGTAAAGCCGGCGCGCCTCGTCGAGCGTCAGGTCGATCCAGTATGGATCGCCCGCTCCGTCGTTGAGTCGTTCTGGCGAAAACTGGATTTCGAGCACACTGCCTTTGCGATACATTCCCCAAGCCCCTTTATGGTTTGTCGTTCGGCGAAACGCAAAGTGTAGCAACCGCTTGCCGTGCCGATTCGCGCGCATCGGGCAATACAGAATTTCGCTTTCGTGAAACGCGACGACCGCCAGCCGCACCGCCGTCAAATGGCGGTCAAGCGGCCGTAATACAATGCTCGGCTTACCCATTACCAGTCGCCTCGGGCGCATTGCGATGCTGGCGGAACAACGTCATCAATACATTCTGTCGGAGCTCGGACGATCGGGCGCGCTGTCGGTAGCCGAACTCGTGCGCTCGCTCGACGTGTCGCGCGAGACGATCCGGCGCGACCTGAATGCGCTCGCGGCGCGCGGTCTGCTCGTGATGACGCATGGCGGCGCGCTGGCAGCGGACCGCCGCGAGCCGAGCCTGTCCGAGCGTGAAGCGGCGAACGCCGAAGCGAAGCGCACGATCGGGCGACGCGCGGCCGAATTCGTGCCCGACGACGCATCGGTGCTGATCGACTCGGGCAGCACGCCGCACGCGGTCGCGCTCGCGCTGGCCGACCGGCACCGGCTGTCGATCTACACGAACGACTGGCGCACGGCGTTCGTGCTCGCGCGGCGCAACGGCAATCGTGTGACGCTGCTCGGCGGCGAACTGTCCGACGACGAGGACGCGACGTTCGGGCTCGATACGATCCAGCAACTCGCGCAATACCATGTCGATTTCGCGTTCGTCGGCGCGGGCGGCATCACGGCCGACGGCGACTGCACCGACTACTCGCGGCTCGCGGCCGAAGTGCGCAGCCGGATGATCGCGGCCGCCGGCACGGCGATCATCGTTGCCGACCATTCGAAGTTCGGCCGCGTGACGCCGGTGCGGATCAACGGCACGTCGGCCGCGCGCTACCTCGTCACCGAGCGCGCGCCGGACAAGGCCGTGCGCCGCGCGCTGACCGCACGCGGCATCGAGCTGCTCGTGTGCGATTGACGCGCGTCCGACATACAAGGTTCATCGAACCGTCATCGCACGGGAAGAACCACCGTCAACACTGACTCATTCATCTCGACCGGGCCGCCCGGCAGGAGCAACGAATGACCGTCAGCGTACGCAGCTATCTTTCTCCGACCCTGGTCCTGCTGGCCTTCGACTGGCCCGACGCGGCGTCGCGCACCGACTTCCTCGGCTTCGCGATCCGGCGCACGCCCGGTTTCTGGGCGGCCGACGGCAAGACGCGGGCGCCGTACAGCTGGCTGCCGAACCGGCTCACGTTCGACGGCCCGGCCGCCGACACGCAGGGCGACGCACCGACCGACCAGGCGCCGATCCAGAAATTCATGTGGTGGGACGCGCGCATCGATCCGCAGGACCGCGATGCGTCATTCCGCTATGACGTCTATCCGGTCGTCGGCACGCCGGAGCACCTGCAGGTGCTCGATGCGGAGGCCGGCGTGTGCGAGGTCGAGTTGCCCGCTCATGTCGTGGATGGCGTCGGTACGTGGTTCAACCGTGCGGTCGTCAGCTCGCAGGCGTTCGCGAAGCAGGTCGCGGCACTGGGTCTCGCGCCGGATGCTGCGCCGAGCGCGGACCAGGCACTGAAGCTGCGCACGTGGCTCGCGAACGACATGGAACAGGTGTTCGCGGCGATGCTCGACCCCGCGTCGCGCGCGGTGTCGGCCGTCTATCATCTGACGGACACGCTGTGGGCGCTGCCCGCATTCGAGGCGTTCGGACGGCAACATGGCGAAGCGTCGCTCGCGATCGTCTACGACGCGCACGAGACTGCGCGCAAGGGCAAGCCGCCGCTGCCGTCGCCGAACCAGCCGGCCGTCGACGCGCTGCAGGGCCTCGCGACGCTCGCGCCGCGCGACCGGACGCACATCATGCACGACAAGTTCATCGTGACCGACGCACCGGCGAATGCGACGACCGCGGTGACGCCCACGCGCGTGCTGACCGGTTCCGCGAACTTCACGACCGAAGGACTGACGGAGCAGGCGAACGTGCTGCACGCATTCGATTCGCCGGCGCTCGCGGCGCTGTACAACGCGCGTGCGCACGCGCTGGCTGCGAATCCGCCGATCGCGGAGACGGCGAAATTGTCGGCGGGCTGGTCGGCGCCGATGACGATCGGCAGCGCGCAGGTGCGCGTCGCGTTTTCGCCGGAGCCGGCGGGGCAGCGCACCGAGATCGATACGATCGTCGCCGCGATCGCGGCCGCGAAGCATTCGGTGTCGTTCTGCCTGTTCATGCCGACCGACGCTGCGCTGCGCGACGCATGCTTTGCAGCCGGCGACCGCGGCCTGATGATGTTCGGCCTGGTGAACCGCATCAACGTCGGTAGCGCGACGAAGGCTGATGCCGCGCAGCACGACGGGCAGTCGCTCGATGCGGCGACGCTCGCGAACCTCGAGCTTTACCATCGCCAGCGCGATCGGCGCGACGTGATCGATGCCGCCTATTTTTCGCCGGCAACGGTGCCGCAGGGTTTCGAACCGGAGCTGCGCCTCTTTCCGGGCGAGCCGGCGCCGATGTATCCGCCGGTCGTGATCCACCACAAGTTCATCGTGATCGATGCGGAAGGCGCGAACCCGATCGTCTATACGGGCTCGGCGAACATGAGCCGCAACTCCGAGCAGTACAACGACGAGAACCTGCTCGAGATTCACGACACGCGGATCGCGGCGATCTATCTCGCGGAGTTCCTGCGGCTCTACGAGCACTACCGCGCGCGCGCCCTGTCGATCGAAACGAAACGGCATGGCGCCGGTGTGCAGCGGCAGCTCGCGCTCGCACCGGATTCGAGCTGGGCGAAGAAATATTACGTGGCGGGAAGCCCGGAAGAGAAGGCGCGGATCGCGCTGGCGTCGACCGTGTCGACGGACTCGCCCGCGACGCACGCGCGGCGTGAGGCGGCATGAAGAAGTGCGCGGCGTGCGTTCGGCTCGTGCCGGTTGCAGGCGGCGCGGCGAGGTTCGGGAGGTGTGCCGGGCGGCGAGTGGAATGCTCGCCGGCCAGCCTTCGGGCGGAATCGCGCGGTGCGCCTATGCGGCGACGTAGCGCAGCACGGAGTCGGTGATCGTCTCGCGATGTCGCGCGCGCAGCCGCGGCGCCGACGGATCGCGGCCGAACGCGGCGCCGAACGTATAACGGTTCGACACGCGGTGGAAGCAGAACGAGCTGATCAGCAGATGCAGGTCGAACGCGTCGATGTCCTTGCGGAAGGCACCGCTCGCCGCACCGCGCTCGAGCAGTTCCTCGAGCGTCTTGATGATGCTGACGTTGCGGTTCTTGAACGACTTCAGCTGTTCGAGATACTTCGCGCCGTGGATGTTCTCGATCGACACGAGGCGGACGAAGTCGCGGTGCTTGTCGTGATAGTCGAACGTGAATTCGACGAGCCGGCGCATGCCTTCGCGCGGCTCCATGTCGCCGACGTGCAGTTCCTGCTCGAGTGCGCGGATGTCGCCGTACACCTTCTCCAGCACGGCCTCGTACAGGCCTTCCTTGCTTTCGAAGTAGTAGTACAGCATCCGCTTCGTCGTGTTCGTACGCTCGGCGATCGCGTCGACGCGCGCACCGGCGAGGCCCATCGCGGAAAACTCCTGCGTGGCGACGTCGAGGATGTTGCGCTTGGTTTGCTCGGGATCGTATTTGCGCCGCGCATCGGTCGCAAGTGCGCGGCTTTCGGACGTGGCGGCCTTGCTTCCAGCTTTCATGTGACTTTGTTGTGGGTTCGCGGCGGCATGAAAAATCCATTCTAGCATGCGGGAAATGCCGGCCCGGCCGACCTTTCGTTCTAATCGGCCGTGCGGTTTCGGCTGCTGCCGCCGCTCAGCGCCGGCACGACGCGAGCGCGTCGCGGGCCTGGTACGCGGTGTACGTGAGCTGCGCGGCGGCGAGTCCCGCGAGCCCGAACGTGCGTGTGAGCCCGAACGCGGCGAAGCCCTCCGGCACGGGCCGCTCCCCGGCCAGCGCGGCGGCGAGCGCTTCGCCGGCGACGGTGGTGGGCGCCATCCCGTGACCGCCGAATGCGATCGCGTGCCACACGCCGTCCGTGTCGCGGCCGATCTGCGGCATCTTGTGCCGCGCGTAGCTCATCAGCCCGCCCCAGGCGTATTCGACCTTCACGCCTTCGAGCTGCGGATACACGCGCAGCAGGTCGCGTCGCAGCAGTCGCGCGATCGCGTCGGGGCCGCGGTCGAGCACGGAGATCCGGCCGCCCCACAGAATGCGCGTGTCCTTCAGCGGGCGGTAGTAGTCGAACGCGAAACGCGTATCGTAGATCGCGTACGGCGCGTCGATCGCGTCGGGCAGGCGCGTGCCGAGCGGTTCGGTCGCGATCACGTAGGTCGCGATCGGCAGCACCGCGCGCTCGATGCGCGGCGACACGCCGCGCGCATAGCCGCCGCCGGCGAACACGACGTCCTTCGCGCGCACCGTGCCCTGCGCCGTGCGCACGACGTAGCCGGCGCCTTCGCGCGCGATGCCGAGCGCGGCCGAGCGTTCGTACACGCGCGCGCCGCCGCGCGATGCGGCCGCCGCGACGCCGAGCACGTACTTGAGCGGATGGAAGTGAAACGCGTTCGGCTCGAACAGGCCGCCGTAATAGCGCTGTGTCTTCAGCCGCGCGCGCAGCGCGTCCGTCGAAACGGGTTCCCAGTCGACGTTGAATTCCTGCTTCATCAGCGTGCGCACGCCGTCGAGCCGCGATGGATCGTCGAACCAGTTCGCGAGCATCACGCCCTCGTCGACGATGTCGCAGTCGATCCCGTAGCGGGCGATCCGCGCGCGGATCAGGTCGACCGCATCGACGGTGAGCCGGTACAGGCATCGGCCTTCGTCGCGGCCGAGCGTGCGTAGCAGGTCTGCGTTATCGAGGCTGTAGCCGCCGAACACGAAGCCGCCGTTGCGGCCCGATGCGCCGAAGCCGACCCGCTCTCCGTCGAGCACGACGACGTCCTGCACGCCGCGCTCGACGAGGCCGAGCGCCGTGCACAGGCCGGCGAGGCCGCCGCCGACGATGCAGACCTGCGTGTCGATGGTGCCGGTCAGTTGCGGGTAGGGCTGGCGGGTAACGGTGGCTTCGTAGAAGTTCTGCATGCGTTTTCGGTGATTCGTCACGACGGAAAAACGGACGGCGCGCGTCGATCTTGCCTGAACGCGCGCGTCGCGTCGAATGGGTTTTTCAGTGCAACGGCCGCGGCGGTCGGGCGGCGGCCGTTGCTCGACCGGGCGTCAGGCGCCCGGCGTCGGGTTGGGCGGGGCGGCAACGTAGGCCGGATAGCCGGTACTGGCCTTTACCGTCGCTTCGGGCGTCGCGTTGCGCTCGATCCACGGCGCGATCTCCATGTCCTCGTAGCGGACGAGGCGGCATTTGCGCACCAGCGCGTAGCCGAGCCAGATCGCGAGGAAGAACGGCAGGCCGATGTAGGTCGCGGCGATGCCGGCCCAGTCGATCCTGTCGGCGAGGAACGCCTGGTAGTCCTGGCCGAGTGCGACGACCGCGCACAACGCGAATGCGAACAGCGGGCCGAACGGAAACCACTTCGACCGGTATGACAGCTGGTCGAGCCGATAGCCCTGCTTGAGGAAGCCCTTGCGGAACCGGTAGTGGCTGACCGCGATGCCGAGCCAGGTGATGAAGCCGGCCATGCCCGACGTGTTCAGCAGCCACAGGTAGACGGTCTTGTCGCCAAACAGCGACGTGAGGAAGCACAGCGCGCCGACGGCGGTCGTCGCATACAGCGCGTTGCGCGGCACGCCGCCCGGCGACAGCTTCGCGAACAGCTTCGGCGCGCGGCCTTCGACCGAGAGGTTATAGAGCATCCGCGTCGACGCGTACATGCCCGAGTTGCCGGCCGACAGCACGGCCGTCAGGATCACCGCGTTCATCACGCCGGCCGCGAACGCGAGGCCCGCGTGGCGGAACACGAGCGTAAACGGGCTCACGCCCACGTCGGTGACGTCGCTCTTCAGCAGGCTCGGGTCGGTGTACGGAATCAGCACGCCGATCACGAAGATCGCGAACACGTAGAACAGCAGGATGCGCCAGAAGATCTGGCTGACCGCGCGCGGGATCGTCGTGCGCGGGTTCTCCGATTCGCCGGCCGCGACGCCGATCATTTCGGTGCCCTGGAACGAGAAGCCCGCGATCATCGCGACGCCGAGCATCGTTGCCCAACCGCCCACGAAGGGCGCGTCGCCGATCGTGAAGTTGCCCCAGCCCGCGCTCGGGCCGCCTTGCATGATCCCGAAGATCATCAGCAGGCCGACGCCAACGAACGCGAGCACCGTCAGCACCTTGATCAGCGCGAACCAGTATTCGGCTTCCCCGAAGCCGCGCACCGACAGCGCGTTGAGCGCGAAGATCAGCGCGAGGAAGATCGCGCTCCACCAGACGCCTGGCACGTGCGGAAACCAGTAGTGCATCACGAGCTGCGCGGCGACGAGCTCGACCGCGAGCGTCACGGCCCAGCTGTACCAGTAGTTCCAGCCGAGCGCGAAGCCGAAGCCATCGTCGACGAATTTCGCGCCGTAGGTCGCGAACGAGCCCGACACCGGCATGAACGCGGCCATTTCGCCGAGGCTCGTCATCAGGAAGTAGACCATCAGGCCGATCACCATGTACGCGAGCATCGCGCCACCGGGGCCGGCTTGCGAGATCGACGCGCCGGACGCGACGAACAGGCCCGTGCCGATCGAGCCGCCGATCGCGATCATCCGCAGATGGCGCGCCTGCAGTGCGCGGTGGAGGGACGGCTTCGCGGGCGGCGAGCCGGACGGACGGGGCGAGTCGGGGCGGGCATCTGAATGCATGGCGGGTGCTGGGCGCTGTCTCCAGGATTGTTTTTTTGGCTGCGAAGCGTGACGCGTCGCCGGCCGCCACGGCGGGCAGCGGCACTGCTGCGCGGGCTTGATCCGGATCGACTGGAACGACCGGTGCACCGGGCAGCGACGCGTGTCGCCTTCGTCTGTCGTCCGGCCGCTGATCGGCGGCGCGTCGGGGCGCCGGGTGCGGTGCACCTCGACGCCGCACCGATCGTATGTGCCGGCCGCATGCGCGGCAAACGATATTTCCGCACAGGGTGATGCAACTTTGTCATCAACTTGTCGCGCATCGAAACCGGCCCGGCGGCCCGGCCACCGGCCCCGGACAGGTCCCGTGACCGTACCGAATCAAGCGGTCTCGTCCTGCCCGGGTGTTGCGTTTTGGGAATGAAGTCGTGAGTTAATATCAATAGCGGCCCGACTTGTGGCCACCGACAATGTGTCTCATGGATCGTGCCTCGCGAGGCCGGGGCGTGCCGTCCGGCCGGGTTTCCGGTGGCGGCGCCGCGCGATGCGCCACGCGGCGCACCGGGCCTGCCGAGCTGCGCATCCGCTTGCACAGGGCGCGCGAACGCGCTCCAATCGAATCACGCGGGCGGCGTTGCCGCCGCACCGATCAATCTGTCCCTGAAGAGGAAGTGATGCAATTCAACGACATTCTTGCTGCGCTCGACATCGATCTCGCCCAGTGGAAAGGCAATGCGCTGACCGCGCGTTCGCCGCTCGACGGCGCGACGCTCGCGACGCTGGCGGTTGACTCGCCCGCCGACGCCGAGCGCAAGATCGACGCCGCGCACGACGCATTCCTCAAGTGGCGCACGGTGCCGGCGCCGGTGCGCGGCGAGCTCGTGCGCGTGTTCGGCAACGTGCTGCGCAAGCACAAGGCCGAACTCGGCCGCCTCGTCACGCTCGAAGCCGGCAAGATCACGTCGGAAGGGCTCGGCGAAGTTCAGGAAATGATCGACATCTGCGACTTCGCGGTCGGCCTGTCGCGCCAGCTTTACGGCCTGACGATCGCGTCCGAGCGCCCGGGTCACCGGATGATGGAGACGTGGCACCCGATCGGCGTGTGCGGCGTGATCTCGGCGTTCAACTTCCCGGTCGCGGTGTGGGCCTGGAATGCGGCGCTCGCGTTCGTGTGCGGCGATTCGGTCGTGTGGAAGCCGTCGGAGAAGACGCCGCTCACCGCGATTGCGTGCCACGTGCTGCTCGAGAAGGCGATCCGCGAATTCGAGAAGACCCACCCGGGCGTCGCGCCGAAGGGCCTGAGCCAGCTGGTGCTCGGCATGCGCGATGTCGGCGAGGTGCTGACGTCGTCGAAGAAGGTGCCGGTCGTCAGCGCGACGGGCAGTGTGCGGATGGGCCAGGAAGTCGCGAAGGTGCTGAGCCAGCGTCTCGCACGCGGCATCCTCGAGCTCGGCGGCAACAACGGGATGATCGTCGCGCCGAGCGCCGACCTCGACCTCGTGGTGCGCGCCGTCACGTTCGCGGCGGTCGGCACGGCCGGCCAGCGCTGCACGACGCTGCGCCGCCTGATCGTGCATCGCAGCGTCGTCGACCAGCTGCTGCCGCGCATCGAGAAGGCCTATGCGTCGGTGAAGGTCGGCAGCCCGCTCGAGGAAGGCACGCTCGTCGGCCCGCTGGTCGACCGTGCGTCGTTCGACGCGATGCAGAAGGCGCTGGCCGACGCACGCGAGCAGGGCGGCGAAGTGAAGGGCGGTGAGCGCGTCGATGTCGGTCACGCGGATGCGTACTACGTGCGTCCGGCCATCGTGCGGATGCCGAAGCAATCGGCGGTGGTCGAGCGCGAGACGTTCGCGCCGATTCTCTACGTGATGGTCTACGACAACTTCGAGGACGCGATCGACGTGCACAACGCGGTGCCGCAGGGCCTGTCGTCGGCGATCTTCACGAACGACATGCGCGAGGCCGAGCAGTTCATGTCGTCGGCGGGCAGCGATTGCGGGATCGTCAACGTGAACATCGGCACGAGCGGCGCGGAGATCGGCGGCGCGTTCGGCGGCGAGAAGGAAACGGGCGGCGGCCGCGAGTCGGGTTCGGATGCGTGGAAGGCATACATGCGCCGTGCGACGAACACGATCAACTACAGCCGTCAGCTGCCGTTGGCGCAGGGCGTGAAGTTCGACGTCTGACGGAGGGGCCCGCAAGGGCGCGTCGACGTTCGAATGACAAGGGCCGGTTGCCGCGAAGGCGGTAACCGGCCCTTGTCGTTTTCGGCGATGCGTGCGCGGCGATGCCCGATCTGCGCCCGCCCGATCATGTATTCATTTGTGAGTTGCGGATCCGTCGATTGCCGGCATGTTCTGCACGACCAGCATCTGCGGCGTCGACAGCGTGATCTGCGACGCCCGCAACTGCTTCAGGATCTCGAACAGCAGGTCGCTCTTTGTCGCGCTCGCGATCCGCGGGCTCGCCACGTAGCCCGTGACGCTCAGCGTGATCCCGTCGGGCGCCAGCTGGCTGAACGTGACCGACGGCGCCGGCTTGTCGAGAATCGCCGGATGCTCGCGATACGCGTCGAGCAGCAGGTCGCGCACCTGCTCGGGGTCGGTGTTCAGCGGGAACGTGAGCATCAGCGTCGCGACGCCCTGCGTGCTGTTGCCCATCGTCACGTTGCGCACGTTCTGCGAGATCAGTTGCGAGTTCGGCACGATCACGGTCGAGCGGTCGCTGAGCTGGATCTCGGTCGCGCGCACGTTGATGCGGCGGATGTCGCCTTCGACGCCCGCGATGCTGACCATGTCGCCCACCTTCACCGGCCGCTCGGTCAGCAGGATCAGCCCCGACACGAAGTTCTTCACGATCTCCTGCAGGCCGAAACCGATACCGACCGACAGCGCGCTGACGATCCACGCAAGGTTGCTCCATCTGACGCCGAGCAGCCCGAGCGCCATCAGCACGAGCAGCACGTAGCCGACGTTGGTGAACAGCGTGATCAGCGACACGCGCATTCCCGCATCCATGCCGAGTGCCGGCATGAACTCGCTGTCGAGCCAGCGGCGCACCGAGCGCAGCAGGTAGAAGCCGATCGCGAACCCGATCACCGCGTTCATGATCCGGTCGGGCATGATGTTCAGGCTCTGCAGCCGCTGGCCGCCGATCATCGCGACCGCGCTGTCGAGGAGGTCGCTCGGCGTCGTGCCGAAACCGCCCGTCAGCAACGCGATCGCCGCGACCAGCATCAGCAGGCTCGTGCCGAGGCCGGACACGACGGTATGGGCCTGGTCGAGATGACGGTCGTCGAGCGCGAACAGGTGCTTGATCTGCCTGCCGGTCGACAGGTTCGCGGAGAACAGGCTTTCGCTCGCGTCGCGCGTCAGCTGCGTCATGATGTAGACGCTGCACAGCACGATCTCGAACCACACAAGCTCGTAGGTGATGAAGCGTGCGACCGTGATGTAGCCGATCAGCAGCGCGCCGAGCGACACGACGATCGCCAGCGTGACGCCCGCATGGATCAGCCCCGCGAGCGTCGAGCGATCCTCGGGCGCCTCGCCGGATGCCGCAAGCGCGCTGCGTACGCGATTCGCGCGCAGGATCGACGCGCCGACGGTCAGCGCGACGACGAGCGAGACGATGCCGCGGCCGAACAGCGTGACGGACAGGCTGGTATCGACGATCCGGTTGATCGATTCGAGCGTGCCAGACATCAGCAGCAGCGCGGCCAGCACGCCGGGGAACGGCTTCATCGCGAGCGCGACGGGATCGGCGAGCGCGGGCAGCCGCCACGACGGATGCTTCGTGCAGAGCAACGCGCGGCCGAGGCCGGCGATCAGCGCGCAGGTCACGGCGAGCTTCGCGAACTGGTCCCACAGATCGGTCATCGACGACGTGAGCTCGGAGTGGCGGGCGAGCGCGAGATAGAGGATCTGGACGGCGACCGCGGTCGCGAGCAGCGTCGAGAACGCCGTGGCCAGCGCCAGCGCACTGCGGCGCAGCCGGGTGGGCGGCAGGCGGTTCAGGCAGAACCACGCGAGCCCGCGTTCGACGATGCGGCGGCCGCCGAGCCAGACCGCGAGCGCTGCGATCATCAGCACCGTGGTGAGCGCGCGCTGGCCGGGTGTCCAGGACGAGCGCAGCATGTCGCGCAGTTCGTCGTTGAAATCGTCGAGCCGCTGCACGTCGTCCGGCGACAGATGGAACAGCGGCAGCCAGAACTGCGCGCCGAAGATGCTGCCGGAACGGAACGCGAGCTGGTTCTTCAGCAGGCTGCGGTGCAGCTTCGAGAACTGGTCGTTCAGGTTCGCGAGGTTGGTCTTCTGGTCGGCGGCCTGCTTCAGCGCCGCGTCGATCTGCGCCTTGCGCGCGTTCAGCGTCGCCCGCTGCTGTGCGACGGCGGGTGTTTCGGGCGATGCGCCCGGGGCCGGCGGCGGGCCGAGCACGTCGAGCTGAGCCTGGACCTGCGTGCGCTGCGGCGCGAGCTGGCTCTGCAGCTTGTCGACGTCGGCGCTCAGTTCCTGGGTCGCGTCACCGAGCTCGTCGAGCTCCTTGCTGTTGGTCGCGTTCGACGTCTGCTGCTTGATGCGGTCCTGTTGCACCTGCATCTGCTTGAGTTGCGCAACGGCGTCGCTGAGCGAAATCGTCGGCACGGGGACGCCGACGCCGCTCGCGCCCGGTGCGGACGCGGCCGTCGGAAATGCCGACGCGGTCGCGATCGCCGCGAACTGCAGCAGTGCGAACAGCGCGATTCGGCGTGCGTACGTGGATAGTCGTTGTATGGACATGGAATGCTTACGTTTTGCCGACAATGCCGGGTGCCGCAAGGCGCCCGGAAGCCGGGAGTTGGCCCGGTAGCATGTTACCGGGGCATGGCGGCCGCGGCGCTGCCGATCGTGCGCCTTGCCTTTCGCGTACAGCGGTGCCCGCACGGGCATGCGATTGCCGCGCGGGCCCTTGCCGGCGGGGCCGTGACGGTCGCATTCGCAGTCCGGCAGCGCAACGTCGTGACGCCGGCGAACCTTACAGATCCGACAGAACGTTACGCAATTTACACAATAGCCGGCGCGAAAGTGGGGTGTCCGAACCGGTTGGCCATGCAACGCGGCCCGAGCGGCGTGCCGGTACAATGCAGCGAATCGCCCGACGGCGGCCCGCTGGCCGCCGGACAACAAAACACACGACACGATCAGGAGACACGACCAAGATGGTCTCAACGGACAGCTTTCCACAGGCAGCCGCCTCGTCCTCTTCCATCGACGCCGGCTCGATTTCGGCCCGCCTCGATCGCCTGCCGCCGACCCGCAGCGTCTGGAAGCTCGTCGTGCTGCTGAGCCTCGGCTTCTTCTTCGAACTCTACGATCTGCTGTACAGCGGCTATGTCGCGCCGGGCCTCGTGAAAAGCGGGATTCTGTCCGCGACGACGCACGGCCTGTTCGGCACCACGGGCGTCGCGAGCTTCATCGCCGCGCTGTTCTCCGGCCTTTTCATCGGCACGATCGCATGCGGCTTCCTCGCGGATCGCTTCGGCCGCCGCGCGATCTTCACGTGGTCGCTGCTGTGGTACACCGCCGCCAACGTCGTGATGGCGTTCCAGGATACGGCAGGCGGATTGAACTTCTGGCGCTTCGTCGTCGGTCTCGGCCTCGGCGTCGAGATGGTGACGATCGGCACGTACATCTCCGAACTCGTGCCGAAGCAGATCCGTGGCCGCGCGTTCGCGTGCGAGCAGGCGGTCGGGTTCGTCGCGGTGCCGGTGGTCGCATTCCTCGCGTACCTGCTCGTGCCGCACGCACCGCTCGGCCTCGACGGCTGGCGCTGGGTCGTGCTGATTGGCGCGCACGGCGCGCTGTTCGTGTGGTGGATTCGCCGCGAGCTACCGGAGAGCCCGCGCTGGCTCGCGCAGCAGGGTCGCGTCGACGAAGCCGATCGCATCATGCGCGCGCTCGAGGCGAAGGTCGAAGCCGAATACGGCCGGCCGCTGCCGCCGCCCGCGCCGGCCGAGCCGGTGCCGCCGCGCGGCAGCTTCCGCGACATGTGGGTGCCGCCGTATCGCAGCCGCACGATCATGATGACGATCTTCAACGTGTTTCAGACGGTCGGCTTCTACGGCTTCGCGAACTGGGTGCCGACGCTGCTGATCAAGCAGGGCATCACGATCACGTCGAGCCTCATGTATTCGAGCGTGATCGCCCTCGCCGCACCGCTCGGCCCGCTGATCGGCCTCGTGATCGCCGACCGCTTCGAGCGCAAGTCGGTGATCGTTGCGATGGCGGCGGCGATCGTCGTCTGCGGGCTGCTGTTCAGCCAGACGACGGTGGGCGCGTTCCTGATCGTGCTCGGCATCGGCCTCACGCTCGCGAGCAACATCATGTCGTACAGCTTCCACGCCTATCAGGCCGAGCTGTTCCCGACGTCGATCCGCGCGCGCGCGGTGGGCTTCGTCTACTCATGGAGCCGCTTCTCGGCGATCTTCTCGTCGTTCGTGATCGCGGCCGTGCTGAAGGGCTTCGGCACGTTCGGCGTGTTCGCGTTCATTGCCGGCGCGATGGTGATCGTGATGGCCGCGATCGGATTCATGGGGCCGCGTACCAAAGGCATCGCGCTCGAAGCCATTTCGAAGTAGGCGCGGGTTGCGCACGCACGTGCCGCATGCGGCACGCGCGTGAATTTCCGGCGCTTCGAGTTGCCGGAAACGCCCAGCGAAGCAACCTGCCATGCAGCGGCGAAGCAAGCGGCAACGAGTTGAAACAAAGCGTGACGAAGCGCAAAACCGCCACGAAACCGGGGGTTCGGCCCTGCCGATTCGTGTCCGAGCGGGTAGAATGAAAGACCTGACGACTCATTAGCCGCCATTGGACCGAACGCGTTGTACTGCGAACGACTCCACCGGGAAGAGGCGTCGGCGCCGGGCGCACGCGTGCCCCCGGCTTGTCGATGGCTCGCGCGGGAGATGCGCCGTTTGCAACGTGCGGCGGCCGGATCGGCCGATGGCTTCGATCGCATGATGCTCTCCGACCTGACGCGGCGGTTGTCCAGGCCGCGTTGCCGTACCCTGGCGGTCGCCACGTATGTGTGGCTTGCAGCCGCTCTCCCGATCTCCGTTCTCGTCGCGCGGCCAGCCTTCGCTGCGTCCGACGTGCCGTCGGCCACTGCTACGTTTTCCTCATCATCTGCTTCGGCCGCGCATCCGGCTTCGCCAGCGCATGTGTCGTCGGAGGCTGGGCCCGCGTCTGCGGCGTCCGCCGTGCATCATGCGTTACCCGCCAGCGGGGCATCGCCGGCATCCGCTGCGTCCGCGGCCTCTCCCGCTTCCGCGGCATCGGCAGCATCCGGCACACCGGCAAGCGGAGCCGAAGCACCCGCACCGACGCCGCCGCGCCGGCACCCGCCGCTGTCGGCCGAGGAGGCGAAGAACGCAACCGCGCGTGCGATCGACATGCGCAAGCGCTTCACGCAGGAAGTCAAGCGACGCCTGAACGTGCCCGCGAGCGAGCAGCGCGCGTATGGCGATCGCCTTCAGAACGCGCTCGCCGATGCGGATCTCGGCGACCTGGCCGGCGAATACGTTGCGCTCGTCGACCGTGCACCGAACGTGCAGGCGCTGTTCATCTACTTCCGCGCGACGCCGTCCGATGCGTGGCTGTTGATCGGCGCGTCGCCGGTCGCCACCGGCTGGCCCGGCCAATACGATCACTTCCTGACGCCGCTCGGCGTGTTCCACCATTCACCCGACAACATGGACTTCCGCGCGGAAGGCACGACGAACGACAACGGCATTCGCGGCTACGGCATGCGCGACATGCGCATCTACGACTTCGGCTGGGTGGACGGCGAGCGGGGCTGGGGCAAGGGCGGCAAGTCGCCGATGCGCTTCCAGATGCACGCGACCGACCCCGATCGCCTCGAGCCGCTGCTCGGCATCCGGCACTCGAAAGGCTGTGTGCGCATTCCTGCTTCGCTGAACACGTTCCTGGACCGGCACGGCATTCTCGACGACGACTATCAGGCGCGCGTCGATGCTGGCAAGTCGTTGTGGGTGCTGCGCCGCGATCGCGACATCACGCCGATCGCCGGCCGCTATCTGGTCGTGATCGACAGCGCGCGCAAGACGCGTCCGGCATGGTCGCCGGCGCCGGGACGCAACGCTTGGTCGAAGCTGCCGAAGAGCGGCGACACGGCGGACTGACGACGGCCGCTCCGACGAAGGTGGTGCATGCCGGGATCGCTTCGTCCGGGAGGACGAGGCGTCGTTGCCGAGCAGTGCTCAGCGGAAGATTTTCAGCCAGTCGAACAGGCCGGGATGCGGACGCCGCCTCGGTGCGGGCGCCGGTGCACTGCGCGGACGGAAGTCTGGCGAAAACTGCGCGTGCGGATCGATCGCGCGCGCACGCAGCGCCGCATCGTAGAACGAGCCGACGATCGGCAGCGCGCTGTGCGCGCCCGCGCCCCAGTAGTCGCTGCGCAGCGTCACGCTGCCGTCGTCGAAGCCGACCCATGCACCAGCCACCAGTTGCGGATGCATCAGGATGAACCAGCCGTCCGTGTTGTCCTGCGTCGTGCCGGTCTTGCCCGCGACGTCGACGCGAATCCCGTAGCGCGAGCGGATGTCGGCACCGGTCCCGTAATCGACGACGCCGCGCATCACGTCGACCAGCGTCTGTGCCGCGGCCACCGGCAGCGCGCGTTCGGGCGGCGCGCTGCCGAACGCGGCGAGCACCTTGCCGTCGCGGTCCTCGATGCGCGTGATCATCTGCGGTGCGACGTACACGCCACGGTTCGCGATCGTCCCGTACGCGGACACCATTTCCTTCAGCGTGACGGGGCTCGTGCCGAGCGCGAGCGACGGCACCGCGTCGAGCGCGCTGTCGCGCACGCCCATCGCGCGCGCGAGCTGCGCGACCCTGGCCGCGCCTTCGCGCTGCATCACCTGCGCGGTGATGCGATTGCGCGACAGCGCAAGCGCGTCGCGCAGCGTCATCGGTGCGTCGGTCGGCGGCTCGGCATCGGTCGGATGCCACACCGCGTGCGCGCCGATCGGGATTGCGACGGGGCGATCGACGAACGTATCGCCGGGCTGCATGCCGTCCGCGAACGCGGCGCCATAGACGAACGGTTTGAACGTCGAGCCCGGCTGGCGCCGCGCCTGCACGACGTGATCGAACGGCTCGCTGCCGAAATCGGGGCTGCCGACCCACGCGCGAATCGCGCCGTTGCGCGGATCGATCGCGACGAAGCCCGCCTGCACCTGCGTCTTGCGCTCGCACAACGCGCGGATGAACGCGCGATTCGCGCCGAGCTGCTTCAGCGCCGCCACATCGGCGAGCCCCGCATCACGCGCGGCGCGATAGTCGGGCGTCTGCCGGATGAAGCCGCGGAACAGGTCGTTGCGCAGCCCGCAGCCGGACGGGTTGTGCCACGCGCTGTCGGCGATCGCCTGCAGGCGATCGGTCTGCTGCGTCAGCGCTTGCGTCGCCATGGCCTGCAGCTGCGCATCGAGCGTCGTGCGCACGACGAGGCCGTCGGCGTAGAGATCGTAGTTGTTGCGGTCGGCCCATGCGATCAGCCACTTGCGCAGTTGCACCGCGAAGTGGGGCGCGGGGCCGGGTTGCGCGGTCTGCGGCTCGAAGTCGACGCGTAGCGGCCGGCGCTGCAACTGCGCGAGCTGCCGCTGCGACAGCATGCCCATCGCCGCCATCCGGGCGAGCACGATGTTGCGGCGCTGTACCGCGCGCTCCGGGTTCAGCACCGGGTTGTAGTAGCTGTTGCCCTTCAGCATCCCGACGAGCGTCGCGCTTTCGACGATGTCGAGCTGGTCCGCCGACTTGCCGAAATAGGTGCGCGCGGCCATCTCGACGCCGTACGCGTTGTACAGGAACGGCACCGTGTTCAGGTAGGTCTCGAGAATTTCGTCCTTGCTGTACACCGTCTCGATCTTGAATGCCGTGATCAGCTCCTTCACCTTGCGCGTGAGCGTCGGCGCGCGGCCGACTTCGTCCGGATACAGGTTGCGCGCGAGCTGCTGCGTGATCGTCGAGCCGCCCTGGCGGCTGCCCGAGAACGTGTGCAGCCCGGCCGCGAGCGTGCGGCGCCAGTCGATGCCGTGATGCGCGTAGAAGCGGTGGTCCTCGGTCGCGATCAGCGCGTCGACCATGTGCGGCGAGATCTGCTTGAGCGGCACCCATTCGCGATTGACGGGCCGAAACTCGGCGATCAGCTGACCGTCGGCCGACAGCACGCGCGCAGGGCGGTCGATGCGTGCCTTGCGGATGTCGCCGATGCTCGGCGTGAACGGGACGAACGCGAGCAGGACCAGCAGGCCGAGCACCGGTATCGCGGCGAGCGTCAGGGCGACACCGCGGCGCGTCGGATGGCGCAGGCGATGCCAGGCGCCGGCGCCCAGCAAGCGGGCGCCGGTGCGGCAGCGAAGACACAGGTCTCGAAGAAACGGCACGAAGCGATTCACGGCGGCAGGAGCGCGAGCGGAAAAGGCGCGATCCTAGCAAACCGCGAACCGTTGTCCGTGGCCAAACAGCCCGTTTTCTTGCAGGATTTACAGACGATTACGTTTGTTTCCCGCGGACAACCTTTGGTCGTACGCGTTGCCGCGATTCTTCCGATGAAACGGTGCCGGCCGCTTCGCCGACCACATCCGCTAGGCGCTGCGCGGCCGCTTCCATCCGTGCGCGATCGAACCCGCCGAAGCCGAGCACGAGGCCCGGGCGCGCGGTGCCCGGCGCGAACATCGGCGATACCGCGCGCACCGCGACGCCCGCCTGCGCGGCGCGCGCCACCACGTCGAGATCGTCGATCCCTTCCGCGAGCCACAGCACGACGTGCATCCCCTGATCGCCAGGCTGCACCCACGCGCGCTCGCGCGGCAGCCGCGCGCCGAGCGTGTCGATCAGCAACGCGCGCTGTTCCGCATAGACGCCGCGCACACGGCGAATGTGGCGGTCGAGATGTCCTTTCGCGATGAAGGCGGCGAGCACGTGCTGATCGGCGGTCGGCGCGTGCCGATCCATCAGCACGCGCGCACCGCAGAACGCGGGCACGAGATCGCCGGGCGCGATCACGTAGCCGAGCCGCAGCGACGGGAACAGGATCTTGCTGAACGTGCCGAGATAGATCACGTGTTCTGGATCCAGCCCTTGCAGCGACGGAAACGGATAGCCTTCGTAGCGCAGCTCGCTGTCGTAGTCGTCCTCGACCACCCACGCGCGATGCGCGCGCGCCCAGCCGAGCAGCGCGTTGCGCCGCGCCATGCTCATCGGCATCCCGAGCGGGTACTGGTGCGACGGCGTGACGAACGCCGCGCGCGCGTTCGGCGCGAGACGGATGCCGGCCTCGACGTCGATGCCGTCCGCGTCGACCGGCACGCGGACCATCGCCTCACGCCGCCCGGTGCTCTCGAGCAGTGCGGTGATGCCGCGATAGGCGGGATTCTCGACCCACGCGCGATCGGTCGGGCCGAGCAGGACCTGGCTCGCGAGGTGCAGCCCCTGTTGCGTGCCGCTCGTGATCACGACCTGATCGGCGCTGCAGCGCACCGAGCGCGAGCGGCGCACGTAATCGGCGATCGCTTCGCGCAGCGGCAGCGCGCCTTGCGGATCCGCATAACCGGACGGCGCACCGGCGCCGCGGGCGCGCAGGCGGTTGCCGAGCCGGCGCCAGATGTCGTCGGGTGCGGTGAGCCCGACCGGCACCGAGATCGCGAACGGCACGGCCGGCAACGGACGGAACTCGCGGGCGATCCGCGCGAACGTCGCGGCCGGTTCGGGCAGCCCGACGTGTGCGGCACGCCGCCGGGCGGCGGGCGGTTCGACGGCCGGCGGAGAGGGCTCGGCGAGCGCGTTCGCGACGCGCGTGCCGGCGCCGCCGCGCGCCGCCAGGAAGCCTTCGGCGACGAGCTGCGCATACGCGTCGACGACGGTGCCGCGCGCGACCTGGAGCGACGTCGCGAGCAGCCGCGTCGACGGCAGCGTGTCGCCGGGCCGCACGTCGCCGCGCCGCACCGCTTCCCGCAACGCCTGCGCGAGCTGGCGGCTCAGGTCGCCGGCCGCGCGGTCGAGCACGCCGAGCGACGGGATTTCGACGATCCGGGCGGTTCTGGCCATGATTCTGGTCTGCTGAAATTGTTCGAAACCGGCTCTACAGAATAAACCAGTTAGCGGTCACAATCTGCGCATGACGGGCCAGTGCCCGAGCCATTTCAATCCCTGCACGACCGTGGAGCCGACATGTACGTCCCTGCCGATTTCAACGAGCCCAACCCCGACGCATTGCGCGAACTGATCGTGCAGCATCCGTTCGGCAGCCTGGTCACGCACGGGAAGAGCGGGCTCGACGCGAACCACCTCCCGTTCGAGTTGCTGCCGGGCGACGGCGGCCTCGGCGAACTGCATGCGCACGTCGCGCGTGCGAATCCGGTCTGGCAGGAGGTCGCGAACGGCGACGACGTGCTCGTGATCTTCCGCGCCGGCGACGCGTACATTTCGCCGAACTGGTACCCGAGCAAGCATGCCGCGCATCGGCAGGTGCCGACGTGGAACTACGTGGTCGTGCATGCGCACGGCCGCATCACGGTGCGCGACGACGAGAAGTTCGTGCGCGGCGTGGTCGCGCGGCTGACGCGCACGCACGAGGCGTCGCAGCCGGTGCCCTGGAAGATGGCCGACGCGCCGAAGGACTATCTCGACACGATGCTGCAGTCGATCGTCGGGCTGCAGATCGAGATCACGCGGCTCGTCGGCAAGCGCAAGCTCGGGCAGAACAAGGCGGTCGACGATATCCGCGGCGCGGGCGACGCGCTGATCGCGGACGGGAATCTCGCGATCGGGGAGGCGATGCTGGCGGAGGCGGATGCGAAGCGGGGGTAGGTCACGGTGAATCGCATGGGGGCGCATGCTACTGCGTATGCGTTGCGCCCTTCGCCCCTTCTCCCGCCTGCGCCAGCGCCCCCCGGATCGCCGCTTCCGTCTTGTCATACCCGCCCTCGCCATACCGCGTATAGACGACCTTCCCGTTGGCGTCGATCAGGTACAGCGCGGGCCAGTACTGGTTTCCGTACGCACGCCACGTGTCGTAGCGGTTGTCCTGCGCGACCGGATACTGGATGCCGAAGCGCTTGATCGCATCGGCGACGTTCTTCGCGTCGCGTTCGAACGGATACTCGGGCGTATGCACGCCGACCACGACGAGCCCCTGGTCGCGATACTTCCGGTACCAGTCGTTCACGTACGGGATCGTATGAATGCAGTTGATGCACGAGTACGTCCAGAAATCGACCAGCACGACCTTGCCGCGCAACTGGTCGAGCTTGAGCGGCGCGCTGTTGTGCCAGCGCTCGATGCCGGTGAAGTCGGGCGCCGGCGTGCCGGCCAGCGAGGTGGTCGTGCCCGCGTCGTCGCGGGTGCCGGCGAATGCGGCGAGCCCTGCCGTGGCGGCGAGGGCGATCACGAGGGCGGCGGTCCTGAATCTGGGCAGCATGGCGGTTCTCCGGTTCGGCCGGCCGCCGCGCAAGTGCGCGGGCCGGACAGGTTTCGACAGCCGTCATTGGGCCGCGCCGACGTATCTGCGGTGTGTCCGGCAAGCCGCGCCTGTGCAATGTTGTGTGTCGTCGCGGCGGCGCGATACATTGGGATACAAACGCGCGCCTGCGATGCGGTATAAAAGCGGACATCGCCAGCCGGAACATCACGCCAACGACATCGACTCATGGACAAGATCGACCACGTACTGATCGTCGACGACGATCGCGCGATCCGCGAACTGATCGCGGACTATCTGGAGAAGAACGGCATGCGCGTGTCGCTTGCCGCGAACGGCCGCGAGATGCGCAACGCGCTCGACGACGGCGCGCCCGACCTGATCGTGCTCGATCTGATGATGCCCGGCGAGGACGGCCTCACGCTGTGTCGCGACCTGCGCGCGGGCAAGTTCCGGACGGTGCCGGTGCTGATGCTGACCGCGCGCGGCGAGGAAACCGATCGCATCATCGGCCTCGAGATGGGCGCCGACGACTATCTCGCGAAGCCGTTCGCGGTGCGCGAACTGCTCGCGCGGATCCGCTCGGTGCTGCGCCGCGCGCGCATGCTGCCGCCCGGCATGCAGGTGACGGAGACGGCCGCGATGCTGGCGTTCGGCGAATGGCGGCTCGACACGACGGGGCGTCACCTCCTCGACACGGAAGGCACGCTGGTCGCGTTGAGCGGCGCGGAGTATCGGCTGCTGCGGGTGTTCCTCGACAATCCGCAGCGCGTGCTGACGCGCGACCAGTTGCTCAACCTCACGCAGGGCCGGCAGTCCGATCCGTTCGACCGGTCGATCGACCTGCTCGTGAGCCGGCTGCGGCAGCGCCTGCGCGACGGCGCGCGCGAGCCGCGCTACATCAAGACGCTGCGCAACGAGGGCTACGTGTTCTCGTCGGCGGTGACCGCGGTCGAAGGCGACGCATGAACACACGCACGCTGTGGCACTGGCCGCGCTCGCTGTTCGCGCGGCTCGCGCTGATCCTGTGCGTGGGCCTCGTGCTCGCGCAGACGCTGTCGTTCTGGCTCACCGTGACCGAGCGCGACCAGGCGACCACCAACCTGATGATGGGCTACATCGAGCGCGAGGTCGCGAGCTCGGTCGCGCTGCTCGATCACCTGCCGCCCGACCAGCGCGCCGCGTGGCTGCCGCGTCTCGCGCGGCGCAGCTACGCGTTCATCCTCGGGCCGGGCCAGACGGGCACGCCTCCGGAGGCGCGGCTCTCGGCGCGCGTCGAGCGCTCGATCTCGGACGGCATCGGCGGCGATTACCCGTTGACCGCGAACGCGCTCCCCGGCGATCGCGAGCATCTGCAGGTGCATCTGCGCCTGACCGACGGCTCGCCGCTGACGATCGACATCCACCCGATGTCGACGGTGCCGCTGTCGGGCTGGCTGCCGGTCGTGCTCGCGCTGCAGCTCGCGGTGCTGGCCGCGTGCTGCTGGCTCGCGGTGCGGCTCGCGACGCGGCCGCTGAAGCAGCTCGCGCAGGCGGCCGACGCGCTCGGCCCCGACCTGAAGGGAGAACGCCTGAACGAGGACGGCCCGTCCGAAGTCGCGCGCGCAGCCCGCGCGTTCAACGCGATGCAGGACCGCATCGCGCAGTACATGGCCGAGCGCATGCAGATTCTCGCGTCGATCTCGCACGACTTGCAGACACCCATCACGCGGATGCGGCTGCGCGTCGACGTGATGGACGACGACGCGCAGGGCGCGAAGCTGCGCCAGGATCTGCTCGAGATGGAGCATCTGGTGAAGGAAGGCGTCGCGTATGCGCGCACGCTGCACGGCACGGAAGAGGCCGCGCGCCGCATCGATCTCGACGCACTGCTCGACAGCATCGTGTGCGACTACACGGATGCGGGGCAGGACGTCGCGCTGCACAGCGGCGGGCCGCTCGCGCTCGTCACGCGGCCGAAGGCGCTGCGCCGGATCGTCGGCAACCTCGTCGACAACGCGCTGAAGTTCGCGGGCGCGGCCGAGATCGACGTGCAGCCGGCAGCGGGCGGCGGCGCGGTCATTGCGGTGCTCGATCGCGGCCCCGGCATTCCGGACGATCAGCTCGACGCGGTGTTCGAACCGTTCCGGCGCGTGGAGACGTCGCGCAATCGCGAGACGGGCGGCACGGGCCTCGGCCTCGCGATCGCGCGTCAGCTCGCGCTCGCGATGGGCGGCACGCTCACGTTGCGCAACCGGCCGGACGGCGGCGGGCTCGAAGCGCGGCTGACGCTGGCGAACGCCGCGTGATGCGGCGCCAAGGGCATTGCGGGTTTCGAATCGAAGCGGCCCGCGTCACACGCGCTGCAAATGCGCGTCGACAAGCGGCGCAAGCGTATCCGCATGCATCGCCGCGAGATCGTGGCGGCCGCCCGGCACGACATGCAGCTGCGCATCGGGCAGCCGTTCGAGCAGGCGCCGGCCGGCCGCGACCGGACTGATCGGATCGTCATCACCCCACAGCAGGAGCGTCGGCTGCGCGATGCGGCCGAGGTCATGCGACAGGTCGGCGCGAAACGTCAGGAACCAGTCGGGCAACTGGGGGTTCGCTTCCGCGAAGGCGGCGCGCCAGTCCTGCGCGCCGAGCCCCTGCATGTCGAGGCCGCCGGACGTGACCGTCAGCACCAGGTGCGTGACGAGCGCCGAACGTTCGAGCGCCGCGCGCATCGCGATCACGCCGCCCATCGATTGCGCGATCACGGCGGTCGGCCGGTCGATCGCGGTCAGCACATGGCGCACGAGGCCGTCGAAGTCGTCGACGGTCGAATCGCGCGGCGTGTCGCCGAAGCCCGGATAGCCGACGATCCGTCGCGCGGCCGGATGCGCGAGGCGGCTCGCGAGCGGTTGCCAGAACGCGGTGCTGCCCGACGCGCCGGGCAGGAAGAGCAGTTGCGATGGAACGGGCATGACGGGATGGTTTTCCGGGAAGCGAAGTGGGTTGAACAAGGCGTGACGCTGCGTCAGCACCGGCCGGTGCGCAGCGCCACGGTCCAGTCGTCGCGGCCGCGCGATGCCGCGGTGACTGCGGCCGTATGCCAGTCGTATTCGACCGCATGGAACTCGGCGTGCCAGCCGGCCGACGTGCGCGACACCATGGCATAGCGCGCATGCGGCGAACCGGTTTCGATCCGGTGCGGATGCGGTAGATCGTCCATGTACGCCTGCAGCCCGACGCTGCCCGGGTTGACGATCACACGGCCGTCGTCGAGCGTCGCGATGCGCGGCACATGCGTGTGGCCGCACAGGATCAGCGACGCCGGCGCGTCGCCCGCGCGCTGCGCGATTTCATCGGGCGTCGCCGCGCGGCAGCCATCGGGCGTCACCGTTTCGAGGAAATAGACGAGGTCGCTGGCGGGCGTACCGTGCACCATCAGCACGTCTTCGTCGAGCGTCAGGCGCTCGGGCAGCGCGGCGATCCACGCGCGATGCTCGTCGCGCAGCGCATCGTGCGCCCAGCGATCGGACAGCCGCATCGTGTCGCGATCGCCGGTCAGCAGTTGCCGTTCGTGATTGCCCTTGATGGTTGGCAGGTCGAGCGCGATCAGGCGGTCGGCCGTTTCGGCCGGATGGAGCGCGCCCGACACGATGTCGCCGAGGTTGACGATCACGTCGGCGCCGCGGCGACGCACGTCGTCGAGCACCGCGTCGAGCGCGGCGAGGTTGCCGTGGATGTCGGACAGCGCGGCGATTTTCATGGTGAGCAAGTCGAGGCGGGGAACGGCGATTGTCGCGAATTCGGCGCGGTTCGTCCAATCGCGTCGGTGACGCGACACGCGCGACGCGCGACGAGTTTCAGTCGGTCGCGATGCGCGCGTACATCGCGAAATCGCCCGGCACGCCGCGCACCATCCGGTACGCGCGCAACAACCCTTCGTACCGGTAGCCGCATTTCTGCAGGACGCGCGCGGAGGCGGCGTTGCTGCTCAGCACGACGCCCTGGATGCGCATGAAGCCACCTTCGGCGAACGCCCACGCGGTGACGCTCGCGCACAGCGCGCTCGCGATGCCGCGCCCCCAGTGCGACGGTGCGAGGTCGTACGCGATCTCGGCCGAACGGTTCGCGGTGGACACCGTATGCAATCCGATCGTCCCCGTGAGCGCGCCCGACGCGTCGTCGACGATTGCGAGACGGCGGATCGAATCCGGATGAGTCGACTCGATATCGTCGAACAGCGGCAGCAGATCGTCGCGCGCATGCAGGTTCCAGCTCGTGTGGCGGACGACGTCGCGCCTCGACAGGTACGCGTACCACGCGTCGAGATCCGAGCGGTCGAGCTGCCGGAGCGACAGACCGGGGAAACCGGAACGGGGCGGCGTGGCGATCCTCATCGCGCGCTCATCACGCACGATGCGGCGCGCATGCCGACGCGCCTATGCGGCATGACGCCGGTACAGCGCGAGCGAACCGGCCAGTGCGAGCAGCATCGCGCCGCACGTGCGTTCGAGCCACAGCGCGCCCGAGCGCTTCAGCAGCCGCACCGCACGAGCGCCGAGCAGCGCGTAGCCGAACATCACCGCCCCGTCGAGCAGCGCGAACGTGACCGCGAGCGCGACGTATTGCGGCGCGAGCGGCGCGGACGGATCGAGGAACTGCGGCAGGAATGCGGAGAAGAACAGATAGCCCTTGGGATTGGTCACCGCGGTCAGGAAGCTCTTCGCGAAGATCGACGCGTTGCGTCCGTGCGCCGTGCCGCCATGCCCGACGGTGACGTCGAGCGAGCCCTTCGACGTGAGCAGCCGGATGCCGACATACGCGAGATAGGCGGCGCCCAGCCATTTCACCACCGAGAACCACCATGCCGACGCCATCAGCAGGGCGCCGAGGCCGAGCGCGACCGCGACGATCAGCACGAAGTCGGACAGCATCGCGCCGGCGAAACCGTAGGCCGCGCGGCGCACGCCGTAGCGTGAGCCGTTGGTCAGTGCGAGCAGCACGGTCGGGCCTGGCGTCGCGATTCCGACGAACGCGACGGCGGCGAAGATCAGCAAGGTCGTTTGATGCATGCCGATGGCTCCATGTGGAACGCGGGTGCTCGATTATCGGGCGCGCGTTGTCGCGCTGTACAGCGGCGTTCGCTGCACGGCCGATTATCTCGATTCTGGCAAGAAGTTGTTTTCATTATTGCGCTGTCGATGGGAACCGGTTCCAACTACCATGGCGGCCGTGGCGGGCATGCTCGCCGCGACGTCGCGCGCGCGTATCGCACGCGCGCGTTCCCGTGTGCGGACGCGACTGGCGTCGCATGCCGGCGGGGCTCCCGGCCGCACGCGCTACTCGCATAGAACAACGGGCTCACCGCCCGGAGACGCTAAAAACCATGAACAAGCAACTGATCGCAGCACCGCTGCTGCTCTCGCTCGCGGGCATCGCATCCGCGCAAAGCTCCGTCACGCTGTACGGCATCGTCGACGCGGGCGTGACCTATCGCAGCAACGAACGGGTCGGCTCGCCGGGCGCCTATACCGGGCATTCGAACGTCGGGCTGACCACCGGCAACCTGTCCGGCAGCCGCTGGGGCATCAAGGGTTCCGAGGATCTCGGCGGCGGGATGCGCGCGCTGTTCGTGCTCGAGAACGGCTTCGACATCACCAACGGCACGTCGGGGCAGGGCGGTCGCCAGTTCGGCCGGCAGGCCTTCGTCGGCGTCGGCAGCAACCGTTACGGCACGGTCACGCTCGGCCGCCAGTACACGTCGCTCGACGACTTCGTGAGCCCGGTCGGCCCGTCGTCGTACATCGGCGGCTTCGGTGCGCACCCGGGCGACATCGACGATCTCGACCAGACCGCGCGCGTCGACAGTTCGATCAAGTACACGAGCGCGAACTACGCGGGCTTCACGTTCGGCGCGCTGTACGGCTTCGGCAGCCAGCCGGGCAGCATGAAGCAGCGCAACACGTGGAGCATCGGCGCGGCATACGCGGCGGGGCCGCTGCGCGTGGGCGTCGGCTACGAGCGTTCGGACAACAGCAAGACGGGCGCGACCGACCCGACGGTCGGCAAGTGGCAGAGCACCGACGACGGCCTGTTCAACTCGTCGATCAACGAAGGCTATGCGAGCGCGCAGTCGCAGCAGATCATCGCGACCGGCGCGACGTACGACTTCGGCCCGGCCGTGGTCGGCGTGAACTACAGCAACGTGCAGTACCGCAGCGGTGCCCAGTCGCTGTTCAACGGCCACGCGACCTTCAACGTCGCGGGCGTGTTCACGCGCTGGAACGTGCAGCCGCAGACGCAACTGTTCGCGGGCTACAGCTACACGCGCGGCAGCGACGTCGACGGCATCGACAACCGCGCGCAGTATCACAACGTCACGCTTGGCGCGGTCTACGACCTGTCGAAGCGCACCAGCGTGTACCTGCTCGGCGCGTACCAGCATGCGTCCGGCACGACGCTCGACGCGCTCGGCCGGCCGGTGGCCGCGACCGCATCGGTGTCGGACAAGGCGAACGGCCACTCGTCCGACTCGCGGTCGCAGGCGATCGTCAGCCTCGGCCTGCGCCAGAAGTTCTGACGTCACGCGCATGACCGGCGGCTCGCGTTCGATGCGGGCCGCCGGTTGCGTGGCCCGCTGCTGATCGATGTCTGTTCCACCGCCAGCGCGTGATCGACGTCGTCGATGCGCTGCCCAGGACCTCGACGGTTGGGGCGGCGCGACGCTCGGCAGCGCGCGCTGACCTGAACCGGCTGCACGCCCGGCCGGGGCGCTGCCTTCCTCATCATCGCTGTCCACCTCTCCTTCGCCGCACGCGCGGTACATCCCGCTCCTCATCCGCATCTTCATTGGCAACGGCAACCCGCCGCACGTCGCCTTATTTCATGTATTCACGATTTTCCCGGCAATGCAGCGCGCGCGGGACAATATTTTTTCTCTTTCATTTTAATTTCGATTTGTAATCATTTAACCGATTAGTCGGCAATGGAAGTTCAATGCGCGCGAATCAGAAAAAATGACGCGTTATGGTCAGGTGTTTCGGAATAAAGTGCCGGAAAAAGCGGCTCGCAAGAGCGCTGTCGGGCGGGGCTGCGATACGAAGCCCGGAACGATGCGTCTTCGGTCAGGCGGCATCGCGCGGTAAAGGAACGTAATGAATCATTCGCAGCGCAATTGAACCTGTTTTTGAAAAAATCACCGATATTTCATACGTGGCGAATTAGAGTGTCGAAAAACGATCGTCCGGGAGCATCATTCATGTTATCGAAACAAATTCGCGCTGCATTGCTTGGGCTGTGCATGGCAATGCTGGCGCCGGCCGGTCACGCCCAAGCGCAATACACGACGGACTGGCTCGCGAACACGTTCGGCACGCTCGCCGCGCACGTCGGCAACGGTGCGCGCTCGCTTTGGGTCGCGCCCGAGGGCGTGATCTATACGGCGTCGCGCTGGGACGAGAACGCGGGCGGTGTCGCGATCTACCAGAACGGGCAGACGCTCGGCACGATCGGCATCCATGACGAATTCCAGGGTGGCGCGATCACCGGCAACGCGAACTCGCTGTTCGTCGCGCTCGGCTACAACCGCACGTTCGGCAGCGGCTCGGTCGGCCGCTACAACCGCAGCACGAACCAGCGCGACCTGCGCATTCCCGTCAGCACGTGGACGGGCATCCAGTACGCGGACGTGATCACGGGCCTCGCGACGACCGGCAACCTGCTGTACGTGAGCGACTTCTACGGTAACCGCGTGCGCGTCTACACGACGGACGGCGTGTGGCAGCGCGATATCGGCGTATCGGGCCCCGGTGCGCTGGCGCTCGATGCGGCCGGCAACCTGTGGGTCGCGCGCAAGAGTGCGGGTGTCGTCGCGCAGTTCAGCCCGACGGGCACGGCGATGAGCACGATCCAGATGGCGGCCCGCGCGCGGCCGGCGTCGCTGTATTTCGATGCGCCGAGCGGGCAGTTGCTGGTGGGCGACGAAGGCCCCGACATGAACATCAAGATCTACGCGCTCGTGGGCCAGCCCGTGCAGCGCGGCACGTTCGGCGTGCTCGGCGGGTATCTCGACACGACTTCGGGCATCAAGGGGCAGGTCGGCGACAAGCGCTTCACGCGCGTCGCCGGCATGGGCAAGGACGCGGCAGGCAACCTGTACGTGCTGAACAACGCGTGGGGCGGCGGCTGGGATCTCGGGCGCAATGGCAGCACCGACCTCCATTCGTACAGCCCGACGGGCGTGCTGCAATGGAAGCTGCAGGCACTGAACTTCGAGGCTGCCGCCGCGCCCGATCCCGCCACCGACGGCGCGTTCTTCTACAGCGGCAACAACGTGTACACCGGCACCGCGGGCGGCACGTTCGTCGCGAACACGATCGATCCGTTCACCTATCCGAAGGACCCGCGCCTCGACATGAACGACTACCAGCGCGGTCAACATTTCGGCCAGCTCGCGCTCGTGAACGGCACGCGGATGCTGGTCGCGACCGGACAGAATCCGGGCAACTACAACATCTATCACTTCAACGGCGCGAGCGGCTACATCGCGATTCCGGACGGCTCGATCCCCGGCAAGCCGTTCAACACGACGCTGCAGGTGACGGCCGGCTTCTCGCTCGACGACAACGGCGACGTGTGGGCCGGGCTCGATCGCACGAACAACATTTCGCATTATCCGATGACGGGTTTCGACGCGACCGGGAAACCGACATGGGGCAAGCCGGTGCAGATTCCGATTCCGCGCACCGTGCTGCCGCTCACACGAATCATCTACCAGGCCGACAGCGACACGATGATCCTCGCGCAGGGCATCTCGGGCAGCTGGGACTGGACAGCGATGAACGGGCACATCGAGGTCTATCGCGGCTGGAAGGCCGGCAACACGAGCACGCCGAACGTCGCGATCAACCTGACGAGCGCGAATCCGAAATCGATGGCGGCGGCAGGCCACTACCTGTTCGTCGGCTACGTGCACACGGTGCCGAACGTCGACGTGTTCGACCTGAACACCGGCAGCCTCGTGACCACGCTGACGAATTCGAACACGTCGGCGATGGACGTCGGCAACGACGTCGACTCGATGTATGGCATCCGTGCGTACCTGCGCTCGACCGGCGAATACGTGATCACGAAGGACAACTACAACGGGTCGAGCCTCGTCGTGTATCGCTGGCATCCGTGATCAGGTATGCCGCGCCGCTTGGGCAAGCAGGGTTTCATGGCGCGCCGGGCACGCGGCCGTTCACCTCGCGTCCGTACATCGAGTCGGGCGTGTCGTGGCATTTCGCGCGCGTGTCCTGCAGCGAGCCGGTGAAACGGGGGGCTTGCGGGCGCTCGTGATTGTCCATGAAGGTCGCGACGTCCCACGCTTGCTGATCGGTCAGCGTGCCGCCGAGCCCGAGCGGCATGTTGGCCTTCACGAAGCCGGCCGCGTTGCGGATGTCGCCCATGCCTGCGTCCCAGTTGAACGAGCGTGCACCCTAGAGCGCCCTAAAGACCGGCTTGCCGCCGCTCGATTGCACCTGGCCGTCCGCGCCGTGGCACAGCGTGCAGGCCTCGGGCGCGCGGCGGCGAGCAGCGCGGTGCCGGCCACGAGGCCGAGTGTCTTGAGCTCGCCTCGGCACGCATGCCGGTCGGACATGGCTCATCTCCCGGAATCGTTTGTGTGAGGGCGTGTCGCGTTGCCGTACGACGATGCTGCGTCGAGAATGCGTCGCCAGTCTAGCCACGCGCGCTCGATACGGAAAATCGCGATATCGGATCGGAGATATTCGGGGGCTAGCGCCGTGCGGCTCATAGTACCGATACCGGTTGTAGTGCAGTCCCGTCTCGTGGTCGTGGTACTGCCCCTGGAACCGGATAGGGTTAGCGATCGGCACCTTCCCCGAGGTCTTTCTGATTGCCTCCTGCGCAACACCCCACGCACGGTACTCCGCACTCCACGCAATCTCGCTGTGCTCATCAGTCAGCTCCTGCAGCGTGCCGAGGTGAGCGCACTGATACCACGCCAGGCAGTTGATGGCTGGTGCGGGCGGCGGCGGCAGGGCAGCCATAGCGGGTCTTCATCCTGCCGGTAGTAATCGCCGTACTCGGGCTGGTCGAGCAATTCGACGGCTTCCTCGCGCACCGCCTGCGCTACCGGCACAAAGCTGCTGGGCTCGTAGACGTAGTGGGTGGTGCGCGCACCAAAGCCGTCTTCGTCGGCGATCTTGCTCTCCCACGCCAGCGTATCGCCATCCCAGCCATACAACGTGAAACCGCATTGCAGCTCGCGGTTGTGCTTCACGCGCTCGGCGCGGTTCCAGTGTGGCCCCGCTTCCCTTCTTTCCTCGTAGTGCGCCTGGCTGTGCTTGTATAGGCGCCGGCCGAGCGCGTCGTAGGTATAGTTGACCTTCAGGCGATCATCTTCGTAGTGGGTGAGGCGGTCGAACAGATCTCTGACTTTTCCTAGAGCTGCGAGGAAGGGGAGAGGCACGCTTACGGTCAGTTTGGGCCTGATGCGTCAATTTCCAATATTTTTCAAAAATCCATTCTCAATATTAAAGCGGACGTCGCCAAACCAGATGACATTCTTCTCCTCTTTAACAAGGATGGAATCGGCTGGTCGAGCCGCCGCCTCTGCCTGCAAGCGCTTAACAAGGGTGTCTCTCTCCATTCCCTTCCAGGCATCTCCAAGAAGATTCTCTATGCTGTTTAACGCGGCATTGCTCTCGCTGAGGCTTTGGTTGGCGTAGCTTAGACTGATGGAACGATCTACCAACAGGTATGCGAATATTGCGCATAATGTCGACAATGTGAATACTATAGAATGGTAAATGATTGATTTCATGGTTCGCCTAATTCCTTCCTGCATTGAATACATCCCTTGGGAAGGTTCTGCAGTGATTTGTATTCCATGGTGTCCAGCTATATGATTTTCGATCTACATTATTGGCAATGTCTATAGCGTATTCGGCAGCTTTTTTCTCATCCACCGTAACATTGCATTTGAGTTCGGTTTTAGTGCCTTTTCCTGCCTTCCTTGATAAGGCTTCACTTAGCACATCAAGTGACTTTTGAGTGGATTGACCGTCCGCGCCGAGAGACAGATTGGGGGTGCTTACCCGTCGTACGTTGCCGGAATTCGCTGGAAGTTTGGCCCCGATGATGCCTGGGTTATTTGGATTGTATCGACCGTACTCATAGTATTGCGTGACTTCGGTAGTGCTGTATACCAAAATGCCGGCATGTCCGCCAAGCCAAGTACTTGTTTTCCCATTCGCATACTCGATTGGATAATCAGGCTCCGGCTGCCGGCGGGGCTGCGGCGCGCACGCTGACCCCGGCTCAACCGCGCTGGATGCGCAGGCTTGGCAGGCTACTAGCCGCGAGTTGGGGCATGAGCGAGCGCAGATCATGGCGGTGTATCTTGGAAGATAGGGTTGACTATTGCGGCGATAGTTCGTTAATCGATGATTATTTCTCTTTTTGCACCATTTCCAAACCGAATTTGCGAAGCTTGTTGCGCTCCGGTCCTTCTTTGGGTAGCACTAAAGACAAGACGTCCGCACCAAATTGAGCAATGGTCTGGGAATGTTTTTCACCGGAGAACCACATTCGGCGGAAAGCATCCAGTGCAACTTGGACAGGGTACTTTCTCGCGATCATATCCCCAACAGAGAATCGCAATTTCTCGTTATTATATTCTTTTGAGTTATTGACTATGGATTCTAATAGGGTGCTTTCTTGGTCGGAGGTGAGCTTCTCGAATTCGTTATAAATTGCAGAAATTAAGTTATCTATGCCATTCTTGGAAAAAACCAGAGGGTCTGATAGCACCTCCAGATACAGTGAGAATATGTCCTTGGGAAGCGGTGAAACTAATAACGAAAGGTACTCTAACTCAAACGCAATCTCGGCTACCTCTTTTCGTCTGGGGTTAGCCGGTAAAGCGCGTATCCGAAGTCGGAGGTCGTTAACAGTAGTCGTCATGGTACAGCCACGTTAGCAGGGAGAGTCCACCATAGAGGTGGCACCAAGGATGCCAATCGCCGCAGCTCACGAATAGCGCTACGAACTCGAAGCGCCGCAAGATTTTGCGGCCATTCGCTCATCGCTTCACCTGCCAGTCTGGGTTTCTGTCTGCTCCTTCCCGGCAAACATACTCTTGTACCAAACCCCTTTTGGATTGTTCAGCCAGTCAAATCTCTTATTCCCCGCGAGCGGACGAAAGGGTGAAAGGGGTATCCTATAGCGCCACAAAAGCACAATCAGTTCACGCATTGAATCGCTACTTAAATCTCTAATCGAGATATCCAATAATAAATCTCTTCCATCCCCCTTGATGCTGCGGATGGCGGAAATGCCATTAAATCCATCGAACAACCTGCTTTCGTCGCATTTTGAATAAAAAGAACCTAGTCTAATTCTGATCAGCATATTAAAGCCTCAATAAATTCACCGCCTGTGACCGCCGGGATAGATATTGTCATAACGCTCTGGATATTGAACATCCCAGTGCGGTCCTCCATGAGCATCACCACCAGGCCCCGTAGGGACCCAAACGCCGCCTTTCTTGTCGCGCCACCCCCACCCTTTAGGTGATTTAACCCAGTCATCGCCGCCTTTGGGTGAGCAAAAACCTTCGGCCTTTCCTGGCTTTCCCGGAGCTTTCGGCACGTCTGGATCGTAAGCATTACTTCGTTCTTCCGGTAGGAGTCGTCGTACTCGGGTTGGTCGAGAAACTCGATAATAGGCGAGCAATCTGACGCGGTGTCGGTCCGGGCGCACGGTGGCGATGCGCTGGTTGAGCGCGTCGTACTCGTGCTGGAGCACGCTCACGAGCGGCTGGCTCAGGCGAGTGTAGTGCTGCTGCTCGCGCATCTTTTGGTGGTCGGTATGTAATCCATAATATCGTTGGTCCCTATCAACCATCCTTGACCTTCTCAGCTAAAGCGGTAGCAGATATACCGTCAGTCAAAGCTTGAGAGTACTGGTTACGACATGCCAACCCAGGATTCCTTAAGAGATAACAGCCTGGGGGGATAACTAGCCAAGAGAGGAATCTCCAGGTCGAATGTACCCAGAAGTTTTATCAGTTCGGCTGTCTTTTTGTGAAACTCTAGCCATGACCTAGAGGTCGAGCGTTGAGGGGCGATGTGCTCAGCGGCTTGGGGACGGGGCTGGGAACGCGTATTCCGGCAATCCCTTGCACCTAGCTGCCTTGCCGCCAAACCATTGGGTGCCATCAAAGCTACATGGCGAATGAAAATTGTCCTCCTCAAATCGACAGTCTGAAAATTCACAATTCAGGAAGCGGCAATAAGCGAAGTTAGATCCACGGAATACACAGCCAATGAATTTGGTGTCGACAAAAAGGCAGTGATTGAATAGCCCCCAATACCAATTCAAATCCTCCAAGGAGCACGACAAAAAAACAGAATCAACATTTTTTCCGTCAAGCGAAAAATTTTTGAGTGTGCAATATCTGAGAACCGATCCTTCCAGCATCTTCGATAGCGACGATTCGTCGCTGAACTCTACATATTAGATTGGCATGTCAACCTCATTTTCTTTTAGGTCAGGAGCGAGTGGAACGGGCACTAGCTCTTCGCGAGTCCGTCGAGAAATTACGGCACCGGAATCAAGTTGCGTGGCGGGAACAGAACTCGTAGGATTTCACTTATTATCCAATAAACGATCCCAATTAACGCCATCGCATCGACAATTTTTGACTCGGTGTTATCCGAGGGGCGGGAGTGCCAGCGCACCGCATGCACAACGCAGCTTCAGCGTCACTTGTGTCGGCTATCGAGGTGCTGCACCAGTCAATTTTTCTTCATAGTCAGCAAGCATGGCACCTATCTTTTCGCTCTCGTCAGAGAGGGTGGGGAGTTCTCCACTATCATCAATTCCCTTGAGAAAATAGTATTCGAGATCAGATTTGATAGAACCCCGCCTAAGAATTTGCAGATACCTTCTGGAGTAACGACGCCTAACCTCACTCAAGGTGAAGGCGCCACGACTAGAAAATTTCGCATCTGCTTCAGCGACTTTCTGGGGAGACCAGTCGGCCGTCATCTCGACCACATCGTTGACAGCCATCTGTAACCCTCTTTTTGCATCTGAAGTTGACTTCTTCTCCAGATTCTCAAGGAATGCTATAGGCTGATCTTCCGGGTTTTGGCTTTTTTCCCCAACGGGCACAAACCAATCCACATAACACACAAAGAAGATTTTCAACTTCTCATAAGCGCTAGGTGACGGCTTTTTGGATCTCATGGTAATCATTATTTGCAAGTGCATTGGCCGGCTGGTACTGGCTTTCCAAATTGAGCTAGCGCGGCAGGCAGGTATAGCAATGGCCCCGCTGGATTGATAGGCGAGATACCATTGATTAAATTTCTAGAGATTCCACCACTACTTTGAGCCTTTCCATTCAACTCAATCAATTGCTGCTCACGCCCACGAATGGCGCGGTAGCTCGTTGAAGACCTGTCCAGGACGGGTGGCAAGAAGCCTTCAGCCGTCAAGTACGCTTGACCGTAAGATCTATTTTTCACGTTGGTTTCCGGATCCTCATAACCCGACGTTCTTCCGCTATAACACTGCCCAGTTGTAGGGTTGTATCGGGTATAAGTTTGATAAGTTTTTTCGCGGGTCAGCTTATCCAGCGATTTTTTTGTCGCAGTTGCCAACCTATCCGCTAGCAACTTTCCATCGGGAATCGCAGACCCCAGAATCGGGCCAACAGGCACCGGAATGGGATAAGCCTGCAGCCCTCTCGGATCGATGTTGCTCAGCGGGTTGCCGGCCACATAACTGTAAGCATTCAGTCCACCTTGCAGCCCGATTGGATCCTTGCTGACGTAGCGCCCCACCTCCGGGTCGTAGTACCGATACCGGTTGTAGTGCAGCCCCGATTCATGGTCATGGTACTGCCCCTGGAAGCGGATGGGGTTGGCGATCGGTGCCTTCCCCGAGGTCTTTCTGATTGCCTCCTGCGCGACTCCCCAGGCGCGGTACTCCGCGCTCCACGCAATCTCGCTGTGCTCGTCGGTCAGTTCCTGCGGCGTGCCGAGGTGATCACACTGGTACCAGGCCAGGCTGTTGATCGGCGGCGCGGGCGGCGGCGCGCCCCACAGCGGGTCTTCATCCTGCCGGTAGTAATCGCCGTACTCCGGCTGGTCGAGCAATTCGATGGCGTCGTCGCGCACCGCCTGCGCCACCGGCACAAAGCTGCCGGGCTCGTACACATAGTGTGTGGTGCGCGCACCGAAGCCATCCTCGTCGGCGATCTTGCTCTCCCAGGCCAGCGTGTCGCCGTCCCAGCCATATAGCGTGAAACCGCATTGCAGCTCGCGGTTGCGCTTGACCCGCTCGGCGCGGTTCCAGTGTGGCTCCGCTTCCCTTCTTTCCTCGTAGTGCGCCTGGCTGTGCTTGGACAAGCGCCGCCCAAGCGCGTCGTAGGTGTAGTCGACCTTCAGGCGCTCGTCTTCGTAGTGCGTCAGGCGGTCAAACAGGTCCCAGGTGAAGCGGCCTTCCTTACCGTTGTGCCAACGCTGCGTGAGGTTGCCGCGCGCATCGTACTGGTAGTGGGTGCCGGCGTATTGCTTGAGCAGGTTATCCAGCGCCTTGATGCGCGGCATGCGCTGGCGCTCGGCTTCGCGCTGCTCGGCCGGGTCGATCAGGTTGCTGGCCGGGTCGAAGTCGAAGGTCTCGTGGCCCAGCCGGCTGTGCGCTTCGAGCAGGCGGCCCACGGGGTCGTAGCGGTAGGCAAGCTGGCCGCGCCGCGTATCGTTGATGTCGGTGAGCTGGCCGCCGGCGTCGTAGCGGTAACGGCGCACCAGCAGGCGGTTGCCGCCCGCAGTTTGCCCGGGCGGCCCCTTGGCTTCATGAGCAAGCACCTGCTCGTTGAGCCGCCCCATGGCGTCCCACTGCTGCGTTTGCAGCAGGCGGTTGCCTTGCAGCCGCGCGACTTCGCGATGCAGGTCGTCGCGCTCGTAGCTGACCAGTTCTCGTTCATCCAACTGGAGAGCCAGCAGGTGGCCGCTGCCGTAGGTGAGCCAGCTGACGCGGTGACCATCCGGGCGCACGGTGGCGATGCGCTGGTTCAGCGCATCGTATTCGTGCAGCCACACACCCACCAGCGGCTGGCCCAGGCGGGTGTAGTGCTGGTGCTCACGCACCAGGTTGCCGGCCGGGTCGTGGAACCATTGCAGGCGGCTGTCTGCGTTAGTCGCCAGCGCCAGGTTGCCGTTGAGGTCGTAGGCAAAGGTCTCGACCTGCCAGCCCTGCTTGCGCGGGCTCCCGTCGCCGGTTTGCAGCGCAGCGCGCCGCTCGGTGAGGCGGCCCATCGGGTCGAACGTGTAGGCAGTGATGCGCTGCCCGTCGATGGCACGCGCCAGCTTGCCGGTCGCCTCTTCGTACTCGTAGCGCGTGATGGCACCGTCGAAGCCGGTTTCCGCCAGCAGACGGCCCACCGGGTCGTAGTGGAACTCGGCATCGCGCCCGTTCTCGTTGCGCAGCGCGGTGAGTTGGCCGAGCTTGTCCCACTGATAGCGTAGGGACTGGCCGGCGGCGTCCACCCGCTTGGCCAGCAGGCCGGCCTCGGTGTAGTCCCATTCGGTGCGCCGGCCCAGCGCATCGATGTGGGTTAGCAGCCGGCCCTCTGCGTCGCGCTCGAAGTGCTCTTCGGTATCGTCCGGGTAGCGGATCGCGGCGAGCTGGCCGGCCTCGTGGCGGTAGCGGGTGACCTGGCCCGCTGCGTCGGTGAACTGCACAAGCTGGCCGTGCGCGTCGTAGGCCCATTCGCTGGCCTTGGCCGAGCAGTCCACGTAGCGAGTGAGCTGGCCGCTGCTGTTGTACTCGAGCTGCCTGGTCTTGCCGCTGGCATCGGTGATGCCGATCGGCAGGCCCATCAGGTTGTAGGCGTACTCGGTCTTGTTGCCCAGCGGGTCGATGGCCTCCGTGAGCCGACCGCGGGTGTCGTAGTCGCGCAGCCAGAGGCCGCCCTCGGCGTCGCTGATCTTGATGAGCTGGTCTTTGCTATCCCACGCGTAATGCACGGTGGTGCCGTCCGCACGGATGTGCTCCAGCAGGTTGCCGTTCTCGTCATAGGCGTAGCAGTCCTCGCTGCCGTCCGGGTGGATATGCTGGACGACGTTCTTCGCCCCATCGCGGAACAGCCATTCCTCACGCTGATCGGGGTGGATGATGCGGTACGTGTAGCCCAGGTGGTCGTAGTAGTGCCAGGTCTCCTGGCCATGGGCATCGGTGACGTAGGTGAGGCGGATGTTCTCGTCCCATTCCAGGCGGGTGTCGAAGCTGCCGTCGTCGGCCCATTCGCGCACCGCTTTGGCATCCGCGCCCTCTCCCTGCCACACCAGGTTCATGCCGCGCCCGGTGCGGTCCGTGTAACGGGTGATCAGGTGGTGCTGGTACTGGTAGGTCCACGCGGCAGCATTCTCGTCTTGTGCCAGCGTGAGGTCGCCCGCTTCGTCATAGCGGTACAGACTCAGACGGCGCAGGGGTTCGTGCTCGCCCATCAGCCACAGGCCGGTGATGCGGCCAGCCTCGTCCACCAGGGTGCCGAGGCGGGTGTGTACCTGGCTGAGATCGTCCTGGTAGGTGATCAGGTCCGACAGCACCGCGCGATTGCCAACGCGGTGGTCGTAGCCGAGCAGCATGCCGGCGCCGCCGCGCAGTTCGATCCGCACCAGCAGGTAGCGGTCGCCGTGGCGCTGGTAGGTCTCGCGGCGTTCGTAGCCACGACACAGCACCAACTCGTGATCGCGTACACGAACCAGGGTGAGGTCTTCGATGCGATCTTCATGGAACTGTCCGACCTTGGGCAGCGGGTAGTCGTGGCTGCGCCCGTCGGCGCCGTGGTAGCGCAGGCCTTCGCCCCGCACGTCGAAGCGCGTGGTGTATGGCGTGATCCAGCGCGCGCCCAGCACGCCATCGTCGAAGGCACCCAGACTGGAGCGGTAGGTACGCGTCCAGGCGAGGGGAAATGGGCCGGGTAGCGTGAAGTCGGTGTGGCTGAGTGTTTCGCTGCCCGTGGCGAAGCTGATGTTGCTGCCGGTGCCTGACGGCGCTCCGATCTTGCACACGTTGGCGTCTTGGTCGGCCGGGCGTTCTTTGACGCGTGCCTCAAGTGATTCGCCTGGATGGAGCGATCCAGCCCGGCTCGTCGTATCGGTCTTGACATTGGCGGCCAGGTAACGGCTCGGCCCTCGCGCTTCGAGCGACCGATGCAATCCGGCGACGATCCACCCGACACTACCTTGCGTCGACGGATTGGCTTGCGCGCGTACCTGGCTGGCCAAGAGCGCGGCGAACTGGCGCAGTAGCTGGGCGTTTGCGGCGATCTTGGCGCGTGTTTCTTTTGAAGGGCTTTGTGCCGGGGCGCTCTGGCTTGTGGTTGCGGCATCGCGCTGAAACTGAAGCGCCGCGTCATAGAGGTTGGAAAACATCTCGGTGGGGTCGCGCCACGACTTCCCTGATTCGCTTTTGCCGGGCGCTGTACCGACAACGTTGTTCGCCTGACTCAGGGTCTCCAGACCGCTGGCGAGGTCCAGTATGAGGCTTTCGCCAAAGGTCGCGGCTTCATCCAGCAAACCGGGTAGCCTTTGTTGGGTCTGCTTTACAAAGTCGTCCAACTCGCCCCGAATGCTGCTGTTCAGATTGACCGTCAGCGTGTTGAGCAGGGCCTCGCTGACCAGGGATTTTTCGCCAGTCAGTTCCTGTCGCGCGAGAAAAAGTGCAGGCCGCAGCGTCATGCGGGCGGGAGCGGTGGCCGGGGCAGGCATCAGACCGATCAGATTGATGCTCGCGATCGCCCAGTCCGAAGTATCACGGTCCTCGCGTGTGGTGAGGGTGACGATATCGCCCAGCAGGTCTGCCAGATTGAGGATGTTACGGACCGCTGGCAGATTGCCTGCAACGGTGCGCAGGCGATCCAGGGTCACTGCTCCGTCGGTGATTGCGCCCAGCCATTGGCCAAATGCATCGATGGTCAGCGCCACGTCACCCAGTTGGATCTGGTTGAGCGGAGCGACTGTGACGGGACGTGCGGAAGAGGCGGACGCTTCAGGTGCTTGGCTTGCCATCGGTGCTCCAGGAACTGAGCACCTACAACTACTGCCTCTAGTGAAGGAATGACTAGCAGCAGGCTCTCAGCATGTGGACGTACATGAAATTCTCCAGGCACAAGCGTGCGCAATTACTCGCGATTTGAATATAGGATCGATCTGAAAAGCCGTTTAGATGGGCGGCTAACTGTACAAAATTCATTTCAGCGCACAGCCATTCTCGTTGGCCGGGGGCGAAAAAAGGCGTGCGTCAGTAATGCTGGTGGGAGTCTCGGCCGGGTCCTGGACTAATATTGCGCATGGCGTAGGTCGGCTGATTCTGCGTCGTGAAGGGCGCACAAGGGGCAGCGGTTTTGCCATGGCCCGGCGCCAGTACCTGCTCACACCACAAGATTGCGCGCCGACGCCAGCCCGTCGATGTAGCCCAACCACGCCTGCAGCATCTTCCGCCGCTGGTCAACATATTCGGCCCGGTTGTAGACGTCGCGCACACCGCCGATGGTGTGATTCAACGCTTTCTCCACCCCGTCCGCCTCCCAGCGCTGTTCATGCAGCAACTTGGAGGCTGAGCGCCGCAGATCATGGATCGTGAAGGCGGAAATCTCCTGCGCCTGTAATGAAACCTTCAACGCCTGGAAGTGACGTTATTTACCGAGGAAGAAAACCGTTGCCGTGCCGCGATCCGCGCTGTCGATCGTCAAACCCGCCGTCGACGATATCGTTGCGGGCCGCAAGCGGGTGGAAATCCGGTCGTGGGCGCCGCCGGCCCTGCCGCTGCGCGATCTCGTGCTGGTGCAGAACACGATCTTCCTGCGACAGGACGGACAGGAGGATCCCGATGGTATCGCGCTCGCGTGGGTCGACGTCGTGGGGATATACGACTGAACGCCTGATGAAGCCCGCACGCAAGGTTAGCAATGGTGCGCCGGATACGTATGCTGGGAACTGACGAATGTGCGGGCGATCGATCCACCTTTTCCGTGCGTCGCCAGGCGCGGTATCTATGCGTTGACGGATGACTCCGGCAAGGTATCCTGATGATTGCGCCGGCATCCCGGGCGTGCCGCGTCCCCTTTCGATACACAAGCGGCCGGTAGAAACGATCGATCACCCGGCGCGCGCCGGTGACGTGCGCTAAACCGGAATCGACCGCCCGCGAATCCTGATCCCGAGCCGCACGACGCCGATCACCGTATTCGACAGCCACGTAAGCAGCGGCATTTGCCGTACGGCCGGCGGCGCGACGACGTTGCTGCGTCGCGCCATGATCCGGCTAGGCATATTTGTTGCCGACGGTACTTCGCACCGGATGCGTGTCGTAGATGATGACCATGCGCTCGATGCGCGCGTCGTCGTCGAACTCGAAGACGTCGACGCACTCGAACCGCACCTCGGAGCCGTCCTTCAGTCCCCAGTCGTAGACGAAATAGCCGGTGGCCCGACGTGCGCCCGTCGTGCTGACGCAGATGTCGAGCGGCGTGATCCGGCTTTGTCCGGATGCCGCCGCGACTTTTTCGAAGAAGGGCTGCGGCGCCATCCAGCCGAGAAACGGCGAGAATATCCGTGCATCCGGCGCGAACAGCGCGCAGATCTCGGCGACGTCGCCGCGTTCGAGTGCTTTCAGGTAGGCATTGACCTGCCGCGTGTATAGTGCGTCGGACGACGAGACCATGGTATTTCTCCGCTGATGGTTGACGAGCCTGCCGCGACAGCCGCCGCGAACCGGTTCAACCACGATAGCGATGCCGCGATGACCGAACAAACGAATAATCCGCAACCCGGGTATGTCGCCCGCGCATATCCGCTGGCGGATCTGACCCGTGCGCTGCCGCCGCTGACGGCGTTCCAGGCGTTCGTCGCCGCCGCCGAACTCGGCAGTTTCAACCGGGCCGCCGAGCATCTGTGCCGGACCCAGGGTGCGGTGAGCCGTCAGGTGCAGCAACTGGAAGCGCACTACCGATGTGCGTTGTTCGTCCGTCATCCGTCGGGATTGACGCTGACCGGGGAAGGCAGCGCGTTGCTGACGGTGGCCGTCAACGTGCTCGCGCAACTGGCGCAACACGCGCATGCCCATGCGCATTCCGCGTCGACCCTGACGTTGCGCTTGCCTTCCACGTTCGCGATCCGGTGGCTGCTGCCGCGGCTCTCGGCCCTCAATCACGCGTTGCCGCGAACCGAATTGCATATTCACACGTCGGCGGACGACACACCGGATTTCACCGACGCCGATTTCGATGCCATCGTCGTGCGCGGTACCGGAAACTGGCCAGGAATGGTGGTCGTGCCTTTATTCGACGAGTGCCTTACGCCGATGTGCACGCGCGACGCAGGCACGTCGTTGAAGTCGTTCGCCGATCTCGCGCATGTGACGCTGCTGCATCCCGCGCGCAATCGAGACGAATGGCGATGTTGGCTCGACGCCGTCGGCGCAACGCAGATCGACCCGGGCACCGGGCTCGTATTCGATACGCTCGAACTGACGTTGACGGCAGCGGCTCACGCACACGGCGTCGCGATCGGCGATCCGCGCATGGCGGCGGATCGGCTGGCGGCCGGCGCGCTGGTCGCGCCGTTTCCGGAGGTGGTGCGCAACGGTCTGGGTTACTACCTCATCTACCCGGCGCAGCGCGCCGCGCAACCCGCGATTCAAGCGCTCGCGGAGGTTCTGACGCGTCTCGCGCGCGAGGATTGACCGCGAAGGGCGCGCGTCGTGCAGTTGGCTAAACCGGAATCGACCGCCCGCGAATCCTGATCCCGAGCCGCACGACGCCGATCACCGTATTCGACACCCACGTGAGCAAGCGCGGCATCCCGCGCCGTCGGATATCGAGCAGCAGCACGATCCGTACTTCGTCGCTGTCGTTCCATACCTCGTGCACGAACGTGTCGTCCCACAGCAGGAAACGGCCTTCCTCGAGCCGATATTCATGACCGTCGACCTTCAGCACCGCGGCCGGCGTGCCGTCGGCGCGCTTCGGCATCGACAGCACGAGATAGCCGCGCAGGATGCCGCGAAACGGCCCGCGATGCGGCGGGATGTGTTTGCCGGGCGCGAGGAACGACAGCGACGCGGACAACACGTCCGGCGACGCCGCGACGATCGACGCGACGGTCGGGCAACGCGACAGGTTGCGCGGGAACGGCTGGCCGTAAGCCTGCATGATGAACATCCGCCAGTCGCGCGCATCGTTGGCCGAGATGTCGTGCTGTTCGCGCATGATCTCGTGGAAACGCGGGATGCGCGGCAGGTCGCGCGCGACGGCGAGCGCTTCCGCGCGAATGGCCGGCCACGCGCGGACGAATCGCTCGGCGTCGGGGAACATGGCCGAATCGAGCACGGCACCGCTGTCGATATGACGGTCGAACAGTGCGCGAAGCAGGCCGGCTGCATAGTCGTAAGCGACGGACATGATCGAGGCGCGATCCACAAGGTGTCGTCAGTCTGCCCCACGCGCGGTGGGGCTTGCGTTACGTCAGGTTACGCCGGCTGACGAAAGAATGACAGCTCGATGAACGTCCGGCACAAGCGGTTCGCCATTCCGGGAATAAACGGACACCCAGCGTCGTCATACGGGTGTAGCACGTCGTCTCGTTGACTTCTCAAGGAGTGGAACATGAACACGCATTGGCTGGTGGCCGCCGCCGTGGCGGCGATTTCTCTCGCGGGTATCGCGCCGCAAGCGTCGGCACAGGCACTGACGCGCGCGCAGGTCAGGCAGCAACTGATCGACGCCGAAAACAACGGGCTGCGCTTCGTGACCGATACGTCGTATCCGGACGTGAGCCCGCTGTTCCAGCAGCAAGCCGAACAGATGCCCCGGCATCAGGCCGAAACGGCGGTCGGCAGCGATCCGGCCGCGACTTCGGATGCGGGAAGGCCGACGGTACTGCCGTCGCGTCCGCGTTCGGCCGCGTGCGTGGGCCCCGAGAGCTTCTGCACGCCGTATTTCGGAAGCTGACGTAGCGGACTGCCGCGGCCGGCCCGAAATCCACGAAGGTTGATCGGCGCGCAAGATTGAAGGAGTTGATGATGAAAACATGTATCGCACTACTGATGATGATCGGCGTGATATCCGGTCAAGTTGCATTCGCGCAATCGAATGCGCCGCTCACACGCGCCCAGGTTCGCGAGGAACTGATTCGTCTGGAAGCGGCGGGCTACGATCCGTCGAAGGGGGACGACGGCGAATATCCCGCGGACATTCAGGCCGCGCTGGCGAAGCTCGCCGAGCAGGATCGGGCGAGGATGGCGGCGTTGCCCGCCGCGCCGGCGCCGGCTTCCGTCATGCCGGTGCAGACCGTCAACTAGGTGTCGACATGTACGTGTGTGTCTTCAGGCCGACGTGTTCGCGGTACGGCGATACGCATGCCGTTCGCGGCACGCGGCCTGGCCGAATTGCACGGACGGCGAGGCCGTCGATCGCGCGCCGCTTCGCGCGGCGCCGCGATCAGCTCGTTGCCCGATTCCGATGGGCGCGCAGGTGGATCGCAGGATGAGCCGCGATGCAGGCGAGCGCGCGATCGGCCATTGCGGGGTATCTGCCCGTGACGGTGCGCAAGGGGGCAGGTGGCGAGATTACCAGAGCATCATCCGTTGCATGACCCTGTCGCGCAGGACGAAACGATGCGCGACCGCGGCCGAGACGTGAAGGCAGATGCCGCCGAACAGTGCCCACGCGAGGATGCCGTGCACATCGCCCATCGCGTGCCCGAATCCCGAGCCGGCCGCCGACAGCGCCGGCAACGGGACGACGCCGAACAGCGTCACGGCCCATGCGCGCGACGACGCATTGATCCAGCCGAGCAACGGCACCGCGATCAGCAGTGCATAGAGCCCGAAGTGCGTCACGCCGGACACCGCGCGCATCGCGGGCGACAGTTCGTCGGCGGGTGGGCGATGCGTCACGCGCCATAGCACGCGGCAAGCCATTGCGGCAAGCAGCGCGGTGCCCACGATCAGGTGCGCGGCGATCAGGCCGACCGGTTGAGTATCGCGATGCACGTCGGGCATCGTCCAGCCGATTGCATACTGCGCGACGACCAACGCCACGATCAGCCAGTGAAGAAGGCGTGCGACTGCGTCGTATCGGGCGGTTGTAGACATAAAAGCTCCTGGCAAGCGGATGAGGACCGTATCTTCCGGCGGATTTTACGGCCGAATCCTTAACGAGACGTTAAGCGTGCGGCCGCGCAGCGACTTCGCCCGATAACGCCTGCGTGCCATCGATCCGAGAGGATTCAGCCGACGGCAACGCGATCGTGACGCCGAGGCCGCGGCCGCCGATGCCCGGCCCGAACTGCACGGTTCCGCCGAAGTATTGCGCGATGCGCTGGACGATCGACAGCCCGAGTCCGCTGCCGGGCAACTGCGTGCCGACGCCGCGATAGAAACGATCACCGAGCCGCTCGTGCTCGCCCGGGGCGACGCCGGGCCCGTCGTCGCGCACGACGATGCGCTGCGCGGTGCCGTCGTCGTGTACGTCGATTTCGATGCGGCCACCTTGCCGGCCGTACTTGACCGCGTTGTCGAGCAGATTGTCGAGCAGGATGCCGAGCAGGATCGGATCGGCCAGGATCGCTCGCCCGGGCGTGCCGGTGGCGACGATGTCGATGAAGTGATCCGACGCCTTCGCGAGATGTCGCTCGATGGCCGCGTCGACCAGTTCGCGGACGACGACGGCGCGCACCGGAATGCGTTCGTATTCGTCGAGTCGCGCGAGCAGCAGCAACTGTTCGGCGAGACGCGCGCTGCGATCGACGCCTTGCACCACGCGCTGCATGGCGAGCTGCTTGCGCACCGGATCGTCTGTCGCGAGCGCCACCTGGGCCTGAACCTTGATCGCAGCCAGCGGCGTCTTGAGTTCGTGCGCCGCGTCTGACGTGAATGCCCGCTCGCGCACGATGGATTGCCGCAGTCTGGCGAGCAGGCGGTCGATCGCGTCGACCAGCGTGCGGACTTCTTCCGGGACGGTCGTGATGGCGAGCGGTTCGAGCGAGCGCGCATCGCGCGCGCCGATCTGCGTCGACAGCGTTTTCAGCGGTGCGAGACTGCGCCCGATCAGGTACCAGAGCAGCAACGCCAGCACCGGGAGCGCGAGGATCAGCGGCCAGACGATGCCGCGCGCGATGCCCGTCGCGAGATCGCTGCGCGTGTTGGCCGGCTCCATCACCCGTATCCATCGCCCCGACACGTCGTTGCGCAGCGTGTGCGTGCGCCATTGCGTGCCGCGTACGACGATCGTTGCGGGGGTGTCGCTTCGGCCCGCTGCATCGGGCTGGCCGGGGGCGTCGACCGGAAGGCTCGACGCAACGACGTTGCCCCGAGCGTCCCGGACTTCGAACAGCACGTCGCGCGGCAGACGATCGCCGTCGTTGTCTCGGGTCGCGGCCGACGTGCCGTGCGCCAGTTCGATGCGCGCGTCGGGCGGGAAGCGGGCGAGGCGCTCGAGGTCGGCCGGTGCAAGATCGACGAGCAGCGACGCATATTCGACGAGACGGGCGTCTTCCCATTCGCCGATCTCGCGTGTCGCGTGCCGGAAGCTGCCGAACACGGCGACGATCCACACGACGGTCACGCAGCCGAGCGCCATCGACGAAACGCGGCGTCGTATCGAGCGCGAGGTCATGGTTTGTCGACGACGTAGCCGATGCCCCGCACCGTCCGGATCAGTTCCGCGCCGAGCTTCTTGCGCAGGTTCGAGATGTGAACCTCGATCGCATTGCTTTCGATGCCTTCCTGCCATCCATACAGGCCGTCCTCGAGACGCGCCCGCGATTGGGGCATGCCCGCACGACTGACAAGCTGAACGAGGATGGTCCATTCGCGTGACGTCAGCGCGATGCGCGCGGCATCGCGTGTCACCGTCTGGGTGGTCAGGTCGATCGTGATGTCGCGCCACACGATCTCGTCGCCGGCGCGGCCCTGCGAGCGCCGCACGAGCGCGCGACAGCGGGCGAGCACCTCGGATAGCTCGAACGGTTTGGCGAGATAGTCGTCGGCGCCATCGTCGAGGCCGCGGACCCGATCGGCCACGGTGCCGCGCGCGGTCAGGACGAGCACCGGCGTGGTATCGCCCGCGTCCCGCATCGCACGCAGCAGTTCCGTTCCCGATTTGCCGGGCAAGCCGAGATCGAGGACGACGAGCGCGAAGCGCGTCGTCGCGAGCGCGGCGGCGGCGGCATGACCGTCGCGCAGCCAGTCGACCTGGTAACCGGCCTGACTCAGGCTGATTTCGAGGCCGCTGCCGATCAGGTCGTCGTCTTCGACAAGGAGGAGTCGCATGGTCGATTCGTGTGCAGATACGTGCAATTGTACGAGCCCGACTGTGCGCGCCGTGCAACGGATTGTAATTGCGTTCCCTCAAATATCGCCCGATTCTGAAGAACGCTTAAGGTTCGGCACCGACATTCCCGCTACCATCGCCCACAACATTTCTCGGGACGATCTCCGCTTCCCCTGATCCCGAACCGGGTTCGGCGCGTCCGGCACGCGCTTGCCCGTCCACCCGCGACCATGTCGATCGACGCACGATCGATGCGGGCCGTCCGCACGGGAGGTTCATTCCTGATGGCACCCTCGACGATCGAGCGCTGGCGCGCCTACTTGTTGATCGCCGCGCTCGCCGGTATGTTCATTCAGTGTTTCGTGCTGGTTTCGTTGTTTGCGCTGCGCGTACCCGAAGCGTTTTTCACGACGATGACATTCCGCATCTGGACCGTCGTCGCGGTCGCGACTGCGATCCTGTCAGCCCGTAAGGTGGCCGACGCGGCGTTCAGGGCCGCTGACGTGTGCGGCCATGTGCGCGTGTCCGGAATCGATCGCCGCACGGTAGTCGTGTCATCTGATTGCGCGTACCGTTGGTTGATCGTCCTGCATATCCGGCTCAACGGGAATCGATACGGCGGCGTGTAAGGGTGAGCGCGCGTTCACGCGTTCCTGCCCCGGGCGTCGCGGTCACTGGGCCACCACTGGGGAGAAGCATGGTATTGCTGCATGTGCTGTACGCGCTGGCCGGCGCGATGTCGATCGCCTGCGGGTTGGGCGTGTTGCTCGGCATTGCCTACACTGTCACGGCCAGCGTGCTCGTCGGCCGGTTCTTTTCGCGCGCGCGGGCGATGCCGCGCGATTATCCGGGCGTCACCGTCGCGAAACCGCTGCACGGCGACGAATGGAATCTCGTACAGCATCTTGAAAGCTTCTTCGTCCAGGATTATCCGGGGCCGGTACAGCATCTGTTCGGGGTGCACGATGCGGGCGACGCGGCGCTCGCGGCCGTCGAGACGCTGCGCGCGCGCTATCCGGACGCGAACATCAAGGTCGTCGCCGATGCGCGGTTGTACGGGCCGAACCGCAAGATCGCGAATCTCGTCAACATGCTCGAACATGCGGAGCATTCGGTGCTGTGTCTCGCCGACAGCGATGTGCTGGTCGAGCGCGATTATCTGCGTGCCGTCGTCGGCGCGCTACAGCAGCCGGAAGTCGGCATCGTGACGAGCGTGTATCGCGGCATCGCGTCGCCGGGCTTCTGGCCCGGTGTCGCCGTCGCGATGACGAACTACCATTTCCTGCCGGGCGTCATTACCGGGCTTTTCATCGGGCGCGCCCGTCCGTGCTTTGGCCAGACGATTGCGATCACGCGCGCAACGCTCGAACGCATCGGCGGGCTCGCGCGTTTCGCGCATCACCTGGCCGAGGATCACGCGCTCGGCGAAGCGGTGCGGCAGGTCGGCGCGCAGGTCGTCGTCCCGTCGTTCGTCGTCGGACATGCCTGTGTCGAAGAGACCTTCGCCAGCCTGTATGCGCACGAATTGCGCTGGAGCTGCACGATTCGCGCGGCGGACCGGCTCGGTCACGCCGGGTCGGTGCTGATGCACCCGGTGCCGCTCGCGCTGCTGGCCGTGCTGTTCTCTGGCGGCACGCGCGCCGCCTGCTGGCTGACGGTCGCGGCGCTCGCCGCGCGGGCGCTGCTGATGCTGAAAACGAGCCGTGCGACCGGTGCCGGGCTGCGCGGTGCCCTCTGGCTGCCGTTCGTCGATCTGCTGCAGTTCCTGGTGTTCGTGTCGAGCTTCTTCTCGTCGCACGTCGTCTGGCGCGGCACGCGCTTTCGCGTCGATCGCGAGGGCTTGCTGTCGCCGGCAGGGAAATCATGATGCACGACACGCATTTCGATGTCGAAGGCGCGGACCGGCGGTCCGCGCGTCGCGATGCACGGTTGCGGCATGCGGGGCGCGCGGCGGCGCTGGCCGGGCTGGTGCTCGCGGTGTGGCTGATCTGGCGCGAGCATCCGCTGGAGATCCTGCACCGGTTGCGGATCGCCGGCGCCGGGTTGCTGATCGCCGCGCTGGCCCACATCCTGCCGATGCTCGCGAATGCGTGGGACTGGCGGCTGCTGATCCGTGGCCCGCGCCGGCCGTCGTTCGCGACGATGCTCAAGCTCGTGTGGATCCGCGAATCGATCAACGGGCTGTTGCCGGTCGCGCGGATCGGCGGCGAGATCGTGTCGTTCAGCCTGCTGCGGCAGGCGGGCGTGCGCCCGGCGACCGCCGTGGCGAGCCTCGTCGCGGACATGCAGCTGACGCTGATCAGCCAGCTGGTGTTCGCGCTGGTCGCGATCGGCTACGTGCTCGAACACGTGTCGTCCGACGCCGCGCAGGTGGCCGCGCGCCTCGCCATCGGCATGGCGGCGCTCGTGCCGGTGCTGCTGCTGTTCGCGCTGGTTCAGCACGCGCGGCCGTTCGAGCGCGCGATGCGCGTGGTCAACCGCGTCACGAGCGGCAAGGTGGTGGCGCTGGTCGGCGAATCGGCACGCACCGACCAGTCGATCCGGATGATCTGGAGAAAGACGGGTATCGTCGTCCGCTATCTGGCGATCTGGCAGACGCTGCAATTTGTCGGCTATGCGCTGGAAATCTGGCTCGCGCTGCGTTTCCTCGGCGCCGATCCTACATTCGCGCAGGCGCTCGCGATCGAAGCGCTGATCCAGCTCCTGAGCAGCATCGCGTTCCTGATGCCGGGCGGGTTGGGCGTGCAGGAGGGCGGGTTCGTGCTGATCGGCGGGCTGCTCGGGTTCGACGCGACGACTTGCCTGGCGCTCGCCGGCGCGCGGCGCGTGCGCGACTTGCTGTTCTATCTGCCGGGCTTGCTGGCATGGCAGCATGCGGCCGGCGCGGCGCGCTCGCCGTACGAGGCGAAGCGCGCATCGATGCCCGTCGGGGAGTCCGCCGGGCCGCGCTGATGCGGCCCGACGTTGCCTGCCAGCCGGGCGGGAAGCGGCTCGCCGACGCGGCCGCGTGCCCCGCCGGGCGGCGCGGCCATCAACGCCGCTCGTCGGCGATGTAGCTGCGGATCACGTCCGCGAACGACGTGTCGCCCTTCAGTCCGAGCGCTTCGGCGCGCGCCGTGTCCCAGCGGCCCGGCCAGCTGCCGACGATCTTCTCGATGCGTTCGTCCGGCGCATGGCGAATCAGCTTCACGACGTCGTCGCCCGCGACTTCGCGCAGCGCCGCGATCATTTCGTCGACCGATACCGACAGGCCGGGCAGGTTGATCACGCGCTTGTTGCCGAGCTTCTCGCTGTCGATTTCGCAACCCGCGACGAGCGCGTCGATCGCGCCGCGCGGCGACAGCAGCCACAGCCGCGTCGAGCCGGGCACCGGGCATACGCTTTCCTCGCCGTTCAGCGGTTCGCGGATGATACCGCTCGCGAACGACGACGCGGCCGCGTTCGGGCGACCCGGCCGCACGCTGATGGTCGGCAGCCGCAGCACGCGGCCGTCGACGAAGCCGCGCCGTGCGTAGTCGCACAGCAGCAGTTCGGCGATCGCCTTCTCCGCGCCGTACGACGATTGCGGATTCAGCGCGGTGTCGTCCTGCACGACGTCGGGCAACACGCCGCCGTAGACGGCCACCGAGCTCGTGAACACGACGCGCGGACGATGGCCACGCGCGCGGCACACTTCAAGCAGCGTGCGCGACGCGTCGAGGTTGATCCGCATGCCGAGATCGAAATCGGCTTCGGCCTGGCCGCTGACGATTGCCGCGAGATGGAAGATCGCGCCCGTCTGCGCGTCGATCGCGCTTTCGAGCACCGTGCGATCGGCGATGTCGCCGACGATCGACGTCACGCGGGCGTCGCCGAAATCGCTGCCCTTGACGACGTCGAGCAGCACCAGCTCGTCGATCTTGCCGGTCCGGCCGTCGGGGCCGGTCAGTTCGCCGCGCTCGAGCAGCTTGCGCGCGAGACGCTGGCCGAGAAAGCCGGCGCCGCCGGTGATCAGTACTTTCATGTTGTGAGCCCTCTTCGGAATGCCTGGATTACAGATAAGGCTTGAGCCAGCCAAGCCCTTCGGACGTGCCGGCCTTCGGGCGATACTCGCAGCCGATCCAGCCGTCGTAGCCGAGCGCGTCGATCAGCGCGAACAGATACGGGTAGTTGAGTTCGCCGATGTCCGGCTCGTGACGCTCGGGCACGCCGGCGATCTGGATGTGGCCGATGCCCGCGAAATCGCGCTTGAGCTTCATCGCAAGGTCGCCCTCGACGATCTGGCAGTGATAGCAGTCGAACTGCACCTTCAGGTTCGGCGCGCCGACTTCCGCGCGGATGTCATGCGCATCGTCCTGGCGGCTCAGGAAATAGCCGGGCATGTCGCGCTGGTTGATCGGCTCGATCAGAATCGTCATGCCATGCGCGTCCGCCGCCTGCGCCGCATGCCGCAGGTTTGCCACGTAGGTATCGCGATGGCGCGCGCGGTCGGCGCCCGGCGCGACCATCCCGGCCATCACGTGCAGCTTCTTGTTGCCGAGCACGCGCGCATAGTCGAGCGCCTGGTCGATGCCGCGCCGGAACTCGTCCTCGCGGCCCGGCAACGACGCGATCCCGCGTTCGCCGGCGGCCCAGTCGCCGGGCGGCGCGTTGAACAGCGCCTGCTCGAGGTTGTGCGCGTCGAGGCGTGCGCGGATGTCCTCGGCGGCGAAGTCGTACGGGAACAGGTACTCGACGGCCTTGAAGCCGTCGTACGAGGCAGCGGCGAAGCGTTCGAGGAACGCGTGCTCGGTGTACATCATCGAGAGGTTGGCGGCGAAGCGGGGCATGGCAGCGGTTCCTGTGAATGAATGGGGCAGGGCGCACGGCGCCCCGCGTCGAATGACGGATCAGCGGTTCACGAGTTTCGCGGGCGTGAGCCACACGGCGATCGCGCCGATCACCAGCATGGCGGCCAGCACGTACATGCCGGACGCCGTGCTGTGCGTGGCGTCCTTCAGGTAGCCGATCACGTACGGGCTCGCGAACCCGGCGAGGTTGCCGACCGAGTTGATGATCGCGATCCCGGCGGCCGCGGCGGAGCCGGCGAGAAACGCGGTCGGCAGCGACCAGAACAGCGGTGCGCAGGTCAGCACGCCGCCCGCCGCGAGCGACAGGAACACGATCGACACCGCCGTATTGTGCGAGTACGACGCGGCGACCGCAAACCCGACCGCGCCCATCAGCGCCGGCACGATCAGGTGCCAGCGGCGTTCGCGGCGCTTGTCCGCGCTGTGGCCGAACAGGTTCATCACGACGATCGCGACGACGAACGGAATCGCCGACAGCAGGCCGATCTGCAACGTATCGGTGATGCCGGTCGACTTGACGAGCGTCGGCATCCAGAACGTGAGGCCGTACTGGCCGGTGACGAACGCGAAGTAGATCAGCGACATCCACCACATGCGCGGGTCGGAGAACACGGCCTTCAGCGAATGGCCGTGTTTCTGCTGTTCCTGCGGCTGCGCGGCGATTTCATCCTCGAGGATCTGCTTCTCGCGCTCGTCGAGCCATTTCGCGCTGCGGATGCTGTTGTCGAGATACAGGATCGTCGCGATGCCGACGAGCACGGCCGGCACGGCCTCGATCATGAACATCCATTGCCAGCCGTGGAAGCCCGAGCCGCCGTGAAAGCGCTCCATGATCCAGCCCGACAGCGGGTTGCCGAAGATGCCCGACACCGGGATCGCCGACATGAACACCGCGATGATCTTCGCGCGGCGATGCGACGGGAACCAGTACGTGAGGTACAGGATCACGCCCGGATAGAAGCCGGCTTCGGCGAGACCGAGCAGGAAGCGCAGCACGTAGAATTGCGTCGGCGTCTTCACGAACGCGAACAGCGCGGACAGCAGGCCCCACGTGATCATGATCCGCGCGATCCAGATGCGCGCGCCGATGCGGTGCATCAGCATGTTGCTCGGCAGCTCGAACAGGAAGTAGCCGAGGAAGAAGATGCCGGCGCCAAGGCCGAACACGGTTTCGCTGAACGCGAGGTCCTGAGACATCTGCAGCTTGGCGAAGCCGACGTTGACGCGGTCGAGATACGCGACCACGTAGCAGAGCATCAGGAACGGCACGATGCGCCAGAACACTTTCTTGTAGGTGCGGTCGAGTTCGGCCGATTGGGCGGGCGCGGCGGGCGAGCGGCCTGCGGCCGCGTCGAGAGCAGTCATTGTCGTCTCCTGGGATGTCATGTGCCGGCGGCGCGCACGCCGCCGGATTGTGTCGTGTGTGCTGATGGAGGGGCCCGCGCACACGGCGGGCATGGTACTCGGTTCGTAGTCCTGCGTGATCAGGACGCGATGCGTTGCGTCACCAGCGTGCGCCGAAGGTCTGGCGCAGCTCGTCGAGCGCCGTGTCGGACAACGGCTCGGGCTTCGGGTTCGTCATCAGCCAGAGCCGCGCGGTTTCCTCGAGCTCCTCGAGCGCGTACGACGCGTGCGACACCGACTGCCCCCACATCACCGGGCCGAGGCGGTCGAGCAGCACGCCGCGCACCTGGTCGGCGAGCGCCGCGACTTCGGCCGCGACCGCCGGGTCGCCGGGGCGGCGATAGCGGATCAGCGGAATGTGGCCGACCTTCATCACGTAGTACGGCGTGATCGGCGGCAGCACGTCGGTGTCGCGCCACACGCCCGCGAGCGTCAGCGCAACCAGGTGCGTCGAATGCGTGTGGACGATGCCGTTTGCTTCCGCGTTGCGCGCGTAGATGCCGCGATGCAGCGCGAGCGTCTTCGACGGCTTGCCGCCCGATACGGGCTGGCCGTCCAGGCCGACCTTCGCGATGTCGTTCGGGTCGAGCCGGCCGAGGCAGGCGTCGGTCGGCGTGATCAGCCAGCCGTCATCCAGACGCGCGCTGATGTTACCGGCGCTGCCGACGGCGTGGCCGCGCGCATACAGGCTCGCGCCGACGACGCAGATCTCTTCGCGCAGTTTCGCTTCGTGGCTCATCATGCGGCTCCGTCGAGCGCGCGCAGCGCCTTGTCGAAAAAGTCCACCGTGCCGAAGTTGCCGGATTTCAGCGCGAGGCCGAGCGGCTGCGCGTCGATGGTGGCCGTCGCCGGCACGCCCGGATCGATTTGCGCACCGATCTGCAGCGACTTCACGTCGAGCGCCTGCACGACCGCGCCGGACGTCTCGCCGCCGGCAACGACGAGCTTGCGCACGCCGAGGTCGCGCAAGCCCCTCGCGATCGCCGCGAGCGTGCTCTCGACGAGTTGGCCGGCCGCCTCGACGCCGAGCGCCTGCTGGACGGCCTTCACTTCGTCGGGCGTCGCGGTCGCGTAGATCAGCACGGGTTGGGGCAGGTGCGAGCGCGCGAATGCCAGTGCCGCGTCGACGACGGGTTCGCCGCGCGAGGCCGCGATCGGGTCGATCCGGAAGCTCGGGCGGCTTTCGCGCCACGCGGCGACCTGGGCGTTGGTCGCCTTCGAAGCGCTGCCGGCGAGCACGGCGGACAACCCGTCGATGCGCGGCAGCGAGGCTGCGTTGTCGCGCTCGGGCAGTTGATCCGCGCGGCGGAAATTCGCGGGCAGGCCGAGGGCGACGCCCGAGCCGCCGGTGACGAGCGGCAGGTCCGTGCACGCTTCGCCGAGCACGTAGAGGTCGCGATCCGACAACGCGTCGGCGATCGCGAAGCGCGCGCCTTCCGCGCGCAGCTGCTCGATCCGCGCGCGCACGGCGGCGGCGCCCAGGGCGATCGTGTCGTAGCGGATCAGGCCGACATGCGACTTCGTTTGCCGCTGCAGCACGCGCACGAGGTTCGCGTCCTTCATCGGCGTGAGCGGGTGGTTCTCCATGCCTGATTCGTTCAGCAGCACGTCGCCGACGAACAGATGGCCGCGGAAGATCGTGCGCCCGTTCTCCGGGAACGCCGGACACGCGATCGCGAAGCCGCCGCCGGCCGCATCGAGCAGTGCATCGGCGACGGGCCCGATGTTGCCCGCGTCGGTCGAGTCGAACGTTGAGCAGTACTTGAAGAAGAATTGCCGGCAACCCTGTGCGCGCAGCCATTCATGGGCGGCGAGCGATTGCGCGACGGCGTCGGCGGCGGGAATCGTGCGCGACTTCAGCGCGACGACGATCGCGTCGGCGTCGATTGCGGCGTCGCCGGCGGGTACGCCGATCGTCTGCACGGTACGCATGCCGCTCTTGACGAGCATGTTCGCGAGATCGGTCGCGCCGGTGAAATCGTCGGCGATGCAGCCGAGCAGGGGACGGGAAGCGGAAGCGGTCATGGCAGGAACGTCGTTCGAATCAGCGGGCGGGCGGCAGCGTGATGCCGGGGAAAGTCTTGATCACGGCGGAATCGTCCTCGCCGCCGTGGCCGGCGCTCGACGCGCTCATGAACATCTGGTGCGCGGTGGCCGACAGCGGCAGCGGGAACTTGCTGCGCCGCGCGGTATCGAGCACGAGGCCGAGATCCTTCACGAAGATGTCGACGGCGGACAGCGGCGTGTAGTCGCCGTTCAGGATGTGCGGCACGCGGTTCTCGAACATCCACGAGTTGCCGGCGCTGTGCGTGATCACGTCGTAGAGCGCGTCGGCATCGACGCCTTCGCGCAGGCCGAGCGCCATCGCCTCGGCGGCCGCCGCGATGTGCACGCCGGCCAGCAGTTGATTGATGATCTTCACCTTCGAGCCGATGCCGTGCGCGTCGCCGAGGCGATACACCTTGCCGGCGATCGCGTCGAGCACGTCGTCGCAGGCCGCATACGCGGCGGCGGGGCCCGACGTCATCATCGTCATCTCGCCGGAGGCCGCGCGCGCCGCGCCGCCGGACACCGGCGCGTCGAGCATTTGCAGGCCCGCGGCCTCGATGCGCGCGCCGAGCGCGACCGCGAAGTCGGGTGCGACGGTCGCGCTCGCGATTACGACGCCGCCGGGCTTCATCGCCGCGACCGCGCCGTGCTCGCCGAACAGCACCGTTTCGGTCTGCGCGGCATTGACGACGAGTGTGACGACGACATCGCACCGCGCGCCGAGTTCGGCCGGGCTCGCGCAGGGCACGCCGCCTTCGGCCGCGAACGCCTGCAGCACGGTGTCGCGCACGTCGCATGCATGCACGCGGAACCCCGCGCGCAGCAGCGAGCGGGCGACGCCGAGGCCCATCGCGCCGAGGCCGATGACTCCAACATTTCGTGACATGGTCAACCTTGATCGATTCGGGAAGAGGTTCGGGACAACGACGGCACCGGATTGGCCCGGGCCGCCGCATTCAGCAATCGTTCATCAGCAGATGCCGGCTTCCGCGAGACGGCGGGCGGCGTTGTACATGTGCGTGCGCGCCGCGTTGCGTGCCGCCATCGGGTCGCGCGCGCGGATCGCGTCGGCGATCGCCGCGTGTTCCTCGCGCACCTGCCGCGAGAAATCCTCGCGCGTCGCCTCGTTGCGCCGCGTGACCTTCACGCCGGCCTCGAGGTACTGGTTCAGGAACTGCAGTGTCTTCAGGAAATACGGGTTGCCGGTGACGGCCGCGATCGTGCGGTGGAACGCGACGTCTTCCGCGACGCCGTCGCGCCCTTCGGCCACCGCATCGTCGATCTTGCGCAGCGCGTCGTCGATGTCGGCCATGTCGTCGGCCGTGTGGTGCAGCGCAGCTTCGGCCGCGACTTCAGCCTCGATCGCGCGGCGCACCGCGAGAAGGTGCGGCAGCGAGCTGGCCTCGACGGCCTCCGCGTAGTCGATCCGTAGCGGCCGGATTGCGCCGTGCTGGTTCACGTACACGCCGCTGCCCTGGCGCGGCTCGACCACGCCTTCGTTCTTCAGCCGCGAGATCGCTTCGCGGATCACGGTGCGGCTCACGCCGAATTCCTGCGCGAGGACGGCTTCCGTCGGCAGCTTGCCGGTGGCCGAAAAACTGCCGACTTCGATCTGCTTCAGCAACTGCTGCGCGACGTGGTCGCTCATCGCACGGGCGGGAATTTTCTCGAACATGGCGCTCAGGTTTGTAAGGTGATGTGGTCATCATACAAATTTGAAGGTGCGTCAGCATCCGGGATAACCCTTGGTCAATGGGCCGTAACGTCGGCGAAATTGACTGGAACCGGTTCCAATTCGCCTGAAATTGCCGCGATCGTGTGCGGCGTCGAGGCGTGGGCAGGGGAAGGAAAGGGGACGCGCGCCGGCGGCGCGCGCGATCGTCAGTCGGCGATGTCTTCGACGGGATCGGGATCAGCCGCCATCGGTGCGCCGGCCTCCGTGCTGTCCCCGCCGCGTTCGCGATAGGTCGCCGGCGGCACGCCGAACTGCTTGCGGAACTCCCGGCCGAGGTGCGACGCGTCGGCGAACCCGCAACTCGACGCGATATCGGCGACGGTGCGGTCGGAGCTGGTCAGCAGCCAGGCGGCCGTGCGCAATCGCACCTGCTTCGCGAACGCCTGCGGGCTCTTGCCCGTTTCGGCCTTGAACAGCCGCTCGAGCTGGCGCGTCGACATGTCGAGCTTGCACGCGAGTTCCTCGAGCGGCAGCGCGCGGCCGACATGCTGTTCCATCAGGAGAATCGCGCGCTTGACCTTCGGGTGCGTGGCCGGCTCGAGGCCCGGCGGATGCGGCTGCGGCGCATTGCCCTTCTGCATCTCGCCGACGAGCAGGATGCGCAGTGCCTTCTGCACGGTCGCATGATCGAAATGGCGCAGCAGGACCGCGGCGGCGACGTCGATCGACGCCCGCCCGCCCGAGCAGGTGATCCGTCGCCGGTCGATCACGAACAGGCGATCGGCGATCAGCATGTCGGGATCGGCGTGCGGGAAGCGCTCGATGAAATCCCAGTAGTGGAACCAGCTCACGCAGGTGCGGTAGCCGTCGAGCACGTTCGCGCGCATCAGCGTGAACACGCCCGTGCAGATCCCGACGAGCGTCGCGCCGCCCGTCGCCGCGCGGCGGATGAAGTCGAGCGTTTCGGGGCCGGCTTGCGGCCCCGAATGCAGCAGGCCGCCGACCACGACGACGTAGTCGAACGGCTCGGCGCTCTCGAAGGTTTCCCACGGCGTGATCTGGATCCCGCAACTCGCGCGCACCGGCGCCAGCGTTTCGCCGATCACGCTCCACGCACAGCGCACCGGCTTGCTGTAGTCGCCGTCGTCGGCCGACAGCCGCAGCATGTCGACGAAACCCGAGAAGGCCGTGAGCGTGAAGTTCGGCAGCAGCACGATGCCGAAACGGATGCGCTGCGGCGCGGGTTCGGCGAGGGGGGAAGCGGGTACGTCGGGTGTCATCGCGGTCAATCTCGTCACGCCGGGAAGGCGGGTCTCACTCGTTGCAATCTGTTCGCGGGCACGGTTGCCGGCTGGCGCGGACCCTGGCCGACTTGTGGTTTTTCGTCGCCAACCATCGTCAAAACGCACTTTCCGGCCGTCCTGCGCGGGGCTTGGCGGCGGTATCCCACGCCGATGCCGTTTTTGTTCTATCGGCCAATTTTACGCTTTGATGTACTGATGCCAACGACATTTCACGTACGCCCACCCAGAGGAAGTCAGATGAACGTCAGCGCGTTCGACCTGTTCAAGATCGGTATCGGCCCGTCCAGCTCGCATACGGTTGGCCCGATGATCGCCGCGTGCCGCTTCGCGTCGCACATCGAGGACGCGAACCTGCTCGGCTTCGTGCGCCGCGTGCGGGTCGAACTATACGGCTCGCTCGGTGCAACGGGCAAGGGCCACGGCACGGACAAGGCGGTGCTGCTCGGCCTCGAGGGCCATCTGCCCGACACGATCGATCCGGACCTGATCGAGCCGCGGCTCGCGGCGATCCGCGCGGAGAAGTCGCTGGCGCTGCTCGGCAAGCAGACGATTCGCTTCGACGAGAAGGAGAACATCGGCTTCTATCGCAAGCTGATGAGCGGCACCAGCATCGTGCATCCGAACGGGATGCGCTTCCAGGCGTTCGACGAGCACGGCCAGCTGCTCGTCGAGAAGGAGTATTACTCGATCGGCGGCGGCTTCGTCGTGAACCGCGACGGCGATCGCGTGAACGGCGTACGTGCTGCGGCCGAAGTGCCGTACCCGTTCCGCACGGGCGACGACCTGATGCGCCAGTGCCGCGAACACGGGCTGTCGATCGCCGAGCTGATGCTGCGCAACGAATCCACGCTGCGTCCGGAAGACGAAGTGCGCGCCGGGCTGCTCGCGATCTGGCGCACGATGGCCGCATGCGTCGAGCGCGGCTGCAAGGTCGAGGGCGAACTGCCGGGCCCGATGCGCGTGAAGCGCCGCGCGGCCGAACTGAACGGGCGCCTGCGGGCGCGTTCGGAGGAGTCGCTGCGCGATCCGCTGTCGATGCTCGACTGGGTCAACCTGTATGCGATGGCCGTCAACGAGGAGAACGCGGCGGGCGGCCGGGTCGTCACCGCGCCCACGAACGGCGCGGCCGGCGTGATCCCCGCGGTGCTGCACTACTACGTGAAGTTCGTGCCGGGCTCGAACGAAGCCGGCATCGTCGAATTCCTGCTGACGGCCGCGGCGATCGGGATCATCTACAAGGAAACGGCGTCGATCTCGGGCGCGGAAGTCGGCTGCCAGGGCGAAGTGGGCGTCGCGTGCTCGATGGCCGCGGCCGCGCTCGCCGCGGTGATGGGCGGCACGCCCGACCAGGTCGAGAACGCGGCCGAGATCGGGATGGAGCACAACCTCGGCATGACCTGCGATCCGGTCGGCGGGCTCGTGCAGATTCCGTGCATCGAACGCAACGCGATGGGCGCGATCAAGGCGCTGAACGCATCGCGGATGGCGCTCAAGGGTAACGGCCAGCACTACGTATCGCTCGATTCGGTGATCAAGACGATGCGCGAGACGGGTGCCGACATGAAGACGAAATACAAGGAAACGTCGCGCGGCGGTCTTGCCGTGAACGTCATCGAATGCTAACGAAGGATCACTAACATGAGCCGCTACTCGATATTCAGCCTGTTCCGCAACGGCCTCTCGTATCACGAGAACTGGGAAAAGCAGTGGAAGAGCCCGGAACCGAAGAAGGAATACGACGTCGTGATCGTCGGCGGCGGCGGCCACGGCCTCGCGACCGCCTACTACCTCGCGAAGGAGCACGGCATCACGAACGTCGCGATCCTCGAGAAGGGCTGGATCGGCGGCGGCAACACCGCGCGCAACACGACGATCGTGCGCTCGAACTACCTGTGGGACGAATCGGCCGCGCTGTACGAGAAGGCGATGAAGCTGTGGGAAGGGCTGTCGCAGGACCTGAACTACAACGTGATGTTCAGCCAGCGCGGCGTGATGAACCTCGCGCACACGCTGCAGGACGTGCGTGACACCGAGCGTCGCGTGAACGCGAACCGCCTGAACGGCGTCGACGCCGAATTCCTGACGCCCGCGCAGATCAAGGAAATCGAGCCGACGATCAACCTGAACAGCCGCTACCCGGTGCTCGGCGCATCGATCCAGCGCCGTGCGGGCGTCGCGCGTCACGACGCGGTGGCCTGGGGCTTCGCCCGCGGCGCCGACCGCGCCGGCGTCGACATCATCCAGAACTGCCAGGTGACGGGCATTCGTCGCGAAGGCGGCGCGGTGGTCGGCGTCGATACGGTGAAGGGTTTCATCAAGGCGAAGAAGGTCGCGGTGGTCGCAGCCGGCAACACGACGACGCTCGCCGACATGGCCGGCGTGCGCCTGCCGATCGAGAGCCACCCGCTGCAGGCGCTGGTGTCCGAGCCGATCAAGCCGGTGGTCAACTCGGTGATCATGTCGAACGCGGTGCACGCGTACATCAGCCAGTCCGACAAGGGCGACCTCGTGATCGGCGCGGGTATCGACCAGTACACGGGCTTCGGCCAGCGCGGCAGCTTCCACATCATCGAAAGCACGCTGCAGGCGATCGTCGAGATGTTCCCGGTGTTCTCGCGCGTGCGGATGAACCGCCAGTGGGGCGGCATCGTCGACGTGTCGCCGGACGCGTGTCCGATCATCACCAAGACCGACGTGAAGGGGCTCTACTTCAACTGCGGCTGGGGCACCGGCGGCTTCAAGGCGACGCCGGGCTCGGGCTGGGTGTTCGCGCACACGATCGCCCGCGACGAACCGCATCCGCTGAACGCGCCGTTCGCGCTCGACCGCTTCTACACGGGCCACCTGATCGACGAGCACGGCGCTGCCGCCGTCGCGCACTGACCCCCGCACTGAACGAGGAGAAAGAAACATGTTGCTGATCGAATGTCCGTGGTGCGGGCCGCGCGCCGAATCCGAGTTCACGTGCGGCGGTGAAGCCGACATCGTGCGCCCGGTTGCGAACGAGAACATGACCGACCGCGAATGGGGCGAATACGTGTTCATGCGCGAGAACAAGCGCGGTATCCACCGCGAGCAGTGGCTGCACACGCAGGGCTGCCGCCGCTGGTTCAAGGTCACGCGCGACACGGTGACCTACGATATCAAGGGCTACGAAAAGTTCGGCGGCGCAGCCGCCGGCAACGCACACGAAGAGGGCACCAGCAAATGAGCCAGAAAGACCGCCTCGGCACCGGTGGCCGCATCAATCGCGCGATTCCGCTGACGTTCACGTTCAACGGCCGCACGTATCAGGGCTTCCAGGGCGACACGCTCGCGTCCGCGCTGCTCGCGAACGGCGTGCACTTCGTCGCGCGCAGCTTCAAGTACCACCGTCCGCGCGGGATCGTGACGGCGGACGTCGCGGAACCGAATGCCGTCGTGCAGCTCGAGACCGGCCCGTACACGGTGCCGAACGCGCGCGCGACCGAGATCGAGCTGTACCAGGGCCTCGTCGCGACGAGCGTGAACGCCGAGCCGTCGCTCGAGAACGACAAGTACGCGATCAACCAGAAGTTCTCGCGTTTCATGCCGGCCGGGTTCTACTACAAGACCTTCATGTGGCCGCGCAACATGTGGCCGAAGTACGAGGAGAAGATCCGCGAGGCCGCCGGCCTCGGCAAGGCGCCCGAGGTGCTCGACGCCGATCGCTACGACAAATGCTACGCGCACTGCGACGTGCTCGTGGTCGGCGGTGGCCCGTCGGGCCTCGCCGCCGCGCATGCGGCCGCGACGGCCGGCGCGCGCGTGATCCTCGTCGACGACCAGCGCGAGCTCGGCGGCAGCCTGCTGTCGTGCCGCGCGGAAATCGACGCGAAGCCGGCGCTGCAGTGGGTCGAGAAGATCGAGGCCGAACTGCGCAAGCTGCCCGACGTGACGATCCTGTCGCGCAGCACCGCGTTCGGTTATCAGGACCACAACCTCGTGACGGTCACGCAGCGCCTGACCGATCACCAGCCGGTGTCGATGCGCAAGGGCACGCGCGAGCTGCTGTGGAAGGTCCGCGCGAAGCGCGTGATCCTCGCGACCGGCGCGCACGAGCGTCCGATCGTGTTCGGCAACAACGACCTGCCGGGCGTGATGCTCGCCGGCGCGGTGTCCACCTACGTGCATCGCTACGGCGTGCTGCCGGGCCGCAACGTGGTCGTGTTCACGAACAACGACCGTGCGTACCAGACCGCGCTCGACCTGAAGGCGTGCGGCGCGAAGGTGACGGTCGTCGATTCGCGTGCGTCGTCGAACGGCGCGCTGCCCGCGGCCGCGAAGCGGCAGGGCGTGACGGTGATGAGCGGTGCAGTCGTGACGGCTGCTTCGGGTAAGTGGCGCGTATCGTCGGTCGACGTCGCGTCCTACACGAACGGCCAGACCGGCGGCAAGCTGCAGTCGCTGCCGTGCGACCTCGTCGCGATGTCGGGCGGCTTCAGCCCGGTGCTGCACCTGTTCGCGCAGTCGGGCGGCAAGGCGTGCTGGAACGACGAGAAGGCCTGCTTCCTGCCGGGCAAGCCCGTGCAGGCGGAAGCGAGCATCGGTGCGGCCGCTGGCGAGTTCGGTCTCGCCCGTGCGCTGCGGCTCGCGGTCGACGCGGGCGCCGAAGCGGCGAAGGCATCGGGCTTCACGGCCGCGCAGCGCCCCGTCGCGCCGCAGGTCGCGGAAGCCGTCGAAGGCGCGCTGCAGCCGTTGTGGCTCGTCGGCAGCCGCGAGGCCGCCGCACGCGGGCCGAAGCAGTTCGTCGACTTCCAGAACGACGTGGCGGCCGCCGACATCCTGCTGGCCGCGCGCGAAGGCTTCGAGTCGGTCGAGCACGTGAAGCGCTACACCGCGATGGGCTTCGGCACCGACCAGGGCAAGCTCGGCAACATCAACGGGATGGCGATCCTCGCGCAGGCGCTGGGCAAGACGATTCCGGAAACGGGCACGACGACGTTCCGCCCGAATTACACGCCCGTGTCGTTCGGTACGTTCGCGGGCCGCGAGACCGGCGACTTCCTCGACCCGATCCGCAAGACGGCCGTGCACGAATGGCACGTCGAGCACGGTGCGATGTTCGAAGACGTCGGCAACTGGAAGCGGCCGTGGTATTTCCCGAAGAACGGCGAGGACCTGCATGCGGCCGTGAAGCGCGAATGCCTGGCGGTGCGCAACAGCGTCGGCATCCTCGACGCGTCGACGCTCGGCAAGATCGACATCCAGGGTCCGGATGCGGTGAAGCTGCTGAACTGGATGTACACGAACCCATGGAACAAGCTCGAGATCGGCAAGTGCCGCTACGGGCTGATGCTCGACGAAAACGGGATGGTGTTCGACGACGGCGTGACGGTGCGCCTCGCCGACCAGCATTTCATGATGACGACGACCACCGGCGGCGCGGCGCGCGTGCTCACGTGGCTGGAGCGCTGGCTGCAGACCGAATGGCCCGACATGAAGGTGCGGCTCGCGTCCGTCACCGATCACTGGGCGACGTTCGCGGTGGTCGGCCCGAAGAGCCGCAAGGTTGTGCAGAAGGTGTGCCAGGACATCGACTTCGGCAACGACGCGTTCCCGTTCATGAGCTACCGGAACGGCACCGTCGCGGGCGTGAAGGCGCGCGTGATGCGGATCAGCTTCTCCGGCGAACTCGCGTATGAAGTGAACGTGCCGGCCAATGCGGGCCGCGCGGTGTGGGAAGCGCTGATGGCGGCCGGTGCCGAGTTCGACATCACGCCGTACGGCACCGAGACGATGCACGTGCTGCGCGCGGAGAAGGGCTACATCATCGTCGGCCAGGATACCGACGGCTCGGTCACGCCGTATGACCTCGGGATGGGCGGGCTCGTCGCGAAGTCGAAGGACTTCCTCGGCAAGCGTTCGCTGTCGCGCTCCGATACGTCGAAGGAAGGCCGCAAGCAGTTCGTCGGCCTGCTGACCGAGGACGAACAGTTCGTGCTGCCCGAAGGCGCGCAGATCATCGCGAAGGACACGCAGGTGTCGGCGGTCGATCCGACGCCGATGATCGGCCACGTGACGTCGAGTTATTACAGCCCGATCCTGAAGCGCTCGATCGCGCTGGCGGTGGTGAAGGGCGGCCTGAACAAGATGGGCGAGAGCGTCGTGATTCCGCTGGCCAACGGCAAGCGCGTCACCGCGAAGATCTCGAGCCCGGTTTTCTACGATACCGAAGGGGTGCGCCAGCATGTGGAATGAAACGAGAAACCAGTCGCAAGTGGCGGGCGCGGGCGTGAGGCTTGAATCGCCGTTCGTCGGCGCGGCCGATGTGCTGAAGGCGCATCAGGCGCGCGCATCGAAGAAGTTCATGCTGCGCGAGCGGGCCTTCCTCGATCTCGTGAACGTGCGCGGCGAGCTGAGCGACCCGGCATTCGTCAGCGCGTTCGAGCGCGTGGTCGGTTGCCGGCCGCCGTCGGCACCGAACACGGTGGCGCGCGGCGCCGAGTACGACGTGTTGTGGCTCGGTCCCGACGAGTGGCTCGTGCGCTCGAACGGGCCCGTGCAGGCGGGCGTGCTCGAGGCGCAACTCGCGGAGGCCGTGCAGGGTTCGTATGCGGCGGCGGTCGACGTCGGCAGCGGCTACACGGTCGTCGAAGTCAGCGGCGAACGCGTGCGCGACGTGATCGCGCGCGGCTGCCCGCTCGATCTGCATCCGCGCGTGCTCAAGCCGGGCCAGTGCGCGCAGTCGCACTACTTCAAGTCGCCGATCACGCTGATCCCGACCGGCGACGATACGTTCGAGATCGTCCTGCGTCGCAGCTTCGCCGACTATTTCGTGCGCATCATGCTCGACGCCGCGGCGCCGCTCGCGTCATGAAGCCGTTCGACGAACCGTTCGTGGCGATCGACGCGCCGCGCCTGCGCGGGCGCGGCTGGAGCGTGTTCGTCGACGAACTGAAGGTGCCCGCGCGGATCGGCATCCACGCGCACGAGCACGAGGCGCCGCAGCCGATCGTGATCGATGCGCGGCTCGGGTATCGCTGCGAGCCGAGCGAGCAGGGCGAGTGGATCGACTACGATGGTTACTGCGCCCGTGTCGCGTCGTTCCTGTCGCACAAGCCGCATACGCGGCTGCTCGAAACGCTCGTCGCCGATCTCGCGGTGATGTCGTTCCGCGAATGGCCCGCGCTGGAGTCGCTGACGCTGTCGATGTACAAGCCGAAGATCCGGCCGGGGACGAAGCGCGTCGGCGTGTCGCTCGACTGGACGCGTGGGGATTACCTGCGGTGGACGGGGGCTGCGGGGCAGCTGTAACGGGCTGAGCAGCCCGTATCGTTCCGAGGCGGCGCGTCATGACGAAGTCACGACGCGCCGTTTCTCTTTGCAGCGCTTATGCCGCGCCGCTCAGCGCCGGATAGTCGACATACCCGCGTGCATCGCCGCCGAAGAACGTCTCGCGCTGCGCGTCGTTCATCGGCGCGCCCGTCTTCACGCGCGTCACGAAATCCGGATTGGCGAGCACCATCTGGCCATACGCTTCGAGATCGGCGAGACCCGATGCCACATCGGCACCGATCGCGTCGCGCGTGCGCCCCGGGCGGTTCAGGATCAGCGTGCCGCGCCAGCGCGCACGCAGGTCCGCGAGCAGCGATTCATCGCCCTGATGCATCACGTGCAAATAGGCGAGGCCGAGCGCGTCGAGCTGCGTCGCCAGGTAGCGGTAAAGCTCGGCGCTTTCCGGACCTTCGTCGATCCCCCACAGCGTGGTGCCGGGCGACAGGCGGATCGCCGTGCGATCCGCGCCGATCTCGTCGGCGATCGCGGCAGCGATTTCGATCGCGAAGCGCGCGCGATTCTCGATCGACCCGCCGTATTCGTCGGTGCGCATGTTGGCGTTCGGCGCGAAGAACTGCTGGACCAGATACCCGTTCGCACCGTGAATCTCGACGCCGTCGGCGCCGGCCTCGATCGCGCGTCGCGCGGCGAAGCGGAAGTCGCTCACGGTGTCGCGCACCTCGGCCGTCGTCAGTGCGCGCGGCGCCGGAATCTCCTGCATGCCCGTCGCCGTGAACATCGGCACGCCCGGCGCGATCGCCGACGGCGCAACGCCTTGCCGGTGGTGCGGCGTGTTGTCGGGATGCGACATGCGGCCCACGTGCATCAGCTGGATGAACAGGCGGCCGCCGCGCGCATGCACGTCGTCGCTGATCCTCTTCCAGCCGGCGACGTGTGCGTCGGTATAAATACCCGGCGTCGTCAGGTAGCCCTGGCCGTCGGCCGACGGTTGCGTGCCCTCGGTGACGATCAGCCCGAGGCCCGCGCGCTGCGCGTAGTACTCGGCGGCCCACGCGCCGGGCGTACCGTCGAACGCGGCGCGGCTGCGCGTCATCGGCGCCATCACGAGGCGGTTGTCGAGCGTGTACCGGCCGACGCGCACCGGGGTGAACAGTTGCGGCGTGTCCTGATCGGTCGGGGCCGGAACGAACAGTTGTTTCATCGTGTTTTCCTCATCGAAGTTCGGGATGCGCCACCGGGGCGATGCCGCATCGGGCGGCGGCCGCGCGCGTTGCGCCGGCCTCGCCTCCACGTCAGCATCATCCATTGCTTCCTTTTCGAGATAAACCGGGTATCGTGGAGATCATTGATCCATTGATGGAGCAGTCGGCATGGAACTGCTGAACGACATGGCGCTGTTCGTGGAGGTCGTGAAGGCGCACGGCTTTCGTAGTGCCGCCCAGACGCTGGGGATGCCGAATTCGACGTTGTCGCGGCGGATCGGCGCGCTGGAAAAGGCGATCGGCCTGCGATTGCTGCATCGCACGACGCGCCGGATCGAGCTCACGGAGGCCGGGCAGCTGTACTTCGAGCGCTGCAAGCGCATCGTCGACGAGGCGCGGCTCGCGCACGAGCAGCTCGGCGGGCTGCTGGCCGAACCGTCCGGGGTGCTGCGCGCGTCGTTTCCGGTCGATTTCGCGGTGATCTACCTGACGCCGCTGGTCGTCGAATTCGCGGAACGGTATCCGAAGCTGACGTTCGATTTCGAGCTGACGTCGCGGCGCGTCGACCTGGTGAGCGAGCCGTTCGACGTCGCGATCCGCATCGGCGAATCCGCGGATTCGCAGCTCGTCGCGCGGCGGCTCGCGACGTTGCGCGGCAACCTGTATGCGTCGCCACGCTATCTCGAACGTTCGGGCGAGCCGCTCGAACCAGGCGACCTGACACGCCATCAGTGTCTGAGCGTGCAACGCGTCACCGCGTGGACGCTGCGTCGCGGCGAGCGCACGGTCGACGTGCCGGTGGGCGGGCGGTTCGTCGTCAACAGCGTCGGCATGAACCGGCAACTGGCCGTGCACGACGCGGGGATCATCCAGTTGCCGGAGGAAGTGGTGGCCGACGACGTGGTCGCCGGCCGGCTGCGCCGCGTGCTACCGGAATGGGAGGGCACCCCGGTGCCCATCTATGCGATGACCGAAACGCGTTTGCTGCCCGCGAAAACGCAGCATTTCATCGAATTTCTGCGCGCGCATTTCGCACGCGAGTGAGCGGCGGTACGTGCCGTCGTGCGTCCCGCCGCTGGCGGATACGCAGGTACGCGCGGTGCGTAGCGTGAGGTGCGCTTACTTCGCGTTGCGGTTCGCGGCGGGCGCCGCGGTCGACAGATCGCTGACCGGCATCATGCGCGCGTTCGTATCGTTCGCGCCTTTCGCGCCGTCTTCGGGTTCGAGCACGAAGCGGAACGTGTCGACCCGCTGCATCACCTTCGCCGCATACGCATTCGATCCGCCGTAGCTTTTCAACCCGGCCTGCACGTTGCCGCCGGCCGCCCGCACATAGCCCGACAGAATCTTCGAGCCGGCTTCGACGTTCGCATTCGGCTCGGTCAGGTCTTTCACGTTGCGCAGCATGCCGCGGTGCGCGGAAGGCACGACCTGCATCAGTCCGGTCGCGCCACGCTGGCCGCGCGCCTTTTCCTGGAAGCGCGATTCGATCGAGATAATGGCGTAAACGAGTGCCGGAGGCAGCGAATATTTCGTCGCAGTCATGTTCACGATATCGGCGAGTTTCGCGGCGCGCTCTCTCGCGACGCCGAATTTCTTCGTCAGGTAGGACGTGATGCGACGGTTTGCTTCGTTGGGCTGATCGTTCGCGAGCGGGACGGAGGCCTCGGTCGGCGCGGATGCGGCGGCTTCGGGCGCGGAGGCGGGCAATGCGGGCGCCTGCTGCGCCGAGGCCTGGTGCGCGATGCCGAGCGAAAACACGATCAGCCAGAGAAACCGTCGTCGCATGGTGAAGTGCGGGGAAATGGGAGGCGCATAGTATATCGGCCAATCATCTGGCGTGTGCGAGCGCGGGCTCGAATGAAAGCGCGATGTAGGCTTTTGTCGGCGAGTGCCTCGCACGGACTCGATCGTTGCACGAACACGTATCGGAGTCCGGATGAAGAACGGCCGGATTTTCTCTCGCGTCCCCCATTTCATGCGCGCATCGCGGATGCGTGCTACGCCCGCCGCGCGCTTGCCACCCGTGCAAGCGCGCCGATCGCATCACTGACCAGCACCGCGAGCAGCCCGACGATCACGCCGCCCTGCAGCACGAACGCCGTGTTCGATGTCTGCAGGCCTGCGATGATCACATCGCCGAGCCCGCGCGCGGCGACCGTCGACCCGATCGTCGCGGTGCCGAGATTGATCACGACCGCGAGCCGGATCCCGTTCACGATCACCGGAAACGCGAGCGGCAGCTCGACCGACACCAATTGCTGCCAGCCGCTCATCCCCATCCCGCGCGCGGCGTCGACGACGTCGCGCGGCACGTCTTCGAGCCCCGCGATCGTGCTCTCGAAAATCGGCAGGAGACCGTACAACACGAGCGCGATCAGCACGGGTTTCAGCCCGAAGCCAACGGCCGGCACCGCGAGCGCAAGCACTGCCACCGGCGGAAAGGTCTGGCCGATGTCGACGACGCTGCGCGCGACCGGCAGGAAATCCGCGCCGGCCGGACGCGTGACCGCGATGCCGGCCGCGACCGCGACCAGCGTGCCGATCAGGCTCGACAGCGCGACGGTGCCGAGATGCGCGAGCGTGAGGTCGAGCAGGCTCGCACGATCGTAGATGACCGGCGCGCCGTTGTCCGCGAACGGCGCGAACACGCCCTGCAGCCATGCGGGGCGCAGCAGCACGAGCAGCAGCGCAAGGGCGGCCGCACGCGCGACATACGCAGGAAACCGCCGCGGCAGGGTCGAACGCGCGGGCTTCATCGTCATGCGGGCTTCCTCGCATGCGCGCGGATCGCATCGAGGGTGATGCGGCGCGCAGCGCGCCCGTTGCCGTCGTCGACCGGCAAGGCGTCCGCTCCGCGCCACAGCAGCTCGGACACCGCGTCGCGCAGCGTGCGCGTCGCGGCGATCGGTTCGCCGTCGGCATGGCCGGGTTCGGCCACCGCGTCGATCGGCGTCAGCGCGAGCAGGCGCAGCGGCCGGTCGACGCCGGCGACGAGCTGCTCGACGACACCCGCGGCCGGCTTGCCGAGAATCTCGGCCGGCGGCGCGACCTGCAGCAGCCGTCCGCCGTCCATCACCGCGATCGTGTCGCCGAGCTTCAGCGCTTCCTCGATATCGTGCGTGACGATCACGACCGTGATGCCGAGGCGGCGCTGCAGCGCGTACAGGTCGTCCTGCGCCTTGTTGCGGATGATCGGATCGAGCGCGCCGAACGGCTCGTCCATCAGCAGCATCGCGGGCTCGGCCGCGAGCGCACGCGCGACGCCGACGCGCTGCTGCTGGCCGCCCGACAGTTCATGCGGCAGCTTGTCCGCGAACTCGGACGGAGCAAGATGAAACAGGTCGAGCAGTTCGCGCACGCGCGCGTCGATGCGCTCGGCCGGCCAGCCGAGCAGGCGCGGCACGGTCGCGATGTTGCGCGCGACGCTCCAGTGCGGAAACAGGCCGTGCCCCTGGATCACGTAGCCAATGCGCCGCCGCAACTGCTCGGGCGGCACGCTCGCGGTGTCGACGCCGTCGATGCGGATCGTGCCGGCGGTCGGCGCGATCAGCCGGTTGATCATCCGCAGCAGCGTCGACTTGCCGCTGCCCGATGCGCCGACGAGCGCGGTGATCGTGCCTTGCTTCATCGTCAGCGATACGTCGTCGACGGCGACGACGTCGCCGAAGCGTTTGCCGATGCGTTCGATCTCGATCATGCGGTACGTCCCTTCGCAAGCGTGGTCGCGGCTTCGAACACGACGGCGGCCGCCAGTGCGAGCGCGATCGTCGGGATCGCGCCGAGCAGTACGAGATCGGCGGCCGATTGCCCGATCCCCTGGAAGATGAAGGTACCGAAACCGCCGCCGCCGATCAGCGCGGCGACCGCGGTCAGCCCGATGTTCTGCACGAGCACGATGCGCACGCCGCTCAGAATCACCGGCAATGCGAGCACGAGATCGACGCGCAGCAGCCGCTGCGCGCGCGTCATGCCCATCGCGCGAGCCGCTTCGGTCACATGCGGCGGCACCTGCTCGAGCCCGACCACGACGCTCGACGCGATCGGCAGCAGCGAGTAGAGAAACAGCGCGAGCACGGCCGGCGCGACACCGATCCCGCGGATGCCGAGCGCGGCCGCGAGCGGCACGTGCGCGGCGAGCAGGCCGAGCGGTGCCATCATCAGCCCGTACATCGCGATACTCGGGATCGTCTGCACGATATTGAGCACCGGCATCACGACGGTGCGCACCGGTGCGACCCGCGCACACGCGATGCCGAGCGGCAGGCCCGCGACAAGCGCGGCCGCGACCGATCCGCCCGCGAGCGACACGTGCCGGATTGCTTCGCGCCAGAAGTCGTCGCTGCGCACCGCGTATTCGCGCATCACGGACAGGCCGTCCCACCAGCCGGTCGCAAGCGGTACCGATATCGCCGCGATAGCGACGACGAGTGCGACGAGGCGGCGCCACGGGCCGAATGCGAGCCGCGCGAGTGCGTCGGCGACCAGCACCGCCCAGGCGAACAGCAACAGCCAGACGCCTGCCGCGGGCGACACGCGCGCGAGCACGTCGTCGGGTGCGACGACGTGCGTCGCCGCGGCGCCGACCGCGTAGGCGAGCGTCGCGAGCCATGTGCAGCCCGCCGCGAGCCGCCATGCGGGGCGGCTCGCCGTCATCGCCCACAACGCGCCGACGACCCACAACGCGGCGAGCACGGCCCCCTGCATCGCGGGCAGCGCGGCGAACGCCGACAGCCCCGTGCCGGCCGCGATCCGGTTCGGCCGAAGCACCATGAACGGCATGCCGAACACCGCGACGATCGTCAGGACACCGATCAGGATGCCGACTTTATCCAGCGCGATGCGTCGCGCGGACGCCACCGCGCGACCCGTCACTTGACGAAGCCTTTCGACTTCAGGTAGCTCTTTGCCACGCCGGCGGCCGGTTCGCCGTTGATCTGGATGCGCGCGTTTAGCATTTGCAGCGTCTTCAGGTCGAGGCTTGCGAACACCGGCTTCAGGTACTCGGCGATTTGCGGATGTGCTTTGAGCACGACTTCGCGAATCACCGGCGTCGGCGCATAGACGGGCTGCACGTGCTTGTCGTCGTCGAGCACGACGAGGCCGCTCGATGCGATCCCGCCGTCGGTGCCGTACACCATCGCCGCGTTCACGCCGTCGGTCTGGTTCGCGGCGGCCTTGATCGTCGCGGCCGTGTCGCCGCCCGACAGCACGACGAGCTGATCCGGTTTCAGCTTGAAGCCGTAGGCCTTCTCGAACGACGGCAGCGCGGACGCGCTGTTCACGAATTCGGCCGACGCCGCGAGCTTCAGCTTGCCGCCACCCGCGATCCACTTGCCGAAATCCGAGAAAGTCTTCAGGTGCTGCGCTTGCGCGACCGGCGCGAGCACGGCGACGCCCCACGTGTTGTTCGCGGGCGCCGGCGCGAGCCAGACGAGATGGTTGGCGGCATAGTCGAGCTTCTTCGCGGTGTCGTAGCCCTGGCTCGCGTTCTTCCAGAGGGGATCGTCGGCCTTGTTGAAGAAGAACGCGGCGTTGCCCGTGTATTCGGGGTAGATGTCGATCTCGCCGCTCGTGAGCGCCTTGCGCACGATCGGCGTCGTGCCGAGCGCGATCTTTTCGGTGACGGGGATGCCATGGGACTTCAGCACCTGTGCGATGACGTTGCCGAGCAGGTTGCCTTCGGTGTCGATCTTCGACGACACCACGACGGGCGTGTCGGCGTGCGCGCCGGGTGCCACGACAGCGGCGGCGAACGCGAGGCCCAGGATTCGGGCGGGCAGGGCGAGCTTCATCGGGGCCATTCTCCAGAACGGGGACGTACGCCGAAAGTTACTTGACTGAGTCGGCTTTGGCAAACCATGTGCGGCGGCACGTCCACAGCGCGCGTGGGGATAACCCGCGCGCGTCACGCGCCGTTGTTAAACTGGAACGCATTCCCCCGCCTGCGGACATTTGCTGACATGAAGCCTGAGCTGCTGGTCCTTATCGCGCTGCGCGGCGACGCGCACCGCCAGATCGCCGCGTCGTACGACGTCCATCATGCACCGCTCGCCGATGAACGCGAGCGCGCGATCGCCGAACACGGCAGCACGATCCGCGCGGTGTTGACCAACGGCAGCACGGGCCTGACTGCCGCCGAAATCGATCGTCTGCCGCAGCTCACGTTCGTCAGCGCGCTCGGCGCGGGCTACGAGCACATCGATGTCGCGCATGCGAAGGCGCGCGGCATCACCGTGGTGACAGGCGCGGGCACCAACGACGATTGCGTCGCCGATCATGCGTTCGCGCTGCTGCTGGCGGCCGTGCGCAACGTCGTGCAACTCGATGCGAACACCCGCGCCGGCGTATGGCGCGACGCGCTGCCGATGCCGCCGAACGTGTCGGGCAAGAAGCTCGGTATCGTCGGGCTCGGCAAGATCGGCGAGAAGTGTGCGCGGCGCGCGGCCGGCTTCGACATCGAGATCGGTTATCACAACCGTTCCGCGAAGGATGTTCCGTATCGCTATTTCGATCGTGTCGAGGCGCTCGCGCAATGGGCCGATTTCCTGATCGTCGCGACGCCGGGCGGCGCGGGCACGCATCATCTGATCGACCGCACGGTGCTCGACGCGCTCGGCCCGGGCGGGTTTCTCGTCAACGTGTCGCGCGGCAGCGTTGTCGATACCGCTGCGTTGGCAGATGCGCTGCGCGAACGGCGCATCTCGGGCGCCGGGCTCGACGTGTACGAAGGCGAGCCGGAGCCGCCGCGCGCGCTCACGGCGCTCGACAATATCGTGCTGACGCCGCACATGGGCGGCTGGTCGCCGGAGGCGCTCGATCGTTCGGTCCAGCAGTTTCTCGACAACGCCGCGCGGCATTTCGCGGGAGAGCCGGTGCTGACGCCGGTGTGAGCGGTGCCGCCGCCGCGCGCGGAAGGGATGAAGGACGCACCGGCACGAAGATGAACCGGCCCGCCAGGACGAGAGAACCTTGCGTCGTGGCCGCGAATGCAGCGCCGAAATATCGATCCTGCTGAAATGGCATTTCACTCCATCAAGTCCGGCTATCGGCCTGACGCGCATCGCGCTGACGGACGACGAGCGGGCCGGGCGCGAGCTCGTCGTCGAATGGATGCGAGACCTTGACCTCGACGTTCAGGTCGATCGGATCGGCAACATTTTGGGCACGTTGCGTTCCGCCTCCGGCGACGGCAGCGAGCGGCCGCTGATGATGGGCTCGCACATCGACACCGTGACCAACGCTGGCGCACTCGACGGCTGCTACGGCGTGCTCGCCGGCCTCGCCGTCGAGCGAGCCTTTCGTCGTGCGGGGCGTCGCATGGCTGACGCGATCGCGTGGCCGACGAAGAACGGCGCCGTGCGACGGTGAAGCATCGTCGCGCGGCGCCTTCGATGCGTGTCACCCGGCGTCATGCGCATGCGATCGCGCCCGATCGCATGCGCGTGGCGGTCAGTCGTGCCAGACCGCGCCGGCTCAGGACGAAACCAGCGGCACCGTCACGGACGTGCCTGCCGGATCGAGCGCGAGACCCGTGCCCGGCGTCGGCCGCAGTGTCGCCTCGTTGTCGCTCGACAGCACGACGAGGCCGAGCTTGTGACCCGCTGCGAGCATGTAGTCGCGCGGCATGAACGTCAGCTTCAGGTCATACGGCATCCCCGGGAGTACGGGCTGCGAGAACCAGTCCGACACGCGATTGCGCGGATCGGTCCATGCCCGCGTGACGATCGTGGCCGACCCATCCGGTGCGCGGTCGACCAGCAGTGCCGTCACGTTCGCGACGCCGGTGAAGGTCAGCCGCACGCGTGCGGTCGCGGTGCCGGACAGGCGCGTCGCAGCCGCGAACGGCGCCGTCTCGAAGCGGCTGCGATGCTCGCCGGTCGCGGCGTTCGCCAGCGTGAGCGCGGGGATCGACGCATCGTCGGTGAAGCCCGCGAGCGGACCGCCGCTCGGCAGCCGCAACAGCGTGCCGGTGCCTGTGCCGTCACCGCCCGCGAAGTACGCGACCGGCGTGGCGTGCCGCGCGGCCCAGTCGGCTTCCTTCAGCAGCGTGCCGTCGGCCTGCTCGACCACCGCGCGCGGATCGCGTTCGACGCCGTTGTCGACGCCGATCAGGTAGCGCGTGAACCAGCGGTTCACCTCGGCAGTCCACGCATCGGCCATCGCCGGCACGCGGGTCGGGTCGGTGTGCTTCAGGCGATGCAGCCACAGTTGCGTCGGCACGCCCTGGCGCCGCATCGCCAGATACCATGACGTCGACTGGTCGACGCGAACGTTGTCGTCGGTCAGCCCCTGTGCGACGAGTGCCGGCGCGACCGCGTGCGCGGTCGGAATGTCGCGCGCGGCCCAGAACGGCGAATAGTCACCCGTCTTGCGGTCTTCCTGCTGCAACGCCTCGTCGATCAGGTGCGTGCAGCGCTCCGGATGCGCGTTCGTCAGGAGTGCCTTGATATAGACGTCGACGTCCTCGCCCTGATAGCCCTCCGGCGCGCGCACGAGCCCGCCCGAGCGGTAGTAGCCGTACATGTTCGACAGGCCGGCGATCGGCACGATCGCGTCGAGCCCGCGCGTGCGCAGGCTTGCGACCATCTTCGGCAGCGTGCCGTCGTACGACACGCCGTACATGCCGACGTGGCCCGTCGACCAGTTCGCGACGATCGGCTTGCCGCTCGCATCCTTCGCGGCGGCATCGCGGCCGAGCCAGCGGATCACCGACGCCATCGCGACGGATTCGTCGCGCGTGAGGATCGTCGGGCAGCCGTCGGAACCGGCGGTGCCGAGCGAATCCGCATAGACGATCGTGAAGCCGCGCGGAATGAAGTAGCCCTCGATCCACGAACGGCCGGCCGCGGCCGCCTCGAGCTGCTGCAGCATGCGCGTCTGCGGCACCGCGGCCATGATGCGCGCCGAGGCGCCGGTGGCTGCCGCGGCCGCCGTGGCGGCCGGATGCGGGGTGCCGTCGAGTTCGACGTCGACGTCGTGGTTCGGGCTGTCGGCGAGCCCCGCATAGTACGGGCTTGCGAGCACGATGACCGGCGTGCGTGCGCCGCTGGCGGTTTCCGACGGACGCACGATGCGCACGTGAATGCGGTCGCGCGTGCCGTCGCCGTCGGAGTCGACGGGCGTGTCGACCCACGCGTTTTCCTCGATCGTGCCGCCGGATAGCGACGGCTGTACCTGACCGTTGGTGATCACCGGCTTGTAGCGCCCGCCGCTGGCCAGATTCGCGTACGGGACGCCGGACGGCGACACGCGCCCTTGTGCATTGTCACCCTGCTGATCCTGGTTTTGCCCTTGACCTTGCGCGAGCGCGGACACGCCCGCCACGCTGCCGCCGTCATCTCCGCCGCACGCGGCGAGCGTCGCGGCTGCAACGAGCGCGGGTAGCCATGCGCGGCGCGATCCTCTGAAATGAAATTGCATTGCCGACCTCGTTCTTTTGATTGTGTGGATACGACCGTTCCGCGATACGCCCCCTGCGGGCCGGGCCGATTACTGCATGCAACGAAAAGGAAACCGCACCATCGGGACATCACCGACGACATGCGCCGGCCGGAAAGCCGTGACTTCGGCCTGCATGTCATACAGGACTGCAAAGTAAATGTGCGCATGCCGCGCGTCCTTCCAGGTGAGGCGGAACGACATCATTCGATGAGACGGGGATGTTGCGAGCTGCGGTGCTGCGCTGCGGAAAAACACGACGCGATGCGCGTGCGGCGACGGAATGAAACGGATTGGCGGTTTCGGCCGCGCCACGCATCGTGATGGCTTGCCGGTTCGCGTTTGCTTTCCGGAAGCTTGCGCAAAAGTTATCTCAGTGAAAACGGCGTGTCAAACTTTTTTAACTGTGAGTAAAAAATATTTGAGGCGTCGTCGATGCGGGGCGCGTGGTGTGCTGGCGGCGCGTCTGCCGCCGCTTCGCGCCGCGTCGTCCAATGCAAAACGGGCGATGACGAATCGTGTTCGCCATCGCCCGCTCGCTGGATGCTTTCAGTCTTGCATCCATTCATGAACGCCTGTGAGGGTCAGCCGTCGTCGGCCTTCGCCTGCAGATCCTTCAACCCCTGAATCACGACCAGCAGCGCCCGCCCGTGCTCGTCGGAGCCGTCCCACGCGTCGACGATCGCGTCGCGCAGCAGGTCGTTGTACCGGCGGCGCGCCGGGCCGGTATCGACGCCGTAGAAACTGCATAGCTTATTGAATGGCGCGCTACGTCGCAGCCGATGCCCGTTCGACAGCCGAAGGCGCGACACGGTCGGCTGGCTGACGCCGGAAAGCCTTGCAATTTCGCTGGACGAGCGCGTGTCCGCCATCAGACGGCGCAACAGGTCTTGTACAGGAAAATCGTGGTCCGGGGCTTCCATGCGATGCATTATACCTATACAGTTACGGTTGTTGAATGGGCTTGCTGTCACCAGCGAGGCTGTATCCCGAGAAAGTTGATGACACTGAAACACCTCCCTCCCACGTTCTGCTGGACGAAGATCGGTACCGAGTCCGGCGAGGAACTGCCGACCGTCGTGCTCCGCAAGGAATGGGAGCGCCGGCTCGGGGGCGGGCGTTTTCTGTGGGGGATCAACCAGCCGCTCGGCAGCAGCGCGCAAGTCGCCGCGCATCGCACGGGTTCGCTGCTCGCACTGTTTTCGCCGGTCGCGTCGCGCACGCGGCCCGGCGAGCGCAGGCGCGAGGACGCGCTGCTGTGGAATGCATGGGTCGACGCAAGCGGCCAGGTGCGGCCGCTGCCGGCGCACACCTTCATCGCGAGCCGCTCGACGCTGCCGTCGGGCCGGCGCCGCGAACAGCACTACGCACTCGTCTGCGCATCGTCCACCGCACTTACAGTCGGCACGCAACTGCGCGTGTTCCCCGACCACCTGCGCAGCGTGAGCACGGGCAAGCCGCTCGGCGTCGCGCAGGGCGCGGCCGTGGTCGATTGCATCGGGCGCGCGAAGGAGCAAACTGGCAAGAGCTATCCGCTTGCGCTGTCGGTCGAACTCGAAGCACCGTATTTCGTGCGACTCGCGCAGCCGTGCGTGCTGAAGGCGCGCGATCTCGCCGAGGTGAACAAGGCGACGCGCGCCGGCGATTTCGATCGCTTCGTCGAACTGGTCGCGCGCTTGCGCGGCCGTTCGCCGACGGATGCCGTGCGTGGCGTCACGCGCGACCTGTTCGACGTGCCGCCGATCGAAACGGCGGCCGCCTACGTCGCGCCAACGCACGTCGCGCGACTGCGCAGCCGGCCCACGGCCGAGCATCCGAGCGGGCTCACCGGCGATCTGTTCGATCTGTCGCCCGGCGAAGCGGCCGCGTTCGGCGGTCTCGCGCATCCGCATATCGGGCGTGCATGACGTTCGCGCCGCGCAGGTGCGGTGCGTGACGTGAAGCGGGACCGCTGAATGCGCGTGCAACGACACGCATGCGTGTGGCCGCCATCGCGGCGCGCGCAAGAATGTGTTGCAAATTCGCCGTGGCAGATCGACAAGCGTCGCGAGACAATCGCCACGAAGCGTGCTGCGCGGTGGCTCGTGCACCCGACAGGCTGCTCGCCGTCGTTCACGCCGCTGACATGCGCACCACGCACGCTGGGCGTCGGCTTGCTTCACACTGCAATCCTGAGGGAGACGTGTCGATGTCGATCCACATCTGTTCGCGGGAAGCCCAAGCGGCGCAACGCTTCGTCGAAGCGACGCGCAACGTCGATCAGGCGTTTCGCGCGGTGCGCGGCGAAAGCGAAGACGAAGTCTCGTCGGCCGAATATGCACGTGCGATGTCGCGCCTCGATCGCGCGCTCGACGAACTGGCGCGTGCGCAGGAGTTCTTCGATCGCGTGGTGGGGGCCGACGCGGCGCACGGCAACTGAACTCGACTCGCGGCTTCTACCTTCACTTGCGCGTATGGCTGAGTGAGAAATGCGACACGCCCGTGTCGCGCCTGCCGGATGCTACGCGTAACCGCCGTGCTGGAACGACGTCGCGAAGAACTGCATCTGGTAGCGGATCGCGTGTGCCCAGTAGTCCCATGTATGTCCGCCCGGACGCTCCGCATAGTCGTGCGGCACGCCGAGCGCGACGAGTCGTTGATGCAGCGTGCGGTTCGAGCCGACGAACGAGTCGTCGCGGCCGCAGTCGATCGTCAGGTCCAGATGTGCGCGGACGAACGCGCGCGCGTTTTCGACGATCGCGTTGCGGTTCCAGAATGACGGATGGCGGCCGGGGTCGCCGAATACGTGGTCGATGCCCGGTTCGTCCTCGCAGCAGCGCGGATCGACCGCGCCGCTGATGCTGCCGACCGCGCCGAACGTGTCGGACCGGTCGAGCGCGATGCGCAGCGCGCCGAAGCCGCCCATGCTGAGCCCGGTGATGGCGCGCGCGCCCTTGGTTGCGATCGTTCTGAAGTGCATGTCGACATACGACACGACTTCGTCGCCGACGAAGGTTTCGTAGCGGCTGCCCGAGTCGAACGGACTGTCGATGTACCAGCTTTCGTGTCCGCCGTCGGGCATCACGAGGATCACGCGGTAGCGATCGGCCAGTGCCGCGATGTGCGTGTTCGCGGTCCAGTCGGTGTGGTCGCCGCCGGAGCCGTGCAACAGGTAGACGACCGGAAAGCGCTCGACGCCGCGTTCCGGGCCGTGGCGCAGGCGTGCGTAGTCGTCGGGCAGCACGACGGTCGCCTTCAGCGTCTGGTTCATCGCGGCACTCGGAATCGCGACGACCCGCGCCTGATAGGCGAGGGCCGGGCCCGCGGCGGCGAGCAGCAGTAGTAGCCAGAACGCGCGTACCAGATTCATGGAGCCCTCGCATCGGGAAAACCCCGTTCGGCGACTCTAGCAACCGTCCCTTTCAGCCAAATTTCGGCGAAACCTACGGATTGTCAGGTGGCGGGCGCGCGGCCGGGGCCGTTCGCGTCAGCCGAGACAGCGTGCGAGCGCCTCCAGGAACGCGCCAGGCTGCTCGGCCGGCATCAGGTGCCCGCAGCCGGCGATCGTTTCGAAGCCCGCACAGCGCACGAGCGCCCAGTCCGGCACGTGCCAGCCCGCACGCGAGCGTTCGCCCGCGACGAGCCACACCGGATGGCGCTCGAATACTTCGGCGAGCGCCTGCAGATAATCGGGGTCGCCCGTCGTCGCGACGACCGAGCGTCCCGTCGCGCGCAGCGTCGACGCCGGCTGATGCGCGAGCCAGCGGCGCGCGTCGTCGAGCTGGCGTGGCGACGGATCGTTGATCGAGCCGCGCAGCCAGCCGAACGGATCGCCGCGCAAGCCGTCGAGCATCGCGTCGGCTTGCGCGGCCGACATGCGGCCGACCGACGCCGACCAGAACGCATCGTCGAGCGTGAAGTTGCCTTCGACGTTGACGATCCGGCGCACGCGCGCTGGATGCGCGTGGGCGAACAGCATCGCGATCGCGCCGCCGACGGAGTGACCGACGATATCGACCGGCTGCGTGCCTAAGTGCGTGTCGATTGCCTGCCGGACATGCTCGACTTGCGCGGCGAGCGTGATCGCGTCGGACGGCGCGTCGCGATGGATGCCGTAACCGAGCAGGTCGGGGGCGAGATGCGGGCCTGGCCATCCGGGCACGTCGAATGTGCCGATGAAACCGTGAACGAAGACGACGGGCGGAGCGGGCTGGCTCATTGGGCGTTCGGCAACGGAAGGGGCGGCAATTCGAATTCGGCGAGCAGTTCGTCGAGTTCGAGCGCGTGCGTGCGATCGTGGTCGAGCAGCTCGCGCACGAGTTCGTCGAGCGACATCCGGCGGATTCCGTCGCGCAGCCCGCAGCGCTGGCGTTCGGACGGTTGCAGCGCCGCGGCCGACGCGCACAGCGCGGCGCGGCCGGCGCGGAACGCGGCGAGCGCGCCGTCGAGCGGCTGTGCGAGGTAGTCGCGCTGCGCGGCGAGCGCGGTCCCGTCGACGGACGCGATCACCGGCAGTTCGTGCGTGCGCACGACATCGATGCGTTCGGCGAACACCGCGTCGAGGTCGCGCAGGTGGCACGCATGTTCGACGAGCGAGAAGCCCGTGCCGGCGGGGCGGCGCGTGGCCAGCGCGGCGGGAACGCGAGCGGCATACGCGGCGAACCGGTCGGGCATCGCGGCCAGCGCGGCGACGACGTCGGCGAACGGCAGGACCAGCGGAAACGCGCTGAATACCGCGCCGTAGCTGAACAGCGCGCCGCCGATCCGGCCGCGCGCCTGCACGACGTCGTGCCCGTGGCGGCGCATCACGTCGGCGACCATCGCGCCGCAGAACTGCCGGGCGGTCGTATCGGCTTCGATTTCGGGGAACTTGTGCGCGATCTCGTGCTGGATCGCGCCGATCGCCGCGACGCCGACGCGCGACAGCGCCGCGAATTCGAGATAGCGCGCGGGCTGCGTAATCAGGGCTTCGAGCTGCGCGCCGAGTGGCGTCGCGCGAAAACGGTCAAAACGGGAATGCATGACGACAAGGCCTCGCCGTGTAACGTGTCAAAATGCTACGTTACACGGCGAAGCGCCGTCAATCCGTTTATGCAGAGGATTCGGCCGGGGCACCCGCTTCGATTGCGCTGCTGCGCCCCGGCCGGGCCAGCCTTATGCGTCCCGCTTGCCTTCCATCTCCGCGCGCAGCCGTGCTTCCTGTTCCTGCAGCTCCGGCGTGAACGCCTCGCCGAAATCCTCGGGCGAGAAGACCTGGCGGATCTCGATGTCCGATTCGGTGGGCATCGGATTCGGGCAGCGCTTGACCCATTCGACGGCTTCTTCCATCGAATTCACCTGCCACAGCCAGTAGCCGGCGATCAGTTCCTTGGTTTCGGCGAACGGGCCGTCGATGACGGTCCGGTCCTTGCCGGAGAAGTGCACGCGCTTGCCGCGCGAACTCGGGTGCAGCCCTTCGCCGGCCAGCATCACGCCGGCCTTCACGAGTGCCTCGTTGTACTGGCCCATTGCGGCCAGCAGTTCGGTATCGGGCATGGTGCCCGATTCGGAAAAGGCCGTTGCCTTGACGATCACCATGACGCGCATTGTCGCTACTCCTTGAACGGGAAAGGGAACATCCGCAATCGGCCTGCCGTGCGGACGGCAAAACGATCGGTTACGACACTACGACGCATGACATGCGCGCGAATCGACATCGCGCGCAAACAATTCTGATGACCGGTGACGGGGAGGTGGCAGCCGTGGGCAGCATCGCGTAACGGACGAGGCGCGCGGAGTGGAGGATTCGCCCGCGTGAAACCGGAGGCGGACGGCACCGGCACCGGCCGCGGCCCGGCGTGGCGAGTCGCGCAACCCGGTCGATTCCAGCACGGGACGATCGTGCGGCGACGCGCCGGAGCCCCCGGTCAAAACTGGTATGCTGGTCAGCATTACGTTCATGTGGAGGGCGCCATGGCAACGAAGGAAGTCTCGAAGAAAAAGTACCTGAAGATTCTGAACAAACGCCTGCGTGCCGAGCCGGAAGCGCCGGCCGGCGCGTCGTTCGTATTCTTCCCGCTCGGCGCGAAGGCCAAGCATGCGACGGGCGTCGTATCCGGCGAGCCGCGCAGCAAGCGCGAACTCGCAGTGATGGCCGCGATCCAGAGCAAGGCCGCTGCGGAATTCGTCGTGACCGGCGCCTGACCGGCGACGTACGACGGGCGGCCGCACACGGCAGCGCGTGCGTTACGCCGCGGCCGCCTCGCAATATGCAATCACACCGGCGATCACGCGCGCGATGTCATGCGTGATCGCCGGGCCGTGCATCGGCAGGATGATGTCGAGATCGAGCGCCTGGATGCGGCGCAGCGCGCTCGCCAGGTGCGCGAGCGACGGGAGGTAGTCCGAGCGCGTAATCGCGTCGAGGATTGTCGGCAGCGGGTCGTCGGTCTCCTCCCTGCCGAAGCGCATCAGGATGTCCGACGACAGCAGTGCCTTGTACGCCGGCAGATACACGACGAGCGCGTCCCACTGATGCACGTGCTTCGTGAAGACCGGCACGACGTCAATGCCCGAGAGCGTCGTCGGCTCGCCGTCCTTCAACGGAATCGCGCGTACGCCGAACACGTCGGCAAGCCCCCATGTACACATCGGATGTCCGTACGCGACGAGCGCCGGATTGGCCGCGAGGAAGTCGGGCAGCGCGCCCATTTCGTCGGCCTCGAAGTGCGGGACGATCACGTTGCTGACCATCGACGGCGCGATGCCGACGGTGTCGAGCGCCGCACTCAGTTGCGTGAAGTTGGAACGCGTGCCCGTTTCGACGCACAGCACGTCACCGTGCGACGATCGTACGAAGAACTGACTGAAGCTCAGGTTCAGCGTGTCGACGTAGGACGTGGCGCGAAACAGGCCGTCGCGGACGGCGTCGATTCGGGAGGCGCTCATCGGGGATCCTCGCGCAGGGAAGGGGGCGGGAGCCGCACCGCCCGCGCACCGCGGGTTGCGGTGCGGCAGACGGCGGCAGTCGATCTTCCGATCCAGTCTAGCAGCGCCGCCCCGGATCCGCGAACCGGGGCAACCCGCGGCGCGTCAGTTCTTCAGCTTGTAGCCGGTGCGGAACATCCACGCGACGATCGCGAGCAGGATCGCGAGGAACAGCGAGGTGGCCGCGAGGCTGATCCCCACGTGCACGTCGGCCAGCCCGTAGAACGACCAGCGGAAGCCGCTGATCAGATAGACGATCGGGTTGAACAGTGTGACGATGCGCCACGCGGGCGGCAGCATGTCGACCGAATAGAAGCTGCCGCCGAGGAACGTGAGCGGCGTGATGATCAGGAGCGGCACGAGCTGCAGCTTCTCGAAGCTGTCGGCCCAGATGCCGATCACGAAGCCGAACAGGCTGAAGGTGATCGACGTCAGTACGAGGAACAGCACCATCCAGAACGGATGCAGGATGTGCAGCGGCACGAACAGGCCTGCCGTCGCGAGGATGATCAACCCGAGCAGCAACGACTTCGACGCGGCCGCACCCACGTACGCGATCACGATCTCCCAATACGACACGGGCGCGGACAATATCTCGTAGATCGTGCCCGTGAAGCGCGGGAAGTAGATGCCGAACGACGCGTTCGAGATGCTCTGCGACAGCAGCGACAGCATCACGAGGCCCGGGACGATGAACGACCCGTAGCCGATCCCGTTCACGTCGCTGATGCGCGAGCCGATCGCGGAGCCGAACACGACGAAATACAGCGACGTCGAGATCACCGGCGCGATGATGCTTTGCATCAGCGTGCGGCGCGTGCGGGCCATTTCGGCGCGGTAGATCGCGCGGATGCCGTGAAGATTCCAGTTCGCCATGTGCGTCAGGCCCCTTGTGTGCCGTTGCGGCGGTTGTCGATCAGGCTGACGAAAATGTCCTCGAGCGAGCTCTGCGTCGTGTGCAGGTCGCGAAAGCCGATGCCGGCCGAGCCGAGGGCGTTGATCAGCTTCGCGATGCTCGCGTCGTCGCGCTGCGAGTCGTACGTGTAGACGAGCGCGGTGCCGTCGTCCGCGCGTTCGAGCCCGAACGCGGCGAGTTCGCCCGGCACGGTCGCGAGCGGATGCTCGAGCTGCACCGTCAGCTGTTTCTTGCCGAGCTTGCGCATCAGCTCGCGCTTCTCTTCGACGAGCACGAGCTCGCCGCCGAGGATGATGCCGATCCGGTCGGCCATTTCCTCGGCTTCCTCGATGTAGTGCGTGGTCAGCAGGATCGTCACGCCGCTTTCGCGCAGCGAGTCGACCAGCTTCCACATGTCGCGGCGCAGCTCGACGTCGACGCCGGCCGTCGGCTCGTCGAGGAACAGGATGCGCGGCTCGTGCGACAGCGCCTTCGCGATCATCACGCGGCGCTTCATGCCGCCCGACAGCGTCATCAGCTTGTTGTCGCGCTTGTCCCACAGCGACAGCGCCTTCAGCGTTTTCTCGATGTAAGCGGGATCGGGGGCCTTGCCGAACAGGCCGCGGCTGAACGACACGGTCGCCCAGACGGTTTCGAACGCGTCGGTCGTCAGCTCCTGCGGCACGAGGCCGATCATTTCGCGGGCGGCGCGGTATTGATCGCGGATGTCGTGCCCGCCGACGGTCACGCGGCCTTCGGTCGGCGTGACGATGCCGCAGATCGAGCCGATCAGCGTGGTCTTGCCTGCGCCGTTCGGTCCGAGCAGCGCGAAGATCTCGCCCGGGCGGATGTCGAGGGTCACGTGCTTCAGCGCCTGGAAGCCGGACGCGTAAGTCTTGGAGAGGTCGGAGACGGAAAGGATCGGTTGCATGCTCACGGATGGCACGGCCGGTCGGTCCGACGCTGCGCGCCGCGCGTGCCCGGTGCCGCCGCTGCGAAGCGGCCGGTGTCGGGTGCGGCATGGCGAACGAGCGTCATGTCGAACGGCGTTGTGGTGCGGGATCGCAGGACCGCCATATTAGCAATCGGAAGATGGAAATGCATTTCGACGCAAAGGTCATGCGATGCCGGTGTCGGATTTGCGGAAAATGTGTGTGCGTCATTCAATAAAGCGGCGCTTTATTCGAATCGGGCGAACAATGCGCGCGGTTTTCGGGCAACGGGATGGCGATCACGCTTGCGCGCGGCAGCGGGGCGGGCACCAGGCCGACTGTGCCGCTCGAACGCCGTCGGGCCGTACCGGGACGGTATGCGGCGCGCTCGCGATAATGCATTCCTCTCACGTCCCGGAGCGATGCACATGTCCTTGATCGATTTCAAGTCCGTCGCGGCCGCGCAGGCCGTTGCATGGAAATCCACGATCGTCGGCGAAGTCGGGCCGGCCCGGATCAAGGTGCTGCGCATGGACGCGCAGCCGTACGAAGCGGAAGTGCACGACTACGACGAAGGGCTGCTGGTGCTCGACGGCAGGCTGATGCTCGAGGTCGACGCGGAAACGGTCGTCGTCGAAGCCGGGCAGATGTACCTTGCTGCCGCGGGCTTACGCCACGCGGTGCTGCCGGGCAGTCACGGCACGCTCGCGATCATCGACGTGTGAGGTTGCACCGCAGCATGCGTGCGTGCCGCCGGCGGTTCGCACGCCGGGCCTTGCGCGACGTGGAGCACCGACATTCAAACGAGCGTTATATAGGTCCGGTATTTGTCTGAGCAAATAAATTGAAGGCTGTTTGAAAAACTGTCAAACACCCTGCTCGCACCGGGGATCGCGCGGTTCGGCACGTTTGGAACTCTGCATCCATTTACTTGTGCGGATCGTCCGATCATAGTCTCGACAAACGACGCATCACGATAACGAATCAAGCGTACGTACGGAGACCAATACATGACATGCCTATCCGAGGGCCTTGCCGCACTGCCGTTTCCCTGCTTTTCGCCGGATGCGGGCGCGCCGCGCATTGCGCGCTGCCTGCGTCATCGCATCGCGTTGCCGCGGTAGCGACGCACCCCATTCCATTTCGATTTCCCCGATGGCGCCTTGCCGCATGACGGTGGCGCCGGATTGCGCTTGCCAGCCGCGTCGATCCTGATCGCATTTGCGTGACCGGCAACGCGGCGCACATCGTGCGCATCGTCATGTGCCGCGCATCGTCGCGTCGGCGCGATACCAACCGGTGGGCCACGCAGCTCATCCGGACGAGACCTGTCGTACCTCAAAAGGAGGGGTTGATGATTTGCATTCCTGATTGGCGGAAGGCGATCCTGTCGTGCGCCGTGCTGGCGCTGCCGTTCGTTGCCGGTTGCGGCGGCGGCGACGATCCGGGCCCGATCAACGTGCCGCAGTGCTCAGGCAGCGCATGCGGGCCGAGCGGCGCGGAAACGACGCCGCCCGTCGTGACGAAGCTGTGTCCGGATTCGCTCGACTACACGACGACCTACACGGGCGGCGCCGGCAGCGGCGAATACGTGAAGGTGAAGTTCGACACGACGAAGCTCACCTACCAGATGCAGTTCATCGAATCGTCGGTGCCGACCTCGGCGGGGCAGGTCAACAACACGCGCGCGGGCCTGACGATCAGCGGTGCATTCCATCATCCGACCAATCTGCCGACCGCCGAGCAGAACCGCTGTGCGTTCGTGCTCGACAGCGGCGCGACGAGCGACGGCGCGTATGCGGTGACGATCAATCGCGCGGATCCGCCGATGCTGTTCGTCGGCAACGGGGTGGTTGGCGGCGGGATTCCGGGCGCAACGATCGCGTTCGCCGGTCTCGAGCCGTTCCCGGGCATCGTGCTTGGCACCGTGCCGTCGCGCACCTTCGATTTCTATCCGTTCATCGGCTTCACCGATACCGAAACCGACTTCTCGAAGGTCGCGGGCAACTACAACGAACTCGGCATCCACCTGTCGCCGGTCGGCGGCAGCGCGCAGAGCAGCACGGGGGCGGTCGGCTGGCAACCCGACGTCGTCAACTGGAACCAGACGTTCAATGCCGACGGCTCGTGCACCATCACGGCAGGCAGCGATTACTCGTGCCAGACCACCGGAACGCCGTGGGCGCTGCGCAAGAACGCGGACGGCTCGTCCGACAACGTGTTCGTGAGCCACGCGGTGGCGAACGCGGGCGGCACCCTCATCTATCCGTTCGCTGGGCAGGGCTCGGCAATCGTCATCGTCGCGCCGAGTCAGGCGAAGGGCATCATGATCGTCGGCAAGCTGAACGGCGTTCTGGTGCCGGTCGTGATTCGCGTGGGCTACACGCATATCGACGCGAGCAACCTGCTGGCGTCGGTCGCCGATGCCGAGGTGGGGATTTCGATGCTGTCGCGGACGACGGCCGTCTCGGCCAATTCGTTGAAGGGCGGTTTCATCGGCGCAACGAGCGCATCCGCGTGCGGTGTCGTGGCACCCAGCACCGCGACGTTCGCGATCGCGACGGCGGGGCCGAGCTTCAACAACAACGTCCCGCATCCGGATCTGCCCGGCACCTTCGACGGCACCTTCTTCCTGGCGCAGGCCGGCAGTTGCAACGACGGTACCGCCGTATCGACAATGGCCGCGAACTACACGTCGACGCTGTTCCAGGGCGCCACCGCGGCGTTCATCGACCCGCAGACGTCGTCGGTCACGTCGCAGTTCGCGCTCGACTACACGCAGGCCACGCCCGGCAAGATCAAGGTCACGGCGTCGCAGGACTTCAACGCGAAGGGGGCGAACGGCAACGTGGCGATCTTCAGCAAGGGCGACACCGGCTGGCTCGTGACGGCCGGGAACATCTACGCGATGGTCGTCAACAACAACAAGGTCAACCCGTTCTTCACGGTCGGCGCGTTCGTCCAGTAGCGGCGGACTGAACACGGAACACCGGCGGCGCACGCGTCGCCGCCGGCGAATAAAAATTCTAGAGGATTCCTATGAATGTGAAGAATTGGATGGCCGCGGCGTCGCTCGCGCCCGTGCTGGTCGCCTGCGGTGGCGATGGCGACCCGCCGCCCGCGCCGGTGGTCAGGCTGTGTCCGCAGACGATCGACTACAACACTGTGTTCATCGGCGGCTCCGGCTCGGGCGAACTCGTGAAGGTGCAGCTCGACACGACGAAGATGACGTACCGGATGACCTACCTCGCATCGCCGGTGCCGACGGCCACCGGCACGGTGCAGCCGACGCGCGACACGGCGCCGGCCAACGTTGTCGACGGCACGCTGGCCGACGAAACGGGCCTGCCGACCGTGAAGCTGAACCAGTGCACGTTCCGGATGCAGAACGCGAGCCTCGACCCGAGCCGGCCGGCGCGCCTGTTCCTCGGTGAAGGCGTGCTGGGCGGTGCGATTCCGGGCGCGACGATCCAGTTCGACGGCGTGATCGGCGTGGGCAAGATTCCGAAGACGACGTTCCCGTACTACCCGTTCATCAGCTTCTCGTCGCTCGAAACCGACCTGACGAAGATCGCGGGCACGTACAACCAGCTCGGCTACCACCAGGTGCCGTCGCAGAACTTCCAGCCGGTGGCGCTCGACCAGCAGGTGACGATCAACGCCGACGGCAGCTACGTCGAGACTGACAACTTCGGCAAGAAGAACGGCGGGCAGCCGCTCGCATCGAGCGCGACCGTGAACCAGCCGTTCACGCTGCGCCCGGACGCACCGGCGCTCCAGTCGTTGAACTACCAGCCGCAGATTCCGCCGACGCTCGCCGCACTCGATCCGGCGAAGGGCGGCAAGGGAATCCTGATCGTCGGCAAGCTGCGCAATCAGCTCGTGCCGGTCTTCATCCGCACGGGTGCCGCGAACGCGGACCTCACGCAGGGGCCGCCGAGCGCGGACGACGAATCGGGCATCTCGTTCCTGAGCCCGCAGACGGCCATCACCCAAGGCTCGGAGAACGGCGAGTACACGGGCGTCGACAGCGCGTTCAACTACCGCGCGACCGCGCTCGTCGGTGCGCAGGCGACGCTGCTCGATCCGTTCAACGCGTCCCAGGCCGCGCTCACGCGTGCGCTGAACCTCGACTACACGCAGAAGGTGCCGGGCGTCGTGACGACCGTGCACGCGGACGAGGCGTCCGGGCCGGCGACCGGCAAGTTCGTGTTCACGGGCGGCGTGTTCGGGTTCCTCGACATGGCCAATACGAGCAATCCGTACTTCACGGTCGGCGCGTTCGTGCAGTGATCACACGCGGATGGAGACACGGCGGCGTCGCACATGGCTGCGCGGCGCCCGGATGGAATGAGGGGGAGACTTCATGAAGAAGCTGATTGTCGCGAGTGTCGTCGCAGGCGTGTCGACGTTCGCATCGGCCCAACAGGCGGGCGACAATGTCGCGACGCTGGGGTGGCTGCACATCATGCCGCAGGATTCGACCAACGGGCTGACGACGAATCTCGCGAGCATGCCGATCAACGGGCCGCTGCGGCTGCCCGGGTCGTTCACGTCGCCGGGCACCAGCCTGACGGTCAACAACGCCGACACGGTCGGCCTCACGCTCACGCACTTCTTCACCGACCATATCGCGGTGACGTCGGTGCTCGGTGTGCCACCCGAGTTCACGCTGACCGGGCACGGCGTGATCCGGCCGCCGGGCCCGGCCGGGTCGCTCGGCAGCGTCAACATGGACAATCCGTCGAACCAGCCGGCCGTGAAGAATGCGCGGCAATGGAGCCCGACGATCATTCTGCAGTACTACTTCAATGCACCGACAGCGAAGTTCCGCCCGTTCGTCGGGATCGGCGTGGCCTACAGCTGGTTCAGCAACATCGAACTGAACGGCAACTTCGCGAAGGACATCAACGAGAACCTCGGCAGCGTGCTCGCGGCCGGCGCCGGCAAGCCGGGGCCGACGTCGGTGGAGGGCAAGGCGTCGTCGTCGTTCACGCCGGTCTACAACGTCGGCGCGAGCTATGCGATCGACAAGCACTGGGGGCTGACGGCGACGCTGACCTACATGCCGCTGAAGACCTACTCGTCGCTTGTGATCAAGGCCGCTGACGGTTCGACGCTCGCGACCACGCGCACGCGGCTGAAGGCCGATCCGCTGATCACCTTCGTCGGGATTTCCTACAAGTTCTGAGCCGTCCGGCGTGCATTGCGTACGCCGGCGGTTTCCTGCGACCGAGCGGCCGATCCGATCCGGCCGGGGCGTCGCGTTCCTGGCGGCATGCCGCCATTTGTGAAGAGAGAGGGGGCAGTTCAAATGAGCATTCGCAAAATCGTATCGCTTGTTGCTGCAGTGGCATTCACCGCGGTTTCGGCCGCGCCTGCTTTCGCCGTGACCGTCTCGCGCGCCGACGGGCAGGCCATGAACCCGAACGGGGAGCCGTTCTCCGCGACGGGCCTCACTGTCCTGGCCAAGGGGTCGATCAACGCAACCTGCAACGCGACGTTCAACGGCACGATCTCCTCGACGGGCATCGTCAACATAACGTCGACGACGTTTACGGGCGGCGCGACGTGCGGCCTGATCAGCGGCAGCGCGACCAGCGCATCGCCGTGGACGGGCCAGGCCGACAGTACGACGCAGCTGTCGATCAACAACGCGAAGGTGACCGTTTCGCTGCTCGGCGCCTGCGGGCCGAGCAAGGTCGTGACGACGTGGAGCGATCCGAACTCGTCACTGACGTTCAACAACGCGGTGCTGACACCGGACTGCACGGTCAGCGGCACGGTCGCCACGTCGCCGAAGTTCCACGTGCAGTAAGCGTCGCGCGATCGGAACCGGGCGCCCGCCAGGGACGAGGGCCGTGCAACGATGCGCGGCGGGCGTGCCGGTTTCGCGATGCATTCGCGTCGTCGCGTGGTTCCGCGTGACGACCGGCTGGCCGCCTGCTTCGCGATCCGTTGCGGGCGGCCACGCGGGGGGCCGGCGCGACGCACCGTGCCGCCTGCGTCGACGGACATAGAACAATCATTTCGATTTGCCAGAACCATTCCGGACCACCCATGCTCACCGACCCAGCGAAGTATGGCGATGCCCGCGCTGCGACGCCCGACCGGCTGCGCACGGCCGCGTGGCTGCAGTACCTGATCGAATATCTGAACGCAGCGGCTTGCGTGGCGACGGACGACGCTGGCGCAACGACCGCGCGGTCGTCGCGTACGGCCAGCGTGCGCACGGGCGTGACGCTGCCGCACGAAGCGCTTGCCGTCCTCCACGAACTCGCACCGTGGACGGCAATGGACGGCGGCGGTTGCGCGTGCGACGCGACCGAGCCGCTCGGCGCGTGCATCCACGTGCCGAATACGCGGCAACTTGCGCACGCGGAACGATGCTGCCCGGGATCGCGCGCAGTATTCGAAGCAGCGCACGGTGTCGTCGATGCGTGGGCCTTCGACGATCCCGCCGACGGCTGGGCCGCGCTGGAGCGCATTGCCGGCGGCGTCGAACCTGGCGGTGTCGACGGCGCCGACGGGCACGACGGCCGAAAACAACCCGCGAGCGGCGAAGCACAGCCCGCGAAGAACCTGAGAGAACGACGGGCGGCAGTCGTGGCCGCGTGCGTGGACCCGTCCGCGCGGCCCGGCGCGATCATCGACGCGATCGTGCTGCGCATCTGCGGGCCGCGCGACGATGCCGCCCGCATCGACGAGATGGCCGCGCTCGCGATGTTCTGCGCGGAGCTGGCTGCCGGAAAAGGGGCTTCCTTTGCCGCGTATGGTGGTCGGCACAATCTCGTCGCGCGCGCGATTCGCGAACGACGTGCCGATCTCGCGTCGGTCGACGGCCTGCTCGCGGCGGTGTTCGTGTGCCGACTCGACCGGCTCGTCGGCGCGGGCAGTTTCTGGGCGTATTACCTGCTGGCGGGCATCGTGATCGCGGCGCCGGGCATGGTGCGCGAGTTCGCGCGGCGTTTTCATGGCGACGCGTGGCAGGCGTGGCTCGATGAAGTGCTCGCGTGGCCGGCGGTCGGTCGCTTCGGGATGAAGGAGGATGTCGCGTTCGAGCGTCTGAGCGGCGCGATGAGCCTGACGTCGCGATCGAATCCGATCGTGCGCGCGAAACGCGTGCGGCCGAGGGTGGCTGCGATCAAGCGCTTCAGTACGGGCGGCGAGAGCGCCCGATGAAATGAAAAACGGCTCGCGGCGAGAACGCGGCGAGCCGTGTGCGTTGCTGCTGCGCCCCGGGGAGGGCGCTCGCGCGGTTACGCCGTTTCCGGCTGCCGCACCGCCTTCGCGATATTGCGCGCCGCCGCGCCGTTCGCGACGAAGTAAGGCACGTCCACGCGCGCCAGCGGCGTGCGGCCGCGGATCTTGTCGGCGATCTTCTCCGCGATCATGATCGTCGGCGCGTTCAGGTTGCCGGTCGTGATGATCGGCATGATCGACGCATCGACCACACGCAGCCCTTCGAGCCCGTGCACGCGGCCTTCCTCGTCGACCACGGCCATGTCGTCGTAACCCATCTTGCACGAGCACGACGGATGGAACGCGGTTTCCGCGCGGGCCCGCACGAACGCGTCGAGTTCCTTGTCGCTCTTGCAGTCGGCACCCGGGTTCAGCTCGCGGCCGCGATAGCGGTCGAGCGCGGGCTGCCGCATGATCTCGCGTGTCGCGCGGATCGCATCGCGGAACTCGCGCCAGTCGAGCGATTCGGCCATGTAGTTGAACAGGATGCTCGGATGATCGTTCGGATCGCGCGAGCGCAGTTTCACGCGGCCGCGGCTCGGCGAACGCATCGAGCCGACGTGCGCCTGGAAGCCGTGCATCTCGATCGCGTTCGAGCCGTTGTAGTTGATCGCGACGGGCAGGAAGTGATACTGGATGTTCGGCCACGGATCGTCGTCGCGCGTGCGGATGAAGCCGCCCGCCTCGAAGTGGTTGGTCGCGCCGAGGCCGGTGCCGTTCAGCATCCACTCGAGGCCGATCTTCGGCTGGTTCCACCACTTGAGCGCCGGATACAGCGACACCGGCTCCTTGCACTCGTACTGGATGTACATCTCCAGGTGATCCTGCAGGTTCTGGCCGACGCCGGGCAGATCGAGCACGACGGGGATGTCGAGTTCCTTCAGCCACGCGCCGGGGCCGACGCCCGAGCGCTGCAGCAGCTGCGGCGACGCGATCGCGCCGCTGCACACGAGCACTTCGCGGCGCGCATGCGCGGTCGCGCGCTCGCTGCCGCGCAGGTACGTGACGCCCGATGCGCGCTTGCCGTCGAACAGGATGCGGTCGGCGAGCGCGTGCGTGACGATCTCGAGGTTCGGCCGCACCTTCGCCTGGTCGAGATAGCCGCGCGCGGTGCTCGCGCGGCGGCCCTTCGGCGTGACGGTGCGGTCCATCGGGCCGAAGCCTTCCTGCTGATAGCCGTTCAGGTCGTCGGTGCGCGGATAGCCGGCCTGCACGCCCGCATCGACCATCGCCTCGAACAGCGGGTTCACGCCCGGCTTGCTGGTCGTGACCGACACGGGGCCGTCGCCGCCGTGATAGTCGTTCGGGCCGACGTCGCGCGTCTCGGCCTTCTTGAAGTACGGCAGGCAGTCGAGATACGTCCAGTTCTCGAGTCCCTTGTGCGTCGACCAGTTGTCGTAGTCGAGCGCGTTGCCGCGGATGTAGCACATCCCGTTGATCAGCGACGAGCCGCCGAGCCCCTTGCCGCGGCCGCATTCCATCCGGCGGTTGTCCATGTGCGGCTCGGGGTCGGTCTCGTAGGCCCAGTTGTAGCGACGGCCCTGCAGCGGATAGGCGAGTGCCGCCGGCATCTGCGTACGGAAGTCGAAGCGGTAGTCGGGGCCGCCCGCTTCGAGCAGCAGCACCGTGACGTTCGGATCTTCCGTCAGGCGCGTCGCGAGCACGTTGCCCGCGGAACCGGCGCCGCAGATGATGTAGTCGTATTCGCGTGTCGTCATGACGGTCAGTCTCCTTTCGTGATCCTTAAAACACCGGGTTGTAGCGGCCGAGCTCGACCTGCACCGACTTGATTCGAGTGTAGTGCTCGAGCGTCGTGATGCCGTTCTCGCGTCCGACACCGGATTGCTTGTATCCGCCAACCGGCATCTCGGCCGGCGATTCGCCCCACGTGTTGATCCAGCAGATGCCGGCTTCGAGGCGGTGGATCGTGCGATGCGCGCGCGACAGGTTCTCGGTCACGACACCGGCCGCGAGGCCGTAGTGCGTGTCGTTCGCGCGGGCAATCACTTCGTCTTCCGATGCGAAATCGAGGATGCTCATCACCGGCCCGAAAATCTCTTCGCGGACGATCTTCATGTCGTCGCGGCAGTCGCCGAACACGGTCGGCGCGACGTACTGGCCGCTGCCGAAGTGGCCGTCGGTCAGGCGCGTGCCGCCGGCGAGCAGCTTCGCGCCTTCGGCCTTGCCGCTCTCGATGAAGCCGAGCACCTTGTCGAGCTGCGCGGCCGACACGAGCGGGCCGAAGTTGGTGTCGGCGTCGGTCGGCTTGCCGACGCGAATGCGCTTCACGCGTTCAAGCACCTTCTGCGTGAACGTGTCCTTCACCGAGCCGTGCACGAACACGCGCGTGCCGTTGGTGCAGACCTGGCCCGAGCTGAAGAAGTTGGCGGTGACCGCGATGTCGGCGGCGCGGTCGAGGTCGGCATCCTCGAACACGATCAGCGGCGACTTGCCGCCGAGCTCCATCGTCACTTCCTTCAGCGACGATGCGCCGGCGAGCGACATCACTTTCTTGCCGGTCTCGACGCCGCCGGTGAACGACACCTTCGCGATGTCCGGATGGCCCGTCAGCAGCGCGCCGACCGAACCGTCACCCTGCACGACGTTGAACACGCCGGCCGGCACGCCGGCTTCCGTATAGATTTCCGCGAGCTTCAGCGCGGTGAGCGGCGTGACTTCGCTCGGCTTGAACACCATCGCGTTGCCGGCCGCGAGCGCGGGCGCCGTCTTCCAGCACGCGATCTGGATCGGGTAGTTCCATGCACCGATGCCCGCGCACACGCCGAGCGGTTCGCGGCGCGTATACACGAACGACTCGGCGCGCAGCGGCACCTGCAGCCCCTCGATCGCGGTCGCGAGGCCCGCGTAGTATTCGATCACGTCCGCGCCCGTGACGATGTCGACCGCGAGCGTCTCGCCGATCGGCTTGCCGGTGTCGCGCGTCTCGATCGCCGCGAGTTCGTCGTTGCGTTCGCGCAGCAGGTCGACGGCGCGGCGCAGGATGCGCGAGCGCTGCATCGCGGTCATCGCGGCCCACTCGCGCTGGCCTTCCTGTGCCGATGCGACCGCGCGGTCGACGTCGGCCGCGCTTGCCTGCTGCACCTGCGCGAGCAGTTCGCCGGTGGCGGGGTCGAAGGTGTCGAAAGTCTTGCCGCTGGTGGCGTCGACGTAACCGCCGCCGATGTAGAGGCGCTGCAAACCGTATACGGACATGAGGATCTCCTTGAGGGCGACTGCGTGACGCGTCAGTCTGACGCGAGGAGCAGGTCGATGTAATTGTGGGCGAGCTTCAGTGCAGCCCGTGTGTCGATCGGGCCGCCGGCGAGCGCACCGCGCAGCCACAGGCCGTCGATCAGCGCGGCGAGGCCGCTGGCGGCTTCCCGTGCCTTCGCGCGCGGCAACGCCTTGGCGAATTCCGCGCACAGGTTCGAATGGAGGCGCCGCGTGTTGACGTGCTGCAGGCGCTTGAGCATCGCGTCGTGCATGCTCTGCGACCAGAACGCGAGCCAGGTCTTCATCACGGGTGCGCTGACCTGCGTGTCGTCGAAGTTCGCGGCGACGATCGCGCGCAGCCGGGACCGCGGGTCCTTGCGTGCCGCGACGCGACGGCGCGTGGTGGCCGCCCACAGATCGCGCAGCACGTGCCGCATCGTGGCTTCGAGCAGGCCGTCCTTGTCGCCGAAGTAATGGCTGACGATACCCGTCGAGATGTTCGCGCGCTGCGCGACCGATGCGAGCGTCGTGCCGGGGAGGCCGGCCTCGTCGATCGAGCGCAGCGTCGCGTCGATCAACTGCGCGCGACGAATCTCCCGCATTCCGACCTTCGGCATTGCGATCCCCTTCGCCCGAACGGGCCGTTCCTGGAAGTCGACAGCTTATCGGTTTTTTATTGACCGTTCAATCAACAAAAAAACAGGGTCCGACGGTTAATCGAGCGATCGGTTGGGCGAGCAGACGCTGCCGCCGCGATTGTGCAGGTGCGGAAAAACGCGTTGAAAGAAGGTTAAATAACTTGAAGTTTGTTTAAAACGATTTCCGAAAAGATGGCGCAATGGTTGCGAAAGTTAATTGAATCGATTTATTACACGTCGAAAGAATGTCGAGCTATGTGAGATTTTCGGAAATTCGAAAATTCGAGTCTTGGGTTTCGTCGTGGGTAATTTCCCGGAATTCGTTTCAATCATCCGATTGAAACTTGATATCGCATTGAAATTAAAGGAAATAGTGTTGGTGCTCGATTGTCTGTCGGCTCGACTGCAAACGATTGCGGTTAACTCGGGACCGTGTCCGTCTACCATAAAAAATGCAAAATATAATTGAATCCGGCGTATTTCCGGGCGGAGTAGAGGGGATCGTTGGAATGACTTGAGTAAGTAATATTGCCCGTATTAGTATGGCGCCGAACCAAAAGGAATGAATCGGCGCCGCGGGTTTTTCCCGCGGTGCGTCGGCAATGGGCGCGGCCAACGACCGCGACAGGGCCGGCGCCCGCCATTGCGCACCTGCAGCATGCCGCGACGCCGAGACGCCGCATCCACCGGAGAACGACGATGCCGACCGAAAAACACGTGGTCCCGCTACCGAATGGTCTGAAGGTCTACGTCGAACGGAACGTGTTCGATCCGTCGTTCGACACGGCGATGCTCGTCAACGGCGCGCTCGCGACGACCGCATCGTTCGGGCAGACCGTCCAGTATCTCGGCGAGCGGATGAACACGATCTGCTTCGACCTGCCGTACGCGGGGCAGTCGCGCCAGCACAACCCCGGCTGCTTCATTCTGACCAAGGACGACGAGGCCGCGATTCTCCAGCATCTGGTCGAACGCTTCGCGCCGGCGTTCCTCGTATCTGTGTCGTGGGGCGGTGTCGCGTCGCTGTTCGCGCTCGCGCGCGGCTGCCCGAGCGTGCGGCGCGCGGCGATCTGCTCGTTCTCGCCGTTCCTGAACGACGCGATGGTCGACTACGTGACGCGCGCCCGCGACCACATCGCGGCCGGCGAGAACCTGAAGGCCGCGCAGCTGCTGAACGATACGGTCGGCCGCTACCTGCCGCGCATCATGAAGCTCTACAACTACCGCTATCTGACGCGCTTGCCGCGCGACGAGCAGGACCAGGTCGCGTTCCACGTCGACCAGATCCTGTCGCTGCAGCCGGAGCGCTACCTGAGCGAGTTTTCCAACATCGGCTGCGAGTTGCTGTTCCTGAACGGCGAGCGCGACGAATACACGACGCCGGCCGATGTCCGCCAGCTCGCTGCGCACGTGCCGCGCGCGCGCTTCGCGACGATTCCCGACGCCGGTCATTTCCTCGACATCGAAGGCCGCGCGCAGCGCGAAACCACGCGCGCGGCGCTGCTCGACTTCTTCTGCGATACGCCGCCCGTCGCCGCGGGCCTCGCGCTCGGCGCCGCACACGCATGCGTGTCCGCGCCGATGCCGGCGCTGTCGTCATGACGCAGCACGTCACGCACCGGGCACACCGGGTGCATCCGAATTCTCTTTCACACGAGGCAGGCCAGCCGTGAATATCGTTCAGACCATCGCCATCGTCGTTCCCTGGGCCGCGTGGCTCGCCTACTGGATCGCGACGTCGCAGGCCGTGAAGACGACCGTGCGCAAGGAGGCGTCGCGCTCGCGCACGCTGCAGTCGATTCCGCTGATCGTCGGCGGCGCGCTGATCATCCTGCCCGATCCGTCGTGGCAGGCACTCGTGCCCGACTGGCAGCGCTTCGGCCTGCAGGCGCAATGCGGGCTCGCGGTGCTCGTCGCGGGGCTGCTGTTCTCCGTGTGGGCGCGGCTGCATCTCGGCACGAACTGGAGCGTGTCGGTCACGCTGAAGGAAGACCATGAACTCGTCCGCACCGGGCCGTACGCGCTCGTGCGTCACCCGATCTATACGGGCTGCCTGATCGCGCTCGTCGGCGCCGCGCTGATCGGCGGAGAGTGGCGCGGCGCGCTTGGCGTCGCGCTCGTGTTCGCGTCGCTCGCGTACAAGGTACGTGTCGAGGAAAGCTGGCTGACCGGGTATTTCGGGCCGGCGTACGCGCAATACCGCCGCGAGGTCGCGGCGCTGATCCCCGGCTTCTATTGACCCCGCGAGGCGCGCGATGGCGAAGGTGATCGTGACCGCGATCGGGTCGGCGGGCGACGTGCATCCGCTGCTCGGCGTCGCGCGTGCGCTCGCGCTGCGCGGCCACGACGTCGTGTTTTGCACGCACGCGCCGTTCGAGGCGATCGTGCGCCGTTGCGGGTTCGCGTTCGTGCCGATCGGCACCGCGGCCGAATACGAGGCCGCGATGGCGAACCCCGCGCTGTGGGATTCGCGCACGTCGTTTCGCACGCTGTGGCAGGTGATCGCACCGACGCTGCGCCCGCACTACGACGCGCTGCGCGCATTGGCTGATGGCGATACGGTGCTCGTCGGCACGCTATGGGCATTCTCCGCGCGCTTCATGCAGGAACTGCACGGCACGCCGTATGTATCGGTGCAGGTGTCGCCGTCGACGCTGCTGTCCGCGCATGCCCCGCCGACGCACCCGCGCCTGACGATTCCCGCACGCTGGCCGCTGCCGGTGAAGGCGGCGCTGATGACGCTGATCGAGCGCCAGGTGCTCGATCGCACCTGCGGCCCCGCGCTCAACGCGGTGCGCCGCGAGCTCGGGCTCGCGCCCGCGCGGCGCGTGCTGGGCCGCTGGCTGCATTCGACCGACGGCGTGCTGTGCCTGTTTCCCGGCTGGTTCGCGCCGCCGCAGCCGGACTGGCCGTCGAATCACCTGCAAAGCGGTTTCCCGTTGTTCAACGATATTGCGACACCCGACGAAGATGTGGCACTCGATGCGTATCTCGCGGCCGGTGAACCCCCGGTCGTGTTCACGGCCGGTTCGACACGCGTCGATCATGCGGCGTATGCGCGCGCGGTGGCGGATGCGCTGCGCGCGACCGGCGCGCGCGGGATCCTGCTGAGCCCGCACGATGCGGCGCCGGACGGCGATCGGCTGCTCGTGCGCCGCTTCGTGCCGATGCGCACGCTGCTGCCGCGTTGCCGCGCGCTCGTGCATCACGGCGGGATCGGCACGGCGGCACTCGCGTTCGAAGCCGGAATTCCGCAGGTCGTGACACCGTTCGCGCACGACCAGTTCGACAACGCGCAGCGCGTCGCGGCAAGCGGCGCCGGCCTGCGCGTCGACGGTGCGGTCGACGGCGTGCGTCTCGGTGCGGCGCTCGCGCGCGTGCTGGATGAACCCGAATTGTCCTTGCATGCGGAACGCACGCGTGCGCTGATCAACGCGGCGCCGGACGGCTGCGAAACGGCTGCCGATTACATCGAGCGCTTCGTGCCGAGCCGCGGACGCGCGATCTTGCCGCCCGTTGTCGCGTTGGCGGGCGCATGAGCACGGCATCGCCGCTTCAGGACACGCCCGCCGCCTTCGACGCGAGCGAACCCGCACCCGTTGCGCCGCCGGTGCGCGGCGCCCGGCTCGCGCTGCTGACGTTCGCGCTGTCGCTCGCGACCTTCATCGAAGTGCTCGACTCGACCGTCACCAACGTCGCGGTGCCCGCGATCTCGGGCAGTCTCGGCGTCTCGAACAGCCAGGGTACGTGGGTGATCAGCTCGTATTCGGTCGCGGCCGCGATCGCGGTGCCGCTGACCGGCTGGCTCGCGCGGCGCGTCGGCGAGCTGCGGCTGTTCGTCGGCGCGGTGCTGCTGTTCACGCTGACGTCGCTGCTGTGCGGCCTCGCGCGCGACCTGCACGTGCTGGTGGTCTGCCGCGCGCTGCAGGGGCTGTGCTCGGGGCCGATGGTGCCGCTGTCGCAGACGATCCTGCTGCGCACGTTCCCGCCGGACAGGCGCACCGTCGCGCTCGCGCTATGGGCGATGACGGTGCTGCTCGCGCCGATCTTCGGGCCGGTGGTCGGTGGCTGGATCGTCGACAGCTTCTCGTGGCCGTGGATTTTCCTGATCAATTTGCCGATCGGGCTGTTCTCGTTCGCGGTCTGCACCGCGATGCTGCGCCCCGACGCGCAGCGTGGTGAGGCCGGCCCGATCGACGTGCCGGGCATCGTGCTGCTCGTGATCGGCGTCGGTGCGCTGCAGGCGATGCTCGATCTCGGCCACGACAAGGGCTGGTTCGATTCGCCGCTGATCGTCACGCTCGCGGTGGTCGCGGGGCTCGCGATCGTGTCGCTGCTGATCTGGGAGGCGGGCGAGGCCCATCCGGTCGTCGACCTGAGCCTGTTTCGCGATCGCACGTTCTCGTTCTGCGTGCTGATCATCTCGCTCGGGATGATGAGCTTCTCGGTGGTGGGTGTCGTGTTCCCGCTGTGGATGCAGGCGGTGATGGGCTACAACGCATTCCACGCGGGGCTCGCCACCGCGTCGCTCGGCGTGCTCGCGCTCGTGTTCTCGATTCTCGTCGGCCTGCACGCGCACCGTTTCGACGCGCGCGTGCTCGCGACCTTCGGCTTCCTCGTGTTCGCGGCCGTGCTCGCATGGGATGCGCATTTCACGCTGAAGATGACGTTCGCGCAGATCGCCGCGCCCGGGCTGATCCAGGGCATCGGGCTGCCGTGTTTCTTCATTCCGCTGACCGCCGCGACGCTGTCGCGCATTCCGGACGACCGGCTCGCGGCGGCGTCGAGCCTGTCGAACTTCCTGCGCACGCTGTCGGCCGCGTTCGGCACCGCAATGAGCGTGACGCTGTGGGACAACCGTGCGACCTATCACTACGACGTCGTGTCGCAATCGGTCACGCACGCGTCGGCGAACACGCAGCGCTTCGTGCACACGCTGAACGCGATGGGCGTGGACGGCGTACGCGAGCTATCCACGCTGCACCAGGTCGTGATGCAGCAGGCGTACATGATGGCGACGGGCGATATGTTCTGGATGGCGAGCATGACCTGCCTCGTGCTCGCCGCGATGATGTGGCTCACGCGGCCGAAGCGCGGCGCGGCAGCTTCGTTCGGACATTGAGGAGAGCGGCATGACGACACTCGGCGCACTCGTGATCCTGTATCACCCGACCGACGCGCAGCTCGCGGCGCTTGGCACGTGGCGGCACGCGTGCGACGCGCTGCTCGTCGTCGACAACACGCCGCAGCCCGATCCGCGCGCAAGCGAACTGTGCGCGCGCGACGGCATCGCGCTGCTGCATCACGGCAATCGCGGCGGAGTCGCGGGCGCGTACAACGCGGGGCTCGCGGCGCTGTTTCGCGACAACGTCGATGCGGTCGCGCTGTTCGACCAGGATTCGTCGGTGCCGGCCGGTTACTTTTCGACGATGCGCGACGCCTGCGCGGGGCTCGCGGGGCGCGCATTCCTTGCCGGCCCGCGCATCTTCGACGAGAACGCGCGCAGCTTCCTGCCCGAGCTGGCGACCAACGGGATCGCGTTACGCCGGCTGCGCGTCGATCCCGATGCGCAATTGCAGCGCTGTGCGTTCCTGATCTCGTCGGGCTGCGTCGTGTCGCGCGCCGCGTTCGACGTGCTCGGCCGCTTCGACGAGACGCTGTTCATCGATCACGTCGATACCGAATACAGCTTCCGCGCGCTCGCGCGCAACGTGCCGCTCTACGTCGTGCCGTCGCTGGTGCTGCCGCACCGGATCGGCGCGAAGCAGCGTCACGCGTTCGGCCCTTTCGAAATGACGTCGATGAATCACTCGTGGCAACGGCGCTACTACAGCGCACGCAATGCGGTGCAGCTCGGGATGCAGTACGGGCTGCGCTTTCCGGTGGCGATCGTGCCGAACCTGCTGACCGTGTGGCAGGTCGTGCAGATCGCGCTCGTCGAGCGCGACAAGCGCGACAAGCTCGCCGGCATCCTGTTCGGTATCGCGGACGGCCTGTTCGGCCGGCTCGGTCCGCTCGAGCGCACGCGGCCGCGTCTGGCCGCGCGTGCGCAGCGCGTCCAGCAGGGATGAGGGAAACGATGCGGCGTGTGAAAGAAAATACGGCAGCGCTGGCGCGTGGCGTGAAGGGCGGTGCGTTGATCGGCGCCGCGGCGGCGGCGATGGCATTGGGCGGATGTGTGCCGACGGGCTTCCTGCCGTCGCTGTCGTTGCGCGCGCCGGCCGACGATGCGCTCGCGCACACGGCCGGCCCCGGCGTGAACGGTGCGTGGCCCGCACCCGACTGGGTGAAGCAACTGCAGGATCCGCAGCTCGACGCGCTGGTCGCCGAGGCATCGCAAAACAATCCCGACCTGCAGGTCGCTCAGGCGCGATTGCGGATCGCGCAGGCGCAGCTTCAGCAGTTCGATTCGTTGACGGGGCTGACGGGCACGGCCGGCGCAACGATCAGCCGCGCGCGGATGCCGAAGCCGGGCGACGACGTCGCCAACGTGTCGGTCGGCGGCTATCGGGTGCCGGTCGAGATATTTGGCGATCCGAACGTATCGCCGTCGTCGGTGTTCGTCGGGCTCAACTATCAGCTCGACCTGTGGGGCAAGAACCGCGCGGCGACGAAGAGCCTGATGTCGCTGCGTGAAGCGGCGCGGGTCGAGGCCGAGCAGGTGCGGCTCACGCTGGCGGTCGCGATCGTCACCGTGTACTGCCAGCTCGACCAGGCGTACGCGACGCAGGATCTGCTGCAGCAGAAGCTGAAGGTCAGTCAGCGCGTGACGGCCGTGCTGCGCGAGCGTACTGCGCGCGGGCTCGACAACGCGTACGACGCGAGCGACGCATCGATCAAGCGCAGCAAGTTGCTCGCGCAGATCGCGCTGAACGACGAGCAGATCAAGCTCGCGCAACTGCAGCTCGGTGTGCTGTCGGGCCGCGGCCCGGAGCGCGGGCTCGCGCTGCAGCGGCCGCGCGTCGGCGCATTGGCCGGCGGCGCGCTGCCCGCGCGGCTGCCGGCCGATCTGCTGGGCCGGCGGCCCGACATCGTCGCCGCGCGGCTGCGTGTCGAGGCCGCGTTCGCGAATGCCGATTCGACACGCGCGCAGTTCTATCCGGACGTGAATCTCGTCGCGCTCGGCGGCGTGTTCGCGCTGACGCCCGCGTCGCTGTTCTCGCGCGACGCGCTTGGCGGCTCCGTCGGCCCGGCGATCTCGCTGCCGGTGTTCGATCGCGGCCGGCTGAAGGCGAAGCTCGGCGCGGACGTCGCGCAGGCCGACGTCGCGATCGGCCTGTACAACAAGACCGTCGACGACGCGCTCGGTCAGGTCGCGCAGATCGTCACGTCTCTGCGTACGTCGCAGACGCTCGTCGCGCAGCAGCAGGACGCGGTCGCGGCCGCGCAAAAGATCGTGGAGATTGCGACTGACCGTCATCGGCGCGGCGTGCTGATGCAGAAGGACGTCGATGTCGCGGATCTCACGTTGATCGACGAGCGCGCACAGATGATCGCGTTGCTCGGCCGACAGCGGACGCTGCGTGTCGGGTTGATCGGTGCGCTGGGCGGCGGGTTCGACGCGGGCGCGACGGTCGCGCAGGCGCCGACCGTGCATCGGGCGCGCGGCGGGGCGGCGAAGCGGGGTGCTTCGATCGCCACATCCGCAGCGCCCGCCGTGGCGGCTGCGACCGCCACGACCGCACCGACCGCCGCGGCGACCACCAGCCAGTCGGTGGCGGGGCCGTCGGCCGATGCGCGTGCGCGGAGCGTGGCCGTCCCGCAGGTCGTCGCAGCATCGAATGCGGCGGCTGCACGACGCGACGACGCGGCCCGCACGCCGGCCGGCGGCGCGACGCCCCGCGGCGCCCCCGTTTCCGCGCGCACGGCGGCAGTGAATCCAGCGCCGGGCCCGTCGGCCATGCCGCCGATCCCCTTGTTCCAGCATGACCGCCTGATCGTTACGCAAAGCGACTGATGCACCACGACAACCTTCATACCGCCGCGCAGCCGGCTGCCCTGAACGATCCCGCACTCGACGCGCGCCGGGCGACGCGCCGCAAGCGCTTCACGCTGTTCTTCGCGGTCGTGCTGCTGGCCGCGCTCGTCTGGATCGCGTTCTGGCTGTTGCATGACCGCTATTACGAAGACACCGACGACGCGTACGTCGCAGGCAGCATCGTGCAGGTCGCGGCGCAGATTCCGGGCACCCTGACCGACGTGCTGGTCGCCGATACGCAGGCCGTGCGTGCCGGGCAGACGCTGGTGCGGCTCGACGACACCGAGGCGTCCGTCGCGTTCGCGCAGGCGAAGGCGCAACTCGTGCAGGCCGTGCGGCAGGTCGCGAACGCGAAGATCTCGAACACGATGTACGTCGAAGCCGTGACCGCGCGTCAGGCCGACCTGTCGCTCGCGCAGCGCGCGCTCGCCGCGCGCTCGGGCGCGTCGGTCGAGATCGTCGCGCCGGAGGAGCTGGCGCGCGCGCGCGCGGCGGTCGCCGGTGCGCAGGCCAATCTCGCGGCCGCACAGGCGCAGCTCGATGCGGCGCGCGCGCTCGGCACCCGGTTGCCCGTCGACGAAAGCCCGGCCGTCGTGCAGGCGGCCGCGCAGTTCAAGCTCGCGTACCGGAACCTGAAGCGCACGACGATCGTCGCGCCGGTCGACGGCACGATCGGTCAACGTTCGGTGCAGGTCGGCCAGCAGGTCGGGCCCGGCGTGCCGCTGATGTCGATCGTGCAGCTCAGCCAGTTGTGGATCGAGGCAAATTTCAAGGAAGGGCAGATCCGCCACATGCGCATCGGGCAGCCGGTCGAGATCGTGTCGGATCTCTACGGCTCGCGCGTGACCTATCGCGGCCGCGTGCAGGGCTTCTCGGCCGGCACCGGCAGCGCGTTCTCGATGCTGCCCTCGCAGAACGCGGCCGGCAACTGGATCAAGGTCGTGCAACGCGTGCCGGTCGTGATCGCGATCGATCCTCGCGATCTGGCCGCGCATCCGCTGCGGGTCGGGCTGTCGATGCGTGCGACCGTCGATACGCGCAACCGCGACGGCCATGCGCTCGACAGCGAGCCGCCTACGCCGGCCGTCAGTACGCGCGTGCACGACGGGGTGGCGAGCGACGCGGAAGCGGCGGCCGCCGCGATCGTTCGCGAGAATCAGGGCGGGTAACGCGCGCCCGACCGACGGGGCGGGCCGCTCGCGCCGATCGGCCGGGTCGCGCGCTCACGCGTTCCATGCCTTGCACGATCGCGCACTCCGGCCGTCTTTCCTGACCCGACTTTCGTGTTTCCGCCATGGATGTCGGCACCGTTCAAACGCATGTCGCGTTTGAGACATCGGGGCCCCCACCTCCGGGACTACTCTCGAACAGCACGTTGCGTAGCGCCGCATCCGTCGGCGCGCGGCAGCGCCATCAACGAGACATGGAGACAATACGATGAGCAGCAATCGAGGTGTCGTCTATCTTGGGCCGGGCAAGGTCGAAGTGCAGAAGATCGATTATCCGAAAATGGTCGATCCGACCGGCCGCGCGATCGGCCACGGTGTCATCCTGAAAGTGGTGAGCACGAACATCTGCGGCTCCGACCAGCACATGGTGCGCGGCCGCACGACCGCTCCGGTCGGCCTCGTGCTCGGTCACGAGATCACGGGCGAAGTGGTCGAGGTGGGCCCGGACGTCGAGACGCTGAAGATCGGTGATCTCGTGTCGGTGCCGTTCAACGTCGCATGCGGCCGCTGCGCGATGTGCAAGGACACGCATACGGGTGTGTGCCTGAACGTGAACCCGTCGCGTGCCGGCGGTGCTTACGGTTACGTCGACATGGGCGGCTGGATCGGCGGCCAGGCCGAGTACGTGCTCGTGCCGTACGCGGACTTCAACCTGCTGAAATTCCCCGACCGCGACCAGGCGATGGCGAAGATTCGCGATCTGACCTGCCTGTCCGACATTCTTCCGACCGGCTATCACGGCGCGGTGAGCGCGGGCGTGAAGCCGGGCTCGACGGTCTACATTGCGGGCGCGGGCCCGGTCGGCATGGCGGCGGCCGCGTCGGCGCGCCTGCTCGGCGCGGCGGTGACGATCGTCGGCGACATGAACGCGGAACGCCTCGCGCACGCACGGGCGATGGGCTTCGAGACGGTCGACCTGTCGAAGGACGCGTCGCTCGGCGAGCAGATCGAGCAGATCCTCGGCGTGCCGGAGATCGATTGCGCGGTCGACTGCGTCGGCTTCGAGGCGCACGGCCACGGTTCGTCGGGCCATTCCGAGGAAGCGCCCGCGACGGTGCTGAACTCGCTGATGGAAATCACGCGGCCGGCCGGCGCGATCGGCATCCCGGGCCTGTACGTGACGGACGATCCGGGCGCGAAGGACAAGGCCGCGCAGCACGGCAGCCTGAGCATCCGCTTCGGCCTCGGCTGGGCGAAGTCGCACTCGTTCTTCACGGGCCAGACGCCGGTGCTCAAGTACAACCGCAACCTGATGCAGGCAATCCTGTTCGACCGTCTGCCGATCGCGAAGATCGTCAACGTCGAAGTGATCTCGCTCGACCAGGCGCCGGAAGGCTACAAGAAGTTCGACGGCGGCGCGCCGCGCAAATTCGTGATCGATCCGCACGGCTTGCTGGCGGCCTGACGCACGAACGACGGGCATGAAGCGGGCGGCACCGGAGACGGTGCCGCCCGTTTTTCGTTGTGGGCGTGGCTGCGGTCGCCGTGCGCCGCGCGCTCAATGCCCGCGATAGATCATCGCCGTTTCGGCCCCGCTCGCCATCGCGCGCCGACCATGACGCGTATGCAGGGTCACGCGGCGTATCGCGTGCCCGCGTCGCGTCGCGGTGGCACCGCCTTTCCAGTCGGCGACGCGAATGCCGCTGCCGCGCGCGCTGTCCGGTCCGTGAACCGGCGGCGCGTGCCGCGCGAGCGTCGTCATCGGGCGTCCTGCCGCGTGTCGGGGCGTGCCCGCATTGCCGGGTTGAGCGGCCTTGCTCGACCGATCGGCGTCGGTGTCGACATTGGCGTCGGCGAGCCGATCGGCGTCGACTGCCGCGCGCTCGGCCGGATGCATTGCCTGGACGGGTGCGGGCGCGGGCCCGACCGGCAACGTCGGCGCGTCAGCCGCATGCAGACTGGCGTAAGCCGTCACCGGGCGCGACGCGCCCGGTCCGCGACAGACGGGATCCACCCGGCACGTCCGGTCATACGTCACATAGCCGCCGACCAGCATCACGAGGGTCAGGATGCTCAGCAGCGGCGCGCTCGACGCCCGCGGCCGCTGGACCGCCGCGCCGCGCACCGCGGCCGCGACGCGCGACGACCACGTCGGGACGGGCTGCGCCTGGTGCGGGGGCGTGGCCTGCGCGGCGGGCGCATCGTCGTTCGATCGGCGCAGCGGCGCGAACGGCCAGCCTCCCTGTCCGCAGACGGGGCACTGCTCGCTGGCGCGGAACGCCATGAAGCCGCACTGCCGGCAGCGCTGGCTGACGGTGGCGCGCGGCTCGGCACGCAGGTTCAGTGCGCCGCGCAGCGTGTCGCGCGTGCGGACTTTCCGGTTGGGCAGGACTTGCATGATCGTTGCTACCTCGTCTGCTGTTGCCGCCCCGCGAGCCTTCCGATGGTGCGCATCGCGTCCTCGACGGCAGGGGTCCACGGTCGGCCATAGTTCAGCCGGACGTAGCGGTGAAAGGCGCCCGTCATCGAAAAGATCGGCCCGGGCGCGAGGCTGACCCCATTCTCCATCGCGTCGCCGAACAACTGCATCGCATCCACGTGCGGCGGCAATTCGATCCACAGGAAATATCCGCCGCGCGGGGCATACACCTCGGTGTCGGCCGGGAAGTACGCGCGAACGGCCGCGAGCATCTGCGCCTGGTGGGCCGCGAGGTTGAGCCGGAGCCTGCGCAGGAAGCGGTCGTACGCGCCGTTGCGCAGATAGCTGGACACGGCCATCTGCGCGGGCACGTCCGCCGCCGGCGCGCTCGCGTTCTTCACCTGCCTGATCTGCTTCACGTAACGTCCGGCGGCGACCCAGCCGACCCGGAAACCGGGGGCGAGGCACTTCGAGAACGAACCGCAATGCAGCACGAGCCCGTTGTCGTCATACAGTTTCGCGGGGCGCGTGGGCGTCGGGCCGAAATGTAGTTCTCCGAACACGTCGTCCTCGATCAGCGGCACCTGGTGCGATGCGAGCAGTTCGATCAGCCGGCGCTTGCGCTCGTCGGGCAGCGTCGCGCCGGTCGGGTTGTGGAACGAGGTCATGAACCAGCACGCGCGCACCGGATGCGTGTCGAGCACGTCGGCGAGCGCGTCGAGATCGAGGCCGGTGCGCGGATCAACCGGAATCTCGATGGCCTTCAGATGCAGCCGCTGCACGGCTTGCAGCACCGCGGGGAAGGCAGGGCGTTCGATCGCGACCAGATCGCCAGGGCGCGTGAGCGCCTGCAGGCTCAGCGTCAGCGCTTCCGCCGCGCCGGTCGTGATGACGATTTCTTCCATCGGCAACGACGCGCCCGCGTTCAGGTACCGCAACGCAATCTGGCGGCGCAGCGCCTCGTTGCCGGGCGGCAGGCCGGCCAGCAGTTTCTCGCGGTCCATGTTGCGGGCGGCCGTCGCCGCATATCGCCACAGGCTGCTCATCGGAAACAGTGAATAGCTGGCGAACGCGGAACCCAGCGGCACGATGTCGTCGCGTTTGAGCGAGTCGATCAGCTGGAACAGCGCATCGTCGCCGCCGGTCTGCGATGCAGCCGGTTTGCGCGGTGTGTCGCGACCCGCGCGCACGCGCTTGTCATCGAGGTTCGCAACGAAATAACCGCAACGCGCGCGCGCGACGATCAGGCCCTCGCTTTCGAGCGCGTAGTACGCGCGAAACACGGTGGAAGGACTGACACGATAGGCGCTGCATGCCGAGCGCACGGTCGGAATGCGTGCGCCTGCCGGCAGGTCGCCGCGCCGGATCGAATCGGCAATCGTCTGTGCGAGCACCGCATATCGCTTCATGCCTGGCCTCCGGCCGATCACGGCCGTCGCTGAAAAAAGAGTAGCACGGCGTCCGCCGCGTTCAATCCCGCCCCCAATCGTTCATCCGCAACCCGCTGATACGCACGTTTTCGGCCGACTCTGATCCTTTTCTTCAGACCAGCGAACCGGCATTCTTCGCAAGCCTTATTCCCGATGCGTGATCGATACGGTCTTCACGCCCCCTGACGGCGGATCCGTGACGACCGCGCACCATGTGCGGGACCGGGTGCGCAACGTCCTTACCTTACCCGGAAGCAATCAGCGTGAAATCGAAGTTCCTCGTCGCGGGCCTCGTCGCCGGCCTCGCGCTCAACCTGCTCGGCGGCGCCGCTAAAGCGGCCTGCATCAACAATCCCCCGACTCAATCCAATGCGTCGTTTCCCGCCGCACTGACCGGCAAGCTCGTCTATCACAGCTACGTCAAGTACGGCGACGGCACGAGCCAGCTGTTCCTGTACGACTTTTCGGCCCGCACGCTCACGCAGTTGAGCAAGAGCAGCTGGGGCATCACCGATCCGATGAACGGCGTGTTCAGCCCCGACGGCAAGTGGCTTGCATTCATGGGTATCAGCAATGGCGCCTGGAACGTGTTCATGCTGCAGCTCGGCGCCAGCACGCCGCCGGTCAACCTGACGAACAGCACGGGCGCGACGCGCAACGAGGATCCGAAGTTCAGCGCCGACGGCAAGACGCTCGTGTTCAAGCAGAACGGCGACGTGAAGCAGGGCACGCTGTCGTACACGAGCACGGGCCCGGTGTTCACGTCGGTCGTGAGCCTGACCAACGCACCGGTGGGCGCCGAATACTCGATGCCGTTCCTCGCGCCGGACGCGAGCGCCGTCTACTACGCGACGGGCACCGGCTCGAACATGGGGCTGATGAAACGCACGATCACGACCGGCACGACGGCGGTGTTCGATCATCCGGCCGGTCTGCAGACCTACTATCCGATCGTACGCGGCGACGGCATGGTGTTCTACGCGCGCTGGAAGGACACGGGCGGTGCCGACCAGATCTATGCGAAGACCGCGGACCCGGCGTCGACGCCGAACGCGCTGCCGATCAGCGACTGCATGAGCAACAACTCCGATCCGGCGCCGGTGAGCGGCACGAACTACGTGTTCTTCTCGTCGACGACGGCGGGCGGCTACCAGCTCTATGTGGGCGACGTGACCACCGGCCAGCGCTGGAGTCTGTCGCAGTTCGGCGTGAATGCGGACACGACCAAGGCGAAGCTCGGCTCGAGCTACTACGGTGGCCCGGCCGCCGCGCAGCCGATGCTGCTGTCGCAAGGTCGTCCGGCTGCTGCGTCGGCGAGCTACAACGCATCGCTGACGGCGGACAAGGCGTTCGACGGAAACACGACGAGCACGCGCTGGGATTCGCCGGAAGGCGCGGGCGTCGATCCGCAATGGATCTCCGTCGATCTCGGCGCGGTGAAGAAGATCAGCAGCGTCGATCTCTACTGGGACGCGGGCGCGCTCGTCTACCAGATCCAGACGTCGACCGACAACGCGAACTGGACGACGGTCTACTCGACGAACAACGGCGTGTCGTACGGTCACGTCACGCTGCCGAACCTGAACGCGCAGGGCCGCTACGTGCGGATGCTCGGCACGAAGCGGGCGACGCAGTGGGGTTACTCGCTCGACGAAATGCAGGTGTGGGGATCGTAATCACCAGCAAAAAGGCGGCCCTCGAGGCCGCCTTCTTTATCGCGCCGCGCCCGCATCACGCGTGAATCACATGCGCCGGAAACGCCGGTGCGGCAGCCGCCGCGCCCTGCGCGAGCGGCGCGACCTGCTTGCGGCGCTCGCGCGTCGGCGCGACGCCGAACGCATCGCGATAGCTCTTGCTGAAGTGGCAGGCCGACTGGAAGCCGCACGCCATCGTGATGTGCATGATCGACATGTCGGTCTGCAGCAGCAACTCGCGCGCGCGGCGCAGCCGCAGCGTCAGGTAATAGTGCGTGGGCGTCATCCCGAGATGCTCGCGGAACAGCCGCTGCAGCTGGCGCTGCGACATGTTCGCGAGTCGTGCGAGTTCCTCGCGCGACAGCGGCTCCTCGATGTTGTTTTCCATCAGCGAGATCACTTCGAACAGTGACTTGTTCGCCGAGCCGAGCCGCGCGACGAGCGGCATCCGCTGTTGCGCGCTCGTGTCGCGCACGTGTTCGACGATGAACTGCTCGGCGATCTGCGTGACGCGCGCGGTGCCCACGCGCGCGGCGATCAGGTTCAGCATCATGTCGAGCGGCGCGACGCCGCCCGTGCACGTGATGCGGTCGCGGTCGACCACGAACAGTTCCTTCAGGAAGCGCGTGTCCGGAAACTCTTCCTTCAGCGCCGACATGTTTTCCCAGTGGATCGCGCATGCATAGCCCGCGAGCAGCCCCGACTTCGCGAGCGCATAGGTGCCCGTGCACAGGCTGCCGAGCGGCAGTCCCATGCGCGCGAAGCGGCGCAGCGTCGACAGATGGGCGGGCGTGGTCGCGCGTTGCACGTCGACACCGCCGCACACGAATACGATATCCGGCTGCCCCACGCATTCGGCCGGGCCCGTGTCGACCGTGAGGCCGTTGCTCGCCGTGACCGGGCCGCCTTCCGGGCTGATGATCGACCAGCGATAGAGCGGCTGGCCGCTCAGGTAGTTCGCCATCCGAAGCACCTCGATCGCATTGGTGAACGCGATCATCGTGAAGTTCGGTAAAGGCATGAACGCGAAGTGGGACAGCGACGCTGTGCGGTCGGGCGACATGGGGGGCGTTCCTTGAATCTCTAATAGCTTTTGGCCCGAGAGGCACGGATCGGGCTACGGTATTGTGTGAGCGAGCGCAACAAGCGTGCCATACGGCTAAACCCTAGCTGCATACGTCGTAAGGGTGGAAGGCGGATGCTGCACTGCACCGTAAACGGGCTGCGCTGCACCCTCGACGCGCAACTCAGGCACCGGCGAAGTGCCTGTCCGTGGACAAACCGCACACGCCGGTTTGCTTCGTCATCGGAAAAAGCACGACCGGTCACTTGTACAAAACGGACGCGCATGGCGGAAAAGGCAAAGAACGCGTCTAAATTCATCAATCCGCCGAAAATCCGAACGACAAGAATAGAGCCGTCGGCAGCCTTGCACTGGATGCGCTGGAAGCCCAGGTATGGCGGGCCTCGAGCTTCGGTTGCACGCCCTTTATTCTTCGTCACGGACGCACTATGTCGAACACCCAGCCTTTCTTCTCGCAGCCCCTCGCCGAGCGCGACGCTCCGGTGCGCAGCGCCATCCTGAAGGAGCTCGAGCGCCAGCAGTCGCAAGTCGAGCTGATCGCGTCGGAAAACATCGTGTCGCGCGCGGTGCTGGAGGCGCAGGGTTCGGTGCTGACCAACAAGTATGCGGAAGGCTATCCGGGCAAGCGTTACTACGGCGGCTGCGAATTCGCGGACGAGGTGGAGGCGCTGGCGATCGAGCGCGTGAAGCAGATCTTCAACGCCGGCTACGCGAACGTGCAGCCGCACTCGGGCGCGCAGGCGAACGGGTCGGTGATGCTCGCGCTGGCGAAGCCGGGCGACACCGTGCTCGGCATGTCGCTGGACGCCGGCGGCCACCTGACGCACGGCGCCAAGCCGGCGCTGTCGGGCAAGTGGTTCAATGCCGTGCAATACGGCGTGAACCGCGACACGATGCGTATCGACTACGACCAGGTTGAAGCGCTCGCGCACGAGCACAAGCCGAACCTGATCATCGCCGGCTTCTCGGCGTACCCGCGCGCGCTGGACTTCGCGCGCTTCCGTGCGATCGCCGACAGCGTCGGCGCGAAGCTGATGGTCGACATGGCGCACATCGCGGGCGTGATCGCCGCCGGCCGCCATGCGAACCCGGTCGAGCATGCGCACGTCGTCACGTCGACCACGCACAAGACGCTGCGCGGCCCGCGCGGTGGCTTCGTGCTGACCAACGACGAAGAGATCGCGAAGAAGATCAACTCGGCCGTGTTCCCCGGCCTGCAAGGCGGCCCGCTGATGCACGTGATCGCCGGCAAGGCCGTCGCGTTCGGCGAAGTGCTGCACGCGGACTTCAAGACCTACATCGACAACGTGCTCGCGAACGCGCAGGCGCTTGGCGAAGTGCTGAAGGCGGGCGGCGTGGACCTCGTCACCGGCGGCACCGACAACCACCTGCTGCTGGTCGACCTGCGTCCGAAGGGCCTGAAGGGCGCGCCGGTCGAGCAGGCGCTGGAACGGGCGGGCATCACCTGCAACAAGAACGGCATTCCGTTCGACACCGAGAAGCCGACCGTCACGTCGGGCATCCGCCTCGGCACGCCGGCCGGCACGACGCGCGGCTTCGGCGTCGCGGAGTTCCGCGAGGTCGGCCGCCTGATTCTCGAAGTGTTCGACGCGCTGCGCGCGAACCCGGAAGGCGACCACGCGACCGAACAGCGCGTGCGCCGCGAGATTTTCGCGCTCTGCGAGCGCTTCCCGATTTACTGATCGACGACCCCCACAAAAGTAGAGACTTGAGCGAGAGGCAGATATGAGCACGCTGCACCAGGACAGCATCATCATCGACGGACTGAACATCTCGAAGTTCGAGAAGCCGGTGTTCGAGGACATGCGCAAGGGTGGCATCACGGCCGCGAACTGCACGGTGTCGGTGTGGGAGAACTTCACCAAGACCGTCGACAACATCGGCGTGATGAAGAAGAAGATCCGCGACAACGGCGAACTGCTGACGCTGGTGCGCACGACCGACGACATCTTCCGTGCGAAGAAGGAAGGCAAGACCGGCATCATCCTCGGCTTCCAGAACGCGCACGCATTCGAGGACAACCTCGGCTACATCGAGGCGTTCGCCGACATGGGCGTGCGCGTCGTGCAGCTTTGCTACAACACGCAGAACCTGGTCGGCACGGGCTGCTACGAGCGTGACGGCGGCCTGTCCGACTTCGGCCGCGAAGTGATCACCGAGATGAACCGCGTCGGCATCATGGTCGACCTGTCGCATGTGGGCGGCAACACGTCGTCGGAGGCGATCGCGTTCTCGAAGAAGCCGGTGTGCTACTCGCACTGCCTGCCGTCGGGCCTGAAGGAACATCCGCGCAACAAGAGCGACGCACAGCTGAAGGAAATCGCCGACGCCGGCGGCTTCGTCGGCGTGACGATGTTCGCGCCGTTCCTGAAGCGCGGGATCGAGGCGAACATCGACGACTACATCGAGGCGATCGACTACGTCGTGAACCTGATCGGCGAAGACGCGGTCGGCATCGGCACGGACTTCACGCAGGATTTCGCGAAGGAATTCTTCGACATGCTGACGCACGACAAGGGCCGCTATCGCCAGCTGACGAACTTCGGCAAGGTGATCAACCCGGACGGCATCCGCACGATCGGCGAATTCCCGAACCTGACCGCGGCGATGGAACGCCACGGCTGGAAGGAGTCGCGCATCCGCAAGATCATGGGCGAGAACTGGGTGCGCGTGTTCAAGGACGTGTGGGGCGCGTAAGCGCCCGCCGACCCGAACCGCCGCCCGCGATTCAACACAAGAACAATCGGGACGTGCCGGCGCTTGCAGCGCGGGCACGCGGACGATGTCGTGCCTGCGCCAGAACCGCGCGGCCTTTTTTCCTCACGGAGTCACCACGATGCAACCGCAACTGCCGATCAACGTCGATCCCGATACCGGCGTCTGGACCACCGACGCGCTGCCGATGCTGTACGTGCCGCGCCACTTCTTCACGAACAACCATGTCGCCGTCGAAGAAGCGCTCGGCGTCGAGGCGTATGCCGAGATCCTCTACAAGGCCGGCTACAAGTCCGCATACCACTGGTGCGACAAGGAAGCGAAGCTGCACGGGCTGACCGGCATGGCCGTGTTCGAGCACTACCTGAAGCGCCTGTCGCAACGCGGCTGGGGCCTGTTCTCGATCATCGAGGCCGATCCGGCCAGCGCGCGCGCGAAGATCGAGCTGCGCCACTCGTCGTTCGTGCTCCAGCAGCCGGGCAAGGAAGGCAAGCTCTGCTACATGTTCGCGGGCTGGTTCGCCGGCGCGATGGACTGGGTCAACGACACGACGCCGGAAGGCAAGGGCGCGCCGCGCGCGCAATCGAAGGAAGTGCAGTGTGCGGCCGAACACCACGACCACTGCGTCTTCGAAGTGTCGCCGATCGCGCACTGATGCGCTGACATCACGACACAGCAACACAACAACACCCGCAACACGAGACATTCGAACGCCAGAGGTCGCCTGCGATGCGTTATCCCCACCTGTTCAAACCCATGCAGCTGAACCAGCTGACGCTGCGCAACCGGATCGTCAGCACCGCGCACGCGGAGGTGTATGCCGAGCCGGGCGGCCTGCCGGGCGACCGCTACATCCGCTATTACGAAGAGAAGGCGAAGGGTGGCGTCGGCCTCGCGATCTGCGGCGGCTCGAGCCCCGTGTCGATCGACAGCCCGCAGGGCTGGTGGAAGTCGGTGAACCTGTCGAACGACAAGATCATCGACCCGCTTACGCGCCTGGCCGACACGATGCACAAGCACGGCGCGAAGATCATGATCCAGGCGACGCACATGGGCCGCCGCTCGTCGTTCCATGGCGAGCACTGGCCGCATCTGATGTCGCCGTCGGGCGTGCGCGAGCCGGTGCACCGCGGCAACGCGAAGATCATCGAGATCGAGGAAATCCGCCGCATCATCGGCGACTTCGCGGCGGCCGCGAAGCGCGTGAAGGCAGCCGGCATGGACGGCATCGAGATCTCCGCCGCGCACCAGCACCTGATCGACCAGTTCTGGAGCAAGCGTTCGAACCATCGCACCGACGAATGGGGCGGCAGCCTCGAAAACCGTCTGCGCTTCGGCATCGAAGTGCTGACGGCCGTGCGCGAAGCGGTCGGCAAGGACTTCTGCGTCGGCCTGCGGATGTGCGGCGACGAATTCCACGAGGACGGTCTCGATCACGAAGCACTGAAGGAAATCGCGCAGGCGATGTCGGAGACGGGCCTGATCGACTACCTGAGCGTGGTCGGGTCGGGCGGCGACACGCACAACACGATCGCCAACTGCATGCCGCCGATGGCGCTGCCGCCGGAGCCGTTCGTGCACCTCGCGGCCGGCATCAAGTCGGTGGTGAAGATTCCCGTGATGCATGCGCAGAGCATCCGTGACGCGGGCCAGGCCGAGCGCCTGCTCGCCACCGGCATGATCGACCTGGTCGGCATGACGCGCGCGCAGATCGCCGATCCGCACATGGTGATCAAGATCCGCGACGGCCGGGAAGACGAAATCAAGCAGTGCGTCGGCGCGAACTACTGCATCGACCGCCAGTACAACGGCCTCGACGTGCTCTGCATCCAGAACGCCGCGACGTCGCGCGAAGCGACGATGCCGCACATCATCGAGAAGTCGCGCGGCCCGAAGCGCAAGGTGGTGGTGGTCGGCGCGGGCCCCGCGGGGCTCGAGGCCGCACGCGTCGCGAAGCTGCGCGGCCACGACGTGGTGCTGTTCGAGAAGAACACCGAAGTGGGCGGCCAGGTGATGATCGCCGCGAAGGCGCCGCAGCGCGAACAGATGTCCGGGATCATTCGCTGGTTCGACATGGAAACCAAGCGCCTGGGCGTTGATCGCCGCCTGGGCGTCGCCGCCGACGAGAAGATGATCATGGCCGAGAAGCCGGACATCGTCGTGCTCGCGACCGGCGGCTCGAGCTTCACGTGGCAGGTGCCGGCCTGGGGCGTGGCTGAAGGGCTGGCCGTCAGCTCGTGGGACATCCTGACCGGCAAGGTCGAGCCGAAGCAGAACGTGCTGCTGTTCGACGGCGTGAGCACGCATGCGGGCGCCGGCGTGGCCGACTTCATGGCCAGCCGCGGCTCGAAGGTCGAGGTCGTGACCCCCGACGTGAAGGTGGCCGACGATTGTGGCGGCACGACGTTCCCGATCTTCTATCGCCGCCTGTATGCGCTCGGCGTGATCCCGACGCCGAACACCATGCTCGATCGCGTGTACGAGGAAAACGGCAAGATGATCGCCGTGCTGCGCAACGAATACACCGAGGAACTGGAAGAGCGCGCGGTCGACCAGGTGGTGATCGAGAACGGTTCGTCGCCGAATGACGAGCTGTACTGGAAGCTCAAGCCTGAGTCGGTGAACCACGGCCAGATCGATCCGCACACGCTGTTCGCGGCCGAGCCGCAGCCGTGCCTGTCGGAAGAACTGGGCAACGGCCGCTTCCTGCTGTTCCGTGTCGGCGACTGCATCTCGATGCACAACGTCCACGGTGCGATCTACGACTCGCTGCGTCTCGTCAAGGATTTCTAAAGATGAATCCGGCTTTCCTCATTACCGCACTGCTGTGGCTGTCGGTGGCGGGGCTCGCGTTCGCGGTCGCGAAGCGCTCGTCCTACTGGCGTCTCGGGCGCGCGACGGCGCCCGGCTCGTTCGGCGTCGCGAACCTGTTCGCGATCCCGAAGCGCTATTTCGTCGACCTGCACCACGTGGTTGCCCGCGATCCGTACATCGCGAAGACCCACGTCGCGACCGCCGGCGGCGCGATCGCCGCGCTCGCGCTGGTGTTCGTCAACTACGGCCTGGCGATCTACTCGCCGTGGCTCGACAAGCTGATCTTCCTCGCGGCGCTCGCGATGCTCGTCGGCGTGGTGTTCGTCTGGCGCCGCCGCGCGGCCAAGGACGTGCCCGCCCGCCTGTCGCGCGGCCCGTGGAACGCGCTGCCCTGGCTGCTCGGCTCGTTCGCGCTCGGCCTCGTGCTGTTCATGGTCGTGCCGGCCGGCGCGATGTCGGGTGCGTTCGCGGTGCTCTGCGCGCTGCTGATCGGCGCCGGCGCATTCACGATGACCGTCGGCGCCGCGAAGGGCGGCCCGATGAAGCACGCGATCGCCGGCCTGCTGCACCTCGCATTCCACCCGCGCCAGGAACGTTTCGCGGCCACCCGCGAATCCTTCACGGGCAACGGCACGGCCACGCCGCCGACCGCGCTGAAGCTGCCGGACATCGAGCACGAGGAGTATGGCGTCGCGAAGCCGGTCGAATTCCGCTGGAACCAGCTGCTGAGCTTCGACGCGTGCGTGCAGTGCGGCAAGTGCGAGGCCGCCTGCCCCGCGTTCGCATCGGGCCAGCCGCTGAACCCGAAGAAACTGATCCAGGATCTCGTCGTGGGCATGGCGGGCGGCACCGACGCCGCGTACGCCGGCAGCCCGACGCCGGGCCTCGCGGTCGGCCAGCATCGCGGCGAGCCGAACGGCCCGATCGTGTCCGGTTTGATCGAGGAGCAGACGCTCTGGTCGTGCACGACCTGCCGTGCCTGCGTGCAGGAGTGCCCGATGCTGATCGAGCACGTCGACGCGATCGTCGACATGCGCCGCAACCGCACCCTGGTGCACGGCACGGTGCCGGGCAAGGGCCAGGAAGTGCTCGCGAACCTGCGCGAGACCGGCACGATGGGCGGCTACGACACGGCTGCACGTTACGACTGGTCGGTCGACCTGAACGCACCCGTTGCGCAACCCGGCAAGCCGGTCGATGTGCTGTTCGTCGCCGGTGAAGGTGCGTTCGACATGCGTTACCAGCGTACGCTGCGCGCATTCGTGAAGGTGCTGAACAAGGCGGGCGTCGACTACGCGGTGCTCGGCGGGACCGAGACCGACACCGGCGACGTCGCGCGACGCCTCGGCGACGAAGCGACGTTCCAGCAGATGGCGAAGCGCCTGATCGGCACGCTCGGCTCGCTGTCGTACAAGCAGATCGTGACGGCCGACCCGCACGTGATGCACAGCCTGCGCAACGAATACCGCGCGCTCGGGCTGCGCGTGACGGTCAAGCATCACACGACCTACCTCGCGGAGCTGGCCGACAGCGGCAAGATCGCGCCGAAGGCCGTCGAGGCGCTGCGCGAGAAGCGCACCACGTATCACGACCCGTGCTACCTCGGCCGCTACAACGGCGAGACGGAATCGCCGCGCAAGCTGCTGAAGACGATCGGCATCCAGGTCGTCGAGATGGAGCGCAACGGCATGCGCGGCCGCTGCTGCGGCGGTGGCGGCGGCGCGCCGCTGACCGACATCCCGGGCAAGCAGCGTATTCCCGACATCCGCATCGCCGACGCGCGCGCCATTGGCGCGGACGTGGTCGCGGTCGGATGCCCGAACTGCACGGCGATGCTCGAAGGCGTCGTGGGCCCGCGCCCCGACGTGCTCGACGTGGCCGAACTCGTTGCCGCCTCGCTGGAGTGAATCGATGAACACGATCAAACGAATCGATCCGCGCCGGCCGTTCATCATCACGGCCGCGGGCCTGAAGCGCATCACGCTGGGCGAGGAAGGCAGCGCCGACGCGAGCGCCACGCAGTGGTCCGCGCACGGTCATGGCGCCGCGGCCGCGAAGCCGCGCCGCGCGGTGCAGGACCCGAAGCACGTGATGCTGGTGGTGGCGCACACCGAGCGCGGCGCGCTCGACGACCATGCGCGGCAGGCGGTCGCCGCCGCCGCGGTGCTCGCGGACGCGCAGACGGAAGTCGCGCTGCTGGCGTTCGGCGAACTGAAGGATGACGCAGCGGAGCTCGGCGTCGACAAGCTGATCGAGCTGGCCGACTTCGACCGTCGCGCCTTTGCACCCGAAAGCGAATTGCAAGCATTGCAGGCCTGCGCCGCGGCGCTCGCGCCGAAGCACGTGTTCGTGCCCGACAACGCGACCGGCGACGGCGACCTGGGCCGGCGTTACGCGGCGGCCGCCGGCGCGAGCATCGCGACCCACGTGGTCGAGATCGACGCGAAGCACGTCGGCGCGTATGCGCAGGCTGGCCGTGCGTTCGCGACGCGAGGCTTGCCCGACGTGATCCTGCTTGCGCAGAACGCGGTCGAAGCAAAACTGCCGTTCGTCGGTGCCGGCGAGCGCCTGGCCGCCGACTTCATCCGCCCGGCCGGCGACGCGGCGCAACCGTACCGCGATCTCGGCCTCGAGGAAATCGACGCGGCGCAGGTCGCGCTGGAGGAAGCTGACTTCATCGTATCGGCCGGCAACGGCGTGTCCGACATCGGCGCGTTCGAGCGGCTCGCCGGCGCATTCGGCGCGGCGATCGGCGCGAGCCGCGTCGCGGTCGACAACGGTCACTTCACGCGCGACAAGCAGGTGGGCGCGACCGGCAAGACGGTCGAGGCCAGCGTGTACATCGCGTTCGGCATCTCGGGCGCGGTGCAGCACTTGCAGGGGATCAAGGACTGCCGCCACGTGATCGCGGTCAACCTCGACGGCAGCGCGCCGATCGCCAAGCGCGCGAACCTGACGGTGGTGGGCGACGCGCAGGCGACGATCGCCGCGCTGATCGAACAGGTGCAGGCCGCGCGCGCGTCGCGCGGACAATCGCCGACCGCGGTCGGCGCCCGTGAATCCGAAGGAGTCGCAGCATGAACGCCCCCCGCCAGTTGCAACGCATCGCGGTGCTCGTCTCCGTGGGCCGGCACCCGGTCAGCGGCACCGCGCGCTACAGCCGCAACGACGCGGCCGCGCTCGAGGTCGGCCGTCAGCTCGCGGAGCGGCATCGCGCGCAGCTCGACGTGCTCCATGCGGGAGACCCCGCGAATGAAGCGCTTGCTGAATACCTCGCGCTCGGTGCGCGGCAGGTCGAGGTGCTGGCCTGCCACGACGGCGACGATGCCGCGCATGCGCTCGCCGCGCGCGTCGAAGGCTACGACCTCGTGCTGACCGGCACCCGCGCCGAGGGCGCGTACGACACCGGGATGCTGCCGTATCGCGTCGCCGCGACGCTCGGCTATCCGCTCGTCGGCTCGGCCGTCGACGTGACGGTCGACGGCGGCCGCGCGGCGGTCCGGCAATTCTTGCCGAAAGGGTTGCGGCGGCGCGTCGACGCGGCGCTGCCTGCCGTCGTCGCGGTCCATCCGCTCGCCAACGTGGCGCCGCGCTACGCGTATGCGCGGCTGCGGGCCGGGGCGATCCGCCCGGCGCTGACGTCGACCGGCGCGGATGCAGATGCCAGCGCGTGGAAGGTTGGCCCGATCGAGCGTAAACCCGTAAAGCTGGTCGCCGCCGAGAAGCGCTCCGGGCATGCCCGGATGCTGTCGGCGACGACGACCGAAAGCCGCGGCGGCAACGTCGTAAATGAAGGGAGTTCAGTCGAAAAAGCACAAGTGATCCTCGCGTATTTGCGCGAGCATCAGCTCATCGACTACTGATTTTGATGCCTGTCGGCAACCACACTGGGACGCAAGGAATCCGGAGCAAACGATGAAAGTATCGGCAGACATTCGCGCACTGATCGAGCGACGCAAGGAAGGTTACAGCCTCGAGGCGCCGTTTTATACGAGCGAGGAAATTTTCGCCCTCGACATGGAGGCGATTTTCCACCAGCACTGGATCCAGGTCGCGGTCGAACCGGACATTCCCGAGCCGGGCGACTACCTGACCGTGGAACTGGGCGGCGACTCGATCCTGATCGTGCGCGACGACGACATGGAAATCCGCGCGTTCCACAACGTGTGCCGCCACCGCGGCGCGCGCCTGTGCAACGAGGATAAAGGCTCGGTCGGCAACATCGTGTGCCCGTACCACAGCTGGACCTACAACCTGACGGGCCAGCTGATGTTCGCCGAGCACATGGGCGAGCAGTTCGATCGCTGCAAGCACAGCCTGAAGTCGGTGCACGTGCAGAACCTCGCGGGGCTGATCTTCATCTGCCTCGCCGAGGAGCCGCCGGTCGATTTCGCGCAGTTGCGCGCCCAGATGGAGCCGTATCTGCTGCCGCACGATCTCCCGAGCACGAAGATCGCCGCACAGATCGACATCATCGAGGAAGGCAACTGGAAGCTCACGATGGAGAACAACCGCGAGTGCTATCACTGCGTCGCGAACCATCCCGAGCTGACGATCTCGCTGTACGAATACGGCTTCGGCTACCAGCGCTCCGACGCGAACGCCGAAGGCATGGACGCATTCGCGGAAACCTGCGTGCGCCGTGGCAAGGAGTGGGCCGAGATGGGCCTGCCGTCCGCCGAAATCGAAAAGCTGCTCGACGTGACGGGCTTCCGCACGCAGCGCCTGCCGCTCGACCGTAGCGGCGAATCGCAAACGCTCGACGCGAAGGTCGCGTCGAAGAAGCTGCTCGGCAAGTTCGAACAGGCCGACCTCGGTGGCCTGTCGTTCTGGACGCAGCCGAACTCGTGGCACCACTTCATGAGCGATCACATCGTGACGTTCTCGGTGATTCCGCTGTCGGCCGGCAAGACGCTCGTACGTACCAAGTGGCTCGTGCACAAGGATGCGAAGGAAGGCATCGACTACGACGTGAAGAACCTGACGGCCGTGTGGAACGCGACCAACGACCAGGATCGCGCGCTCGTCGAGTTCTCGCAGCGCGGCGCGAACAGCAGCGCGTACGAGCCGGGCCCGTATTCGCCGTACACGGAAGGTCTCGTCGAAAAATTCTCGGCCTGGTACATCGGCCGGCTCGCCGAAAAGACCGGCGCGTAGTAGTCAGCGGAACAGCAAGCGGAGTTACACATGATGCGAGATGCGGCCAATTTCGAGCCGGCGGACAGCCGGGTTACGCACCCGGCGTTCTGGAACGCGCTCCCCGAGCGCTGGACGAGCGACGTCGAGGAGACGCTGGTGTGCTGCCACGTGCGGCAGGAAACCCACGACGTGAAGAGTTTCTTCTTCCGTTCGCCGCAGGGCCGTGCGTTCTCGTTCGAGCCCGGGCAGTTCATCACGCTCGAGCTCGACATCGAAGGCGAGACGATCAACCGGTGCTACACGATCTCGTCGTCGCCGGCGCGGCCGCACACGATCTCGATCACGGTCAAGCGCGTGCCGGGCGGCAAGGTGTCGAACTGGCTGCACGACAACCTGCAACCGGGCGCGTCGGTGCGTGTGCTCGGCCCGGCCGGCGAATTCACGTGCGCGCGGCACCCGGCGCGCAAGTATTTGTTCCTGTCGGCCGGTTCGGGCGTCACGCCGCTGATGTCGATGAGCCGCGCGCACCATGATCTTGCAGAGGATCGCGACATCCTGTTCGTGCACAGCGCACGCACGCCGGACGACATCATCTTCGCGCGCGAACTCGATCTGATCGCGTCGAACCATACGAATTTCCGCACGTCGTTCGTCGTCGAGCGTGTCGGTGCACGCACCAACTGGCCGGGCGTCACGGGCTTCCTGACGCTGCCGCTGCTGAAACTGATCGCACCGGACTTCATGGAGCGCGAGATCTTCACGTGCGGCCCCGCGCCATACATGAAGGCCGTGCGCGACCTGCTCGACGAAGCCGGCTTCGATCGCAAGCAGTATCACGAGGAAAGCTTCTCGTTCGAAACGCTCGCGCAGACCGCGAGCGACGACGTGCTCGCCGAACTCGTGCCGGCCGCCGACGGCGCCGACGTCGCGACGAAGCAGTACACGGTCAGCTTCGCGAAGAGCAACCGCGAGATTTCGTGCGGCTCGGAGCAGCACGTGCTCGACGCGGCGCGCCAATCGGGCGTGCGGCTGCCTGCGTCGTGCACGCAGGGCATGTGCGGCACCTGCAAGGTCAAGCTCGTGTCGGGGCAGGTCGAGATGAAGCACAACGGCGGCATCCGCCAGCGCGAGATCGATCAGGGGATGGTGCTGCTGTGCTGCAGCAAGCCGTTGTCGGATCTTGTGATCGACAAATAATCAATACGAGCCATTGCATGTCCGGGGGCGTCGCGTCGCGTCCGGACAAGCATCCGTCGGAAAACAACGATACCGCGGAATTGTGGTTGAAGAACCTAGAGAGACAACGCGCACGGTGCGCATTTCAAGGAGATCGACCATGAAGTTGTTCGGAAAACTGTTGTGGACCGGCGCACTGTCGGCGATGGTGGCACTGAGCGCGTCGGCGCTCGCCGATACGAAGCCCACGCTGAAGATCGGCTACGTCGAGGGCTGGGACGACAGCGTCGCGACGTCGAACGTCGCGGCCCGCGTGATCGAGAAGAAGCTCGGCTACCAGGTCCAGCTCGTACCGGTCGCTGCCGGGATCATGTGGCAGGGCGTGGCACGCGGCGACCTCGACGCGACGCTGTCCGCGTGGCTGCCCGTCACGCACGGTTCCTACTGGGGCGAATACAAGGCGAAGGTTGTCGATCTCGGCACGAACTTCCCCGACGCGAAGATCGGCCTGATCGTCCCCGACTACGTGAAGGCGAAGAGCATTGACGATCTGAATGCCGAGAAAAGCAGCTTCGGCGGCCGGATCGTCGGCATCGACGCGGGCGCGGGCGTGATGCGCAAGACCGACGAAGCGATCAAGAGCTACGGCCTGAACTACACGCTGATGCCGAGCTCGGGCAGTGCGATGACGGCCGAGCTGTCGCGCTCCGTCGGCGCGAACAAGCCGGTGATCGTGACCGGCTGGGCGCCGCACTGGATGTTCGCGAAGTGGAAGCTGCGCTTCCTCGAGGATCCGAAGAAGGTGTTCGGCGGCGCGGAGCACGTCGACAGCGTCGTGAATCCGCAGCTCGAAACGAAGGCCAAGCCGGTTGTCGCGTTCCTGAAGAAGTTCCAGTGGAAGCCGGGCGAGATCGACAGCGTGATGCTCGCGATCCAGAACGGTTCGAAGCCGGAAGCGGCCGCCGATGCATGGATTGCGGCGCATGCGGACCGCGTGAATTCGTGGACTGAAGGCGCACAGTAAGATCGCGGCGGTTCGTCGCGCGAAATCATAAAACAACACGCCGGGAATGGCCTGAAGGAATCCGAAATAATCGAGGATTCATGCGGCCGTATCCCGGTTTTCTTTTTCCGATTCTGCAAAGATGCGCGTAAGTTGTTACACTAGCGCCCTCGTGCGGAATCATCTGCTTTGCATCAGACCGGAGTAAGCGCTGAAGTGCTCACTCTGATCGAGAGGAGGAATTGGATGAATCAGGCAGGACTGCGTGCTAATCGCACCAGTGGAGTTGAGGCAACCATCTCACATGATTCGACGGGCCACACGCTGCACCGTGGCCTGACTTGGAAAGACGCATTCTGGGTAACGAGCGGCGTGCCGGCAGGCGTGCTGTTCACGATCGGCGGCGTATGCGCGACGATCGGCCAGCCCGCGTGGGCGATCTGGATCGCCGCGATCACGATGGGGCTGATTCAAAGCGCGACTTATGCGGAAATATCGGGGCTATTTCCCCATAAATCGGGCGGCGCGTCGGTGTATGGCGCGATCGGCTGGGTTCGATACAGCAAGCTGATTGCCCCGGTTTCCGTGTGGTGCAACTGGCTCGCGTGGTCGCCGATGCTCGCGCTCGGCTGCGGCCTCGCGGCGAGCTATGCACTCACGAGTCTCTTTCCCGCCGATGCGGCGGTGCTGCACTGGCAGCTCAAGGTTGCGGACCTCGGGTTCATCAAGCCCGGTCTTTCCCTTCGGATCAACGCGACATTCATCATCGCGACGATTCTGCTTCTCATCACGTTCAAACTGCAGCACAGCGGCGCGTCGAAGGCGGCACGCACGCAGCGCATCCTCGGCATCGCGTCGCTCACGCCGCTCTTGATCGTCGGCATCGTGCCGTTCGTCACCGGCGACGTGCCGATGTCGAACCTGCTTCCGCTGCTGCCGCTCGGTCATGATGCGCAAGGCAACCTCACGACCGCGACCTTCGGATCGTGGAACGGGCAGGGCGTCACGATGGCGCTCGGCGCGATGTTCATGGCCGGCTGGGCGTCGTACGGCTTCGAGACGGCCGTCTGCTATACGCGTGAATTCCGTGATCCGCGTCGCGACACCGCGAAAGCGATCTTCTGGTCGGGCGCGCTGTGTCTCGTCGTGATGACGCTCGTGCCGATGGCGTTCCAGGGCGCGCTCGGCACGCAGGCGATGCTCGATCCGTCGATCGGCGACGGCACCGGCGTCGCGGCCGCGATGGCGAAGATCGTCGGCGGCGGCGCATGGGTCGCGAATGCGGTCGTCGTGATGCTGATGCTGTCGATCCTGCTGATCGTGATGACGTCGATGATGGGCTCGTCGCGCACGCTGTACCAGGCATCGGTCGACGGCTGGCTGCCGAAGTATCTGTCGCACGTGAACGAGCACGGCTCGCCCACGCGGGCGATGTGGACCGATCTCGGCTTCAACCTCGTGTTGCTGATGATGTCGGACTACATGACGGTGCTGTCGATCTCGAACGTCTGCTACATGCTGTTCGTATTCCTGAACCTTCAGTCCGGCTGGATCCACCGGATGGATCGCGGCGACTGGGATCGGCCGTTCCGCTGCCCGACCTGGCTGCTCGTCGCCGGTTCGATCTGCGGCTACGCGAACCTCGTCTATGTCGGCGCGGGTGCGAACCTGCAGGGCGAAGGCACGCTGCGCAACGGGCTGATCGCGATGCTGCTGATCGTGCCGGTGTTTCTCTATCGCCACTACTGGCAGGATCGCGGCCGGTTCCCGGCGCAGATGCAGCGCGACATGGAACTCGAGGTGCCGAAGCGCGCGATGTGGCTGAACCTGATGCCGTATGCGGCGCTGGTCGGCGCGGGCCTCACGATCTGGCTGTCGTACCACTTCGCGTGGGTGAAGTGAGCACCTGACCACGGCACGCGCGGCGCGTGACGAATCCGGACACCGCACCCGGAGCCGTCGCGCGAAGCGTCGAACGTCAGGCGATAAAAAACCCGACCGGTTGTTGCTGCCGGTCGGGTTTTTTGTTGGCTGCGCGCCGAATGTATGTGCTTACGGAAACACCACCGTCCGGTCGCCGTTCAGGAACACGCGGCGCTCGATGAACGCCTTCACCGCGCGTGCAAGCGTGATGCATTCGACGTCGCGGCCGACCGCGAGCAGTTGCTCGGGACGCAATGCGTGATCGACGCGTTCGACCACCTGCTCGATGATCGGACCTTCGTCGAGATCGTCGGTCACGAAGTGCGCGGTCGCGCCGATCAGCTTCACGCCGCGTGCATGCGCCTGGTGATACGGCTTCGCGCCCTTGAAGCCGGGCAGGAACGAGTGATGGATGTTGATTGCGCGGTTCGCGAGCTTCGCGCTGGTTTCCTGCGACAGCACCTGCATGTAGCGCGCGAGGATCACGAGTTCGGCACCGCTCGATTCGAAGAAGTCGAGCCACTGCGCTTCCTGCTGCGCCTTGGTGTCGGCCGTGATCGGGAAGTGGCGGAACGGCAGCCCGTGCTGCGCGGCGAGCGGCTCGAAATCCGGATGGTTCGACACGATGCCGACGATGTCCATCTTCAGCTCGCCCATCCGCCAGCGGAACAGCAGGTCCGCGAGGCAATGCTCGAGCTTCGACACCATGATCAGCACTTTCGGGCGCGCGTTCACGTCGTGGATCGCCCATTGCGTGTCGCCTTCACCGCCGCCGGCGAGCCCGGTCGCGATCGGCCCGAACTCCTGGCGCAACGCGTCGATCTGTAGCGTCTCATCCGTCGGATGAAACACGCAGCGCACGAAGAAGTGGTTGCTGAGATCGTCGTCGAACACGTTCAGCGCATCGACGTAGCAGCGATGGCGCTCGAGAAAGCCGACGACGGCGGCGACCTGGCCGGCCGCGCTCGGGCACGACAGCGTCAGGACGAATTGATCGGGGCGTGAGTCGGCGGTCATGAAATTCCTCGGAGTCATGGGGCGCGAACCCGCGCGGCGGCGCACCGGGGCGCCAGGCTACGCGGGTAGCGGGAGACTCAAGTAAATCAGGCCGTTTTCGGCGCGGATAGAACCAACCCGCCGTGTGGCTGGTATCGGCGCGCCAGCGCGGCCGGGCGGGGGCGGCGCTTCATGTGCGGGCTCGCCGGCGAGCGTCGGGCGGCGGGGCGCAGCCGGTACGGCCGGCGTCGGGCGCATATCCTCCGGCCGGCCGGACGATCGTTCAGGCAGGTGCGCACGCATCCAGCAGCCAGCGCCGGAACACGTGGGTCGCGTCCGGCTCGGGGCGCTGCGGTGGACGCACGAGGAAGTAGCCGCGCGACGTGACGACCGGCGCGTCGACGAGCTTCACGAGCTGCCCGGACGCGACGAGCTCGTCGACGAGCGGCGACCAGCCGAGCGCGACACCCTCGCCGAGCAGCGCAGCATGGATCACGAGCGCATAGCTGTTGAAGGTCACGCCGCGCGCGGCGGCCGGCGCGTCCTGGCCGTGCGCGTCGAACCAGCCGGCCCACGACAGCCAGCGTTCGGGGCGCGTCGGCTGCACGTGCAGCAGCGGCAGCGCATGCAGGTGGTCGGGCCGGGCGACGTGTGGGTGCGCGGCGCGGAACGCGGGCGAGCAGACCGGGGTGACGGATTCCGGAAAGAGCCGCGCGGCCGTGCACGACGGCCAGTGGCCATCGCCGAACAGGATCGCGATGTCGGCGTGGTCGCGCTGCGCGTCGAAGTCCTGTGACGTGACGACCCGCACGTCGACGTCCGGCATCACGCGTTTCAGGCCCGCGAGGCGCGGCATCAGCCAGTAGGTCGCGAAACCGAAATCCGTGACGATCGTGAGTGCGCCATGCTCGCGGCGCGCGCGCAGCGTCGCGGTGGCGCCGCGCAGCGTGTCGAGGCTCACCCGCACGGCTTCGTACAGGCACTGGCCGTCGCTCGTCAGCGTGACGCCGCGCGGGCTGCGCTCGAACAGCGGCACGCCGAGTTCCGCCTCGAGCTGGAACACCTGCTGGCTCACGGCCGGCTGCGTCGAGCCGAGCTCGCGCGCGGCGGCCGTGAAGCTCTGGAGACGGGCGGCCGATTCGAACGCGCGCAGCGCCTGCATCGACGGTAACGGTTCGGATTTCGACATAAGTCTCTCTAATGGCCTCATAAGGGCCGGACGCCTTCCCGCGCGAATTCGGGCGGGGGATAGTGCTTCGGACGGCACGGCACCGTACCGATCCTTCCGCGATTCTAGCCAGTCGCGGCCGGTGCGCGCGGCACTTTCTTCACGCTGCGTCCGTCATGCTGGCTGCGCCGCTGCCCAGGCGTCGCACCGTTCCGTTCGAACACCGATTTCCCCACGACCGCCGATGACGAACCCGACTCCCAACATCCTGATCCTGATGGCCGACCAGTTGACGCCGTTCGCGTTGCCGGCCTACGGCAATCGCGTCGCACGCACGCCGACGCTCGACCGGCTCGCCTCGCAAGGCGTGGTGTTCGATGCTGCGTATTGCGCGAGCCCGCTGTGCGCGCCATCGCGCTTCTCGCTGCTGACCGGCAAGCTGCCTTCGGGTATTGGCGCTTACGATAACGCCGCCGAACTGCCGGCGCAAACGCTGACCTTCGCGCACTACCTGCGCGCGGGCGGCTACCGCACGATGCTGTCCGGCAAGATGCATTTCTGCGGCCCCGACCAGCTGCACGGCTTCGAGGAGCGGCTGACGACCGACATCTATCCCGCCGACTTCGGCTGGGTGCCCGACTGGGACCGCCCGACCGAGCGGCCGAGCTGGTATCACAACATGAGCTCGGTGCTCGAGGCCGGCCCGTGCGTGCGCACGAACCAGCTCGACTTCGACGACGAAGTCACGTTCGCGGCGAAGCAGAAGCTCTATGACGTCGCGCGCGAGCGTGCGGCCCGGCATGACGAGCGGCCGTTCTGCATGGTCGTCTCGCTGACGCATCCGCACGATCCGTACGCGATCACGCGCGAATACTGGGATCTGTACAGCGATGACGAGATCGACATGCCGGCCGTGCGGCTCGATGCGGCCGAGAGCGATCCGCATTCGCAGCGGCTGCGCTTCGTCTGCGAAAACGACCGCACGCCGCCGACCGACGCGCAGATCCGCGCCGCGCGCCGCGCGTACTACGGCGCGACGTCCTACGTCGACGCGCAGTTCGGCAGCGTGCTGGCCACGCTCGACCAATGCGGGTTCGCAGACGACACGATCGTGATCGTCACGTCCGACCACGGCGACATGCTCGGCGAGCGCGGGCTCTGGTACAAGATGACGTTCTTCGAGGGCGGGTGCCGCGTGCCGTTGATCGTGCATGCGCCGGGCCGCTTCGACGCCGCGCGCGTACGCGGACCGGTATCGCACGTCGACCTGCTGCCGACGCTCGTCGACCTGGCTGGCGCGGCGCCGGCCGGCGGCTGGCCCGACGCGATCGACGGCGCGAGCCTCGTGCCGCATCTGCGGGGCGCGAGCGCGCACGACGTCGCGCTGGGCGAATACCTTGCGGAAGGGGCGGTCGCGCCGGTCGTGATGATCCGCCGCGGCGACTGGAAGTACGTGCATTGCCCGGCCGACCCAGACCAGCTCTACAACCTCGCCGACGATCCGCGCGAGCGTACGAATCTGGCCGGTCTGCCCGAAGCTGCCGACGTGCTCGCCGCATTCCGTGCGGAGGCGGCGCGGCGCTGGAACCTGCCGGAACTCGACGCCCAGGTGCGCGCGAGCCAGCGGCGGCGCCGGTTCCATTACGCGGCGACGACGCAGGGCCGCATCCAGGCATGGGACTGGCAGCCGTTCACCGACGCGAGCCAGCGCTACATGCGCAATCACATCGAACTCGACACGCTCGAAGCGATGGCGCGCTTTCCGCGCGTCGGGCGCTGAACGTACCGCATCGCGGTCATTGACGAACGACGGAGGAAGCGAATCATGAAACGGCAATGCAATGCAGCAATCCGGAGGCTCGGCACGGCGCTGGCCGCGGCCGCGTGCGTGGTGGCGATGCAGTCCGCACACGCCGCCGATCCGCAGACGTGTCGCGACGTGAAGATGGCGGCGCCCGGCTGGACCGACATCGACGCGACGAACGCGATGGCCGGCGTCGTGCTGAAGGCGCTCGGCTACCGGCAGGACGTCGCGAACCTGTCGGTGCCGATCACATACCAGGGCTTGAAGAAAGGGCAGGTCGACGTGTTCCTCGGCAACTGGATGCCCGCGCAGGCGCCGCTCGTGAAGCCGTTCGTCGACGAGAAGTCGATCGACGTGTTGCACGCGAACCTGAGCGGCGCGAAGTTCACGCTGGCCGTGCCCGACTACGTCGCGGCGGCTGGCGTGCACACGTTCGCCGATCTCGCGCGCTACGCGGACCGCTTCGGCGACAAGATCTACGGGATCGAGCCCGGCGCGCCCGCGAACCAGAACATCAAGCGGATGCTGTCCGACCATGCGCTCGGGTCCGCGAACTGGTCGCTCGTCGAATCGAGCGAGACGGGGATGCTCACGCAGGTCGAGCGCGCGGTGCGGGACAAGCGCTGGATCGTCTTTCTCGCGTGGGAGCCGCACCTGATGAACACGAAGTTCCACTTGACCTACCTGTCGGGCGGCGACGCGTATTTCGGCCCGAACTATGGCGGCGCGACCGTCAACACGGTGACGCGCCCGGGCTTTGCCGGCCAGTGCGCGAACCTGGTGCGGCTGTTCCGGCAGATGACGTTCTCCGTGGACGTCGAGAACCGCATGATCGCGGACATGCTCGACCACAAAACGTCGCCCGCGCTCGCGGCGCAGCATGTGCTGAAGGCCGACCCGGCGCTCGTCGAGGGCTGGCTGGACGGCGTGACGACCGCATCCGGCACGCCGGCCCTGCCGGCCGTGCGCGCGGCGCTCGACGCCCGCTGACCTGCCTCCGGGCGGCCGGTTTTTGCCGTGCCGCCCGTCTCGGTGTTTTCCCGACCAGTCGCATCAAGACCATTTGGTGTCGCCTTCAGACTGGTGGCCTGAAATATGGGTTTGTATTTTTCGCCAATGGCTGCGTTATTGCGGAAAACGAAATGCCGAAGCCAGCGGACGTAACGAATTCGAATCAGCCGGCGTATTGCTGCGCGCGCCAGGCCACGGTTCTTTCCATCGAAGGGTTCAGGGAGGGTGGTCGACAATGAAGCAAAAGAAAGTTGCCGTAGCCGCCGCGCTGGCATGCGCGGCCTGTATTCCCGCCATCGGCCACGCGCAGAGCAGCGTGACGCTATACGGGATTCTCGATGCGGGCATTACGTACGTGAACAACACGGGCGGTTCGCACGTGGTCAAGTTCGATGACGGCGTTTCCTACGGGAACCGCTTCGGCCTGAAGGGCACGGAAGATCTCGGCGGCGGCCTGAAGGCCGTGTTCGCGCTCGAGAGCGGGTTCCACCTCGGCAACGGCCAGCTCGGCTTCGGCGGGGCGGAGTTCGGGCGGCAGGCTTATGTCGGTCTCCAGAACGACTGGGGCACGCTGTCGTTCGGCAACCAGCTGGACATCACCAACGAGCTCGTGTCGATCTACAACATCTCGGCATGGGGCAGCGGCTACGCGATCCACCAGGGCGACTTCGACCGTTTCAATGGCGACCGCCTGCCGAACTCGGTCAAGTTCCTGTCGAACGACCTGAGCGGCTTCAAGTTCGGCGCGATGTACTCGTTCGGCAACGTCGCCGGCAACTTCCATCGCAACAGCGCATGGAGCGCGGGCGCAAGCTACACGAAGGGCGACTTCTCGATCGGCGCCGCTTACACGCGCCTGAACAACCCGAACGGCATCTATGCGTTCGACCCGTACGCGATGATCGGCACGCATACGTTCCTCGGCCAGCAGACCGTGACCGTCGATCCGGCGACCGGCGCCCGCACCGACCTGTTCGCGAACACCGCGATGGACGTCGACAGCCAGGGCACGTTCGGCATCGGCACGAGCTACACGATCGGCAAGCTGTCGCTCGACGCGAACTTCTCGTACACGACGATCAAGGGCTTCGGCCAGTCGTCGCACATGCAGGTGTACGAAGGCGGCGGCCTGTACCAGTTCACGCCGGCGCTGAGCTTCATCGCGGGCTACCAGCACACGCGCTTCGAAGGCCACCACTGGAACCAGGGCACGGCCGGCCTGCACTACCTGCTGTCGAAGCGCACCGACGTGTACATCTCCGGCGATTACCTGCGTGCGTCGCAGGGTGTCGATGCCGTGATCGGGTACAGCTTCACGCCGTCGACGACGCAGACGCAGGCCGATGTGCGGATCGGGATGCGGCATTCGTTCTGAGCGGGGTGGGGTAGTTCATTCGACGTCTTCAGCGAGGTCTCTCTTTGGCGCGAACCGCGGTTCGCGCTTTTTTTTTTGCACGGTGCGGTGCCGCGCGTGGCGGACGCGCGCGAGACGAGGTTTCGGCGGTTGGCGATATCATCGCGGTTTGATGCGCCCCGTGTCTCGCCGATCGCCCGCTTCCACACATCCCTCCGATGACCGCACCGTTACCCGCCAACCTGTTCCGCCACGCACCGTTCCAGCGCTTTTGGGGCACGCGCGTGATGTCGTCGCTCGCGTTCCAGATCCTGTCGGTCGCGATCGGCTGGTACGTCTATGCGCTCACGCACAGCGCGTTCGCGCTCGGTCTCGTCGGGCTCGCGCAGTTCGTGCCGATGTTCGCGCTGACGCTCGTCGTCGGGCAGGTGGCCGACCGCTACGATCGCCGGCGCATCGCGACGATCTGCCAGAGCGTCGAGGCGCTGGCCGCCGGCGTATTCCTGCTCGGCACCGCGAAAGGGGGGCTCACCGCACCGGGCGTGTATGCGCTTGCGGCGATCGTCGGCACCGCGCGCGCGTTCGAATCGCCGTCGGTGTCGTCGCTGCTGCCGGCCGTCGTGCCGCGCGGCGACCTGCCGCGCGCGACCGCGCTATCGACGTCCGCGAACCAGGCCGCGCAGATTCTCGGGCCGGCGTTCGGCGGGCTGCTGTATGGCGTCGGCGCGCCCGCCGCGTTCGGCACGAGCGTCGTCGCGTTCGCGATCGCGGCGGTGCTGAGCGGCACGATTCCGCTGCGCAGCGCGCCCCCCGCCCGCGAGCCGGTTACGCTGCGCTCGGTGTTTTCCGGTATCGCGTTCATCCGGCGCGAACCGGCGATCCTCGGTGCGTTGTCGCTCGATCTGTTCGCGGTGCTGTTCGGCGGCGCGACCGCGCTGCTGCCGATCTATGCGCGCGACATTCTGCAGGTCGGGCCGTGGGGGCTGGGGGCGTTGCGCGCGGCGCCCGCGGTCGGCGCACTCGCAGGCACGCTGTGGCTCACGCGTTTTCCGTTGAAGGGGCGGCCCGGCCGCGCGATGTTCGGCGGCGTGATCGCGTTCGGCATCGCAACCATCGTGTTCGGGCTGTCGAGGCATTTCGCGGTGTCGCTCGTCGCGCTGGCGGCGTTGGGTGCGTCGGACGTCGTGAGCGTCGTCGTGCGCCTGTCGCTCGTGCAACTACGTACGCCCGACGACATGCTCGGCCGCGTGAGCGCGGTCAACTCGTTGTTCATCGGTACGTCGAACCAGCTCGGCGAATTCGAATCGGGTGTGACGGCGGCGTGGTGGGGCGCGCCGGCCGCGATCGTCGTCGGCGGCGCGGCGACGATCGCCGTCGCGCTGACATGGATGAAGCTGTTTCCTCAGCTGACCAACATGAAGTCGCTCGAACGCGACGCATGACGCGCGTCAGGCATCCTGCGTCACGCGCACGGCCGTGCCGTAGCAGATGACTTCCGTCACGCCCGACCCGATCTCGGTCGAGTCGTAGCGCATCGCGACGATCGCGTTCGCGCCGAGCTTGCGCGCGTCGGCGAGCATCTTGTCGAATGCCTGCTCGCGCGCCTTCTCGCACAGCGACGTATAGAGCGTGATGTTGCCGCCGAAGATGGTCTGCAGCGCCGCACCGAACGAGCCGACGATCGAGCGCGAACGCACGATGATGCCCTGCGCGACGCCGAGCGAACGGACGGTCGTGTGGCCGGGCAGGTCGAACGCGGTCGTGACGCGCTCGGGCGAGAGATCGTCGGCGGAGCGGGGGAGGTCGGTCATGGATGTGCACCGTGTTGCGGAAGTGATCGAACGACGATTCTATCCGGAACGGGAAACGCGCTCGAATGGGCGCGCACGACGCGCGCGCCGGTGCGGCTCGAGGCGGCGAGGTCGCGTCAGCGTTTTACGGTTGCGCTGCCGTCACCGCCGAGATCGACTGCATACGCGAGCGCCAGCTTGCCGAACTTCAGCGCGTGGTTCGCCTGCCGGTCCGAATTCTCCAGCGTGTCGTTCACGGTATGGATGTACGGACTGTCGTTCTGGTCGGCCTCGAACGGGAACGACGCCGGATAACCCTGCGCATTCCAGGACGCGTGGTCCGAACAGGCATATCCGCATTGCGACGTGCCGATCGCGAGTTCCGGCAGATACGCCTTCGCCAGGTTCGTCAGGTAGGTGTTCTGCGCGGTGCTCGTGTAGTCGGTGATCAGGTAGATGTCTTTCGGATCGCCCTTGTAGTTCGTCATGTCCAGCTGCAGCACGCCAACCACGTTCGCATTCTGCGTGCGGAACTGCTTGGCGATCGCCTTCGATCCGAGCAGCCCGGCTTCCTCGGCCGCGTAGCCGACGAACTTGATCGTTCGCTTCGGCCGGTAGTCGTTCGCGAGCAGCACGCGCAGCGCTTCGGTCAGGCTGGCAATGCCGGACGCATCGTCGTCGGCGCCAGGCGAGCGCGTGTTTTCAGTCGTGCGGCCGACCGTCGAATCGAGGTGGCCGCCCAGCACGACCGTGCCCGCGGCGGGATCGCTGCCGCGAATCGTCAGGATCACGGATTTCTGCGGGAAGCCCGTATGCGCGAACTGCTCGACGGCGATGTCGGTGCGCGAGCCGGCCAGTTGCTTCCACTGCAGCGCGAGCCAGTCCGATGCGGCGACGCCGTGCGACGTCGTGTAGTAGCGGTTCGTGAAGCCGGACATCGATGCGATCGTGCCGACGATGTTACTGGCCTGCAGTTGCTGCACCCAGGTCTTGATCTGCGGCGCGTTCGACACCGTGTAAGCGGTCGCGGCCACCTGTTTCGCGAGCGCCGCGGGTACCGGCTGCAACGCCAGGCGTGCGTCGTCGAACGAGTCGTGCACGATGTAGCCGGGCCCGTGGCCGCGTGCATGGTGTACCGCATGGGCGAGTTCGCCGAGCCGCGCGTCGTCGATCTCGACGACGTGCACGGTTTCGCGGCGCGCGGCGCCGTCGGCCGTCTTGCCGGCGTCGACCGTGGTGCTGTATTGCGCGGTCGCGCTCGCATCGATGCGTTGAAGCTGGCGGAAAGCGGTGTCGCCGAGCGTGATCCACACCGGCGTGGCGTGCGCGGCGGCGGTCAGCAGCATGCCGCCCAGCGCGGCGCTCAGGCGGGTCAATGTCAGAGTAGGCATGTTCGATCTCGTGAGGATGGCGATGTCGAGGAAGAGGGCGCGCCGCAGGTCGTGCGACGCCCCCCGCCTGCTGCGGAATTACGACTTCTGCGGCACGGTCACGCCGTACGTGCAACTCTTGTTGTACGCATTGCCGATCGCCGTGAGCTGCGCGCTGCTGTAGCCGAGCGCGGCGGCGGCTGTCAGCACCGCTTGCGCGGCGGCCTTCTGGTTCGTCGAGCTGTTGGTCATCGACAGGCCCTTCAGGAACGCCTTGTCCATCGCCTGCGCGCCGATCGCGTCGCGCGCGACGAGGTTGCACGACGCCCAGTACTGGCCGGCCGTGTGGATCTCGGCGCCGCGTGCCTGCGCGTAGGTCCGCCCGACGTTCCAGTTCGTCACGCGGCCGCCCCAGTATTCGTTGTGGCCGTCCCAGTTGTAGACCCAGTGATACTGCGCGTCGGACGGGCTCCACTGGTTGAAGTCGCGGCTGTACGCGGCGGCGAGATAGTCGCCGGTGCCTTCCGACAGGCCTTCCTGCTGTGACAGGCCGCCGTTGGTCACCCAGTCGTGGATGCCGTGGCCGAGTTCGTGGATCACGACGTCCGCATCTTCCGCGTCGTCGACACCGCCCTGCCCGAAGGTGAGCCGGCCGCTGCTCGACGAGTACGACGAGTTGTCGTCCCCCGATTCGCCGTGCGGGTCGTACTGCACGCCGCCCGTGTACTGGTACGGCATCGCCTTGATGCCGAGCGTCTGATTCACGTAACGAAGGAACGTGTCGATGTGGTAGTACGTGTTCACCGCCTCGAAGTACAGGTTGCCGCGCGTGAACTCGAATGCGGGCGTGGCCTGTGCCGGGCAGGCGTTGTCGCGCGGCGCATCGAAATCGACGCACGACGCATACGGGCCCGACAGCACGTAGCGTGAATTCGACTGCGCGAGATCCTTCAGCGTCACGCGTACGCGCGAGGCCGTGAGCTGCGTGGAGTCCGCATCGTTGTTGTCCTTGTAGCCGGTGCTGCCGTAGCTGCTCTTCGTCGACGAAAGCGGATCCGGCCGGAACACGAAACCGGTGCCGTCGGTCGCATAGAACGCCTTGTCCTCTGCGCGCAGCACTTCGCCGCTGCCCGCGTCGATCAGCAGTTCCCAGTCGCCCTTCGGGCCGTCCTGCGGGCGGCCGCGCACCTTCCATGCGGTATGCGTGCCGGCCTTGTCGACGAACGCGACGAGCTGCGCGTCGAGGTTCGTGAAGCCGCCGACGCCGAGATACGCGCGCGCGCGGTCGAGCGCCTGCTGCTGGTCGACGGCCTGCGCCTTGCGCGCGGTGGCGACCACGCCGTTGATCGTGTTGCTCGCGACGTACAGGATGCGGCCGTCCTTCGCGACCGTCACCGCGATGTCGCTGCCGTATACGGGCAGCCCGGCCGCCTGCTGCTGGAAGCGCACGACGGTGAAATCGGCGTCGTCGCGCTCCGACGTCACCGCGAGGCTTGCGAGCGCGGCTGGGTCGAGCCCGAGCTGCGTTGCCTGCGATGCGACGAAATCGCGCGCGGCGGCGGCGGGCGTGGCGGCCGCCTTCTTCGCGCGATACGCGGGGTTGTACAGCGTGACGGCGACGCCGTCCGCGCGGAACTGACCCGCGGCCGTATCGGCCTTGGTCGCAGCCGGTGCCACGCCGCGCGTCAGGCTTTCGCGCAGGCTCGACGCCTGCGGGTTCGCGACCTTGGTATCGGCCGCGCTGCCGCCGACGATGCCGAAGCCGAGCGCGAGACCCAGGGCGAGCGGCAATGCTTTGCGTGATGTCTGCATACGTGATCCTCATCTCAACGGTTGAACACGCCCGCGCGCTTGTGGCGAGCAGGCACGACACGGCCCACGCGCCGGCTCGATGGAACCGGTGCGAGAAAGCGGTGCAGGGAGATTCGACTGACTGAGGACGACTAAGCGTCAGGTCGAAACGAATTGAAGCGGAAAGGTGGCGGGGAAGCGAACGGAAGGCAGGTGCGGCGACGGCGAAGCGAGCATCGTCATGTCATACCCCTCGGATCGGCATTGATGGCGGTTTGGCAGCCTGCGTGGCGCGACGTGTGTCAGGCCCGGGCTCTCATCTCCTTAGGGCTGCCTATCTAATTAATTGCGAGGTATGTTACAGAATATTTTCGGCGACATTGCAATTTATTTTCGAAGGCCGCTTCGGTCCGTCGATCAATCGGCGGCATTGTTCATCGAATGACGTGAAACGCTGTCGAAGCGCGCAATAGCGCGCCGGATTGTACGTAAAAGCGGCGCTGCTCAGCGCGTCGCGCGGCGGTCGCTGCGCGGGCTCACGCCGAAACGCGAGCGATACGCGCGCGAGAAATGTGACGGCGATTCGAAGCCGCATGCGACGCAGACCGACGTGATGCTCATGTCGGTCTGCTGCAGCAGCTCGCGGGCGCGATCGAGGCGCAGGTTGAGGTAGAAGTGTGTCGGCGTGTCGTTCAGCGTCGCGCTGAACAGCCGTTCGAGCTGGCGCCGCGTGATCGACACGTCCTGCGCGAGCGCGTCCGAGCCGAGCGGGCTCTCCATATGCCGCTGCATCATGTCGATCACCTGGATCAGCTTGCGGTTGTGCACGCCGTAGCGCGCGGCGATCTCGAGCCGCTGGCTGTCCGAGCGTTGCCGGATGCGGCTGACGACGAACTGCTCGGAGATCGCCGCCGCGAGATCGGCGCCGTGCCGTCTCCCGATCAGGTCGAGCATCATGTCGATCGACGCGGTGCCGCCCGCGCAAGTGATGCGCCGGTCGTCGATCTCGAACAGTTCCTGCGTCGCGTTCAGGCCGGGATAGCGTTCGCGGAACGCGGCAAGCGCTTCCCAGTGCAGCGTGAGCGTTTGCGATGCGTCGAACAGCCCGGCTTCCGCGAGCACGAAGCTGCCGGTGTCGATGCCGCCGAGCGTCGCGCCGTGCCGGTTCTGGCGGCGCAGCCAGTCGCCGAGTGCGCGGTCGTAGCACACCAGCGGATCGAAGCCGGCGACGACGAACACCGTCTCGACCTGCGCGACGTCCGCGTACGCGGCTTCGGCGGCGACCGGGATGCCGTTGCTCGCGGCGACGGGCGCGCCGTCCGCGCTGATCACGTGCCAGCGGTACAGCTCGGTGCGAAAGCGGTTCGCGACGCGCAGCGGTTCGACCGCCGACATGAAGCCGAGCGCTGAGAAGCCGGGCAGCAACAGAAAGTGGAAATCCTCGGGCATCGGGGCGTGGGGTGGAATCGGGTGGTCGTCACGTACGGGCGCGACGCAACGTGGCACGGCGAGCGGGCAGGCACGCGCATGCCGCGCCCGGCTCGCGCAAGCAGAACGTTCAACGCACGATTATCGCGGGTTTTGCAGGTGCTCAGCGCGTTTTTGCGCCGCGCACCGCGCGGCGCGCTGTCGTCGAAGGCAGTTCGCCGAACTGGGCCTTGTACGCGTTCGCAAAATGCCCGAGGTGGATGAAGCCCCAGCGCGCGGCCGCTTCGCTGATCGGCAGGTCGGACTGCCGCGTGTCGAGCAGCAGACGTCGCACCTGCGCGAGGCGTAGCGAGCGCGTGTAGTTCAGCGGGCCGGTTTGCGCGACCGACTGGAAGCTGTTCTGCATCGTGCGCCGGCTCACGCGCAGTTGCGTGCACAGGCTCAGGATGTCGACGGGCGCCTCCGGGTGCTCGATCACGTAGTCGTGCACGCGCCGCACGATGTCGGCATGGCACGCATGCGTCAGACGATTCGACGGCTCGGGCATGCGATACGTGAGCAGATCGACGAGCACGTTCGCGACATCGCTGCGCAGCCCGGACTGCGCGCGCGCCGTATCGAACGTATCGGGCGCCGACAGCACGCGTTCGAGCAGCGTCGCGAGCTGCACGCTCGCGCGTTCGCGTGCGGCGACCGGCACATCGGCGACGCCGCGCCGCAACGCGCGCTCGTCGAGCCGGACATCGGCGGCATCCTCGATTTGCTGCATCAGCTCGGAATCGACGACCACGCCGATCAGCGACATGTCGTCGGGCGAATGGAGTTCGAAAGGCGAGCCGCCGCGCGCCAGTACGATCGTGCCGCGCTCGATGCGCGCATCGCCGAATGCGAAGGTTCCGGAGCCGGTGAGCGGCATGCCGAACACCGTATGGCCGGGCGGCAGGCGCCCGCGCTGGATGATGCGCACGTTCGCCGCTTCCTGGAACAGTTGCACGCCGTCGAACTCCGCGTGCTTGACCGCGCTGCGATACGAGCCGGAGCCGATCTGGTCATAGCGCTGATCCCAACCGCGCAGCGCCTCGGCATGCCGGTCCGCGTCGTCGAACATCTGATGAAACACGAGCATGGCGCCTCCGGCGGTCGTTCGGACCGCGCAAGATTAAACCGACCGCACGGTCGGTGCAATACGGATGAGCGCTATTTCCGTGGGGGTTTTGGAGGGGGCGGAAGGTGTCGACCACGGGTGCCTTTCAGGCGGTTTTCCAATATCCCGAATCGGCACGCACGCGTTGCCGGTCCGGGTGCTGAACGGATTTATTGTCGAACTACAGTCGCCCCACATAACGTGAATCCCAACTGGAGGCGACATGAGAACAAGGCGACGCACCGCGGCTTTCGCGGCGACGCTGGCGTTCGCGGCGGCGTGGGCCGGCAGCGCATACGCGACAGAAAAGCCCGAGGAACTGGTCGTGCAGAAGATGCCGCCGTGGCATCCGCACGAGGTGTACGTTGTCGATATCGCAATGCCGACGATGACCGACGGACGCATCTTCGTGTACGACGCCGACGCAAAGAAGCTGCTCGGCCAGATCGATGGCGGCTTCGCGCCGGGCCTCGCGATCTCGCCCGACCACAAGACGAGCTTCATCGCGACGACCTATTTCTCGCGCGGCTCGCACGGCACGCGCACCGACGTCGTCGAGATGACCGACAACACGACACTCGACCACACGGGCGAGATCGTGATTCCGGCGAAGCACGGGCAGCACGTGCCGTCGCCGTACAACACCGCGTTCAGCGCCGACGGCAAGCGGTTGTACGTCGCGAACATCACGCCGGCCGCGTCGGTGACGGTGATCGACGCGGTGTCGAGGGCGGTGCTGTCGGAGATCGATACCGCGGCATGCGTGCTTGCCTATCCGTCAGGGAACGACCGGTTCACCGCGCTGTGCGAGAGCGGCAAGGCGCTCACCGTCACGCTCGACGCGAACGGCAAGGAGGTGAAGCGCACGATGTCCGATGCATTCATCGACGTCGACAATGATCCGGCCTTCATCAACGCGTCGCGCTACCACGGCGGCTATCTGTTCACGACGTACCACGGCAACGTGCGCAGCGCCGACTTCAGCGGCGACAAGCCGGCGTTCGGCAAGTCGTGGTCGTTGCTGACCGACGCCGAGCGAGCCGAAGGCTGGCGCCCGGGCGGCATGCAGCTGACGGCCGTGCAGGTGAAGCAGAACCGCTACTACGTGCTGATGCACAAGGGCGGGGACGGCACGCACAAGGATCCCGGCACGCAGGTCTGGGTGTACGACCTGAAGTCGAAACAGCGTGTCGCGCGCTGGGACCTCGCGCAGCTGAAGGTCGATCCGCTCGTGTCGATCCAGGTCAGCGAGGACGACAAGCCGCTGTTCTACGGGCTGACGGGCACGTCCGATCTTGCCGTGATGGACGCGCAGACGGGCAAGCCGCAGCACGTCGAGAAGCAGATCGGCAGTACGTCGACGCTGCTCGTGAACCCGTGAGGCCGCGATGACGCTCGATCCCGTACTTGCCACCAGCGCGCAGGCAGGTGCTGCCGTCGTCGTGCTGCTCGGCGCCTTCGCCAAGGTCCGCCGGCCCGCGGCGTTCCGGCAGGCGCTCGCCGGCTATCGCCTGCTGCCTGAGGTACTCAACGCGCCCGCCGCGTTCGCGATTCCGCTCGCGGAAGCCGTCTGCGCCGCAGCGCTGCTGTTTCCCGATACGCGCACGACCGGCGCGCTCGGCCTGATCGCATTGCTGCTCGTCTTCGCGGCCGGCATGACGATCAACATCCTGCGCGGCCATACCGACATCGACTGCGGCTGCTCCGGTTTTGCCGCCGCGCGCGCGGATGCGCCGCGCGGCATCGGCTGGCTGCACGTCGCGCGCGTGCTGCTGCTCGTCGTGCTGGCCGCGATCGCGTTCGTCGAACCGGGCAGCCGCGCGATCGTGTGGTTCGACTACCTGACGCTGTTCTCTTCCGTGCTTTTGATCGTCTGCGCGCTGCTCACCGTCGACGTGCTGCTCGCCAACGTACCGCGCCTTTCCCACCTGAGGAATTCATGATGCAAACCGCTCTCACCGTTTCCACCGCCTTGCTGTGGGTCGCCGTTCTCGCGCTCGGCGCGATCTGTCTCGCGCTCGTGCGTCAGATCGGCATCCTGTACGAACGGATCATGCCGGCCGGCGCGTTGATGATCGACAAGGGGCCGGCGGTCGGCGCGATCGCGCCGACGTTCGAGCTGACCGACATTCGCGGCTCGCAGGTGAAGGTCGGCGGTATCGATGCATCGGGCAACGCGACGCTGCTGTTCTTCCTGTCGCCGACGTGCCCGGTCTGCAAGAAGCTGCTGCCGCTGTTGCCGTCGCTGCAGGCGAGCGAATCGACGCCGGTGAACATCGTGCTCGCGAGCGACGGCGATCTCGACGACCACACGCGCTTCGCACAGAAGCACGACCTCGCGCGTTTCCCGTACGTGCTGTCGCAGGAGCTGGGCCTCGCGTATCAGATCGGCAAGCTGCCCTACGCGGTGCTGCTCGACGACACCGGTACCGTGCGCGCAAAGGGTCTCGTCAACACCCGCGAGCATCTCGAGAGCCTGTTCGAAGCGAAGGAGCGTGGCGTTGCGTCGCTGCAGCAGTTCGTGCACGGCAATCTCGACCATGGCGGTCACGAAGGGCACGCGCAGCACGCGTGACCGGCCGGCTCCCTTTCAACGTCAACGGAGAACAACCACATGGGCCTGTTTGATTCATGGTTCGAGCGGTCGGCGCGCGGCGTCGCGCAGCATAGTTCGCGGCGCAGCGCGATGGCGAAGCTCGGCAAGGTGCTGGTCGGATCGGCGATGCTGCCGCTCTTGCCCGTCGATCGCACCGCATATGCAGCGGATGCAGCATCGGGCGCATCGGCGGCTTCGGGGGCTGCCGCGCCGGGCGCGAGCGACGATCCGATGAGCTGCGATTACTGGAAATACTGCGCCATCGACGGCTGGCTGTGCAGCTGCTGCGGCGGTACGTCGAGCAGTTGCCCGCCGGGCACGACGCCGTCGCCGATCACGTGGATCGGCACGTGCCGCAACCCGCACGACGGTTCGGACTACATCGTGTCGTACAACGATTGCTGCGGAAAGACGTCGTGCGGCAAGTGCTTCTGCAACCGCAATGAGCGCGAGAAGCCGCTGTACAAGCTGTCGCTGAACAACGACATCAACTGGTGCATGGCGAACGGCAATTCGAATTACCACTGTTCGGTTTCGGTCCTGCTGGGGGCGGCGAAGCAATGAAAATGAAGCAAGCTGGAACGATGGTGGTCGCGTGCGTGGCGGCTGTTGCGGGTTTTGCGTGGCCGGGTCTCGCCGGTGCGCAGCAGGCTGTCCACTACCCGGCGGGCAAGAGCCTGTTCGATGCGCAGTGCGCGGTGTGTCACCAGGCGGGCGGCAAGGGGCAGGACGGCCTCGCGCCGCCGCTGACCGAGTACCCGGGCAGGTATGCAACGGCCGATGCGGGCCGTGCGCAGCTTGTCGCGACGCTGTTGCACGGGATGTTCGGCGAAATCACGGTGCACGACAAGCGCTACAACTTCAAGATGCCGTCGTTCGCGAGTGCGAGCGATGACGATATTGCGAACGTGCTCAACTATGTCGTATTCGATCTCAACGACGAGCACGGCGACGCGAAGCCGTTCACGGCGGCCGACATTCGCGCGGCACGCGCGAAGGAGATGGACGGCACGGCCGTTCATGCGCAACGTGCGGTCGTGACGAAGGGGCTGGGGCTTTGAATACCCTGCGCATTCGTGGTCGCGGCCCGTGTGTGGCGGCGTCGCGGATCGGAGCGTTCATGGCACGCCGTCTGTCTTCGATGCTGGCGGTCGCTGCCGCGGCATTTGCGATTGCCGTACCCGCACATGCCGACGGCGTGGCCGACGCCACACTCGCGCGACAACACTGGGTGCTCAATTGCATGGGCTGCCACACGGCGACAGGCGGCGGCATTCCGGGCAAGGTGCCGCCTCTCGCGAATTCGCTCGGTTATTTCACGCATCTGCCGGCGGGGCGCGAGTACGTGATGCGCGTGCCCGGCGCGTCGAACTCGGCGCTGTCCGACGAGGAACTCGCCGACGTGCTCAACTGGGTGCTCACGACGATGAACCGCGATGCGCTGCCGCGTGGCTTCAAGCCTTATACCGCCGCCGAAGTCGCCTCGCATCGACGGCCGGCGTTTTCGGACGTCGCGACGGTACGTGCCAGGCTGGTTCGTGCGCTGCACGAGCGTGGGATCGACGGTGTGTCGGATCGGTACTGATCGACTTCGCCGATGGAGATTCGGCACCGGGCACGGCGGATTGCCGGTATTCGGGGCGGCGCGGTATCCCCGCGCCGTCACGCGCGGATCAACTCGACGCCGAGGATCGGGCACGCCGCGCAGGCGATGCGCATTGCGTTGACCGGATGCTGCGGCGCGTAGCGGCTTCCAGACCGAGAATACCGAATTGGCAGCGCGCCATTTCCGCGTTACGCTCGTTTTCGTAAGCCAACACCGGCGCCGGATGGATCGTGGGAGGCTCAAATGGCGATCGAATACTTTGCTGAGCGCAATCCGGTCACACGAAACCTGCCCCGGTCGTTGGCGACCAAGGCCGGCGATCTGGTGTTCGTATCCGGTCAGGTGGCGAGAAACGAAGACGGGAGCCTCGTCGCGGGCGGAATCGAAGCGCAGACGCGTCAGACATTGAAGAACGTCGCCCACGTACTCTCGCTGGCGGGATGCACACTCGGCGACGTGGTGAAAACCACCGTCTGGCTCGAGGACGCGCGCGACTTCGCGGAATTCAATCGTGTCTATGGGGAGTTCTTCCCGGGGAACAAGCCGTCACGATCGACCTTGCAGGCGACGAACATGGTGGGTACCAAGATCGAGATCGAGGCGATTGCCTGCAGGCCTTGAGCGCGGGAAATGCCGGAAAACCGACGAGAGCCGGTCTTGCAAGCGACGCGGTCGGATGCGCTGAGACATGCGCCACATGTTGGCTTCGTGCGTGCACCGCACAAAACACGCAAATCCCCAACGTCAGACTGCATTCGTTAGAATCGTTCGTCGTCAAGGCAATCATGCAGATTTGCATGGGCGCAGCGGTAGCCACTCACGAATACCGCGCCCCCTCATCCCATGCTTCATCCTTTACCGGAGGCGAACGTGCCAGGATTACTTCCCGATGTCGACCGCGACGGGCTTCTCGAATATTCGGTGGTGTACACCGACCGGTCGATCAATCACATGTCGCAGCGCTTTCAGGGCGTCATGCGCGATATTTCCGCCGCGCTGAAGAAGGTCTACAACGCGAAAGCGGCCGTCATCGTCCCGGGCAGCGGGACGTTCGGCATGGAAGCCGTGGCCCGGCAGTTCGCGACGAACAAGAAGTGTCTGGTCATCCGCAACGGCTGGTTCAGCTTCCGCTGGTCGCAGATTTTCGACATGGGCAGCATTCCGTCCGAATCGATCGTGTTGAAGGCGCGTCCTGTCGAATCAGGCAGGCAGGCGGCGTTTGCGCCGGCCCCGATCGAAGAAGTCGTCGCCGCGATTCAGGAACACAAGCCGGACCTGGTGTTCGCTCCGCACGTCGAAACCGCCTCCGGGATGATGTTGCCCGATGCGTATCTGCGCGCGGTGGCCGACGCCGTGCATGCGGTCGGCGGCATGTTCGTGCTGGATTGCATCGCGTCCGGCACGATCTGGGTCGATATGGAGAAGAGCGGTGTCGACGTGCTGATCAGCGCGCCGCAAAAGGGCTGGAGTGCGTCGCCGGGTTGCGCACTGGTCATGCTCAGCCCGCTCGCTCGCGAGCGCATCGATGCGACGACCAGCACCAGTTTTGCCTGCGATCTGCGCAAGTGGCTGCAGATCATGGAAGCCTACGAGAACGGTGGCTTCGCGTACCACGCGACGATGCCCACGGACAGCCTTGCGACGCTGCGCGATGTGATCAAGGAAACGGACGCATACGGCTTCGACAAGGTGCGGGCGGAACAGCTCGAACTCGGCACGCGGATTCGCGCGTTGCTGGCCGAGAAGGGTTTCAGGAGCGTGGCGGCGCCAGGGTTTGAGGCGCCTGGCGTCGTGGTCAGCTACACCGACGATGACGACATCCGGTCCGGCAAGAAATTCGTCGATGTCGGCATGCAGATCGCGGCCGGTGTGCCGCTGCAATGCGATGAGCCGGCGGATTTCAAGACGTTCCGCATTGGCTTGTTCGGTCTCGACAAGCTGCATGACGTCGATGCCGCGGTCCGTAGGTTTGCCAGCGCGTTGGAACGGATTCTGTAGGGCGCGCTTTCGATCCAAGGGTGGGGCGCATGGTGCGCTCGACATGATCGAGGCCATCCGAACGATCGACCGAGGTTGGAAGCCGCCAGACTCGGCGGCGGCTTCCGACCCAAACGAGCCGACGGATAGTGGCGACTGCACGCCCGCATTGGATCGCACCACGGACGCTGCTATCCGTATAAGCACTGTTGGACTGCGGACGGTTTCCCACGCCCGTACTCAATCATTCAGGACAGTGACATGACCGAATGCGCGCTGACATTTGCCAGTCAGACCGAATGGGAAAGCTGGTTGGCGCAAAATGGCGGCACGTCGAGCGGAGTATGGCTGCGTCTGGCGAAAAAGGGCGCCACGCAGCGAACCGTCACCTATGGTCAAGCGTTGGAAAGCGCGCTCTGCTATGGCTGGATCGATGGCCAAAAGCAGGCCGAGAGCGAGACGTACTGGCTACAACGCTTCACTCCACGCTCCGCAAAAAGCATCTGGTCCAAACTCAACAAAGACCGGGCCGAAGCGCTGATCGCCTCGGGCAGAATGCGCGCGCCGGGCATGCGTGAGATCGAGAGGGCGCGGCACGACGGCCGATGGAAGGCTGCTTATACGTCGGCCAGCAACTCGACCGTGCCGGACGACCTGCAGGTGGCGTTGAACGCAAATTTGGAAGCCAAGGCGTTCTTTGAAACACTGAATAGCCGCAACCGCTACGCCATCCTGTTCCGGATACAGAATGCGAAAAAGCCGGAAACACGGGCGCGTAAAATTGCGGAATTCGTCGACATGCTGAACCGCGGTGAAACCCTCCATCCGTAAATCTCTTGCGTCTGATGGAGATCTTGTGAAACGCGGGCACCGAACCTGTCATGGCCGATTCGTTTCTGCAGCGGTCCAGCCAGATGGCGGTTCGTCGATGTACGCAGTCGTTACCTTGATCGCCATGTATCGCGAATAAGGGCGGCTGCCGAAGCTGGCGCCGCTTGCCGACGATCCTGATACCTGAATCGCGGATATCGTTTTTCAGCGGACCACGGCCCGATGACCGACGGGGTCGGCCGTAGCCGACCCGCATCAACTGCAATTACACGGCCGCGTTGCGATTCGCCTCGATCACCGTCAACGCCGTCATGTTCACGATCCGTCTCACGGTCGCGCTGGACGTGAGAATGTTCACCGGCCCATTGACCCCCAGCAGGAACGGCCCGACCGCAACGTTACTGCCGGCCTCGGTCTTGAGCAGGTTATAGGCGATATTCCCCGCATCCACGTTCGGACACACGAGCAGGTTCGCCGCACCCTTCAGCGGCGACATCGGCAGCAGCCGCGACCGCAGCGCCTCGTCGAGCGCACAGTCGCCGTGCATTTCGCCATCCGCCTCGATATCCGGCGCATGCGCGCGAATGATTTCGAGCGCTCGGCGCATCTTCACGCCCGAGGCCGCGCTCCCCGACCCGAAGTTCGACCGCGACAGCAACGCAGCCTTCGGCGAGAGATTCAGCCACTCCATCTGCCGCGCGGCCGCGATCGTGAATTCCGCGATCTGCTCCGCATCCGGGTTGTCGTTGACATGCGTATCGACCAGCGCGACCGTCCGCTGATTGAGCAGCAGGATGTTCATCGCGGCGTAGGTCGACGCACCGGGCTTCTTGCCGATGACTTCGTCCACGAACCGCAGGTGATTGTGATACTCGCCGACCGTCCCGCAGATCATCCCGTCCGCATCGCCGAGCCGCACCATCATCGCGCCGATCAGCGTCAGGCGGCGCCGCATCTCGACGCGCGCCATTTCCTTCGAGATGCCGTCGCGGCAGCGCAATTCCCAATACGTCGTCCAGTATTGCGGGAAACGTTCGTCATATTCCGGATTGGTCACTTCGACATCCTGACCGAGACGCAGGCGCAGGCCGAATCGCTCGATACGCGCGAGCAGCACCTCCGGACGCCCGACCAGGATCGGACGCGCGAGCTTCTCGTCGACGATCACCTGCACCGCGCGCAGCACGCGCTCGTCTTCGCCCTCGGTGAACACGATGCGTGCCTTGCCGCCGTCACGCACGAGCTGACGCGCGGTCGCGAACAGCGGCTTCATGAACGCGCCCGAGTGATAGACGAACTGCTGCAACTGCTCGACATACGCGTCGAGATCCGCGAGCGGGCGCGTCGCCACACCGCCTTCGATCGCGGCCCTGGCCACGGCCGGCGCAATACGCACGATCAGGCGCGGATCGAACGGCTTCGGAATCAGGTATTGCGGACCGAAGGACACTTCATCGCCGCCATAGGCTGCCGCGACGATGTCGTTCTGCTCTTCCTGCGCGAGGCCGGCAATCGCGTGAACCGCGGCAATTTCCATTTCGCGGGTGATCGTCGTTGCGCCCACATCCAGTGCGCCGCGGAAAATGTACGGGAAGCAGAGAACGTTGTTGACCTGGTTCGGGAAATCCGAGCGGCCCGTCGCGATCACGACGTCGTCGCGCGTCGCATGCGCGAGTTCAGGGAAGATTTCCGGCGTCGGATTGGCGAGCGCGAGAATCAGCGGACGCGCGGCCATCGCCTTCAGCATCTCCGGCTTCAGAATGCCGCCGACCGACAGCCCGAGGAACACGTCGGCGCCGCCGATCACTTCGGACAGCGTGCGCGCGTCGGTTTCCTGCGCGAAACGTTCCTTGGCGGGATCCATCAGCGTGGTGCGGCCGCGATAGACGACGCCTTCGATATCCGTCGCCCAGATGTTCGCGACCGGCAGCCCGAGGTCGACGAGCAGGTCCAGGCAGGCCAGCGCCGCGGCACCGGCGCCCGACGTCACGACCTTCACCTCGGAAATCGACTTCCCGACCACCTTCAGCCCGTTGATGAACGCGGCGGCCACGGTAATGGCGGTGCCGTGCTGGTCGTCGTGGAAGACGGGAATCTTCATGCGCTCGCGCAGCTTGCGCTCGACGGTGAAGCACTCCGGCGCCTTGATGTCCTCGAGGTTGATCCCGCCGAAGGTGGGCTCGAGGCCGGCGATGATGTCGACGAGCTTGTCCGGATCGGTCTCGTTGATCTCGATGTCGAACACGTCGATCCCCGCGAACTTCTTGAACAGCACGGCCTTGCCTTCCATGACCGGCTTCGACGCGAGCGCGCCGATGTTGCCCAGACCCAGCACGGCGGTGCCGTTGGTGATGACGCCCACCAGATTCCCGCGGCTCGTGAAGCGATGCGCGTTCAGCGGCTCGGCGGCGATCGACTCGCACACGCTGGCGACGCCGGGCGTGTAGGCGAGCGCGAGATCGCGCTGCGTCACGAGCGGCTTGCTGGCGACGACGGAGATCTTCCCCGGGGTCGGAAACTCGTGATAGTCGTACGCGGCCTGCTGCTGAGTCTCTGTCTGTTTCATGTTTTTTGGGTCCGGGCGTGCGCGCCAGGCCAGTCCCGACGCGATCCATGAGGTGATTCTAGGGATCGGCCATAAGGAGATGATTCTGTTTTAATATCGGTCCATCACTTTTTCATGATGATGTGGCGGTCCGGCAATGACATTCGACGCGAACGACGTGGTCAGGCGGCTCGGTGCGCGCCTGAAGATGCGGCACCTGATGCTGTTGCTGCAGATTCAGCAGCACGGGTCGCTCACGCGCGTCGCCGAGCACATGGCGAGCAGCCAGCCCGCCGTGACGAACGCGCTGTCCGAGCTGGAAAGCATGTTCGGCACGCCGCTGTTCGAGCGCTCGTCGCGCGGGATGCGGCCGACCGCGCTCGGTTCGGTCGTGCTCGAGCGCGCCAGGGCGATGCTGAAGGACCTCGACCATCTCGCCCGCGAGATGGAGGCGGTCGCCGCCGGCCACGCCGCCCACCTGCATATCGGCGTGATTCCGTTTATCTCGGGCCAGATGCTGTCGGCGGCGCTCAAGCGGCTGCAATCCCGGATGGAGCGGCGCCTGACCGTGACGATCCACGAAGGCACCAGCGACCAGCTGCTGCTCCAGCTCAAGGACCACAGCGTCGATCTCGTCATCGGGCGGGCGTCGTCGGCGGTCGATTTGGGACAGGTTTCGTTCGAAGTCCTGTACCAGCAGCAGCCCCGGATGATCGCGAGCCGGCGCCTCGCCGCGAAACTGGCCCGCATGAAGCTCGACTGGGAGAAGCTGCACGAGCTGGACTGGATTCTCGGCGCGCCGCATACGCCGATGCGGGAGCAGGTGACCGACCTGTTCCTGTCGGCCGGCATCGCGCCGCCCGTGCCGATCGTCGAAAGCTACTCGTCGAAGCTGATCGGCGAAATGATCGCATCGAGCGACGACGCCGTATCGATCGTGCCGACCGATATCGCGGAAGAGATGGTGCGCATCGCCGGCGTGGCGATCGTGCCTTACTCGCTGGTCTGGACGCTGCCGCCCATCGCGCTGTTTACCCGCGCCGCCGAATCGCATGCGCCGACGCGGGATCTGCTCGTCCAGGCGCTGCGCGAGATCTGCAGGGAAACTTACGTCGAGGTACCGCGATAACGCGTCGGGCGCCGGCCCGCACCCGCCCGGCCGGAAGCGGCACCACGCCCGCTCCGGTATCGCCGCCGAAGCACGCTCCGTCGGCATCCGTTACGCCGCATCCGGACAAACCCATCTTCACCGTAATTCGCCTGAAACCCCCGCCATACAAGCCATTGCCCGAGCGTAGTGGTTTTCACCCATAGTCGCAAATAGTCAAGAAAAGGTCGCCGCCGGTCGTCTTTCGACCAATATGGCTCGTTACTTTTACTCCCACGATGCAGGCCGGGACGCACTCCGCGAACCCGTCGGACATCGGTCCAATCGGGAGAGAAACCATGAAGTCGACAAAGATCGCCGCGTTCGTCGCGGCCGTGCTGGCGACCGGCGCATTCGCGACCGCGGCGCACGCCGAAACGGATGCCGCGACCTGCCGCAACGTACGCTTCGCGGATATCGGCTGGACCGACATCACGTCCACCACGGCGCTCGCCTCGACCGTGTTCGAAGGGCTCGGCTACAAGCCGACGACGACAATCGCATCGGTGCCGATCTCGTTCGCCGGCCTGAAGAGCAAGCAGCTCGACATCTCGCTCGGCTACTGGTGGCCGGTGCAGCAAAAGCAGCTCCAGCCGTTCCTCGACAGCAAGTCGATCAACGTGGTCGAGCCGCCGAACCTGTCGGGTGCGAAGGCGACGCTCGCGGTGCCGAGCTACGCATACCAGGCCGGCCTGAAGAGTTTCGAGGACATCGCGAAGCACCGCGCGGAACTCGACGGCAAGATCTACGGGATCGAACCGGGCAGCAGCGCGAACGCGACGATCCAGAAGATGATCGACACGAATCAATACGGTCTCGGTGGCTTCAAGCTGGTCGAATCGAGCGAAGCCGGGATGCTCGTCACGGTCGAGCGCGCGATCCGCGAGAAGAAGTGGGTCGTGTTCCTGGGCTGGGAACCGCATCCGATGAACATCCAGATCAGCATGAACTACCTGTCCGGCGGCGATGCGAGTTTCGGCCCGAACTATGGCGAAGCGCGCGTGTACACGCTGACGGCGCCCGACTTCATCTCGCGCTGCCCCAACGCAGGCAAGCTCGTCGAGAACCTGCGCTTCACGACGCAGCTCGAGAACCAGCTGATGCAGTCGGTGATGAACAAGACGAAACCGGCGGACGCCGCGAAGGCATACCTGAAGAAGAATCCGCAGGTGCTCGATGCCTGGCTCGCCGGCGTCAAGACGTTCGACGGCAAGGACGGCCTGCCTGCCGTGAAGGCGTATCTCGGCCTGTAACGGCCCGTGCGCGCCGCAAGCGAGCGGCGCGCAGCGACAAATAATCTGCAGTACGACAGAAGTCGAGCGACACGAACCGAATCAAGCGAGGGCATTCAGCATGAACCACGAAGTCATCATCACCTGCGCGGTGACCGGCGCGGGCGATACGGTCGGCAAGCATCCGGCGATTCCGGTCACGCCGAAGGAAATCGCGGCCGCCGCGATCGAAGCGGCGAAGGCCGGCGCGACGGTTGCGCACTGCCACGTGCGCGATCCGCAGACGGGCCGCGGCAGCCGCGACCCGAACCTGTACCGCGAAGTGGTCGACCGGATCCGCTCGGCGGACGTCGACGTGATCATCAACCTGACGGCCGGCATGGGCGGCGATCTGGAGATCGGCCCGGGCGAGGACCCGATGCGCTTCGGCAAGGGCACCGATCTTGTCGGCGGCCTCACGCGCCTCGCGCACGTCGAGGAACTGCTGCCGGAAATCTGCACGCTCGATTGCGGCACGCTGAATTTCGGCGACGGCGACTACATCTACGTATCGACGCCCGCGCAACTGCGCGCCGGCGCGAAGCGCATCCAGGAACTCGGCGTGAAGCCGGAGCTGGAAATCTTCGATACGGGCCATCTGTGGTTCGCGAAGCAATTGCTGAAGGAAGGGCTGCTCGACGATCCGCCCCTGTTCCAGCTGTGCCTCGGCATTCCGTGGGGCGCGCCGGCCGACACCGGCACGATGAAGGCGATGGTCGACAACCTGCCGCCGGGCGCGCACTGGGCCGGCTTCGGGATCGGCCGCATGCAGATGCCGATGGTCGCGCAGGCGATGCTGCTCGGCGGTCACGTGCGCGTCGGCCTCGAAGACAACATCTGGCTCGATCGTGGCGTGCATGCGACCAACGGCACGCTCGTCGAGCGTGCACGGGAAATCGTCGAACGCCTCGGCGGCCGCGTGCTGACGCCGGCCGAAGGGCGTCGCAAGCTCGGCCTGCCGGCGCGCGGCGAGCGTCTGCTCGAACGCCGCGCGGTGACCGAATTCGCGTGAGCGTTCACGGCTGATTCCGATTCAATGCGGCGGCGCGCACGAGCGCGGTCGCCGTCCGATTTCCCTCGATTTGAAGGATGTGTTGACATGGCAGTGAAGACCGACATCAAGACGTTCGCCGCGATCGGCACCGGTGTGATCGGCAGCGGATGGATTTGCCGTGCGCTCGCGCACGGTCTCGACGTGGTCGTGTGGGACCCGGCGCCGGGCGCCGAGGCGCGGTTGCGCGCGAATGTCGCGAATGCCTGGCCTGCGCTCGAACGCGTCGGCCTCGCGCCGGGCGCCGATCCCGCGCGGCTGCGTTTCGAGTCGACGATCGAGGCCTGCGTCGCCGACGCGGACTTCATCCAGGAAAGCGCGCCCGAGCGCGAGGCGCTGAAGCTCGAACTCCACGAACAGATCAGCCGCGCGGCGAAGCCCGACGCGATCATCGCGTCATCGACATCGGGGCTGCTGCCGACCGACTTCTACGCGCGCGCGACGCATCGGGAGCGCTGCGTGGTCGGCCATCCGTTCAATCCGGTCTACCTGCTGCCGCTCGTCGAGGTGCTCGGCGGCGCGCGCACGTCGCCGGAAGCGGTCGAGGCGGCGATGGCGATCTATCGCAACCTCGGCATGCGGCCGCTGCACGTGCGCAAGGAGGTGCCGGGCTTCATCGCGGACCGGCTGCTCGAAGCGCTGTGGCGCGAGGCGCTCCATCTGGTCAACGAAGGCGTCGCGACGACTGGCGAGATCGACGATGCGATCCGTTTCGGCGCGGGCATCCGCTGGTCGTTCATGGGCACGTTCCTGACCTACACGCTGGCTGGCGGCGACGCAGGCATGCGACACTTCATGCAGCAGTTCGGCCCCGCGCTCGAACTGCCATGGACCAAGCTGGTCGCGCCGAAGCTGACCGACGAACTGATCGACAGCGTCGTCGAAGGCACGAGCGAGCAGCAGGGCACGCGCAGCATCAAGGAACTCGAACGCTATCGCGACGAGTGCATCACCGAGGTGCTGAAGGCGATCGCCGCGGTGAAGGCGCGGCACGGGATGCGATTCGAGGACTGAACGAACATGACCGGCGATACCCCGCTGACGATTTACCACGACGTCGTGCGGCCCGAGTGGGTCGACTACAACGGCCACCTGCGCGACGCGTTCTATCTGCTGATCTTCAGTTTCGCGACCGATGCGCTGCTCGACCGCATCGGCCTCGACGACGCCGTGCGTCGCGAGCGGTGCCGCTCGGTCTACACGCTCGAGGCGCACGTGAACTATCTGCAGGAGATCAAGGAAGGCACGCGCGTACGCGTTGACGCGCGGGTGTTCGCGCACGACGCGAAGCGGCTGCACCTGTATCTCGAGCTGTTCGCGGACGGTCATGACGGCGCGGTGTCGGCGAGCGAGCAGATGCTGCTGCACGTCGACACGCGCGACGGCGCGAAATCGGCGCCGTTCGACGACGACGTCGCCGCGCGCGTGGCCGAACTGCATGCGTTGCAGCGCGATTGCGCGGCGCCCGCGTATGCGGGCCGCGTGATCGGGCTGCCACCGCGTCGCTAGCATCGGCGTTCAACTTCCGACCGTCGACTGCGGAGCGCACACGATGCTCGAACCGGAAATCGCGGCATTCGTTGCGGCCGTCGACGCGTGGTATCCAGCCGACGCGGCGGCGCGCTCGCCCGTCGAGCAACGCCGCGTCTACGATCGCTTCGCGGCCGCGTGGACGCCCGCCGTACTGCCGGCCGGCGTCGTGCGGCAGGACGCCGTGTGGCATGCGCCGGACGGGCGCGCGATCGCACTACGGCGCTACGCGCCAGCGCGGGGCAAGCCGCGCGGCACCGTGCTGTTCTTTCATGGCGGCGGCTTCGTCGTCGGCTCGCTCGACAGTCACGCGCTGATCACGGCGCAACTGGCGGCCGACACGGGGCTTGCCGTGATCGCGGTCGACTACCGGCTCGCGCCCGAGCATCGTGCGCCGGCCGCGCTCGAGGATTGCCTGGCCGTCACGCGTGCCGCGCGCGACGCAGTCAACTGGCCGTTCGACTCGTGCGCACGACCGCTGACACTCGCGGGCGACAGCGCGGGCGGCAATCTCGCGGCGGCCGTCGCGACCGCGCTGCGCGACGCTGGCGAAGGCGGCATCGACGGGATCGCACTCGTATATCCGATGCTCGGCATCGAACCGCAATCGCCGGCGCGCGAAACGGAAGCGCGCGCGCCGATGCTGACGCTCGACGACGTCCATCGTTATCGCGCGCTGTACTGGGGCGATGCGGATGAAGCCGCATTGAACGACGATCCGCTGCTGCGTGCATCGGTGCCGCTCGCGGCGTCGCGCTTCGACGGGCTGCCGCCCGTGCTCGCTATCGGCGCTGAACACGATCCGCTGCGCGACGATGCACGCGTCTATGTCGAACGAATCCTTGCGGCCGGCGGCGCCGCGCGTTACTGGAGGGGAGAGGGGCTGGTGCACGGTTGCTGGCGCGCGCTCGGAACGAGCCCGCAGGCGGCGCGGATGCACCGGATGATCGGCGGGTTTCTGCTCGCACCACACGCGTAGCGGGCGTTTCCGGGAGACAACGATGCAGGCAGCGCAACACCGTATCGAGGACTGGCGGACCTATTCCGCCGACGCGGCCATTGCGGCGGCGACGATTGGCGATGGAGCGGTGAACGTCGAGTGGAGCGACACGCGACGATCGCCGTTTCACTTCGACTGGCTGCGCGACAACTGCGCGTGTTCCGCGTGCGTGCATGCGCTCACGCGCGAACAGGTGTTCGAGATCGCCGACGCGCGCGAGGATCTGTCGGCGCTCGCCGTGCATGTCGAAACCGACGGCGCGCTGCACGTCGAGTGGAACGACGGGCATCGCAGTACCTGGTCGCCGGGATGGTTGCGCGCGCATGCATACGACGATGCGTCGCGCGCGGAACGCCAGGCCGCGCACGGGCGGCACGTATGGGCCGGCGACGATGCGACGGCCATCGGGGTGTTCGCGTGGCGTGACGTGATGGAGGACGATGGCGCGTTGCACGCATGGCTCGCCGCGTTGCAGCGCACGGGGTTGACGCTCGTCGAGGGCGTGCCGGCCGAACGCGGCCGGGTCGACCAGATCGCGCGTCGTGTCGGTCTGATCCGCGAAAGCAATTTCGGTGTGCTGTTCGATGTCGAGTCGAAGCCGCGACCGGACAGCAATGCCTACACGTCGCTCAACCTGCCGCCGCACACCGACTTGCCGACGCGTGAATTGCAGCCGGGCGTGCAGTTCCTGCATTGCCTCGCGAACGACGCGACGGGCGGAGACAGCATTTTCCTCGACGGCTTTGCGCTCGCGGAAGCGCTGCGGCGCGACTATCCGGCCGATTTCGAACACCTTGCCTCGACGCCGTTCGAGTTCTGGAACAAGAGTGCGAACAGCGACTACCGCTGTTCGGCGCCGGTGATCGGCCTCGATGCACGCGGCAACGTGACGGAAGTGCGCGTCGCGAATTTCCTGCGCGGGCCACTCGATGCGCCGGCCGGCTCGGTCGCGGCCATCTACCGTGCGTACCGGCGCTTTCTCGGGCTCGCGCGCGAGCCACGTTTCCGGGTGCAGCGCCGGCTGCGGGCGGGCGACATGTGGGCGTTCGACAACCGGCGCGTGCTGCATGCGCGCACCGAGTTCGATCCGTCGACGGGCCGCCGGCATCTGCAGGGCTGCTACGTCGATCGCGACGAACTGCTGTCGCGCTGGCGCGTGCTGTCGCGTGCGGCGCCTGCGGCAGCCGCGGGGCGTTGACCGGCGCATACGGCATCGCCACGCATACCTCGCCGCGGAAAAAGCGCCCGGACGCAGCGCGCCCGGGCGAAGCCACCCGCTGCCGGGCGGCGGAGGTATGCGTTTCACAAAAAAAGACGAGCCCGCATCAGGGGCTCGTCCGGGTACAGCTTCGTCGCGCCGTGCGCGGTGCGCCCGTCAGGGCGCGTCGGCTTACTGGCCGAAGAAGATCGAGTCGCGAGCGTTCGACGACGCTGCGGCAACCGGGGCGCCCGAGTGGACGACCGGAGCCGGTTGCGCGCCGTAGCCGCTGGCGTCGGCACCATGAACACGCGCTTCCGCCGACTGGATGTCGTTCGGGTAATACGGGCTCGACACGCCCGGCTTGTAGCCGGCTTGTTCGAGCTGGACCAGTTCGTTGCGGACTTGTGCGCGGGTCACGGTGCTTTGTGCGAAAGCGCCGAACGAAGCGGACAGGGCGACAGCGGCAACGACTGCGGAAACGAGCGATTTCATGATGACCTCCGGTGTTTTATTGGGTTCGCTTGCGACACCATGTCTGCAGCGATTGACTAAATCTTAGTCACCGGGTGGTTGAGGGTAAACGCTGATTTTGACGATAGATTGTTTCCGGACTGGTAACAGTGGGCTGTCCAATCAGGCTTTCACCAAGCTTTCGTTTCTGTAAGTGTAATAAGTATGATGAATGTTGAGGTGAGGGCGCGATTCAACGTGTCTCGGCCGACGTGTCGAGCGGCGTGGCGGGCAGGCGACCCTCGGCCACGCCCGAGCTCAGGAAACGCACGCCCGTCGCGGCTTCGGAGGCCTCCCACAGCAGCGCGGCGGTCGCCACGTCGCGTGCCGCGCGCGGCACGCTTGCCGGTGCCGGCAGGCCGCGCGACTCGAACCAGCCGGACGGTCCGACGTACGAGCCGCCGGTGAGGTCGGGCGACGTCGCAGCGTGAATCGCGGGAAGCGCACCCTGGTCGGCCGGTTGCGCGAGATAACGGTTCGCCGCGCGCATCAGCGCGGCGCGCGTGGGCGAACGGTCCATCGCGGGGCCCGCGAACTGCAGATTGGTTGCCGCGTAGCCGGGATGCGCGGCGACGCTGATGCCCGCGAACGCCGCGCGCTGGAAGCGGCGCTGCAGTTCGATCGCGAACACGAGGTTGGCGAGCTTGCTGTCGCAGTAGGCGAGATAACGGTTGTAACGGTGTTCGGCCCGAAGGTCGTCGACGCGGATCCGGCCGCCGCGGTTCAAGCCGCTCGACATCGTCACGACCCGCGCGCGCCGCGCGGCGCGCAGCGCGGGCAGCAGATGGCCGGTCAACGCGAAATGGCCGAGGTGGTTGGTGCCGAACTGCATCTCGAAGCCGTCTTGCGTGTGCCGCAGCGGCAGGAACATCACGCCTGCGTTGTTGCAGAGGATGTCGACGCGGCCGTGGCGGTCGGAGACGTCGGCGGCGAAGCGCTGGATCGACGCGAGATCGGCGAGGTCGAGCGGATCGACTTCGACCCGTGCGGCGGGATGGAACCGACGGATCGCATCGGCGGCCTGCGCGGCGCGCGCGGCGTCACGGCAGCCCATTACGACGGTTGCGCCCTTGGCGGCCAGCGTTTCCGCGATGTGCCAGCCGAGCCCGCTGTTGGCGCCGGTCACGACCGCAACTTTGCCGCCTTGCGCCGGGACGTGGCGCGCGCTCCATGCGTGCATGTCTGCCTCCATCGGCGTGGCCGGTGCGCCACGACGCGTAATCGTTACATTGAATGCTGTAACGATAGTCCGCGCGGGCGGGGCAGACAAGCGGGGGAACTAGATCGGTGGTTCTAGGCCGGCTTGCGCGTTACCGGCTGCCGGCCAGGGCCAGCACTTCGGCGGCGGAGATCATCGCGGCCGCGTTCGCCGGTGCCGGGCGCTCGGCCGGGCGGAAGACTTCGTCGCCGCGCTGGATGACCTGGCGCGACAGCGCACAGGTGCCGGTGCGCTGCGCGAAGCGGCGGCGCCAGCGCTGTTCGCCGTAATGACAGCGGCCGGGCTCGACCCAGCGAACGACGAGCAGCGTATCGGAGCGTTCCAGAATTTCGACGTGGACGTCGGCGGGATCGAGCACAGGCAGGGATTTGGAGGCCTTCATTTGCCGTTTCCTAAAGCTCGTGCGGTTTCGGCCGTGGCAGTGGATGTCACTACCCGACGGCGATTCCGTAGCGGTTTCCATGAGTGGTGCGCTAAATGTAAGCGTCTGTGACCGGAAAAAACATCCTGTCTGGCTCAAATTACCTTTTGCCGATTCAGAAACAATCGACGCGCATTTTCTTGAAAAACCAACGACAAAAGCGTGTAAGACCAACGACAAAAGCGCCCCGGACGCGAACGCCCGGGGCGGAAAATCGGCCCGCGCCGCCGTGTCTGCTCGCTCAGTCACGTGGACACCGCGGGGGACGGAGGTGCCCGTCAGGGATCGGCGACGGGCGGGGTGCGGTGATCCGGGAAGCGCGGTCCGGCAACATCATGATCGCGCGCGCCCCCCGTTGACACCCTGACGGGAACATGACTTTTTTGTCAGTTTCGCCGCGACGGCGGCGCGACCCAGGCGCCCGTGGCCGGCGCAAACCCCCGCCGGTATTGGCTTTGCGGGACAGGTGGTTGGGCGCCGGAATCAGAACGAGACGGTCGCCGAAGTCCGGGGCACCGCCGCCGCCCCGATTCTGCCGTTCGGGAAAATACTGAATCCCGCGATCGTGACAAATCCGGAATCTGTCCTATGATTGGTTGGACCTTTGGTCCTTTGTGCCAATTAGTCGGCTCGACCGGCTTCTACAGGAGTGGTGCTCATGAGATTGCAGGGCAAGCGCGCGCTGGTGACGGCGGCCGGGCAGGGTATCGGCCGCGCGACCGCGCTGCGGTTCGCAAGCGAGGGGGCCGACGTGCTGGCGACCGACATCAACGAGGCTGCGCTCGCGCAACTCGCGGCCGACGCCGAACGCGCCGGCGGCAGGCTGGCCACGCGGCGGCTCGACGTGACCGATGCGGGCGACGTTTCGGCACTCGCCGCGCAGGCGCGCGCGTTCGACGTGCTCTTTAACTGCGCGGGGTTCGTGCACCACGGCTCGATCCTCGATTGCGACGATGCCGCGTGGGCGTTCTCGCTGAACCTCAACGTCACGTCGATGTACCGGCTGATCCGCGCGCTGCTGCCGGCGATGCTGGAAGCGGGCGGCGCGTCGATCATCAACATGGCATCGGCCGCGTCGAGCGTGAAGGGCGTGCCGAACCGCTTCGTGTACGGCACCACCAAGGCGGCCGTGATCGGCCTGACCAAGGCCGTCGCTGCCGATTTCGTCGAGCGGGGCATCCGCTGCAACGCGATCTGCCCGGGCACGATCGAGTCGCCGTCGCTGGAGCAGCGGATCGCGGACCAGGCGCGCACGCGCCAGGTGTCGACCGACGAGGTGCGCCAGGCGTTCGTCGCGCGCCAGCCGATCGGCCGCATCGGCACCGCGGAAGAAGTGGCCGCGCTCGCGCTGTACCTCGCGTCCGACGAAGCGTCGTTTACGACCGGCGCGATTCACCTGATCGATGGCGGCTGGTCGAACTGACCGCGTCTTCCTCTTCACCTTCCGTTTCCTCACACAACATGAAACTGCTGAGATTTGGCGACAAGCACCACGAAAAACCGGGCCTGCTCGATGCGCAGGGAAGGATTCGCGACCTGTCGGGCGTGATCGACGACATCGCAGGCGATGCGCTCACACCCGCGTCGCTCGCGCGGCTGCGTGACATCGACCCGTCCTCGCTGCCGCTCGTCGAAGGCTCGCCGCGGCTCGGCGCGTGCGTCGGCCGCGTCGGCAAGTTCATCTGCATCGGGCTCAACTATTCCGACCACGCGGCCGAATCCGGGATGGAAGTCCCGAAGGAGCCGGTCGTGTTCGGCAAATGGACGAGCGCGATCTCCGGGCCGAACGACGACGTCGAGATTCCGCGCGGCTCGGAGAAGACCGACTGGGAAGTCGAGCTCGGCGTGGTGATCGGCCAGGGTGGCCGCTACATCGACGAAACCGACGCGCTGTCGCACGTCGCCGGCTACTGCGTGGTGAACGACGTGTCGGAGCGCGAATACCAGCTCGAACGCGGCGGCACGTGGGACAAGGGCAAGGGCAACGACACGTTCGGCCCGCTCGGCCCGTGGCTCGTGACGGCCGACGAAGTCCCCGATCCGCACGCGCTGCGGTTGTGGCTCGAGGTGGACGGCCACCGCTACCAGAACGGCACGACCGCGACGATGGTGTTCCGGGTGCCGCACCTGATCAGCTATCTGAGCCGCTTCATGAGCCTGCAGCCGGGCGACGTGATCTCGACCGGCACGCCGCCGGGCGTCGGCCTCGGGCAGAAGCCGCCGGTCTATCTGCGCGCCGGGCAGGTGATCACGCTCGGCATCGACGGGCTCGGCGAGCAGCGCCAGCGCACCGTGCAGGCCTGATTTCCTTTTACGGACCGTTCGTCATGCCTATCATTCGATCGATGCGCGTCCTCGACGTGCGCTTCCCGACCTCGCAGCAGCTCGACGGCTCCGATGCGATGAATCCGGACCCCGATTATTCGGCCGCGTACGTCGTGCTGGAAACCGACCACGACGGGCTCGAAGGCCACGGGCTCACGTTCACCATCGGGCGCGGCAACGAAATCTGCTGCGCGGCGATCGACGCGATGCGTCACCTCGTCGTCGGCCTCGACCTCGACTGGATCCGCGAGGACATGGGCCGCTTCTGGCGGCACGTGACGTCGGACAGCCAGTTGCGCTGGATCGGCCCCGACAAGGGCGCGATCCATCTGGCGACGGGCGCCGTCGTCAACGCGGTGTGGGATTTGTGGGCGAAGTCGGTGGGCAAGCCGCTGTGGCGGCTCGTCGCGGACATGAGCCCCGAGGAGATCGTGCGCGCGATCGATTTCCGCTACCTGACCGACTGCCTGACGCAGGACGAGGCGCTCGACCTGCTGCGACGGCAGGCGCCGGGCAAGGCGGCGCGGATCGCGACGCTCGAGCGCGAAGGCTACCCGTGCTACACGACGTCGGCGGGCTGGCTCGGCTACAGCGACGACAAGCTGCGTCGGTTGTGCCGTGAGGCGGTGGACGCCGGTTTCGACTACGTGAAGCTGAAGGTGGGCGCGAACCTGGAGCACGACATCCGTCGCGTGACGATCGCGCGCGAGGTGATCGGCCCGGACCGCAAGCTGATGATCGACGCGAACCAGGTGTGGGAGGTGGACGAAGCGATCGACTGGGTGCGCGAGCTGGCGTTCGCGAAGCCGTGGTTCATCGAGGAGCCGACGAGCCCCGACGACGTCGAAGGGCATCGCAAGATCCGCGAGGCGATCGCGCCCGTGCAGGTCGCGACCGGCGAGATGTGCCAGAACCGCGTGCTGTTCAAGCAATTCATCGCGCGCGGCGCGATCGACATCGTGCAGATCGACGCGTGCCGGCTCGGCGGCGTCAACGAGATTCTCGCGGTGATGCTGCTGGCCGCGAAATACGGGCTGGCGGTGTGTCCGCACGCGGGCGGCGTCGGGCTGTGCGAATACGTGCAGCATCTGTCGATGATCGACTATGTGTGTATTGCCGGCACGAAGGAAGGGCGCGTGACCGAATACGTCGACCACCTGCACGAGCATTTCGTCGAGCCGTGCGTCGTGCGCGGCGCGGCCTACATGCCGCCGACGGCGCCCGGCTTCTCGATCGAGATGAAGCCCGAATCGCTGGAGCGGTATCGATTCCGCGGCTGAAGCACGCGGCACGCAGCACGACGACGCGCGATGCACCGCGCGCGGCCCGCGCGGCGACAACATGAACGACGGAGACGCGAAGTGGATTTGAATCTGCAAGACAAGATCGTGATCGTGACCGGCGGCGCATCGGGCATCGGCGCCGCGATCTCGATGCGGCTGGCCGGCGAAGGCGCGATTCCGGTGATATTCGCGCGCCACACGCCGGACGACGGCTTCTGGCGCGCCCTCACGCAGCAACAGCCGCGCGCCGCGTGCGTGTCCGTCGAACTGCAGGACGACGCGCAATGCCGCGACGCGGTCGCGCAAACCATCGCGCACTTCGGCCGCATCGACGGCCTCGTCAACAACGCGGGCATCAACGACAGCGTCGGGCTCGACGCCGGGTGCGACGCGTTCGTCGCATCGCTCCAACGCAACCTGATCCACTACTACGTGATGGCGCATTACTGCGTGCCGCACTTGAAGGCGACGCGCGGCGCGATCGTCAACATCTCGTCGAAGACGGCCGTCACCGGGCAGGGCAACACGAGCGGCTATTGCGCATCGAAGGGCGCGCAACTCGCGCTGACGCGCGAATGGGCCGTCGCATTGCGCGACGACGGCGTGCGCGTGAACGCCGTGATTCCGGCCGAGGTGATGACGCCGCTCTACCAGACCTGGATCGCCGGTTTCGACGACCCCGAAGCGAAGCTCGCGGAAATCGCCGGCAAGGTGCCGCTCGGCAAGCGCTTCACGACCGCCGACGAGATCGCCGACACGGCCGTGTTCCTGCTGTCGGCGCGCGCGTCGCACACGACGGGCCAGTGGCTGTTCGTCGACGGCGGCTATACGCATCTCGATCGCGCGATCGGCTGAGGCCATCGAGTCATGCAACCCGATCTGAACCCGACCGCCGCACCCGCCGCGCCCGCCGAACCCGCCGCGCTGATTGCGCTGACAGGCATCGGCAAGCGCTTCCCGGGCGTGCAGGCGCTCGACGATTGCCGGTTCGACCTGCATGCCGGCGAAGTCCACGCGCTGATGGGCGAGAACGGCGCCGGCAAGTCGACGTTGATGAAGATTCTCGCGGGTGTTTATCAGAAGGACGAAGGCGAGATCCGGATGGACGGCCGCGCGGTGGAGATCGACGATCCGCGCGCCGCGCAGGCGCTCGGCATCGGCATCATTCATCAGGAGCTGAACCTGATGAACCACCTGAGCGTCGCGCAGAACATCTTCATCGGGCGCGAGCCGCGCGGCCGCTTCGGCGTGTTCGTCGACGAGGACACGCTCAACCGCGACGCGGCCGCGATCTTTCAACGGATGCGGCTCGATCTCGATCCGCGCACGCCGGTCGGCAGGCTGACGGTCGCGAAGCAGCAGATGGTCGAGATCGCGAAGGCGCTGTCGTTCGACTCGCGCGTGCTGATCATGGACGAGCCGACCGCCGCGCTGAACAACGCGGAGATCGCCGAGCTGTTCCGCATCATCGGCGACCTGCGCGCGCACGGCGTCGGCATCGTCTACATCTCGCACAAGATGGACGAGCTGCGCCAGATCGCCGATCGCGTGACGGTGATGCGCGATGGCAAGTACGTCGCGACCGTGCCGATGGCGGACACGTCGATGGACGCGATCATCGCGATGATGGTCGGTCGCCAGCTCGATACGACGTTCCGCACGCCGCCCGATACCTCGGCCAACGACGTCGCGCTCGACGTGCGCGGGCTGTCGCGCGGCCGCGCGATCCGCGACGTCGGCTTCACGGTGCGGCGCGGCGAGATTCTCGGCTTCGCGGGGCTGATGGGTGCGGGCCGCACCGAGGTCGCGCGCGCGGTGTTCGGCGCGGACCCGGTCGACGCGGGCGAGATTCGCGTGCACGGCAAGACCGTGACGATCCGCACGCCGGCCGACGCGGTCGCGCACGGGATCGGTTATCTGTCGGAGGACCGCAAGCACTTCGGGCTCGCGCTCGGGATGGACGTGCAGAACAACATCGCGCTGTCGAGCATGCAGCGCTTCGTGCGCCGCGGCATGTTCCTCGATGCGCGCGGGATGCGGGACACCGCGCAGTCGTACGTGCGGCAGCTCGCGATCCGCACGCCGTCGGTCGCGCAGCCGGCGCGCCTCCTGTCGGGCGGCAACCAGCAGAAGATCGTGATCGCGAAGTGGCTGCTGCGCGACTGCGACATCCTGTTCTTCGACGAGCCGACGCGCGGCATCGACGTCGGCGCGAAAAGCGAGATCTACAAGCTGCTCGACGCGCTCGCCGCCGACGGCAAGGCGATCGTGATGATCTCGTCGGAGTTGCCCGAGGTGCTGCGCATGAGCCACCGGATTCTCGTGATGTGCGAAGGGCGCGTGACCGGCGAATTGCGCGCGGCCGACGCCACGCAGGAAAAGATCATGCAGCTCGCAACGCAGCGCGAGTCGACCGTTTTGTCCTGATTCGGACGCCGATTCATACGCCTACCGACCATGTCCAACGATACGCATCCCGTCCCGCCCCTGGCTTCCGGCGATACGCCGGCCGCCGCATCGAGCCTGAAGTCGCGCTTCTTCAACCCGGCCGCGCGGCAGAAGCTGCTCGCGTTCGCGAGCCTCGTGCTGCTGATCGTGTTCTTCAGCTTCGCGTCGTCGAACTTCCTCGAAGTCGACAACCTCGTGACGATCCTGCAGGCCACCGCCGTGAACGGCGTGCTGGCGGTCGCGTGTACCTACGTGATCATCTCGTCGGGCATCGACCTGTCGGTCGGCACCCTGATGACGTTCTGCGCGGTGATGGCCGGCGTCGTGCTGACGAACTGGGGCATGCCGCTGCCGCTCGGGATCCTGGCCGCGCTGTGCTTCGGCGCGTTGTCGGGCAGTGTGTCGGGTTTCGTGATCGCGAAGATGAAGGTGCCGCCGTTCATCGCGACGCTCGGGATGATGATGCTGCTCAAGGGGCTGTCGCTCGTGATCTCGGGCACGCGGCCGATCTACTTCAACGACACGCCGGGCTTCACGTCGATTGCGCAGGATTCGCTGATCGGCAGCCTGATTCCCGCGCTGCCGATTCCGAACGCGGTGCTGATCCTGTTCCTCGTCGCGGCCGGCGCATCGATCGTGCTGAACCGGACCATCTTCGGCCGCTACACGTTCGCGCTCGGCAGCAACGAGGAAGCGCTGCGGCTGTCCGGCGTGAACGTCGACGCGTGGAAGATCGCCGTCTATACGTTCAGCGGCGCGGTGTGCGGGATCGCCGGGCTCCTGATCGCGTCGCGGCTGAATTCCGCGCAGCCCGCGCTCGGACAGGGCTACGAGCTCGATGCGATCGCGGCCGTCGTGATCGGCGGCACGTCGCTGTCGGGCGGCGCGGGCAGCATCGTCGGCACCATCATCGGCGCGTTCATCATGAGCGTGCTGACCAACGGCCTGCGCATCATGTCGGTCGCGCAGGAATGGCAGACGGTCGTCACGGGCGTGATCATCATCCTCGCCGTCTACGTGGACATCCTGCGCCGGCGGCGCCGCTGACGCACGCACGAACACACATGTGCTTCACCGCCGGCCCGTCCGGCATTTCAGTCGATACCAACCAAGGAGACGCGAAGTGATCAGGAGCAAGGTGTTGAACGCGATCGTCGGACTGGCGTTCGCCGTTGGCGTGACGGCCGGCGCGCAGGCGCAGGAAACCTACATCCCGCTGATTTCGAAGGGCTTCCAGCATCAGTTCTGGCAGGCCGTGAAGGCGGGCGCGATGCAGGCAGCGAAGGACTACAAGGTGAAGGTGACGTTCGAAGGCCCCGAAACCGAGGCGATGGTCGACAAGCAGATCGACATGCTGTCCGCCGCGATCGCGAAGAAGCCGGCGGCGCTCGGCTTCGCGGCGCTCGACAGCAAGGCCGCGTTACCGCTCCTGAAGAAGGCGCAGGCCGAGAAGATCCCGGTCATCGCGTTCGACTCGGGCGTCGACAGCGACATCCCGGTGACGACCGCCGCGACCAACAACAAGGCCGCCGCCGCGCTCGCCGCAGACAAGCTCGCCGCGCTGATCGGCGACGAGGGCGAGGTGGCCGTGGTCGCGCACGACCAGACGAGCCGCACCGGCATCGATCGCCGCGACGGTTTTCTCGAACGGATGAAATCGGCGCACCCGAAGGTGCGGATCGTGACCGTGCAGTACGGCGAGGGCGACCAGCTGAAGTCGACCGAAGTGACGAAGTCGATCCTGCAGGCGTACCCGAAGCTCAAGGGCGTTTTCGGCACCAACGAAGGCTCGGCGATCGGCGTGGTGAACGGCGTGCGCGAGATGAAGCGCAAGGTCGTGATCATCGGCTACGATTCCGGCAAGCAGCAGAAGGATGCGATCCGCAGCGGGATCATGGCCGGCGCGATCACGCAGAATCCTGTCGGGATCGGCTACAAGACCGTCGAGGCGGCCGTGAAGGCGATCAAGGGCGAGAAGCTGCCGAAGGTCATCGATACCGGTTTCTACTGGTACGACAAGACCAACATCGACGACCCGAAAATCACGGCGGTGCTGTACGACTGAACGTGACGTGACCTGACACGGCGGACGACGGCGAAAGGCGAGGACACCATGAGCGCAGTGCGCATCGATTCTCATCAGCACTTCTGGCGTTACCGCGCGGCCGAATTTCCATGGATCGGCGCCGGAATGGGCGTGCTCGCCCGCGATTACATGCCCGACGCGCTGTGGCCGCAGATGCGTGCGCAGGCGTTCGGTGCGTCGATCGCGGTGCAGGCGCGCGTCGGACGCGACGAGACGGCATTCCTGCTCGATCTGGCCCGCGACGAAGCGCGCATCGCGGCGGTAGTCGGCTGGGAGGACCTCGGCGCGCCGGCGCTCGCCGAGCGTATCGCGGAATGGCGCAGCCCGAAGCTTCGCGGCTTTCGTCACCTGCTGCAGGACGAGGCCGACGTCGGCGCGTTCGTCGCGGATCCCGCGTTCAATCGCGGCGTCGCATGGCTGCAGGCGAACGGTTACGTGTACGACGTGCTCGTGTTCGAACGTCAGTTGCGCGACGTGCGCGCGTTCTGTGCGCGCAACGATGCGCACTGGCTCGTGCTGGATCACGCCGGCAAGCCCGCGCTTGCCGAGTTCGACCGCGACGACACCGCGCTCGCACGTTGGCGCGCGGCGTTGCGCGAACTGGGTGCGATGCCGCACGTCGTGTGCAAGCTGTCGGGGCTCGTGACCGAGACGGACTGGCGGCGCGGCCTGCGCGGGCAGGACATCCGCCACATCGAACTATGCCTGGATGCGGCGCTCGACGCGTTTGGCCCGCAGCGGCTGATGTTCGGTTCGGACTGGCCCGTGTGTCTGCTCGCGGCGTCGTACGACGAAGTGGCGTCGCTGGTCGAGCGCTGGGCACAAGCGCGGTTGTCGGCGGCCGAGCGCGACGCGTTGTGGGGCGGTACGGCCGCGCGGTGCTATGCGGTGCCGGACGATATGAAGCCCGGCATATAGAATAGGCGCGATCAGTCTGGTGCGGCATTCGTCAGACCGTCCGCAACGCAACCGCTTACCTGTATCAACGTATGTCCATCCAGCCGATTCAGAACCGCCGCCTCTACCAGCAGATCGCCGACAAGCTCAGCGCGATGATCGAGTCGGGCGACTTCCCGCCGGGCAGTTACCTCCCGCCCGAGCGCGAACTGGCCGAGCAGTTCGGCGTGTCGCGCACATCGGTGCGCGAGGCGTTGATCGCGCTCGAGGTGAACGGTCTCGTCAGCGTGCGTGTCGGCGACGGCGTGAAGGTGCGCCAACCCGAGGCGGCCACCGCACCGCAACCGCGGATCGACACGACGGTCGCGCCGTTCTCGATCGTCGAGGTCGATCCGGAGCTCGGTATCGCTGTCGACCTCGATACCGAAATCCCGCCGTTCGCGTTGTTGCAGGCGCGCCGGTTGATCGAGCCGGAAGCCGCGTCGCTCGCCGCGAAACACGGCTCGGACGCGCAGATCGAGGGGATTCACGAGGCGTTCCTGCGCAACCAGGAAGACAACCGTAGCGGGTCGCTCACGCATCCGGGCGATCGGCTGTTCCATATCCGTATCGCGGAAGCCAGCGACAACCCCGCGTATGCGCTGATGATCAAGCAACTGCTCGCGCACAAGTACGACCTGATGTTCCAGCGGCTGCAGTCGCTGTACATGCCGAACGACATGCCGCATCGCTCGGAGCTCGAACACCGCGCGATCCTCGATGCAATCCGCGCGCGCGACCCGGAGGCCGCGCGCCGCGCGATGGCCGAGCATCTCGACGAAGTGATCCGGATCTTCGGCCGCGCCCTCGACTGAGCGCGGGCGATCGGCATCAGAAGCGGTCGGCGCGGTAGGGCGTCGGATCGGTGAACGGCGTCTCGCCGGTCATCATCTCGGCCAGCAGGCGGCCGGAGACGGGGCCGAGCGTCAACCCGTGATGGTTGTGCCCGAACGAGAACCACATCCCGCGATGCGCCGGGGCGGGGCCGATCACCGGCCGCATGTCGGGCGTGCACGGCCGGAAGCCGAGCCACGGGTGCGGGTCGAGCCGCTCGCCGAAGCCGAACACCGGGCGCGCGACGCGTTCCGCGCGATCGAGCTGCACGCCCGTCGGCGGCAGGCCGCGCCGCGCGATCTCGACGCCGGTGGTCAGCCGCAGTCCGCGCCGCATCGGTGCGATCACGTAGCCGTATTCGCGATCGACGATCGGCGCCGACGGCGCGCCGCGTTCGGACGGCGCGTAGTGCATGTGGTAGCCGCGCTTCTCGCGCAGCGGAATCTTGTAGCCGAACTTGCCGAATACCGTGTCGGACCACGGGCCGAGCGCGACGACGACGGCCGGCGCGGCGATCTTGCCGTCGTCCGTCGTGACCTGCCAGCCGGGCGACAGCGCCTCCAGGCTCGCGGCATCGCCGGTGAGCAGCGTGCCGCCGCCCTGCACGAAGAGTTGCGCGTAGGTTTTGACGAGCGCGGACGGATCGACGACGCTTTTCGGATCGAGCCAGTGCAGCGCGCCGCAGAAGCCTGCAGCGAGGCTCGGCTCCCGTGCGCGAAGTGCCGCGGCATCGAGCGGTGTGATGCCGAGCCCGTGGCGGCGCGCGGTGAGTCCCGCATCGGCGACCGCGCGCTCGAACGCGGCGGGCGTGCGGAACGCTTCCATCCAGCCGCTGGCGCGCACCAGTTCCCCGGCGCCGGCGCGCGCGATCAGCGCGTCGTGCTCGACGATGCAGCGCTCGATCAGCGGCAGCATGTCGCGCGAGGCTGCCGCGTGACGCAGCGGCGCCGATTCCCACCAGAAACGCGCGAGCCACGGCGCGAACGCGGGCAGCGACGCGCTGTGCCAATAGAGATCGGTGGAGCGGTTGAGCGCATAGCGCATCAGCGTGAACGGGCTGCGCGGGAACGGATACGGTTCGATCGACGAGCGCTCGATCAGCCCCGCGTTGCCGAAGCTCGTGCCTTCGCCGGGCGCGCCGCGGTCGACGAGGGCAACCTTGCGGCCGCGATCCTGCAGGTGCAGCGCGGCGGAGACGCCGACGATGCCCGCGCCCAGAACGATTACGTCGAAGTCCATGAGGGAAGACGAGATAGACGGTTGATGATCGACACTCGGCGTCGGCGACGCGCGCTTCGGCCGGGTGCGCGGAACTGCAATCGAATGATCAGCAAGGATACTCGCGAACGCGGTGATGCGCGAATCGCGCTCCCTCGTCCGGCGCGATGGGGCATCTGGCGACGGGTTGCTTCGATCGAATTTGCCGACCGCTCGTCTGAGCCCGCCATGTCCGTGAAGGACGGGAACGGGTATGCGTTCCGGGGGCGAATGAAACGTCGTTGTGTCGAGCATCGCGTGAAGGATTCGTTGCGTCCGGCGACGGAATCGCGCGGCAACTTCCACTGGCGTCGCATCGTTGCGTGGGGAAACCAGTCTGGCGCACCCCTGCGGAACGTATGAAGTTTGACTCGCACGTTCGTCCTGTTCGCTGGCCAATCCTTCGGCGTCGCATCGCCACGAACAGCACCGATTCCGCATACTTTCCGACATGAATCGCGGGTGTATCCCACTGGTTTGGGATACGAATATTTACCTAAGATGGAAGCAATCGTGCGTGTGATACGGTGCCGGCACGCGCATGGCAGGAAGGGGCAGCGCCGGGAACGACTGCAGCAGATGTTTCCATCATGGATGCGAGTATGTGCGCGGCGGCCGAGAATCATGCGGCCGCATCGACGCCAGCGGGCGCGGCGGTAATCGCCGCGCGGAAGGCATCCGGCCGGTCCGGCCGAGTCGCCACGTTGCGCCACGCATGCATCGCAATCGTTTGCGCTCTGAGCGTCGCGCCCTCCGTTCTCGCCGGGGCGCCTGGCGATGCCGACGCGCCGATCGACACGGTGCGGCTCGTCGCCACCACGACACCCGTCAATCCCACCAGTCCCGCCTTTTCGTCACACGACTCCGCCGTGCGCCAGGTCGTGCTCGGCATCATCAGTTTCACGCGCTGGCCGACGACACCGGTTCGCCTGCATCTGTGCGTGACGGGCAGGTCAGACTACGCGGGCGACCTGACCGGCACGATACAGGCCGGCTCGACCGTGCTCGACGTGCAGCGGGTCCGCTTCGACGACCCCGCGCTCGGCGTCGCATGCGACGTCGTGTATCTCGGCGTGCTCGGAGACGATGAGCGAAAGCGGGTGAGGACCGCGCTGGTCGGCCGGCCGGTGCTGACCATCGCCGAACACGATCCGTCCTGCACCGCGGGCAGCATGTTCTGTCTCGCGGTCGAAGGCGAACGCGTCACGTTCGACATCAATCTCGACGCCGTCGCGCGCAGTGGCGTGCGCGTGCATCCGAACGTGCTCAATCTCGCGCGGCGGACGCTGACGCCATGACACGTTCGGGGCCCGCCATTTCGCCTTCACGTGTATCGCGCTCGACGCTGCAAAGCGTGTTGCGCCGCGCGCATTTGCGCCTTGCGTTCGTCGCGGTCGCGATGGCCGCCGTGTCGCTGATCGTCGTCGCCGTGATCGCGTTGCGCGCGTACGCCGGCAACAACCTGAACCTGCTGGCGCGCTCGCTCGGTTACACGGTCGAGGCAGCGCTCGTGTTCGGCGACCGTGTCGCGGCGAACGAGGCGATCGCGACGATCGCCAACGACGAGGACGTCGCGCAGGTGGTCGTCACCGATGGCAAAGGCCAGTTGTTCGCGACGTGGAAACTGCCCGCCGCAGGCCGGATCGCCCGTCTCGAGCGCGGCGTCGCCGCGCTGGCGCTTCCCGGGCCAGTGAGCGCCGCGGTGATGCACGACGGCGTCGTCATCGGCCAGGTCATCGTGCGTGGCCGGGGGCACCAGTTCTTCGGGTTCCTGATCGGTGGCATCGGCGGCATTCTCGGTTGTCTGGCAGTCAGCGTGATCGGCGCGTATGTCAGCTCCAAGCGTCTGTTGCGCAACATCGTTGCGCCGCTGCGCGCGCTGGCCGACGTCGCGCACGCCGCGCGCCGCGAGCGTGCGTTCGCGCGTCGCGTCGAGCCAGTGGCGATCGCCGAACTGAATCAGCTCGGCGACGACTTCAATGCATTGCTCGACGAATTCGAAGACTGGCAGAACACGCTGCGCGACGAAAACGCGTCGCTCGAACACAAGGCGACGCACGATGCGCTCACGGGGCTGCCCAACCGCGTGCAGTTCGAGTCGCGTCTGTCGGTTGCCCTCTGCGACGCCGTGGTGACGGGGCAGCGGGTTGCCGTCCTGTATCTCGACTGCGACCGCTTCAAGGAAATCAATGACGGTCTCGGCCACGATGCGGGCGACGCGGTGCTGATCGGCATCGCGGCGCGGTTGCGCGCGCAGGTGCGCGAGACCGATCTCGTCGCGCGGCTGGGCGGCGATGAATTCGCGGTGATGCTGACGGCGGTGCGCGATACGGACAGCGTGTGCCAGATCGCCGACGAGATTTTGTCCGGCATGGTGCCGTCGATCGAGCTGTCCGACGGGCGCATGGTGGCCACCATGATGAGTGCCGGTATTGCGCTGTATCCCGATCATGCGTCCGACGCGAGCGGCTTGCTGCGCGCGTCGGATGCCGCGATGTACCGCGCCAAGCGTGCGCGGCCGGGGTCGTGGCAGCTGGCGGAGGGCGTAGCGGGACGGGTTTGATGTCTGTCGTTTCGCGCCGTGGGCGAGGCCGCGGCGGCGGGATAATAAGCGCGCGCGAAGCGGGCGCGTACGAAGGGGGCGATCATGGATGACTCGTTGCCTGTGAGCATTGGGCGAATGTGCGTCGCGAGCGCGGTGCTTCTGTGCCTGCTGCTTGGCGGATGCAAGACGCCGCCGCTTCATCGGGGGCTCACGCAGACGCAGGTCACGGCGCTGAAGTCGGTCGGGTTCCAGGAGACCGAGCAGGGGTTCGAGTTCGGGTCGACGGGGCCGATTCTGTTCGATTTCGATCGGTATAACCTCAAGCCGGATGTCAGGCGGATCGTCGAGCGGATTGGCAGGACGTTGAGGTCGGCGGGGATCAACGGGGTGCGGGTGTACGGGTACTCCGACGAGGAGGGGGAGGCTGCCTACGATCTCGAGTTGTCCCGGCGGCGGGCAGAGGTGGTGGCGATCGAGCTTGTGGACGTCGGGCTGGACAGGAAGCGGATTGCGATCGTGGGGAAGGGGAAGAGCGATCCGGTGGGGGATAACCGGACGCCAGCCGGGAGAATGCAGAATCGGCGGGCGGCGATTGTGGTTTCGCCGAGGTGAGGCGGCTTTAGCGCGATGTCGCCGTTTGGCGATGCGCATCGTGCGCTTTGCGTGCGTGACCAGACTGAGATTGCGCAACTTGCTGTGTGAGGCCGCTGCCGATCGCCCCGTGCCTCACCAAGCAATATTGCAAGACGACCGCGACGTTCCCGCACCGCCGGTCGCCGTGCAATGCGAACCCGCGCCGTTGTCATAGAACGTCCGCGTCTCCGGCTGCGGCACTGACGGATCGTGCGGATTCGGCGCGCCGTGCGGACCGCGCGCGGCATCGAAAGGTCGCGTGGGCGCATACGAATTCCTGCCGCCAGGCGCGTGCGACCCGTTGGCCCTCAGATATTCATCCCAGTTCAGCGCACGCTGTTCGTGTCGTGGCAACGCGCGACCGAAGCTATCGCTGCCGCCCGCGCCGAGCGCGACGCGATTCGAGGGCCATACAGAATCGCCGGGCTCGCGTTCGACCGAAGGCTGCGGCTCGAGCGTATCGCCCGAAACCCGCAACGGCCGCGTATCAGGCGTATCGAACGGACTGCGTTCAATCGGCGCCGCGTACTTCGCGCGCCGCGTCGTGAGCGCCGCACGCGCATCATGCGCAGCCCCGGCCCGACGTTCCGAACGAAACACGTTGGCAGTGCCCGGACGATCGACCAGCGAATCGCGGCCCGAAGCGTCGGCAATGGAAACGGAAAGCGCACAAGCAAGCGCGGCGGCGGAAGAAAAACGGAGAGGATGATTCATCGGGATCCGAACCAGGTGACATGTATCGAGAAAAAACGGCAGATCACTGGCTGGCGGCTCGGCGACGTGTGGGTGTCGAAGCGGCCCTGAAGCAACTGCGAATCGCGGAGGGGGCGACTCGCAGGAAGGCTGGCTGGATTGCAGAAGCGAGCTCGAATTATTTCATAAAAATCACAAGCAGCTTTCGCTTCGCTGGTTGATGTCAGCAAAGAGAAGGATTGGCGGCACAGATGCATCGCCCCGACTCGGTGCGAGTCGACACAATCATCAGTTGATTGATCTTCGACGATCGGACCCCAAGCATCCAAAGAAGCAGGAAACGCGTGACACCAAATCGCCGAAACCCACACCCGGCAAGGAATCTGCCCACCAACTCACCCAAAATCGCAACCCAATTGCACCCACCGCAAACGTTCTCGGCCCATCTCGGTTGCTCCCGAATCGCCACCTCGCGCGAGCCAAGTTTCTCCGTGTTTTCCCTCATAGAAGCGGCATTTTTGACAGACGATTTAAAAACCCCCATATAATTTCGACTGCCTTGCCAACGGCTGTCGGACCATCCCTCCGAACTAGCGATTTGGCAAGCGGGGCAGGCGAAACGCTTGCGCAATGCAAGACGCATCACGATGTCTTTCCGAACCAGACGTCCCCGTTGGGGACTGCAAGAGCCGGGCCCCGCTACGCAACATCCATCCGCAGGTCCGTCTTCATGTGTCTCGGGCGTGTCCCATGTCCTCGCCCCGGGTGCTGTTCGATTGCGCAAGTCATGCCGCCTTTGCCCGTATGACTAAACAACATCGAGGAGCTCCCAGATGACGCTGTCCCGTCTTACGTCCATTTCCGCCGCCGCCGTGCTGTTCGCCGCCGGCGCCGCCGCCGCGCAAGCGGAAACCGTGAAGATCGCCATCGCTGGTCCGATGAGCGGCTCGGTCGCCCAGTACGGCGACATGGTGAAGGCCGGCGCGCTGACCGCGATCGAACAGATCAACGCGGCCGGCGGTGCGGGCGGCAACAAGTTCGAAGTCGTGCAGATGGACGACGCATGCGAACCGAAGCAGGCCGTCGCCGTCGCCAACAAGATCGTCAGCCAGAAGATCAAGTACGTGATCGGCCACGTGTGCTCGGGTTCGACGATCCCCGCATCCGACATCTACGAAAACGAAGGCATCGTGATGGTCACGCCGTCGGCCACCGCGCCGCAGCTGACGGAAGGCAAGAAGCGTCACTTCATCTTCCGCACGATCGGCCGTGACGACCAGCAAGGCCCGGCCGCCGCGCACTACATCATCAACAACGTGAAGCCGAAGAAGGTCGCCGTCCTGCACGACAAGCAGTCGTACGGCCAGGGCATCGCTTCGTCGGTGAAGAAGGACCTCGAAGCCGCGAAGATTCCGGTCGTCCTGTTCGAAGGCATCAACGCCGGCGATTCGGACTACTCGGCGATCATCACGAAGCTGAAGTCGCAAGGCGTCGATTTCGTCTACTTCGGCGGCTACCACCCGGAAATGGGCCTGCTGATGCGCCAGGCGCGCGAGCAGGGCGTGAAGGCCACGTTCATGGGGCCTGAAGGCGTGGGCAACAAGGACGTGACGGCGATCGCCGGCCCGGCTTCGGAAGGCATGCTGGTCACGCTGCCGGCCGACTTCTCGGCCGACCCGGCCAACGCGGCGCTGGTGAAGGCCTTCGCGGACAAGAAGCGCGACCCGAACGGCCCGTTCCAGATGCCGTCGTACGCAGCGGTGAAGATCATCGCCGACGCGATCGCAGGCGCGAAGACGACGGACCCGACGAAGGTCGCCGCGTACATGCACAAGACGACGTTCGACACGCCGATCGGCAAGGTCGCGTATGACGCACAGGGCGACCTGAAGGCGTTCAAGTTCGTCGTCTACACGTGGCACAAGGACGCGACGAAGACCGCCGCCAAGTAACAACGGAGTATCCGCCCCGCGCACCCGCTCTGCCCGTCACCCGGGCAGGGTGCGTGCGCATTTGGCCGTTGCGCGGCCAACGGGCGGCCCGAGACGACACCGTGCGTTGCGCGCGGCCGAACGCCGTGATCCGGCGACGGCACGCGACCCAGCGCCAACGGGAGCTTCCCGCACATGACTGACTTCTTTCCTCAATTCGCCCAGCAGCTGGTCAACGGCCTGACGCTGGGTGCGATCTATGCGCTGATCGCCATCGGCTACTCGATGGTCTACGGCATCATCGGCATGATCAACTTCGCCCACGGCGAGATCTACATGATCGGCGCGTACGTGGGCCTCGTGACCCTGACTGCCATCGGCATCTCCGCCGGCTATCCGCTGCCGCTCGTGCTCGGCGCCGCACTGATCGTGTCGGTGATCGTCACCGGCCTGTACGGCTTCGCGGTCGAGCGCGTCGCGTATCGGCCGCTGCGCGGCGGCCCGCGCCTCGTGCCGCTGATCTCCGCGATCGGCATGTCGATCTTCCTGCAGAACTACGTGCAGATCGGCCAGGGCGCGCGCGACGTGTCCGTGCCGATCCTGATCTCCGGCGCGTTCGACATCCATCTCGGCGGCGACTACGACGTGACGATTCCGTATGCGCGTCTCTTGATCGTCTGCGTGACGATCGTGCTGATGATCGCGCTGACGCTGTTCATCTCGCATTCGCGGATGGGCCGTGCCTGCCGCGCATGCGCTGAAGACATGAAGATGGCGAACCTGCTCGGCATCGACACGAACCGCGTGATCTCGTTCACGTTCGTGCTCGGCGCGATGCTGGCGGCCGTCGGCGGCGTGCTGATCGGGCTGACGATCGGCAAGCTGAATCCGTACATCGGCTTCGTCGCGGGCATCAAGGCGTTCACCGCCGCGGTGCTGGGCGGGATCGGCAGCATCCCGGGCGCGATGCTCGGCGGCGTGCTGCTGGGCCTTGCCGAAACCTTCGCCGCAGGCTACATGCCGGCCGAGTACAAGGACGTCGTCGCGTTCGGCCTGCTCGTGCTGATCCTGCTCTTCCGCCCGACCGGCCTGCTCGGCAAGTCGGACATCGAAAAGGTTTGAGGGAGACGCAGATGAGTCAAGTCATTTCCGTTCGCCGCCCGGCCGCCGACGCCTCGATCGGCCAGGCGCTGAAGAATGCCGCGGCCGCCGCGCTGCTGACGGCGATCCTCACGATTCCGGTGCTCGGCCTGCAGTTGAAGCTCGACGGCTATCAGGTGGTGCTCACGCCGCACTGGCGCCCGGTGTGGATCGCGGTCGCGGCCGTGTTCCTGTTCCAGTTGTTCAAGCCGTGGCTCGTGCGCGCGAAATCCGCGGTGAAGCTGCCGGCGATGCCCGCGATGGGCGCGCAGCAGCAGCGCGCGATCATCTGGGTGCTGCTCGCGGTCGGGCTCGTGTGGCCGTTCTTCGGTTCGCGCGGCGCCGTGGACGTCGCGACGCTCGCGCTGATCTACGTGATCCTCGGCCTCGGGCTGAACATCGTGGTCGGCTTCGCGGGGCTGCTCGATCTCGGCTATGTCGGGTTCTACGCGGTCGGCGGCTATACCTACGCGATGCTGAACCAGTATTTCGGGCTGTCGTTCTGGGAGTGCCTGCCGATTGCGGCGATCGCCTCGGCGACGTTCGGCTTCCTGCTCGGCTTCCCGGTGTTGCGTCTGCGCGGCGACTATCTCGCGATCGTCACGCTCGGCTTCGGCGAAATCATCCGCCTGCTCGCGAACAACCTGACGAGCCTCACGGGTGGCCCGGACGGCATCTCGAGCATTCCGAAGCCGACGGTGTTCGGCTTCGAGATGGCGCGCTCGGCGAGCGTCGAAGGCGCGAAGACCTTCCATGAACTGATCGGGCTGGAATACAGCGGCGAGCACATGGTGATCTTCCTGTACCTGATCGCGCTGGTACTGGTTGGCTTCACGCTGTTCGTGACGAGCCGCCTGATCCGCATGCCGATGGGGCGTGCGTGGGAAGCGCTGCGCGATGACGAGATCGCATGCCGTTCGCTGGGGCTGAACCCGACGCGCATCAAGCTGTCGGCGTTCACGCTCGGCGCGGCGTTCGCGGGCATCGGCGGCGCGTTCTTCGCCGCGCGTCAGGGCCTCGTGAATCCTGAATCGTTCACCTTCATCGAATCGGCGCTGATCCTCGCGATCGTCGTGCTCGGCGGGATGGGTTCGCAGCTCGGCGTGATTCTCGCGGCGATCCTGTTGACCGTGCTGCCGGAAGTCGCGCGCGGGTTCGCCGAGTACCGGATGTTGATCTTCGGTCTGGTGATGGTGTTGATGATGATGTGGCGTCCGCAGGGCCTGCTGCCCGCGAGCCGTCCCCACGTGGAGCTGCCGCAATGAGCGCGAATGCAGAACTGTTGAAGGTCGCCGGGCTGCAGATGCGCTTCGGCGGATTGCTCGCGGTGGACGGCATCGATTTCGACGTGCGCCGCAACGAGGTGTTCGCGATCATCGGGCCGAACGGTGCGGGCAAGACCACGGTGTTCAACTGCGTCGGCGGCTTCTACAAGCCGACCGGCGGCGACGTCGTGCTCGACGGCCACGCGATCGCCGGGCTGCCGAGCCACAAGATCGCGTTGAAGGGCCTGGTGCGCACGTTCCAGAACATCCGCCTGTTCAAGTCGCTGACGGTCGTCGAGAACCTGCTCGTCGCGCAGCATCGCAAGGTGAAGTCGGGGATGCTGCATGGCCTGTTCGCGACGCCCGCGTATCGCCGCGCCGAGAAGGAAGCGCTCGAACGCGCGGCCGTCTGGCTCGACCGGATGGGGCTGACGTCGGTCGCCAACCGGCAGGCGGGCACGCTGTCGTACGGGCACCAGCGGCGTCTCGAGATCGCGCGCTGCATGATCACCGAGCCGCGTCTGTTGATGCTGGACGAGCCGGCGGCCGGTCTCAACCCGCAGGAGAAGATCGAGTTGCAGCATCTGATCGACAAGCTGCGCCACGAGTTCGGCGTATCGGTGCTGCTGATCGAACACGACATGAGCCTCGTGATGGGCGTGTCGGACCGCATCCTCGTGATGGAGCACGGCCGGCCGATCGTGATCGGCACGCCGGAAGCGGTCCGCAACGACCCGCGCGTGATCAAGGCGTATCTGGGGGAAGAGTGATGCTGAAGCTGGAACAGGTCCATACGCACTACGGCGCGGTCGAGGCGCTCGCGGGCGTGTCGATCGAGGTGAACAAGGGCGAGATCGTCACGCTGATCGGCAGCAACGGCGCCGGCAAGACGACGCTGATGATGACCGTGTGCGGCACGCCGCGCGCATCGTCGGGCCGCGTGCTGTTCGAGGGCAACGACATCACCGCGATGTCGACGCACCAGATCATGCGGCAGGGGATGGCGATCTCGCCGGAAGGGCGGCGCGTGTTCCCGAGCCTGACGGTGCTCGAGAACCTGAAGATGGGCGGGTTCTTCGCGAGCCGTCATGAAATCGACGACGGCATCGAGCACGTCTTCAAGCTGTTTCCGCGCCTGAAGGAGCGCGCGGCGCAGCGGGCCGGCACGATGTCGGGCGGCGAGCAGCAGATGCTGGCGATCGGCCGTGCGCTGATGAGCAAGCCGCGCTTGCTGCTGCTCGACGAGCCGACGCTCGGCCTCGCGCCGCTCGTGATCGCGCAGATCTTCGACATCATCCGGACGATCCGCGACGAGGGCGTCACGGTGTTCCTGGTCGAGCAGAACGCGAACAAGGCGCTGGGCGTGGCCGATCGCGGCTACGTGCTCGAAACGGGGCGCGTGGTGCTGGCGGACACGGGCGCGAACCTGCTCGCGAACGACCGGATCAAGCAGGCGTATCTCGGCGGTTGATGGAGAAAGCCGCCGGCCTGCAACGGGCCGGCGGCGCAGCCCATCATCTTGCAAGAAAAATGTCGCCGGAATTGCTTCATTCGTCGCAGATTCGGCGACATGGGCCCAAACGCGAATCGAACGAAAACGACGGCGTTGCACGACCCGCTTACGCGTGCAACGCGAGCCCCTTCACCGCCTTGTCCACAGCCTTCTTCGGCCCGTGCAACGCGAGGCCGACCAAATCCAGATTCTCCGCATCCTCGGCGCGAAACACTGCGCGGTTGGCCGCATCGTGCCCGGTCGAAAACATCGCGCGCACGTACGGCACGATCCTCACGTCGCGCGACAGCGCATGCCGGTGCGCGGCCTGCAGGCCGTTCAGGTCGGCCGCGAATACCAGCATCGGCTGGCCGAACATGCGGCCGTAGCGGTTGCCCGCCGCATCCTCGTACGGTTCGCCGAGCGCGTCGGGCGCGCCGGCCGCGACGCCCGTCGCGAGAAATGCGACCACGTTGAGTTTCTGCCACGCCGCGAGATCGTCGCGCACGATCAGTGCCACTTTCGTATCGAACATGCTTGCTCCTCATTGGGGCACTCATGATCGGATGCCGCGTGCGATCAGTCTGGAACGTTTGTGCACATTTGCCGGTACGCGGCCGGCGTGATCCGGTACGCGCGGCGGAACCAGCGGCCCAGGTGGCTCTGGTCGGCGAAGCCGACATCGGCCGCGACCTGAGCGGGCGTGCGGCCGATCGCCAGCAGCCGGCGCGCGGCGCGCAGCCGCAAGCGCACCAGATACGCGTGCGGCGACGTGCCGAACGCGCGCTGAAACAGCCGGGTCAGCCGGAACCGGTCGATCCCGGCGACGCTGGCGAGTTCGTCGAGCCCGATGTTGCCGTCCATCCGCGCATGCAGCAGATCGCGCACGCGCGCGATCGCGGGCGGCACGACACCGCTTTCCAGCGCGATCGGGCCGCGCAGTTCGCCGCCGAGCCGCGTCAGCAGGCGGTCGAGCGTCTGGTCGCGCGCGAGCCTGCCTTCGTTGCCGTGGATCGCCAGAAACGCTTGCCGGATCGTGTCGACGAGCGTGGGATCGTCGACCAGCGTATGGCCGAAAGCGGCCTCGACGCCACCCATGCCAGGAAGATTCAGCCGGCGCGCCGCGCGCTCGACCCATGCTTGCGGCAGGTACAGCATGCCGTAGGTGAAGCCGCCTGCTTCGGGCGCATGGCCGTCGTGCATCGCGCCCGGCTCGATCAGGATCGCGCGGCCGGGCACGCTCGTATGCAGCGACCGGCGGCACTGGAATTGCTGCACGCCCTGTTCGGTGAAGCCGAGCAGCATGTCGTCGTGATCGTGTGCATCGTACGCATGGCCGTTGAAATGCGCGTGCAGGCTTTCGATGCCGGTTTCCTGATCGCGGCGCGCGACGAGCCAGTGGTCGGTCGTGCCGATGTCCTTTGCCGCTGTCGTCATCGAATGCCTCGCGCGTCGTTGTTGCGTGTCGGGCAGTGTACGCAGATCGCGTGATGCCGGTGGCAAACGCGGGCCGTTCGTCCGGCAATCGGGCGAGAAGCGGGGCGGGACCCCGGCGCGTGTCGCGACACGCGGCGTGGCGTGCATGCGCGGTTCATGCTTCGCTCGCCACCGCCTGCTCGTCACGCGCATATTGCGCCGGCGGCCGCCCGACATGCCGCGTGAACGCGACGCTGAAGGTGCTCGCGGAACTGTAGCCGACACGCCCCGCGATTTCGGCGATGCGGCCTTCGTTGCGGCGGAGCAGATCCTTTGCGAGCGCCATGCGCCACGTGAGCAGGTATTCCATCGGCGCGACGCCGACCGCGCGGCTGAAGCGTTCGAAGAACGTCGAGCGCGACAGCGCCGCTTCCTTCGCGAGTTCGACGACCGTCCACGGATAGGCGGGGCGCGCGTGCATGCCACGGATCGCGGCCGCCAGTCGATTGTCGGCGAGCCCGCGCACGAGGCCGGGCGACGCGTTCGTTTCGGTCGTGAACCGCAATGCCTCGATCAGCAGCACTTCCAGCAGGCGCGCCAGCACGATCTCGCGCGCGGGCCGCTGCGCGCGCGATTCGTCGCGCACCAGTTGCACGAGCGTGGTCAGCCGCGGTTCGCCGCGCACGTGCACGAATTGCGGCAGCAGCGACACCAGCAGCGCTGCGTCCGGCGAACCGAAGCTGCAGTTGCCGGCCATCATCCGCGTGTCGACCGGGTTGCCCGGATCGCCGATCCGGTATTCGCCGTTGTCGAGTGCGACCGGCGGCCCGGTTTCGACGCCCGGCGGCGGCGGTTCGAGGCTGGACATCGCGACGCCGTAGGCCGCCGGAATCAGCACGAAATCGCCGGGTAGCAGCTCGATCGGCGCGTGCCCGTCGATGGCGATCCGGCACCCGCCGTCGAGGATCGCGCAATAGAACGGCTCGCCGGCGACCGTGCGGTTGATCGACCACGGGCTCGCGCCGTGAACCGACTTGGAGTACCGCGCGCCTGGTTGCAGCAGCGTCACGACTTCGGTCAACGGGTCGATCATCGCCGGACTCTCGCAAAAGAAAATCGGATTTTCGATTGTAGCGAATACGGGTCCGGCCATCTATCGTACGGACACATGCCCAACACATCCCAGGAGTTCGCATGAAGACCGTACTGATCACCGGCTGTTCCTCCGGCTTCGGCCTCGAGATTGCCCGCCATTTCCTGGCCCGCGACTGGCAGGTCTTCGCGACGATGCGCACACCGCGCGAGGACGTGCTGCCGCCATCGGAACGCCTGCGCGTGCTGGCGCTCGACGTGACGAACACGGACAGCATCCGCGCCGCCATCGACGCGGCCGGCCCGATCGACGTGCTCGTCAATAACGCAGGCTTCGGCGCGGCCGCGCCGGCCGAGCTCACGCCGCTCGACACGGTGCGTGCGCTGTTCGAAACCAACACGATCGGCACGATTGCGGTGACGCAGGCCGTGCTGCCGCAGTTTCGCCGGCGTGGGGCCGGCGTGATCGTGAACGTCACGTCGAGCGTCACGCTGAAGGTGTTGCCGCTGGTCGGCGCATACCGAGCCAGCAAGGCGGCGGTCAATGCGTTCACCGAATCGATGGCGGTCGAACTCGAACCGTTCGGCGTGCGCGCGCATCTCGTGCTGCCGGGCCGTGCACCCGACACGCGTTTCGGCGACAACGCGCGTGCGCACATGCATGGCTTCGAACACGAGGCGTATGCGGAGTTCGCCGGAAAGGCCGTCGCGAGGATGCTCGATGCGTCGGGGCCGATCACCCATGCGCAGGATGTTGCCGAAGCCGTGTGGCGCGCGGCGACGGACCCGTCGAGCCCGATGCGCATTCCGGCCGGTGCCGATGCCGAAGCGTGGGCGGCCGAAACGCGCTGATCGATCGGGAATCCGTCGCGCCGGTCGCTCGAACCGGCGCGACGAATCGCACGATGCGGAGAAGGGCGTTACCGCGCGGCGGCGTTACAGCGCGCGTTCGATCGCCTGACCGAGCAGCGACAAGCCGAGATCGATCTCGTCCTCGCTGACCGTCAGCGGCGGCGCGATCCGGAACACGCCGCCCATGCCGGGCAACTGCACGATGTTCATGCTGAGCCCGAGGTTCATGCACTCGCGCGTGATCTTCGCGCCGAGGCCGTCCGCCGGCTCTTTCGTGCGGCGATCCTTGACGATCTCGACGCCGAGCAGCAGCCCGCGCCCGCGCACGTCGCCGATGCAGTCGAACCGCTCCATCAGGTCGAGCAGGCCGCGCCTGAGCCGGTCGCCCATCACGTTCGCGCGTGCGACGAGCCCGTCGCGCTGCACCACGTCGAGCACGCGCAGGCCGACGGCCGCGGGCAGCGGATCCGACACGTGCGTCGTATAGAACAGGTAGCCGAGTTCGTGCGCGCGTTCCTCGATCGCCGCGGACGTCACGATGGCCGCGAGCGGCAGCCCGGCGCCGAGCGTTTTCGACAGCGTCAGGATGTCGGGCGTCACGCCGTCGCGCTGGCACGCGAACATCGTGCCGGTGCGTCCGACGCCCGTCTGCGCCTCGTCGAGGATCAGCAGCATCCCGCGCGCCTCGCACTTGCGCTTGAGCGCCGCCATATAGCCGTCCGGCAGTTCGATGATCCCGCCCGAACTGAGGATCGGCTCCGCGATGAATGCCGCGAGGTTGCCGCTCGACTGGCGGTCGATCAGGTCGAACGCGTAGTCGAGTTCGGCAAGATAGTCGTACGCGCCGTTGCGCTCGAAGCGCGGCCGGTACGTGAATGGCGCCGGAATCGCGAATGAGCCGACGGCGGCCGGGCCGACACCCTTGCGGCCCGCGCTGTACGTGGCCGATGCGGCCGCGCCCGTCATCCCGTGCCACGACTGCGCGAAACCGACGATCTCGTACTTGCCGGTGACGAGCTTCGCCATCCGGATCGCCGCTTCGTTCGATTCCGCGCCGGTGCTGAGCAGCAGCGCGCGGTCGAGCCCGGGCGGCGTGATGTCGGCGAGGCGCGTCGCGAGATCGACGACGGGGCGCGACTGCATTCCGCTGAACAGGTGATCGAGCTTGCCCGCGTATTCGCCGATGACGGAGACGATCTCCGGATGGCAGTGGCCGAGCACCGCGCTCATCTGCCCCGACGTGAAATCGAGGATCGCGCGGCCGTCGGCGTCATAGACGAAGCTGCCCTTCGCGCGCTCGATGATCATCGGCTCGAACGTGCCGCCGTAGCGGACCAGGTGCTGCCTGGCGTTGCGCCAGAAGGTTGCGTCGTCGTTCAGGGACATCGGGCTTCTCCGGGCAAGGGGGCAGGGATCGCTTGCAGTCTAGGCGCGCGTCTGGTTTGATGGAAACGAATAGTTCTTATGCAAGGTAGAAAGGGGGCTAATACCTTGGGACGCTCGCTCGAAATCGACCTGCTGCGTTCGTTCGTCGTGATCGCCGAGGTGCGCGCGCTCAGCCGCGCGGCCGCGCGCGTCGGCCGGACGCAGTCCGCGCTCAGCCAGCAGATGAAGCGGCTCGAGGATATCGTCGACCAGCCGCTGTTCCAGCGCACTGGCCGCGGCGTGGTGCTGACGCATCCCGGCGAGCGGCTGCTCGTGCATGCGCAGCGCATCCTGCGGCAGCACGACGAGGCAATGGCCGACCTGTGCGGCACGGGGTTGACGGGGACGATCCGGTTCGGGTGCCCGGACGATTACGCGGAGGTGTTTCTGCCGCCGCTGCTGCGGCAGTTTTCGAGCCAGCATCCGCAGGCGATCGTCGAAATCGTATGCGGGCCGACGCCGCGGCTGCTCGAACAGCTCGAGAAACGCGCGGTCGATCTCGCGATGATTTCATTGCCGGACGATGGGGCGAACGACGACATCATTCGTCGCGAGCAACTGGTCTGGATCGGCTATCCGGGGCTGGAGCCCGCGCATTTCGATCCGCTGCCGCTCGCGCTGTCCGATCCCGATACGCTCGATCACATCGCGGCCTGCGACGCGCTGCATCGCGCCGGTCGCGATTACCGCGTCGCGTATGCGAGCAGCAGTCTCGCGGGGCTGATCGCGCTGGTGCGCTCGGGGCAGGCGTTCGCGGTGATGACGCAGACGGCCGTGCCGGCCGACCTGGCGATCGTCAACGGCGATCCGCGGTTGCCGCCGTTGCCGGCGGTGGGCATTACGCTGAGGTTCGACCGGAAACGGCCGTCGCATCTGACGGCGGCGTTCGCCGGGCATATTCGGGCCGTGTTGCCGATGCTGTGACGCGAAGTCGTCGCGCCGGAAACGCAGGCATCGACGCGGGATTCGAGGCGTCGACGTTTGTCGTCCATCTGACCGAGCGCTTCGTCCCGCATCGCCGAAGCAATAAAAAAACCCGCGAAGCCATGCGCTGTCGCGGGTTTTGCAAATGCACGAAACACGGAAAAACCGTATTTGGTGCCGACGGCGAGACTCGAACTCGCACAGCTTTCGCCACTACCCCCTCAAGATAGCGTGTCTACCAATTTCACCACGTCGGCACTGCAAGGGGCCGAATTGTAGCGTTACATCGCGCGTTTGTGAAGAGGGTGTGAAACGGCGAGCGGATGCGTGAAAGCGATCCCGGTAGAATTCGGACGATCGGTCCGACGACCATCGCTACTGCCATCCGCATTCTCCCCGTGACCACCACCCTCGAACAACTGCAGGCCGGCCAGCTGTCGGGCGCCCGGCAACTCAAGCTCGCGTGCGGGCTGACCGAATTTCCGCGCGAAATCCTCGATCTGGCCGACACGCTCGAAGTGCTCGACCTGTCCGGCAATGCGCTGTCGGCGCTGCCGGACGACCTGTCGCGGCTGCATCGGCTGCGCATCCTGTTCGCGTCCGGCAATCGCTTCACCGAATTTCCCGAGGTGCTCGGCACATGCGCCCAGCTCGACATGATCGGCTTCAAGGCGAACCGGATCCGCACGGTGCCGCGCGGATCGCTGCCGCGCGCGCTGCGCTGGCTGATCCTGACCGACAACGAAATCGGCGCGCTACCCGCCGAGATCGGCGACTGCTCGCGCTTGCAGAAGCTGATGCTCGCGGGCAACCGGCTGCGCACGTTGCCGCCCGAAATGGCCGCGTGCCGTGCGCTCGAACTGGTGCGGCTGTCGGCGAACCGGCTGGACGAACTGCCCGACTGGTTGCTGCGTCTGCCGCGTCTCGCGTGGCTCGCGTCCGCGGGCAATCCGTTCGGCACCGCGCCGGAAGCGGCGGCTTCGGCCGAGCCGGGTGTCGCGGATATCGACTGGACGTCGCTCGCCCTCGATCGGAAGCTCGGCGAAGGCGCATCGGGTGTCATTTATCGCGCGCAGTGGCGGGTGGACGGCCAAGCGCCGCGCGCGGTCGCGGTCAAGCTGTTCAAGGGGGCCGTGACGAGCGACGGGCTGCCCGATTGCGAAATGGCCGCGTGCCTGCACGCTGGGCGTCACCCGAACATGATTCCGGTGATCGGCAAGGTGCACGGCCATCCGGACGGCACGCACGGCCTCGTGATGGAACTGGTCGATCCGGCGCTGACGAACCTCGCCGAGCCGCCGAGCTTTGCGTCCTGCACGCGCGACGTCTATGCGGCCGATGAGCGATTCGCGCCGGCCGAGGCATCGCGGATCGCGCTCGGCATCGCGTCGGTGGCAGCGCATCTGCACGCGCGCGGCATCATGCACGGCGACCTGTACGCCCACAACATCCTGCACGACGGCAAGGGCGGCGCGCTGCTCGGCGATTTCGGCGCGGCGTCGGTCTACGACGTGAACGACCGCGTGCGCGCGGCGCGGCTCGAACGGCTGGAAGTCAGGGCGTTCGGCCATCTGCTCGGCGAGTTGCTGGCGCGATGCGAGCCGCGTGCGTGGGAAGGTTCGCACGTACTCGACGCGCTGTCCGCCGCCTGCCTGAACGAGGAGATCGACGCACGGCCGTCGTTCGGCGAGATTGCGGCCACGCTGGCCGTCAAGGGCTGACGGTTCCGATCACGCCGCGGCGCCGGCCGTCGCCGTGCGGACGCTTACGCCTGCCGTGCGGTCAGCAGCTTGATCCCGAGGCCAACGAACAGCAGCCCGCTGGCGCGCTTGGCCGCGCGTACCCACGGGCTGACGCCGATACCACGATGGAGCCGGCGCACGCCGAACGAATAGACGCTGTGCACGACGACGACGGTGCATGCGATCGTCACATACATCACGACGAACTGCATCGCGAGCGGGCGACCGTGTGCGATGAACTGCGGCATGAACGCCGACAGGAAGATCATCGTCTTCGGATTGCTGCCTGACACGAACAGCGCTTCGCGGAACAGCTTCCTGCGGTCGGGCTCGACGATCTCGGCCCGGCCGTCGGGCGAGCGTGCGTTGCGGTCGCCGCGCAGTTGCCGGACGCCCAGCAACATCAGGTACGCGGCGCCGACGACCTTCATCGCGATGAATAGCGGCGGCATCGCGGCCAGCACCGCGCCGACGCCGAGCGCGACGAGCATGACCACCGCGCCTTGTGCGACGAGGTTGCCCGCGATCGTCGCGGTGGTGCCGCGCGAGCCGTAGCGCACCGTGTTGCGGATGACGAGCAGCACGTTGGGGCCCGGCGACAGCGTCGTCGCGAGATAGGCGGCGGCAAACAGCATCCAGGTCTGAATGGACATGCGTTGCTCCGGGAGGGGGTTCCGGCGGTCGGGATGAAGCGATGATGCCACGCCAAAATGACGCGGACCGCCGCCGGAACCGGCGCGGCGCGTCAGCGTGTGTCGCGCACGCAGTATGCGGCGATCGACGACGGCGAATCGATCGCCGAAGGCCGCGTCATCCACGCGATCCATGCCGCCCATAACCCGCAGGCGATCAACACGGCGACGTTCAGCGGCGTCCGGTAGCGGACGATCAGGCTGGCCAGCGGCACGCGTTCCTTGCTCATGTGCGTCTCCTTCGGTCGATGCGGTTGCGGCGTTACTGGCCGGTGTAGGAGGGCGCCTTCGCGTCGCAGGTCACGGACACCGTCGCGCCGTCGGCGAAATGCAGCCGCAGCGGTACCTTCGCGCCGGGCGCGACGGGCTGGCGCGGTTCCTCCAGCATCACGTGATAGCCCTTCGGCCTGAACGTCACCGTGCCGTGCGCGGGCACGTCGACCGCTTCGACGTGAACCATTTTCGCGGTGCTGCCGGCCGTCTGCGTTTCGTGCATCATCGCCATCCCGAACGCGGGCGTATCGATGCCCGTGAGCGTGACGGGCTTGTCGCCGTCGTTCTTCAGCGTGAAATAACCGGACGACGGCACCGTCGCCGGCATCGTACGGATCCAGCATGCATCGGCCTGAACGGCCGATGCGGCGAACGTGGCGGGCGCCTGCAGCGCCAGCAATGCGAACAGCAGGCTGGTCGGAATCGAGCGTTTCATCGAGTGTGTTCCTGATCGGGTAGGGAAGATCGCCACGCGGGCATCGTGTGCGTTACTTCAGCGTGAACGTGTAGTGGCCCTGCGTGCGATGCCCGTCGGTCGCCACTGCAACCCAAGCGACCGTGTACGTGCCCGGCGTCAGGTTCGCCAGCTCCACATGCATCCGCTTCCGGTTGCCGGCGTCGATGGCGGCTTTCCCGTCGACGACCGACTGTCCATGGCTGTCGGTGACGGCGATCGAACTGAATGCGGGTTCGAGCGTTTCGCTGAAGTCGATCGTGACCGCGTGCGGCGCGCTCGACAGCGTGGCGTCGGCGGCGGGTTGCAGGTTTTTCGGGTGTGCGTGCGCGTGAGCGGCCTGTGCGACGACGAAGCCGAGTGCGACGAGTGCGCCGCGGACGAAAGCAGTGGTTTTCATGACGGGATGATCCGGTTGGAAATGACAAGGAGAACGATGCATTCGACGAATGGTCGCGCGGGCGAGCGCACGCACGGCACGATGCCTCGAGCAATACGGTCGAACATGAGATCGTCCTTCGAAACGTGACACGGCATGCACGCGCGGCGCGCGTGCTCACGGCGTGATGCGCGAGGGCATCACGCGCGGTGACGACGAATCAGGACGCGAACGGCGGGGCGCGTGGTTGCGCGGCCGTGAGCGGCAGCGTGCGGCGCAGGCTTTCGAAGCGGGTTGCTTCGCGATGCTGGAGCGGGTGGAAGTTGGCCGCGAACGTCAGTTCGGGCGCGGGCAGGGCGGGTGTATGGGCGAGCAGGCTGCAATAGCCGCAAGCCTGCAGATGGGCCTGCAGGCTTTTCGACGACGCATCGCCGGCATGGTTGCCGCCCGCCGGCCCGGCCGTGCAGTAACCGGCAAGGAGCGAGTCGACGCGGTCTTGCGTTGTCAGCGCCTGCGAGATCGTCGGCGCGAGCGTTGTCATCAGGATGGCGAGCATCCCGATCAGACTGACGATCTTCCGGAAACGACGGCTCAGCATGCGATGCGCGGGGCGGGGTATGAACGGCGATGGAGCGGATTATGCCACGCACCCGCCGCGAGGGCATGCGGGCACGCGGATACCGGGCATGACGCGCGGCACGCTTACGCGTGCTTCGCGAGATATTTCGTGATCAGCGTCATCTGCGCGGCCCAGCCTTGATCGTTCATCTCGCGAGCCTTTGCGCGGCGCGCTTCGATCAACTGGTCGAAGCCCGTTTCGGTGATCGTCAGCAGCGTGCCGCCGTTCGCTTCGGCGAGTGAGAACGTGACGAGCGTCATCGGCTCGGACGCGTAATCGAAGTTCGGATCGATCGCGAACGGGTGCCAGTGAAAGGAGAATCGGTGCATCGGCTCGACGCGATCGACGACGATCTCGAACACGGTGCCGGCATACGGCTCCTGTGCCCGGGCGACGTCGTCGTCGACGCGCGTCGGCGTGATGCGGCCGAACAGCGGCCGGTCGGCGACGAACGGCCCGTCGAACGTCACGCCGAACCAGATGCCGAATTCCCCGGCATTGCTGACGGCTTCCCAGACGCGCGCCAGCGGCGCGGTGAGCAAGGCTTGTTTCTCGATGCGATCGGTGGACTGGGTCATCACGTTCTCCAGGCGGGCATCCTAGCTGCGGGACGGCGCACGCGCGCTCGCCGCGTTCAGTCGATCATCACCGCGTCGGGCACGTCGAGCACGACATCCGAGGTCGCTACGGCCACGCACGGCAGCGTATAGCCGTCGGCCTTTTCCTCGCGGCTCAGACCCGGCCATTCGATCGTATAGCGTACGCTGCCGCTGACGATCCTGCACAGGCAGCTTCGGCACGTGCCGTTGCGGCACGAGCGCGGCAGCCTGACGTGCGCGAACGCGGCGGCCTCGAGCAGCGTCAGCGAATCCGGGGCGTCGAACGTCGCGCCGAGCGGCTCGATGCGTACGAGAGGCGGGTGGTCGGGATCGGTCATGGGGCGAAGCGGGTGCCGGCGCGGCGGCAAGGCAAGGCAAGCGGCAAGCATACCCGAAGGCGGCGCGGCCGGCGCCCGTCGGGCAGCCGGCCCGGGACGTCAGTGTCGGCGCAGGTAGCGGTACACGGTATTGCGCGCGAGCCCAAGCTCCCGCGCGGCGGCCGATACGTTGCCGCCGTGCCGCGCGAGCACCGCGTCGATCACCGCGGCCTGGTGGCTCTGCAGTGTCGTCGCTTCGCGCGTGTCGGCCGGTGCGGCCTGTGCCGCCGGTGTGTCGTCGCAGTCGAGCCAGAAATCGTCGGGCAGGTGCGCGAGCGTGATTTCGGCTTCGTCTTCGGCGAGCATGCCGGCCGTGCGCAGCACGTTGGTCATTTGCCGCAGGTTGCCGGGCCAGCGGTGCCGCATGAACGCGTCGAGCACGTCGGTCGCGAGGCGGCTCGGCATCGGCTCGCTGCGACCGAGCCGCGCGAGGATCCGCTCGACCAGTGCCGGCAGGTCGGTGCGCGCGGCGAGCGGCGGCAGTGTGACTGCGAGCCCGTTGATCCGGTAGAACAGGTCTTCGCGGAACGTGCCTTCGGCGATCATCGCACGCAGGTCGCGGTGGGTCGCGCAGACCACGCGCACGTCGACCGGCACCGCGCGTGCGCCGCCGAGCGGCATCACCGCGCGCTCCTGCAGCACGCGCATGAGCCTGACCTGCTGCGCGAGCGGCATGTCGCCGATTTCGTCGAGAAACAGCGTGCCGCCGTCGGCCTGCGCGATCTTGCCGGGGCTGCCGCGCTTGCGCGCACCGGTGAAGGCGCCGTCCTCGTAACCGAACAGTTCGGCCTCGATCAGCGAATCCGGCAGTGCCGCGCAGTTGACCGCGACGAACGGGCCGTCCGCGCGCGGCGATGCCTGGTGCAGCGCACGCGCGAGCCATTCCTTGCCGGTGCCGGTCTGGCCGAGGATCAGCAACGGCAGATCGCGTCCACGAATCTTCGCGACGCGTTCGAGCACGGCGGCCATCCGCGCATCGCCGGTGTCGAGCGTCGCGAACGTGATCGCGTCGGGGTCCGGAGCCCGCATGCGCACGGCGGGCGCGGGCGGCGTGACGGCGACGGCCGTCTTGTGCGCTTCCGCGAATTCGCAGCGTGCGAGCACGCGCACACCGGTCGACAGCGTGAGGCTGAACGGCGCGCCGGGTGCGCGGGCTGCCTGCTGCGCGAGCTGGCCGAAGTGCATGCCGAACAGCGCATCGCAGCCTTGATGCTGCAACGCATCGAAGGTCGCGCCGAGCTGGAATTGCGCGCTGCGGTTCGCGGCGATCAGCCCGCCGTCGGGGCCGAATGCGACGAGGCCGGCGAACAGCGAGTCGACGCAGTCCTCGTGGGCATGGAAGCGCAGCCGCAGTGCTTCCGCGCACTGGTTCGCGAACAGATGGTTCTCGATCAGCTGCGCGGACATCCGCACGAGCGCGAGCGTATGGGAGCTGAAGCCGCGCGGATCGCCGCTCACGTCGAGCGTGCCGAGCGTGCGGCCGAACGAGTCGATGATCGGCGCACACGAGCAGGTGAGGATATGGTTCGCGCGCAGGAAGTGCTCGGACCCGTGCACGGCGACCGCCTGGCCCGATGCGAGCGCGGTGCCGATCGCATTGGTGCCGCGTGCGCCTTCGGCCCACGACACGCCGGTGCACAGCGCGACGCGGTTCGCCTTTTCGATGAAGTCCGCGTCGCCGATGCTGTGCAGGATCACGCCGTCGGCGTCGGTGAGCAGCACGAGGCTTTGCGTGTCGGCGATCTGCGCGTGGAGGTTCTCCATCACCGGGCGCGCGTGTGCGAACAATGCGTGGTTCGTGTCGAGCAGTTCGCGCAGCGCGAGCCGCGACAGCGGCGAGAAATCGGGTTGCTCGTTGGCGCGCAGGCCGATCGCGGTCGAACGGGCATGCGCCTGCGCGAGCAGGTCGTTGCGGCCCGCGGTGGCGGGCAGCACGAAAGATTGAGGCATGTCTTGTCTCCTGTCGGCCCCAGTTGGCGCTTCAGCGCTTACTGGGGCTCCATGCTTCGCGGTCGCCCCGCCTTGACGCTGTGCGCCGCACCATCCGCCACCCGGGCCGCCGCTATCGATATCGCCTCATCATACAAGCGCCGCACGCGTTGTGCGACTGCGTACAAAAACCCCTTGCTTTTAAGCGCCCGCATGCAATGATGAAAGTGGAACGCGCACGCGCCGTGTTCCGCATCGCAACATGCATGCGACGTGACATGCATCCGTTCGGGAGACGCATCATGGTTCGGACGGAACTGAGAGTCGTGCTGGCGGCCATCGCCACCTTCATCATGCTGGGCGGCATCGCCGTCGCGATCCACGGTCTGTTGTTCGACCTGAGCGACGCGGTGCAATACGGGGCGGCCGCGATCGCGGTAGGCGCCACGACCGCCGCGATCGCACTGAACATCTGGCCCACCGATCCCCACTGACGCCACCCGGCAAACGGTGCCGGATGTCGCGCTGGTCTGATGAAAATACGCGTCGGAACGCCGCACATCGCAAAATTTGCCTCCTGCGCGAAACCGTCTAAAGTGGAATGCAACCGGCATGCGGTGTCCGCGCCATACCCCGTGGATCCTGCCTCTGCCGGCGAGCCCGCGTAAATTTTCGTCCGGCCGGTAGCGGACGATGGACGCGGTCATTTGCTTTCTACCGGACAAGGCGGCTCCCATGCAGATTCATTTCACGAATGAGAAGCCCGAATATTCGGGGCGCGACCTGATGCTTGGTTTCACGGCGCTGGTCAATGGCGAGCGCGTTCAATGTCAGATCACCGCCGAGGCGCTGGAGGATCATTTCGGTGCGGCATCGCCGCGCTTCGAGGACATGGTCGGTGCGTACGATCAGCACCGCGAGCGTATCGAGGCGGCCGCACGGCGGTTGCTGTCCGAGACGCGCGCGCAATGCGTGACGCTGCGCAGCGGCTACGTGCGCTTCTACGAAGCGAACTGGCGCTGAGCCGGGCGACCGGGCAGCGACGGAGCGGGCGCCGGATACCGGCGCCCGTGTCATATCGGCGCATGCTCGTCCGGTAGCGCGCTCGCCCGGAGCGGTGCGTGGCACGATTCGAGCATCGTGCGGCGCACTGGCGTGCGCGCGTTCCGTTTCGCTCAATCCGCCCCGCCAAGCACATACGCGCCGCCGGTTGCGCCATTCGTGCGCGCGATGCGTGCGAAGCCCGTGTCGGCGAGGTGCATGCCCGCAATCAGCAAGTTATCCGAAGCGACTTCGGCGAGCGTGGCCGCGCGCGTCGATGATGCCTGCGACGGATCGTGATCGAACGCGATCGACACGTCGGGGCGCGCAACCTGAATCGGCGCGAAATGCACGAGATCGCCCCAGATCAGCAGGCGCTCGCCGCGCGATTCGACGCGATAGCCGGTGTGGCCGGGCGTGTGCCCCGGCAGCGGGACCGCGACGATACCGGGCAGCACGTCGCCTGCCTCGATGGTGCGTAGATGCGCGCGATACACGTCGAACGTGCGCCGCGCGATCCGGAAATTGACGCGTGCGCGCTCGTTTGCCCGCTCGTACATGGCGTCGTCCAGCCAGAACGCACGTTCCCGTTCGTGAATGAGCACTTCCGCTTGCGGAAAGGCCGGATGTCCGTCCGTGTCGAGGAGGCCGCCGATGTGATCCGGATGCGCGTGCGTCAGCAGGACCGTGTCGATGTCGCGTGCATCGATGCCGGCTTGCGACAGCGACGGACGCAGCAGGCCGCCCCAGTTCCGGATGCCGCCGGCGCCGGTGTCGACGAGCACGGTCCGCCCGTTCCCGCGTATCACGTAGCAGTTGATGTTGACGTCGGACGGCGCGTGTATGCCGGCCCGGTGCATGATGCCGGTCGCGTCGTCGACGTCGATGTTCGACAGCAGGTCGAGGCCGGCCGTCAGCGTGCCGTCGCTGATCGCGATCACTGTGAAATCGCCGATCTGGCGACGCGGGAAGGAAGGGAGTTGAACAGGCGTGCTCACGGGTCAATGTCGGGCGTGAAGGTGGGTGGTGTCGTGGCCGAAGCAGCGGATGCGTGCGACGAATCCGGTGTGGCGAAGAATCTCGCGATCCAGTTCGGTCATGAACCGGTCCATCAGTTCAGGGGTGCGAAATGACGAGGTGCGAAAGCGGATCTCCGCGCTGACCGGATGTCCGCAGCCGTGCCGGACCGGGATGTACGCGACGTGGACCGTGCCGGGTGCGGCGCTCAGCACGTCGGTGCAGAGCCTCTCGCAGGCCGACGACAACGCGTCGAGCGCCGTGCTGGCCGGCATGCTCGCCTCGGGAATCAAGATCGTGACGCTGGGCATGGTCGGGCTCCGGTCAGCGTGCGGTTGCCGACGTCGGTGTGCTGACGAGTGGGTCACCCATCGGTGCATAGAGCCGGATCGCGGCATCGGACCCGAGCCGAGCCTGATCGTGCGTGAGGACGGCCAGCCAGCGCGCGGCCGGCCGCCGATCCAGCGCGACCGCATGCATGGCCGTGGCTGCGATCGCTGCTCGCGCGAACGGGGTGGGGTCGTCGCAAACGGCCAGCCATTGATGGCCGGAGACGGCCGGCGCGGGGGCCGCGCAGTCGTAGACGTTGCGGCGCCACTCGACGATGTGGGGCTGCCAGCACGCGAAATTGCCGCCGCCCTTGTCGCGATACTCGGCCGACGTCAGCACGTCCGGGCCGTCGATCGTATGCAGCGCGAGATAGACGGGGCCGTCGCCGCCGAGTGCGCGAAAGCGTTGCGACGTGCGGAAGCCGGATACGGAGATGAGCGCCGGCAGTTTGACGCGGCTGTAGAAGTCGTTCCACTCGGCTTCGACGGCGGGCTCGGCGATGCTGCATTCAACGGCATAGATCATGGTTTCTCCACGGGGGCGAGCGGCCTTCGGGGCCGATGGCTGCTCGACGGGTTGAGTTTTTGTCATGATAATGAGCCGATGGACGGCAGAAAAACGATGATTCGTCACCGTTCAATGACATTTGATCAAGCCATGACCGACGGCGGTCGGACCGGGAGCAATCGTGACGCGACGCAGGATTCCGAGCAATTCGGCATTGATGGCATTCGAGGCCGCGGCGCGGCATGGAAGCTTCGCGCGCGCCGCCGACGAACTGGCGTTGACGGAAGGCGCGATCAGCCGGCAGATCGGCCGGCTGGAGACGTTCCTGGGTGTCGCGCTGTTCGAGCGGGTCGGCAACCGCGTGCGGTTGGCGCCGAACGGCGTGCGCTACGCGGCGCAGGTTCGCGAAGTGCTGGACCGGCTCGAGCGCGACAGCCAGTACATGATGGGGCAGCCCGGTGACGGCGGCGGCGTCGATATCGCCGTGACGCCGACATTCGCGACGCGCTGGCTGATTCCGCGGCTCAAGGGATTCCAGACGCAGCATCCGAACATCACGGTGCATTTCGCCGATCGCGCGGAGCCGTTCGTGCTGGCCGGCAGCGGTTTCGATGCGGCGATTCACTTCGAGCATCCGGCCTGGGCCGGCATGCACACGTACCGGTTGTGCGAGGAGGTGCTGGTGCCGGTCTGCCATCCGTCGCTGCTCGCGGCCGGGCAGCCGGACGTATTGCTGGGCACGCTGCCGCGCCTGCACAAGCGCCAGACGCCTGATGCGTGGTCGGCGTACGTGCAGGAGACGGGGCTGCCGGTGAACAATCCGGCCGCCGGCGCACGCTACGATCTTTACTCGATGCTGATCGCGGCGGCGCTCGCCGGGCTCGGCGTCGCGCTGGTACCGCGCCTTTATGTCGACGCCGAGATCGCGCAAGGGTTGCTCGCGGCGCCCTGGCCCGACGGGCGGGGCGTGGTCAAGCGCTTCTGTCTCGTGTTGCCCGAGGCGCTGGAACTGGGCGAGGGGCCGTTGCAGACCTTCGCGCGCTGGGTGCTCCGGCAGGCGGAGGCTTGACCGGCGCTCGCTTGCGCCACCCCGCGTAGCCGAAACGAGAACAAAACGGAAACGCCACCCGAAGGTGGCGTTTTCGTTTCATCTTGCAGCGCACAGGGGCGCGCGTGCGTCACTCGCTGCCGAGATAGAAGAAGCGGAACAGGAACACGGCCGCGATGATCCACACGATCGGCTTGACCGTGCGGGCCTGGCCCGTCAGCAGCTTCAGGCCGCCGTATGCGATGAAGCCGAACGCGACGCCGTTCGCGATCGAGTAAGTGAACGGCATCAGCAGCGCGGTCAGCGCGGCCGGCACGGCTTCGGTCGCATCGTCCCACGGCACCTCGACCATCTCGCGCAGCATCAGGCACGACACGTACAGCAGTGCCGGTGCCGTGGCGTAGGCCGGCACGACGCCGGCGAGCGGCGCGATGAACAGGCACGCGAGGAACAGCACGGCGACGGTGATTGCCGTCACGCCCGTGCGGCCGCCGGCCTGCACGCCCGACGCGCTTTCGATGTACGCGGTGGTCGACGACGTGCCGAGCAGCGAGCCCGCGACGATCGCGGTGCTGTCGGCAAGCAACGCCTTGTTCAGGCGGTTCATCTTGCCCTCGACGAGCAGGCCCGCGCGGTTCGCGACGCCCATCAGCGTGCCGGTCGCGTCGAACAGTTCGACGAGGAAGAACACGAGGATCACGTTGATGATGCCGGTCGACAGCGCGGCGCCGATGTCGAGCTTGAACAGCGTCGCGTCGATCGACGGCGGCGCGGAGAACACGCCGTGGAACTGGTTGTCGCCGAAGAAGAACGACAGGATCGTGACGCCGATGATGCCGATCAGGATCGCGCCGCGCACGCGCAGGTGGTCGAGCGTGACGATCGTGAAGAAGCCGATGATCGCGAGGATCGTATCGTGCTTGTGCAGGTCGCCGAGCGTGACGAGCGTGGCGGGGTTGCCGACGATCACTCCCGAGGTCTTCAGCGAGATGATGCCGAGGAACAGGCCGATGCCGGCGGTGATCGAGATGCGCAGCGATTTCGGAATGCCGTTGACGATCGCCTCGCGCACGCGGAACAGCGTGACGAGCAGGAACAGGCAGCCGGAGATGAACACCGCGCCGAGCGCGGCCTGCCACGTGAAGCCCATCCCCTTGACGACCGTGTACGCGAAATATGCGTTCAGGCCCATGCCGGGCGCGCAGGCGATCGGGTAGTTCGCGTACAGCCCCATGATCATCGACGCCAGCGCAGCGACGAGGCAGGTCGCGACGAACACGGATTCCTTGGGCATGCCGGCATCGCCGAGGATCGCGGGGTTGACGAAGATGATGTAGGCCATCGTCAGGAACGTGGTGACGCCCGCGAGTATTTCGGTGCGGAAGTCGGTGCCGGCTTCGTCGAAGCCGAAATACCGCTTGATGGATTCCATGAAGGCGTTTCTCCGGTCGGGTTGTCGTGTTGCTTGTTGTTCGTGCCGAATTGTTGTAAGGCAGCGCGAGGCCGGCGTACTGTAACCAGCCACTATTGCGACGCTATCGGCGGATTGTAATAGCGCGGATAGCTCGGACGATATAGTTGCGGGGCACGATCGGCAGCGTTCGCGCGAACGGCTGGACAGGCCGGCCGCGCGAGGAAGGCGCGCATTTTACCGGTTCGGACGAGGCGGGCAGGTAGAAACGATGGAAACGATTCGACGACGGGCGGGCCGTGTCGGCCGATGCGGACGCAACGGCATGATCGACATGCGGGGGGCTGCCGCAACGCGACGGCATGCGACTGCAATGGCACGCCCGCACGAGGGGCGAACGCAGGACGGACGCAATACGTGCGCGAGCGCGCGCATGACCGGCGCGGGTGCGCGGCGGCATGCAGCAGCCATTCGTCAGTCCAGGCGGTTGCAGATATCGGCCTATCCTGCGCCGAAGCCGTCGCGTCCGCAACTGTCATTTCGCGGTGCGAGCCCGACTGTGGTTTCTGTGTAAAAGATTGCAAGACGTCATCGCGTTAACCGGCAAGTGTTTCTAGGATAGATACACCGCGCGCACACGCCGGCCAGATGTTGCCGACGCGGGGGAGTCGCAGTCCGTGCAGGCCGGGCGGTGAAGCGCGGTGACGGTCGTTGCGCATTCGGGCAGGCGCGACCGGTTGCGATTGCCCGATGCGGGTTCGCCCGTCATCACGGAGGTCAGCATGTTGAACTGGATCAGCCGTTGGGCGATGCGGCACGCCCCCACGCCGGAAAAAACCGCTGCATCGATGCTCGTGACGGCGCGCATGGAACTGTTCGCAGCCGAACAGCGCGTCATCGATGCGAAATTACAGGCGGATTACTGGCGTACGCGGGTGTCATTTCTCGAGGAGGTGCAAAAGCAAGGCATCGACCCGTGGGTGACCTCGCAGGCGGCGCAACGCCCCGACCTCGATTCCACGCCTCGCAGCACGGGCCCGCGTCTCGCCGCCAGCACCTGATGCACGTGATGCATGTGAGGGTTGCGCACGGCGCGCGATCGCACGCGGCACGCACGTGCGTGCCGCGTCATTCGATGCGCACCCGCGACGCGTTGCGTCGCGGGTGCGTCCGTTTCCGCATACGGTGATTCCGCGCGTTCCGGCATCCCCGCCGCGCGCGTGAGCGCGCATCGTCAATCCCGTCTTCGCCATCGTCCGGCGAGCAAACGTTGCATTCGCGCGAGCGTGCGCCTCAGCCGTTCGCCGCGCCTCACGTACGCCGTCGTGATCGACGCTTCGGCCGGCCGGTCGTCATCGGTGCCGAGCCAGATGCGATCGCCGCGCGCGATGCGCAGCACGTCGCCGGGTTGTACCCAGTAGTCGTCGACGCTCGGCGGCCGCGTGATCCACAGCGGTGCGCCGTGCGCGCGAATTTCCGCATCGCTTGGCGCGCGCCAGGTCAGTGTCGTGCGCGGCGCGACCGCGAAGCGGATCACGACGGTCGGTAACGCGATCGCACCGACGCGGCGCGAATCGGGACGGTCGAACAACGGGCTTGCCTGGTCCATCGTCTGCTCCATTCGTTGAGCCGGACGGATGACGCGCACCAGAACAAAAAGGCCTCATCCGTTTCCGGTGAGGCCTTGTGTGACATGCGGTACTGCTCGGATGCTAACGCACAAGCGCCTCCCGTGATCCATTCTTTCGAATGTTCACCGGGCAATGATTCGCGATGGCGATGAGCTTGAACGTAGGCATGCGAACGAGTTTGTCGATGTCGTACGGCGTTGTCAACGACTATTTTCGAGATTTGCGACGATCACGCGTCGCGCTGGGCGAGGCCGTTGACGAGCAGTTCGGACAACAGGCCGGTCATCCCGTTCGGATGGGTGGCGGCGCGTGCCTTCAGCTGTTCGACGAGTTCGGCGTTCAGCTTGCACGCGAACGGCACGAGACCCTGTTCCTGGTCGAGCTTGCGCTGCGCGCGGCGGTCGAGCTTCGCTGCGTCCTCGGCAGCCTTGCCGAAGCGGGCGGAGCTGGACTGCTTCATCGCGTGCGTCAGCTTGAGCGCCTTGTTCTTTTCTAGATCGGTTTTCTTCATGGCCATCGCGGCACCTCCGGGAAATGAAGCCGCGATTGTACGCATTTCGGCCGGCGCCCCGCCGAAACCGTCGCGAACCCGCTTGCGGACCCGGTCATGCGCCCTTCGTCGTGCCCCAGTTGCCGCCATGCGCGGCCGCTTGCGCGGCCGGCGAGCGCGCCAGATACGCAAGCGCCTGCTCGGTCGAGCCTTCGTGGTGCGGCGTATAGCCCGGCTTGAAATAGCGCAACGCCGCGCCGATCACTTTCCAGAACGACGGCAGGTGCCCGCGTCGAGAACCCTTCCACCACGACAGCACGAAACCCGGGTAGCGGCCGGCGGCGGGATCTCGCCGGTACATGAATTTCGCGCCGCTCGTGATGAAGTAGAGCAACAGCACGATCACGAACGCCATGTGCACGCAGCGCTCCGGATAGTTGCCGCCCATGTGGTTGTAGATGTCGAACGCGACGGTCCGGTGTTCGACTTCCTCCGCGCCGTGCCAGCGCAGCAGGTCGACCATCGTCGGGTCGGCACGGCCTTCGTCGAGCCCGTGCGCATTGAGCACCCAGTTGCCGAGATAGCCGAAGAAATGTTCGAGCGATGCGATCACCGCGAGCTGCTGACGCAGCCAGAAACGCGTATGGCCGATCTTCAGCCCGAACGGCGCTTCGCCCAGCACGCGCGTAAACAGCCAGTTCAGCTTCTGCGTGAACGGCTTCGTGTCGATCCCGTGCCGGTCGTAGTAATGCTTGAGCACGCCGCCGTGCGAGCGCGAATGCACGGCTTCCTGGCGCAGGAAGCCTTCGGCTTCGTCGCGCAGGCGCGCATCGGTGATGTTCGGCAGTGCCTTGTTGTACACGCGGCAGAACCACAGTTCGCCCTCCGGGAACAGCAGGTTCAGCGTGTTGATGATGTGCGTGCTGCCCGGGTCGTTTGGCACCCAGGTGATCGGCGTGTCGCTGAAGTCGAACTTCACGTGCCGGGCCTTGATCTTGTGATAGTCGGCGGTAGAGGTCATCTGTGTCTCCGTTTCCGTGCGGCGCGCCGCGCCGTCAATGCGATGCCATGCTGACGCGGGCAAGCACCCGCCCGAGCCACGGCATGAAGCGGCCGACGAAGCGCAGCGCGTGCGCCTCGGTGCCGACGGCCACGACCGGCCGGTTGCGCAGCACGCCGTCGACCATCGCCTGCGCGACGGTTTCCGGCTTCAGGCCGCGCATCTGGTACAGCTTCGTCGCGCGTTTGCGCAGCCGCGCCTCGTCCTGTGCGCTGGCGCCCGCGTATTGCGTCGACGCCATGATTCCGGTTTCCGCGAAGCCGGGGCAGACGGCCGTCACGCCGATGCCTTTTTCCGCGAGTTCCGCGCGCATGCATTCGCTGAGCATCAGCACGGCGGCCTTCGTCGTCGCGTACGCGGGCAGGTCGCGCGACGGCCCGAACGCGGCGGCCGACGCGGTGTTGACGATGTGGCCGCCCGTGCCGCGCGCGGCCATCTGCTGCGCGAACAGCCGCGAGCCGTGGATCACGCCCCACAGGTTCACGTGCAGGATGCGCTCCCAGTGCCGCTCGCTGGTGTCGAGAATGCCGCCGGCCATGCCGATGCCCGCGTTGTTGATCACGACGTCGGCGCCGCCGAGTTCGCTGCCGACCCATGCTGCGAGCGCTTCCATCTCGTCGGCGGAGCCGACGTCCACGCGTTTTGCATGCGCCTGCGCGCCGGTGAGTCCGAGCAGCAGGGCGGTGCGCTCGGCGCTCGCGAGATCGATGTCGCACGCGACGACGGTCGCGCCTTCACGGGCAAATGCGAGTGCCGCGCAGCGGCCGATGCCGCTGCCCGCGCCGGTGACGACCGCGACCTTGCCGCTGAAGCGGCCGCTGGTCGCGCGGCGGCGTGCGTTCGCGAGCGCGGGCGGCTCGTCGCCCGATTCGACCGCGTCGATCAACTGTTCGGCGAGGTCCGCGAAGCGCGCGGGATCGGCGAGCGGCAGCCAGTGGCCGGCCGCGACTTCGCGGCGGTAGTACTGCGGCACCCAGCGCGACAGGTTCTCGGACAGCGCCGGGCTCACGTACTTGTCGCCGAGCGGCACGATCGTCTGCACCGGCGCGTGCGCGTAGCGCTCGCGCGGCGCGAACAGGCAGCGGATGAAGTTCGCGCGATAGAGGCGTACGCCGCGCGCGCCGTCGTCGGCCTGCGTCGCGCGCGGCGTGGCGGGGGTCTTCTCGACCCGGCGCAGCAGGCCCGGCCATGCGCGGCCGAGCCACAGCTGCCAGCCGAGCTCGGGGATGAACGGCAGATGGAACAGATACACGTACCACGAGCGCACGAGCTGCCCGCCGAGCCTGGCTAACGACGTGGGCGTCGGATGCAGCACGCGTTCGCGCAGCCAGAAGCCGACGTGGTCGAGGCACGGCCCCGAGCACGACGTGTACGACGCGATGCGGCCGGCGAGCCGCGGATCCGTGACGAACTCCCAGCCCTGGATCGAGCCCCAGTCGTGCGCGATCAGGTGCACCGCGCGGCCGGGGCAGAGCGCGTCGATCACCGCGATGAAGTCGTCGGTCAGCTTCGCGAGGTGGTAGTCGGCCGTGCGCTTGGGCGCGCCGGACAGGCCCGCGCCGCGCACGTCGTAGGCGATCACGTAGTGCTTGCGCGCGAGCAGCGGCGCGACCTGCTGCCAGACGCTGCTGTCGTCGGGGTAGCCGTGCACGAGCACGACCGGCGAGCGGGCCGGGTCGCCCCAGGTCCTGACCGCGAGCGTCAGGTCGCCGGAGGCGACGGCCGTCTCGCTGTGAACCGATTCGAACAGGGCCAGCGGCGCTTCATCGGAAAGAGGCTGCATCGTGAGTCCGTCGTTCAGGGATTCGGGAAGAGGGCGAGACGCGTGCGTGTCAGGCGACGGCCTGCATGCGTTCGGCCTGGCGGCGCTGCCGACGGCGCACGTGCGGCAGGTCGTCGTCGAGCCAGTACGCGTCGTCGTCGGTGATCACCAGCAGTTCCTCGAATTTCGCGCCGACGCCGGCGAAGCCGAGATGCGGCTCCACGGCCCACAGGCCCGGCACCGGCGCGTGTTCGGAGCGGCGGTCGATCGACCACAGCGGCGACCAGCCTTGCTGCTTCGCCGCGCGGCCCTGGTCGAGCAGCAGGTTGCGCGTCGCGTTCAGCCCGAAGCGCGCGACGAAGCGCGGTGTCGACAGCTTGTGGATCTTCGCGACGCGATGCGCGAGCACCTTGAACGGATACGCCTTGTGGCGCGGCTCGACGCCCTGGCGGCGGCACAGCGCGTCCACTGCCTGCGCGACCTCGGCCATCGGGCGGCGCTCCTTCACGAGCCGCACGATCATGTCGCGATGGTCCATCAGGTCGTCCTGCAACTGTTCAAGGATGGGGTTGTGGCCGAGGCAGTGCGCGTAGCCGACGTCGGCCACGATGCCGTCGAGCACCGGCGCGACGTCGAGGATCACGGGCATGTCGGTCTCGAGCTGGCGGTTGCTCGGGAAGAACGCGAGGTTGAAGCCGCCCATGTGCTTCAGGCCGGAGAAACCTTCGAACGCGGTGCGGTCGCCGAACCACGCGAACGGCTTGTGCAGCCAGTCGTGCACGCCGTTGTCGCGCAGCCATTCGGTCAGCAGGCGCGCGGCTTCCTTCTCGGTGATGCCGGGATAGAGCATCGCGCCGACGGTCTCGACGCAGCGATAGGCAAGCTGCTGGACCGCGCGGAATTGCGGCAGCTCGTCGAGATGGACTTCCGGCAGCGGATGGTCGGGCATGAGGCGTCTCCATGTGTCGGCCCGCGTTCGCGCTTCGGCGACGCGGGGCCTGTTCAAGGCTGGGGCGCTGATCCGGAATCCATTCGCCGGTGATCCAGGGCGAATTATTCAGCCAGCATTTAATGTGTCATTGATCGATGTAAAGATCATAGCCGGTTCGACGTGGCGCGGAGGTGAGGGCTTCTCCTAATGAAGGCCGAAATGGAGGGGAAGCTCTAGGTTTCCGGCGGTCGGGGCCGGATGGCTGTCGCCGCGCGCGTGTCCCGTGCGGGGGAGCCGGCCGGCGTGCGCCCCGCGCGGTGCCGACGCAGGCCCGGCATGTCGCACCGGATCAACTCCCCGTCGTGTCGTGGCGAGACGCTGTCAAATTGCCGAAATAATTTCGTCACATCATTCGCCCCCGATTCGAAGCCTTTCCGGCTTCGCGGGGCTATGACCCAAGCCGATTCGACAATTCCACGGAGAGAGACCATGCAACGCCGCAAGTTCATGAACACCCTTGCCGCGGCGGCCGCTGCGACGCCGCTGATGCTCAAGGCCGGCATGGCCGGCGCGAAGAGCGCAACCGCGCCGGACGCGCTGGACCCGGGCCGCTGGTCGCCGTTCAACGCCGCGCGCCTGCAGGCGGTGCTCGACCAGCATGGCGTCGCGAGCGCGCGCTACGACGGAAAGCGCCGCCCGTATGCGGTATTCGACTGGGACAACACGTGCATCATGAACGACTGCGAAGAGGCGTTGCTGATGTACCAGATCAACCATCTGCAGTACAAACTGACACCGGACGAGTTCGTCGATGTGATGTGGAAGGACGTGCCGAAGGGCGCGTTCATGAAGGACTACACGACCGTCGACGGCAAGCCGGTGACGATGGAGGATCTCGCCGCCGACGTCGAGTCCGACTACCGCTGGCTCCATGCGAACTACAAGGGCCTCGGCGGCGACAAGAGCCTCGACGAGATTCGCGAGACCGACCAGTTCAAGGACTTTCGCGCGAAGCTGTACTTCATGTACGACGCGATCTGCGACACGCATCCGCTCGAAGTCGGCTACAAGTGGATCATCTACTTCTACAAGAACATGACGACCGCCGAGCTGCAGGCGATGGCGGAAGCGTCGAACAACTACGGTATCGGCGACGCGCTGCGCAAGGTCCGTTACGAAAGCCCGAAGGCGCTGCCTGGCAAGGCCGGCGTGGTGGCCGACACGCATTTCCATGGCATCCGCATTCACGAGGAAATCCGCGCGGTGATGCATACGCTGCGTGCGAATGGCATCGACGTGTACGTGAGCACCGCGTCGCTCGACGATGTCGTGCGCGTATTCGCCGGCAATCCGAACTATGGCTACGGCGTGGCGCCCGAGAACGTGATCGGCCTGCGGCTCGACATGCAGGACGGCAAATACACGAGCACCTATCCGGCCGGCTGGCATTTCAACTGGGGGCCCGGCAAGACGGTGGGCATCCGCAACGTCCTCGCATCGAAGAAAGGCTACGGCCCGCTGCTGGTGTTCGGCGACAGCGACGGCGACGCATGGATGCTGCGCGACTTCAAGGACACCGCGGCCGGTGTGATCGTCAACCGGATGAAGAAGGGCGAGATCGGCGCGGACAGCAAGCTCGCGGCCGAACAGATCGGCAACCGGGACGCCCGCTTCCTGCTGCAGGGCCGCGACGAGCACACGGGCCTGATGATTCCGGACGAGAAGTCGATCAAGTACGGCAAGACCGACCGCAAGCTGCTGGCCTGACGCGGGCCGGGCGCCGGGCCACCGCGGCCTGGCGCCCGTCGGCATCGGCATCGGCTGCGGCTGCGGCTGCGTCGTCGTGCGGGCCGGCGCCCGCGCGACTCAATGCTCGCGCGGCGGGCCCAACCGGTCCAGCAGCGCCCCCAGCAGATCGATCGGCAGCGGAAACACGATCGTCGAGTTCTTGTCCGCCGCGATCGTCGTCAGCGTCTGCAGATAGCGCAGCTGCATCGCCTGCGGCTCCTGCGCGAGCCGCTGCGCGGCCTGCAGCAGTTTCTCCGACGCCTGCAGCTCGCCCTCCGCATGAATCACCTTCGCGCGCCGTTCGCGCTCGGCCTCGGCCTGCCGCGCGATCGCGCGCACCATCGTCTCGTTCAGGTCGACGTGCTTGATCTCGACCGTCGACACCTTGATCCCCCACGCATCCGTTTGCGCGTCGAGCGTCTTCTGGATGTCGGCGTTCAGCTGCTCGCGCTCGGCCAGCAGCGCATCGAGCTCGTGCTTGCCCAGCACCGAGCGCAGTGTCGTCTGCGAGAGCTGGCTCGTCGCGTCGAAGAAGCGCGCGACCTGGATCACGGCCTTCTCCGGATCGACGACGCGGAAATACACGACCGCATTCACCTTCACCGACACGTTGTCGCGCGTGATCACGTCCTGCGGCGGCACGTCGAACACGACGGTGCGCAGGTCGATCCGCACGACCTGCTGGACGATCGGGATGATCAGCACGAGCCCCGGCCCCTTTACTTTCCAGAAGCGGCCGAGCATGAACACCACGCCGCGCTCGTACTCGCGAAAGATGCGGATCGACGATGCGACGAGCACCACGACGAAGACGATCAGGACGCTGCTGAAGCCAAACGTGTAGCCCATCATGACGGTGCTCCCTGGTGTTGTTGTTCGTGTGCCGGCACGTCGTAGAGCGGTGCGACCGTGAGCGTCAGCCCCTGGCGGCCGGTGACGCGCACGCGGCAGCCCGCGGCGAGCGGCACGCTGCTCGCGACGCGCCAGCGCTCGCCATGCACGCGCGCCCAGCCCGCGGCCGATGGTGCGGGGCCGGCCGCGCCGTGCGGCTGGTCGGCCTGCAAACCGTCGTCGAGCACTTCGCCGATGCTGCCGACCATCGCCTCGGCGCCCGTCACGACCGGCTGCCGCCGCGCGCGCAGCGCGACGCTCGACACGCCCGCGACGAGCAGCCCGCCGCCGAGCGCGAGGCTCCCGATCACGGGCCACGGAATACCGTAGCCGGGCACGTCGGTATCGATCAGCATCAATGCGCCGATGGTGAACGACACGATTCCGCCGAAACCGAGCACGCCGAAGGTCGGCAGGAACGCCTCGGCGACGAGGCAGCCGAGCCCGAGCAGCACGAGCCCGAGGCCCGCATAGCTGATCGGCAGCAATTGCATCGCGAACAGCCCGATCAGCAGGCAGATGGTGCCGGCGACGCCCGGCAGCACGAACCCGGGATTCGCGAATTCGAAGAAGAGACCGTAGATGCCGATCGTCAGCAGGATCAGCGCGACGTTCGGATCGGCAATGATCGACAGGAAGCGGCTGCGCCAGTCGGGCGCGAGCACGACGAGCGGCGCATGCGCGGTCGCGACGTGCAGCGTGCCGGCCGTCGTCGTCACGGTGCGACCGTCGACTTGGCGCGCGAGGTCGGCCGGGTCCTGCGCGATCAGGTCGACGACATGCTGCGCGCGCGCCTCGGTCGCGGACAGGCTCAATGCCTCGCGCACCGCGCGCTCGGCCCATGCGGCATTGCGTCCGCGCAACTGCGCGAGGCCGCGGATGTACGCGGCGGCGTCCTGGGTCGCCTTGCGGATCTCGGTCGACTGCGTATCGTTCGGCAGCTCGGCCGGCGTCGCGGATGCACCGGCAGCACCCGATGCCCCGGCTGGCGGCGCCCGGGGCGCGCCTGGCGTCCCCGGCGCGCCACCGCCGATCCCGAACTGCACCGGCGACGCCGCGCCGAGATTGGTGCCGGGCGCCATCGCGGCGATGTGGCTCGCGTAGACGATATAGGTACCGGCGCTCGCGGCCCGTGCGCCACCCGGCGCGACGAACGCGGCGACCGGCACCGGCGAGCCGAGGATCGCCTTGATGATCTGCCGCATCGACGTGTCGAGCCCGCCGGGCGTATCGAGTTGCAGGATCGCGAGCGGCGCGTGCTCGCGCGCCGCGCGCTCGAGCGAGCGGACGATGAAGTCGGCGCTGGCCGGCCCGATCGCGCCGTTGACCGGAATCACGAATACCGGCGGCGCGGCCGCGGGTGCGGCGGCGGGGGGCGGGGCGGCAACCGCCGCGCACACGACGAGCAGCGCCGCGAACAGCGCGGCGCGCGCGACCCGCGCGGACAGCGGGTGACGGGGACGGCCGCCGGGCGATGCAGGTGCCGGCGGCGGCCCATGACGGTGAATGCGCATCGGGGCGTCCGGGTGGCGCGCAGCCGCACGCCGTCCGGCTCGCGTAAAGGGCGTTGGCCCGATGATTGAAGATTAGGCGGTTTCGGCGGAAAGCGCGAAGGTGGGGCGGCGCGCCGCTGATTCAGCCGGCGCCGCCGCCGCGCGCGAGCGCTTCTTTCCGGTATTCGGCCGGGCTGCGCCCGCTCCATTTGCGAAACGCGCGGTAGAACGCGCTCGGTTCCGCGAAACCGGTGGCCGCCGCGACGTCGGCGATGGTTCGCGACGGATCGGCCAGCGCCTCGAACGCGAGGTCGCGCCGCAGCGTGTCCTTGATCGACTGGTACGCGTGGCCTTCCTGGTGCAGCTTGCGGCGCAGCGTCGCCTCGGCCACGTGCAGCCGCGCGGCCATCCCGTCGGCGCCGGGCCACGCGGCGGGCGGCATGCCGCGCAGCACCGTGCGCACGCGTTGCGCGAGCGCGTTCGGGTTGCGGTACTTGACGATGAAGCTGGCCGGCGCGTTGCGCAGGAACGTTTTCAGCGTCCTGGCGTTCTGCACCACCGGCAGCGTTGCGAATTCGGGATCGAAATCGACATACGAATCGGGCTGGTTGAACCGCATGTCGTCGCACAGCATCGACGGGTATTCGTGGTCGGCCGGCGGCGTGTCGCAACGGAAGCTCGCGTGGAGCAGCGGGATGCGTCGCCCGATCAACCAGCAGGTGAGCCCGTACACGATGATGAAATAGGTCGCGTACGTGAACATCGCGGGCGTCGCGGTGCCGTTGCGGTGCACAAAACGCAGCCGCACGCGCTGCGGGTTGGCGTCGAGCTCCGCGTGCAGGTCGTCGAGCACGCAGTGCATGAAATTCACCGCGCGCGCCATCGCGTGCAGCCCGTCCTTCGCGGACAGCGCAGCCTGGCTCATCGCGATGAAGCTGCCGTTGCGCATCGGGTGGCGATCCTGCCCGAAAAACTCGTCGTCGAGCGCGCGCGCGATGGCGTTCCACAGCGCCCCGTATTGCTGCGCGGACACCCGCGCACGCGGCTGCGCGAGCAGCGCGGGCGCGATGCCGGCTTGCGCGAGCAGCGGCTCGGCCGCGACGCCGCGCCGGGTGGCGAGCGCGACGCTGTAGGCGACGAGGCTGATCGCGACGGTTCCCTTGTCTTCCTGCTTCATCGAAGCCGCCGGTATGGCAAAAACGCTCAGTGTAAATGAGCGGCGCGAGCATCGAACAGTCGCGCGCGCTTGCCTACACTTGTTGCATCGAAACGAAAGGTCGGTCGCCGCACGCGGCCGCAGGAGACAGCAGCGCCATGGACGAGCTTTACACCGAAGACCAGCGGATGATCCGCGACGCCGCGCGTGCTTTTGCCACCGAGGTGCTGGCACCGAACGCCGCGCAGTGGGACCACGACGCGCACCTGCCCGACGCCGTTGTGGCGCAGCTCGGCGAACTCGGCCTGCTCGGGATGATCGTGCCGCAGGAGCTGGGCGGCGCGTACACGGATTACGTCGCCTACGCGCTGGCGATAGAGGAAATCGCCGCCGGCGATGCCGCGTGCGCGACGCTGATGAGCGTGCACAACTCGGTCGGCTGCGGGCCGATCCTCGGTTTCGGTACGCCCGCGCAGAAGGATCGCTGGCTGGCCGAGATGGCGGCGGGCCGCATCATCGGTGCGTTCTGCCTGACCGAGCCGCAGGCCGGCTCCGAGGCGAACAATTTGCGTACGCGGGCCGAACTGCGCGACGGCAAGTGGGTGCTGAACGGCGCGAAGCAGTTCGTGACCAACGGCCAGCGCGCCGGGGTCGCGATCGTTTTTGCCATGACCGACCCGGAAGCCGGCAAGCGCGGCATTTCCGCGTTCCTGGTGCCGACCGACACGCCGGGCTTCATCGTCGGCAAACCGGAAAAGAAGATGGGCATCCGCGCATCCGACACATGCCCGATCACGTTCGAGAACTGCGCGATTCCGGAAGAAAACCTGCTCGGCAATCGCGGCGAAGGGCTGAAGATCGCGCTGTCGAACCTGGAAGGCGGGCGCATCGGCATTGCCGCGCAGGCGCTCGGCATCGCGCGCGCCGCGTTCGACAAGGCGCGCCGCTATGCGCGCGAGCGCGTGCAGTTCGGCAAGCCGATCGCCGAGCATCAGGCGATCCAGCAGAAGCTGGCCGACATGGCCACGCAGATCAACGCGGCGCGCCTGCTCGTGCATCACGCGGCAAAGCTGCGCACGGCGGGGCTGCCGTGCCTGTCCGAAGCATCGCAGGCGAAGCTGTTCGCGTCCGAGATGGCCGAGCGCGTGTGTTCGGACGCGATCCAGATCCACGGCGGTTACGGCTACCTCGTCGATTACGAAGTCGAGCGTCACTATCGCGACGCGCGCATCACGCAGATCTACGAGGGCACCAGCGAAGTGCAGCGGATGGTGATCGCGCGAGAGCTTTGAGTCCTGAATCGCGACGCGCGCTCCACCGACAAGCACGCGAAGAACCAGACAGGCAGGCAAACAGGCAGGGCACGAAGGCAGCGCGGCAAACGCGGCACGCAACGACGTGACCGTGCGCCGCGCGACACGGAACCGGGCATGCGCTGCAGCACATGCACTGGACCGACCGCACGAGGCATGGGATGAGAGCAAGCGTTGATGCGCCGACTCTCGTCGACAGGAGACAGGAGACGACACGATGACGGTACAGGCATTCCTGGACGCACGCGACTTTCTGCTGCGCCATCGCACCGACTACGAAACCGCGTACCGCGATTTCGAATGGCCGGTGCTCGATGCGTTCAACTGGGCGCTCGACTACTTCGACCCGATGGCGCGCGGCAACGACAAGCCCGCGCTGTGGATCGTCGACGCGGCAACCGGCACGGGCGACCCGTATTCGTTCGCGCAGATGTCCGAGCGCTCGTCGCGGGTCGCGAACTGGCTGCGCGGCATCGGCGTCGTGCGCGGCGACCGGATCCTGCTGATGCTGCCGAACCGTGTCGAGCTGTGGGACGCGATGCTCGCCGCGATGAAGCTCGGCGCGATCGTGTTGCCCGCGACCACGCAACTGTCGGCCGTCGACGTGCGCGATCGCGTGCAGATCGGCGGCGCGAAATACGCGATCGTCGACGAGAACGAAACCGCGAAATTCGAACAGGCCGATCTCGGCCTCAAGCAGAAGATCGTCGCCGGCGCGCCGCGCGCGGGCTGGCTCGCGATGAACGACGGCTACGCGGCGAGCGCCGCGTTCGAGCCCGACGCCATCACGCACGCGAACGATCCGATGCTGCTGTACTTCACGTCGGGCACCACCTCGAAGCCGAAGCTCGTCGAGCATACGCACCGCACCTATCCGGTCGGGCACCTGTCGACGATGTACTGGGTCGGCCTGCAGCCGGGCGACATTCACTGGAACATCAGCTCGCCGGGCTGGGCGAAGCATGCGTGGAGCTGCTTCTTCGCGCCATGGAATGCACAGGCGTGCGTGTTCGCGTTCAACTACGCGCGCTTCGAGCCGAAGGTCGTGCTCGACGCGCTCGTCAAATACCAGGTGACCACGCTGTGCGCGCCGCCGACGGTGTGGCGCATGCTCGTGCAGCAGCCGCTCGCGTCGTTCGACGTGAAGCTGCGCGAGATCGTCGGCGCCGGCGAGCCGCTGAATCCCGAGATCATCGAGCGCGTGAAGAAGGCATGGGGCATCACGATTCGCGACGGCTACGGCCAGACCGAGACGACCTGCCTGATCGGCAACACACCGGGCCAGCCCGTCGTCGCCGGTTCGATGGGGCGCCCGCTGCCCGGCTACCGGATCGCGCTGCTCGACCCGGACGGCGCGCCCGTCAGCGAAGGCGAGGTCGCGCTGCCGATCGGCGCGGCCGTGACGCGCCCGGTCGGCCTGATGAACGGCTATGCGAACAATCCGGACGCGACGGCCCACGCGATGCGCGACGGCCATTACCGCACGTCGGACATCGCGATGCGCGGCGACGACGGCTACTACGTGTACATCGGCCGCGCGGACGACGTGTTCAAGTCGTCCGACTACCGGCTGAGCCCGTTCGAACTCGAAAGCGTGCTGATCGAGCATCCGGCGATCGCGGAAGCTGCCGTCGTGCCGAGCCCGGACCCGGTGCGGCTGTCGGTGCCGAAGACCTTCATCACGCTGCGCCAGGGGTATGAGGAAAGTCCCGCGCTCGCGCTGGAGATCTTCCGCTTCTCGCGCGAGAAACTCGCGCCGTACAAGCGCATCCGGCGCCTGCAGTTCGCGGAGCTGCCGAAGACCATTTCGGGGAAGATCCGCCGCGTCGAGCTGCGCCGCCGCGAGATCGAGCGTGGCGACGATGCGACCACGCGGATGCCCGGCGAATACTGGGAAGAAGATTTCGCCGCCGAACTGAAATGACCTGCCGTGGGCCGCGTGCCGCATGTCGCGGCCGTCGCCCGCGGCACCGATTGAACCGGCCGCGCGTTGCATGACGCGACACGGCCCACTGCAAGGAGAGTGCATCGATGAACGCGAATCCGACGCCCCGCACGGGGCAAGACGTGCCGACGGTCAAGCTGCTGATCGACGGCGCCTTCGTCGAGTCCACCACGAGCGAGTGGCGCGACATCGTCAACCCGGCGACGCAGCAGGTCCTCGCGCGCGTGCCGTTCGCGACCGTCGCGGAAGTCGACGCGGCCGTGCAGGCCGCGCACGCCGCGTATGCGACGTGGAAGAACACGCCGATTTCCGCGCGCATGCGCATCATGCTGAAGTTCCAGGATCTGGTGCGCGCGAACCTGCAGCGCATCGCGAAAACGCTGACGGCCGAGCAGGGCAAGACGCTGCCCGACGCCGAAGGCGACATCTTCCGCGGCCTCGAAGTGGTCGAGCACGCGTGCTCCGTCGGCACGCTGCAGCTCGGCGAATTCGCGGAGAACGTCGCGGGCGGTGTCGACACCTACACGCTGCGCCAGCCGCTCGGCGTGTGCGCGGGCATCACGCCGTTCAACTTCCCCGCGATGATTCCGCTGTGGATGTTCCCGATGGCGATCGTATGCGGCAACACGTTCGTGCTGAAGCCGTCGGAGCAGGATCCGATGTCGACGATGGCGCTCGTCGAACTGGCGATCGAGGCCGGCGTGCCGAAGGGCGTGCTGAACGTCGTGCACGGCGGCAAGGAAGTGGTCGACGCGATCTGCACGCATCCGCTCGTGAAGGCGATCTCGTTCGTCGGCTCGACCGCCGTCGGCACGCACGTGTACAACCTCGGCAGCCAGCACGGCAAGCGCGTGCAGTCGATGATGGGCGCGAAGAACCACGCGATCATGCTGCCCGACGCGAACCGCGAGCAGGCGATCAACGCGCTGGTCGGCGCCGGCTTCGGCGCGGCCGGCCAGCGCTGCATGGCGACCTCCGTCGCGGTGCTGGTCGGCAACGCGCGCGAGTGGCTGCCGGACATCGTCGCGAAGGCGAAGCAGCTGAAGGTCAACGCGGGCTCGGAAGCGGGCACCGACGTCGGGCCGGTGGTGTCGCGCGGCGCGAAGGCGCGCATCCTGTCGCTGATCGACACGGGCATCAAGGAAGGCGCGAAGCTCGAACTCGACGGCCGCGACGTGAAGGTCGCCGGCTTCGAGGAAGGCAACTTCATCGGGCCGACGATCTTCTCCGGCGTGAAGACCGACATGACGATCTACACGCATGAAATCTTCGGGCCGGTGCTGGTCGTGATGGAAGTCGACACGCTCGACGAAGCGATCGCGCTCGTCAATGCGAACCCGATGGGTAACGGCGTGGGCATCTTCACGCAGAGCGGCGCGGCCGCGCGCAAGTTCCAGAGCGAGATCGACGTCGGCCAGGTCGGCATCAACATCCCGATTCCGGTGCCCGTGCCGTTCTTCAGCTTCACGGGCTCGCGCGGCTCGAAGCTCGGCGATCTCGGCCCGTACGGCAAGCAGGTCGTGCAGTTCTATACGCAGACGAAGACGGTCACCGCGCGCTGGTTCGACGACGACACGACGGCCGGCCCGGTGAACACGACGATCCGGCTGCATTGAGCCGGGGAGGACACGAACATGAAGATCGGATTTATCGGATTGGGCCACATGGGTGGGCCGATGGCGCTGAACCTCCTGAAGGCCGGCCATGAAGTGCACGCGTTCGACCTGAGCGCCGACGCATTGCGCGCGCTGCAGGACGCCGGCGCGCAGGTGGCCGGGTCGCCGCGCGAAGCCGCATCGGGCGCGACCTTCGTCATCACGATGCTGCCGGCCGCGCCGCACGTGCGCTCGGTGCTCGCCGGCGAGAACGGCGTGCTGGCCGGCCTCGGCGCCGGCGCGACCGTGATCGATTCGAGCACGATCGATCCGGCGAGCGCGCAGGCGTTCGGCGCGCTCGTGCGCGAGCGCGGCGGCGCGTTCGTCGATGCACCCGTGTCGGGCGGCACCGGCGGCGCGGCGGCAGGCACCTTGACCTTCATGGTCGGCGGCAGCGACGCCGATTTCGAGCGCGTGAAGCCCGTGCTCGCCGGCATGGGCAAGAACATCGTCCATTGCGGCGCGACGGGGATGGGGCAGGTCGCGAAGGTATGCAACAACCTCGTGCTCGGCATCTCGATGGCGGCCGTGTCGGAGGCGATGTCGCTCGGCGTCGCGCTCGGCATCGACCCGAAGGTGCTGGCCGGGATCGTCAACACGTCGACGGGCCGTTGCTGGAGCTCGGACACCTACAACCCGTATCCGGGCGTGATCGACACCGCGCCGTCGTCGCGCGGCTACAGCGGCGGCTTCGGCACCGACCTGATGCTGAAGGATCTCGGCCTCGCGAACGACGCCGCGAAGCAGGCGCGCCAGCCCGTCTATCTCGGCGCGCTCGCGCAGCAGCTGTACCAGACGATGAGCAGCCGCGGCGACGGGCAACTCGATTTCTCGGCGGTGATCCGCCTGTACCAACCGGCCACGAAGAAGGACGCCTCATGATCGAACTGGACTACGCCGACGACGGCGCGATCGCGTGCGCGACGCTCAAGCGTCCGCCCGCGAACGCATTTACCGCCGACGGGCTGCGGCAACTGCAGGAAACCGTCGCCGAACTGAACGCGAACCCGCGCGTGCGCGCGCTGGTGATCACCGGCGACGGCCCGAAGTTCTTCAGCGCAGGCGCCGACCTGAACACGTTCGCCGACGGTGACCGCGCGGTCGCGCGCGCGATGGCCGCGCGCTTTGGCGCGGCGTTCGAGGCGCTGCATGACGCGCGTGTCGTGACGATCGCGGCGATCAACGGCTATGCGATGGGCGGCGGCCTCGAATGCGCACTCGCGTGCGACCTGCGGATCGCGGAGACGCACGCGCAGATGGCGCTGCCCGAACCGTCAGTCGGCCTGCTGCCGTGCGGGCTCGGCACGCAGACACTGCCCTGGCTCGTCGGCGAGGGCTGGGCGAAGAAGATCATCCTGGCCGGCACGCGCGTCGACGCGGCAACGGCGCTCAGGATCGGCCTCGTCGAGGACGTGGTCGAAAGCGGCGCGGCACGCGATGCGGCGCTGGCGCTCGCGCGCAACGTCGCGCGGCAGAGCCCGCACGCGATTGCATACAGCAAGGAACTGATCGGCCTCGCGCGCCGCGGCGTGCCGCGCAGCGCGGCGCTCGCGGTCGAGCGCGAACGCTTCGTCGACCTGTTCGACACGAACGATCCGCGCGAAGGCGTGGCCGCGTTTCTCGGCAAGCGCGCGCCGCACTGGCATACCGATGGAGAGCCGCAACGATGAGCACGCCGGTCAAGACTCATGACAGCGTCGCGCAACCCGCGCCGGAGGTGCTGTTCCGCGTGGTGAACCGCGTGGCGCTCGTTACGCTGAACCGGCCGGCCGCGCTCAATGCGTTGTCCTATTCGATGATCGGCGAGCTGGCCGCACACCTCGAACGCTGCCGCACCGATGACCAGATCGTCGCGGTCGTGCTGCGCGGCGCGGGCGAGAAGGGCTTCTGCGCGGGCGGCGACGTGCGCGCGCTGCACCGGATGGTCGCGCAGCGCGAGACGTGGCTGCCGTTCTTCGTCGACGAATACCGGCTCGACTACGCGATCCATGCGTTCCCGAAGCCGGTCGTCGCGCTGATGGACGGCGTGACGATGGGCGGCGGAATGGGGCTTGCGCAAGGGGCGGCGCTGCGCGTCGCGACCGAGCGCAGCAAGATCGCGATGCCGGAGACGCGCATCGGCCTCGTGCCGGACGTCGGCGCGACGCATTTCCTGTCGCGCATGCCGGTCGAACTCGAGCTGTACGTGGGGTTGACGGGCGCGATGCTGTCGGGTGCCGACGCGCTGACCGCGAAGCTCGCCGACCTGTGCGTGCCGTCGTCGTGGCTCGATACGTTCGAGACGCGCATCGAAAGCGTCAAATGGGACGGCGACGTGCTGACGGCGCTGCGCAAGGTGTTCGAGCCGCCGTGCAACGTCGTGCCGCATTCGGCGCTCGACAGCCAGATGGCGTGGATCGTTCGTCACTTCGACAAGCGCTCGACCGTCGAGCGGATCGTCGCGACGCTGAAGCAGGAGCTTGAACGCGACGAGCTGGCGCGCGAGCATCGTCAATGGCTGCAGGCGACGCTCGACGCACTCACCGGCCATTCGCCGACGATGCTGTGCGTGACGCGCGAAGCGCTGCTGCGCGGCCGTCAGATGACGCTCGCCGAGTCGTTCCGGATGGAGCTCGGCATCGTGGCGCGCGCGATCGAGGAGGGCGACTTCTGCGAAGGCGTGCGCGCGCACCTCGTCGACAAGGATCGCAAGCCGCGCTGGGCGCCGGCGTCGCTCGTCGAACTGCGCGCCGAACGCGTGCGGCATTTCCTGACGTCGCCGTGGAAACTGTTCGCACATCCGCTCGCCGATCTTGGCGCGGCGTGAGGTGACGTGATGCACCGACGCGCCTGTGCGGCGCGTCGGTTTCAACCCATTTCCTTTCTGCGCTTCTGCGCTCAGCGCTCGATCATCGGCGGCACCGCCTGCACGAGCGCGTCGATCACGCAGCGCGTCTTGCGCGGCAGGTAGCGCGTTTTCGGCCAGATCGCGTGGATGTCGCCTTCGCAGACGAAACAGCGGTCGAGCACGACGACCATTTCTCCGCGCTTCACGTAATGATCGAGCAGCCAGCTCGGCAGCCATGCGATTCCGAACCCCGAGGCGCCTGCCGCCGCGATTGCCTGCACGTCGTCGAAACTGAGCTGATGCGGCATGTCGATGCGCACCCTCGAGCCGTCCGGCGCGCGCAGGTCCCACGGCTGCGCGACGCCCGAGCGTGAATACGCGATCGTCCGGTGGTTCCTGAGGTCGTCGAGCGATTGCGGCATTCCGTAGCGCGCGAGATACGACGGCGCCGCGCCGAGGCTTCCGTATTGCGTGCCGAGCCGCCGCACCGCGAGGCTTGTGCTGTCCGCGAGCTGGCCGATTCGTACCGCGAGGTCGATCCCTTCCTCGACCAGATCGACGAAACGGTCGGTGATCGACACGTCGATCCGCAGGTGCGGATAGGTGCGCGCGAGATCGAGCACGATCGGCGTCACGCAGTGATGCCCGAATGCGAGCGGCACGCTCAGCCGCAGCTTGCCGCGCGCTTCGTTGCGGCCGCAATCGAGATCGGCTTCGGCCGCTTCCAGCTCCGCGAGCGCGCGCACGCAGCGGTCGTAGTACGCCTGGCCGTCGTCGGTCAGGCTCTGGCTGCGGGTCGTGCGCTGCAGCAGCCGCGCGCCGAGCCGCTTCTCGAGCCGCGCGATCGCCTTGCCGACCGCCGAGCGCGTCATGTCGAGCCGTTCCGCGGCGAGCGCGAAGCTGCCGGATTCCACGACCTGGACGAAGGTCGTTACGCCGTCGAGTCTGTCAGTCATGGCGGGTTGGATCGATTGCGTCCTGTGATTCCCTGGTTCGTGGAAATAGGCGCGTCAATGGGGAGCGAAATTCTCACTATAGTACCGATTCCCGTTCAGCGTGCGTCGCCGGCCGCGCGCGGCGAACCCTTCTCACTGGAGGCGCGCGGCCCGTTGCCGGGCCGGCGCGCAATACGCATGACGCTATCCGACTCCCGCAGGAATGCGGTCGCGCTCGCGGCCGTCTGTCTCACGTCGCTGATGTTCGGCCTCGAGATCTCGAGCGTGCCGGTGATCCTGCCGACGCTCGAACACGTGCTGCACGGCGACTTCAACGGTATGCAGTGGATCATGAACGCGTACACGATCGCGTGCACGACGGTGCTGATGGCGGCCGGCACGCTTGCGGACCGGTTCGGCCGCAAGCGCGTGTACGTGATCGGCACCGTGCTGTTCGGTGCGACGTCGTTGCTGTGCGGGCTCGCGCCGACCGTGCCGGTGCTGGTCGCGGGCCGGCTGCTGCAGGGCGCGAGCGGCGGCGCGATGCTGATCTGCCAGATCGCGGTGCTGTCGCACCAATTCCGCGAAGGGCGCGAGCGCGGCCGCGCGTTCGGGATCTGGGGGATCGTGTTCGGGATCGGTCTCGGCTTCGGGCCGCTCGTCGGCGGCGCGATCGTCGCGCTGGCGAGCTGGCCGTGGGTGTTTCTCGTGCATGCGCCGCTCGCGGCCGTCGCGCTCGTGCTGATCGGCGGCGCGGTGCGGGAGTCGCGCGATCCGCACGCGGGCACGCTCGACGTCGCGGGCATCGTCACGCTGTCGCTTGCCGTGCTCGGTCTCGCGTTCTACATCACGCAGAGCGCGGAGCTGGGGCTCACGACTGCGGCCGGGCTCGGCGTGCTCGGTGCGACCGTGCTCGCGCTGGCCGGCTTCTTCATCGCGGAGCGCACGAGCGCGCGGCCGATGTTCGACTTCTCCGTGTTCCGGATTCGCGCGTTCACCGGCGCGATCTTCGGCTCGATGGGGATGAACTTCAGCTTCTGGCCGTTCATGATCTACCTGCCGATCTGGTTCCAGGTCGCGCTCGGCTACGACAGCGTGACGGCCGGCCTCGCGCTGCTCGCATACACGCTGCCGACGCTGGTCGCGCCGCCGTTCGGCGAGCGGCTCGCGCTGCGCTACGGGCCTGGTGTCGTGATTCCGGGTGGCCTGTTTACGATCTCGGCCGGCTTCGCGCTGATGCGGATCGGCAGCGGCGTCGAGCATGCCAGCTGGCTCACGATGCTGCCAGGCTGCGTGATCGCCGGCATCGGGCTCGGGCTCACCAACACGCCGGTCACGAACACGACGACGGGCGCGGTGCCGAGCTCGCGCGCCGGGATGGCGTCAGGCATCGACATGAGCGCGCGGATGATCTCGCTCGCGCTGAACATCGCGACGATGGGCTTCGTGCTGGTTGCGGGGATCGTCGCGAGCCTGAAGGCGGGCGTCGCGGGGGCGGGCGTCGCGGGGGCGGTCGATGCGGGGACGCTGCGCATGCTGGCGCAGCAGATCGCGTCGGGCCGCACCGATGGGCTGCAGGCGATCGCGCCGGCGCTCGCAAAGGCCGACCCGACAGGGGCGGCGCTGCACGCGGCGCTCCTGCACGGGTTCGGCTGGGTGATGGTGTATGGCGCGGCTGGCGTGGCCGTGCTCGCGATCGCGAGCGCGGTGGCGTTCGCGCCGGCAAGGCGCGGGGCGGCGGTGTGTGATTGATGCACGCAGTATCGCGAGCGGCCGGTTCCGCGCGCTTACGCGCCGTTGCCGCGAGCGTCGATCCGGCGTTGCGTGTCCGCGTCGACGATCGCGCGGATCGTGCTGAATAACGGCACCGCGTCGGTGTAGCGCCGGCCGTAGCCGAGATTGAACGCGTAGTCGAAATCCGGCGGATTGCTGCCCTGGTTGTGCTGGAGGATCGTTTCGAGCTTGTCGAGTGCCTTCGCGGCGCGCGCTTCCGGTGATGCCGCCGCCTCGTATTCGTCCCACAGTGCGACGATTTCGTCGCGCAGCACGGGATCGAGCCCGGCCGTCAGCGTCAGCAGGTCGTCGCGTTCGTGTGTGTGCTTGTCCGGATGCGCGGCCTGCTCGATCGCAGGGATGTCGCCGTGCAGCGCTTCGCCGAGATCGTGGACGACGCACAGCTTCAGCAGCTTCGTCGTGTCGACGTCGGGTAGCGCATCGGCAAACACGAGCGCCATCAGGCACAGCCGCCAGCTGTGTTCGGCCGTGCTTTCGGCGCGCCCGGTCGACGTATGACCGCTGCGCAGCACGTCTTTCAGGCGTTCGGCTTCGCGCAGGAAATCGAGCCGCGCGTGGATCGTGTCGAGGTTCATGGCAGGGAAGTGCTTGATTCGAGCCCTCAAGCGTACGTCGCGCGCACGCGATGCGTCCACGCATGAAATATGCGCGCCGCGCTTGCTACAACGTTTCGACGAGCCGCGCGGCGGAGCCGTCCGACAGCGTCATCCGTGTCCATCGGCAGGTGCTGCCGCGGATCGGCACGACGCGCGATGCATTTGCGCCAGTCGCGAATTCGACGCTCGGCGGCCCCGCGCGATCGTGCCAGCCAAGCGGGTCGAGCGCGGCTTCCATGCGGACGATTTCCGGCGTCGCGTAGCGCCACAGCGATGTGCCGAGCAACGTCGGCAGCGGCCGCGAGAACTCGGCCGCGCGCGATGGCGAGCAGGCGAGCAGGCGGTGCGTGAGGTCGCACACGAGATGCATGCGGGCCGTGCTGCTCGCGATCAGCCGGGCGAGTGCGTGGTCGCCCGCTGAATCCAGGCGCGCGGCAAGCAGCCGCTCGGCCATCGCGCGCTCGTCGGGCGACATCTGCTGGATGCCGGCTTCCCAGCGCGAAATCGTCGATTGCGCGACGCCGAACAACTCGGCCGCGTGGCTCTGCTTCACGCGATGCAGCGCGCGCCAACGCTTGAGTTGCGGGCCGAGCGGCGGGGTGTGAAGCGGTGAGGCGGGCATGTTCGTGCTCCGTTCGGGATGCGGGCCGCGCTGGCGCCGCGTTGCGAAATGGATCAGTAGGCCGTTGTTCCGGGGATGCCTGGATCACGACGAGCTTGACGTCGGGCGTCAGGACTCACCGGAATTGTTTTCGCCAGGCTTTCAACCGGCTCCTCCATATCTTATTATTCGGCGAAAGCGGAGCGCGCCGGCTGTCATTGTTCATGTTGAAACATGATGCGCCGGTCAGCTCTGGCTTCCGACTTCCGCATCGCACGAATGCGCGGTCGGCACGACGCGGGACACGTGGCCAGCGCGTATCCCGAAAAATCATACGAGGGCGCCATGGTACGACTGGTCTTGCTGCTGCTGGGCATCGAATATCTGCGAACGCGCTCGCGCGGGCTGACCGTGCTGGGCTGGCTGTGGGTCGTCGCGGGCGTCGGCATCTTCGTCGACGCGCTCGACGGTGCGCTGCATTTTCCGATCGAACTGTTCGCCTGGCTGTTCCTGATCGAGGGGCTCGCGACGCTCGCGGTGGCTGGCAGCGGCGTCGGCGGGCAGCGCATCCTGCGCTACGTGAAGGGCATCGCGGTCGTCGTGGCCGCCGGGCTCGTGTTCGCGGGCCATCATCACGGCCACTTCCTTTTGTCGATGATCTTCGGCACGCTGTTCCTCGTCGACGGGCTGCTGCAGTGCACGTCCGCATGGATGGTGCGTTACCGGCGCTGGAACGTTGCATTCGCGTGGGGCGTCGTCGAGATCCTGCTGGCTGTCTTCTTCTATCAGCCGTATCCAACCCACTATGTGGGTACCGTGCCGTACTGCCTCGGCCTGCTGCTGATGTTTGGCGGGATGCACATGCTGAGCCTTGCCGCGCGCGTGCGGCGGCTGACGCGCAATCCCGCGTTCGTCACATCGCCGGCGCCGTCGATCGTGCCCGACATCGACGCGGCGCCCGACATCCCGCGCTTCACGCAATCGGAATGGGACGGCCCGCCGGCCGACCACGAGCACGCGCTGACCGTGCACGTGTGGACGCCGACCGGCACGTCGAAGGCCGAAGCCCAGCGCTATCCGGTGATCGACCGCTACATCGCGGCGGTGGACGTCAACGGCGTGATCTCCACTGGCCATGCGGCGCTGGAGTCGCCCGAGGGCATCTACATCAGCCTCTATCCGGCGGTGGAAATCGATCGTTCTCCGGACGAATTCACGCGGATTCTGCGCGCGACGCGCGAGAACGACGTGCCGGGCCTGTTCCAGCCCGACTATGCGACCGAGTCGAAAGCGTGGTGTCCGTCGACCGTGCGCGTGCGGATCCGCAATTACGATCCGGCGAAGCTGGCCGCATTCTGGTCGTCGTATCGGCAGACCGTCACGTACAACCTCACGCACCGCAACTGCTCGAGCACCGTCTCGAACGCGCTCGAAGCGGCACTCGACGGCGCGGTGTGGCGGCTCAGGGGCACGCGTGCCGGGTGGGGCGCATTCATCCGGCTGCTGCTCACGCCCGAGCTGTGGGTCGCCGCGCAGATCCGCAAGCGTGCGGTGACGATGGCCTGGACGCCCGGCCTCACGCTCGACTATGCGCGCGCGCTCAGCATGCTCGCCGATCCGCGGCCGTTCGCGTGGTGGAAGGTCGCGCGCTCGGCCGTGAAGGCGATCATGGCGTCGCGCCGCGCATGGCGAGCGCAGGACAGCGCGGCACTGTCACCGGGTGAATCGGAAGCCGCGTCGGTGAAATAATCGCGCGGCGCCGGACGAGGGCCGGGCGCGACAGGCGCCGCCGCCGGACGATCCGGCGTCGTGGCCCGCTATCGGAACTTGCCTGGCGAACAACAATGAACGCCACGAGCGCATTCCGCATCCTGATTCCCGTGTGAAGCTTCGCCCGTTCCTGATCTCGACGCGGTATGGCTTGTCTGGCCGGGTGGCCGTCATCCTGGGGATGCTCCGTTGCAGGATGATGATGGCGACAGGGCAGGCCGGCGTCGCAGGCGCAAGAAGGTGAGCGTCGGGATCGGTGCCGCCGATAACGGGCTCGGCGTTGCGCGACGAATTCCTTCGTCAACCTTCATATTGATGCCACGTTGCGCGGACAACAATCGCGGGCAGACATTCGACAATCTTGCGGCGCATCCCGCGACCGCAAGCCTTTTCCGAGGAAACGCCATGCTCAAGACGCTCGCCCGCGCCGCGGCCGCACTCGCCGTCGCATCCGCCTCGCTGCACGCCGTCGCGCAGACCAGCTACGACTACCTGTTGCTCGCTGCTTCGTGGGAGCCCGGCTTCTGCGCGTCGCACGACACGCCGGAGTGTACGAACCTCGCCGGCACGTACGCGGCGACGAGCCTGTCGCTGCACGGCCTGTGGCCGAACAGGTACGACGGCAACCAGCCGTTCTACTGCGGCGTGCCGCAGAGCGACGTCGATCTCGACAACGCGCACCAGTGGTGCAGCATGGATGCGTATCCGGTCAGCACCGCGACGCGCAACACGCTGTCAACCTACATGCCGGGCGTGGCGTCGTGCCTTGACAAGCACGAATGGTTCAAGCATGGCACCTGCTCGAATTCGGCATCGCCGGACGCATACTGGAACGAGGCGGCCGGCATGGTCAGCCGGCTCGGCAACACGTCGTTCAACGCGTTCCTGCAGGCGAACGCGGGCAAGACCGTGACGCGCAACCAGCTGCTGTCCGCGTTCGAAGGCGCGTTCGGGAGCAATACGCGCAGCGCGGTGTCGCTGAAGTGCACGAAGACCAACGGCGTCAGCTATTTCACGGAAGCGTGGATCGCGGTCAAGACGAATGCGACCACGCAGTTTCCGAGCGCGGCCTCGCTCGTGACGGACGGGAATACGCAGGGGACGTGCCCGACGTCGGGCGTGTATATCGCGAAGTAACGCGCGAAGTTGCGCGGGATGCGCCGGTCGGAAGCGTTCCGGCCGGCGTGGCGCGGGTGTTGCACGTCTATGCGAGCAGCAGCAGTGCGTCGGCGAGCGACAGCACTGTCGTGCGCGTCTCGAACGCCGTCGCGAACAGATGCTCGTGCACGACCTGATCCGGATCGTAGCAGCAGTCCTTCACCGTATACAGCCGGAAATCCGCATCGCTTGCGTGCGCAACCGACGACAGCACGACGCCGGTCGACGCAATTCCGACGAGGATCAGCGTGTCGATGCCCTGCGCGACGAGCCGTGACTGCAGGTCGGTGCGGAAGAACACGCTCGCGCGATGCGCGACGGTCAGCGGCTCGTGGTCCAGCCGTCCGAGTTCCGGGCATGGGCCGTCGTCGACGAAGAGGCCGAGCTGCTTGATCCCTTGGCCGTTCTTGTTGCGTGGACTGACCTCCGGATAGCCCGGGGTGAAACGGAGATTGGCGAAACACACGTGGACGCCGCCCGCCCGGGCTGCATCGCACAGCTTGCGCGTGTTGGCGAGCAGGGTAGGGGCGACCGATGGAAAGAGACCGAGAATGTCGGTCTGGTAGTGCATCACGACCAGTGCGGTTTTTGCCGGCACGATCGGCGGAATCGGTGTGTGCGTGCGGCCTTCCGCGTGTGCGTGGCGAGTCGTTGCGAGATCTGAAGCGTGTTCCGGTTGCATGACTGATGCTCTCCCATGAGTCATTTCGGTGTCTCAGAAAATCGATCGCTCGTTATACGTCGTCAACCATTCCGATGCAAGCGTGCCGGAACTCGGTCAATACGGTCAGCGGTGCCGGCACGTGGACTCACACGCCGACCAGCTTCATCGAGTTCATTCCTTTTTCGAAACTGAGGATCTTGATGACGCGCCTGAAGTTATAGGCACAGGATGTGCAAGCTCATTTCAGTCGCGACGCGACCAATATTACGGTCTTCGCCTTCGACAAAACGCCCCATCGTCGCCTCTCATCGGAACGGGTTGACTCAGCCTGGGTGATCGAACGCGTTTTTACGCAACCTCGGTCGATTGCTGCCGATAGCCGAATTCCCCGTTGAGCGCGCCGGCACGAGCCGATATTCACCTGCCGCCGTCGTGCCTGCCGACGCGCGCCCAACCTCGCACCTTCAAAAAATCGACCTTCCCGTATAAGTCGTCAACCATTCCAGCGCCAGCGTCCCCGCCAGCGAGTTCCCGTTCGCATCGAGCCCCGGCGCCCATACGCACACGGCCATGTCACCCGGCAGCACCGCGACGATCCCGCCGCCGACACCGCTCTTGGCAGGCAAGCCGACGCGATAAACGAAGTCGCCCGCCGCGTCGTAGGTGCCACAGGTCAACATCAGCGCCGACAACCGCTTCGCCGAACTCGCATCGACGACCCGCTCGCCAGTGACGGGCGCGACTCCGCCGTTCGCGAGAAACAGCGCCGCTTGCGCAAGCTCGACGCAGTTCATCGTGATCGCACACTGGCGGCAATACGCGTCCACCACCGTGTCGGGCGGCATCTGCATGTTCCCGAAGCTCGCCATGAAATGCGCCATCGCGCGGTTGCGTTCCGCGTGCTGCAGTTCCGAGAGCGCGACGCGCGAATCGTAGTCGAGGTCGGTCGCGCCGATCAGCCGCCGCACGAACTCGACGAGCGCCGTCTCGGCCTTGACGAAGCGGCGGCACAGCACGTCGGTGACGACCAGCGCGCCGGCGTTGATGAACGGGTTGCGCGGCTTGCCGCGCTCGCTTTCGAGCTGAACGAGCGAATTGAACGCGGTGCCGGACGGCTCGCGGCCGACCCGCTCCCACAGCGCATCGCCCAGCAGCTGGAACGCGAGCGTGCAAGCGAACAGCTTCGAGATGCTCTGGATCGAGAAGCGCTCCTGCGCGTCGCCGACGGTGTAAACGTTTCCGTCCAGCGTCACGACGGCCATCCCGAACTTGTCGGCGGGCACTTTAGCGAGCTCGGGAATGTAGTCGGCGACACGTCCCTGGCCGATCCAGGGGGCGAGTTCGGCATGGATGCGTTCGAGGATCGACTGGTAATTCATCGTGTGTGAGGCAGGGCGGGCGCGCGGCCCGGTTTTCGGAGAGCCCGTATGGAACCGTTTCGGCGCCGATTCGTCAAGCGCGGCGACCATCGCGCCCTTATTCTCCAGATCTTCAAACGGGCAATCGGTGGGCGCAGTATCATGCGGTACGTTTCGACCGATGGCCGGCAGCCGGCGCAGGCCTGCCGCCGCCGCGGTTTCCCCGTACGATCCGACCGTTGCCCATGTCTTTTCGCATCCTGCTCGTCGAAGACGACACCCGCCTGTCCACACTGATCGCCGGCTACCTGCGCAAGAACGACTATGAAGTCGACACTGTGCTGCACGGTGACGCCGCCGTCCCGGCGATCCTGTCCACGCGCCCGGATCTCGTCATTCTCGACGTGAACCTGCCGGGCAAGGACGGCTTCGAGATCTGCCGCGAGGCGCGCAAGGCGTACGACGGCGTGATCATCATGGTGACGGCGCGCGACGAGCCGTTCGACGAACTGCTCGGCCTCGAATTCGGCGCCGACGACTACGTGCACAAGCCGGTCGAGCCGCGCATCCTGCTCGCGCGGATCAAGGCGCAACTGCGCCGCGTCCCCGCGCGCGCGGCCGAGGGTGCCGCGCCGCAGCCGGAGCGCTACACGTTCGGCCAGTTCTCGATCGACCGCACCGACCGTTCGGTCGTGCTGCCGGGCGGCGGCTCGCCGGACCTCACGTCGGCCGAGTTCGACCTGCTGTGGGTGCTGGTGTGCCATGCGGGAGAAGTCGTCAGCCGTGACGACCTGATGCTGCAGCTGCGCGGCGTCGAGTTCGACGGTCTCGACCGCACGATCGACGGGCGCATCTCGAAGCTGCGCCGCAAGCTGCATGACGATGCGGGCAACCCGCAGCGGATCAAGACGATCCGCAGCAAGGGTTACCAGTTCAGCAAGCATGCGTGGGAATGACGCCGGCCCGGCACGACGCCGTCGGCCGCCGCATCCTCGCATCGCACGATAGCCGGAAGCCGCGATGATCCGACGCACCCGTTCGCACCCCGATGCAGCGCCGCTTTCGGCGCCGCGCTATGTCAGATGGCGCTGGCTGCATTTCCGCCGCGCGTGGACCGACACGCGCGCCGACCGCATTCCGAGCTGGTCGCGCCTGTACGTGCGGACCTACCTGCATCTGCTCGGCCTCGTGCTGCTGACCGCGCTCGTGCCGGCGCTCGCGCTGTGCGTCGTGCTGTCGCCGGAAGTCGTGTGGCACGCGTTCGACGCGCTGCCGGGCGACATCTGGATCGTGCTGGCGTTCGTGTTCGCAGCGCCCGCGCTCGCCGCATATCGGTGGATGCGGCCGGTCTGGTCGGATCTCGTGATGGTGCGCGAGCGCGCGATCGACTTCACCGGCGGCCGCTTCAACACGCGCGCGCGGGAGTCGCACAGCGTGATCATCGGCCCGCTCGCGCGCACGCTGAATGCGCTCGCGATGCGCATGGAGCGGCTGATCGCGGCGCAGCGCGACCTGACGAACGGGATCTCGCACGAGCTGCGCACGCCGCTCGCGCGCGTGCGCTTCGCGCTCGAGATGCTGCGCGAACCGGGCTCCGCCGCCGAATACCACGGTGCGCTGGAGAGCATCGCGCAGGACGTGACCGAGCTCGAGGAGCTGATCGACATGAGCCTCACGTATGCGCGGCTCGAATACAGCTCGCTGCAGTCGAACCTCGAACTGACCGCGCCGGTCGCGTGGTTCGAGCACCAGGTCAGCGACGCGCAGCTGCTGTATCCGGAGCGTGCGATCGAGTCGCGCATCGCGATCGCGTCGGACCTGCGCGTGAAGATGGACCGGCGGCTGATGTCGTACGCGATGCGCAACCTGCTGCGCAACGCGAGCAAATATGCGGCGTCGCGGATCGTCGTCGGGATCGCGCTCGAGCACGGCAACATCGCGATCTTCGTCGAGGACGACGGCCCGGGCGTGCCGGAGAGCGAGCGCGAGCGGATCTTCGACGCGTTCGTGCGCCTCGACCGCCGCACCGGCGGCTACGGGCTCGGCCTCGCGATCACGCGGCAGGTGCTCCACGCGCACAACGGCCGGATCGCGGTAGTGGATCCGGTCGAACTCGGCGGCGCGCGTTTCGAGATCAGCTGGCCGATCTGAGCGCCGTCAGTACGTGCGGCCGAGCTGCAGGTAGATGTTGCGCCGGCCGCCCGGCGCGAGCGCGACACCCATGTACAGCGGACCGAATGCGGTCGACAGGCTCGTGAAGAACGTGTAGCTCTGCTTGAGCGTGCCGCCGCCGACCTTCACGCCGCTCGTCCACACATTGCCGACTTCCGCGCTGGCGCCGACCGACAGCGCCTTGATCGGGGACGCGTTGAACGTCATCAGCTGGTTCATGTACGTCACGTTACCGTACGCGAGTTCATTGCCGGTCAGCTGGTCGGCCGCATACGCGGCCAGATGCTGGAACCCGCCGAGCGTGAAGTTGAACGCGTTGATCAGGTTGGTGCCGCCGATGCTCTTGCCGCCCTCGATCGTTGCGCTGACGCTGTGCCGGCCGAACTGCTGCGCGATCATCGCCTTGCCGTAGAGCTCGGTGTAAGGCGTGTTCGACGTATCGGCGAGGTCCTCCGCGGACTGGCTGTTGTGCGACCACAGCGACCGTTCGACACGGAATTCGCCGTAGTAGCCGCGGCGCGGGAACATCGGATCGTCGAGCTGATCGATGACGAGCCGCGCCCGCGCGGTCAGCGCCTGCGACGTGAAGCTCGGCCATATCAGCGTCGAGCTGCCGTCATCGAACGGGAACGGCAGGTTGTAGTTCGGCGAGCCGTGCCCGGTCGCGTAGCCGATACCCATCCGGAAGTCGCCGAGCCGGGCGATCGGCAGGCCGAAGTCGAGCCCGGTGCGCGCCGTCTGCATCAAGTACTGATTCAGCTTCACCTCGCCGCTGTTGTCGTACAGGTTCACGTAGCGGCGCTGATATTCCGCGTAGGGCGAAATGTACAAGCCGTATGCGGCCGGCAACGGCTGGCGCAATTCGACGCGCGCCGACTGCAGATCGCTGCCGATCGTCGTGTCCGCGCGGAACTCGAGGCCCGATTCGGTGAGCCACGGCCGCCGGTAGCCGATGTGCAGGCGGAAGCCGCCCTCGTCGGTCGAGCTGCTCGACATCCCGACGCCGAACAGCAGGAAATTCGGCCCCCAGTATTTCTCCCGCGCATCGATCTCGAGCACATTCTCGTCGCCGTGGCTCACGATCTGCTGCGTCACGCTCTCGAAATTGCCGCCGGTCGTCAGCCCGAGCAGGTCCTGGCTGACGGTCGCCGGATCGTAGGTGTCGCCCGGTTTCACGTGCAGCGCGTCGCTGACGACGCGCTTCGGCACGCCGCCGGTCGTCTTGATCTCGACCCGCGTGATGCGGATCGGCGGCGGCAGCGGCTGCGCATGCGCGGACCGGTAGGCCGCGTACTGTTCCGGCGTGAGCGCGAAGTGCCTGAGCCGCGGGAGCGCCGCGGTCGCGGCGGCCGCGCCGGCGGCGATCGCCTGCTTCGCGTTCTGGAAATCGGTGAACGCGAGCGCGCCGAGGTCGGGCGTGAGCAGCACATCCTGCGCGGCGAGTTGCTTGCGCTGCAACGTCACGTTCTGGCGGATCAGGATGCCGACCATCTGCTGCATCACGTCGGCCGGCGACGCGAGCGCGTCGAGCGGGCGCAGCGGCGAGCCGATGTCGACGGCGATCACGACCTTCGCACCCATCTGCCGCGCGGTGTCGACCGGCAGGTTGCTCACGAGGCCGCCGTCGACGAGCGCGCGGCCGTTGATCTCGGCCGGTGCGAACAGGCCGGGCATCGCCATGCTCGCGCGGATCGCGAGCGGCAGCGAGCCGCGGTCCAGCACGACCATCTGGCCCGTCTGCAGATCGGTTGCGACCGCGCGATACGGGATCGGCAACTGGTCGAACGGCTGATTGGTCGGCACGGCGGCCGTCCAGTTCGCGAGCAGCGCTTGCAGCCGGTTGCCCTGCACGAGGCCGACCGGCGCCTTCACGCCTTTCTTGCCGAAGCCCAGTGTAAGGCTGTTGATGTACAGTCGCTCGTCCTCGCGGCTGCTTTGCGGCAGGTCCGCGCGGTCGGTCACGTCGAACGCGATGTCGGCCAGGTTCACCTCCGACAGCTGCTTCTGCATCTCGTCGGCGGCCATTCCGCTCGCATACAGGCCGCCGACCACGGCGCCCATGCTGGTGCCGGCGATGCAATCGATCGGAATGCGGTTCTCCTCGAGCACTTTCAGCACGCCCAGGTGGGCGTACCCGCGGGCGCCGCCGCCGGACAGCACGAGGCCGATCGCCGGCCGGCCGGCCGGACCGCCGTCGGCGTTGCAGGTCGGCGCGGGCCTGGCGGTGGGGGCGGCGGCCGTCGTGGGGGCGGCGGCCGGCGCGGCGGAAGTGGCCGCCGTCGCGGTGCCGGGGGCGGTGTCGGCTGCCGGCAAGGGCTGCGCGGCAACGGTGCAGCACCAGAGCGCAACGAGCGTTGCGCCCAGTTGGCGCACCCCGAGCCAGCGGGGAAAAGCGGTCGCTGTCATGGAGGAATACCTGGCGTGATCGGGCGTCGGACGCCTGCCGGGAGCAGGCAAGACCGAGAGATTACCGTGTTTTACAAGCGCGACGCGAGAGGCCGATGCGTAGCCGCGGACCTGCCGAAACACACATTCGGCAATCTCGTCGCGAAAAAATCATCGGAATTGTCTAAAGTACCGGAACGATTTGCCGCTAAGTCCATGATGGGGCGGTAAAAGCGCGCCGCGGAGACGCGGCCTGGCCGTTTGGGCCGGTTTGTTCAAAAAAAGGCTTGATATGTCGACACCGCTGTTCGGAAAGTTGTTTGCGCAACCCGTTGCGATCGACCCTGGAACGGCGAGTACGCGGATTTATACGCACGAGCGCGGCGTGGTGCTGAACCAGCCGTCGGTCGTCTGCTTTCGCAAGGGCGGCGCGATGGACGCGCGACCGACGCTCGAAGCGGTCGGCGAGCGCGCGAAGGCACTGCTCGGCCGTGAGCCGGGGCATCTGGAGGCCGTGCGGCCCATGCGGCACGGCGTGATCGCCGATGCGCACGCCGCCGAGCAGATGATCCGCCGCTTCATCGACATGTCGCGCACGCGTTCGCGTTTCGGACGCCGCGTCGAGGTCACGCTGTGCGTGCCGTCGGACGCGACGGCGGTCGAGCGCCGCGCGATCCGCGAGGCCGCGTTCGCGGCCGGTGTATCGGACGTCGAACTGATCGAGGAAGCGCTCGCCGCCGGGCTCGGCGCGGGCCTGCCGGTGACCGAGCCGGTCGGCTCGATGGTGATCGATATCGGTGGCGGGACGACCGAAGTTGCCGTGATCGCGCTCGGCGGCATCGTCTACCGCGAGGCGATCCGCGTGGGCGGCAACCAGTTCGACGCGGCGATCGTCAACCACGTGCGCAACCTGTACGGCGTGCTGCTCGGCGAGCAGACCGCCGAGCGCGTGAAGAATACGATCGGCTCGGCAACCAGCGCGGTGCCGCGCACGTCGACGCGCGCGATCGGGCGCGGCGTCGCGGACGGCCTGCCGCGGTCGATCGAGTTGTCCAACCACGACGTGGCGGACGCACTGGCCGCACCGCTCAAGCAGGTGATCGGCGCGGTGAAGTCGGTGCTGGAAAATGCGCCGGCCGAACTCCTGACCGACATCGCGCATCGCGGCGTGGTGCTCACGGGCGGCGGCGCGCTGCTCGCGGACCTCGAACGCCTGCTGCGCGACGAGACCGGACTGACTGCGCGGATCGCCGACGAGCCGGCCACCTGCGCGGTGCGCGGCGCGGGGGAGGCGAAGGGGCGGCTCGCGACGTGTCCGATGGATTGACGCCGGCCGGGCCGGCGCATTGGCGTTCCTTGCCGGCCTTTCGAACCCCGAATTTCCTGCATGCCGAACATCGTCCGGGTTCTCCGGACACGCTCGGCACGTCGTGTCGACCTCGTTACCTGGACAGGCGCGAGCGCGCCGTGGCAGCATGCCGGGCCGTGTGCCGTGCAAACCGGCGGCACACTTCTCCAGGAGTCCGATACCTTTGAACCAGCGTTTCAAGCGGGGCCGTGCGGCCCGGATCGGCCGTGTCCTGGCCGCGTTCGCGTGTTTGTGGATTGTCGCGGCCGTTGTGCTCGTCGGAACCGGGATGCGGATGCCGAGCGAGCCGGCCGACGTCGCGGTGATCTTCGGCAATGCGCTCGACGACGGCGGTGCGCCGAAACCGGTGCTCGCGGCGCGGCTCGATGTCGGCGTGCGCTGTTATCGCACCGGGCAGTGCCCGGCGTTCCTCGTCAGCGGCGCGATCGACGGCCCCGGGCTGAACGAGGCGACCGCGATGCGCGACTATCTGGTCGCGCGCGGCGTGCCGGCCGACCGGATCGCCGTCGACGACCAGGGCGACAACACGCTCGCGACCGCGCAGCACGCGCGCGCGTACATGAAGGCGCACCGGATGTCGCGCGTGCTGATCGTCAGCCAGTATTACCACCTCGCGCGGGCGCGCCTCGCGTTCGAGCGGGTCGGCATCGCGCCCGCGAACATTTTCGCCGCGTATCCGCACAGCTTCCAGTGGCGGGATATCTATTCGAGCTGGCGGGAAGTGCCCGCGTACGCGATCTATGCGCTGCGCCTGTGGCTCGATCCCGATGCACGGCCCATGTCGTTCCGGCCGATGCTTTATCTGATGAGCCTGTTTTCATAACACGGCGTGCCGGCCGGGATTCGGTCGATTTTGCGGCTTTCATTTTCATTTCCAAATGCCGCCTTTGCATGGGCCGGATCCGAAACCGCCGGGAAGCATGTTGAAAATCGGCGATTTCAATTTGGCAAATGAAATGGATCCGGATTATCGAACCGACTGCCGCAGCCGCCACTTATATTGCACCGCGAAAATCAGCCGCCTATGAAGTATCGGCATTTTCACGGATCGAGCTCCGTCGGCAGCTTCGCGCCGGATTTGACGGGGTGACCGGGAGATCCGTGGAAACCCGTCACTTTGCGCATTTCTTCAAGTAAAAAATACGCATTCTATTGACCCTTCTCAGATAACCAAACATCGACTGGAAAACCATGTTTTTTTGATATAGCCTTGTCTGACAAAAGCAGGGGCGGTAATCAAATCAACCAGAAAGTCGCTGCATAAAAACAAGGGTCACGATCATGGCATCCGGTTAGTTTTGCATCCTCAAACGAGAATCGATTAACCAATAATTCATCCACGAATAAACCGACGTCGTTCCGCGACCGCCGGAGGGCACGCTTGCGTCCCGGATTTTCCGCTGTCGCCGGTCCGATTCAGCGTCCATGCCGATCACGAGGGGAAGCATGAACATTGCGCATTCGAAGAAGAGCGGGGAGCCGTTTCCGAGATTCCTGTTGCCGACGGGGGTTTTTCTGGCATTGTCCGGCGCGGGCATCGTTCCCGCGTACGCGACCTGCAGCACGGCAGGCACCACGGTGACCTGCTCGGGCGTCGCGAATCCGCTGGCGCCGAGCTATGCAAACAGCGCCAACAACCTGAACGTCACAGTCAATCCCGGCGCGAGCGTCGGCGTGCTGCTGGGCGTCGGCGGCACCGCGATGTCGCTGACCGGCAGCGGCGTCACGCTGACCAACAACGGCACGATCGATCCTTCGGTGCTCGGCTCGGGGCTCGGCGTGCTGTCGAGTGGCACGGTGGTCGGCAATGCGTCGGCGAGCACCACGACCGTCACCAACAACGGCACGATGATGGGCTCGACCGGCGTCGCGATCAGCGGCGTGACGGGCATGGCGCTGTCGGTCCAGAACGGCACGGGCGGCGTCTCCAGCATCACGAACACCGGCGTGATCGGCTCCACGCCGCTGGCCGGTGCGACGCTGTCCGGCGCGGACGCGCCCGTGGTTGCCGCTTACGGTGGCGGCCAGGTCAACATGTCGAACAGCGGAACGATCACCGGGCGCGTGTCGCTCGGCTCGAGCGGCACGCCCGGGCTCGGCAACACGTTCGTCAACTCCGGCACGATCAACGGCGGCGTGTCGATGGGCGCCAACAGCACGAACACGTTCACCGCGGTCACCGGCTCGTCGGTCAATACGGCGGGCGGCACGGGCGGCGCGTTCAACATCACGGTCGGCCCCTTCACGCTCGGCGTCGCGGCGACCGGCGTCGTCGACGGCGGCGCGGGCGGCAACAACACGCTGATGCTGCAGCAGGGCGCTACGGCGAACGGCACGATCGCGGTCAACAATTACATCAACTTCAATCATCTCGACGTCACGAGCGGCAACTGGACCATCAACGGCGCGTCGACCGCGCAGGACGCGACACTCGCGGGCGGCGTCGCAATCATCAACGACAACGCGTCGCTCGGCACGGGCACCGTCACGGCCACTGGCGGCGCGCTGCAGGCGGGCACGGCCGGGCTGAACGTCGCCAACAACGTGGATCTCGGCGCGGGCGGGCTGACGGTGCAGGGCGCGACCGGGCTCACGCTGTCGGGCACGGTGACGGGTAGCGGCACACTGACGAAGAACGACGGCGGCACGCTGACGATGTCGGGTGCGAGCACGTATACGGGGGGCACGAACCTGAACGGCGGCGGCCTGGTGGTCGGCAGCAACACGGCGCTCGGCGCGGGCGCGCTGAACGTCAACGCGTCGGCGTCGCTCGACGCGAGCACGAACGTGACGCTCGGCAACGCGGTCAATCTCGCCACCGGCACGACGCTGACGGTCGGTGGCAGCAACGCGCTTGCGCTGTCCGGCGCGATCGCCGGCGCCGGCGGCCTCGTGAAGGACGGCGCGGCGACGCTGACGCTGAACGGCACGAACACGTACACGGGCGACACGACGATCAACGCCGGCACGCTCGCGCTCGGTACGGGCGGCAGCCTCGCGGCGACCGGCACGGTGAACCTGACCGGCGCGGGCGCGACGTTCGACCTGAGCGGCGCGTCGGGCGCACGGACGATCGGCGCGCTGGCGGGAGCGGCCGGCACGAACGTGAACCTGGGCAGCACTTCGCTGACGCTCAACGGCACCATCAATGCGACCTACGCGGGCACGATCGGCGGCGCGGGCAGCGTGACGCTGTCGGGCCCCGGAACGCAATCGCTGACCGGCACGAACGTCTACACCGGCGGCACGAACCTGAACGGCGGCAACCTGGCCGTCGGCAGCAACACGGCGCTGGGCTTGGGCGCGGTGAACGTCAACGGCTCGTCGACGCTCGATGCGACCGCCAACGTGTCGCTCGCGAACGGCATCAACGTTGCCACGGGCACGACGCTGACACTGGTCGGCAGCACCGATCTCGGGCTCGGCGGCACGATCTCAGGCGGCGGCGGGCTCGTGAAGAACGGCGCGGCGACGCTGACGCTGAACGCCGCGAACAACTACACGGGCGGCACGACGCTGAACGCCGGCGTCCTCGCGCTCGGCAATGCCGCGGCCCTCGGTTCCGGCACGCTGACCGTCGGCGGCGCGGCGACGCTCGATGCGATCACGAACCTGTCGATCGGCAACGCGATCGATCTCGGCGCGAGCACGGCGCTCACACTGGGCGGCAGCAATGCACTCGTGCTGGGCGGCGTGATCTCCGGCACGGGTGCGCTCGTGAAGGCCGGCGCGGCGACCACGACGCTGACGGGCGCGAACACGTATACAGGCGGCACGACGATCAACGCCGGCACACTGGCGATCGGCGCGGGCGGCAGCCTGGCGGCGACCGGCGCGATGAATCTCGCGAACGCGGGCGCGGCGCTCGACCTGAGCGCTGCGACGGTGCCGCAGTCGATCGGCGCGCTGGACGGTGTGGCGGGCACGAACGTGAATCTCGGCGCCAATACGCTGACGCTGGGCGGGACGGCCGGCGGCACGTTCAGCGGTGCGATCGGCGGCACCGGCAGCCTGACGCTGGCCGGCACCGGCACGCAGACGCTGAACGGCGCAAGCACCTATTCGGGCGGCACGAACCTCAGCAGTGGCAGCCTGGTGCTCGGCAACGCCGCGGCACTCGGCACCGGCGCGCTGAACGTCGGCGGTGCGGCCACGCTCGATACGAACGCGAACCTGTCGGTCACCAACGCAGGCGATCTCGGCGCGGGCGCAACGCTGACGCTCGGCGGCAGCAACGCGCTCGGATTGAGCGGCGCGATCTCCGGCACGGGCGCGCTCGTGAAGAACGGCGCGGCGACCACGACGCTGACGGGCGCGAACACCTATACGGGCGGCACGACGATCAATGCGGGCACGCTGGCGATCGGTGCGGGCGGCAGCCTGGCGGCGACCGGCGCGATGAATCTCGCGAACGTGGGCGCGACGCTCGATCTGAGCAGTGCGTCGGGTGCGCAAACGCTCGGCGCGCTGTCGGGCGTGAGCGGCACGAACGTGAATCTCGGCGCCAACGCGCTGACGCTGGGCGGGACGGGCAGCGGCACGTTCAGCGGGGCGATCGGCGGGACCGGCAGCCTGACGCTGGCGGGCACCGGCACGCAGACGCTGAACGGCGCGAGCACCTATTCGGGCGGCACGAGCCTCAACAGTGGCGGCCTGGTGCTCGGCAACGCATCGGCACTCGGTACCGGCGCGCTGAACGTCGGCGGTGCGGCCACGCTCGATACGAACGCAAACCTGTCGATGACGAATGCGGTCGCTCTCGGCACGAGCGCGACGCTGACGCTCGGCGGCAGCAATGCGCTCGGATTGAGCGGCGCGATCTCCGGCACGGGTGCGCTCGTGAAGAACGGCGCGGCGACCACGACGCTGACGGGCGCGAACACGTACACCGGCGGCACGACGATCAACGCGGGCACGCTGGCGCTCGGGGCGGGCGGCAGCCTGGCGGCAGCCGGCACGGTGAACCTCGCCGGCACCGGCGCGACGCTCGACCTGAGCGGCGCGTCGGGTGCGCAAACGCTCGGTGCGCTGTCGGGCGTGGCCGGCAGCAACGTGAGTCTCGGCGGCAACGCGCTGACGTTGGGCGGAACCGCCAGCGGCGCGTTCGGCGGGGTGATCGGCGGCACCGGCGGCCTGACGGTCGCGGGCACCGGCATTCAGACGCTGACCGGCAGCAACACGTACACGGGCGGCACGACGATCGCGGCGGGCGGCACGCTTCAGCTCGGCAACGGCGGCACGTCCGGCAGCGTGGTCGGCAACGTCGTCGACAACGGCGCGCTGATCTTCAACCAGTCCGCCAGCGTGACGCTCGCGAGCGTGCTGTCCGGCACCGGCTCGCTGACCCAGGCCGGCAGCGGACAGCTGACGCTGACTGGCACCAGTACGCTGAGCGGCCCCACCACCGTCGCCGCGGGCACGCTCGCCGTCGACGGTTCGCTCGGCCAGTCGACCGTGACCGTGCAGAACGGCGCGACGCTGACGGGCACCGGCACGGTCGGCGGCCTCGTCGTGCAGAGCGGCGCGTTCGCGGCCGTGTCGCAGCCGGGCGCGGCGCTGAACGTCGCCGGCAACGTCACGTTCCAGCCGGGCTCGACGCTGCTGGTCGCGGTCACGCCGCAGCAGGCGGGCAGCGTCGCGGCGAGCGGCACGGCCACGCTGAACGGCGGCACCGTGCAGGTGCTCGCGAACCAGGCCAGCTACCAGCCGACCACGAAGTACGCGATCCTCAGCGCGTCGTCGGGCGTGCAGGGCACGTTCAGTCAGGTGAATTCGAACTACGCGTTCCTGATGCCGACGCTCAGCTACGATCCGGACCACGTGTACCTGCAACTGGTCGCGAACGGCACGTCGCTGACCGATGTCGCGACGACGCCGAACCAGCGCGCGGTCGCGACCGCGATCGGTGCGCTCGGTGCGGGCAACCCGCTGTACGACACGGTGCTGACGACCGATGCGGCCACCGCGCGCCGGGCGTACGGGATGCTCGACGGCGAACTGCAGGCGAGCCTGAAGAGCATGCTGCTGCTCGACAGCCGCTACGTGCGCGATGCCGTGACCGATCGCGTGCGCCAGGGCCTCGCGCCCGGATCGGGGCCGCTCGCGGCGCTGTCGTCGGGCGGCGCCGCGCTGTGCGGCGACAACACGGCCGGTGTCACCGACCCGACGTTGCCGCCGGAACGCCGGATCGGCTCGCGGGCCGGCTGCCATGGCGGCACGCCTTATCAGCCGGTTGTCTGGGGGCAGGCATTCGGCGGCCGCAGCAGGCTCGCGGGCGACGGCAACACGTCGGCGATCAACCGCAGCATGACGGGCTTCATCGCCGGTGCCGACATGGCGCTCAACGACAAGTGGCGTGCCGGCCTGGCCGCCGGGGTCACGCACAGCTCGCTCGACAACGACCTGAGTTCGTCGGCGTCGGTCAACAGCTACTACCTGTCGCTGTACGGCGGCGCGCAGTACGGTGCGCTCGGCGTGCGCGGCGGCGCGTCGTACACGTGGTATCGGATCAACAGCGACCGCTATCCGGGCTTCGCGGGCTTCTCCGACCACGATTCGGCCGGCTACAACGCGAATTCCGCGCAGGTGTTCGGCGAAGTCGGCTACGCGCTGCCGGTCGGGCCGGTCGCGCTCGAACCGTTCGCGGGTCTTGCCTACGTGAACCTGCATACCGACGGCTATACGGAAAGCGGCGGTGCGGCCGCGCTGCGGGCCGGCGGCCAGACGACCCACGTCGGTTTCTCGACGCTCGGCGTGCGTGCCGCGTCGCAGTTCGGCACGTTCACCGCGCGCGGGACGGTCGGCTGGCGGCACGCGTTCGGCAACGTGCAGCCGTCGTCGGCGTTCACCTTCGCGAACGGCGGTACGTCGTTCCAGGTATCGGGCGTGCCGATTGCTCGCGACAGCGCGGTGCTCGAAGCGGGCATCGACGCGACCATCACGAAGCGCCTGACGCTCGGCCTCACGTTCAGCGGCCAGTACGGCAGCGGCGTGCGTGACAACGCGGTGCTCGGCAACATCCTGTGGAAGTTCTGACCGTCGCCTGATGTGCCTGTGCGCGGCCCGATGCGGCGGCGGCAACGCCGCGGGGGCCGCGTCTTTTTCGTCGCTGCGCGCCCCCCCGGTTCTGGCCTATCCTGTGCGAAACACGCGACGCGCACCGCGCGTTGCGCCTCGACACAGGAGCATCGATGCCGAATCACGCCGAAGCCACCACGACGCAGGCGCCGCAAGTCGCGCCGGTTCCCCCGACCCAGGCGACGGGCCCCGCGTTCATCGCGCCCGAAGCCGATCCGCAGGCACTCGCACGCAACAACCAGTACGTATTGAAATCCGGCGACGCATTCGTGGTCAGCGATGCGCTCGGCGACATCGGCGGCCATGACGACGGCCTGTTCGTCGACGACATGCGCGTGCTGTCGACATGGCGTTTGACCTTCGGCGGCCGTGCGCCGTCGCTGCTGTCGGGCGCGACGAGCGCGGACAACGCGTCGTTTACCGCACACCTGACGAACCGCCCGCTGCCGCCGCTCGGCGGCCGCGAGACGCCCGAGGGCGTGATCCACATCGAACGGATGCGCGTGCTCGCGGGCGACGTGCTGCACGAAGCGCTGACGCTGACGAACTACGGCGCGAGCGAGGCCGAGGTGCCGCTGTCGCTGTCGTTCGCGGCGGATTTCAAGGACATGTTCGAAGTGCGCGGCACGCAGCGTCCGAAGCGCGGCACGGTAGCCGCGCCGCGCGTCGACGCCGGTGCGGTGCGGCTGCGTTACGACGGCCTCGACAAGGTCGAGCGCAACGTGACCGTGCATTTCTCGCCGGCACCCGACGCTCTCTCGGTCGATCGCGCAGATTACACGCTGACGATCGCCGCGCAGGCGTGCGTGTCGATCTACCTGACCGTCGACGCGACGCTCGGCCCCGCGCGCGACGGGGAAGGCCCGGGATGCGGCCGCGTCGCGCTGCGCACCGCGCTCGTCGGCGTGCATCGCGAGATGCGTTCGCGGCGCGAGGCGATGGCGCGCGTGAACACCAGCAATCCGCTGTTCGACGCATGGCTCGACCGGTCGCTCGCCGATCTCGGGCTGCTCACGACGCAGCTCGACACCGGGCCGTATCCGTATGCGGGCATTCCATGGTTCTCGACGCCGTTCGGCCGCGACGCGGTGATCACGTCGCTGCAGATGCTGTGGCTGCAGCCGTCGCTCGCGCGCGGCGTGCTGCGCTTTCTCGCGGAGCACCAGGCGCGCGAGACGTCCGCGTTCCGCGATGCGGAGCCCGGCAAGATCATGCACGAATTCCGCCGCAGCGAGATGGCTGCGACGGGCGAGGTGCCGTTCGCGCTGTATTACGGTGGCGTCGATACGACCCCGCTGTTCCTCGTGCTCGCGGGGGCGTACGTCGAACACACCGGCGACGATGCGCTGATCGACGAGCTGTGGCCCGCGCTCGAGCGCGCCGCGCAGTGGGTGATCGACAAGTGCGACCGCAATCCGTACGGGCTGCTCGATTACCAGCGCACGTCGGAGCGCGGCCTCGCGAACCAGGGCTGGAAGGATAGCCACGATTCGGTGTTCCACGCGGACGGCCGCTTCCCCGACGGCCCGATCGCGCTCGTCGAAGTTCAGGCGTATGCGTGCGCGGCGCTCGATGCGATGTCGATGTGCTCGCACCGGCGCGGACACGCGGCTGACGCGACGCGCTACGCGTTGCGCGCGAAGACGCTGCGCGACCAGGTCGAGGCACTGTTCTGGATGCCGGAGTCCGAGTTCTACGGGATCGCGCTCGACGGTCACGGTGACTTGTGCCGCGTGCTGGCGTCGAACGCGGGCCATCTGCTCGCGTTCGGACTGCCCGACGCCGGGCGCGGCGCGGCGGTCGCCAGCGTGCTCGGCTCGACGCTGTTCCAGACGGGTTGGGGCATTCGCACGCTCGCGGCCGGCCAGCCGCGCTTCAATCCGATGGCCTATCACAACGGTTCGGTGTGGCCGCACGACAATGCGCTGATCGCGCGCGGACTCGCGCGCTACGGCGACAAGACGGCCGCGGTGAACCTGCTGCGCGCGCTGTTCGAAGCCGCGGTCAGCTTCGAGATGCGGCTGCCGGAGCTGTTCTGCGGGTTCCCGCGCCGGCGCGGCGAGCCGCCGACGGCGTATCCGGTCGCGTGCCTGCCGCAGGCGTGGGCGGCCGGTGCGCCGTTCATGATGCTGCAGGCGTGTCTCGGCGTGAGCGTCGACGCGGCGCGCCACGAAGTGCGTGTCGAACGCCCGGCGCTGCCTGAAGGCGTCGACTGGCTGCGCATCGACGAACTGCGGGTCGGCGACGAGACCGTATCGCTGACGTTCCGGCGCGTCGACGGCCAGGTGTTCGCGGCGGCCGCGCAGCCGGGGCGGGTGAAGGTGGTCGCGGTGCTGTAACGATGCGGCAGCCTGCACGGACGTTGCGCGATGTCGCGCCACGTCCGCGCGCAGCGGCATAGAATCGTGACATGACCCTTGAACGATGGCGGAGGCACCTACGATGACGACCGATAAACGGCCCGACGACGGCGAGCAGAAGCTCGAGAATCTGGAAGCGGCGGTCGACCACCTGCACAAGTCGATCGAGTCGCAGAGCATCGCGGCTGGCGCGGCGAAGGGCATCCTGTTCAGCCTGATCGAAACGCTCGGCGCGCTGATCGGCGATCCCGACCTGCCCGAACATGCGCGCTCCGGATACGAGGCGCTGCGCGACAAGGCGAGCGAATTGCGCAGCGGGCTCGACCGGCATTGATGAACCGGCAGCGCCGGCGTCGGCCGCACGGCCTGCGCCAGTGCTGCACAATCCTGCGCGGCGCGCACAAAACCCCGTGCGTTCAATGAGTTAGCCGGCCGGTGCGCAGGATATCCACAAGCTTGCCAACACAATCTGTGGAGAACCGTCCGGCCCCCGTGCCGGTGCGCAGGGTGCGCGCCGCGAGGTCGAAAACGATGCCGCGTCATTGACCTGTCTGGCCCGATCTACTGAATCCCCTTTTGTATCAGGATGTTACGCGTCACATTGGTGGAATATCCACAGGCTTGCCAACAAAATCTGTGGATAAGTCTGACGTGATTGCTTCCTGATGGTTGAGGATCCGCCGCGCGGCGGCCGTTGCGTTCAACCTCCAGGCAGCACGGGCTGCCCGATACGTGCATCGGCGCGGTAATTCGTGCGCGATCAACGGGTTAGGCCCCGGGTACCCAGGATATCCACATCCTTGCCAACAAAATCTGTGGACAAGCAGGGCCTCATCATTCGACCGGCGCCGCGTCGGCCGCTTCCGCAACGATCCAGTCGCGAAACAGCGTCATTGCAGGCGTGAGCGGCTTCGACTTCAGCGACGTGAGCCAGTAGCCGCCGGTGCGCACGTCGATGTCGAGCGGCCGCGCGAGCTGGCCGAGCTGCAGTTCGCGCGCGAACATGCAGGCCGGCGCGAGCGCGATGCCCGCGCCCTGCATCGCGGCCTCGACCATCAGTCGCGACGAATCGAACACCGGCCCGTTCACTGGCCAGGGTTCGAGCTGCGCGGCGTCGAACCAGCCGAGCCATTCGTCGGTGCGGTACGAGCGCAGCAGCGTTTCGTTCGCGAGATCCGTCGGCCGTGCGAGGCGCCGCGCGATCTCCGGCGCGCACAGCGCGGTGAGCGGTGCGTCAAGCAGCCGCTCGTTGCGCGTCGCCGGCCAGTTGCCTTCCCCGAAGCGGATCGCGAAATCGAGGCCCTCGGCCGCGAGGTCGACGACGTTGTTGTTGGTCCGCAGCCGCAGCTCGAGGAACGGGTGCGTGTCGCCGAAGCGCTTCAGCCGTGGCATTAGCCAGCCTATGGCAAAGGTGCCGACCGCGCCGAGCGTCAGCACCTCGTGGAAGCGTCCGCCCTCGAATTGCTTGAGCACGGTCTCGATCCGGCTGAATGCGTCGCTGAGCACCGGCAGCAGCGCGCGCCCTTCGTCGGTGAGCCCGAGGCCGCGCGGCAACCGCGTGAACAGCGCGCAGCCGAGCCGCTCCTCGAGCGAGCGCACCTGCTGGCTCACGGCAGCCTGGGTCACGCTCAGCTCGAGGCCGGCACGCGTGAAGTTCAGGTGGCGCGCCGACGATTCGAATGCGCGCAACGCATTGAGCGGAAGATGAGGGCGGAGCTTAGTCATAAGAATTTCTTGTGTCAGCGCTCAATTATCGTTGCTTGTCAGGCAACCGTAAAGTCACGATAGTGCTGTCTCGCCGGCCGGCCGTTCCGCATCCATTCCACCACGAGAGACACGACATGACCTACTCATCGCAACGTCGAACCCTGTTGCTGGCCGCCGCGACGGCGCCGCTCGTCCTGACCGTCGCCGCGTGCGCGTCACCGCCGGCCGCGGGGCAGGACGTTTCGTCCGCGACGTCGTTTGCCGCGCTCGAGCGCGCCGCGGGCGGCCGTCTCGGCGTGTGCGCGATCGACACCGCGAGCGGCCGGCACGCGCGGCATCGCGCGGACGAACGCTTCCCGTTCTGCAGCACGTTCAAGGCGATGTTGAGCGCGGCGGTGCTCGCGCAGAGCGTCGAGCACCCGGGGCTGCTGCAGCAGCGCGTGACGATCGCGCAGTCCGATCTCGTGAACTACTCACCGGTGTCGGGCAAGCACGTCAGCACCGGGATGACCGTCGCCGAGTTGTGCGAGGCGGCGATCCAGTACAGCGACAACTCGGCCGCGAACCTGGCGATGAAGCTGATCGGCGGGCCGGCGGCGGTGACCGCGTATGCACGCTCGATCGGCGACGACACGTTCCGGCTCGATCGCTGGGAGACCGAACTGAATACCGCGTTGCCGGGCGACCTGCGCGACACGACGACGCCCGACGCGATGGCCGCAAGCATGCGCGTGCTTACGCTCGGCGACGCGCTGCCGCCCGCGCAGCGTGCGCAGCTCGTCGCGTGGCTGCGCGGCAACAAGGTCGGCGACAAGCGGATTCGCGCGGGCGTGCCGGCCGGGTGGCAGGTGGCCGACAAGACCGGCACCGGCGACTACGGGACGACGAACGATGCGGGCGTGATCTGGCCGCCGTCGCGCGCGCCGATCGTGCTCGTCGTGTACTACACGCAGGCGCGTGCCGATGCGAAGGCGAAGGACGACGTGATCGCGGCCGCCGCGCGCATCGCGGTCGCGACGTTCGCCTGAGCGGGCGGCGCGGCGTGCGTTCATCGATGGCTGGACGAAGCGATGGAGGCACGCCGTGCCGCAGGCGTGACCGGCACGTCGAAACGTTGTGCGATCAACGACTTAGGTCACGCATGCTCAGGATATCCACATCCTTGCCAACAAAAATTGTGGACAAGCCCGCGAGCGGTCTCGTTCGTCGCGCAGCGGGCACGGCGCTCGCGTGCCGCAGGCCTGCCTGCACGGTTTGAAGCGGCACGGACAAAACCTTTCGGATCAAGCGCTTGTGCGTGGTATGCGCAGGCTATCCACACCGTTGCCAACACAATCTGTGGACAAGCGGTGTGGCGCGCGCGACATGCGGTCCGTCGCATCGCATGACGATGCGCGAACGGCACGTTGCCGGCCGCGTGACGCATTCGAAGCGACGGGGACAAAGTCTTTCGGATCAAGCGCTTGATCGCGGTATGCGCAGGCTATCCACATGCTTGCCAACACAATCTGTGGACAAGCCCGCTTGATGTTCAGCCATGCCGATCGTCGACCGAGGGCCAGCGCGCGAATGCGAAAACCCACAACATGATGAAGTTCAGGACCGGGACGAACATCGTCAGGATCCACCAGCCTGAATGCCCGGTACGCCGAACGATCCGGACATACGGATAGACGACGATCGCGACGAGCACGAGCGAGACGATCAACTGCCCTGCGGTGAAGTGTTCCATGGCCTTCCTCGGATGATGTGTCGTTGTACGATGCGGGCCGAACGGCCCGCACGCCGCGTGCGGCTCGTGTGATCCTGACGCGTCGCATGCACGCACGTCAAGCCGCGTTCAGGGCGCGCCGTTGCGCCGGATCGTCCGATTGCGCGCATGAGCGGACCGCGCGCTGCCGCAACGGTGGCGCAGCGCATGAATCATTGGCCGATCAACGGGTTAGGCGATGCATGCGCAGGATATCCACAAGCTTGCCAACATTTTCTGTGGGTAAGTGGCGCGACGGTCGCGCCGTGTATCGAACGCGCATCGACGTGGCAGCGTGATGCGAAGTGCGGCGAACCGGCGCGTGTGACGGCGCGGCGTGCGCCGCGTCTGCATCACGCGTGCCAAAGTCCGTCGGATCAAGGGCTTAGCGTCGCGGTGCGCAGGATATCCACAAGCTTGCCAACATTTTCTGTGGAGAAGTCCGCGTGGCGATCGCGCGGCGCGGCACCGCGTGCAAACCGTGCGTCGCACCGGCTCGCGTATCGGCTCACGCGGTACACACGCCTGCCACGGCGACTTTCTGGAACAGGTGCGGGCTCGCGACGGCGGACGACGGATAAGCCGACAGTTTCGCGACGAACGCCGGATGCGTGAAGGCCGCGCGAAACGCGTCGGTCGATTCCCAGATCGCGTAGTTGAAGTAAGTCGGACTGTCGCCGAGTGCGCGATGAAGCTGGGTCGAAATGAATCCGGGCTGCTGTTTCATGAACTCGGCGTCGTCCTTCCACACGGCCAGGAAATCCGCTTCGTCGGCCGGATCCAGCGTGAAGACGTTGACGAGGACGACGGGTTGCGCGTCGATGCCGAGCTGTTGCTGGATCGGAAAGGCCGGGTCCATCGGTTTGAAACGAGGCATGGAGCACTCCTGCAAGTAATTGCGGCGATGGCGCGATCACGCCTGCCCGTTCGGCGCATGAGCGCCGGACATCGTCGACAGCACGCGAATCGCCGCATCGAGATCGGCCGAACTGAATTGACCGGCGATGTCGCGGACATGCTGCTGCCATTGCCCGACCACCGCCTGGTAGGCCGCTGTACCGCGCGGGGTCAGCGCGTACAACGGAGAGCGCTTGTGCGTCGGGTTCGGCAGCGGTTGCACCAGCCCTTCTTCCACGAGCACGTTGATCTGTTTCAGGACGGCCTGCCGCGTGATGCCCATGGCGTCGGCGATCTGCGGGACGTTCGGGGCTTCCGGCGCCATCGAGATGGCGCCCAGCACCTGCCAGCGCGCGCTGGTCAGGCCGTGCGGTGCGGCAAAGGTATTGCCCCATTCGATCAACAGGCCGTTCAGGCGGAAGACGGACAGCGCGACGGCAGTCAGCTTGGCGGGTTTCGTCATGGTCGGGATGTGCGATAAATTGACAACCCATTTACGTAATGGGTAATTGGTTGTCAATCTTGCCGTGGATCGCCACGGCCGGACGGGCGTGCCGGGCGTGGCAGGAGAGGGGATCGGTGCGCGATGTCGCGTCCGGACGTGGGGTGTGCGGCGCGGTTTGGCGCATTCGCTGCGCACGACCGACAAACCGTTTCGGATCAATCGCTTGTCGTCGTTAGCGGCCGGTTGTCCACAAGCTTGCCAACACAATCTGTGGAAAAGCCACCCGTCGGGCGAGCGTCAGGCCGGCACGGGAAAACGCACCGTCACGGTCAGCCCGCGCCCGCCTTGCGTCGTGCCGAGCGCGACCGTCGCGCGATGCTGTTCGGCGATCCGCTTGACGATCGACAGGCCGAGCCCGCTGCCCGACGACGTGGCAGCCTGCGCGCCTTCGCCGCGATAGAAGCGCTCCCATACGTCCTTGCGCTCGGCTTCCGGAATGCCGGGGCCGTCGTCGGCGACTTCGAGCACGGGCGTCGCGCCGTCGAGGCGCGCGGACACATCGACGCGCGCGCCGTCGCCCGCATAGCGGATCGCGTTGTCGACGAGGTTGTTCAGCAGCACGCGCAACGTGTCCATGTTGCCCGTGGCCATCACCGGCGACGCCACGATCGCGCCGAGGTCGATCCGGTGCGCATCCGCGACGCGCGTGCGGTCGGCGACCACCGAGCGGCACAGCGCGGCGAGATCGACGCTCGCGGATGCCGCGGCGGACGCCTGCGCGTCCGGTTCGAGGCGCGCGAGTGTCAGCAACTGCTCGGCGAGGTGGCCGAGGCGTGTCGTGCCGGCCTGGATCTGCGCGAGGATCTGCTCGCGCTCGTCGGCCGTCGACGCGCGCCGCAGCAATTGCGACTGGATCGACAGCCCCATGATCGGCGTGCGCAACTCGTGCGCGGCATCGGCGATGAAGTGCCGCTGCAGCGTGAACGAGCGGTCGAGCCGCGCGAGCAGGTCGTTGATCGCTTCGGCGAGCGGGCGGACCTCGTTCGGCATCGACGCGACGTCGACGGGTTCGAGATTGTTCGCATTCCTGCGCTTAAGGCCGGATGCGATCGTGCGCAGCGGCCGAAGCCCCGCGCCGATGCCGAACCACAGCCCGATCGCGAGTACGGGCAGCATCGAGAACACCGGCCACAGCAGGTGCACCGCGATGCCCGCGATCGCTTCCCAGCGCGCATGGCGCGCCTGCGCGAGCCGGATCGTCGTGCCGCCGCGTTCGGTCACGTAGGTGCGCCACGGCTGGCCGCCGACGTCGACGCTCCCGATGCCCGTCTGCGCGGGCGGCGGCAGCTCGGACTTGCGATCGGTCGAGTAAACCAGCGTGCCGTTGCGCCAGACCTGCAGCAGCACCGCGTCGGGATCGCTGGCCTCGAATTCGTGCTTGCCGTCGCCGTGATTGCGGAACGACAGTTCGCCGTCCGGGCCGACGACGATCTGCTTCGACATGCTGCGCATCTGGTCGTCGAGGAGATCGTCGAGCTCGCGCAGCGCGCCCCAGTAGGTGCCCGCACTCGCGACCAGCCCGATCACGCACGCGGCCGGCAGCAGCCACATCAACAGGCGCCGCCGCAGCGATGCGCTGCGCCAGCGCGCGATCGCGTGTTGCAGACGCGTCATGCGCCGTCACCGATCCGGTAGCCGACGCCGCGCACCGTGCGGATCATGTCGTGGCCGAGTTTCTTGCGCAGGTTGTGGATGTGCACCTGCACCGCGTTGCTCTCGATTTCCTCGCCCCAGCTGTACAGCCGTTCCTCGAACTGTTCGCGCGAGATCACCGCGCCGGGGTCGCGCATCAGTTCTTGCAGCAGCACGAATTCCTTCGGCGACAGCGTCACTTCGTCGTCGTTGAGCCACACCAGGTGCTTGACGGGATCGAGGCGCAGCGGGCCGATGGCGAGCGTCGTCTGCGCGCGCCCCGCGTGGCGGCGGTTGACCGCGCGAATGCGCGCGAGCAGTTCCTCGAGCACGAACGGCTTGACGAGGTAGTCGTCGGCGCCGCTGTCGAGGCCTGCGATGCGGTCCGGCACGCCGTCGCGCGCGGTGATGATGATCGCGGGCAGGGTTTCGTCGCGGCGGCGCAGCGACGCGAGCACCGACAGGCCGTCACGGTTCGGCAGCCCGAGATCGAGCAGCAGCAGGCCGTAGCCGGTCGAGCGCAGCGCGAGCGTCGCGGCGTCGCCGTCCTTGACCCAGTCGACCGCGAAGCCTTCCTGTTTGAGGCCCTGTTCGAGCCCGCTGCCGATCAGCGGATCGTCCTCGACGAGCAGTACGCGCATGGATTCGTGTCTGTTGGCGGGCGTGGCGCCCGGGGTTCCCATGATAAGCGCAGGTGCCTTAGGCCGAGCTTAAACACGGGCGCTTCCGTGCGTTCGCGCACCGAAACGCCGCGACGGCATGCCGCGGGGGACGACCTTCAGGTTTGCTTAATCTTACGCTCCGTAATCTCGGGCCGTCGCGTTCAACGGGAGCGCGACGTACTCGAATAACTGGAGGAACGAGATCATGAAACACCTGACGAGAATCCTGGCGGTCGCGCTTGCCGTGCTGCCCGCCGCCGTCTACGCGGAATACACGGGGCCGTCCACGCTGACCACGACGACCGTGAAGGAACTGCTCGCGAACGGCAAGGACGACCAGCACGTGCAACTCCAGGGGCGCATCGTCAAGCATACCGGCGGCGAGGACTACGAGTTCGCCGATGCAACCGGCACGATCCGCGTCGAGATCGACAAAAAGCTGTGGGCGGCCGGCCAGCCCGTCAGCGACAAGAGCGAAGTGAAGCTGACCGGCGAGTTCGAGCGCAAGTGGTCGGGCAAGGTGAAGGTCGACGCCGATCACGTCGAAGTGCTGCGCTGACCGGTGCACCGGTGCAGACGGGGCCGGTGATACCATGGACGATCGGTTCCCGTTCTCACCAAGATGGCTGCCAATTTCGATGAACTCGCGTCCCTGATCCGGGCGCAATTTTCCGAACTGAGCCCGCAATTCCAGGCGGGCGCTGCATTTCTGCTCGATCATCCCGACGAGGTTGCCACCTCGTCGATGCGCAAGGTCGCGCAGCGCGCGCAGGTTCAACCCGCGTCGCTCGTGCGGCTCGCGCAGCAATTCGGTTTCCCCGGCTGGAACGAGCTGCGCGACCTGTGCGTCGCGCGCGTGCGCACGCGTCCCGAGCCGCTCACGCAGCGAGCGCGTTCGCTCGTGCGGCCCGACGCGAAGGCGTCGCTCGCGCACGACCTGCTTGCCGCGCAGCAGCACAATCTCGCCGCCACCTCCGCCCAGAACGAGCACGCGCTCGCCGACGCCGCGAAGCTGATCCGCAAGGCGTCGCACGTGCACGTCGCGGGGTTCCGGTCGTGCTATCCGGTCGCGTTCGGATTCGTGTACGGCTACCGGCTGTTCCGGCCGACCGTGTCGTTGCTCAACGGCGTCGCCGGCTCGCTCGAGATGGAGCTGCGCACGATCGCGAAGCAGAGCGTGACGGTGATCATCAGTTTCGCGCCGTATTCCGCGGAAGCGACGCGTGTCGCGCAGGCGGCGAAGGCGCAGGGCAGCAAGATCGTCGCGATCACCGACAGCGCGGTGTCGCCGATCGCGCTGCATGCGGACGCGCAGCTGATCTTCACGCACGACAGCCCGTCGTTCTTTCCGTCGCTGGTCGCCGCGCATGCGATGGCCGAGGCGCTGGTCGCGCAGTTGCTGGCGCTGGAAGGCAGCGATGCGATCACGGCGCTCGAGCGCACGGAAGCGGAACTGCATGCGAAGGGCGCCTACGTGGTGTAGTCGCGCGCGGGTCCGGCCGTCTTGCCATCTCCCGTTTTCTTCCTGATTCGACGTAACCGATGACGCTCACCTACGACGTGACCGACGCCGGCGACGCGAACGTCCGCAAGCAGATCGCGGCGCCGCTCGTCCGGTTCAACGAAAGCCAGGCCGGCCCGATCGATTTCCGGCCGCTGGCCGTGCGCGTGACCGACGCCGACGGCACGGTCGTGGGCGGCCTGTGGGGCAGCACGGCGTTCGGCTGGCTGCATGTCGACCTGCTCGTCGTGCCCGAGGCGGCGCGCGGCCAGGGGGCCGGCTCGCGCATCATGGATCTCGCCGAGGCGGAAGCCGTCGCACGCGGCTGTCACGGCGCGTGGCTCGACACGTTCGACTTTCAGGCGCGGCCGTTCTACGAGAAGCGCGGCTATGTCCGTTTCGGCGAGCTGCCGGATTACCCGACCGGGCATGCGCGCATTTTCCTGACGAAGACGCTCGGTCCCCGCGCGGCGGCGTGACCGGCGGCACACCGCGCCGCGCGCGAGGCCCCGGCATCCACATCGATATTTCAGCGCGCCCTAAACCGTCGCGGTACCGCGCGCGCGTATGCTGACGTCTCCATTCCGAGGAGACTTCGATGTCCGATTCCAACGTGCAGTTTCGCCAAGCCGAAACCTTCCGCGCGCTGCACGCGCGGCCCGGCGCCTTCATCATCCCGAACCCGTGGGATGCCGGTTCCGCCCGGCTGCTCGCGATGGCCGGCTTCGAAGCGCTTGCCACCACGAGCGCCGGCTTCGCCTTTTCGCGAGGGCGGCCCGACAACGCGATCGATCGCGACGAAATGCTCGACCACATCGCCGAGATCGTCGCCGCGGGCGGCCTGCCGGTCAGCGCCGATCTCGAGAACGGCTTCGGCGACGCGCCTGACACGGTCGCCGAGACGATTCGCCTGGCGGCCGACGCCGGCGCGGTGGGCGGCTCGATCGAGGATGCGACCGGCCGTGCCGATGCGCCGATCTACCCGCACCACGAGGCGGTCGAGCGCATCGCGGCGGCGGTCGACGCGGCGCGCTCGCTGCGGTTTCCGTTCACGCTGACCGCGCGCTGCGAAAACTACCTGCACGGCCGCTCCGACCTTGCCGACACGATCGCGCGGCTGGTCGCGTACCGCGACGCGGGCGCCGACGTGCTCTACGCACCCGGCGTGACCGATCCCGACGAGATCGCGGCGGTCACGCGCGCGGTCGGCGCGCCGGTCAACGTCGTGATGGGGCTGCAGGGCGGGTTGCTGAGCCGCGAGGCGCTCGCGGCGCTCGGCGTGAAGCGCGTCAGCGTCGGCGGCGCGCTGGCGCGGGCCGCATTCGGCGCGTTCCTGCGCGCTGCAACGGAAATGGCGCGCGACGGCACGTTCACGTTTACGCAAGCGGCGGTGCCGGGACGCGACCTCAATCGCTGGTTTTCGGCGCCGGACAATTCGCCCGTGCGGTTCGAACAATGAGCGCCGATAAAACGTGGGAACGTTTCCAGCCGGAAACCGATTGACAGTAATCAATCGAAACCACCGCCGATTTGAAGTTCGATGACGGCGCGAAATTCATCGTTTATTCTCTGCACTCCGGTTGTTTGACCATAATCGGCGCGCAAGCCGCGCCGATTATGGTGTCAGAAGCCCGCCGCGCGAATCGGTGCCGCGTAGTGTTGCGATTTTCAGGTCGATGTTTTCGGGTATTCGGGAGTTGCCGGTTATTTATTGGATTGGTAATCTGCCGCGTATCCGAATGACCTGTCAGCGGGCCGCCGGAAAATGAATATATAAAAAATCGAGAGAGCGATGAAAATCCGAGAAAATCACAGCAACGGCTTTCGCGTCGGCGATGTCGTGACGCTGAAAACCGGTGGGCCGCGCATGACCGTCACCTATGCCGGGCCGGTCGTGTTCGACGATGCCGACTGGCTGATCTGCCAGTGGTTCGACGACGGCGGCCGCTTCCGGCAGGAAATGTTTCATCACGAAACGGTGGTGCCCGAACCGCGTGCGATTTCCGCCGGGCGAGTCCGCCTGCGCATGCAGGCGCACCGCTACCGGTCGGCAGCCTGACGCCACGTCCGTCACGGCGCCGCGTCGCTTGCCGCCCGTGGGTTGCTGCGTCGCAGCACTCCGCGGTGCCGGCATGAGCATGAGCGCGACATCCGCGACATTTCACGTCAACCTGAAACATGCGGCGGCCCGGCGCGCCGATACTGCACGCATGAACCCGACCAATCCGATTGCCGCGGTCACGCACCGCGATCCCTATCCTTACTACTCGACGCTCGTCGACGGGCCGCCGCTCGCGTTCGACGCCTCGCTCGGCCTGTGGGTCGCGAGCCGGGCGGCGAGCGTGACGGCCGTGCTCGGTCACCCGGCGTGCCGCGTCAGGCCGCTCGACGCGCCGGTACCGCCCGCATTGCGTGGGACGACGGCGGGCGCGCTGTTCGGCGAACTGGTGCGCATGAACGACGGCGCATTGCGGCACGACGTGCCGAAGCAGGCGCTGCGCGCGGCGTTCGCGCCGATCGACGTCGACGCGTTGCGCGAGCGGGCCGCGCAACTCGCCGGCGGCCGGTTGCGCATGCCGCACGACGCCGATGCACTGAACGCGTGGTGCCTGACGGTGCCCGTTTGCGCGGTCGCCGATCTGCTCGGCTTCGACGACACGCAGCTCGACGATATCGCCGCGCTGGTCGTCGACTTCGTCGCCGCGCTGTCGCCGCTGTCGGACGACGTGGCACTGGCCCGCGCGAGCGAGGCCGCGCGGCAACTGCTCGACCGGATGACGGAGCGTGTCGCGCGCACACACGCGCAGGACGGCTCATGGGTCGCGGCGATTCAGCAAGCGGCCGGTGCCGCGGGTTGGCACGCGAGCGGCGCGCTCGTCGCGAATCTCGTCGGGTTGCTGTCGCAGACGTGCGAGGCGACGGCCGCGTGGCTCGGCAATGTGCTGGTCGCGTGGGACGCAACCGGTGCCGAGCGCACGCTGCCGGATGCCGCGATGCTCGAGGCATTCGTCGCCGAGGTCGGCCGATTCGATTCGCCGGTGCAGAACACGCGCCGCTTCGTCGCGTCGCGCACGACGATCGAAGGCGTGACCGTCGATGCCGGTGCGGCCATCCTGGTCGTGCTCGCGGCGGCGAACCGCGATCCGGCCGTGCACCGCGAGCCGGACCGGTTGCTGCCGGGCCGCGCGCCGGGGCCGAACTTCGGGTTCGGCACGGGGCCGCACGGCTGCCCGGGCGAGCGGATCGCGCGGGCGGTGACGGCGGGGGCGTTCGGGGCGTGGCTGCGCGCGGGCGGTGAGGCGCCGCGCGAGAGGCTGGTGTGGGACTACCGGGCCTCGACCAACGTCAGGATGCCGAAGTTCGGCACGGCGAGGTAAGGCAAAGTAAAGGGAACAGCGGGACTGCCTAGCGGCAACCTTGCTTCTCGGCCCATTGCTCCTGGGCGGCGACGCGGCGCTGCACGCGTTCGACGAGGCCGGTCGAGAAAGTCCGCATGCTGATGCCGCGGCGCTTCGCGAGGATGGCTTGCGCGACGTCGGTTTGCGGGTTCGGCTGGCATGCCCAGTAGAGCGTCATCAGCCAGCCGATGCCCGTCCACGCGAACAGCGCGTTGAACATTGCGATCGTCAGCCTGTCGTTCCGCCCGCGCCGGTCGGCGACGATGGCTGGAAGAAAATAGAGCGCGATCGCCGCGACCGAGCCGGCCATCTGAATCAGGACTGCGTGTTCCATGTTGCTGCTCCATCCGAACTGCAATGTGGCCGATTGTCGCGCTTTTTCCGTTCGTGTGCCGGCAATTGATTGTTGCGTTTTTAATGACGATCAGCGCGCGGCGACGTCCTCCGGTTGCACTTCGTTGCACAACGCGAAACCTTCGTCGAGCCAGCCGGTGACTCCGCCGATCATCAGCTTCACCGGGCGGCCCAGGCGCGCGAGCCGGATCGCCGCGCGCGCGGCACCGTTGCAGTGCGGGCCGGCGCAGTAGACGACGAACAGCGTGTCGGCCGGGTGGTCGGCGAGCTTGCCGGCGACGATCTTGCGGTGCGGCAGGTTGCGCGCGCCGGGCACGTGGCCGGCGGCAAACTCCTCCGGACCCCGGACGTCGAGCAGCACGAAATCGGGCGAGCCGGACGCAAGCGCGTCGTGCACGTCCCAGCAATCGGTCTCGAAGCTCAGCGAGGCTTCGAAGTGCGCGAGGGCGGCGGCGCTGTCGGCGGCGGGGACGTCGGTGACGTAAGACATGAAACGCGCTCCTGAAAGACGGCGCGGAATGCGCCGGGATGAAGGGCAGTATCGCGGTTCGGCGGCCATCGCGGCAGTGGCGCGATCGACAAGTTCCGGTAACATCGCGCCATGCACAATCATCTCGTCGTCGCGCTCGCCTACGATCGCCTCTGCACCTTCGAATTCGGCTGCGTGGTCGAACTGTTCGCGCTCGAACGCCCGGAACTCGGCGTCGACTGGTATCGCTTCGCCGTCTGCGCGAGCGAGCCGGGCCCCGTGCGCGCGGCGGGCGGCATCACGGTCGCCGCGCCGTACCGGCTCGCGATGCTCGATCGCGCGGACACCATCGTGATTCCCGGCTGGCGCGATCCGGACGAACCGCCGCCGGAACCGCTGCTGAAGAAGCTGCGTGCCGCGCATCGCCGCGGCGCGCGGCTCTGTTCGATCTGCTCGGGCGTGTTCGTGCTCGCGGCGGCTGGCGTGCTCGACGGGCTCACCGTCACGACGCACTGGCGCTACGCCGAGCGCCTGCAGGCGCGCTATCCGGCGCTGCGCGTGAATCCCGACGCGCTGTACGTCGACGAAGGGCAGATCGTCACGTCGGCCGGCTCGGCGGCGGGGCTCGACATGCTGCTGCATCTCGTGCGCCGCGACCACGGCGGCGCGATTGCGAACCGGGTCGCGCAGCGCCTCGTGCTGCCGCCGCATCGCGACGGCGGCCAGGCGCAGTTCGTGCCGCGACCGGTCGCCCCGGGCGGCAGCGACCGGCTCGCGAAGCTGATCGACTGGATGCGCGCGCATGCGGCCGAGCCGCACACGCTCGCGTCGCTGGCCGCGCAGGCGGCGATGAGCACGCGCACGCTGCAGCGGCAGTTCGCGGACGCGACGGGGATGTCGCCGCTCGCGTGGCTGATCCGCGAGCGCGTGAACGTCGCGAAGGACATGCTCGAAGCGCATCCCGGGATGTCGCTCGCGCAGATTGCCGCGCGCGCGGGGTTCGGTTCCGAGGAGTCGTTGCGCCGGCACTTCCGGCGCGTCGCGGCGACGAGCCCTGCCGCGTACCGGCGCGGGATGGATCGCGGCGTGAGGCCCGCGGACGCGTGAGCGTCGCGCCTTGCTTCGCCACACCAGCGCCCGGCCGCCGTTCACTTCCTGCTGACTTCGAGCGCGCGTAAGATGGCGGTCGCCGTGCGGCGATCCGGTTCACGCGCGCCGCGCTTCGTGCGCCGCTGCAACCAGCCGCCATTCATCCATCACAACGACAAGGACAATCGCCATGGGCCTGCTGGGAAAGCTATTCGGAAAGAAACCGCGTGATGAAGCGTCGACGCCCGCGCCGTCCGCGAACGACGCACCCGACGCATCCGAAGGCGCGGACGATCAGAACGGCCCCGACATCGCGCCCGAGCTCGCGCCCGCGCTGAAGGCATTCCAGGCCGGCCGGCACGACGCCGCGATCGCGGCCGCCGCGCCGCACGCGGAGCGACTGGCCGATGCGGCGCGCCTGTGCGCGCTGTCGTACTCGGCGATGGAGCGTTATCCGGAAGCGTTTCCGTACTGGCTTGCGCTGTTCGACCGCGAGCCGAGCGCGCACAACGCGGTGCAGCTCGCGACGACGTCGGTGATGTGCGGCGAAGTGGAGCGCGGCGAGGCGTGGATGCAAAAGGCCGCCGAGATCAATCACGACACGCACGAGCAGTCCGACGTCGCCGCGCGCGTGAACTTCATTTCCGCGCTGATGCAAAGCGGCCACCTGCGCGAGGCGTTGCCGCATCTCGCGTGGGTGCGCGACGTGTACGGCCACGTGCGCATCACCGATTCGACCTTCCTCTACATGCGCGGCATTCCGTTCTTTTCGTCGTTCCTCGAGAACAGTCTCGACATCCTGAAGGCCACGCAGCCGGCCGATGCGATCGCGCCGTGGTACGGCGAACTGAAGGGCAAGCTCGACGAAGAAGGCGAAGCGCAGCTCGCCGAGTGGGTCGGTCGCTTGCCGGCATGACCGGCGAGTCGTCACGCGTCGCGACGCCGGCCGCGTTCTGCCGGCGCGGCGTCGCGGCGCGCATGCTCAGCGCGTGTTGGTGTCGCGCGCGGTTTTCTTGATGCACGCGATCCGGTACACGCCGTCCTCGACTTCGACGCCATGCGTGTCGTGCGTGAAGCCGGGGAAGCGCAGGTCGTATTGCTCGAGCGCCTTCAGGTAGCCGAGCAGCGGGCCGTCGGCGGGCCCTGCGTTCTCGCCGGGCATCAGCAGCGGAATGCCGGGCGGATAGGGCACGACGCCTGTCGCGACGGTGCGGCCTTCCATCTCCGACAGCTCCAGCATCTCGATGTCGTTGTGCACGAGATGCTCGAACGCCTCGGCCGGGCTGAAGTCGGGCTGCGGCAGCGTCGAGAAGCCGCGCGACATCATCTCGGTCGTCTTCAGGTCGCTCATCGCGCTGAACATCAGGTCGCACAGATCGCGCAGGCCGAGCTTGCCGTAGCGGTCCGGATAGCGCGCGACGAGTTCCGGCAGCGCCTGTTCGAGCGGCGCGTTCGCGTCGTAGTCGCGCTTGAAGTCGAGCAGCGTGTTGACGAGCGTGCCCCACTTGCCCTTCGTCACGCCGATCGAGAACAGGAACAGGATCGTGAAGTCGGTCGTCTTCTCGACGACGATCCCGTGACGGTCCAGATACGCGGTGACGACCGACGCCGGAATGCCGACCGGCATCAGCCCGCCGTGCGGCGCGACGCCCGGCGTGACGATCGACACCTTGATCGGATCGAGCATGCAGTAGTCGTCCTCGATCTCGCCGAAGCCGTGCCACGTCTCGCCCGGATGCAGCACCCAGCACGACGGATCGGTGGCGAGCAGCGTTTCGTCCGCTTCATGGAACGGCACGCGCCGGCCCGTCTTGCGATCGACCACGGTGTCCGGCTGCCAGCCGTTGAAGAACCAGTCGTCGCTCTCCTCGCATTCCGCATGCAGCCGCGCGAGCATCCGGCGGAACGACACGGCCTCGCGGATCGCGTCGGTCGTCAGCGCCTCGCCGCCGGGGCCGTCCATCATCGCGGCGCTCACGTCGTTCGACGCGATGATCGCGTAGTTCGGCGACGTCGACGCATGCATCATGTATGCCTCGTTGAAGCGTGCATGCTCGATCGGATTGCGGCCGTCGCGGACGTGGATGAACGACGCCTGCGACAGCGCGGCGAGCAGCTTGTGCGTCGACTGCGTCGCGAACACGGTCGGCTTGCTTGCGTCGTGCTGCGACGGATCGCCGTGCATCGCGTGACGATCGCGGTAGATCGGGTTGAAGCGCGCGTAGCCGTACCACGCTTCATCGAAATGCAATCGGTCGACGCTCTGGCCGAGCAGTTCCTCGACGCGCGCGACGTTGTAGCAGAGGCCGTCGTACGTCGAGTTCGTGATCAGTGCATGCACCGGCGTCGGATCGATGCCGTCACGCCCGCGCACCAGCGGGTTCGCGTCGATCGCGAGGCGCACGGCGGCGGCCGTGAGCCGTTCCGGCATGATCGGCCCGATGATCCCGTAATGGTTGCGTGACGGGATCAGGTAGGTCGGAATCGCGCCGGACATCGTCATCGCGTGCTCGGCCGACTTGTGGCAGTTGCGGTCGCACAGCGCGACCTGGTTGCGCGTGACGCTCGCCATCAGGATCACGCGGTTCGACATCGACGAGCCGTTCGTCACGTGATACGTGCGGTGCGCGCCGAACACGCGCGCCGCGTAGCGTTCGCTTTCGCCGATCGGACCGGAGTGGTCGAGCAGCGAGCCGAGTTCGCCGACCGAGATCGACAGGTCCGAGCGGAACAGCGCCTCGCCGAAGAATTCGAAGTACGCGCGGCCGACCGGCGATTTCAGGAACGCGGTGCCGCCCGTATGGCCCGGCGTGTGCCACGAGTATTCGTACACGCGCGAGAACTGCGCGAGCGCGCGGAACATCGGCGGCAGCACGGTTTCGCGGTAGCGTTCGATCGCGGCGACGATCCGCCCGCCGATGAACGCGGTGGTGTCCTCCAGCATCCAGATGAAGTCGTCGGCCTTGCGCATCGCGTCGACGGGAATCGCGGCTGCGCTCGCGCGGCTCGCGAGCAGGAACACCGGCACCGTCGCATTGCGCGCGCGCATCGCGTCGAGCACGGCCTGGGCGGGCGCATGGGCGGGATCGTTGCCGAGCTCCCAGTTGAGCAGCAGGCACTGGATCGCGGGATCGGCGTCGACCACCGCGCGCGCGTCGTCGGCGGAGGTCGCGATCACGACGTCGACGAGCCGCGTGCGCAATTCTTCGACGAGCGCGGTGGCCGCGCGTCCGGTGGCCGTGCGTTCGTCGATGTCGTGCTGCACGAGCAACGCCTTCATGCCGAGGCGACGGAACGCCGGTTGGGTCAAGGAAGCGGTCATGGGTCATTCCCCCGTTTGCTGGGTTGCCTGGACGCCCGCGGCCGGCGAGCGTGCGTGAAGGATGTCGGCCGTGTGTCGGCCCACGGAGATCCAGAAGGTCGCGACGAGCGCGGCGATGGTGATGCCGAGCGCGAGGTAGCGCACCCAGCGCGGCGAGCGGCCGCCCGGATGGATGTGGGTTTCCTCGATTTCGCGCTGACGGTTGATCGACAGCTCGTAGAACACGATCGTCGCGATCACGAAGATCAGCGACCAGCGCGTCTGCTGGCCGTCGGAGCCGACCATCGCCCACAGCGCGTAGACGGCGCCGATCAGGCCGACGATCGTGTAGAAGGTGAACTGGTGCGACGGCATCTTGCCGTAGCCGAGCACCTTGATCGCGATGCACGAGTAGATGTATGGCAGGAGCGTCATGATCACGGCGATCGACGCGATCTTGCCGAACTGCTCGCTCGCGCTCGGCGACATCGTCGCGAGCACCTGCACCGACATGATGATCGCGACGATCGCAAGGCCGGCCGACGGCACGTTCTTCGAGTTGACGCGGGCAAACACGCCGGCGAACAGACCGTCGTCGGCCGCGGCCTTCGCGGTCTGGCCGACCAGCAGCGTCCAGCCCGCGAGCGAGCCGAGGCAGCCGAGCGCCGCGCAGATCGCGACCGCGTTCGCGGCGGTGTCGCCGAGCGCGAGGCGCGCGGCATCCGCGAACGGCGCGCTCGACGCGAGCAGTGCCTTGTTCGGGATCATCCCCATGATCACGGTCGAGCTGAGCACGTAGCAGACGGCCGCGAGCACGACGCCGCCGACGGTCGCGATCGGCACGTTGCGCGACGGGTTTTCGACGACACCGGCCGACACCGACGCGCTCTCGACGCCGATGAACGCCCACAGCGTGAAGTTCAAGGTCGCGCCGATCGCGCCGAAGCTGCTCGTACCCGACACGTTCCAGCCGGCGAAGTACACGTCCTTGCTGAACCAGAACCAGCCGAACACGGCCATCCCGAGGATCGGCACGAGCGCGAAGATCGTCGTGACCGACTGCACGCGGCCGACCACGTTCGGTCCGAGAATGTTCGCGTAGGTGAACAACCAGATCACGAAGATCTGCGCGAGCGCGAATACCAGCGGGTCGCGCAGCATCGGGAAGAAGTGCGTGAGATAGCCGAGGCCGGCGACCGCCAGGCCGACGTTGCCGAGCACGTTCGCGAGCCAGTAGATCAGATTGGTCTGGTAGCCGATGTACGGGCCGAACGACTTGCGCGCATACGCATACGGGCCGCCGGCGGCCGGGTCGATTGCCGCGAGCTTCGCGAACACCAGCGCGAGCGACACGGCGCCGACGACGGTGATCAGCCAGCCGAAGATCGCGATGCCGCCGGTGGCGGCGAGGTTCGCGGGCAGCATGAAGACGCCGGAGCCCATCATGTTGCCCGCAACCATCAGCGTGGCGGGGATGACGCCGATTTTCGGCGTGGCGGTCGCGGCTGGCGCGACGGTGGAGCGGGAGGGGGACGAGCTGGCATCGGACATGCGAGGCTCCTTGAATGATCGTGATGCGGTTGAGGTGGCGCGGCCCGGCGCCCGTCGACGATTCCGGAATGGTCCGTCGTTTTATTGAACGACAGCATCTTATCTCTTAATTGAATTCGAGTAAGAGTAAACGATGTAATTTAATATCTTGAATATTGATGATCATCATTGATGAAGATGAAATGTCATGATGCGACCCGATGGGGGCGCATGGCCCCGCGCGGCGGGCTTGAGCCGGCCCCGGTCATGTTCGCGGGCGAGATGTCGTGAAAATCGAACGGATAATTGTTTTTTGCCGAACTGGTTAATTCAATTTATGGGCTGAATGACTCGGAAAGTCTTGATCGAATTGGTCGGTTATTATCGAGTACTCGAAATGCGCTCGCCGTCGCCCGTGATTGTTTTAACCGAACGGTGATTCCGATGACGATACCGCCTTCCCGCAGGCCGTTTGAGCGGGCGCGCCAGGCGCTGCGGGAAACGGGCCCGAACGGGCCCCTGAATACGGCCACGGAAAGCGCCCTGGGGCGGGGGCATCGGCGTATCATCCGGTTTTTCGTCAGCCCTATCCAGGCACCCCACCATGACCTCCGTCGACACTACCCCCGTCCTCGACCATGACAAGCTCGTTACCTTCGTCGAGCGCAAGTGGAACGATGAAATTCTCCACGCACTGACCGACTACATCGCGATCCCGGCGAAGAGCCCCGCGTTCGACCCCGACTGGGCGAAGCGCGGGTATCTCGAGCGGGTCGTCACCGATGCCGCGCAGTGGGCCGAACGCCAGCCGGTGAAAGGCCTGAAGCTCGAGATCGTGCGCTTGCCCGGCCGCACGCCGGTGATCTTCTTCGAAACGCCTGCGACGCGCTCGGGCAGCACCGACACGATCCTGCTGTACGGCCACCTCGACAAGCAGCCCGAATTCGACGGCTGGCGCGCGGACCTCGGCCCGTGGACACCGAAGTACGAGAACGGCAAGCTGTACGGCCGCGGCGGCGCGGACGACGGCTATGCGATCTACGCGAGCCTCGCGGCGCTCGGCGCGCTCGACGAGCAGGGCGTCGAACGGCCGCGCTGCGTCGGCCTGATCGAGACCTGCGAGGAGTCGGGCAGCTACGACCTGCTGCCGTACGTCGACGCGCTGCGCGACCGGCTCGGCCAGGTGTCGCTCGTCGTGTGCCTCGATTCGGGCGCGGGCAACTACGACCAGATGTGGCTCACGACGTCGCTGCGCGGGCTGGTGTCCGGCGACCTGCAGGTCGAGGTGCTCGAGGAAGGCGTGCACTCCGGCGTCTTCGGCGGCATCGCGCCGTCGAGCTTCCGCGTGATGCGCCAGCTGTTCGAGCGCCTGGAAGATGCGAAGAACGGCAACTTGTTGCCGGGCGTGTTCCATTGCGAGATTCCCGACAGCCGCGTACGCGAAGCCGACACGGCCGCCGCGATCCTCGGCGACGCCGTGTGGAAGGGGCTGCCGTGGGCATGCGGCGCGGACGGCAAGCCGGTGCTGCCGACCACGACCGATCCGCGCGAGGCGCTGCTGAATTCGACGTGGCGTCCGTCGCTGTCCGTGACGGGCGCGGCCGGTCTGCCGGCGCTCGCCGACGCGGGCAACGTGCTGCGTCCGCGCACCGCGTTCAAGCTGTCGCTGCGCCTGCCGCCGCTCGTCGACGCCGCACAGGCCGTGCAGCAGCTGAAGGAACTGCTCGAACTCGATCCGCCGTACAACGCGAAGGTCACGTTCAAGCCGGACGCGGGCGCCGCGACCGGCTGGAGCGCGCCGGATCTCGCGCCGTGGCTCGCGTCGTCGCTCGACGCCGCGTCGCGTCGCCACTTCGGCGCGGACTGCGCGTACATGGGTCTCGGCGGCACGATCCCGCTGATGAACGTGCTGCAGGCCGGCTTCCCGTCCGCGCAGTTCATGGTGTGCGGCGTGCTCGGGCCGAAGTCGAATGCGCACGGCCCGAACGAGTTCCTGCACGTGCCGTACGCGAAGAAGCTGACCGCGGCGGTGGCGGACGTGATCGCGTCCTCGCGCTGAGCGTTCGCGCTGCCCGACCCGAACGGATTCGACCGGATTCACCCGGATTCACCCCGACCTCACGGAGCCTTGCCGATGACCGCGCTGCCGACTTCCGATACCGACCCGCTGAGCATGCGCGCCGAACCGCTGCATGCATTCGTCGCGGCACTCTGGGAGCGGGCCGGCAGCAGCGAGCGCGAGGCGCGGCTCGTTGCCGATCATCTGGTCGGTGCCAATCTGGCGGGTCACGATTCGCACGGGATCGGGATGATCCCGAACTACGTGGCGTCGTGGCGGGAAGGGCAGCTGCAATTGAACGGGCACGCGTCGATCGTTCGCGACGGCGGCGCGGTACTGACGATCGACGGCGGGCGCGGCTTCGGCCAGGTGATCGCGTTCGAGGCGATGGTCGAAGGGATCGAGCGCGCGCGACGCATGGGCATCTGCGCGATCGGGCTGCGCGACGTCCATCACCTCGGCCGCATCGGGCACTGGGCCGAGCAGTGCGCGCGCTCGGGGCTCGTATCGTTCCATTTCGTCAACGTGCCGGGCGACCTGCTCGTCGCGCCGCTGCACGGCACCGATCCGCGTTTCGGCACGAATCCGTTCTGCGCCGCGTATCCGCGCGCGGGCCGGCCGCCGCTGCTGCTCGATTTCGCGACGAGCGCGATCGCGTATGGCAAGACGCGGGTGGCATACAACCAGCGCAAGCGCGTGCCGGCCGGGTCGCTGATCGATCATCGCGGTCGGCCGACCGACGATCCGGCAGTCATGCACGAGCAGCCGTTCGGCTCGCTGCTGCCGTTCGGACTGCACAAGGGTTATGCGCTGGCGGCGATGTGCGAGATTTTCGGCGGCGCGCTGGTCGGCGGGCATACGACCTACGGCGGCACGCTGCAGAAGACGAGCGCGATCGTCAACGGGATGTTGTCGGTGCTGATCGATCCGAACGCGTTCGACGCGGCCGATGCGGAGCGCGAAGCCGATGCGTTCGTCGAATGGGCGAAGGCGTCGCCGCAGGCGGGCGACGCGCCGGTGCGGATGCCCGGCGAGCCGGAGGAGGCGAGCCGCGCCGCGCGCGGCGCGGACGGCATTCCGGTCGATCGTGCGACGTGGCGGCAGATCCGCGAGAGCGCGGCGGCCGTGGGCTTCGACGACGCGGAACTCGACGTGTGGACGCAGCGCTGCACGGGGCTCGCATGAGCTGGCAATCGGAGAAGGCGCACGGCGAGGAGATCGCGTATCGGCTCGCGCCGCTCGGCAACGTACAGGTCGTGCGGTTCTTCAGCGGCGCCGCGATGCGGCTCGACGGCGTGATGTTCGGTTTCATGTCGCGCGGGTCGCTGTTCCTGCGCGTCGACGACGTGAACCGTCCCGCGTTCGTCGCGGCGGGGATGGGGCCGTTCTCGTATGAGCGTCCCACGCGCACCGTTGCACTCGAGGGCTATTACGAAACGCCGGCCGACGTGCTCGAGGACACGGGCGCGCTGTTCGACTGGTGTCGCGGCGCGTATCGCGCGGCGCTGCTGGCCGGGGCGCCGAAGCGCAAGGCACGGCCGAAGTCGAAGCCGGCGCCGAAACCGGAAGCGACACGCAAGCGCACCTAGCGCCGAGCGTACGGCGGCGCATTTCCTTTCCTTGCTTTCGAGCCACCGCGGGTGCACGCAAGCGCCGGGTTTGACGCACCGCATGTTCCGGCTGCTTCACAACGGCGGCCCCGGCGTTTATGATCGGCGCGATTGTGTCCATGCCCGGCGCAACCCGAGCCGGTCTCGCTGCCGGCCTCGCGAACGGCGCATCGAAAGCCGCGCGAATGATTCCCAACTCATCGTTCCAGACGGAGATAGCCGATGCTCGTCCTGATTCTCGGTTTAGCGATCTTCCTCGGTGTGCATTCGATTCGGATCGTCGCGGACGGCTGGCGATCCGCGACCATCGAGCGGATCGGCGAGAAACGCTGGAAGGGCCCCTATGCGATCGTGTCGATCGTCGGCTTCGTGCTGATCATCTGGGGTTACGGGATTGCGCGCCAGGGCGGGACGCTGCTGTGGGTGTCGCCCGTCGGCATTCGCCATCTCACCGGCATGCTGACCGCGATCGCATTCGTGCTGATCACCGCGTCCTACGTGCCGCGCAACCGCATCAAGACGCTCGTCGGCCATCCGATGGTGGCCGGCGTGATGGTGTGGGCGATCGCGCACCTGCTCGCGAACGGCACGCTGCACGCGGTCGTGCTGTTCGGCGCATTCTTCGTGTGGTCGCTGGTCGATTTCGTCGTGTGGCGCGCGCGCGATCGCCTCGACGGCGTCCGCTATCCGGCCGGCAGGCTGTCGGGCGATGCCGTGACGATCGTCGCCGGGCTCGTCGTATGGGCCGTCTTCGCGCTGTTCCTGCACGGCCCGCTGATCGGCGTGCGGCCGTTCGGCTGAACGCACCCGCCTGCAAGGATCGAAGCGCTTGGCGCGCAAGTCGTCGCAAGCGCCCGCGACATCGAGGCGGGCGCGTGACTCACACCAGCGCTCGGCGCACGGCCGCTTGCCCATTGATTGCGAATCCGTCGCGACCGACGGCGTGCGTGCCATCCGCGCGCTCGGCGCGTGTGCGTCAGATCGGTTTGACGAACAGCCCGACGGTCAGCGCGGCGCCGATGCAGACGATCGCGATCCGCAGCACGCGCTCGTTCACGCGGTGCAGCGCCCACGCACCGAGCAGGCCGCCGGCGATCGCGCCGCCGCCGAGCGCGATGGCCTCGCGCCAGTGCAGGTGCGGCGAGGTCAGGAACAGCACGACCGCCGACGCGTTCATCACGCCAGCGAGCGCATTCTTCGTCGACATCGCGTGACGCGGCGACAGGCCGGCCATCGTCAGCGCGGCCATCATCAGGAACCCGATGCCGCCGCCGAAGTAGCCGCCGTAGATCGCGATCAGGAATTGCGAGATCGCGGCGGTGACGGGGCCGAGATGCTGCGTGCCGGCGCCGGGCTTGCGGAAGAAGCTGCCCCATGCGAACACGACCGTCGCGAACAGCACGAGCCACGGCACGAGGTGCGAGAAGATCGACGACGGGGTTTTCAGCAGCAGCAGGCCGCCGAGCGCGCCGCCGACCACGCTGATCGCGAACAGCGCGCGAAACGACAGCTTGCCCGCGCCGCGCACCATGTTCCGGCTCGCCCAGCCCGTCGTGACCTGGCCGGGGAACAGCGCGACCGTCGACGTGATGTTCGCCGCGAGCGGCGACATCCCCGACACGATCAGCGCGGGCAGCGTGACGAACGAGCCGCCGCCCGCGAGGGCGTTCTGCAGGCCGGCCCACAGGCCGGCGATGATGATGAGGGCGAGCATCGGTGCGGGAGTGCAGAGGTGGCGGGGCGCGCGCGTACGCGCGGTGGACGCACGATGGTAATGCAGGATCGCGGCGGCGCAAAGCGGGGTGAGCGTGCAGCGTATCGGGTGCGCAGCGGGCGCGGTCGATCGACGTGGGCGTTGCATCGGGTCTGCGCACCTTCACGCTTTCATGCCGTCACGGCATCACGCGCACGATCGGTGACGCGTCACGCGGTCGGCTGCGCGCCGGCTTCGTCTGCTGGCGCGTCGCCTTCGACGTCCGGATAGACGATCGTCCCGTCGTCCCGGATCGCCGCGCCGGCCGTGAGGCGCGCGGGCTCCACGCGATTCGGGCCCATGATGTGCAGCACCGTTTCGCCGCGCGCAATCAGGTAATCGGACACGATGCGCCGATGACAGCGCCACCACACGGCTTCCGAACACATGATCGCGCAGCGCTGCCGGTGCCCTTGCGCGATCAGCCGGTCGAGGCCCGTTCGAAACTCGAGCGACAGCGCGTAGTCGGCGTAGCGATGGAAGCTGCGGTTCGTCCAGAAGCCGTTGACCTCGTCGGGCACGCCGCGCGACTTGCCGCGTAGTCCGCCGAGTGCCGCGATGTGCTCGTACGTGATGTCGACCGCGGCCAGTGCGGCGGGGAGCGTTGCTTCGTTGAACTGCGGATTGGTGCGCGAACGCGTCATCTTCCGGATATCGGCCAGCAGCGCGATATCGACCGCGTCGAGCATCCCGACGAACGCGTCGAGCGTGCGGTTCGAATGGCCGATCGTGTAGAACGGGAGCGTCACGTGTCGTCCTTGTCGGCAATGCGTTCGAGCACGCGCCCGCGATGCGCGGCGATGTGGTCGGTGCGATCGCTCTTGATCTCGTATTGCGGATCGTCGGGCGACGCACGGTGGCGATGGCCCTTGTAGTCGAAATCCTGCGTGTGGATCGCGATGATCGTGCCGGTCACGTAACCGGCTTCGGAATTCCAGCGGACGTGGTCGCCCGGCTTGAACAGCGTCGTCATGCGGGGAGCCTCCTTGCCTCGGTGCGGTGTCGTCGGCCGCTGCCGTACGCATTATCGGCGCCGGCCGCGCATGGAGAAAGATACTGAGGGCGGGCGCAAGCGTCATGCCCGCAACCGGCGAGGCTTTCATTTATCCGACGATGCGTGCCCTCAAGTCCCCAGAACCAAATCTCACCCACCAAATTTCCGGGGGCATTCATGTCTGAATTGACCGAATCCAGAAGCGTCTGCGGCGTGCAGCCGATCATCGGTTCAATCGATTCGACTGCCGTTCACATCGAAGGATGTTCGCTACGCTGCTCGCGTACCAGGCGCACTGCACGCTCTCGGACATCCGGGGAAAACGTGCTTGCCTTCTTGTTCATGGCTCGATTCTCTCAAGAATACGAGCCTCCACCCAATTCGGTGCGGTTCAGTGCCGCTGCGCGCTGATCGGATACGAAGGTCGATCTCACCGTGACTGCCTGCCTCGCGTTGCCGAACGGCGTGCTGGGCCAGATCGCATGCAGCTTCAACACGGCGTTTCCCCGTCACGGCGGATCACGGGAACCGACGGCATCCTCGAGACGACCTTCGTCAACAGCCCGCCGCAAGCCGGGCCGCCCGAGATTCATCTGCGCCGCGGCGTACCGTCCGCGACGCCGCGGGAAACCATCGTGCTGCCGGGCGACAGCGGCCTTCTCGCGGAAACCGAGCGCTTCGTGCGCGCCGTCCGGCCCGGCCGGGAGCCGTGGAACGGCAGCACCGAAGCGGAGTCGGTCGATACGATCGCCACGCTCGAGGCGATCGCGCGCAGCATCCGTTCGGGAACCCGGGAACCCGGGAACCCGGGAACGCGTCTAGCGGGATTCACGTCCGTGCAGGCGCTGCAGGCAGCGAATCAGTTGCTCGCCTTGCTTGCGGCAACTGGCGGTGGCTTCTAGAAACGGTCGATCATCCCGAACTGGATTCCGCGCACCGACGCCCCCGGCCACGACGGCGTGAGGCCGATCACGTTCACGCCTTTCAGCGTGAACGCGGCCTGGCCACGGTTATGCAGCCAGGCCGCGCTTGCATAGAGCAGGACGCGCTTCGACAGATCGTATTCGCACGCGGCGCTGAACTGGTCGGCGTCGTTGTCGCCGCCCGACCGGTCACGCAGCCACGTGTACCCCAGCGACGTGCGAAAACGCGCGCTCACCGCATAGCGCGCGGAGGCCGACACGCCGTCGTTGTGGTAGCGGGGCGTTCCGCCGTCGCCATTGAAATACGAGAGGAAGCCGGTCACCGGGCCGAATGCATAGGAGGCGCCGCCGAGGTTGGCGCGCAATGCGCCGCTGCCGTGGGTTTGCTGGTGCGCATATGAAATGCGGAGCGGGCCGTCATGCCACGAGAACGTCTCGATGTGGCCTGCCAGTCCATTGCCGTCGCCGTCGGTTGGCGCGCGCAACGACGCCATGATCGTGGTCGAGAAGCCATGGACCTCGGGTGAAAGGTACGTGATCGCGTTGCTTTCGTACGGCGTGATTTTCGACAGATTGTCGAGGCCCGACGCGATCGTGCCAGCACCGAACGCATCGAGATGCCCCTTGAACGGGATGTAGATCGGCGAATACTGGCGGCCGATCCGCACGGTGCCGTAGCGCGAGCTCACGCCGATCCAGGCCTGGCGGTTGAACAACGTGCCGGCGACGGCCTGACTGCCGTCCGTCGAGCCGAAGCCGTTCTCGAGATCGAACAGGATCTTTACGCCGTTGCCGATATCCTCGGCGCCGCGCACGCCGATGCGCGAGCCGCGATACGCACCGGAATCCATCCGCGCGACGTAGCCGGAGCCCGGATTCGTGATTTCGATGCTCGTGTCGATCGCACCGTACAGCGTCACGCTGCTTTGTGCATGGACCACGGATGCGTGCGCGGCAATGGCCGCCGCTGCGACACCAATGCGGAGCGCGACACGTGTGCCGGCCGCCGGCCGGCGCGCTCGGCCGTTTTCCGACGCGGCATCGTGACGTCGGGGGCGGGAAGCGGGAAGGGAATGACTCATGGGCAAGGGAGGCGGGCAGCCTCGGCAGTGGGGCGACGCGTCGCGTGCGGCGTGGTGCGGCGAGGGTTGCCGCACCATGCCGCACGCAATCCGGTCGAATCAGGCGCTTACTTGTTGTCCGGCAATGCGTAGGCAACCACGTAGTCGCCTCGATCGGGCGACTGGCGCGCACCACCTGCCGAGATGACGATGTACTGCTTGCCGTTGAGGGTATAGCTCATCGGCGTGCCCTGGCTTCCCACCGGCAAACGTGCCTTCCACACTTCCTTGCCCGTCGAGCTGTCGAACGCGCGCAGGTAGTAGTCCTGCGTCGCGGCGAAGAACACGAGGCCGCCGCCCGTCGTGAGCGAGCCGCCGATGGTGGGCATGCCGATCGGCGACGGCATGTGCATCGGCACGCCGTAGAGGCGCGTGTCCTTCACGGTGCCGAGCGGGACTTGCCATGCGATGCTACGGGTTTTCAGGTCGACCGCGGTGAGACTGCCGAACGGCGGCTTCTGGCACGGGATGCCGAGCGGCGAGAAGAAGCGGTCCTTCAGCACCGAGTACGGCGTGCCGCCGAGCGGCACCGCACCCATGCCTGCGTTCACCGATTCGTTGCCGTTGGATGTACCGCTGCGGTTCTTTTCCTTTTCCAGATGGACCCAGAGGCCGAGGCGCATGTCGTTCACGTAGATCATGTCCGCGTTCGGATCATACGAGAGGCCGCCCCAGTTCATGCCGCCGAGCGAACCCGGGAAGCTGAGCGAACGATCGGTGTCCGGTGCAGTGAAAAGGCCGTCGTAGCGCATACCGCGGAAGATCACGCGGCACATCAACTGGTCGATCGGCGTGACGCCCCACATGTCCGAATCCTTGAGCACGTCCGCGCCGATCTGAGGCATGCCGACGGACAGCGGTTGCGTCTTCGAATACGGCTCGTTCGCAATCGACGCGGTCTTGACCGGATGTTCGACGACCTTCGTCAGCGGCTTGCCGGTCGCGCGATCGAGCACGAACAGCTGGCCCATCTTGGTGCCGACGATCAGCGCCGGCACGCGCTTGCCATCTTCCATCGGGAAGTCGATCAGCGTCGGCTGCATCGGCACGTCGTAGTCCCACAGGTCGTGGTGAACGGTCTGGAAGTGCCACTTTTCCGCGCCCGTCGTCGCGTCGAGCGCGAGGATGGATGCACCGTACTTCTCGTCGAGCGCGGTGCGCTTCACGCCCCACAGGTCGATCGCCGCATTGCCCACCGGCATGTAGATCGTGTTCGACGTCGCGTCATAGGTCATCGGCGCCCACACGTTCGGCGTCGAGCGCGTGAAGATCTTGCCCGGTGCCGGCTCCGCGTGATCGTCCGGATTGCCCGGATCGAACGCCCACTTCATCTTGCCGGTCATCACGTCGAAGCCGCGGATCACGCCGCCGGGCATGTCGAGCGACACGTTGTCGGCCACGCGGCCACCCGTGACCACCGTTGTGCCCGCGACCGTCGGCGCCGACGTGAGTTCGTACAGCGGGCTCTTCGCGTTACCGAGGCCGGCCTTCATGTCGACGATGCCGTGATCGCCGAATGCGTCGCAGAGCTTGCCGGTGTCGGCATCGAGTGCGACGAGCTTCGCATCGATCGTGTTCATGAAGATGCGGCGGCGGCACACGGCCGGATCGCCGGACGCGGCGATCGGCAGGACCGGCGTCGAACCGGCGACGGTCGGCTGCACGAGCGGCTTGTCCGCGTCGAAGTAGGCGAGGCCGCGGCAGCGCACCCAGACCGTCGTCTTGGTCGGAAACGCATGGCGCCATTTTTCGGTGCCGGTTGCGGCGTCCACGGCGATCACCGTGTTGTGCGGCGAGCACAGGAACAGCGTCTTGCCGACCTGCAGCGGCGTTTCCTGGTCTTCCGAGCCGCCGCCGTCCGGGCTGAGCGGCGTGTCGCCGGTGTGGAACGTCCATGCGACCTGCAGGTTCTTCACCGTGTCGCGGTTGATCTGCGTGTAGCCCGCGAAGCGGTCGCCGCCGGCCGAGTGACCGTATGCCGTCCAGTCCTCGGTGCCTGCGATGCCCGCCGCCGGCGCGGGCGTCTCGGTGCCGAACGTGCCGTGCGGCACGAACATCCCGTAGACGAACACGCCGTTGCAGGCGAGCAGCACGGCGGCGATGCCCCATGCCGCGCCTCGTGCGGGCGCCTTGCCTTCGGCACGGCGCAGCAGCGGCCAGACCGTCACGAGCAGCATGCCGATCATCGAGAACATGAAGATCCGCGCGTTGAGTGGCCAGAACGCGAAGCCGACTTCCCAGACGGCCCACAGCGCCGTGGCGATCAGCATGACGAGGTAGATCGCGACCGCGCTGGAGCGACGGCGGGCGAGCTGGACGCCGGTCGCGCACAGCGCGAGCCCTGCCAGCAGGTAATACCAGCTACCGCCGCGTGCGACGAGCATGCCGCCGCCGATGATGAAATAGAGCCCGAGAAGCAGCGAGACCAATCCCGCGGCGATCAGGCCGATTCGGGCCGAAGCATGAATCGGCCCTGCAGTTGATTGCTTGGACATGAGTGTCTTCTATCCGGTTGCGCCTGGGCTGCATCGAAGGCAGGAAGAGGGCGCAGCGGGTGGCCCTGTTCGATCACATGGAGGCGGCGCCGCGTTGCATGCATGCGCGGATGCGGGCTTCGCAGATCCTGATCGTGCAGCCTGGTTAGCTGTAGAAATTAACTAAGCGGTGCATTTTAAGGGCGAGCCGCGGATTTTGCTCGCCCTTTTTTTCTTCGATTGTTGTCTGGATGGTTGAAAGTGTGTTGTCGGATTTCGCAACTGGCGCTCGTCGGGATCGGGAGCGCTGCGGCGGCGATCACGCGGGAAGCGCGTGGTCTGGGGGGGGGCGGGAGCGGCGCGTTGACATGATCTCGCTCGAATAGAGCGAGCGTGGGCAGCGGAGGTCGCGCGGCTGGTGCTTGGACAGCGCGGGAGCGGCGTGCCTTTGCGAATGCAGGCAGCGCACGCGATGCAGCCATTCGGCGTTCACCGTATCACTCTCGAGTCGCCAGCAGAACGGGAGGTTCGGCATACCGTTTGTTGGCCATTCACCTGATAAAAGCATCTGTCCTATCAACGGGCGCGACTCTGTAATCTCGAAAACGGAGTCGCACTCTGGTTGCTGAATCCATTGAGCGCCGGACCTCGGGGCGTGCGCAATGCCCCACCCCGGTTCTTCATTCAGCCGGGTCCCACTGCGGCGCGAAAGCCGGGCTGACGAGGCGCTGGTTCTTCGGCAGGCCGCCGATCAGCGCACGATCGGCGTCGTCCAGGCCCACGTCGAGCGATGCCAGGTTGGCGAGCTGATTGCGTTGTCCGGCCGCCTTCGGCACGGCGGCCACGTTCGGCTGGTCAAGCAGCCATTTCAGCGCGACCTGGGTCGGCAGCACGCGATGCTTGTCGGCGATCCGCTGCAGCTCCGGAATCTCCGACACGCGGTTGCGCGCGAGCGGGCTGTACGCGATCAGCGCCATGTCGTGCTCGCGCGCGAATTGCAGCAGCCGCGCCTGACCCAGCAGCACGTGGTACTCGACCTGTATCGCGGCCAGCGGTGCCTGCCGGTTTTCAACGACATCGCGCAACAGCGGAAGCGGAAAGTTCGCGACGCCGATCGCCCGGGCGCGTCCTTGCTCCTTGAACGACACGAGCGTGTCGATCGTCTCGGCAAGATTCCAGTCGGGCGCCGGCCAGTGGATCAGGAACAGGTCCACGTAGTCGGAGCGCAGCGCGCGCAACGTGTTGTCGAGCGATTTCCGCATGCGTTCGGGGCTCAACTGGTCCCACCACACTTTGCTGGTCACGTGAATCTGCTCGCGCGGGACGTTCGACGCCGCGATGGCCTCGCCGACCGCCGCTTCGTTCTCGTATGCGGCCGCGGTATCGAGGTGCCGATAACCCGATTCCAGCGCGAGCGCGACCGCGCGCGTGCAGTCGTCGCCGAGCATGGGCCACGTGCCGAGCCCCAGTTTCGGCATGTTCAACGCGTGGCGGTTGACGATGCATTGCATGAACGATTCCTCCTCGATGGGTTGAGCCGGCTCGGCTTGCCCGTGCCGTGCCGGCGCGTTCGTCAGCCGTGGGCGCTGTCGCAGGTCGAGCGATGCGCGGTGGTCGCGGCCGATGTGCCCGTCGACCCCGCGTCGCGTCGCGCGACGAATTTCGCGATGCGCCAGCCGAATACGATGGCCGGGCCGAGCGTCGTGCCGGGGCCCGGATAGGTGCCGCGGAAGATCGACGCGAGATCGTTGCCGCACGCGAACAGGCCGGGAATCACGCGCCCGTCGACGTCGACCACCTCGCCGTTCGCCGTGCCGCTCAGCCCCGCGCTGCACGCGAGGTCGGCGGGCCATACGGTCACGGCATAGTAGGGCCCGGCGCCGATCGGGCGAATGCACGGGTTCGGCTGTTGCGCCGGGTCGCCATTGAAGCGGCTCATCGGGCTGCTGCCGCGCTGGAACGCCGGATCCTCGCCGTTGGCGGCGTCGCGGTTGTAGGTCGCGACGGTACGCGCCAAGCCGTTCGCATCCACCTGCAATTTCGCTGCCAGCTCAGCCAGCGTCTCGCCCTTGACCAGATAGCCGGCACGCTCGAACGCCGCGATGCGCGCCGCGCTGCGCGCCGGCATCAGCAGGCCGAGGCCATAGGTCCGGATGAACGCCGCATCGACGATCAGATGGGCCGGCACGCTGGGCCCGTTGCCGCTGTCGCGCAGCATGCCCATCACAAAGTCGTGATACGAGTCCGACTCGTTGACGAAGCGCTCGCCGCGGCTGTTGACCGCGATGAGGCCGGGTTTCGCGCGATCGAGAATGATGTGCGGCCAGACGCTGTCGCCGTCGCCGCCCGGGGCACGGCGAATCGAGCACGGCATCCACAGCCCCGGGCTGTCGCCGCCGTTTTCGACCCGCGCATCGACGCGCTGCGCGCGGTCGACGCCGTCGCCGGTGTGCGTCGCCGGCGACAGCGACAGCGGCCGGGCCGCGGCGGGGAAGAACTGCTGGCGCAGCGACGGATGGCGCGTGATGCCGCCGGTCGCGAGCACCACGCCGCGCCGCGCGCCGATTCGCCTGCGGCCGCCGTCCGGCGTCGTGACGATGGCGCCGGTGACGTGGCCGTCGTCGCGTACCAGTTCGAGTAGTGGCGTGTCGAAGCGAATCTCGACCTGGCGCTTGAGCAGGCTGTAATAGAGCCGCGCGGCGAGCGCGTTGCCCATTACGAGCTGCGTGCCGCGCGGAAAACGCAGGCGGTCCATCGCATAGCGGCCGACGACCGCGACCGTGCGTTTGAAGTTCGCGGCCGATGCGAACGGCGCGAGCAGCGCATTGAGGTCGGTGCGCGCGACCATCATCCCGCCGAGCCCCATGAACTCCTTGCGAGGCGGGCGCACGCGCGCGAATGCGCGGCCGAGCACGCGCGCATCGAACGGCGCGGGCACGAGCGCCCGCCCGCCATAGGCCGCGCCGGGGCCGTTCACGTAATCGGGATGCGCGGCGGCGGCGACGAACTTGACTTCGCTGATGCGCGCGAGCTCGTCGATCGCATCGGGGCCGCTCTGCAGGAAGGCTTCGCGCGCGTCGTCGCCGCCGCGTGCGCCGACCACCGACTGCAGGAAGCGGCGCGCATCGTCGATGCTGTCGGGCACGCCCGCGTCGACGCTCAGGCGAGTGCCCGGCACCCACGTCGTGCCGCCCGACGTGGACGTGATGCCGCCCACCACGGCTGTTTTTTCGCAGACGAGGACCGCAAGCCCCTCGTGATGCGCGACGAGCGCGGCGGTCATGCCCGCCGCCCCCGCGCCGAATACCAGCAGGTCCACTTCCTCGTCCCAGTCCTGTTGCACCGCAACCATGTCCACGTCTCCTTCATGTCGTTCCGTCGCGCGCCCGGATTCGATGCGCGGCGGAAGATGCTCCGATAATTGTGGAATAGTATTCCAATAAATAACAAAGTGGAATATGGTTCCAAAAAAATAGGCGAAGCTGCGTGCGGCGACGTTCAGAAGCGGTGCACGATGCCGACGCCGGCCGCGAACTGGCTGCGCGTGGACGACGGCGCCGAGTTGAAGCCGTCGCCGAGCGTGGCGGTCGCGTCGATGATGTGGCCGCTGCCCGTGGTGGCGAACGGGATTCGGCGGGGCGCGCCGCGCACGGCGCTCGCACCCCGCCCGCACGCGCTCAGGCGGCGGTATCGATCAGGAACGCGACCATCCGGTCACAGACCCGCGAGAACATCTGCGTGCCCGTGACGGTTCGGCAGCCGCGGGCACGCGCCGCTTCGATGAACGGCGTGAGCGGCGGCTTCGTGACGACGTCGCCGACGAAGGTGGTGGCCGGCACGCGCGATACGTCGACGGGCGGCGGATCGTCCGCCCGCATGCCCATCGGCGACGCATTGACGATCACGTCGAACGATTCGGGCGCGACGTCCGCGGCGGCGACGCGCACCGTGCCGCGTTGCAGCGTCGCCAGCCGGTCGACCAGCGACGCGGTGCGGGCGGCATCGTTGTCGCGCACGTCGAGCGACGCGACGCCCGCCATCACCAGCGCATGGCCGATCGCCGAGCCTGCGCCGCCCGCGCCGACCAGCAGCGCGCGCTTGCCGCGCAGGTCGCAGCCTGCGTCGCCGAGCGCGGCGACGAAGCCGGTGCCGTCGAACATGCCGCCGTGCCAGCCACCGTCGGCGGTGCGGCGCAGCGTATTGGCCGCGCCGAGGAATGCGGCTTCGTCGGACAGGCTCGTGCAGAACCCGGCGGCGCTGAACTTGTGCGGCACCGTGATGATCACGCCGTCGACGTTGCGCATCGGCGTGATGCCCGCGAAGAACGCCGCGAGATCGTCCGGCGCGACGTGCGCGGGGACGACCAGCGCGTCGAGTCCGGCCTCGCGCAGCGCGGCCGTCACGCCCTTGGGCGAACGGACCTGCGCGATCGGATCACCGACGATGAAGTGGACACGGGTCGCACCGCTCAGGCCTTCGTCGAGCGAAACCGGGGTGGTCGGGGTCAAGGGGGCAATCATGCTGTTTTCATCTCCTGGGTGGAACCGGCTTCGTTGTGTACGATGCCGAGCAATTTCGCCTGGGTGGCGGGGTCCTGTTCGAGCGCGACCGCGCTGCTTTCGTGCGCGACGTGACCGTTGACGAGCACGTATGCGCGATCGGCGATCGGCAGCACCATGTCGGCCTGGTGCTCGACGATCACGACGCTCGCGCGCTCGCGTAGCTTGACGACCGCGTCGAGCACTTCCTGCACGACGGCGGGCGCGAGCCCTTCGAACGGCTCGTCGAGCAGGATGGCCTTCGCCGGCGCCATCAGCGCGCGGGCGATCGCCACCATCTGCCGTTCGCCGCCGGACAGGTGTTCGGCACGCGCATCCTTGCGCGCCGCGAGGCGCGGGAACAGCGTGAACATTTCGTCGACGCTCGCGCCGCCCTTGCGCGCGGCGAGCCGCAGGTTCTCGGCAACCGTGAGGTTGGGGAACAGCCGGCGGCCTTCGGGCACCATCGCGAGCCCGAGGCGATTGATCTCGTGCGCGGGGCGCCCGGTGATGTCGTGGCCGTCGAACACGATGCGCCCGGCCGTGACTTCGGCGACGCCGGTCGCGGCGCGCAACGTCGTCGTCTTGCCAACGCCGTTGCGGCCGAGGATCGCGATGACTTCGCCTTCGTGGAGCGTGAGGTCGATGCCGTCGAGGATCGTGTTGCCGGTGTAACCGGCCTTCACTCCTTCGAGGCGCAGCAGCGGGCGTCGCGCCGGCGCGGCTTCTTCGTGCTGCGCGCCGCGTCGTGCGGCCAGCCGCGCATCGACCGGCCGCTCGCCCTTCGCGTGGCCGAGATAGGCTTCGACCACCTCGGGATGGCGCGCGACTTCGGCAGGCGAGCCGTCCGCGATCAGCCGGCCGCGATGGAGCACGCTGACGCGATCGGAGATCGTCAGCACGCGATCGATGTCGTGCTCGATCAGCAGTACCGCATGATGGTTGGCCAGCTCGCGGATGATCGCCGCCACGCGCACGCGATCGGCCTCGGCAAGCCCCGCGAGCGGTTCGTCGAGCAGCAGCAGGCGCGCGCGGGTCGCGAGCGACAGCGCGATTTCGAGCAGGCGCTGCTCGCCATGCGACAGGCTTTCGCAGCCGTGCGCCGCGCGATCGTCCAGCCCGACCGCCGCGAGCAGCGACCAGGTCAGCGCATTCTGTTCGCCGAGCGTGTGCGCGTCGCGCCACATGCCGAGGCGATCGTGCTGCGCGGCCTGTACGGCCACGCGTACGTTCTCGAACACGGTGAGGTTGCGGAACACGCTGAGGATCTGGAACGAGCGGCTCATGCCGAGCCGCACGCGGCGAAACATCGCGAGCTTCGTCACGTCCCGGCCGTCGAACGTGATCGTGCCGGCCGTCGGCGACAGCACGCCCGTCAGCATGTTGAAGAACGTGGTCTTGCCCGCGCCGTTCGGGCCGATGAAGCTGTGCAGCCGGCGCGGATGGACGTCGAGGTCGATCTGTTCGGCGGTCACGAGCGAGCCGAAATGTTTCGACAGCCCGCGCACGCTCAGCACGGGCTTGTCGGAATCGGTGTCGATGCCGCCGGCGCGATACGGCGCGATCGTGTCGGGACGCGCGGGAATCGTGTCGCGCACGAGGGTCCAGCGCGGGCGTCGCAGCAACCGCTGCACGATGCCGTGGATACCCTCGGGCGAGAAGAACGCGAACGCGATGATGATCGGCGCGAAGATCAGCCACCAGTGCTCGGTCAGGCTGCTGAGCTTGTCCTCGAGCAGGATGAACGCGATCGCGCCCCACAGCGGCCCGAGAAACTGGTGGACGCCGCCGAGCACAGTCATCAACAGGCTGTCGCCCGCGTGCTCCCAGCTCAGGTTGTTCGCGTATGCGCCTTGCAGCATCAGGCACAGCAGGCCGCCTGCGTAGCCGATCACGGCGGCCGAGATCACGAACGCACGCAGCTTGAGCCGATACGTGTCGTAGCCGAGACTCGCCGCGCGCTGCTCGTTGTCGCGCAACGCCTGCAGCGCCCGCCCGAACGGCGCGTGCACGAGGCGCCACAGCAGATACGCGATGGCGATCACCGTCACGCACGCGAATACGTGGAAGCCGACGGTCGTCGGGAAAGTCGGGCGCGGCACGTTCTGCAGCCCGTTTTCGCCGCCGGTCACATCCGTCCACTTGAATGCGATCTCGAATGCGATCTGCGAACAGGCGAGGGTGAGCAAAGAGAAGTACAGCCCGCGCCGGCGCAACACGATCGCGCCGATCAGCGCGGCCAGCACGGTCGTCACGACCACGCTGGCCGCGAGCGCGAGCAGCTCGTTGCCGAGCACGCGCAGCAGCGACACGGCGACCAGGTACGTGGCCGTGCCGAAGAACACCGATGCGCCGAACGGCACGAGGCCCGTGTACGCGACCAGCAGGTTCACGCCCATTCCGTAGAGCGTGTAGATCGCGATCTGGGTCGCGCGCTCGAGCGGCGTGCCGGTCGCGGTGAGCGCGAGCGACACGAGGACGAGCGCGGTGGTCAGCACCGCGACAGGGTGGCGGGTCAGATAGTCGGGTTTCACTCGAAGCGCTCCCAGCGTTCACCAAACAGCCCGCGAGGGCGGACGAGAAGGACGAGTGCCATCAGCACGTACATGGCGACTGACGAGCCCTCCGGAAAGAACTGGACGGCCAGCGCGGTCACGATGCCGACCAGCAGGCCCGCGACCACGGCGCCGGCGAACGAGCCGAGCCCGCCGATCGTCACGATCACGAAGGCCGGCATCACGGCGGTCGTCGCCATCCCCGGCGTGACCGTGACGAGCGGCGCGGCGAGCACGCCGGCGGCGCCCGCGAGCAGTGCGCCGAGCGCGAAGGCGCCGGTCAGCACGCGCGGCAGGTTGATGCCGAGCAGCCCGACCATTTCCGGATCGCGGCTGCCGGCGCGCAGGATCCGCCCGTACGGCGTGTAGTTCATGAACCACCACAGCACGACGAGGATCGCGACCGTCGCGGCGAGCACGAACAGCCGGTACTTCGTGATCAGCAGCGGCCCGTACACGAGGAAGCCGTTGAGCATTTCGGGCGGGCTGAACGGCAGGCCGCCCGCGCCCCACACGAGGCGCACCAGCGCGGTCAGCAGCAGCGACAGCGCGAACGTGACGATCAGGCCGAGCAGTGGCTCCTTGCCGTACAGGCGTCGGATGAACACCAGTTCGATCAGCACGCCCACCGCCGCGACGAGCACCGGCGCGAGCACGACGGCGCCCCATCCGAACTGCGTCGACAGCGCGATCGCGAAATAGGCGCCGAGCGCGAACAGTGCGCCATGCGCGAAATTCACGATGCCGAGCAGCCCGCAGATGATCGACAGTCCGATCGCGAGCAATACATAGAGGAATCCCAGCACCAGTCCGTTGGCGACCTGGGACAACAACATTTCAGCCATGCCCTTACTCCAGAGTGCGGCCCGCCGCCGCCGCGCCACGCCCCGTGGTGACGGGCGAGCGGCGGGCCGCGACGCGCGCGGGATACGCTTGGGGCCGTGTCGATTCGGGCGCCGCCGCCGCAGCGGCGGCGCGCGGGCTCAGCGCGCGGCCATCCGGCAGCCGATCTCCTGGCGCGTGCCGAACAGGCGGTCGAGCTCGGCGGGGTTCTGCGGCACGACGGAGATCGGGTCGAGCCAGTCCCATTTGTCCGCGATCCGGTCCTTCACCTTGAACACGCTCCAGCGCCGCAGGAGCTGGTGGTCCCACGGGCGGAAATTCGCGGGGCCGCTGCCGTCGGTGAGCTGAATGGTTTCCAGGCTCTGCACGATGTCCGCTCCGGACGTGCTCTTCGCGTGGTTGATCGCCTGCAGCAGCGCGCGCGCCGTGAACCAGCCGATCCAGGCCTTGTCGGCCGGCGGCTTGCCGTACTTCGCCGTGTACTTCCTGACGAACGCGACTTCTTCCGGCGAATGGCCCGGCGAGCTGAAATGCCACGGCTTGCCGTAGTAGCCGGTCGCCGCATCGGCGTTGATCGACCACAGATCCGAGTCGCCGATGATCGGGCACGCCACCGGGATCCGGCCTTTCATGCCCATTTCCGCGTATTGCTTCAGGAACGTCGACAGGTCGCCGCCCGGCAGGCCGAGCAGCACGACGTCGGGTTTCGACTGGCGGATCTTCAGGATGAACGAGCTGAAATCGGTGGTGTTGAGCGGCGTGACGTCGGCGCCGGTGATCGAGCCGCCCGACTGCTTCAGCAAGTCCGACATCGCCCGCTGGATGTCCTGCCCGTACGCATAGTTCGCGACGAGGAAGTGCCATTTCTTGCCGATCGCGAGCAGCGACGGCGCGAGCGCGCGGCACGCGACGGGCGTCGGGCTCAGCACGCGGAACGTGTACGGGTTGCAGCTGCTGCCGGTGAGCTCGCGCGCCGCGGCGTTCGGTGCGATGTAGGGCGTCTTGGTGCGCCACGCGACCGACGACATCGCCAGCGACGTGCCGCTGTTCGTGCCGCCGATCACCGCTATCGCCTTGTCCTGCTCGACGAGCTTCTGCATGTTCTGCTGCGCCGACTGCGGATTCGGTTCGTCGTACCAGACGAGATCGACGCGCCGGCCGCGCGCCTGGTTGCCCGCGTCGTCGAGCGCGAGCTTGACGCCGTTCGCGATCACCTCGCCCTGTTCGGTCCACACGCCCTGCTTGGCCATCAGCAGGCCCAGCTTCAGCGGCTGCTCGCCCTGCGCGCGCACGATCGCCGGCGCGGCGAGCGCCGCCGCACCGCCCGCGAGCGCCTTGCCCGCGGTGACGAGCCACGCGCGGCGCGACAACGCCGGGCTGTCGGGCGCGTCCGCCGGGTGGCTGGAAAGGGTGTCGTTCTGCTCGTGCTGGTCAGTCATGTGTCTGGCCTCCTGTTTCTTGGTCAAGGTCGATTCCGCGCGGTCCTTGGGCAGGCCGCGCGACACGTGTCGAATTTTTTCGTGAATTCTGGTTTGAAGTGGAATAGCATTCAACAATCAAAGGAGATTTCAATAAATCGGGGTATTCACCCGGTCGGTCCGGAATGCGAACGACACGACGCGATGCGGACGCCCCGAACAACGGAGATGAAGCGATGGCAAGAAGACGGCTGGCAGTGATCGGTGCGGGCGCAATCGGGCGGATGCACGTGGAGCGCGCGCGCATGCACGCGCAGGTGGAAGTGGTGGCGATCGCCGATCCATCGCCGGCGGCCGAACAGTTCGCGCGTGCCGAGGGGGTACGCGGGTTCGCCGATTACGCGACGATGCTCGACGCGGTGCGCCCGGACGGCGCGATCGTCGCGACGCCGAATGCGACACATGTGGAGGTCGGCCTTGCGTGCATCGCGCGCGGCGTGCCGGCGTTGATCGAGAAGCCGGTATCGGACAGCGTCGCGGCGGCAGCCGAGCTGGGACGCGCCGCACGCGAAGCCGGCGTGCCGCTGTTGGTCGGCCACCATCGCCGCCACAATCCGATCCTGCGGCGCGCGCGAGAGATCGTGCAGTCGGGGCGGCTCGGCAAGCCGGTCGCGGCCAATGCGCTCGCGACCTTCTACAAACCCGACGCGTATTTCGAGGTCGAGTGGCGCCGTCGCGCGGGCGGCGGCCCCGTGCTGATCAACCTGATTCACGACATCGACATCATGCGGTTCCTGCTTGGCGAGATCGTCGAGGTGCAGGCCCAGGCGTCCAATCGCGTGCGCGGCTTCGACGTGGAAGACACGGCCGCCGTGCTCCTTCGCTTCGACAGCGGCGCGCTCGGCACGCTGGCCGTGTCCGATTGCGCGGCGTCACCCTGGAACTGGGATCTCGCGGCGGGCGAGGCCTCGCACTATCCACGGCAGCAGGTGAACACGCATTTCCTCATCGGCACGGATGCCTCGCTCACGCTGCCGCAACTCGATCTGTGGGAATACCGCAGCGGGAAGGGCTGGCACGATCCGTTGACGGTCGAGCGCTGCACGCCGCATGGCGCCGATCCGTATCACGAGCAGTTGCGCCACTTCGCGGCGGTGATCGCGGGCGACGAGGCGCCGCTTTGTTCGGCCGACGACGCCGCGCGCACGCTCGCGGCGACGCTCGCCGTGCATCGTGCGGCCGCGACGCGCACGGGCGTTGTGCCCGCGGACGTCGCGGCATAGCCGCGGGGGCGTGCGCCGGCCTAGCGCTGGCGCCGGTAGAACGCCACCGTCTGCCGCAGGCCGTCGTCGAGCGCGGTCCGCGGCAGGCCGGGCAGCAGGCGCCCGAGCGCGGGGTCGTCGGGGAACGCCGTCGCGATCGGCAGCGGCGGCCCGCCGGCATCGAGGTGCGCACCCGGCACGATGGCCGCGATCCGCTCGATCAGCGTGTTCACCGGGGTGATCTCGCCCGCGAGCGTGAACGCGTGCGCGCCGTCGATCTCGGCCAGCAGCGCGGCCTCGTAGGCGGCGGCGACGTCGTCGGCGAACACGAGGCCCGTCGTGCCGGTAAACGGAATCGTGTAGCGCTCGCCGCGCGCGGCCGCCCGGCACGCCAGGCTCGGCCCCGCGCTCGATCCGGTCTCGCGCCCGGCGCCATAGACGACGAGCGGACGGAAGCCCACGCTCGCGATCCCGTGGTCGTGCCAGTACGCGCGCGCCGATCCTTCGCACGCCAGCTTGAACGCACCGTAGTGGGTTTGCGGTAGCGGCACGGCGCCGTCGTCGGGGCCGAATACGCCGGCGCTGCTCGCATAGAGCACGCGTTGCATCCCGGACGCGCGGGCGGCCTCGAATACGTTCAGCGTGCCGACCAGGTTGACTCGCGCGCCGCGCACCGGATCGGCCGCGCAGTCCGTCGTAAGGATGCCCGCGAGATGGATCACCGCGTCGCAGCCGTCGAATGCGCGTGCCGTGGCGGCCGCGTCGGCGATGTCGCCGGTGCGCCACTGCACGGCCGCGGCCCGCTCTGGCGCGAGCGCCTCGACGAGGCGCGGGTTCGTGCGCACGTCGAAACTCACGCATTCCATGCCGCGCGCGAGCAGCCTCCTGATGATCCATGCGCCGAGAAAACCGCTGCCACCCGTTACCAGTACTCGCATTGCGCTGCCTCCCTTTCGTTAAAGTCTTTGCTAAACCCGATTTAGTGGAATAGTATTCCATTTCGAAAGAATATTCCACATACGTCGCGATCGGGTCGCATCCGGCGTTGGAGACACTGAACGGGCAGATTGAACATGAAGCGTGAACCGATACTCGATTGCGACGTGCTGGTACTGGGCTCCGGTGCGGGCGGCCTCGCAGCGGCGGTCACGGCGGCGGCGCAGGGCCTGCGCGTGATCGTCGCCGAGAAGGAGGCCGTGTTTGGCGGCACGACCGCGTGGTCGGGCGGATGGATGTGGATTCCACGCAATCCGCTCGCGGCGCGGGCCGGCATTCGCGAGGACATCGAGGTGCCGCGCACGTATCTGAAAAACGAACTGGGCGCGCAGTTCGATGCGGCGAAGGCCGATGCGCTGCTTGAACGCGGCCCGGAGATGGTCGAATTCTTCGAGCGGAACACGGCCGTGCGCTTCGTCGACGGCAACCGCATTCCCGATTTCCACACCACGCCGGGTGCCGGCACGGGCGGGCGCTCGGTCTGCGCGATGCCGTTCGACGGTCGCGAGCTGGGCCCGCTGATTGACCGGTTGCGCGAGCCGCTGTCGGTGACGACGCTCAAGGGGATGGCGCTCGCGTCCGGCCAGGATCTCGCGCATTTCTATCGCGCCACGCGCTCGCTGAAGTCGGCGCTGCATGTCGGCCGCCGGCTGGCCGCGTTCGGGTGGCACAAGTTGCGCTACGGGCGCTCGATGCATCTGGTGAACGGCAATGCGCTCGTCGCGCGCCTGCTGAAATCGGCGGCCGATCGCGGGGTCGACCTGCGCACGAACGCGAAGGCGATCGGCCTGGTGCGCGACGACGCACGCGTGACCGGCGCACGCGTGGCGATCGACGGCATCGTGCACGAGGTGCGCGCGGCGCGCGGCGTCGTGCTGGCTTGCGGCGGTTTCCCGCACGATCAGGCGCGGCGCGCGCAGACGTTCGCCTATACGCCGTCGGGCCGCGAACACTGGTCGGCGGCGCCGCGTTGCAATACCGGCGACGGGATCCGGCTCGGCGAATCGATCGGCGCGCATTTCGACCGGTCGCTCGATGCGCCGGCCGCATGGGCGCCCGTCTCGCTGGTGCCGCAGCCGGGCGGCGATGCAGTCGCGTTTCCGCATCTGATCGAGCGCGCGAAGCCGGGCGCGATCGCGGTGACGTGCGCGGGCAAGCGCTTCGTGAACGAGGCGTCGTCGTATCACGACTTCATTTCCGCGCTGCTCGACACGACGCCGGCCGGTGAAGAAGTGTGCGCGTGGCTCGTTTGCGACCATCGCTTTCAGCGGCGCTACGGGCTCGGTTTCTCGAAGCCGTTTCCGTTCCCGACCGGCCCGTACCGGCGCTCCGGCTATCTCAAGCGCGGCGCGACGCTCGATGCGCTCGCGCGCGAATGCGGAATCGACGCAGCCTCGCTGGCGGACACGGTATCGGCCTACAACCAGTACGCGAAGCAAGGCTGCGATCCGGCGTTTCACAAGGGCTCGACACCGTACAACCGCGTGCAGGGCGACGCCGACCGGCAGCCGAACCCGTGTCTCGCGCCGATCGAAGCGGGGCCGTTCTATGCGGTGAAGCTGTTGCCCGGCAGCCTTGGCACGTTCGCGGGCCTGGCCACCGATCGCGATGCACGCGCGCTCGACTCAGCCGGCCGCGCCATCGCCGGCCTCTACGCGGTCGGCAACGATTCGGCCAGCATGATGGGCGGCTGCTATCCCAGCGGCGGCATCACACTCGGTCCGGCGATGACGTTCGGTTATCTCGCCGGCCTTTCTCTCGCCGACGCCGCGCCCGAACCCGCGCGTGCCGGCATCGATTCATCCTCGAGGACAATGCAATGACACTGTATGACGTAGTGACGCTCACGGTGAAGATCGGCGCGAACGCGCAGGTCTTCGAAGGGATTCAGGCCAGCGGCGATCCGCAGGGCGGCAAGCTGCTCGGCGCGTGGTATTCGGACATCGGCACGCTCGGCCAGGTGCTGGTGCTGCGCGGCTATGAATCGGAGGCCGCGCTCGTCGGCGAGCGCAAGCGGATGCTGCTCGAAGGCAACCCGTTCGGCTGCGGCGAATCCATCATCGACGTGAAGACGGCCAGCTATGCGCTGTTCCCGTTCCTGCCGCCGATCGAACCGGCCGTGCACGGCGGCATCTACGAGATGCGCGTGTACGGCACGAAGCTCGGCAGCCTGCAGCACACGATCGATGTGTGGGAACAGGCGGTGCCGGAGCGCACCCGGCGCTCGCCGCTGGTCGGCGCGATGTATGCGCTCGACGGCGATACGCCGCGCTTCCTGAACATCTGGCCGTATGCGAGCGTGGACGAGCGTTCGCGCATTCGCGCCGAGGCGGTCAAGGACGGCATCTGGCCGCCGAAGGGCGGCCCGGCCCATCTCACGACCATGGAGTCGACGATCTGCGTGCCCGCGCCGTTCTCGCCGTTGCGCTGAACCTGCCCCGTGTTACGCCATGACGCTCAAGGAGACGATATGACCCAGCCTCAATCCCGCGCGCTGTCGCTGTCGGCGCTGACCGTGCTCGAACTGAGTCCGCCGCGGATGGTGCAATGCGCCGTCGACGCGGGCTACGACTACGTCGGCCTGCGACTGCTGCCGGCCACCGACACCGAGGTTCGCCACGAGATCATCGGCGATACGCGGCTCAAGCGCGAAACGCTCGCGGTCCTGCGCGATACCGGCATGCGCGTGCTCGACGTCGAGATCGTGCGGCTGAAGCCCGATACCGACGTGACGCACTACCTGCCGATGCTCGAAACGGCGGCGGAACTCGGCGCGCGCTACGTCCTCGTGGCCGGCAACGATCCCGACGAAGCGCGCACCATCGACCGGCTCGGCCGGCTGTGCGACCTGGCCGCGCCGCTCGGCCTGTTGCCGTCGCTGGAGCCGATGCCGTGGACCGACGTGAAGGACATCGGCGCCGGGGCGCGCATCGTCGACGCGTGCGGCCGGCGCAACACCGGGCTGATCGTCGACCCGATCCACTTCGATCGTGCTGGTTCGTCGCCCGACGCGTTGCGGGCGTTGCCGCACGCGTACTTCGGCTACGTGCAGTTCTGCGATGCGCCGGCCGAGCGGCCGACCGACGTCGATACGCTGCTGTTCCAGGCACGCTGCGCGCGGATGGTGCCGGGCGAGGGCGGGCTCGATCTCGCGGGCATCCTGCGCGCGCTGCCCGCTCACTTGCCAGTGAGCGTCGAGGTGCCGAACGAAGCGTGGGCGAAGACGACGCCGGCCGTCGAGCGGGCGCGCCGCTTGCGCGAGGCCACCGTTGCCGTGATCGACGCGGCGGCCGTGCCGGCCTGAGCACACGCCGGCCGCCTTCGCGACCCAACGGGCCCGATCGGCGCCAGGCATCGTGCCGGCGCGCGGATCGGGCATTCGACACGACGACAAGAACAACATTTCCGGAGACATCAGCATGACTTCCTCGCAGACGGCCCGAAAGCCGAAGCAGACTATTCAGGATCGCGAATCGAAAGACGCGCGCTCGCTCGACGTTCAACAGTTTCTCGATACGCGGCCGGTGGGCGCGTTCCAGTGGCTCGTGCTGTTGTTGTGCATGCTGATCGTGATGCTCGACGGGCTCGACACGGTGATGATCGGCTTCATCGCGCCGTCGATTTCCGGCGCGTGGTCGATTCCGCGCGACGCGCTGGGGCCGGTAATGAGCGGCGGCCTGCTCGGTCTCGCATTCGGCGCGCTCACGGCCGGCCCGATGTCCGACCGCTTCGGCCGCAAGACGGTGATGGTCAGCGCGGTGGCGTTCTTTGGCATCTGGAGCATTGCGTCGGCGTTTGCGACGGGCGTGGTGTCGCTGACGGTGCTGCGCTTTTTGACCGGCATCGGCCTGGGCGCGTCGATGCCGAACGCGGCCACGCTGATGGCCGAATATGCGCCGCCGCGGCGGCGCGCGCTGATGGTGACGGCCGTGTTCTGCGGCTTCACCTTCGGTGCGGCAGGCGGCGGCTTCGTGAGCGCGTGGCTGATCGAAACGTGGGGCTGGCATTCGGTTCTGCTGCTCGGTGGCGTGCTGCCGATTGCGTACGTGCCCATCCTCGTCAAATGGCTGCCGGAATCCGCGCGCTATCTCGCGCTGTCGGAGCAGCGCCGCGCACGGCTCATCGGCGTGCTGAACCGCGTGCAGCCCGGCGTTGCCGACGCGCGCACGCGCTTCGTGTCGGCCGAGCCGGTGCGCGATGCGCGCAGCCCCGTCCGCGCGATTCTGTCGCGCGAACATGCGTTCGGCACGGTGATGCTGTGGATCTGCTACTTCGCGGGCTTGCTGACCGTGTATCTGCTCGGCAACTGGTTGCCGACGCTGATCCGCGGGCTCGGGTTTTCGCTGGCCGAGGCCGCGATCGTCGGCGCGCTGTTCCAGGCGGGCGGCACGGTCGGCTCGCTGCTGATCGGGTGGCAGATGGACCGTTTCAATCCGCACGCGGCGCTTGGCGTGACCGTGCTCGCCGGCGGCGCGCTTGCCTGGTACATGGGCGTGTCGGCCCACCAGTTCACGGTGATCTGCGTACTGGCGTTCGGCATCGGCTACTGCATGAACGGTTCGAATACGGGCTTCTGCGCGCTGGCGGCCGGCTCCTATCCGACCGAGATGCGGGCCACCGGGACCAGCTGGATGCTCGGCGTCGGCCGTTTCGGCGGCATTGCGGGCGCGATGCTGGGCGCGGCCATGCTCCATGCGAACTGGAGCTTCGGCCAGGTCTTCGCGGCGCTTGCGGTGCCGGCGGCCGTGGGCGGCGCAGCGGTGCTGCTCAAGGGCGCGCGCCATCGCGGCACGTTCGTGGCCGTGAGCGGGGCGGCCGGCCATTGATGGCGGGCGCGGCGCCGCGGCCACGGTCTCGGCGCCGCGCAAATTCGCTTGAATTCCAGTATGGAATTATGTTCTTATTTGACATTCACCATACGGACGAGAAGGCGCCATGGCAGGAAATCTCGAGCGTGCGCTCGCAGTGCTGGAATTGCTGGCAAAGAACGGCGGCCGCATGCCGCTGGCCACCATTGCAGATACGCTGAACATTCCCCGCAGCGGCACGCATCGCCTGCTGTCGATGCTGATCGATGAAGGGTTCGTGCGTCAGGATGAAGAGCACGGCGAGTACATGCTGGCGCTGAAGCTGGTGTCGCTCGCGCTGATCTACCTGTCGACGAGCGGGGTGTTCGACATTTCCCAGCCGGTGCTCGATCGCCTGGCCGAGTCGTCCGGCGAACTGGCGCGGCTCGGTGTGGTCGAGGACGATCACATCACGTTCGTCGGCAAGGCGCAGGGTGCGAAATCCGGCCTGCGTTACGACCCGGACATGGGCAGCCAGCCGCCGCTGCATTGCACCGCGAGCGGCCAGGCATGGCTCGCGACGCTGCCCGATGAGCGCGCGATCGAGCTGGTGTCGAAGCAGGGCGGGCTCAGCGCGAAGACGCAGAACGTGCCGCGCGCGCCGAAGACCATCCAGCAATTCCTGAAGGACCTGAAGGGTGCGCGCGAGCGTGGCTACGGCGTGGCGATCGAGACGTACGAGATCGGTATGACGTCGATCGCGGCAGCGGTGCGTAATCCCGTGACGAACGAAGTAGTCGGCATCGTGAGCCTCGCCGGCCCGACAAGCCGCTTGCCGGAATCCCGGCTGAAAGAGCTCGCACCGCTGTTGCTCGCCTCTGCGGCTGACATGAGCGCGGCCACGCTTGGTTCGCCCTGGTTCAAGCGGACGGCACTGGCGTCGACGCAAGCCTCATCGATTGCGACTGCGAAGGCGGCACCGCGCGGGCGCTCGTCGAAGCGTTAGGGGGCTTCGCAAGGCGGCGTTGCACCGGCTGCGCGCTGGTGCATGGCCGCCGCATTCGAATGTTGACCATCATCGATATGTGGAACCGGGCGTGCCCGCACATCGAGGTCGACTTCTCGCTGACGGGTGTTCGCGTGACGCGTGTGCTCGAGCAGTCGCGGCAGCGAGGACGGCGCCCCAATCTGATTCAGGTGGATAACGTTCTAAATGCAAGCAGAATGTGCAACGCAAGGTAAAACGGGGCCGCGCACACGGCGCGATGCAGTGCGCGAGT
>NZ_CABVPN010000005.1 GCF_902499115.1 Burkholderia diffusa
GACGTACCGGAGGTGCCCGACGTGCCGGAAGTGCCCGACGTACCGGAAGTGCCCGACGTGCCGGAAGTGCCTGACGTACCGGAAGTGCCCGACGTGCCGGAAGTGCCCGACGTACCGGAGGTGCCCGACGTACCGGAAGTGCCCGACGTACCGGAAGTGCCCGACGTGCCGGAAGTGCCCGACGTACCGGAGGTGCCCGACGTACCGGAAGTGCCCGACGTGCCGGAAGTGCCCGACGTGCCGGAAGTGCCCGACGTGCCGGAAGTGCCCGACGTACCGGAAGTGCCCGACGTACCGGAGGTGCCCGACGTACCGGAGCTACCCGACGTACCGGAGGTGCCCGAGGTACCACCGCCGGACGTACCCGACGAGCTCGGCTTGATCGACGGTGTGACCGGTCCGTCGACCGAGCCGCAGCCGTACAGTGTGAGCAGCGACAGGACGGCCAGCGATACCGCCGTCTTTTTCAAGTAATGGTGCATGGTGGCCTCGACATTGGAAGTTGTGTCCGGGCCATCACTGCAAATTCCGCGCCATGACACCTTTCGCGAAATGCGTCAGCGCATTGTTGTGGGAATCGGGAATATCGGCGCGATTTAAACGGAGGAATGGCGGTTTCGCGCGACGGAGACGCCAGACGCGCCGACGCGCTCGCCGTGATGTTCCCGTAAGGAACCGTAACGCCGGGCCGGATGTTACGTAGCGTTCGACCCGACGTTCCGTGTGTGACGTGGCCGGCCGCGACCCGAGGCCGGCGTCTTTGACGAAACGCCCGTGCGCCGGGAACATGACGTGAACCAACCCGGCCGCGGGCGACGCCGAAGCGGCCACGACTCAAGACAGGGACACGACATGAGCGAACAGGACATGGAGCAGGGCAAGGCGCGCCGCACCGAGGTGATGGGCGAGGCGTTCGTCGAGCGCGCGATGCGCGACCTCGACGGTTTTTCGCGTCCGTTGCAGAACTGGCTGAACGAGCACGCGTGGGGCAGTACGTGGCAGCGCGGCGGGATCGACCTGAAGACGCGCAGCCTCTGTACCTGCGCGATGCTGGCCGCGCTCGGCCGCAGCGCGGAGCTGAAGGGCCACGTGCGTGGCGCCCTCAACAACGGCGCGAGCCTCGTCGAGATTCGCGAGGTGCTGCTGCATAGCGCGCTGTACGCGGGCGCGCCGGCGGCGGTCGAGGCGTTCCGCAGCGCGCGTGAGGTCATGACGGAGCTCGGGCTGTCGCTGCCCGACGACGAAGCCTGACCGGCACACGGCGCATGCCAGCCGTCAGGCCCGCCGACGATCAATGCTCGACGTGTGCGCCCTGCGTCGGCGCTTCGACCGGCGCGGCGGCGACTTCGAGCAGCCAGTCGGCCGTCGCGTCCGGAATCGTGACCGGCAGCATGTGCCCGCCCTCGACGACCTTCAGCCGCACGCGCGCCGACTTCCGCGCCAGCGCTTCGCCGTGCGTACGCCAGTTCAGGATCGGATCGGCGCGGCCATACAGCACGTCGACCGGCAACGAGAGGTCCGCGTAGCGGCGCTCCATCGCAGGGAGGTCGACGGGCGCCGACAGCAGGTCCGTTGCCGTCGCGTAGAACACGTGCGGCCGCAGCCCGAGCAATCCGCCGCCCTTCACCGGGAAGTCGCGCGGCACGGCTTCCGGCGCGAACACCTGGCTCACGGCCTTGCGGCCGGTCAGGATCGTCAGCGGGATCGCGAAGGTCCACGACACGAAGCGGCGCACCAGCGGCGACGGCAGCATCAGCGGCTTGAACGGCGCCGGCGGCTCGGTCTGCTCGTGCGACAGCGGCGCGATCAGCGCGAGCCGGCTGACGCGCTCCGGATGGTTGAGCCCGACCGCGAGCGCGATCGCGCCGCCGAGCGAGTGGCCGACGAGCACGGGCCGGTCGAGCTTCAGCGCGTCGATGAACGCGGCGACCGTGCGGGCCTGCGCGAACACGTTCGCCTGCGAACTGGCGCCGCGCAGCGAGCGGCCGGCGCCGGGCCGGTCGACGAGGATCACGCGATGGTGCTGCGCGAGCCGCGTGAGCGGCAGGTACGCGAAGTTGCGCCACTGCCCGGCGAGCCCGTGCACGAACACGAGCGGCGGGCCGCTGCCGTATTCGACGTAATGGATGTGGTCGCCGCCGATGTCGACGAAGCGGCCTTCGGGCGGAAACGCGCGCGTCACGCGGCGCGCGACGTAGCCGGAAAACAGCGCAAGCGCGGCGAGCACCGCGACGACGCCGAGCAGCACGTTCTGGATCAGGTGGAGCGTATGGGTCATGTCGGCCTCAACGGGATTCGAGTACGGGTTCGGCAACCGGCGCGGCGGCCGGGCCGGCTTTCGCGCGGCGTTCGAACTGCATCGCCGAATCGGCGAGCCCGCTGAATTTCAGCGACGCGAGATCGAGCACGTAGTTCTGATGGAATTTCCAGGGCTTGCGATGCCCCTGCTTCGGCAGGATGCCGGCCGCGCGCTGGATGTAGCCCGAGCTCAGGTTCACGGCCGGCACGTCGCCGAGGTCGCCGGCGCCGAGCCGCGGCACGCAGGTGTCGTAGCCGTTCGCGCGCATGTGGTTCAGCAGCCGGCACACATAGCGCGCGATCAGCTCGGCCTTCAGCGTCCACGACGCGTTCGTGTAGCCGAACGACGACGCGAGGTTCGGCACGTCGCTGTACATCATTCCCTTATACGACACGGTCTGTGGCAGATCGACCGCGCGGCCGTCGACCGTGACGCGCGCGCCGCCGAGCATCTTCACCTTCAGCCCGGTCGCGGTGACGATCACGTCCGCGTCGAGCTGCTGGCCGCTCTTCAGCTTCAGGCCGGTCGGCGTGAAGCGCTCGATCTCGTCGGTGACGATCGAGGCGCGGCCCGCACGGATCGACTTGAACAGGTCGCCGTTCGGCACGAGGCACACGCGCTGGTCCCACGGCATGTAGCGCGGCGTCAGATGCTTCGCGACGTCGAAGTCGGGGCCGAGCTGCTTGCCGGCCGCGCGGATGATGAACCGTTTGGTCTGCTCGGGCTTGCGGCGCGACACGTTGTACAGGTACATCGTCAGCAGTACGTTCTTCATGCGCACGATCCGGTGCGCGAGCCTGGACGGCAGCACGCGGCGCAACGCGTTCGCGATCTTGTCGCGCGCAGGCAGCGACACGATGTAGGTCGGCGAGCGCTGCAGCATCGTCACGTGCTTCGCATCGGCCGCCATCGACGGCACGAGCGTGACGGCCGTCGCGCCGCTGCCGATCACGACGACGCGCCGGTTTGCATACGACAGGTCCTTCGGCCATTGCTGCGGATGCACGATTCGGCCTTCGAACGAGTCCATGCCGGCCCAGTCGGGCAGGTAGCCGCCGTTGTAGTCGTAATAGCCGCTGCACATGTAGAGGAAGCGGCACGTGTAGGCGAGCGTGTCGACCGTGCCGTCGCGCGTGCGCTCGATGCGTACCGTCCAGCGTGCGCGATTCGAATCCCAGTCGGCCGCGACCACCTTCTGGCCGTAGCGGATCATCTTGTCGATGCCATACGCGCGCGCGGTGTCGCGGACGTAGTCGAGGATCGTCTGGCCGTCCGAGATCGCCTTGTCGCTGTGCCACGGGCGGAAGCTGTAGCCGAGCGTGAACATGTCGGAATCCGAACGGACGCCGGGATAGCGGAACAGATCCCAGGTGCCGCCGATCGCGTCGCGCGCCTCGATGATCGCCACGCTCGCATACGGGCAGCGCTGCTTCAGGTGATAGGCGGCACCGATGCCGGACAGGCCGGCGCCGACGATCAGCACGTCGAGGTCGCGGCTGTCGCCGCAGGCGGACGGCGCATCGCGCCGGTCGGTCGTCGTCGAGGTCATGCGGCGTCCTTGGTCGGCGTGGTCGGGAGCGCGGCCGGTGCATGGGTGCGCTCGAGATTGCGTGCGCGGGCACGGCGCACGTGGCGCAGCACCAGCCGCTGGTAGCCGGCGCCGAGCAGGCGCGCGAGCTTGTCGAGGCGGCGGGCATCGGCGCCGACCAGCACGCGGCGCGCGTTGCGCTCGACGCCGGCGAGGATCTGCCGAGCGGCATCGTCGGCCGTCGTCGCGTTGATCAGGCGATTCGCCTGACGGCGGTGGGTTGCTTCGTCCTGCCCCGTGAGCGCGCGGATGCTGGTGTCGACACGGCTCGCGTCGACGATGTTGGTCGCGACGCCGCCCGGATGCACGCAGGTCGCGCTGACCGGCGCGCCGTCGAGTTCGAGCTCCATCCGCAGCGCCTCGGTGAAGCCGCGCACGGCGAACTTGGTCGCGTTGTACGCGCTCTGCGTCGGCATCGCGACGAGCCCGAACAGGCTCGACGTGTTGATCACGTGCCCGTCGCCCGACGCGCGCAGATGCGGCAGGAACGCCTGCGTGCCGTGCACGACACCCCAGAAGTTGATGCCGACGATCCATTCGAGATCGGCGATGCGCGCGGTCTCCGCGCTCGCGGCCAGCGACACGCCCGCGTTGTTGAAGATCAGGTTGACCTTGCCGTGTTCGGCGCGCACGAAATCGGCCCACGCGAACACCGCATCGCGATCGGCGACGTCGAGCCGACGCGTGCTCGTGCGCACGCCGTGCGTCGCGCACGCGGCCGCCGTGCCGGCGAGCCCGACCTCGTTGACGTCGGCGAGCGCGACGTCGCAGCCGCGCCGCGCAAGCTCGACCGCGAGGCTGCGGCCCATGCCCGAACCGGCGCCCGTGATCGCGGCGACCTTGCCGGAAAAACCCTTCATCCGTCGTTCCTCCCGTTCCGCTTGCGCTGCGTCGGCGGCGCGCTTATTGTGGTGTTGTTCGTCACCACTTTAGTTTTCGGGTGTCCTGATGTCAAATAGCGAAATGGAGAAAGCACTCGAAACGGAAAAACGGGGCCGGGCATACGGTGGCGTGGCGCCCGAGGTGCGGGCGGCCGAGCGGCGCGATGCGCTGATCCGCGCGGCGACGCGCGTGTTCGGCACGGTCGGTTTCCGCAAGGCGACCGTGCGGTCGATCTGCCAGGAAGCGAAGCTCAACGACCGCTATTTCTATGCGGCGTTCGACAGCACCGAGGATCTGCTGCGCTGCACCTACCTGCATCACGCGCAGCAGTTGCACGACGCGGTCGAGCGGGCAGTGGCCGAGCGCGGCGGCGATTTGCGCGAGCGCATCGATGCGGGGCTCGCCGCATTCTTCGGATTCCTGCGCGACCCGTGCGCGGCGCGCGTGCTGCTGCTCGAGGTGATGGGCGTGAGCGCCGACACCGACATGACGTATCAGCGGATGCTGATCGACTTCGGCAAGCTGATCATGGCGATCGGCGCGACGGGCGAGGCCGTGACGCCCGCCGAGCGCACCGAGCAGCGGCTGGTCGGGCTCGCGCTGGTCGGCGCGATGACGAACGTCGGCGCGGCGTGGCTGCTCACCGGCTATCGCGACCCGGAGGCGCAGATGGTCGCGAGTTGCAGGAAGGTGCTGCTGGGGACGTTGCGGGAAGCGGGCTAGGATGCGGTGACGAACGGACTTGCGCGATTCGCATCCGGTTGCGTCGCAAAGCCATCCGACGCTTCACCCCCTCGAGCGTTTCGATCGTGCCGCCATCGCTGACCGCGCGTCCCCGATCCTCGCCTTCATCGCATCGATGAACGCACGCACCTTCGGCGAAGGCAACCGCGTCGACGGATACACCGCGTGAATCCCGGCCCGCGCCGAGCGCCATGCGGGCAGCAGCCGGACGAGCCGGCCGGCCGCGACATCCTCCGCGATCGAGAAATCCGTCAGGAGGCCGAAGCCACCGCCCGCGAGCGCGATTGCACGGCAGGCCGTCGCCGTGTTCGACACGACCGGCGCGATGCAGCGCACCGACGTGTGGCCGCCGCTCGGGTCGTGAAGTTCGAGCGTATGCGGGCGCGACAGCGTCGACAGCATCACGAACGGCAGCGCGGCGAGCGCGTCCGGATCGCGCGGCAGCCCGTGCCGCGCGACGAACGCGGGGCTCGCGACCAGCCACTTCTCGTACTCGCCGAGCTGCACCGCGCGATAGTTCGAATCCGCGAGGCGGCCGATGCGGATCGCGACGTCGAGATTGTCCGCGACCAGATCGACGATGCGGTCGTTCGCGATCAGCTCGACGTCGAGACCCGGATGCACGTCGCGCAGCGCGACGATGGCCGGCGCGACGACCAGCGAGCCATAGTCGATCGGCACGCTCACCCGCAGCGTGCCGCGCAGCGGCCCCGTGTCGGACGACACCGCGTCGAGCGCGCTTTCGGTCGCGCGCACGATGTCGCGGCACGCATCGTAGAACGCGCGCCCCGCATCGGTCACGCTCAGCCGCCGCGTGGTGCGCACCAGCAGGTTCGCGCCGACCTCGGATTCGAGCCGCTGCATGTGCGTGCTGACGACCGTTTTCGCGAGGCCGAGCCGTTCGGCCGCGGCCGTCAGCGAGCCGGCATCGACCACCGCGACGAAGATCGCCAGCCGGTTCAGGTTCACGTCGCGCAGATCGGCCATCGTCGATTGTCCTATGGGAGAGGATAATGTTTCAGCGATTATCCGTCTTCTGGACGTGAACGGCGAGCGCTACGCTGGGGCCGTTCGTCGCCGATTCCCGGCGGCGCGAGATCCAGGAGCCTTTCCATGCCCGCCGCCAGCAAGCCCGCCCGTCCGGCTCGTGTCTATTCGTTTCCGTTGTCGGGGCACGCGCATCGCGTCCGGCTGTTCCTGTCGCTGCTCGGGTTGCCGTTCGAGACGATCGACGTCGACCTCGCGGCCGGCGCGCAGCGCGAACCCGCGTTCCTCGCGCTCAATCCGCTCGGCCAGGTGCCGGTGATCGACGACGACGGCACCGTGCTCGCCGATTCGAACGCGATCCTCGTCTATCTCGCGAAGCGCTACGGCGACGCGCACTGGCTGCCCGACGATGCCGCCGGCGCGGCGACCGTGCAGCGCTGGCTGTCGTACGCGGCCGGGCCGATCGCGTCCGGGCCGGCCGCAGCGCGGCTCGTCACCGTGTTCAGCGCGCCGCTCGATCACGACGCCGCCATGCGCACGGCCGCGAAGGTACTCGCGGTGATCGACGGCGAACTCGCCGGCAAGCCGTTCGCCGCTGGCGCGCAGCCGACGATCGCCGACATTGCCGCCTACACGTACATCGCGCACGCGCCGGAAGGCGGCGTGTCGCTGGAACCGTATCCGCACGTGCGCGCGTGGCTCGCCCGCGTCGAGGCCCTGCCGGGTTTCGTCGCGATGCCGCCGACCCGCGCCGGCCTGCTTGCCGCCTGACGCGAAGCCGCGCCTTTACCGGGAGAACGCGATGACCACGCCGACCGCCGCCGTACCGGGCTGGGAACTCGACGTTGCGCCGTTTCATGCGGGCGAACTTGCCGTGCAGCAGCGCGCGGGCGTGACGGAGGCCGCGGGCACGGCCGGCCGGCGCGGAATTCGCCGCTTCATGCCGGACCAGCACCGGGCGTTCTTTGCGCAGTTGCCGTTCTTCGTGCTCGGCGGCGTCGATGCGGGCGGGCAGCCGTGGGCGACACTGCGGGTCGGGATGCCCGGCTTCGTGACGGCGCCGGACGCGCGCACGCTGCGCATCGACGGCGATGCGCTGCCCGGCGATCCGCTGGCGGGCGCGTGGCAGCCGGGCGCGCCGCTCGGCGGGCTCGGGATCGAGTTCGACACGCGCCGGCGCAATCGCGTGAACGGCATCGTGCGCGCGGTAGACGGCGGTGCGCTGACGATCGCGGTCGAGCAGAGCTTCGGCAACTGTGCGAAGTACATCCAGGGGCGCAAGCCGACGTTCGTGGCGCGCGAAGGCGATGCGCTCGGCGAGGCCGACGTGTCGGACCGGTTGACCGATGCCGACCGGGCGCTGCTCGCGCAGGCCGATACGTTCTTCGTCGCGAGTGCGAACACGTCGGCCGGTGCGGGCGCCGCGCGCGGCGCGGACGTGTCGCATCGCGGCGGCATGCCGGGCTTCGTGCGCGTCGACGACGCGCAGACGCTGACGACGCCCGATTTCAGCGGCAATCGCTTCTTCAACACGCTTGGCAACCTGCAGCACGATCCGCGCGCGGGGCTGCTGTTCGTCGACTTCGACAGCGGCGACCTGCTGTATGTCGCCGCGCGGGCGGAGATCGTGTGGGACGGGCCGCTCGTTGCGTCGTTCGACGGCGCGCAACGGGTCGTGCGGTTTCATGTGCGGGAAGTGCGGCGCACGCGCGGCGTGCTGCCGTTCCGGTGGTCGGCGGTCGAGCGGGCGCCGCAGTTTGCGGGGATGGCGGGGGCGGCGAGCGCGGGCGGGGCGGTGGCGGCGTCTGTCTCATCGTCGGCATCGGCATCGCCCTCCACCTGGCGCCCGCTGCGCGTCGCGAAGATCGTCGACGAAGCGCGCGCGATCCGCTCGTTTCATTTCGAACCGGCGGATGGCGGCGCGTTGCCGGCCTACGAAGCCGGTCAGCATCTGACGCTGCGCGTCGCGCTGCCGGACGGCGATGTACCGACGATCCGCAGCTACACGCTGTCCGATGCGCCCGGCGCGTCGCATTACCGGATCACCGTGAAGCGCGAAGGACGTGTATCGGCCTGGTTGCACGACCATGCGCGCGCCGGGATGACGCTCGACGCGCAGATGCCGCGCGGCCGCTTCACGTTCGACGTCGCGAGCCCGCGTCCGGCCGTGCTGGTGTCGGCCGGCATCGGCATCACGCCGATGATCGCGATATTGCGCCGCGCGCTGGCCGACGACGCACCGTCGCGCCGCGTGGTGTTCGTGCACGGCGCGCGTGATACGGCCGACCGGCCGTTCGCGACGGAACTGACGCGCATCGCGGACGCCGACGCCCGCGTATCGCTGCACTGGTTCGACAGCCGGCCGCAGCGCGACGGCGCGGCGCGACCGGGCCGCATCGACGTCGCGCAACTGAAGCGCATCCTGCCGTTCGACGACTACGACTTCTACTTGTGCGGGCCGTCCGCGTTCATGCGCGATTTGTACGACGGATTGCGCGCGCTGAACGTGCCGGACGAGCGGATCCGCTTCGAGGCGTTCGGACCGTCGAGCGTCGTGCGCGGCGTGGCCCGCACGGCAGCGGCGGCGGCCGTGGCAAGCATGCCCGTCGTGTTCCGCCGCTCGGCGCGCGACGCCGCCGCCTGGACGCCCGAGGACGGTACGCTGCTCGAATTCGCCGAAGACCAGGGGGTGGCGGTGCCGTCCGAATGCCGGTCGGGGGCGTGCGGTACGTGCGCGACGCGCGTGCTGTCCGGTGCGGTCGATTACGTGCAGCCGCCCGATGCGACGGTCGAACCCGGCTGCGCGCTGCTGTGCGTCGCGCGGCCGGCGGAAGGTGCCACGGAGCCGCTCGTGCTCGACCGCTGAACAACCCATGCGACATGCCGCCGCAGGCGGCCTGCTGCGTGAAAAGCGCGCGCATCTGCTTCTTTTTCCGGAGACCTGTCGGATCGACGATAGCGTCAACCGATTCGATGAAAGGAGCATAACCATGAAACTGCTCGGCATGATCAAGCTGGTCCTGTGGAGTTTCTTCGGCGTACGCAACAGCAAGGCGCACGCCGCCGATCTCGCGAACGTCAACTACACGTTGTTGCCGTTCGTGGCGATCGTGCTCGCGCTGCTCGTCGGCGCGGTCATCTACGGTGTCGTGCATCTGGTCGTCGATCCGACCGCGACGATGCAGGGGTTCTGACCGACCGCCGAATCGCGGGCGGGCGAACGTTCCCGCTCCGGTTTCCCGCCGCGTGACCGGCACGTGACTGTGCCGGTCATCGACGTGGCCGCGCACAACGCCAGTCACGCGCACATCGGCACCGTCGCCGTGCCGCGTGAGTCGCGCGGTTTCCGTTCCCGCCTTCCACGCCTCCGATTTGCCCGATTCCAGGGCGGTCGGCCCCGCCCGGGGTAAAATGCGCGCCGCGCCGCGATGTCGTGCGCGACGGGCACGCCGCCGTTCCAGCGAATGGCGCGCGCAAGTACGTCGCGCCCGTGACGGGGCGTTCGAAGCGTCCCCCCGCATGACAAGACCGCGCGATGCCGCCGTCCGCCCGACACGCCCCCGACGAAGCGGTCGACGGCTGCGTCGTTGCCCGGCGCTTCATCGTCATCCGATGTCCCATCCTGCGCTTTCCCGATCGATCGGCACGCATGCGGCCCGATCGTCCGACTCGTCTGGCGAATGTCGTGTCGACGTTCGTGCCCGGCGGCCGCAGGGACCGTTGCGGATTCTTGCGCGAGGTCGCGCTTCGCGGTTGCATAACGAGTTTCGAGTGTTTCGACAGGGTCGAGTGGCGAGTTTTCCATCCAGAACAATGACGGTGAATAGAACAACAGCGGCGCCCGCACGGCGGCGGCGCACGAAGGCCGGGCTTGGCGTCGGTCTCGGCATCACGCTTTTCGCGGCGCAGGCCGCTGCGGCACAGGGCGACGCACTGGCGCCGGACGCCGACGCTTCCGGCAGCGCAGCGCTACCGACGATCACGGTTACCGGCGCGCGCGAGAACACGTTTCGTGCGCGCGAAGCATCGGTCACGGGGCTCGACGATGCGCCGCTGCGCGACACGCCGGCGTCCGTCAACGTCGTCACGCGCGCGCAGATCGACGACCAGCAGGCGAAGCGCCTGAGCGACGTGGTGCGCAACGACGCATCGGTCGTCAACGACTACGCGCCGGTCGGCTATTTCGAAGGCTTCGCGATCCGCGGCTTCCCGGTCGATCTCGCGAGTGCGATCCGGATCGACGGTCTGACGGTGTCCGGCGAGCAGAACGTGCCGCTCGAGAACAAGGAGCGCGTCGAGATCCTGAAAGGGCTGGCCGGCATCGACAGCGGCGTGGTCGCGCCGGGCGGCGTGATCAACTTCGTGACGAAGCGCTCGGCGAACGTCGCGAGCGTGACGGGCGGTGTCGACAGCCGCGGCTCGACGTCGGCGGCCGTCGATCTCGGCCGCCGCTTCGGCCCCGACCATCAGTTCGGGTTCCGGATCAATGCCGCGAAGGAGAACATGCACTCGTACATCGACGGCACGAACGGACGGCGCACGTTCGGCTCGATCGCCGCCGACTGGGACATCAGCCCACGCGCGAGCCTGCAGCTCAACGCCGAATTCCAGCAGTGGATCCAGCGTTCCGCGCCCGGCTACCAGTTGCTCGGCGGAACCGTCGTGCCGTCGGTCAAGACGACGTCGAAGGCGCTCGGCACGCAGCCGTGGGCGAAGCCGGTGACGACCGATGCGCTGAACCTGAACGCGCGCTTCGACTACCAGTTCAACGACGACTGGAAGGCGTATGTCGCGGCGGGTCGCAGCCGCACGATGATCGACGACAACAGCGCGTTCGCGTACGGCTGCTATTACGCGGCGAGCTGCGCGGCCGGCACGACGTCGCCGTTCTTCTTCGGCGCGAACGGCGACTACGACGTCTACGACTTCCGCAGCCCCGGCGAATACCGTCGCAACGACGACCTGCGTGCGGTGACGACGGGCAAGTTCGCAACGGGCCCGCTGCGCCATGAACTGACGCTCGGCGTGAGCGTGCAGCGCCGCGTCGTGCACATGGCGAACGCCGTGTACGACTATGTGGGCAGCGAGAACATCTATGGACCCGACGTCGCGTTCGCGCCGTCGCCGAATACGGCCGGGCCGTCGTATCCGCAGCTCGATTCATGGCAGTACGGCGTGTTCGGACTCGACCGCATCAGCATCGGCGAACACTGGCAGGTGCTCGCCGGCGGCAAGGAAGTGCTGCTGCGCCAGCGCAGCTGGAGCAGCCTCGACGGCGAGGCGACGCACACCGATCGCTCGGTGTTCCTGCCGCAGGTCGCGCTCGTCTACAAGCCGGTGAACGTGCTGTCGCTGTACGCGTCGTACAGCAAGGCGCTGTCGCTCGGCGACCAGGCGCCGGTGCGCGCGACCAACGCGTATGCGTTCCTGCCGCCGGTCGAATCGCACCAGTTCGAGCTCGGCGCGAAATACGACTGGCTCGACCGGCTGAGTCTGACGGCCGCCGTGTTCTCGATCAGCAAGCCGTTCCAGTTCGCCGATCCCGATGCGTCCGGCACGAGCTATACCTTCGTGCAGCGCGGCACGCAGCGCCACCAGGGGATCGAGCTCGGCGCGGCCGGACGGCTCACCGAGCGGCTGTCGCTGACGGCGAGCGTCGCGGCGATTCGCGCGCGCGCGTACGATTCGGGTTCGCCGGCGTACGAAGGGCACCAGATCATCAACGTGCCGGCGCTGCGCGCGTCGCTGTATGCGGACTACGCGGTACCGGGCGTCGCGGGACTGAACATGCTCGGCGGCGTCGAATACAGCGCGGGCCGCAACGCGAACGAAGAGGGCACCGCGCGCGTGCCGTCGTGGTTCGTGTTCAATCTCGGCGCGCGCTACACGACGAAGATCGCGGGCCATCGCACGGTGCTGCGCGTGTCGGTGGACAACCTGTTCAACAAGTTCTACTGGCGCGACGCGGGCGAGCAGCAGGGCGACGCGTACCTGTTCCCGGGCGCGCCGCGCACCGCCCGCGTATCGTTGACCTATGATTTCTGATCGTCCGGACCCGGCCGCGTGATGCGCGGCCCCGGCAGCCAACCAGGAGAGTACAGACGATGTCCCCACTCGAAATCGCCGGCGTGATCGTCAGCGCGCTCGCGATCTGGCTGACCGCGAAGCGGCGCATGCTGTGCTGGCCGGTCGGGCTCGCGTCGGTCGCGCTGTACGGCTGGATCTTCTTCGACGCGAAGCTGTATTCCGACATGCTGCTGCAGGGCGCGTTCGCGGTGCTGCAGGTGTACGGCTGGCGCCGCTGGATCGCGCAGCGTACGCTCGAGGCGAGCGGCGGCGCGGCGCCGGCAGGCGACGTCGCGCCCGTCACCGGCGTGCGGCCCCGGCAGATGTTGCCCGACCTGATCGCGGCCGTTGTCGGCAGCGCGCTGCTCGGCGGAATGATGGCGCGCTGGACCGATGCGGCGCTGCCGTTCGTCGATGCGTCGCTGACCGCGTTCAGCCTCGTCGCGCAATACTGGACCGCGCGGCGCTACATCGCGTCGTGGGGGTTGTGGATCGTCGTGAACGTCGTGTATGTCGGGATGTTCGTGTTCAAGGAACTGTATCTGACGGCCGGACTCTATGCGCTGTTCATCGCGCTCGCCGTCATCGGCTGGCGCGACTGGAGCCGGACGGCCGACGCGCTGCGTGCAACGGCGAGCCCGGCGGGCTGATTCACGGGCCGATTCAACTACGGAGCTGCGTCGTCCATGACATTTCCTCTCGAGCCGAACGCGCCTGCGTCGCGTGACGCTGCCGACGCGCGGGACGTCGCCCCGCCGCAATTCGGCGTCGACGGCGAGCAGGCCGAACGCGACTGGCCGCTGATGACGCACGACGAAGTCGCGGGCGTGCTCGCGCGGATCGATGGCGTCGGCGCGCCGGCGCGGCTTGCGTGGCACAGCCCGCGGCCGTTCTCGGCGGCCGTGCTGGTGCGCACGACAGACGAGCGCACGCTGTTCGTCAAGCGTCATCACGTGAGCCTGCGTGATGTCGCCGGGCTCGAGGAAGAGCATCGCTTCATCGCGCATCTGCGTGAACGCGGCATTCCGGTTGCCGACGTGCTCGCCGGTCGCGACGGTGCGACCGCGTTTGCATCCGGCGACTGGACCTACGAAGTGCACGCGGTCGCGCCCGGTGTCGACGCGTATCGCGGCGTGATGTCGTGGCAGCCGTTCACCCATGCTTCGCATGCGTACGCGGCCGGCCGCGCACTGGCCGAACTGCATCGCGCGTCGGCCGGCTACGATGCGCCGGCGCGACCCGTGCGCACGCTGTTGTCGAGTTTCCGGGTGCTGTCGTCCACCGATCTGGCGGGCGCGCTCGAACGCTGGGTCGATGCGCAGCCGCTGCTGGTGCGCGCGCTCGGCACGCGCGACTGGCGTGGCGCTGTGGCGGATGCGATCGGCCCGTATCATGCGCGCCTCGTGCCGCTGCTGCCCGCGCTGCCACCGCTGTGGACGCACGGCGACTGGCATGCGTCGAACCTGCTGTGGACCGATGCCGGCCCCGGCGCGCGGGTGCGCACGGTGCTCGACTTCGGCCTGTCCGATCGCACGTGCGCGGTGATGGACGTCGCGCTGGCGATCGAGCGCAATGCGATCGACTGGATGGCGCCGGCCGATGCGCGCCGCATCGAATACGCGCACATCGATGCGCTGCTCGACGGCTACGAATCGCTCGAACCGCTGAGCGACGATGCGTACGCGGCGCTGGTCGCGATGCTGCCGATCGTGCATGTGGAGTTCGCGCTGTCGGAGGTCGCGTATTTCGGGTGCATCATCGACGCCCCGGCGATCGTCGACATCGCGTACGACGGCTACCTGCTCGGGCACGCGCGCTGGTTCGGCGAACGCGACGGACGAGACCTGCTCGACTGGCTGGTGCAACGCCGGCGCGCGAAGCGGGGCAGCGTGTAACGCTGCGTGCCGGACATTGACGAGCCGGCAGTGTCGGCTGGCCGGGCCTCATTTTTCTTCCGCGCGGCAATCGCACCGCACATTCACTGAAATCCTCTGATCTACGAAGCGGATCCTGCTGCCGCAGGACGCCGCACGTCCGCACTCCGTCGCATTCAACATGACGGAATTGTCATCTTCGGCTCATGTTCGCACTGCACCCGATCCGTAGCATCGGTGCGAACCGTTATCGCAGAACCGAACATGCTCAAGCTCACCCTCGCCGTGGCCGTCGTCTTCGCGACGGCCGCGACGGCCCATGCGCAGTCGCTGCAGGTCACGGCACCGGCCCAGGCCTTGGCCCCGACGGCTTCCGGTGCCGCGTCGCCGTCCGACATATCTTCTTCCCCGTCGCTGACGCTGTCCGACGCGCTCGCGGCGGCAGCCAGCAACAACCCGGCACTGCGCGGCGCGCGTGCGGACGTCGATGCATCGGCCGGCGCGCTGATGCAGGCCGGCGCACGTCCCAATCCGGAAGTGTCGTTCCTGCAGGAAGGCTTCAGCCGCGCGGAACGCACGTCGACCGCGCTGATCAACCAGACCCTCGAGCTCGGGGGCAAGCGTCGCGCGCGGCTCGACGTCGCATCGTACAGCCGGGAGGCCGCGAACGCGTCGCTCGACGAGCAGGTTGCCGCTGTGCGCGCCGATGTGATCGCGGCGTTCTACGGATTGCTTGCCGCGCAGCGGCAACTTCAGGTTACCGAAGAGTCGGCCGCGATCGCCGCGCGCTCGGCGGACCTCGCGGGGCGCCGCGCGCAGGCCGGCAAGGTGTCGCCGGTCGAGGCGACCAAGGCGCAGGTGGCGGCGGCCGGCGTGCAGATCGAGGTGACGACCGCGCGCGGCCGTGTCGACGTCGCGCGCGAGAAGCTGAATGCGGCGATGGGTGAAGCGCGCGGCGACCGGCGCGTCGCGCTCGGCGATCTGGAAACGGTGCCTGCGGTCGAGCCGCTGTCGGCGCTGACCGCGCAGCTCGAAGACGCGCCGCTCGCCCGCGTCGCGCGTGCGGAGATGCTGCGCTCGAACGCGGCCGTGTCGCTCGAACGCGCGCGGCGTATTCCCGACGTGACGGTCAGCGCGGGCGTGAAGCGGGTGACGACCGGCGGCGTGCCCGACAACCAGGCGGTCGTCGGCGTGTCGATTCCGATTCCGCTGTTCGACACGAACCGTGGCGCGCTGCTCGAAGCGACGCACAAGGCCGAGCGCGCGAATGCCGATCTCGACCGCGAACGTACGCGGCTGCGGCTCGAACTTGCACAGGCGTATGCGAATTTCGACGCGGCGGCGCAGGAAGCGCGGCGGCTGAAGACCGACATCCTGCCCGGCGCGCGGCGCGCGCTCGACGCGATGTCGCGTGGCTACGAGCTCGGCAAGTTCAGCTTCCTCGACGTGCTCGACGCGCAGCGCACGCTGTTCCAGGGGCAATCGCAATACGTGCGCGCGCTCGCCGACGCGCATGCGGCCCGCGCCGACATCGGCCGGCTCGTCGGGACGCCGCTCGCGGCCGTCGCGCAATAGCCGCGCTTCTTACCTGAAGGATCATCATGTCACGCAGCAGAATCTTCATCATTGCGGCGGCCGTGCTCGGCGGCGTCGGGATCGTGCTCGGCGCGCTCGCCGTCACGCGAGGCAGTGTGTCCGCCCCCGCGGGCACCGAAGCCGCACAGGCGGCCGACGGCGTTGGCACCGGCTCGCACGGTGGCGTCGTGCTCACGCGCGGCAAACTGTCCGTCGAGATCGTGATGACGGAAAAGCCCGGCGACGCGCGGCTCGTCGTCTATCCGTTCGTCGACGGCAAGCCGGTCGATAAGGGCGTTGCGGTGTCCGGCACGCTGGTGCGGTACGACCGCTCACACGAACCCATGCGTTTCGACGCGGCAGGCCAGAAGTTCGTTTCGGCGCAGTCGATCGCGAAGCCGCACGTGTTCGACGCGACGATCGACATCAAGGCGGGCAACCAGGCCGCGTCGTTCCCGTTCGCCCGCGCGGACGGCGCGATCGCGCTGACCAACGCGCAATTGCGGACGTCGAAGATCGCGCTCGCGAAGGCCGGCCCCGCGCAGATCGCCACGCCGTTCCAGCTCCCGGGCGAGATCAAATTCAACGAGGATCGCACCGCGCACGTCGTGCCGCGCGTGGCCGGCATCGTCGAACAGGTGTCGGTGTCGCTCGGGCAGAACATCGCGAAGGGGCAGGTGCTGGCCGTGATCGCGAGCACCGATCTCGCGGACCGTCGCAGCGAACTACTGACCGCCGAACGCCGGTTGTCGGGTGCGCGCGCGACCTATGAACGCGAACGCACGCTGTGGCAGGAGCGCATCTCGGCGGAACAGGACTATCAGCAGGCGCAGGTTCAGTTGCGCGAGGCCGAGATCGCCGTGCAGAACGCGCGGCAGAAACTGGCCGCACTGAACGCGCCGGCGGGCGCGGGCGCGCTGAATCGCTACGAGTTGCGCGCGCCGTTTGCGGGCACGATCGTCGAGAAGCATGCGACGCCCGGCGAAGCGATCGCGGCCGACGCGAGCATGTTCGTGATCTCCGACCTGTCGACGGTGTGGGCCGAGATGGCCGTGCCCGCGCAGCGGCTGAACGACGTGCGTGTCGGCCGCGACGCGACCGTCAGCGCGACCGCATTCGAATCGCGCTCGAGCGGCCCGATCGCTTACGTGGGCTCGCTGCTCGGCGAACAGACGCGCACCGCGCCCGCGCGCGTCGTGCTGCCGAACCCGGACGGCGTGTGGCGGCCGGGGATGTTCGTGAACGTGTCGGTCGACGCGGGCAAGCAGGCCGTTGCGCTCGCGATCACGAGCGACGCGCTGCAAGACGTCGACGGCGTGCCGTCGGTATTCGTGCGCTCGCCGAAGGGCTTCGTCGCACAGGCCGTCGAGACGGGGCGGCGCGACGAACGCGCGACCGAAGTGCTGAAGGGGCTCAAGCCGGGCCAGGAATATGTGGCCTCGAACAGCTTCGTGCTGAAGGCCGAGCTCGGCAAGGGGAGTGCGGAACATGAATGAACGTCACGCACCGACGGCCCACGCAGTGGCCGGTCCCCGCCTCAAGGAATCCTGCCATGTTTGAACGCCTGATCCGCTTTGCGATTGCGCACCGCTGGCTCGTGATGCTGGCGATCGCGGCCGTGGCCGCGCTGGGCGTGTTCAGCTACCAGAAGCTGCCGATCGATGCGGTGCCCGACATCACCAACGTGCAGGTGCAGATCAACACGGCCGCGCCCGGCTACTCGCCGCTCGAGGCCGAGCAGCGCATCACCTACCCGGTCGAGACGGTGATGGCCGGGCTGCCGGGCCTCGAACAGACGCGCTCGATTTCGCGCTACGGGCTGTCGCAGGTCACGGTGATCTTCAAGGACGGCACCGACATCTATTTCGCGCGGCAGCTCGTCAACGAGCGCATCCAGGAAGCGAAGGACAAGCTGCCGGCCGGCATCGCACCCGCGATGGGACCGACGTCGACCGGCCTCGGCGAGATCTACCTGTGGACGGTCGAGGCCGACGCCAACGCACGCAAGCCCGACGGCACGCGCTATACGGCGGCCGACCTGCGCGAGCTGCAGGACTGGGTCATCCGGCCGCAGCTGCGCAACGTGCGCGGCGTGACCGAGGTGAACTCGATCGGCGGCTACGTGAAGGAATACCGCGTCGCGCCCAATCCGGCGAAGCTGATGTCGTACGGGCTGACGCTCGCCGACGTCGTGCGCGCGCTGGAGCGCAACAACGACAACGTCGGCGCCGGCTACATCGAAAAGCGCGGCGAACAGTATCTCGTGCGCGTGCCGGGCCAGGCGCGCACCGTCGACGACATCGCGAACATCGTGCTGACCAACGTCGGCGGCGTGCCGGTGCGGATGAAGGAGGTCGGGCAGGTCGACATCGGCCGCGAGCTGCGTACTGGCGCCGCGACGTCGAACGGCGAGGAGGTCGTGCTCGGCACGGTGTTCATGCTGATGGGCGAGAACAGCCGCTCCGTTGCGAAGGCCGTCGCCGCGAAGATGGAGGACGTGAACCGCACGCTGCCGGCCGGCGTGAAGGCGATTCCCGTGTACGACCGCACGGTGCTCGTCGAGAAAGCCGTCGCGACGGTGAAGAAGAACCTGCTCGAAGGCGCGGTGCTGGTGATTGCCGTGCTGTTCCTGTTCCTCGGCAACATCCGCGCGGCGCTGATCACCGCGCTCGTGATTCCGCTGTCGATGCTGATGACTTTCACCGGCATGGTCAACGCGAAGGTGAGCGCGAACCTGATGAGTCTCGGTGCGCTCGATTTCGGGATCATCGTCGACGGCGCGGTGGTGATCGTCGAGAACTGCGTGCGGCGGCTCGCGCATGCTCAGTCGGCGGCCGGGCGGCCGCTCACGCGCGACGAGCGCTTTGCGGAAGTGTTCGGCGCGTCGCAGGAAGCGCGGCGCGCGTTGATCTTCGGGCAACTGATCATCATGGTGGTGTACCTGCCGATCTTTGCGCTGACCGGCGTCGAAGGCAAGATGTTCCATCCGATGGCCGTGACCGTCGTGATGGCGCTCGCGGGTGCGATGGTGCTGACCGTCACGTTCATTCCGGCGGCCGTCGCGTTGTTCATCGGCGAGCGGGTCGAGGAGAAGGAGAACCGGCTGATGGGCTGGGCGCGGCGCGCGTACGAGCCGGTGCTCGCCGCGTTCATGACCCGCCCCGCGCGCGTGATGCTCGGCGCCGGTGCGATCGTGCTGGCAACGCTCGGGCTCGCGACGCGGCTCGGCAGCGAGTTCATCCCGAGCCTGAACGAGGGCGATCTCGCGGTCGCCGCGCTGCGGATTCCCGGGACGAGCCTGTCGCAGTCGGTCGAGATGCAGAAGGCGATCGAGAAGACGTTGAAGGCGCGCTTCCCGGAAATCGAGCGCGTGTTCGCGCGCACCGGCACGGCCGAGATCGCGGCAGATCCGATGCCGCCGAACCTGTCTGACGGCTACATCATGCTGAAACCGGCCGACCGGTGGCCCGACCCGAAGAAGCCGCGCGATCGGCTCGTGCGCGAGATCGAGGCGGCGCTCGCGGAACTGCCGGGCAACGCGTACGAGTTCTCGCAGCCGATCCAGCTGCGCTTCAACGAGCTGATCTCGGGCGTGCGCAGCGACGTCGCGGTGAAGATCTTCGGCGACGACATGGCGGTGCTGAACCAGACCGGCGAGCAGATCGCGGCCGCGCTGCAGAAGGTGCCGGGCGCTTCCGAAGTGAAAGTCGAGCAGACCACCGGCCTGCCCGTGCTGACCGTCAACCTCGACCGCGACAAGCTCGCGCGCTACGGCGTGACGGTCGCCGACCTGCAGGATACGGTGGCCGCGGCCGTCGGCGGGCAGAAGGCGGGGACGCTGTTCCAGGGCGACCGGCGCTTCGACATCGTCGTGCGGCTGCCGGACGAGCTGCGCTCCGACATCGAGGCGATCAAGCGGCTGCCGATCGCGCTGCCCGCGCCGGCCGCGGGCGCCAGCGCGCCGCTCGCGCAGGCGCCGTACGTGCCGCTGGCCGAACTCGCGACGATCGAGGTCGCGCCGGGCCCGAACCAGATCAGCCGCGAGGACGGCAAGCGGCGCGTCGTCGTCAGCGCGAACGTGCGTGGCCGCGACGTCGGCTCGTTCGTCGCCGACGCGCGCGAGCAGCTGCAGCAGGACGTGCGCGTGCCGGCCGGCTACTGGGTGTCGTGGGGCGGCCAGTTCGAGCAGTTGCAGAGTGCGAGCGAGCGGCTGAAGCTCGTCGTGCCGCTCGCGCTGTTCATGGTGTTCTTGCTGCTGTTCGTGATGTTCAACAACGTGAAGGACGGGCTGCTGGTGTTCACCGGCATTCCGTTCGCGCTGAGCGGCGGCGTGGTGTCGCTGTGGCTGCGCGGGATTCCGCTGTCGATCACGGCGGCGGTCGGCTTCATCGCGCTGTCGGGCGTCGCGGTGCTCAACGGGCTCGTGATGATCTCGTTCATCCGCAACCTGCGCGACGAAGGGATGCCGCTCGACGCGGCCGTGCGCGAAGGCGCGCTCACGCGGCTGCGGCCCGTGCTGATGACCGCGCTCGTCGCGTCGCTCGGCTTCCTGCCGATGGCGTTCGCGAGCGGCACCGGCGCCGAGGTGCAGCGCCCGCTCGCGACGGTCGTGATCGGCGGTATCCTGTCGTCCACGGCGCTGACGCTGCTGGTGCTGCCGGTGCTGTACCGCGTGAGCCACGCGGTGTCGTGGCGCGCGATCTTGCGCGGCGGGTTCGGCGCGGGCGTGCTGCGGCGGCTGGGTTTCTTCAAGGGTAATGCGTGATGCGAATTCTGATTGTCGAGGATGAACCGAAAACGGGCGCCTATCTGCGCAAGGGCCTGACCGAAGCCGGCTATGTCGTCGACTGGGTGGAGGACGGCATCACGGGCCAGCACCAGGCCGAGACCGAGGAGTACGACCTGCTCGTGCTCGACGTAATGCTGCCGGGGCAGGACGGCTGGACGCTGCTGCAGAACCTGCGCCGCAGCAAGTCGACGCCCGTGTTGTTCCTCACCGCGCGCGACGACGTCGGCGATCGCGTGAAGGGGCTCGAACTCGGCGCTGATGATTACCTGGCCAAGCCTTTCGACTTCGTCGAACTCACCGCGCGCATCAAGTCGATCTTGCGGCGCGGCCAGCCGCGCGATTCGAACACGCTGCGCGTGGCCGATCTCGAACTCGACCTGACGCGCCGCAAGGCCATGCGGCAGCGCGACACGGTCCTGCTGACCGCGAAGGAATTCGCGCTGCTGTGGCTGCTGATGCGTCGCGAAGGCGAGATCCTGCCGCGCGCGACGATCGCGTCGCAGGTGTGGGACATGAACTTCAACAGCGATACGAACGTCGTCGATTCCGCGATCCGGCGACTGCGCTCGAAGATTGACGACGCCTATGAACCGAAGCTGATCCACACCGTGCGCGGGATGGGCTACGTGCTCGAAGTGCGCGACGGCGCGGCGAAATGATCGCGCGCCTGCTGCCGCGCACGCTGCGCGGACGCCTGACCGCGCTGATCATCCTGTCGACGTCGGTGATCCTCGCATCGAGCGGCGTCGCGCTGTACGAGGCGTTGAGCAATCGCATCGAGACGACGGCGGCCGAGCAGATGGCCGGTATTTCGGCCGCGCTGGGCACGCACCTGGCGGAGGCGCGCTCGACGGCCGACGTCGCGCGCAACCCCGATATGTGGGTCGACCAGTTGCATGGGCATCCGAACATGGATCTGGCGATCTACGATGCGGCCGGCACGCGCATCGTCGGCACGCCGGGATTCCGGACCTACGCGCCGCTGCTGTCGACGGATGCGGGCCGCCTCCCGGTATTCGTCGCGCCGCCCGGCGTGCGGCACCAGTATCTGGTGATGACCGTGCCGCTCGCCGGCGCGGGCGCGCCCGTCGTGCGCGTCGCGGTGCAGTACGACCGCAGCGCCGACGTGCTGCTGCTGCGCACGCATGCCTATACGATCGTCGTGATCGAGGTGTTCGGCGTCGTGCTGGCGGCCGCGATCGCATACGGCATCGCGGCGCTCGGGCTGAGCCCGCTCCGGCGCTTCGCGGCGCGGGCCGAGCAGATGTCGACGAGCCGCCTGGCTCATCCGCTGCCGGAACTCGATACGTCAGGCGAACTGAAGGAGCTGGAGCATGCGTTCAACGGGATGCTTGCTCGCCTGGACGAATCGTTTACGCGGTTGAGCCAGTTCTCGTCGAATCTCGCGCACGACATGCGCACGCCGCTCACGAACCTGCAGGCGGCCGCGCAGGTCGTGCTGTCGCAGCCGCGTAGCGCGGACGAATACCGGAGCGTGATCGAGTCGAGCATTGACGAGTATCAGCGGCTGTCGAGGATGATCGAAGACATGCTGTTCCTCGCGCGCTCGGAGCAGGCCGGCACGTCGATCGACGTGCGGCGGCTCGATGCGGCCGAGGAAGCCTCGCGTGTCGCCGGCTATTACGAGCCGCTTGCGGAGGATGCGGGCGTGTCGGTGAAGGTCGACGGTTACGCATGGGTCGATGCGGATCTCACGCTGTACCAGCGCGCGTTGAGCAACCTGCTGTCCAATGCGCTGGCGTACGCGCCGCGCGGCAGCGTCGTGACGATCGATTGTTCGGAACAGGCCGGCGCGACGACGATCGCCGTATCGGATACGGGGCCGGGCATCGATGCGCAGCATGTCGCGCGGATTTTCGAGCGCTTCTATCGCGTCGATCCGTCGCGGCACAACTCGGCGTCGGGGACGGGCCTCGGCCTCGCGATCGTCCGGTCGATCATGAACAATCATGGCGGCGAATGCGGCGTCGACAGCGATCCCGGCCGGCGCACGACATTCTGGCTGCGCTTTCCGCAGCGGCCGCAGGTCGCGCCGAACACGGTGCCGGCGGCCCATGCTTGAGATCGCACGCCGGCACGGCCGCGCGTTCGCTGCGATACGGCGGTGCGCGGCACGCTGCCTGCGATCGCGCGGCAGCGTCCGCGCCTGACCGCCATCAGCGGGTCGCGAGGCTGTCGTGATTGTCGGCCTGCGGCGCCTTCTCGCCGGCATGTACCGAAAGCCCGTGAAGCTCCTTGTTGCGCGCGACGATCTCGCTGGCCGGCGGGTACTGCGTCTTGCTCGTCGGCACCACGCCGTCGTGCTGCGCCTGCTTCAGTTCGTTGATGACTTCCGCGCGGGTCTTGCCCTGCGTTTGAGTTTGCGCGAACGCGGCTTGCGAGGCGATGCCGAGCGACAGCGTCGCGGTGACGAACAGGGCAGCGAGTTTTACCGTTTTCATTGAGTTCTCCTTGGTGGGGCCGCCGGGTGGCGATCCATGGACCCAGTATGCGAAAACAGCCGAGCGTGACCGTGATCGGCAGATGAAAAATCCGTCAGATTGCGTGGCGGCGTGTGCAACGTGCGGGCCGCGCCGACATGACGCAATCGTCATGTTCGGGTCATGCGTGCGATGAGCGGAGAGCGGAGCATGGCGCTTGCCGACGGCCGATGGTGTCGACGGCATGCGCACCGTTCGCCGCGCCGGCATGGAAGGCGGGCGGTCTCGTTTCGACTTTCGTTCCGGACCAGATCGTGGATCGCCTCGCCATTCGCCTGTCGTTGTTTGCCCTGCTGATTGCCCCGTTGGTCGCCGGTTGCGCCTCATCCCGTCCCGATACCGGAATGGCCGGATCGTCCGCACCGAAGGCCGCGCGCAATTCAGTGCCGACCGGCCTGATGCCTGGCGAGCAGATCGACTATGCGGGGCATCGCTGCGGCAATCCGAACTTCTACGTGAAGACCCATCCGTGCCTGTTCCCGAAACGCAACGTCACGCGTTGATCCGTCACACGTACGAAAAATGGCCCGGCACACGCTGTGTCCGGGCCGAACGCGTAATCGTGCCGTGTGACAGCGATCCGCTTGCGTGGATTGCAACGGGCATCGCCCGTCGCGCATCCGATCGTAGCGACACGATCCATCGCGAACCTGATCCGAAGATGAAATTTTCGTCATGCGCGTGCCCGCGCGTTGCCGCTGCCTCGATCAGAAGCGATGGCGCAGCCCGAGATTGACGATCCCTTGCGTGCGCCGTGCGCGTGCCGTCGTAGCCGTAGGAGCCGATCGACGCCTGCGCCGTCTGCGTGCCGTCGTCGAACGTGCGTTGCTCGACGTTCGCGCGTTGCCACGCGCCGACCGCATAGAGAGTGGCGCGTGTCGACAGCACGTAGTCCGCGCCAGCCGACACCTGATGATAGGTAGCGCTCGTATCGCCACGGGCTTTCGTGTAGCGGTAGCCGACGCCGATGAGCAGGCTCGCGCTCGCCGGATAGTTGAAGGAGCCGCTGTCGTCCGCGCGTCATGTGTGCCGAAGCATTCCGTTGATTTGCTTCGCACTACGATCAACGGAGAGGCGTGCGATGACGAAATCGTCATCCCGTGTTCATAATCGCGCACCGACGCCGGATCAATCTTGGAACTCACGTTACCCATTCCGGACAAGGAGCCAATTTCATGAACATGCGACGACCCCTGATTTCGATCGCCATTGCCACGCTGTCGATCGCCGCTTTCTCGCAGTCGGTCACCGCGCAGTCCAGGACCCGGCAGGAAGTGCGCCAGGAAATGCTGCGCGCCCGCCACGACGGCGTGATCCCGAGTCCGAAGCACGACTATCCGCCGAGCCCGGCCACCATCGCCCGCAATCAGGAAATCCATCGCTCGACGGTGCATCGCGGCGAATCGGCGCCGGTCGTCGATGCGCATGACGACAGCTTCGCGGTGCGTTGATATTTTTGCGAGGAGGAGTGGACGATGCGCAACATGATGAAAGCGATCCTACTGGCCGCGTGCCTGACGACGACGGGCGCGATGGCGGCCGGCTGGCCGGAACGCGCGCTGTCGCATGCGCCGGAGCACGACATCGGCCGCCGCGCCAGCGAACGGATGCGCTGCGAGTTCGCGACCGTGCCGGCGGGCGAGTGGAGCGCGACGTTCACGCGCGGGCAATGCGAAGTCGGGAACGGGCAGCTGACTTTGCTGCCCGCCGCTGCGGGCGCTGCGCCGGCTCCGCTCACCGAGCAGCGGATCGTGCTTCGCGAGGTCCGTACCGCGTCGCATCAGTCGCGCAAACTGAAGGAGCAACTGCAACTGACCACGCGTGACGAAGTGATCGCGCTGAATGTGCTGACCGACGACGGCAGCCGCAAGTCGCGCGAACATGCGATCGACCTGTGGGCCGCATTGCGCAACGAGGGCGTGACGCCCGTCAACGGCACGCGCATCGTCGATACGTATCCGACGGCCGCGACGACGTGGTGACGCTCGCGCTTCAGCCGGCCTTCACCGAACCTTCGATCAGGAAGAACACGATGAAGCCGATGAAGAATGCGGCGGTTGCAAATGGCGTCTCCGGCACTTCGTGCGCTTCGACCAGCAGTTCCTCGGTGACGAGGTAGAGCAGCGCGACCGTGCCGAGCCCGAGCAGCGCCGCGTAGAGATTCGCCGGCAGCCCCGCGAACACCGCATTGCCGGCGACGGCCGCGACACTCAGCAGCGCGGCCAGCGCAACGGGCACGACGATCGCGAGCAAGCGGCCGACGCCTGCCGACGCCAGCGCCGCACTGACCGACAGCGCGAGGAACAGCACTTCGAGCGTCAGCGCGATGGTCAGGATGATGCCGCTTTCGTCGCTCGCGGAGAACGCGATGCCGAGCACGAGGCCGTCGACGACGAGATCGATCGCGGTGACGATGATCAGGCTGACCGGTAGCCGCGCGTCCTCGAAGCGCGTTTCGACCGCGCCGGACAGCGCACGGATCGCGAGCATCAGCGCGAGGCCGAACACGAAGCCGACGACGACCGGAAACAGCGCGTGCGCGCGATCCTGCGGCAGCAACTCGAGCGCCGCCGCCGCGAACACGATGCCGCCGGTGAAATGCTGGATGACGCTCGACGTTTTCGGGCCCGGTGCGCGCCATGCGGCGGCGAGGGCGCCGAAGCAGGCCGCCAGCAGCGGCGGTAACGTGAGCAGCGCGAGCTTCGCGGTCGGTGTCATGGGGCCTCGGCAGTGGAGCGCGCCGCAGCGGGCGCTGCAGCGCACGGCGGTTTCGTGCCGGGCGTCGCCCCGGCATCAACCGGGTATTGAACACCTTGAAGCCGCTTCAAGGTCAAGGCATTTGAAGCGGGCGTGTCGGCACGCCCGCGTCGGGTCACAGCTGCGCGAGCGCCTGGTCGAGATCGGCGAGCAGGTCGTCGATGTGCTCGATGCCGATCGACAGCCGCACCGTTTCCTCCTTCACGCCGGCCTTCGCGAGTTCGGCCGGCGACAGCTGGCGGTGCGTCGTCGAGGCCGGATGCGTGGCGAGCGATTTCGTGTCGCCGATGTTGACGAGCCGCGTGAACAGCTTCAGCGCGTCCTGGAACTTCGCGCCGCCGTCGCGGCCGCCCTTCACGCCGAACGTCAGGATGCCGGGCGCGCGGCCCGACAGGTAGCGCGCGACGAGCGGATGATCCGGGTGATCGGGCAGCCCCGCGTAGTTCACCCACTCGACGTGTTCGTGGCGCGCGAGATGCTGCGCGATCTTCAGCGCGTTGTCGCTGATGCGCTCGACGCGCAGCGCGAGCGTCTCGATGCCCTGCAGGATCTGGAACGCGTTGAACGGCGAGATCGCCGCGCCCATGTTGCGCAGCGGCACGACCCGCGCGCGCCCGATATAGGCGGCAGGCCCGAACGCTTCCGTGTACACGACGCCGTGATAGCTGACGTCGGGCTCGTTGAGCCGCTTGAAGCGGTCCGCGTGCTGCGCCCACGGGAACTTGCCCGAATCGACGATCGCGCCGCCGAGGCTCGTGCCGTGGCCGCCGAGATACTTCGTCAACGAGTGCACGACGATGTCCGCACCGTGTTCGAACGGGCGCAGCAGGTACGGCGACGGCACCGTGTTGTCGACGATCAGCGGGATCCCGTGGCGATGCGCGACTTCCGCGAGCGCGGCGATATCGGTCACGTTGCCGAGCGGGTTGCCGACCGATTCCGCGAAGATCGCCTTCGTGCGCGCGTCGATCAGCGGCTCGAACGACGCCGGGTCGCGCGGATCGGCGAAGCGCGTCGTGATGCCGTATTGCGGCAGCGTATGCGCGAACAGGTTGTAGGTGCCGCCGTACAGCGAACTGGCGGACACGATGTTGTCGCCGGCTTCGGCGATCGTCTGGATCGCGTACGTGACGGCAGCCTGGCCCGACGCCAGCGCGAGCGCGCCGATGCCGCCCTCGAGCGCGGCGATCCGCTGCTCGAGTACGTCCGTCGTCGGGTTCATGATTCGCGTGTAGATGTTGCCCTGGACCTTCAGGTCGAACAGGTCCGCGCCGTGCTGCGTGTCGTCGAATGCGTACGCAACGGTCTGGTAGATCGGCACCGCGACCGCGCGCGTGGTCGGGTCGGGGCGATAGCCGCCGTGCACGGCGATGGTTTCGAGGCGCCAGTTCGAAGAGGCCTGATCGGTCATGGGTGCTCCGTCTGTTGTTGTCGTGGTCGAGCGATTATAGGAGCAGGTGCGCGGCTGCCCTTAGAACGAATGGTTGGTTGCTTATGGGGCCGTCGCGCATAGAATGCATTTTTCCGCGGACGAAGGGTGCGCGATGGATCAGGATCAGTGGAACAGGGTGGATGCGTATTTCTCCGCGACGCTCGTGCCGTCCGACGACGTGCTCGACGCCGCGCTTGCGGCCAGCGACGCGGCCGGGCTGCCCGCGATCAACGTCGCGCCGAACCAGGGCAAGCTGCTGCAACTGCTCGCGACGATTCGGGGCGCGCGGCGCATCCTCGAAGTCGGCACGCTCGGCGGCTACAGCACGATCTGGCTCGCGCGAGCGTTGCCGCCGGGCGGCACGCTCGTGACGCTCGAACTGAACCCCGAGCACGCGAAGGTCGCGACGCGGAACATCGCGCGCGCCGGGTTCGCGGACGTGGTGTCGGTGATCGTCGGCAGCGCGAAAGACAGCCTCGCGCGGCTCGTCGATGCGGGCGAGGCGCCGTTCGATTTCATCTTCATCGATGCGGACAAGGACAACAACGCCGTGTATCTCGACGCGGCGTTGAAGCTGTCGCGGCCGGGCACGGTGATCGTCGTCGACAATGTGGTGCGTGGCGGGCGCGTGGCCGATCCGGACAATCGCGAGCCCGATGCGGTCGGCGTGAGGGAAGGGTTCGCACGTCTCGTGGCCGAGCCGAAGCTCACGACGACGGCCGTGCAGACGGTCGGGCAGAAGGGCTGGGACGGGTTCTCGATTTCGATCGTCGGCGAGTGAGGTGACGGCGGCGCGCGTGTGCGGCGCGCACACTGCTCACCGGCCACGGCCGGGCGCGTCCCGATGCGGAAACGGCGCGATGCCCTCAGGCATCGCGCCGTTCGTTTTTCACCGACCGTCGACCACGTCGCGCAGGAAGCTGTCGAGCATCGCGACGTCGCCCCACGGTCGCTTGTATTCGCGATCGTGTTCGGCATCCGCGAGCATCGTCTCGACGAGCGCGTGGATCGCGGGTCGGCATGGCCCGTATTCACTTTCGTTCGCGCTCATCTTCAACGCGAGCAACGCATCGAGTTCCGCGCGCACCGCTGGTTCGTGCACGGTGCCTTCGACGAGCGCCGCGAAGCGCATCGGCGGCATGCCGAGCCCCATGTCGATCCAGCGCACCGCGAGCAGCGGCCGAAGCACGTACAGGTACTTCTTGTAACGCACCGTGTCGCCTTGCAGGTAGCCGCGAAAGTTCTTCTTCGCCATCGCGAGGTAGTGATGGCGCCCGCGCACCGGCGAGAAGAACGCCGACGCCAGCGACCTGAGCCGCGGCGCCCAGCGCGCGTCTTCGCGATACACGACAGGCGAGTCGAGCCATTCGAGCAGCGTCGGGTTCGACCGGCGCAGCAGTTGCAGCGCCTTGCGCAACTCCCAGCCGCTTACGTCGAGCTCGTCGTCGAGTGGCCGCTCGATCACGTCGCGTTGCGGTTCGACACTCAGGTACCAGTCGCGCCGGTGCACGTACACGAAGCGCACGTCGTAATCGCTGTCCGGCGATGCGAAGCCCCAGCCGCGGCTGCCCGATTCGCATGCGAACAGCACGCTCACGTCGTGGCGGCGCTCGACTTCCGCGAGTTCCGCCATCACGCGCGCACGCACGGCCGGGTCGACCGGATGTGCGCTGCGCACGGTTGTCATTGCCTTTTCCGTTTTCATTCTTGTCGTTTCCCTTTCATTGCGCGCGGCCGCCCGGCCTTCGGCCGCGCGCCGCGCTATCCTTTCACGCACACTACCTGGCGCAGCGTGTGCACCACTTCGACGAGGCTGCGCTGTGCCGCCATCACCGCATCGATGTCCTTGTAGGCCATCGGAATCTCGTCGACGACACCCGCGTCCTTCCGGCATTCGACGCCGCGCGTCGCTCTCACCTGGTCGTCGACCGTGAAGCGGCGCTTCGCCTCGGTCCGGCTCATCGAGCGTCCGGCGCCGTGGCTGCACGAACAGAAGCTCTCCGGATTGCCGAGCCCGCGCACGATGAAGCTCTTCGCGCCCATCGAGCCCGGAATGATCCCGAGCTGCCCCTTCTGCGCGGACACCGCGCCCTTGCGGGTCACGAGCACGTCCTCGCCGAAGTGGCGTTCGCGCTGCACGTAGTTGTGGTGGCAGTTCACCGCGTGCGCGTCGACCGCGAACGGTTTCGCGATCACGCCGCGCGCCGCACCGATCACCGCGTCCATCATCGCCTGCCGGTTGCGGCGCGCGTAGTCCTGCGCCCAGCCGACCGCTTCGACGTAATCGTCGAAGTGGCGGCTGCCCTCGGTGAAATACGCGAGGTTGCGATCCGGCAGGTTCGCGATGTGCTGCCGCATGTCGGCCTGCGCGAGCTCGATGAACAGGCTGCCGATCGCGTTGCCGACGCCGCGCGAGCCGCTGTGCAGCATGAACCACACGCGATCGGCTTCGTCGATGCACACCTCGATGAAGTGATTGCCCGTGCCGAGCGTGCCCAGATGCGCATAGTGGTTCGTCTTCTCCAGCTTCGGATACTTGTCGACGATCCGCTGAAAGCCCGGCAGCAGCGACTTCCACGACTCGGTCACGGCGGCCGGCGTGCGATCGCCCCATGCACCCGGATCGCGGCGCCCCGGCACGCGGCCGTGCGGCACCGCGCGTTCGATCGCGCTGCGCAGCCCGCCGAGCGAGTCCGGCAGGTCGGACGCCGTGAGCGTCGTGCGCGCGGCCATCATCCCGCAGCCGATGTCGACGCCGACCGCGGCCGGAATGATCGCGCCTTTCGTCGGGATCACGCTGCCGATCGTCGAGCCCTTGCCGAGGTGGACGTCCGGCATCACCGCGACGTGCCTGAAGATGAACGGCATCTGCGCGGTGTTGCGCAATTGCGCGCGCGCGTCGTCCTCGACCGCGACGCCTTGCGTCCACATCTTCACCGGCTTGCCGTTCGCCAGTTCCATCACCTGATAATCCATGTCAGTCATTTGCTTCACCTGATTCATTCGTGCGGCGCGGCACCCATGCGCCGCGCCGTTTGCTTCGAGCATCACGCGCCCTTGATGCTGACGAGTCCGTTCAGCACCTGGTCGAGGCCGCCGAACACCGAGATGCGGTCGATCCGTTCCGCGACGCGCTCGAGCGTTTCCAGCTCCTTGAGCCGCAGCGCGGTCGGGTTCTCTTCCATCACCTTCGCGGTGTTCAGCAGCGAACGCGTCGCCGCCGTTTCCTCACGGCGTCGGATCACGTTCGCCTGCGCGGCCTTTTCGGCCTCGACCACCTGCGCGAGGATCGTCTTCATGTCGCCCGGCAGCACGATATCCTTCACGCCGACGCTGCGCACGTCCACGCCCGATTGCTCGAGTCGCGGGCGCACCTGGGCAATCACGATGTCGTCGATCACCTGCTTGTCCTCCAGCAGCTCGTCGAGCGAGCGCGTGCCGACCGCCGCGCGCAGCGCGAACTGCAGTTCGCGATACAGATGTTCGACCGGCTTCTGCAACTGGCCGAACGCATGCAGCACGTCCGCATAGCGCCACGTTGCCGACAGGTTCAGCCGCAGCGCGACCTTGTCGCGCGTCAGGATTTCCTGGCCGGCGACTTCGAGCGCCTGCAGGCGCAGGTCGACGAGCTCGACCGCGACATCGCGATTGAAGCGCCAGAACGCTGCGACACCCGCATCCAGCAGCCGTTCGATCTTGCCGTCGATCTTCAGCACACCGACGTGATACGCCGGCACCTGCGCGAGCAGCACGCCCGTCAGGCCCGCCACGCCGCGAGCACGCAGCGCCGGTTGCGCGATGCGCTTCGCGAGCGCGGCCGGCAGCATGCTGTCCTGCGCGAGGTCGACGCGCTCCAGCCGATGGGCGATGAGGCCGCGCCAGTACAGCCGGCGCGTGCCGGGCGGCAGGATCTCGACGAGCACGTCGTCTTCGTAACGCAGGCCCGCTTCGTCGTCGGCCAGATCCATCGCGACGAAGTGTTGCGCGAGCACGTCCTGTGCGTCGTGACGCAGGTAATCGGCCAATGCCGCGTCGGCGAGCGGCGCGTCGAGACGCGCGGTCTGCACCGACAGACGCTTGAACGGATCGAAGGCCTTGAACACGCCCGGTTCCAGCACCTTCACGAAATCGCCCTCATTCATCAGCAGCGCGCGTTCGTTCTTTTTCACCACATGACGCTTCCACATATTCTTGTCCTTTTCTTCAATGGCCGCCGGGCGACACGCATCGCACGGATCGGGGTGCGACGCGATCGGGCGGGCGGCGCGTGGGTCCGGCGCGGCTGCACGCGGCGACGCATCCTGCATCGCGTCGTCGAGCGCATTCGCGCGGGCCGTCCGGCCGCCCGGCCGATCGCGCGGAACCGCAACCGGTCCGACGCGCGGCGGGCCTGTCGGCCCGCACCGGCGGGTACTGCTTCTATCGACAGACCGTCCTTGCGGACGGGGTTCGGACGGGATTCGAACCCGCCACACACCGGCTCGCGCCGGCTGCTCCACCTGAATGAGCTTCCGAACAGTGGGCGCTCCGGGATTCGAACCCGGACAAGGCTGCCTCGCGCGCCCCTTTGCCTTCGTCTGTCCATGGCGGCATGCGCTGCCGCGACGAACCAGGTTCGGCGGCGGCGCACCAGCAGGGCTTTGTGAACCCTGGCTCGCGGGCCAGCGGGACATCCGGCGTCTTCTATTTAGCGAGGAGCGTGCCAGCGGGCGGGGCAGGCTGCGGGGAAGGCGATCAAGCCTTTGAAGAGAAAGGACAATTCATGATTTCCGATGATTGCGGAGGGAAGGCCGCCGTATCGCGTCGTCGCTGAGTTCCGATACAATCGGATCGTTTTTTATCCCATGAGATAAACATGCGCAAGACCGTCGCCATCGGCTTTCTCGGCACCGTGCTCGACCAGGGCGGCCGTGCGCCGCGCCGCTACCGCAAGTGGCGGCCGACGGTGTCGCTCTGCATGCAGCCGGACTTCGCGATCGACCGGCTCGAGTTGCTGCATCCGCCTGGCTACGCGCGCCTCGCCAATCAGGTGCGCGACGATCTTGCGAACCTGTCGCCGCATACCGAGGTGCGGCTCACGCCGGTCACGATCCACGACCCGTGGGATTTCGAGGAGGTCTACGCGACGCTGCACGACTTTGCGCGCGCCTATCCGTTCGACCTCGACCGCGAGGACTACCTGGTCCACATCACGACCGGCACGCACGTCGCGCAGATCTGCTGGTTCCTGCTGGCGGAGGCGCGCTACCTGCCCGCGCGCCTCGTGCAGACGGGGCCGCCGAAGCAGACCGACGAGGGGCCGAGCGGGCCGGGCACGGTGTCGGTGATCGATCTCGACCTGTCGCGCTACAACCGCATCGCACAGCGCTTCACGCGCGAGCGCGACGAGACGGTGTCGTTCCTGAAAGCGGGCATCGCGACGCGCAACGCGCGCTTCAACGAGTTGATCGAGCAACTGGAGCGCGTGGCCGTGCGCTCACGCGCGCCGATGCTGCTCGTCGGTCCGACGGGTGCCGGCAAGTCGTTTCTCGCGAAACGCGTGTACGAACTGAAGCGCGGCCGCCATCGGCTCGCGGGGCCGTTCATCGAGATCAACTGCGCGACGCTGCGCGGCGACGCGGCGATGTCGACGCTGTTCGGTCACGTGAAGGGCGCGTTCACCGGCGCGCAGTCCGCACGTGCGGGCTTGCTGCGCGCGGCGGACGGCGGCCTGCTGTTTCTCGACGAAATCGGCGAACTCGGGCTCGACGAGCAGGCGATGCTGCTGAAGGCGATCGAGGAGAAGCGCTTCCTGCCGGTCGGCGCGGACGTCGAGGTGGCCAGCGATTTCGAGCTGATCGCCGGCACGCACCGCGATTTGCGGCAGATGGTGGCGGCCGGCACGTTCCGCGAGGATCTGTATGCGCGGATCAATCTGTGGACGTACGACTTGCCGGGGTTGGCGCAACGGCGCGAGGACATCGAGCCGAACCTCGAATTCGAGCTCGATCGCTTCGGCCGCGAGCAGGGCGAGCAGGTGCGGTTCAACGTGGAAGCGAAGCGGCGCTATCTCGCGTTCGCGGCATCGCCGCGCGCGGCATGGGCCGGCAACTTCCGCGAGTTGTCCGCATCGGTCACGCGGATGGCGACGCTCGCCGATGCGGGGCGGATTACCGAGACGATTGCCGAGCAGGAGGTCGAGCGACTGACGCGCACGTGGTCGCAGCCGGGCGGCGCAAGTGCGTCGGACGGATGCGTCGACGCGGTATTCGGCGCGCGTGCGGCGGAACTCGACCTGTTCGACCGCGCGCAGCTCGAACGCGTGCTCGACGTGTGCCGTGCATCGGCGAGCTTGTCGGAGGCCGGCCGCGCGCTGTTCGCGGTGTCGCGGCAGAACAAGAAGCAGCCGAACGACGCGGACCGGTTGCGCAAGTATCTGGCGCGGTTCGGGCTCGATTGGGACGGCGTGCGGGACGCGCTGGGCGCGAGGTAGTCAGGCGGGCGGCGCATTCAACCGCTCATCCGCGGCAGGCCGTCGAGATCGCACGCGAGCCAGCCGGCCGCGCCGGCGCGCGCGTCAGCGCTGCTGGACCGCGACGCGCAGCCCGAGCGCGATGAAGATCGAGCCGATGATCTTCCCCTGCCAGCGCGTGAGCCACGCAAGCCGCTTCACGAGGCGACCGAGCGGGCGGATCGAACACGCGATCAGCGTCGTGTAGAGCGAGCTGAGCACGACGAAGATCAGCCCGAGCACCGCGAACTGCACGAACGTCGAGCCGCGTTCCGGATGCACGAACTGCGGCATGAACGCGAGGAAGAACAGCGCAGTCTTCGGGTTCAGGACTTCGGCGGGAATCGCCTGCAGGTACGCCTTCAGCGGCGTGACGGGCGACACCTTCGGCAGCGACGGATCGGACGGCCTGTCGAGCAGCGCGCGCACGCCGAGGTAGATCAGGTACGCGGCGCCGACCAGCTTCACGACGTTGAACGCGAGCGCCGACGTCATCAGCAGCGCCGACAGCCCGACGGCCGCGAACAGCGTATGCACGAAGTCGCCGCTCGCGACGCCGAGCCCGGTCAGGATGCCGGTCTTGCGGCCGCCCTGCACGGTGCGGCTCAGCACGAGCAGCACGGCGGGGCCGGGAATCAGGAACAGACCCAGTACGACGGCGGTGAAGGTGGTCAGCGTGGTCAGGTCGAACATGGCGGCTCCTGCAAGGTTGGCGCAGCGGCGAGGGATGATGCGGCGGCGCAAATTTCCCGATCATTCAGTGGTCGATTCGCCAGAATATCAGCGTTTCCGGCACCCATGCCCGCTCCGCCCGCCGCCCGTCACCCGCCAAGCTCCTCCGCCAGAAAATCCACAAAGGCCCGTATCCGCGCGGACATCTGATGCCGCTGCGCATACACCGCATAGATATCCGCGCTCGGGGTCTCGTAGTCCGGCAGCACGACGACGAGACGCCCGTCGGCCAGATAGTCGCGGATATCCCACTCGGCGCGCATCAGGATCCCGTGCCCGTCGAGCGCCCACTTCACCGCGATCTCGCCGTCGTTCGTCGTCAGGTTGCCGTTGATCCGCACGGCTTCCGTGTTGCGCGCCGCGCCGCGTCCGCTCGTCAGCCGCCAGACCCCGTAGCCTTCGTCGCCCTGCCGGATGCCGATGCAGTTGTGCCGCGTCAGCTCGTGCGGCGTGCCCGGTGTCCCGTGTCGCGCGATGTACGCGGGCGCCGCGCACAGCAGCCGCCGGTTCGGCGCGAGCCGCCGCGCGACGACGCGCGTATCGGGCGGCTCGCCGAACCGGATGCACACGTCGAACGCGTCGTCGGTGAGCGGCGGCGGCATCACCGACAACTGCAGCTGCACCGACACCTCCGGATAGCGCGCGACGAAGCGCGAGATCGCCGGGCCGACGTGGCTGCGTCCGAAGCCGAGCGTCGCGTTCACGCGCAGCAGCCCCTTCGGCCGCTGCTTCGCGCTGCCGAGCAGTTCGCCCAGCTCGTCCATCTGATCGAGGATCCGGCGCGCGTAGTCGAGATACACGTCGCCCTCGGGGGTCAGCATCATGCGCCGCGTCGTGCGGTTGACGAGCGTCACGCCCGCGCGCCGTTCCATCTGCGTGAGCCGCTTGCTGACGGCGGCCGCCGTCAATCCGAGTTCGCGCGCGGCCGCGCTCAGGCTGCCCGACGCGGCCAGCGTCGAGAAGAAGGCGAGATCGGCCGGCTGGACGGTATCCGTCATGACGGGATTCGTGAATTGAAGTTAAAGATGCTTTGAGTCTAGCACCGGTTCCCGCACTTCCAGTTGGGTAAAGTGCGTTCAAGCTCACGATCAATCGAGGATGTGGCATGAAGACCTACCGTATCGCGACCATTCCCGGCGACGGCATCGGCAAGGAAGTGGTGCCGGCCGGCAAGCAGGTGCTGGAAGCGCTGGCTCGCGGCAGCGACCGCTTTGCGTTCGAGTTCGAGGATTTCGACTGGGGCGCCGATTACTACCGCCGGCACGGCGTGATGATGCCGGCCGACGGCCTCGATGCGCTGCGCGGCAAGGACGCGATCCTGTTCGGCTCGGCGGGCGATCCCGACGTGCCCGATCACGTGACGCTGTGGGGCCTGCGCCTGAAGATCTGCCAGGGCTTCGACCAGTACGCGAACGTGCGCCCGACGCGCATCCTGCCCGGCATCGATGCGCCGCTGAAGCGCTGCGGGCCGGACGACCTGAACTGGGTGATCGTGCGCGAGAACTCGGAGGGCGAATACGCGGGCGTTGGCGGCCGCGTGCATCAGGGGCATCCGATCGAGGCCGCGACCGACGTGTCGATCCTCACGCGTGCCGGCGTCGAACGCATCATGCGCTTCGCATTCCGGCTTGCGCAGTCGCGTCCGCGCAAGCTGCTGACCGTCATCACGAAGAGCAACGCGCAGCGTCATGCGATGGTGATGTGGGACGAGATCGCGAAGCAGGTCGCGCAGGAATTCCCCGACGTCACGTGGGACAAGGAACTCGTCGATGCCGCGACCGCGCGCATGGTGAACCGCCCGGCGTCGCTCGACACGATCGTCGCGACCAACCTGCACGCGGACATCCTCAGCGATCTCGCCGCCGCGCTGGCCGGGAGCCTCGGCATCGCGCCGACCGGCAACATCGATCCCGAGCGTCGCTATCCGTCGATGTTCGAGCCGATCCACGGCTCCGCGTTCGACATCATGGGCAAGGGCCTCGCGAATCCGGTCGGCACGTTCTGGTCGGTCGTGATGCTGCTCGAGCATCTCGGTGAAACGGAAGCCGCGGCGCGCGTGATGCAGGCGATCGAGGCGGTGACGGCCGATCCGTCGCTGCATACGCGCGATCTCGGCGGCAGCGCGACGACCGCGCAGGTGACGGCGGCCGTCTGCGAGCGCGTCGCGCACGCGGCGGTCGCAGCCTGACGGCAGCACGGACTGCGCCGGCAGCGCGCGTGCGCAGCCGGCCGCCTTCCGTTCACCGCTCACCGGATTTTCCTGCCCGCGACTCGCGCATTCGACGTGAGCCGGGCGCCGGCGCACACGATTCGTCGTGACGCCGGCAAGCACCCACGGGGCTCGTGCGGACAGCGCGCGGCCCGACCTCGAAGGAGGAGACACATGCAAGCGGATCTGGAAACCCGCGTCGCGCGGAAACTGATGTGGCGCATCATTCCGTTCGTGATGCTGCTTTACTTCGTCAGCTTTCTCGATCGCGTCAACGTCGGCTTCGCGGCGATGACGATGAACAAGGCGATCGGCCTGTCGCCCACCGCGTTCGGACTCGGCGGCGGCCTGTTCTTCATCGGCTACTTTCTCTTCGAAGTGCCGAGCAACCTGATTCTCCATCGTGTCGGCGCCCGCATCTGGATCGCGCGCGTGATGATCACGTGGGGCATCGTGTCGGCGGTGTCCGCGTTCGCGGCCGGGCCGACGAGCTTCTACGTGCTGCGCTTCCTGCTCGGCGTTGCGGAAGCCGGTTTCTTTCCCGGCATCATCCTGTACCTGAGCCTGTGGTTTCCCGCGAAGCAGCGCGCAGTGGCCGCCGCGTGGTTCATGGCGGCCGCGCCGATCTCGACCGCGATCGGCTCGCCGCTGTCGGGCGCGATCATGCAGATGCCACCGATGTTCGGCCTCGCCGACTGGCAGATGCTCTACATCGTCGAGGCGCTGCCCGCGGTCGCGCTCGGCTTCGTCGTGCTGAAGTGCCTGACCGATGCGCCGTCGAAGGCCGCGTGGCTGCAGCCGGACGAGCGCGACTGGCTGATCGCGAAGCTGAAGTCCGAGGCCGACGCGCGGCACACGCATGCCGGACACACGGCCGGCGCGTTGCAGGCGCTGCGCGACCCGCGCGTGCTGGCGCTCGCGCTGATCTACTTCGGCACGTCGGCGGGCCTCTATACGCTCGGCCTGTGGGCGCCGCTGATGGTCAAGCAGTTCGGCTTCACCGCGTTGCAGACGGGCTTGCTGACCGGCATCCCGAGCATTGCCGCGGTGGTCGCGATGATCGGATGGGCACGACATTCGGATCGCACCGGCGAGCGCACCTGGCACGTCGTGATTCCGTGCGTGCTTGCCTGTATCGGCTTCGTGTTCGCGGGTCAGGCGAACACCGCGCTCCTGACCGTGCTCGCGCTGGTCGTCGTCAACATCGGGATCAGCGCCGCGAAGGCGCCGCTGTGGGCGATGCCGAGCGCGTTCCTGTCAGGCGCCGGCGCGGCCGCGGGGATCGCGATGATCAACTCGATCGGCAACCTCGGCGGGTTCGTCGGGCCATTCGCGATCGGCTGGCTCAAGCAGTTGACGGGCGGGTATGCGGCCGGGCTGTACCTGGTGGCGGGCACGCTCGCGGTGTCGGCGGTCGTCACGCTGCTGCTGAGTCGCAAGGGGGCGCGCGAGCAGGTTGTGTCGGGGGTGCGGCAGCATCATTGAGCGCGCGCATGCGAGCCGCGGCGAGTGCGCGAAAGCCGTGCGGCCGCTGATACACTCGGGCACACGGGCCGGCATTCACGCCGCGCCCGATATGGAGACGACGAGCCGCATGGAACCCATCACCGACGCATTCGCGCGGCACTTCGCGCAGGAATGGATCGACGCATGGAACGCGCACGATCTCGACCGCATCCTGTCGCACTACGATGACGCCTTCGTCATGCATTCGCCGATGATCGTGCGGATCGCGGGCGAGCCGAGCGGATGCCTGCATGGCAAGGCGGCGGTGCGCGCGTACTGGGCGAAGGCGCTGCAACTCATTCCGGACCTGCGTTTCGAGTTCATTGCGGTGCTGGCGGGCGTAGACAGCGTCGCCATTCACTATCGCGGCGCAAACGGACGCGGCGCGGTCGAGGTGTTCCGCTTCGGAGCCGGCAATCGCGTGAACGAGGCATTCGCCCACTACGCGGCGTGAGGCGGTGGTCGCGAATCGTTCGCCGGGGCGTTGCCGCTATGCGTGCGACGCGCGGACGCGTTGCGCAATTTCTCGCGCGCATGCATCTACCGATGCCTTCGACGTATCGATCACGCAATCGCTGAATGCGCGCGCCGCATACCCTTCCCGATACATCTCGGCGATACGTTGCCGCTCCCATTCCGTCAGCACCCGCGTGCCGCGATCCGACGCCGCGATCGCCTCGGGCGGCGCGAGCGTGACGACGATCAACCGTGCATCACGCGCATCGCAGGCCGCGCGCAGCCGTGCGAATTCGGCTTCGCCGATCGGATAGGCGATCACCAGATGACGTTCTCCGGCCTGCGCGATCTGCGTGACGAGGCGCTCCAGCGCGATCGCCCACTGCACGTCGAACGGTGCGTCTTCGGGGGCAGCGTGATCGTCGCCGTCGATGAAGCGCGCATCCGGCAGCACGCGGGCGAGCGCGCGACCGATCGTCGTCTTCCCGCTGTTGATCGGGCCGTTCAGGTGAATGACGGTGAGAGGCGGGTTTGCTGGAGGAATCATGAAGGCGTGCTGGATCGGAACGCCTGCATTGTGCCTCGACATGCAATCTGTTTGTAATGCCGAAGCGATTAGAAAAATTATTCGACGAAGCGCCCTAAAGAAACCTTGACCCCCGCCGTTACCCTTTCTCGGTAGCTCACCAAAGTATCACTCGAGCCGCACGACAATTGCCGGGCGGCGCTGCGCGCGTCCGATTACAGCTTCGACGCCTACGGTCAGGTCATCAAACAACAAGCATACGGCCGACTCGCGCGCAGCACCTTCACGCGCCACGTGCGACGGCTCGGCGAAAACGTTCCGTCAACAACAAAAAGCCACTCACTGCATGAAGAACTCATCCAAAGCCACCCTGTTCGGTTGCGGCCTGCTCGTGACGCTGCTGTCCGGCTGCGTCACGTTGCCGAACACCGACATGAAGCCCGAAGCACGTCAGAAGCTGCATTCGATCGCGATCCTCGAAGTCAACGAGCCGAAGCGTGTCGCGGTCGTCAATATCGGCGGCGCGGCGGGCGGGTTCGGCCTGATCGGCGCGCTCGCGCAAAGCGCCGTCAACGCGAGCCATACGAGCACCTATACGGATCACGTGGCGGCCGGCAAGATCGTGTTCGCGCCGGACATCGTGGACGGCGTCACGGGCCGCCTTACCAGCAACGGCTATCAGGTCGTGAAGCTGGACGGTCAGAAAGCGAAGCTCGCCGACGACGGCAAGTCGGACGACTACTCCGCGATCCAGACCGACGCGGATGCCATCATGAACGTATGGTTCACGTCGTTCGGCTATATCTCGCCGCCCAACCAGCCCGATTACATTCCGTGGGTGGTCGTCCGCGCGCGCATTCTCGACGCGAAGACGAAGCAGGACATCTATTTCAAGACGTTCGCGTGCGGCTACGACATCAAGTCGAACAGCGTCCACATCGACAGCGATTTCGCCTATACGTACGGCAGCTTCAGCGATCTCGAGAAGAATTTCGACAAGTCGGTGGAAGGGATCAAGTCGTGCGAGAAGTCGGTCGCGGATACGATCGGTCAGGATCTGGCACGCACGCCGGCGGCTGCGGCTGCGGCTGCGACGACGACTGCGGTTGCGACGACTGCGACTGCGACCGGGACGGCCACGGCATCGAAATGATCCTGATGCGACTGCAGGATCGTCGTGACGCGCGTTCCGAATCCGGCAGTGCTTGAAGAAAGGCGGGAGGGGAGTGCTGCATGCGGCCGGGCGGTTCTTACGCCGCCCGGCCGCTCGCGAAAACGGCTTGCTTACTCGCCGCTATCGCCCTTGATCTGCGGCAACGCCGACGATTCACCCGGCGTGAGCAAACCGACCTGCGTATAAACGCGCAGCTTGTCGCGCGTATCGGTGATGTCGAGGTTGCGCATCGTCAGCTGGCCGATCCGGTCGCGCGGCGAGAACGTCGACGCCACCTTCTCCATCGACAGGCGTTCCGGCTGATACGTGAGGTTCGGCGACTTCGTGCTCAGGATCGAGTAGTCGTTGCCGCGGCGCAGTTCGATCTTCACTTCGCCGGTGATCGCGCGCGCGACCCAGCGCTGCGCCGTTTCGCGCAGCATGATCGCCTGCGGGTCGAACCAGCGGCCCTGGTACAGCAGGCGGCCGAGACGGCGGCCGTTCTCGCGATACTGCTCGATCGTGTCTTCGTTGTGGATGCCGGTGACGAGACGCTCGTACGCGATGTACAGCAGCGCGAGGCCCGGGGCTTCATAGATGCCGCGGCTCTTCGCCTCGATGATGCGGTTCTCGATCTGGTCGCTCATGCCGAGGCCGTGGCGGCCGCCGATGCGGTTCGCTTCCAGCAGCAGTTCGACCGGGTCCTTGAACTCGACGCCGTTCAGCGCGACCGGCTGGCCTGCTTCGAAGCGCACCGTCACTTCCTCGGCGGCGATCTTCACGTCGTCGCGCCAGAACGCGACACCCATGATCGGGTTCACGATCTTGATGCCGCTCTCGAGGCTTTCCAGATCCTTCGCCTCGTGCGTCGCGCCGAGCAGGTTCGAGTCGGTCGAATACGCCTTCTCGGCCGACATCTTGTACGCGAAGCCGGCCTGGTTCATGAATTCGGACATTTCGGCGCGGCCGCCGAGTTCGTCGATGAACGTCTGGTCGAGCCACGGCTTGTAGATCTTCAGATCCGGGTTCACGAGCAGGCCGTAGCGGTAGAAACGCTCGATGTCGTTGCCCTTGTACGTGCTGCCGTCACCCCAGATGTTGACGCCGTCTTCCTTCATCGCGGCGACGAGCATCGTGCCCGTCACGGCGCGGCCGATCGGCGTCGTGTTGAAGTACGTGACGCCGGCCGTCGTGATGTGGAACGCGCCGCTTTGCAGCGCGGCGATGCCTTCGGCGACGAGCTGCGCACGGCAGTCGATCAGGCGGGCGCCGGCTGCGCCGTATTCGATCGCGCGTTTCGGGATCGCGTCGTAATCGTCTTCGTCGGGCTGGCCGAGGTTCGCCGTATATGCGTACGGGACGGCGCCCTTCAGTTTCATCCAGTGCAGCGCGGCGCTGGTGTCCAGGCCGCCGGAGAAGGCGATACCGACCTTCTGGCCGGTCGGGAGGCTTTCGAGAATCGTGCTCATAGGAATTACCGTGGATTGAAGCCGGTGGGATCGTATTTCGCGGAATATGCGAGTATCGGCTGTCCGGGAAGTTGGGGCAAGACCTGATTTTCGCGCCAATACCTCGTCGAGCCTGTCGCGGCGGGCCCGGCGGGCGGCGAATCAGGCGGAGAACGCCGCGCAAACCGGCGCCGAGCGGCGGCCGAAACGGTCGCGGCCGAGCGCCGTCGCGGGCCGTGCTTCCGGGGCCGGATCGGCTGAAGGGCGGGGCAGCCGCCGTCGGATGCGAGCCCGTTGCGACGAAAGGATTATGAAAGATTGACGCGCAAGGCCCGGAGCCCGCGACCTTCAGATATTCCACGCCTGCGCGGTATCGAGCAGTTTCTCACGCAACTGATCCACTTCGCCGGCCAGCTTGGCCGTGATCGACACGTAGCCCGACAACTGCGGCGGAGGCACGTCGTGCGGCGGCTCGGCCGGCCGGCGGCGCGCCGCGAGCCGGCTCGGCGTGCCGACCTTGAGCGCGCGGCTCGCGCCGACGAGCGTGTCGCGGATGCGCCGGTTCACGGCCTTCATTTCGTAGCGCATGTATTCGCGGGCAGTCACGTCGTCGCGGGCCGGCACCGTGCTCGACAGGATCTCCAGGTAGCCGATGCACAGGCGCAGGCTGCGCTGGATCGCTTCGAGGTGCGTGACCGAGATCTCGCATTCCTTCGACACCGACGGCATTAGCGAACGCAACTGCACCAGCAGCGCGCTCAGCGCGGCCATTTCCTTCAGGTGCGCGTCATCGCTCACGCGGCGGTCGCCCGCGAGCCGCGTATGCACGGCCGCGCACGCGCGCAGCGCATCGGCGAGCTTGTAGCGCCACGAGTAGGTCGCGTAGAGCGGCAGCGCGAACGAGAACGCCAGCGCGATCGCGATGCCGGCCAGGACGTTTACCGCGCGCCACAGGCCGTCGACGATCTCGTTGTCGCCATGTCCGGCGACGATCACCATCGTGATCGCCGACAGCAGCGCGATGTAGCCGGCCTTGCCGATCGCGTGATACGCGCAGAATCCGCACGCGATCGCCATCAGCAAGTAGATCGCGAACGGCGCGTGCAGCACGGAGTAGAGCAGGATCAGGCCGAGCCCCGCGAGCGCGCCGATCGACGTGCCGAGCGCGCGCTCGGCCGCCTTCTTGCGGATGTTCCCGTGGTGCTGCAGCCCGCCGACGACGATCAGCACGGTGATCGTCGACCATTCGCCGTGCGGCACGCGCAGCCCGGTGGACAAGGCGATCGACACGAGGATCGCAAGCGCGACGCGCGCCGCATGGATCAGCTTCGCGTGCCGGTAGCGGCGGTAAGGGTCCAGCAGGGGACGGAGGGCGTGGCGCAGGAGCGGCGGCAGTCGGGCAGGAAGCTGGGCGTTCATGACGGAGCGGAGATGGCCGGCGGGGTGGCCGGAATACGCGCGGGCGGCCCGCGCGGGCCGGCGCCGCGCCGCACGCGCAGCTGACGTAACGCTAGCCGAACGCGCGCGGGCTGTCCACGGCGACGCGGTGCGGGCGCCGCCGGCCGTCGCATCACGCGTCGGCGGTGTTCGCCTCGGCGTTCGATACGCGATTGCGTCCGCCGGACTTCGCGCGGTACAGCGCCTCGTCGGCCTGCCGCAGCAGCGTCGCGGCGTCGATGCGCCCGCCGGCGGCGGTCGCGGCGCCGATGCTCGCTGTCACGTGCCCGTACGGGCTGCGGCCGTGCGCGATGTCGAGCCCGGCGATCGCGCGGCGGATCCCTTCGGCGACGGTCGCCGCGCCTCGCGCATCGGTGTCCGGCAGCGTGACGACGAATTCCTCGCCGCCGTAGCGCGCGACGTGGTCGCTGTTGCGGCGCAGGCAGCGCGACGCCGATTGCGCGACGCGGCGCAGCACATCGTCGCCGGCGAGGTGGCCGTAGTAGTCGTTGAACGCCTTGAAATGATCGACGTCGACGAACAGCACCGACAGCGGGCGGCCGCTGCGCGACGCGCGCAGCGCTTCCTTCGCGAGCACCGTGTCGAACGTGCCGCGGTTGTCGAGCCCGGTCAGTGAATCGGTGTGCGCGAGCCGGTACAGCTTCGACTCGGCGATCTGCCGGCGCTTGAGTTCGCGCGACAGCGCGAGCGAGCCCCACGCGATGAACACGGTAAACAGGGCCATCAGCACGGCGGTCCAGATCGTGCGATGGCGCCACGACGCGTAGATGTCGATCTCGGCGGGCGCGACGTCGACGACCAGCGGCAGATTCGCGAGATGCTTGTAAACATAGATGCGCCGCACGCCGTCGATCGCGCCGACGCCCGTCAACGCGCCTTCGCTGCTGCGCTGCGCCTCGATGAAGAGCGGGGCGTTGTGAAGGTCGAGGCCGACCACGCGCGCATCGAACGGCAGGCGGGACACGAGCGCGCCGTTGTCCTCGACGATCGCCGCGCTGCCGTGCTTGCCGACCGCGAGACCGTCGAGCAGCGCGCGGAAGTAGTCGATGCTGAGCGTGCCGACGACGATCCCTCCGAAGCGGCCATCGGCCAGCGTGATCCGTCGGCTCAGCGCGATCGTCAATGCGCCGCCGCGCAGGCGGGACGCATAGGGCCGGCTGATGAAGAGGCCCTGCGCGAGCCGGTCGCGATGCACGGCGAAATATTCGCGGTCGGCGAAATTGCCCTGTCGCGGCGGCGATTCGGCCGAATCGATCACGATATTGCCGTGCGGATCCATCACGAAAATGGCGCCGAGATACGCGCCGCTCGCGGCGCGGTCGAACAGCAGCCGGTGACGCTGGTGCGGCGGCAAAGCCATCAGTTCCGGATCGGCGAGGCCGTCGACGACGTTTTGCAGCGACAGATCATACAGTTCGATATTGCGGGAAATATCGCGCTCGATCAGCAGCATCAGGTTGCGCGCATTTTCGACCGCATGATCGTATGCGTCGTGGCGTGCCTCGATTAAAAGCGACGTCGAGAGTCCCCAGCTGAACAGGAGCAGCATGATGCCCGCGACGAGTACGCCGCGGGGCGACAGAATGCGTGCCACGGCCGACGCGGTATGACGGCGCGCCGTGGCGAGCGGCGTGTGTGGCTTCATCCTCGGGGGTGGGCGGCGGGAATTTGCGTCGTAGACGATTCCGCGCAGTGATTAATTCGCATTAATCGGCATTATCTCGCGAATCCCGGAATTTCGCCGCGTGATGCAAAACATGCATGCGCCGATCGCGATTCGGAACGATTACACACCATTACTGTGAGCCGGGTGTCAGTTTGATTTGAATCAATTGCGAGTGGCCGGTATTTTGTCTGATTATTGGCGGCGCTTGCGGATCGATTTGTCGTTTTAATACAGGATCGGGCGATTGCGCCGGAACGATTACGCCTTGCACGGTTCGCCATCGCGGATGACCACTCGAATGGCATGACCTGTACCGCGCAACCCGCAGCCGTGCCGCCGTCTCGTCGCCCCGCCGTGTCCAACTTGTTGATTCTGCTGCGTCTGCATGCGGCGGCGGGGCGTTCGGCGCTCAGCTGCCCCCGCGGCGAATCAGGTAGAATCCGCGCTTCGCCGCAGGCGCCCGGCGCGCAACGCGTATCGGGGCCGCATCGAATGCATCGCAGCAGGCGGCGCGCCGCGCCCCGATCCCGCATGCGCCGGCTCCGGATGCCGGCCCGCTCAACGTTCGTCTCGTTTATGTCCGCAATTCCGAATTCCGACCAACCCGGTTCGTCCGCGAACCCACCCAAGCTTCATCGCGCGCTGAAGGCGCGCCATCTGACGATGATCGCCATCGGCGGCTCGATCGGCACGGGCCTGTTCGTCGCGTCCGGCGCGTCGATCTCGCAGGCCGGCCCTGGCGGCGCGATGGTCGCTTACATGCTGATCGGCCTGATGGTCTACTTCCTGATGACGAGCCTCGGCGAAATGGCTGCGTTCATGCCGGTGTCGGGCTCGTTCGCGACCTACGGCGCGAAATACGTCGACGAAGGCTTCGGCTTCGCGCTCGGCTGGAACTACTGGTACAACTGGGCCGTGACGATCGCGGTCGAACTCGTCGCCGCGCAGCTCGTGATGCACTACTGGTTCCCGGACGTGCCGGGCGTCTGGTGGAGTGCCGCGTTCCTCGGCGTGATGTTCCTGCTCAATGCGCTGACCGTGCGCGGCTTCGGAGAAGCCGAATACTGGTTCGCGCTGATCAAGGTCGTCACCGTGGTTGCGTTCATCGGCGTCGGCCTGCTGATGATCTTCGGCATTCTGAAAGGTGCGCCGGGCAACGGCTGGGGCAACCTGATGATCGGCGACGCGCCGTTCGCGGGCGGCCTGCCGGCGCTGATGGGCGTCGCGATGATCGCGGGCTTCTCGTTCCAGGGCACCGAGCTGATCGGCGTCGCGGCCGGCGAATCGGAGAACCCGCGCACGACGATCCCGCGCGCCGTGCGTCAGGTGTTCTGGCGCATCCTGCTGTTCTACGTGCTGGCGATCTTCGTGATCGGCGTGCTGATTCCCTATACCGATCCGAACCTGCTGAAGAGCGACGTGACCGACATCGGCGTGAGTCCGTTTACGCTCGTGTTCCGCCACGCGGGCCTCGCGTTCGCGGCCGGCGTGATGAACGCGGTGATCCTGACGGCCGTGCTGTCGGCCGGCAACTCGGGCATGTACGCGTCGACGCGGATGCTCTACAACCTCGCGACGGAAGGCCGCGCGCCGAAGCTGTTCGCGAAGCTGTCGCCGGGCGGCGTGCCGCGCAACGCGCTGTACGCGACGACCGCCGTCGGCGCGCTGTGTTTCTTTACGTCGCTGTACGGCGACAAGACGGTGTACCTGTGGCTGCTGAACACGTCGGGGATGACGGGTTTCATCGCGTGGCTCGGCATCGCGATCAGCCACTACCGGTTCCGCAAGGGCTACGTGACGCAAGGCTACGCGGTCGACCAGCTGCCGTACCAGTCGAAGTGGTTCCCGTTCGGCCCGCTGTTCGCGTTCGTGCTGTGTCTCGTGATCGCGCTCGGCCAGGACTATCAGGCGTTTCTCGCGAACCGGATCGACTGGGCGGGTGTGGCCGCGACCTACGTCGGCATTCCGCTGTTCCTCGTCGTGTGGCTCGGCTACCGGCTCCTGAACAAGAGCCGCTTCGTGCGTTACGAGGACATGGAGATCGCACCGTGGGTCGCCGCGAGCCGCGGCGCGCAGCTGCAGCGCGTGGAGAACCGCGAAACCGCGGGCTGATGCCGGCGCGGCACGCGGCCGCGCGATGGCGCAACGAAACGGGAAGCCGCACGCTTCCCGTTTTTTTTGTCCGCTTTCCCCTGCACGGGGTCAAAGCCGGTTATATTGCCCGACCCTACCGGGCCACACGGCCCGGCCGGCGCGACGAGCGCGGCGCGGATCGGGCATCCGGCGCGTGCCTCTCGCGGCGGCCGGCGGCGCCCGGCGTTTCCATCGTTCCGCCGCGCCGGCACGGCCCGCGGAGCGCGCAACCCAGAGGAATCCATGAGTGCATCACCCGCCGAGCGGAAGGCCGGACCCGTTTCCATCGTGCGAATCGAAGCCGCGATCAACGCGTGGCGCGAAGTGTATCCGCCGGCGCCGGACGGCGAGGACGGCTACGCGCTCGACGCCGGCAGCAACTGCCTGGCCGAGCTGTACGGCGCGATGATCTGCTATCGGCTGCCGGACGTGCCGCTCGACTCGTTGAGCGACGCGCAGCGCGATGCGCTGTACGCGACCGAGGCGTGATGCGCGGTCGAGACGCTGCCGCGACGCGGCGTCGATGAAGAAACGGGAAGCCTGGCGGCTTCCCGTTTTGCTTTGCGCGGTGCCGGACGCGAGGGCGGCACGACGCTGCTCGCGCCGGTTTCGGCGCGGGCTGAGGTATCGTCATGGCATCGGGATCGGGCGATCACGGGACGACCGGCTCGGCACGCGTCTGCGCGCGGCCGAATGAACGTCCGTTGCCGGTCCGGGAGGGATCGAAAAATGGAGTTGAGACATCTCCGCTACTTCGTCGCGGTTGCCGAGGAGCGGAATTTCACGCGTGCGGCCGAGCGCCTGCACATCGCGCAGCCGCCGCTCAGCCGGCAGATCCAGCAGCTCGAGGAGGCGCTCGGCGTGCCGCTGTTCGAGCGCAACGCGCGGCCGCTGAAGCTGACCGACGCGGGGCGGTTCTTCTATTCGCACGCGGTGCAGCTGCTCGCGCAGACGACCGAGCTCGAATCGATGACGAAGCGGGTCGGCAAGATCGAGCGCAGCATGTCGGTCGGGTTCGTCGGTTCGACGCTGTACGGGATGCTGCCGAAGATCATCCGGCGCTTTCGCAGCGAGTATCCGGCCGTCGAGCTGAGCCTGCACGAGATGTCGACGATGGACCAGATCAAGGCGCTGAAGGAAGGGCGCATCGACGTCGGGTTCGGGCGCATCCGTCACGAGGATCCGAGCGTGCGGCGCGTCGTGCTGCGCGAGGAGCGGATGATCGTCGCGCTGCCGGTCGGTCACGTGCTCGACGGCGCGAAGCCCGTGCTGTCGCTGCACGATCTCGTGAACGACACGCTGATCATCTTCCCGAAGGCGCCGCGGCCCAGCTATGCGGACCAGGTGCTCGCCGCCTTTCACGATCGCGCGTTGCAGCCGCGCAAGATCTACGAGACGCGCGAACTGCAGATCGCGCTCGGACTCGTCGCGATGGGCGAGGGCGTGTCGGTCGTGCCGCACAGCGTGTACGGCCTGAAGCGCGACGATATCAGCTACAAGCCGCTCGACGACCCGAACCTCGTGTCGCCGATCATCATGAGCATGCGGATGCTCGACGAATCGGAGGACATCCGCGCGATGCAGGCGCTGATCTACCGGCTGTACGACGAAGCGCAGATGGAGTATCTGCCGCCGCAGCCCGAATGAGCGTGCAGGCGGTGGGGCCTTGCTTGACGCCGCGCGGGTCGCCGGGCCACCATCGTCGGCATTCGATGCGGCCCGCCCGCGTGCGGCCGCCTTCATGCAGACGACGACACACATGACTGAAATCGTGACCGAGGAGACCTGGGTCGAGACGCCGCAAGGGCGTCTCTTCGCGAAGCGCTGGCGCGGCGTGCCCGCGCGGGCACCGGCCGCACCTACGCCCGTCGCACCTGAGCCGGCCGCACCTGCGCCGGTCGCACCGATCGTGCTGCTGCACGATTCGCTCGGCTGCGTCGAACTATGGCGCGACTTCCCCGCGCAACTCGCGCGCGCCACCCGGCGCGACGTGATCGCATACGACCGGCTGGGCTTCGGGCGGTCCGATCGTCATCCGGGGCAACTCGGCATGACGTTCGTGCGCGACGAGGCCGATCACGGATTCCATGCGCTGCTCGAGCGGTTCGGTATCGATGCGTTCGTGGCGTTCGGGCACAGCGTCGGCGGCGGCATGGCGGTCGGATGCGCGGCGGCGTATCCGGCGCGTTGCCGCGCACTGGTGACGGTCTCAGCGCAGGCGTTCGTCGAGGATCGCACGCGCGACGGCATTCGCGAGGCGGGGCAGCAGTTCGACGCGCCCGGCCAGCTCGACCGGCTCGCGCGTTATCACGGCGACAAGGCCGAATGGGTGCTGCGTGCGTGGGTCGACACGTGGTTGTCGCCGGCGTTTCGCGACTGGAGTCTCGACGACGAACTGCCGCGCGTGCATTGCGCGACGCTCGCGATTCACGGCGAGCAGGACGAATACGGGTCGGACGTGCATCCGAAACGGATCGCCGCGCGCGTCGCGGGGCCGTCGTCGTTCCTGCTGCTCGACGGATGCGGACACATGCCGCATCGCGAGCGGACCGACGACGTACTCGCGGCCGTGGCGACGTTCCTGCGCGACGCGCTCGCCTGAACGCCCGGGCGCGGGCGTGCGATGCAACCGGCGGGCCCGGCCCGCCGGTGCTCAGAACGACAGCTGGATTGCGAGGTCGACGGCGAGAATCGCGATCGAGCAGCCGATGCCGAGAACCACGTTCGGCAGCCGGTGTTCGAAGTCGCGATTGTCACGGCGCATCGCGGCACCGAGCAGGAAGACCGCCTCGACGACGATCTGCAGCCCGACGAACAGCAGCATCAGCAGATACTCGTAACCCATCTGCTTGAACACGGCGAATTGCATCCCGTGATCGCGGATCCATTGGCCGACGCGCAGCAGTTCGTAGACGAACAGCAAGGCGGGAAACAGGTAGCTGATGAAATACGTCGGCGCGGTGGCGTGCCGTAGTTCGAGGTGGAAGTGCGGATGCGTGGTAGCCATCAGGAAGCCCTCCTTGCAACGCATGATTGCGGTCGCGACGGCGGCGCGACGACGTGCGGACTAAGGGATTGCCCGAGGCATCGTGCGCGGTCGTACGGCACCAGCATACTGCTGCGCGGGAAATTTGGCATCCCGTCCGTGCGATCGTTGTAAAAATCCCTCCGCATCACGCGATGCCTTCAACGGTCGCCGCTCGCGGTGCGCGGTGTGTCCGCCGGCTGCGTGTCGCCGGCAGTGCCGGGCACCTGCCGTTCCCGATGGCGTTCCGGATCGCCGGCCGGCGCGCGGTGCGCTCGACGTGCGCGCGAATGGCGTGAGCGCGGTGCACGTCCGATGCGGACGCACCTTCCCGGCCGTGCGTCGCCTGCGCGGGCGCTCACGCTTTCGCGTGCGCGCCTTCGACGAACAGCTTCGCGACCGACCGGAATTCCCGCTTCAGCGACAACCCCGGCACGGTCAGCCAGCGCAGCATCGCCGCGAGATACAGGTGATGGAACCACGTGGCGAGCTGGTCGGCGGCTAGCGCCGGGTTCAGTTCGCCCGCCTGCTGTCCGGCCGCGATCAGCTGCTGCCACACGAGCGCGATGTCGCCGCCGCCATTCTCCCCGCTTTCCGCTTGCGCCACGCCGATGCTCAGGAACCGATGCCGCAGGTATGCGAGCAGATACACCGGATGCTGTTCGCACCATGCGGCCGACGCGTCGAGCACGCAGGCGATCCGCGACGCGAAGGTCTTCCGTCGCGCGACGTCGCGCTGCAGGTGCGCGAGGTCGCGCGCGAGTTCGCCTTCGAGCCAGTGCGCGAGCACGGCCTCCTTCGTCGGAAAGTGGTTGTACAGCGTACGTTTCGCGACATCGGCCTGCGCGGCGATCTGTTCCATCGTCACTGCGTCGTAGCCGTGCGCATCGAACAGGCGTGCGCCGGTGTCGGCGAGATGCGCGAGCATCTGGATGCGCTTGCGTGCGCGGCGCCCCGGATCGTCGGTCGTCGTTGGCATGGTTCGGTATCGACTGAAAGTGCACGAATTGCATTAGTATACGACGTGCATTTTTATGAATCCACTCGCCTGCATCATGCAGGAGGAGCCACGCATGAAGCTCGTCATCGCCACTTACGGCACCGAAGGCGACACGCGCCCGCTCGCGGCGCTCGGCCGCGCGCTGCTGGATGCCGGCCATGAGGTCCGGTTGCTGGCCGACGTCGCGACGCTCGGTTCGGCCGCCGCGCTCGGCGTGCCTTGCGAGCCGCTGTCCGGCGACATCCGCTCGGCGATCGCGCCGGATGGTGCGTTGTCCGAAGCGGTGCGCGGGCGCGGCGGTTTCAACGACACGTCGAAGGCGCTCGCGGCGATCGCGAATGCGAACACGGCGGCATGGATGCGCGAAGTCGCGGCCGCATCGGCCGGTTGCGATGCGATCCTGGTGTCGGGGCTGGCGTCGTTCGTCGGGCTATCGGTTGCCGAGTATCGCGGCGTGCCGGCGATCGGTACGGGGATGATCCCGATCACGCCGACCGCGACGTTCGCGTCGCCGTTTCTGCCACCCGGCAAGGTGCCGCGCTGGTTGAATCGCGCGAGCCACCGGTTCGTGAACGCGCTGCTGTGGCACGCGTTCAGGCGGGCGACCAATGCGGCGCGCGCCAGCGTGTGCGGACTGCCGCCGCGCCGGGCCGTATGGACCGATCATCCGATGCTGTACGGCTTGTCGCCCGCGCTGCTCGCCGATCCGGCCGACTGGCCGTCGCATGTGCTGGCATGCGGTCAGTGGCGCGTCGACGCGCCGGCGTGGACGCCGCCGCCCGCGCTGTCGAGCTTTCTCGACGCGGGCGATCCGCCCGTGTATATCGGCTTCGGCAGCATGGCCGGGTTCGACCGGGCCGCGATGGTCGACGCGCTGTTGCAGGCGCTCGACGGCCGGCGCGCGTTGTTTTATCCGGGCTGGAGCGGCATCGATGTGTCGATGCTGCCGGCGCATGTGTGCGTGATCGGCGAGACGCCGCACGACCGGTTGTTTCCGCATGTATCGATGGCGATCCATCACGGCGGATCGGGTACCACGCATTCGGCCGCGCGGGCGGGCATTCCGTCGGTCGTCGTGCCGTTCGCGGGCGATCAGTTCTTCTGGGCGAGCCGGCTGCAACGCGCCGGTGTGGCCGATGCGCCGGTGGCGGGGCGGCGTGTGGACGCCGCGGCGCTTGCACGCGCGATCGCGTTCGCTGCACGAGCCGACACGCAAGCGCGTGCCGCCGAACTCGGTGCGCGGATCGCGCGGGAGGACGGGGTGGGGCTGGCGGTTGGCGCGATCGAGCGCTGGGGGCGCCCCGGCGTGCGCTGAACGCGTCCGCCCCGCGTCAGAAATGCCCGGTGAACCGGTAGCGACTGCCCGGATGCCACAGATTGGCCACCGACGCGACCATCCCTTGCGACCACGTGCGCCGATGCAGCAGCAGGCACGGCTCGCGTTCGTCCGTCGTCAGGTGCCGGCGCGTTGCCGCATCGGGCATCGCAGCCTCGATCCGGTATTCGACCCGCTGCAGCGGCGCGACGCGCGTCAGGTACTGGTTCGGCGTCGTCGTCGTGAAGTCCTGCAGCGCGTATTCGGGTGCGCAGGCCGGGTTGACCCAGCGCTCCTCGAGCTGCACGGGCGTGTCGTTCTCGAAGTGCAGCACGCGCGAATGGAAGATCGGGCTGCCGGTGTCGAGCTGCAACTCGTCGGCGAGCTTCGCGTCGGCGACGGCCGCGCCGACCTCCAGCACCTGCGCACGATACGCATGGCCGCGCGCGGCGACTTCATCCGAGATGCTGCGGATCGCGACCAGTGTCGATTCGTATTTCGGCGACGCGACATACGTGCCCGAGCCGCGCGTGCGCGTGAGCACCTGTTCGGCCGTCAGCTCGCGCAGCGCGCGGTTGACCGTCATCCGCGCGACGTTGAATTCGCGCGCGAGCTCGTTCTCCGACGGCACCTGGTCGCCTTCCGCCCACTCGCCCGCATGAATGCGCGCGAGGATGAAGTCCTTGATTTCCTGATAGATCGGTGTGGTCATTGCATTGCTGTTCAAGAGACGGCGGCCGCGTGCCGTCGCGGGCCGGCCTTCGTGCGGTGTTCGGGCGGAGTGTACCGGGTTCGACGCGGTGCGGGCCCGACTGTGGGCCCGGGATTCGGGTTATTCCGGCCTGCATCCGGAGCGCCCATCGGGGGCCCGCCGGGGCCGCACGGACCGCGGCCACCGCGTCGGCGAGCGCGACAGGCGGAAAAGTATAGACAAATGCAGACGCGACGACGACGTGCCGAAGCCGCACAGAAAGCTGGATTTCATCTGCATGTAATCTGTAGCGAATTGAAATATAAGGGAAATTCGCTCATGGAAACAATCCGCCGACAATTAGAGATAAACACGGATTGCTGGCGGTGACCTGAAAAAGGCAAAGTTGTATGTACAACTTCGGAAGTCACCGGACGGGTGGCTTCCGGGTTGGAACGGTTCGCGGCGGCGACGCCCGACCGGACCCGTGCCCAGTTCGCCTATGACAGGAACGCCATGAAGAAACTCGCGCTCAGTATTGCCCTTGCCTGCCTCGCGGTCGGTGCCCACGCCAAGGATTGGTCGACGATCCGGTTTGGCGTCGACGCCAGCTATCCGCCGTTCGAATCGAAGGACGCAAGCGGCAAGGTCGTCGGCTTCGACGTCGATCTCGGCAACGAGATCTGCGCACGGCTGAAGGCGAAATGCGTGTGGATCGAGAACGACTTCGACGGGATGATCCCGGCGCTGAAGGCGAAGAAGTTCGACGGCGTGCTGTCGTCGATGTCGATGACGCCGGCGCGCGCCGAGCAGATCGCGTTCTCCGACAAGCTGTTCAACACACCGACGCGCCTGGTCGCGAAGAAAGGCGCGAACCTGCAGCCGACGGCCGAATCGCTGAAGGGCAAGACGGTCGGCGTCGAGCAGGGCACGATCCAGGAAACCTACGCGAAGGCCTACTGGGCGCCGAAGGGCGTGCAGGTCGTGCCTTACCAGAACCAGGACGGCGTGTACCAGGACCTGATGTCCGGCCGCCTCGACGCCGCGCTGCAGGACGCGGTGCAGGCCGACCTCGGCTTCCTGAAGACGCCGCGCGGCGCGAACTTCGAATTCGCCGGCAAGGACATCGACGATCCGAAGACGCTCGGCAACGGCGCCGGCATCGGGCTGCGCAAGGACGACGCCGACCTGAAGGCGAAAATCGACCACGCGATCGCCGACATGATCAAGGACGGCACGTACAAGAAGCTCGAGAAGAAGTACTTCGCATTCGACGTCTACGGCGGCTGACCGTCGATGCGGCGCGCATCCGCTGCGGCGCGCCGTGTCGTGTCGGTTCCCGGGTGCCGCTTGCTTCGCATGACGCGTCCGGCTTGATGAGCGGACGACATCAGGTAATGCGCAGATATCGTTTGATGCGCGGGTAATGGCTATTGACAATCCAGCCACATCGTTCTGGATCCCAAACATGATCTTCCAAGGATTTGGCCCGCTGTTGTGGGCCGGCACGGTCGAGACCGTGAAGCTCGCGGTGCTGTCGCTCGCCGCGTCGCTCATACTGGGCCTCGCGGGCGCGGGCGCGAAACTGTCGACCAACCGCGTGCTCAGGTCGGTCGGCACGTTCTATACGACGCTGATCCGTGCGGTGCCCGATCTCGTGCTGATGCTGCTGCTGTTCTACGGGATCCAGATCCTGCTGAACGACGCGACCGACCTGCTCGGCTGGGACCAGATCGACATCGATCCGTTCGTGGCCGGCGTCGTGACGCTCGGCTTCATCTACGGCGCGTACTTCACCGAAACGTTCCGCGGCGCGTTCCTCGCGGTGCCGCGCGGCCAGCTCGAAGCCGGCTTCGCATACGGGATGAGCGGCTGGCGCGTGTTCCACCGGATCATGTTCCCGCAAATGATGCGCTTCGCGCTGCCGGGCATCGGCAACAACTGGCAGGTGCTCGTGAAGGCCACCGCGCTCGTGTCGATCATCGGCCTCGCCGATGTCGTGAAGGCGTCGCAGGACGCCGGCAAGAGCACGCTCGACTTCTTCTTCTTCACGCTCGCGGCAGGTGCGATCTACCTCGCGATCACGACGGTGTCGAACGTCGTGCTGCACCACCTCGAGAAGCGTTATTCCGTGGGCGTCCGGAGGCTTGCACTGTGATCGAACTCATCAGCCAGTACTGGCAAAGCTATCTCTACACCGACGGCTACCGCTTCAGCGGCCTGGCGATCACGCTGTGGCTGCTGGTCGTGTCGATCGCGCTCGGCTTCGCGCTGGCCGTGCCGCTCGCGATCGCGCGCGCGTCGTCGAACCGCTGGATTTCCGGCCCGGTGTGGCTCTATACGTACGTGTTTCGCGGCACGCCGCTCTACGTGCAGCTGCTGATGTGCTACACCGGCATCTACAGCCTGCAGGTCGTGCACAACCACGTGCTGCTCGACACGTTCTTCCGCAACGCGATGAACTGCACGCTGCTCGCGTTCGTGTTGAACGAATGCGCGTATGCGACCGAGATCTTCGCGGGCGCGATCAAGGCGACGTCGGCCGGCGAGATCGAGGCCGGGATGGCCTACGGGATGTCGCGCTTCAAGCTCTATACGCGCATCATCCTGCCGTCCGCGCTGCGCCGTTCGCTGCCGAGCTACAGCAACGAAGTGATCCTGATGCTGCACGCGACGACGCTCGCGTTCACCGCGACCGTGCCCGACATCCTGAAGGTCACGCGCGATGTCAACTCCGCGACGTACATGTCGTTCCAGGCCTATGGCATCGCGGCCGTGCTGTACGCCATCGTCGTGTTCGCGCTCATCTGGGCGTTCCGCAAGCTCGAGACGCGCTGGCTCGCGTACCTGTCGCCGCGCGGCCATTAACGCATTCGCAAGATTCGCAAGGAAGGACCAAGCATGTACAAGCTCACCGTTGACAACCTGCACAAGAAATTCGGCGACAACGAGGTGTTGAAGGGCGTGTCGATGAAGGCGAAGGCCGGCGACGTGATCAGCATCATCGGCTCGAGCGGCTCCGGCAAGAGCACGTTCCTGCGCTGCATCAACTTCCTCGAGCAGCCGTGCTCGGGGCAGATCACGATCGGCAGCGAGCCGATCGAGACCACGCGCGACCGCAACGGCTCGCTGCGCGTGGTCGACCAGAAGCAGCTGCAGCGCATGCGCACGAAGCTGTCGATGGTGTTCCAGCACTTCAACCTGTGGGCGCACATGACGGTGCTCGAGAACGTGATCGAGGCGCCGATGGCCGTGCTCGGGATCGGCAAGGAAGAGGCCGTCGCGCGGGCGCGCAAGTATCTGGAGAAGGTCGGCCTCGCGCCGCGCGTCGAAGGCATGTATCCGTCGCACCTGTCGGGCGGACAGCAGCAGCGTGTCGCGATCGCGCGTGCGCTCGCGATGGAACCGGAGGTGATGCTGTTCGACGAACCCACGTCGGCGCTCGACCCGGAACTCGTCGGCGAAGTGCTGAAGGTGATGCAGAAGCTGGCCGAGGAGGGCCGCACGATGGTCGTCGTTACGCACGAGATGGGCTTCGCGCGCAACGTGTCGAACCACGTGATCTTCCTGCACCAGGGGAAGATCGAGGAAGAGGGCGATCCGCGGGAGATTCTCGTCAATCCGAAGAGCGAGCGGCTCGGGCAGTTCCTGTCGGGGCGGCTCAAGTAAGCGGGCGCTGCTGCGGCCTGGAACGCTAAATGCTTGTCCCGGATGACTCTTTCGATCGAGGAGCACCGCGATGAGCACGCCGACCCCTACCGCGTTTTCCCACGTGAGGCCGCAGGACACCGCGTATCAAGGCGAAGGCCTGCGCGACTTCTTCCTGTATCGCGATCTTGGCATCGCGGCCGCGACGAACGGCAAGGTCGTCGCGCAACTCGTCAGGGCGAATCATGCACCGGCGGCGGGCACCGGCTGGCACCGTCACGAGGCCGAGTTCCACATCGTGATCATGCTGAAGGGCTGGGCGCGCTTCATGTACGGCGACCGCGAGACGCTGGTGAACGCCGGCGACTGCGTGCACCAGGCACCGGGAATCGTGCATTACCTGTTCGACTATTCGCCCGACATGGAGTATCTGGAGATCGTCGGGCCGGCCGATTTCAAGTCGATCGACGTCGACGGGCCATGCGAAGTGCCTGCGCCGACGCCGTGGGGCGACGCGGGCGCGTAGCCTCCGTTGTTTCGCACGCGAGGCATCCACGTGCCTGTGAAAGACCGCCTTCGGGCGGTTTTTTTATTGATCTTGTCCGGACACGTCGTCCTGCTTCGGTCATTCGATATCCAAAGCATTCGCCATGTAATGAAATGGAAAGAACTGACGGTTGTTTGTCAGTCACGCGTGACGTTTCGTTACACGCTGTCAAAGATGGTCAATTCGACACGGGTGCGGTGCACGGCGCATCGTCGGCCGGCGTTAAGGGGATAACAGCCGGAGCGCCGGCTGGCTTACCCAGGAGAATGTCATGACCCGCATCGCGAAGATCCTGACCGTAACGGCCGTCGCCTGCGCCGCGCTCGTGCCGGCGCTGGCCGAAGCCCATTCGCACCGCGTGTGCCATTTCGATCACCACCATCACCGCGTGTGCCGCTGGGTCCGTTGACCCGTGGCGCGGTATTCCCCGCATCGCGTCGGGACGTTTTTCCCATTCAGGCAAATCAGGAGAGGACTATGAAAAAGACGATGTTGATCGCCGCGCTCGTCGCGGGCATGGGCATGTCGATCGGTGCGTTCGCACAGGTTCCGGCCAGCGCGCCGGCCGGCACGACCGGGCTGTGCAAGGACGGTTCGTTCTACTCGGGCGCGTCGAAGAAGGGCGCATGCGCCGGTCACAAGGGCGTGAAGACGTGGTACGGCGCATCGTCGGCAGCCGCGGCCAGCGCACCGGCCGCAGCCCCCGCGACCGCGGCTTCCGCTTCCGCCGCATCGGGCGCGGCACCGGCGAAGAGCGCGCCCGCGACGACCGCGGCAGCGGCGCCCGGCGGCGGCGCGGGCAAGGTGTGGGCCAACGACAGCACGAAGGTCTACCACTGCTCGACCGACAAGTACTACGGCAAGACGAAGCACGGCAGCTACATGTCGGAAGCCGATGCGAAGGCGAAGGGTTACCACGCATCGCACGGCAAGGCCTGTTCGTAATATCGACGGCGTGCGCGAGCCTTGCCGCTCGCGCACTGACCGACATCGCGCCCCGCCATCCGTGCGGGGCGATTCATTTGCAGCGCCGATGTGCTGCGTACATCGCTGCCGTACCGCGCGCGTTCAGTGCACGCGATCGGATTGCGTCGCGGTCGCCGCCGCATCGTGATCGGCCGCGCGCGCGTCGAGCAATGACCGCAGCGTCACGTAGTGCGCGCCGCTCGCTCCGCCGTCCGTATCGGCGCTGCGATCGTACGGTTCGTTGTCATGGATCGTCGCACGTACGATCGGATAGATCTGCGTTTCCCAACGGCTGCCGTTGAACACGCCATAGTGACCCACGCCCGTCTGCACGTGGTGCGTTTTCAGGTAAGGCGGCAATCCCGAACACAGCTCCTGCGCGGCCACTGTCTGGCCCACGGCGCAGATGTCGTCCTTCTCGCCCTCGATCGTCAGCAGCGCGGTGCGGTGGATCGCCGCCGGTTCCACCAGCCGGTCGCCGACCATCAGCTCGCCGCGCGCGAGCGCGTATTGCTGGAATACTTTCTCGACCGTTTCCAGATAGAACTCCGCGGTGAGATCGGCCGTCGCGAAGTATTCGTCATAGAAGTGGCGCAGCGTGTCGGCTTTCGCCAAGTCGCCTTTCGCACGCTCGTAGTAGAGGTCGGCAAACGAAGCGGCATGGCGATCGGGATTCATCGACATGAACGCGCCGACCTGCACGAAGCCCGGATACACGCAACGCTGCGCGCCGACGAAGCCCGGCGGCACGACACTGATCAGGTTGCGCGCGAACCATTCGATCGGCCGGCTCGTGGCGAGCGCATTGACTTTCGTCGGATTCACGCGGCAGTCGATCGGCCCCGCCATCAGCGTCAGGCTCGCGGGTTGGGTCGGATCGCCGCCGGCGGCCATCAGCGCGACTGCCGACAGCGCGGCGACGGTCGGCTGGCAGATCGCGAGCACGTGCGCGTCCGGGCCAATCTGGTGAATGAAATCGATCACGTGCCCGACGTATTCGTCGAAGCCGAAACGCCCGGCCGAAAGCGGGATGTCTCGCGGGTTGTGCCAGTCGGTGATGTACACGTCGTGATCGGCCAGCATCGTGTCGACGGTGCCGCGCAGCAGCGTCGCGAAATGCCCGGACATCGGCGCGACGATCAGCACGCGCGGCTGGCGCGCAACCGGCCGCGCCTTGCGGAAATGCAGCAGCGTGCCGAACGGCGTGGCCGCCGCGGCTTCCTCGACGATCGGCACCGATTCGCCGTCGACGACCACCGACGCGATGCCGAACGGCGGGCGCCGGTGCGAGAACGCGCAGCATTCGAGCAGTTCGCACAGCGCGTCGACCATGCGGCCCGTCGGCGTCGACGTGGCGGGCGGCCACATCGACATCGTCGCGCGTGTGGCGGCCGCCCATGCGCGCGCCGGACGCAGGCATTCGGCAGACCATTGGTAGAACGGATAGGCAAGCAGGTTCATGGTCGTCGCTCGTTGCGTCACGTTGCATGGAGCGAGGCAAGCCGTATGCCAGCATGCGGCTGGCACGCGCGTTGCACGCGGTTCGCGAACACGGCGACTCACACGGCGACCCATGTGGCTCCGTGCAGCCGGACGACCGAACGCCACGCGCAACCGCAGCGGTTCGGGGTAACGGCCGTGCCGCCACACCGTGCGGCGGCGCGCCAGTTCGGCGAACGCGCCGCACTGGCGTGGTGCGGTTCGCGTGACGCGGCGCGCTTTCGGTGCAGGGGCACGAACGGCAATCAGCAGGAGAGCGACATGGAAGCTACCGGACAGACGACGTTGACCATCAGCAGCCGCAACTACTCGTCGTGGTCGATGCGCGGCTGGCTGCTCGCAAGGTTGAGCGGGCTCGCGTTCGAGACCGTCAGCGCGCCGATCGACGCGGCATCGCGCGCGGAACTGCTGCTGCTGTCGCCGTCGATCCTCGTGCCGTGCCTGACGCACGACGGCAGCAGGGTGTGGGACACGCTTGCGATCGCCGAATATCTGAACGAGATCCGGCCGCAGGCGCAACTGTTGCCCGACGACCGGCATGCGCGCGCGCATTGCCGGTCGATCTGCGGCGAGATGCATTCCGGTTTCAGCGCGCTGCGCTCCGCGCTGCCGATGAACCTGCGCGCGCATTTTCCCGGTTTCCGGATCTGGTCGCGTGCGCAGCACGACATCGAACGCATCGTGACGATCTGGCGCGATTGTCTGGCCGCATACGGCGGCCCCTGGCTGTTCGGCGAGCGGATCGGTGTCGCCGATGCAATGTACGCGCCGGTCGTCACGCGATTCCTGACCTACGACGTGAAACTCGAACCCGATATCGCCGAATACTGCATGCGCATCCTCGCGCATCCGTTCGTCGCGGAGTGGATCGATGCCGCAAAAGCAGAGCAGGAAGACATCGACGAACTGGACATGGAGTTCTGACGCGCGACGCACCTTCGTGCCCTGAATCGGACGCAGGCACGTCCATCGAAACGAATCACCGCTGCGGCCGTGCAGCTCGCAAACGTTTCACGTTGATTTTCGCTGGAAACGAGCACGAATTCCCTAAAGGATGCCGGTCCGGATGACGTTAAGCGGGCACGGGGACGACTGTCGATCGCATGCATGTGACATGCGACGCGCAGTCCGCAACAACCAGCGCAGCAGGGGAACCAACTTGAATCGTCAGCAATCTTGGACGCGTACGGCCGCGCCCGGCGAGATCATCTACTCGGAGGGCTTCGCCGGCGAGCCCGTCATCTTTCTGATCGCCGACGGCAAGGTCGAGTTGTCGACGCGCTGCGAAGACAAGCGTGTCGTCGTCGCGACGCTCGGGCGCGGCGAGTTCTTCGGCGAATCCGCGCTGCTCTCATCCGAGCCGCGCGCGCATACGGCGAAGGCGCTGTCGTTCTGTCAGCTCACGGTCGTGCCGGCCGCGCTGCTCGACGAGGAAATCGAGCACGTGTCCGCGCTGCTCCGTCATGTCGTGCGCACGATGATCCGGCGCGTGAAGCGCAAGGACGACCAGCTCGCGACCTATACGCACGCGGACTTCATGCCGGGCGTGCTGTCGTATGCGCATGTGCTGTCGCTGATGGCGGGTGCCGACACGCGCGGATCGGACGACGCGTGGTCGCGGCGGCCGATGCAGGCGCAAGCGGCCGAGGCATCGGTGCCGCTCGCGGACGTGATTCGCCGCTGTCGCGCGATCGCCGGCCATTCGCGCCCGCACGTGCTTGCGATGCTGCGCCGCATGGAGAAGCTCAATCTCGTCACGATCGAAGCCGCGCAGGCCGACCATGCCGGCGGCGCGGTCGATTACTCGGCGTCATCGGATGCGCGCCAGGTCGTCACGTTCGATGCCGCGCGCGTGGTCGATCGCGCGCAGCAGGTCGCCGATCACGATCTCGACCTGTCGATCAACAGCGAGCTTGAACTGATCGAACTGGCCGATCTCGAGGCGCTGATCGGCGTCGACCGGAAGTTGCTGCTCAACAAACTGTCGCACGGCGAGATCGCCGACGAGGTGTTCGCGTTCCGCAAGTCGAAAGTGCTCGGTTACGTCGAGCAGAAAGGCGTTGCGTATTTCTCGCGGCGCAGCCCGCGCGCCGGCGGCGACGTGCGTGCGCTCGAGGATATCGTGTGGGTCGATCAGCGAACGCTGTTCGACGTGATCAGCGCATTCGATACCTACGATCTCGCAAAGCTGATCGCGAGCCTCGACGATCGCGCGGTGGCCGACAAGTTGTTCTCCGTGATGACGGAAGCGCGGCGCAACGAGGTGTCGTGGGTGATGCGCCGTGAGCTGAAGCTCGACCCGATCGAGATCGAGGAGATCGAACGGCGCGTGCTCGATGCCGTGCGCGCGGCCAAGGCGCCGGCGGCAGGTGCGGCACCGGTGCCGCTGGCTTCATCCGACGCGTGACGCGCGACCCGACGGAGACACCTATGGACTTGTTGACCCTGGCCGGCGTGCTGCTCGGCGGCGCGGCCATCGTATTCGGTTTCGCACTGGAAGGCGGGCATTTTTCGACACTGTTCCAGTTCGAGGCGCTCGTGATCGTGCTCGGCGGTACGCTCGGCGCGGTGATGATCCAGAACACGTGGGCGCGGTTCTTCGATGCGGTGAAACAGTTGCGACTCGCGTTCGTGCGTGCGCAGGAGGTCGACCGCAAGCACCTGACCGACCTGCTGGAGTGGGGCGATCGCGCGAAGCTCGACGGGTTGCTCGCCTTCGAATCGATGGACGTGAGCGGCATCCATCCGTTCGCGCGGCGCGGGCTCGAACTGCTCGCGAACGGCGTGTCGACCGCCGTGCTCGAGGACGCGCTGCACCGCGAGCTCGACGCATACGAGCGCAGCCGGCTCGCGGCCGCGCGCGTGTGGCAGCAGGCCGGCGGCTATGCGCCGACATTCGGCATTCTCGGCTCGGTGCTCGGGCTGGTCCAGGTGACGAGCCACATTCTCGAACCGGCGCAGCTCGGGCCGGGCATCGCGGTCGCGTTCATCGCGACGCTCTACGGTCTCGCGTTTGCGAACCTCGTGTTTCTGCCGCTCTACGGCAAGCTGCGCGCGCAGATCGACAGCGAATTGCGTTTCCGCAAGCTCTATCTCGACGGGCTGCTCGCGATCTCGCGCAAGGAATCGCCGCATACGATCGAGACGCGGCTGACCGGCGACGTGCGCGGCCGCGCGGCTGAATCTCTCGCATGACGCACCGGGAGCTTCGACATGACCGCTCGAACTGACGGCGCGCGGGCGGGCTCGGCCGCCGCCGATCGCGACGACGAAGCCGACGGCACGCAGTCCGGACGCTGGCTGATTTCCTACGCGGATCTCATCACGACGCTGATGGTTCTGTTTCTCGCGCTGTACGTGTTGCAGCTCGCGAAATACAACGCGCTCGACGCGCGCTATCAGACGCTCGCGCGGCGCGACAACGGGACCGCGAGCGCGCCGGGCGCAGCGATGCCCGAGCGTGCCCCCGCATGGCTGGCATCGCTCGACGCGCTGAAGTCGAACGGGCGCATCTCGCTTGTGCGCGCGCCGCACGGCATCGAGATCGGCATCGACGCGAAGGTCCTGTTCAACGTCGGCGATGCGCGTTTGCTGTCCGATGCGACGCCGGTGCTGAGCCAGATCGCGCAGGCGCTGAGCGAGCATGCGACCGGCGACATTCTCGTCGAAGGGCACACCGACAGCGTGCCGATCGCGAACGCGAAATACGAGTCGAACTGGGAGCTGTCGTCCGCGCGGGCGGGCAGCGTGGTGCGCTATCTGGCCGATCGCGGCGTCGCACCTCACCGGCTCGCTGCGATCGGGCGGGCCGATACGCAGCCGCTCGTCGCGGGCGACGATGCGGCCGCGCGGGCGCGCAACCGGCGCGTGACGATCTTCGTCGCGTATTGAGCGTGCGAGCCTCGACAGGCGCGCGACGGTTATCCGTCAACGACATATCGGATCCCGCATGACGAACATGTGAACCCGGCGATGCGATTCCGCGCGCGCCTGCCGATAACCCAAGCTGGCTCAGACCGAGCGGTTATCGAGGGTTCCCCATGCATTTCTGGCGCACGCTGTCCATTCAGAACAAGCTGGTTCTCAGCATGACGAGCTGCCTGCTCGTGTTCGTCGCGATCTCGAGCGGGTTGAGTGTCCGCCTGATCGGCAACGCCGTGCGCGATCGCGTCGTCCGCGAAGAGCTGCCGACGGCCGTGAGCGGCATCCGCGCCGACGTGCAGCGGCAGATGGCCGGGCCGATCGCCGCGTCGCGCGTCCTCGCGCGCGATGCGTTCCTGCTGCAATGGGAAGCCGACGGCGAGCCCGACGCCGGCACGCGCAGCTGGACCGAGCTGGCGAGGAACGTGAAGGACGAGCAGAAGGCGGCGTCCGTGCAGTGGGTGTCGATGAAGAGCGGCAACTACTACAACGAGGCCGGCCTGCAGCGGAAGGTCACCGACAACGATCGGTGGCTCGCGACCTTCCTCGCGTCGGGCAAGACCTACGAAGTGAACATGGATCGCGAGGTCACGGCCGGCGGCTACATGATGTTCATCAACAGCCGCGTGGAACTCGACGGCACGCCGGTCGGCGCGACCGGCATGAGCCTGTCCGTCGATGCGCTCGCGAAGGGGATCGCCGCGTACCGGATCGGCGATACCGGGTTCGCGTTCCTCGTGCGGCCCGACGGCGCGATCATGATGCATCGCGATACGTCGCTGATCGACGGCAAGCACTTCCTGAAGGACGAACCGGGGCTGCCCGGTGATGCGTCGTCGACGCTGCTGGCCGGCAAGCCGTATGCGTACCTGAGCTACGACGGCGACGGCGGTGCGCGCTTCATCGCGACGTCGTTCATTCCGGAGCTGAATGCGTATGTGGTCGTCGAAGTGCCGCAGGCCGAACTGCTCGGCCCGGTGACGCGTGCGATTCGCAGCGCGGCGCTGGTCGCCGCGGTCGCGGGCCTCGCTGTCGCGCTGGTCGTGATCTGGCTGGTCGGACGCGCGATCGCCGCGCCGATCCGCCGCGCGGCGACGCTGCTGTCGGAGATCGCGAGCGGCCAGGGCGACCTGACGCGCCGGATGACGGTCGAGAGCGAGGACGAGATCGGCCAGCTGTCGGACGCGTTCAACCGCTTCGTGTCGTCGTTGTCGACGCTCGTCCACCGCATTCGCGCTGCGTCCGCGTCGATCGCGACCGGATCCGCGCAGATCGCGTCGGGCAATGCGGACCTCAGCGAGCGGACCGAAGGGCAGTCGAGCAACCTCGAGCGGACGGCTTCGTCGATGGAGGAAATCACGGCGGTCGTGCGCAACAACACCGAAACCGCGACGACGGCCGCGAAGCTGATCACCGGTGCATCCGATACGGCGACGCGCGGCGGGCACGTCGTGGGTGAAGTCGTGACGACGATGGAGCAGATCAGCGATGCGTCGCAGCGGATCTCCGAGATCATCGTGATGATCGACAGCATCTCGTTTCAGACCAACATCCTCGCGCTGAATGCGGCGGTCGAGGCCGCACGCGCCGGCGAGCAGGGACGCGGGTTCGCGGTCGTTGCGTCGGAAGTGCGCAACCTCGCGCAGCGCAGCGCGCAGGCGGCGAAGGAGATCAAGGCGCTGATCGAGCACAGCGCGGGGACGGTGAACGCCGGGTCGCGGCTCGTCAGCGAGGCCGGGAAGGTGATGAGCGACGTCGTATCGCAGGTGCAGGGCGTCAGCGCGATGATGAGCGAGATCGCCGAGGCGAGCCTTGAACAGAGCGCCGGCATCGACCAGATCGGCGACGCGGTGCAGTCGCTCGATCAGATGACGCAGCAGAATGCGGCGCTGGTGGAGGAAAGCGCGGCGGCAGCGGAAAGCCTGAAGCAGCAGGCGGCGGAACTGACGCGGCTGGTATCGGCATTCAAGGTTGATGAATGAAGCGCGCACGACGTTAGAATGGTGCGCTTCTCAGGGACGTCGGCCGCGGGATCACGGCAGACGTTTTCGCTGTCGGCGCGGGATTCGGTACGTCATAAAAATGAAGCGCATTTCAAGACTGAAGGTCGGGGTAGGGGCGGTGGTGGTCGCGGCGGTGCTCGCCGCAGTCGGGGCGAAGGTGATCGCATCACCGGCGGATTCGTATCTTGCTTATCGGAAGAACGCCGCGGCGGCCGTGGCGGCGGCGCGAACGGAAGATCGGCCGAGTGTCGACCGACAGTACACGGCCGACGTGAATGCACGGCTCGCCCGGCTCATCGGCACGGTGCGGGCGAAAGGGTTTGCCGCGAAGGCGGCGGGCACGGTGCAGAGCGTCGGCCCCGTCGACGGGGTGCCGCCGGGGCCGGACGGGCTGGCCTTCAAGTCGGCCGACGGCAAGACGAATCTCGTCGTGACGACGGTTCCGCTGCTGAAGGCGTGGGCGAGCACGGCGGATGCGGGCATCAAGCCGACGGACGACGTGGCCGCGATTCTCGACAATGAAACGCTTTACACGGACGTATTCAGCGACGACGCCGCTGCGTTTCGCTTCGCCGAGTTGCCCGTCAAGCGGCAGCCGGCCGACGGCGTGGTGAAGGCATGGCTGCTGGGTGAAAGCCAGGACGGCGTGCCGGACGGGCCGAACACGCTGGCCGTGTCGGTCCGGCAGGGCGAACGGGTTTATATCCAGTGGAAGAGCGTGACGCTGCGCCCGATCGTGGCGTGCAGCGTGGGGCGCGTGCCCGACGACGCGCGGCAGGCGTGTTTCGCGAGGCAGGTGGTGTCACAGCGGATCTACCCGCGGCTCGTCGCACTGGCGCAATCGATGGCCGATGCCGTGGTCCGGTAGCGGACGGCAGCGGTCGGCGCGCGCACGGCGCGATTCGACGGCGAGGGACGGCGTATCCGACCAACGACGGACGGCGACAGCGCGCGTCGTCGCCCGTCGGCATATCGTCCGATGACCGGATTCAAGGCGACCGCAACGCCTGCAACCCCAGCGTGAGCGCGTTGAACGGCATCTCGGCGGCCCCCAGCGAAAAGCTCGTCGCCTTCGCAGTCGCGCCCGGCGAATGCATCAGCGCGTGAACGATCCGCTCGCTCGCATGGCCGTCGCCATACGGATTGCTCGCGCGCGCCATTTCCTCGTACGCGCTTTCGCTGTCGAACAGCCGCGACGCCTCCCAGACGATTCGGTCCTGGTCCGTGCCGACGAGCCGCGCGGTACCGGCCTGGATCGCTTCGGGCCGCTCGGTCGTCTCGCGCGTGACGAGCACTGGCTTGCCGAGCGCAGGCCCTTCCTCCTGGATGCCGCCTGAATCGGTGATGATGAAGTACGAGCGAGACATCAGGAATACGAACGAAAGGTATTCCTGCGGCTCGATCAGGTAAATATTCGGCACGCTGCCGAGCAGCGCACGCGCCGGCTCGCGCACGTGCGGATTCAGGTGCAGCGGATAGACGAACTGCGCATCGCGATAGCGGTTCGCGAGCGTGCAGAGTGCCTCGCAGAAATGCCGGAACGGCTCGCCGAAGCTCTCGCGGCGATGGCCGGTGATCAGCACGACGCGGCGGGACGGATCGAGAAAAGGAAAGTGCGCGGCGACCTTGTCATTGAGCACGGAATCGTGGTCGAGCATGCGTTTGACGTCGTGCAGCGCATCGATCACGGTGTTGCCCGTCATCACGACCGCGCCGACCGGCACGCCTTCGCTGAACAGGTTGTCGCGTGCCTGACCGGTCGGCGCGAAATGCCATGACGACACCGCATCGGTTACGCGGCGATTCAATTCCTCCGGCCACGGCGACCAGATGTCGCCGCTGCGCAGTCCCGCTTCGACGTGTCCGACCGGCAGATAGCGGTAGAACGCCGCGAGACTGACGGCCAGCGTCGTCGTCGTGTCGCCGTGCACCAGGACGACGTCGGGGCGAAAGTCGTCGAAGACGATCCCGATCGCCTGAAGAATGCCGGTCGTGACGTCGGTCAGCGTCTGGCTCTGGCGCATCAGGTTGAGATCGTAGTCTGGCTTGATGTCGAACAAGGTGAGGACCTGATCCAGCATTTCCCGATGCTGGGCGGTAACGCACACACGGGCGTCGACATCCTTGCGCGACTTCAGCGCGCGGACGAGCGGCGCCATCTTGATGGCTTCCGGCCGGGTCCCGAATACAAGCAAGATCTTCTTCATCGTTTTCCTCGTTGAGCATCTTCGCGCTGGAAGCCCCGGCATCTGGCGCCAAGCTTGGTTGCAGGCGACCCATCCCGTCCCCGCGTGCGGCCACGCCGGCCGGCATCGGCCGCGCGACATTCAGCGATGTGGCGGGGCGAGCGCACCGTTCTTGTCCGCGCGGTCTCCGCCACGCAATCGTCGGACTACGGAGGCACCCTTGCACCTCGTCAATCACGTCATGAGCGTTCCTCACTGTGTCGATCGCCACGTCCTTCCGTCACACGATTCGCGTTGCCGCGCGCCGACGCGCCGGTAAGGTGATCCCGCTTTCCATACAGCAATATTCAAACCAGCGGCCCCTGCGTCCGGTTCCAATTCGCGCGGCACGCGCGGTTCGCTACGGAACGTTTCACAACTGCTACGAAGGTCACATCGGTGGACGGCCACGGTGCAGATAAACGGTCGACCGTGCGCGCGAGCGGTCCGGTCGCGTCATTCGAAGAATGGCGGCGTGGCTCGAGCGTCGACTGCCGCTCGAACGGTACCCGTCTTTCGAAGCGCATTGAATCGATTCGATATGCGAATTTTGTCTGGGCAATGAAAGGCGCGACGCGGATCATCCGGATCGGGTCATGGACAAATGATTTGCCCGTCGCGCCGCATCGCTCGCGCTGCCCGAGTCGACAGGTGCGAAATGTTGCGTATCTGTAACGCGCGGCCGGAATGCGGCTGGCGTGCCCGCACGACGGCCTTCCGGCGCGCGCGCCGGTGGTAGTGCGCACGTTTCCCGGCCGGGGTCCGTGCGCCGGCGCTTCGCGACTGACCGCGTCGCGAAGCGGCATCGCTCGAGGCGACGCACGTGCGATGAACAGACAATTCGCCGCGCAACGCGAACGGATCGCGATGCCGACCGCACATGCCGTGCCAAAAGCTGATTCGCCGGTGAATCAAAAACACTCGACCGCCGCCCCGGCCGCGCCCGCTGCCTGATCGTCGGTCCTTGCCGCACGGGGCCCGGCGGACGATGGCTCGCCGCTTGCTTGTTCTGGGCGGACAGGTGCGTTCCGACGTGTTCCAACGACAGCAGACGGACAGGGACGCCAAAGCAACGAATCCGGAAAGCGGCACGACACTTTCGTCCGGCGCGGAAGACGCCCGCGCTTGCACGACGAACGTGCGGCCACTTCCCATTGACATCCGCGCGATTCACGGCCCGGGCGCAAGCGCTCGGCTGCCGCCGTCGCCGGCACGGGGGCCAGGACATGAAGAACCGTCGGACGGTGTCGCTCTGCGTCGAAGGCATCCTGCTGCTGATCGTGCTGGCCTGCTCGCAGGTCGTGCACGACACCGCATCGCGGCCGTTCGTCGACGCGGTGCGCATCGGCATGCCAGCCGCAGGCGCGGCAGAGCGCAGCACCGCCTATGTCGGTGCCGCGCCGTTCGCGGTGCGCGCGTCGACCGACGCGGACGCGTTGCTCGAACCGGCGCCAGCCCATACCGAGCCGGTCACGTTCGATCCCGACTGGCTATTGATCCCCGGTGTCGCCTACCTGTGGCTGTTCACGCTTCTGACTTGCGTCTACGCGGCGCGGCATTACGTGTTCAGTCTCGACCGTCTGTTCAAGCCGCAGCACGCACCTTATCAGGCGGTGACCCATGGCGAATGGCCGCGGCTCACGGTGTTCGTCGCCGCGCACAACGAAGAAGCCGTCGTCGTCGATTGCCTGATGGCGCTGCTCGCGACGACCTATCCGCACGACCGGCTGACGATCATTCCGGTCAACGACCGCTCGACCGACAACACGCGCGCGCTGATCGACGAGGTGCAAGCGCTGGCGCCCGAGCTCATCAAGCCGTTTCACCGCGAGAGCGGCAAGCCGGGCAAGGCGGCCGCGCTGAAGGACGCGCTGCGCTTCATCCGCGGCGACATCATGGTGGTGTTCGATGCCGATTACCTGCCGCGCCCCGGGTTGTTGAAGGAACTCGTCGCGCCGTTCTTCGATCCGGAAGTCGGCGCGGTAATGGGCCGCGTCGTGCCGCAGAACGCCGACAGCAACCTGCTCGCGCGGCTGCTCGATCTCGAGCGCGCGGGCGGCTATCAGGTCAACCAGCAGGCGCGCAACAACCTGAACCTGGTGCCGCAGTACGGCGGCACGGTCGGCGGCATCCGCAAGGGTGCGCTCGATGCGGTCGGCGGATGGTGCGACGACATGCTCGCCGAGGATACCGACATGACCTATCGCCTGCTGCTGAGCGACTGGCGCACGGTCTACCTGAATCACGCCGAATGCTATGAGGAAGTGCCCGAGCGCTGGGCAGTGCGCGCGCGGCAACTGACGCGCTGGGCGAAGGGGCACAACCAGACGCTGCTGCGCTATTTCGGTCCGGTGTTGCGCAATCCGCTGATCTCGCGACGCTGCCGGCTGGACGGCGCGCTGCTGCTCGGCGTGTTCCTGATGCCCGCGCTGCTCGCGATCGCGTGGGGCACCGCGATCACGCTTTATCTGCTCAATGGCGTCAACTCGACCGCGCTCGGCTTGCTCGTGTCGTTGTTCGCGCTGTTCGCGTTCAGCACCTTCGGCAACTTCGGCGTGTTCTTCGAGATCGTCGTCGCCGCGCGGCTCGACGGTCGCGCGACGCGCCTGCGGCTCGTGCCGGTCAACGTGGTCGGTTTTTGCGTGACGATCGCGGCCGTGGTCTCCGCGCTATGGGGGCTCGTGCTCGATGCCGCGTTGCGGCGCGAACTGAAATGGGACAAGACCGAGCGTTTTCGCCGGCAATTGAAACCGGGGCGGTGAACGATGACGACCTTCAATGTGATGGTGCCGGTGGCAGGCGTGCTGAGCCTGCCGTTCCTGCCGCTGCTGCACGAGCTGATCCGGCGCAGCGACGTGGCGGCACTGCCGATCGGCGACGGGCCGTTCGTCGATCAGGCGCTGCTCGCCGCGCGCTGGCGCGATGCGCTGCGCGTGCACGTGGGCGGTGCGCGGCCGGCCGATTCGTCCGTGACGGCGCCGTGGCACGCGCTCGGGCTCCTGGTCCGGCATGACGACGAGATCCGCGTCGTGCACGACGAGCATTGCGAGGACGTGCTGTACGCCGATCGCGCGATCACGCTCGACCGCGGCGCGCGGGCCACGTATGCGTTCGCCGAGCAGCGCATCGACGTTCATGCCGGCGCGACGATCGGCATGCTCGCACACGCGCCGCATATCGACGTCGATAGCGCGGTGCTGCGCGGCGTCGTGGTGGGCGGAACGGTATACCTGCATGGTGCCGGCGGCTTCGCGTGCCTGTACGGCGAGCCGATCGTCTTCGGCAAGGTGCCGGTGCTACCGGCCGACGATACGGCCGTCGCGCCGCGCCGTGCGGTCTCGCTGACGCGCCACTTTTCCAGGCTGCCGCATCGCTACGTGCACGGCCGCTACCTGCTCTCCTGCGACGTGCGTCTGCCCGCACATACGGTCGTGCAGGGCAACCTCGTCGTGGACGGCACGCTGGTTCTCGGTGACGGCTGCGTGCTGCGCGGCAGCGTCAAGGCGCATCGCGTCGAGCTCGAGCGCCATGCATTCCTGCACGGCTCGGTGTTCGCGCGGGACGACGTGCTGCTCGCCAGCGGCAGCTGCATCGACGGCGTCGTGTCGGCTGGTGGGCTGCTGCGTCTGACCGGCGCGCGCATCGGCGTCACCGGTCATCCTGTCAGCGCCTGTGCGCGCGACGTCTCGGTCGTCGGCCATGCATGCGTGCACGGCGACCTCGTCGCATGCCGCAGCGGCTGGTTCCATGCATCCCGTTAAGGAGCACCTCCATGTCCGATCGATCCCGCCGTCGCCGCTCGCGCGCACCGGTCGCCGCACTGGCGGTGCTGTGCGGCGTTGCCGTCGGCCCGCTGCCGGTGCTCGCGGCGCAGCCGGATGATGCCGGCGCGCCGGCACCCGCGCAGTCGCCCGATGCCGCCGTGCCCGTCATCGTGCCGCGCATGCTCGACACGCCCGCGTTCGTGCGCGTGTCCGCCGATGGCCTGCCGGACGGTACGTCGCTCGCGGAATTCTCGCCTGACGATACGAACCGGCCGCCGTTGCCAGACGCCGTGATCGCGCACGTGCAGGCGCCGAGCGAACGGCATGCCGAGATGTCGCTCGGCGTGTCCAGCGCACACCTGACGCACGGGTATGGCGACTGGTACGGCGTGCACGTGCGCGGCGTCTATCAGGACGGCGGTCGCACGATACTCGGCGAGCTGGCGCAGCTGCATCGCTTCGGCGAGAGCACGCAGCTGGGCGCATTGACGTATGTGCAGGACCTGGGACCGGACTGGTTCGGCGGCATCGGTTTTTCCGGCACCACGTCCGGGACGATCCTGCCGAGCGCGCGCGTCGACCTCTCGATCAACCGCAAGCTGCTGTCCAACCGGTCGCTGATCGTGTCGCTGGGCGCGGGCTATGCATGGAACCGCAGCGGCCACAGGGATCAGCTGTATCACGCGGGCCTGATCTGGTATGCGCTGCCGAAGTGGATCTTCGAGGCGGGTACGAACTACACGGTCGATTCGCCGGGGTCGGTGAAGGCGCCGCAATACTACGGCGCGGTCACCTACGGCGAGGTCGGCAAGAGCGTGATCGTGCTGCGTGGCGGGTTCGGCCGCGAGGCGTACCAGGTCACCGGATCCGGTTCGCAGATCGCCGATTTCCGCAGTCATGAAGTGAGCGCGAAATGGCGCTACTGGTTCACGCGCAAGTGGGGTACGCAAGTCGAGTTCGACTACTACCATAACCCCTACTATTCACGGATCGGCGGCGAGCTGAGCGTGTTCTATCGCTGGTAGCAGGAGCGGACGCCATGCAGACGCATCCCGTCCGTCCTTCCGTCGACCGTTCGCTGCGGATCCACCCGCATCCGCAGCGCTGGCTGATGTCGATCGTGCTGCTGACCCCGACGCTCTATGCGTTGCTGTGGCTCGGTCTGCCGCTCGCGTGGCGCTACTGGCGCGCGGTCATGACGTGGGGGGCGCACGAGATCGATCCGGCATTGCACGTGATCGTGATCGGCTACCCGCCCGATGCGCCGCGCGTACTGCTGCTGTCGATCGATCTCGCCGCGCGAATGCCGAGCGGCACGCAGCTTGCCGTGACCGCCGTGCTATGCGCGATCGGCTTCGGCGCGTCGTTCTTCCGGCGTGCGAACTGGTTGCCCGTTGCATATCTGTTACGTATCGCGAGCTTCACGCAGCTGCTGATCTGCGCGTATTTCTGGTTCGCACCGGACGCGTTCCCGTATGTGCCGATGCTGCATCTGCGTGACATGTTCGTGCTGCACGGCGCGGCGATCACGCTGATTCCGCTGGTGATGGCGGCGCTGTACTATCCGCTCGATTTCACGCTGCTGCAGAAGATCGCCGCATCGCTTCTCGTGGTCGGCTACTTCGTGTTTGCGCTGCCGTTCGTGATGCTGCTGCACGCGGTCGTCATCCACCATGGCTCGTTGCTGTTCCTGCCGTTCTGCTATTTCGTCCTCGGCGGCCCGCTGCTGATCGGCCTGCTCGTCACGCTCTACACCTACTGCGCGAGCTGGCCCGGCTCGCTGACGAATCCGTCCGACGATTCGCGCTGATGGCGCGTGAAAACGCCGCCGTATCAGTGATGAAACGAATCGGCCGCGTTTTTTGCCGCACCGCACGGCACGCGACGCACGGAGCGAGCACGACAGGGCTTCCGGAGCCAATGGCACGTTGTTCGCTTCTCTTCCTGCGTCGCATCGATTCCTTTCCAACGGAGAAGACGGCCCGGCCGCCGACGGCCGACGTCTCTCGATGTTCGACGAACTGGGCAGCCGCACACATCTACCGGGCAAGGTGGGCCGAGCTGGCGGCACGCGCTTCGCTGCTGTGGCGCCACCCATTCCTTGAGCGAGGAGCACACCATGTTGGCAAAGTCAGGCAAGTTCTTGCGGATACTATTCGCGCTGTTCGCGCTGGCGTTCGCATTCAGTCCGGGCGGCGTTCGGGCGGCCACCAACCAGCTTCTCCTGTTGGTGCCCGACACGCTGACGCTGCCTGATCCTCGCGTGTCCGCATGGCTCGATACCGCGCAGGAGGAAGGGTTGCAGATCACGGTGATGACCGACAGCCAGTTCATGGCCGCCGGGTCGTCGCTGTCGCAGTATCCCGGCCTGATCCTGCCGGACCAGGTTCATACGACGGCCGACGACACGCTCGTGACGGCGATCCAGAACTACGCGCTGAACGGCGGCAAGGTGATGCTCGTCTACGATTTCGGCGTACTGAATTCGGCCGGATTCTACGTGAGCCCGAAGTCTCGTTTCAGCAACATGGTCGGCGTCGACTACGTGTTGTATGACCAATACGGCGGCAACATGATCGGCCTCGGCAACGTGACCGGCATGAGCAGCTGGCTGCGCACGCTGCAGGTGCCCCCCGGCAAGTCGATGGCATGGACGACGACGACTTCGGCGACCACGGCCGCCAGCCCCACGACGTCGTTCGCATCGACGAGCAGCTCCGGCTCGTCGAAGACGTCTGCGTCGACGTCGGGCACCAACGCGCTGTTCCTGCCCGCCAGCCCGTCGAACCCGGGCGGCCTCGCCAATTACAACCACCAGGCATGGTTCCAGTACACCACGTCGCCCACCGGCAGCGGCCTGCTGACCCAGACGCTGCCGAAGCTGACCGGCACCGTGACCGGCAAGCTGAAGAAGACCACCACGTATAGCGCCGGTTCGCTGCTGAGCACCTCGACCGGCACGACGTCGACCGCGCTTGCGTCCACGCTGGCCACCACCGACACGCTCGAAGGCATCTCCGGCTACGTGTACGGCTTTCTGACCTATCCGAGCTTCGTGACGCAGGGCACGTATTCGGGCACGACGATCCTGACGTCGCCGAACTTCGGGCTGGTGTCCGGCTACAACCCGTACGGCAACGGCGGCGTGCTGTTCGTCAACCTGCCGCTCGCCTACCTCGACGGCCAGACCGACGGGATGCTGATCCACGGTTACCTGCATTATTTCGGCACGCAGATGCTGAACCTGCCGTCGCTATCGCCGCTGCCGAAGGCGGTGGGAGGGATCGTGTTCGACTGGCACTTCTGCGCTGAGGACCAGATCCAACCGGCGCTTTACCTGAAGAGTCTCGGCGTATGGAACAACGGTCCGTTTACATTTTCGGTGACGGCGGGGCCCGACGAGGCAACGTTCGGCGACGGCAATGGCATCAACCTCGCCAACAACCCGACGGCACAGAATCTCCTCAAGTATCTGGTGAACAAGGGACATCGCGTCGGCAGCCAAGGCGGATGGATTCACGACTACTGGGGGGCGTATGCCAGCGAAACGAACCAGAGCACGTTCCAGCAGTATCTGGTGATGAACCATCAGGCGGTCCAGGCCGCGACCGGCGTGCCGGACGTGGAGTATGCGGCGCCTGAAGGCAATACGCCCACCTGGTCCGTAAACTGGCTGGAAAGCAACGGTTTCAACGGATATTACTTCACCGGTCACACCGGCTCGGCGCCGACCCGCGCATATAGAAATGGTGCGCTACTGAATCCCGGACTGTGGGCTTATCCGGTGTCGCCTTTCGGCAAGTACGCGACCTTTGAAGAATTCCAGCAATACGGGGTGCCGACATCCGACGTGAACAACTGGTACGCGAGCCTGCTGAATTTCGTCGCCGCAAACCATACCAGCCGGATGATTTACGCGCACCCGATCGGCGCGTCGTCTTATACGTCGACGTTGTCCGCGATCTTCACGCAAGCCAATACGCTGAAGTTCGCGGGGCAGTTCCGGTGGTACACGATGAGCGACATCACGATCTTCGACCGGGCGCGCCTGAACGTCACGTGGTCGGCCACCGACACGGGCAGCGGCTGGGCATTCTCGGCCAGCCACCCGACGAGCCTGACGAACATGACGTGGCTGCTGCCGAAGGCTGCGTATGCGTTGCCGATCATCACGCAAGGTAGCGGCAGCGTGAATATCACCGACTCGACGTACTGGCTCGTAACCGCGAATAGCGGCACCAGCCTCAAGTTCACCAGCGCCAAGGTGCACTGAGCCGCAACGTCGATACACTCGCCGGCGCGCGACGCGGCCAACGCCGCGCCCGGCGAATTGCGCAGGACTACCGCGCAGGAGCCCCCCCCATCATGAACCGGCCCGCGCTTTTCCCGGCCGCACGCGCGTGCGTGGCGGCCTTCGTCAGGCAGTGCCATGCGTGGCGCGTTGCCTGTTGCGTCGCCGCGTGCTGCTCCGTGCTGCACGTCGGCGCCGCCGAACTTCAGCTGAACGGGCTGTATCAACGCCCGGACGGTGCGATCACAGTGCGCCTGAACGGCGCCGGCATCGATCCATATTTCGCGGCGAAGGCGCTGCTTGCCGCCGCCGACACCCGCATGGATGCCCGCCAGGCGGCACTCGCATGGATCGCATGGGTGTTGCCACGCCAGCGTCTGGACGGGGGATTCGACCGCTTCTGCGTGAAGAGCGGACTGACCAGCCCGTGCGCGGAAGCCGACGCGGACGACGCGATGATGGCGACCTGGATCGAGCTGCTCGCGCGCTTTGCGCCGCCCGACGGGATGCCGGCGGCCTGGGAACTCAGCCTGAACCGCGCGGGCGCGCACCTGGACACGCTGCTCGACAAGGCGAGCGGCGTCTATCAGATTTCGTCGTCGCTGCATGTCGCGCTGCTGATGGATAACGTCGAGGTGCACAGTGCGTTCCAGGCACTCGCCGCGTATTACGTGCGCCGCGCCGATTACGTGCATGCGGGGCCGTGGAGCCAGCGTGCCGACCGGCTGTCGTCCGCGATCGTCAAGGTGTTCTGGCGCGGCACGCAATCCGGCTTTCGCGCGAGCACGCAGAAGATCAGCGACACGAGCTTCTATCCGGCGAAAGTCGCGCAGATCTTTCCGATCCTGTCCGGCATCCAGGTGCCTGACCAGTCGAACGAGACGATCTATGCGCAGTGGATGCAGAAGTACGGCAAGACCTGGATGCAACTCGCCGGCTCCGATTTTCCGTGGGGGCTGATCGCGCTGGTCGCCTACAAGATGAACGACTGGAGCACCGTCGCCTGCTGGTATGCGCGCTCGGGCCCGTACCGTCATGGCGCGCACTGGAACGTACTGGAGGAGGCGCTGTACCTGGCATTCGAAAGCCGGATGACCGATCCGCTCGCACCCGCCAAATGCGGGTTCACGACGGCGGAGGTAACGGTGACCGGATCGCGCTGACACGACGGCGCACGGTCGATGAACGGAAACAGGGAAGGAGACGTGTCATGTGTGGCATCGTCGGCGCGGTCGCGCAACGGAACATCGTTCCGATTCTGATTGAAGGTTTGCGCCGCCTCGAATATCGCGGCTACGATTCATGCGGCGTGGCGACTGTCGTCGACGGGCAGGCGCGCCGAGAGCGCAGCGTGTCGCGCGTCGCCGATCTCGACGCACACGTGCGCAGTGCCGGGCTGTCCGGCAGCACCGGCATCGCGCACACCCGGTGGGCGACGCATGGCGCGCCCGCGACCTGCAATGCGCATCCGATCTTCTCGCGCGACGAAATCGCGCTCGTGCACAACGGCATCATCGAGAATCATGAAACGTTGCGCAGGCAACTGTCTGACGAGAACTATCAGTTCGATGGCCAGACCGATACGGAGGTCGTCGCCCATCTGATCCACAGCAAGTACCGCGGCGATCTGCTCGCCGCCGTGCGCGATGCGACGTCGCAGCTGCACGGCGCCTACGCGATCGCGGTGTTCAGCAAGCATGAGCCGGAGCGGCTGATCGGCGCGCGGGTGGGATCGCCGCTCGTCGTCGGCCTGAAGGATGACGAATGCTTTCTCGCGTCCGACGCGCTCGCGCTCGCCGGCATCACCGATCGCTTCATCTTTCTCGAGGAAGGCGACATCGTCGAACTGACGCCGGGCGGTGTGCGAATTCTCGAACGCGGCGGCACGCCGGTCGATCGCCCGATCCAGACCGTCTCGTCGGCGCAGGCCGCGGTCGAGCTCGGGCCGTACCGGCATTTCATGCAGAAGGAGATTTTCGAGCAACCTCAGGCCGTGGCCGCGACGATTCCCGATGCGGGGCTGTTCGATCCGGCGATATTCGGCCCGGATGCCGCGCGCGCGTTCGAACAGATCGACAACGTGCTGATTCTCGCGTGCGGCACGAGTCACTATTCCGGCCTGACCGCGCGCCGCTGGCTCGAGACGATCGCGCGCCTGCCCGCGCAGGTCGAGATCGCGAGCGAATACCGTTACAGCGACGCGCTCGCGCTGCCGAATACGCTGGTGGTCAGCGTGTCGCAATCCGGCGAGACTGCCGACACGCTCGCCGCGCTCAAGTTTGCACAGGCGCTCGGCCACATCGATACGCTGGCGATCTGCAACGTGCCGACCAGCGCGATGATGCGTCAGACCGGCCTGCGGTTCCTCACGCGCGCGGGCCCGGAAATCGGCGTCGCGTCGACCAAGGCGTTCACGACGCAGCTCGTCGCGCTGTTCATACTCGCGGTGACGCTCGGTCGGCTGCGCGGCTACGTCGACGATGCGCAACTCGCACGTTATACGACGCAGTTGCGACGGCTGCCGAGCGCGCTCGAGGATGTGCTCGCGCTCGAACAGCAGATCGAGCGCTGGGCCGCGGAGTTCTCGCGGCACGAGAACGCGCTGTTCCTCGGGCGCGGGCTGCATTACCCGATCGCGCTCGAAGGAGCGCTGAAGCTGAAGGAGATTTCGTACATTCACGCGGAAGCGTATCCGGCCGGCGAACTGAAGCACGGGCCGCTTGCGCTCGTGACGCACGCAATGCCGGTCGCGACGATTGCGCCGAACGACGCGCTGCTCGAGAAGCTCAAGTCGAACATGCAGGAAGTGCGGGCGAGGGGCGGGCAGCTTTACGTATTCGCCGATGCCGATACGCGGATCGATAACAGCGAAGGCGTGTCGGTGCTGCGAATGCCGGATTACTACGGGCTGCTGTCGCCGATCCTGCACGTCGTGCCGCTTCAGCTGCTCGCGTATCACGCCGCTTGCCTGCGCGGCGCGGATATCGACAAGCCGAGGAACCTGGCGAAATCGGTGACGGTGGAGTAGCGCAAGGGAGTCGAAGACGCGTGTGGCAGTCACGCATTCCGTCCGACCTCGCAACCGAGGCGGCCCGAACCGGCGCTGTCATACCGACGCATTCGTGCGAAGATTCACGATCCGTTCCGGCAACCGAACCCGAGACCGTCGTGATCCGATCGAACCCCGAGGGCAACCCGCAAGCCGGCCATCCGCCGTGGATGGCCGTCGCACTGGCCGAGCTGGGCATTCGCCGCTTCCCGCCCGGCAGCATCAATCCGCGCATCGTCGAGTACAACAACCACACGAACCTCGTCGGCTACGACGACAAGATTTCGTGGTGTTCGTCGTTCGTCAACTGGTGCATGACGCATGCCGGCATCCGCGGCACGGGGTCGGCGCTCGCGCGTTCGTGGCTCGAATGGGGGCGGCCGCTGGAGCGCCCGGTGTACGGTTGCATCGCGATTCTGACGCGCGACGACCCCGTGAGCTGGAAGGGGCACGTCGGGTTCTATCTACGTCACGACGACGAGCGTGTCCACCTGTTCGGCGGCAATCAGCTCGAAGAGGTGCGCGAACTTGCGTATCCGGTGAGCGAGGTGATCGGTTACCGGTGGCCGGACGCGGGCTGATCGCGCCGCACGCCCGGCCTCCCGCGCACGGACGACGGCGCCGGCGTCGCACGGCGGCCGCGGTCAATCCTGCGCGGCGGTGGCAGCGGCGGCCACGGCCTGCGGTTCACCCGCCGCCTCGTTCCTGCTCCACCCGCCGCCGAGCGATCGATACAACGCGACCGCCGCCAGCGCATGCTCTCGCCGGACCTGATTGAGCGCATCCGAATCCCGCAGATACACTTCCTGCGCCGACAGCACGTCCAGAAAATCCGTCGCGCCGCCCTTATAGAGCTGGTTCGCCAGCCCGAGCGCCTTGTCCGACGCAGAGAGCGCGCTGTCGAGGCGCCGCGTCGCTTCATCGCTGCTGACGAGGTTCGCACGCGCATCCTCGACATCCCGCAGCGCCTGCAGCATCGTCTGCCGCAACCCGAGTTCCGACTCGCGCATTCGGCTTTCGCTTTGCGTGATGTCGGCGGTGATTCGCCCCGCGTTGAAGATCGGGCTCGTCGCGCTCAACGCCGCGCTGAACAGGTTATCGGTCAGCGTCGGCAACCCGAGATACGACGCGGCCAGAATCCCGTCCGTCAGGTTCAGCGAGAACTTCGGATACCGCTCGGCCTTCGCGACACCGACCTGCGCCGCGCGCCGCTCGACCTGTGCGTAGGCGGTGAGCACGTCCGGCCGGCGCAGCAGCGCCTGCGATGGCAGCGTGGCGGGCGACCCGGCAGGCGGCGCCGGAATCGCGCCGGCCTGCGCGAGCATGATCCGGTCGTTCGACTCGGGCGTGCGGCCCGAATACACGGCGATCAGGTTGAGCTGATGCGCAATCTGCGCGCGCGTCGGCGGAATCCGCGCTTCGAGCGCATCGAGCTGGTTCTGCGCGCGCGTGACGTCGAGCTCCGTCGACAGCCCGAACGCCTGCCGCTTGCGCGTGAGTTCGAGCGCATGCCGGCGGATCGCCGCGTTGTCCTGGAGGATCTTCAGCTCCTGTTGCGCCCAGCGCAGGTCGACATAGGCCGAGGCCGCATCGGCCGCGAGCGCGAGCCGCATCGCGTCTTCCGCGTGCTTTTGCCCGACCAGCTCGGCCTGCGCGGCCAGCAGGTCGAGCCGTTCGCCGCCGAACACGTCCGGCGACCAGCTCAGCGCGAGTCCCGCGCCGGCCTGCCGCACGTAGCCGAGCGGCGGCGGCGTGTTCTGGCGCGTGTCGGCCGCCCGCGCGGTCGCGTCGAGTTCGGGCAGCAGCACCGCGCGCTTCTGCACGGTCAGCGCCTGCGCTTGCTTCACGCGTTCGGCTGCGGCCTGCAGATCGAGGTTGCCGTCGAGCACGGTCGCGATCAGCCGGTCGAGCTCGGGGTCGTTGAACTGCGCCCACCATGCGGCGGCGTCGATGTCCGCACGCGGCACGTCGGTGTCCCACGCGGCGGGCGCGAGCGATTGCGCGGAATCCTGCAGCGCCGGGTGCTGCGCGGGCTGCACCGCACACCCCGCGGCGAATGCGCTGACGGCCAGCGCGACGAGTAGCTTTTTCATGATGACGACCTTGGCTTCAGTGCGCGTCCGGCGGCGGCGCGTTCAGGGTGATGGGACGGGAAAACGCGACGGCAAGCAGCGCGACCACGAAGCACAGCGACAGCGTGTAGTACGCATCCGCGTAGGTGAGCGTCAGCGCTTCGCGATAGATCAGGCGATGCAGGTTCGCGAGGCCGGCCTGCGCGGTATCGAGCGTGTTGCCGGCCACCGAGGTCCAGTACGCGGCCTGGCGGTCGAGCAGCGACGCGACCTGCGGCTCGCCCGCGCTCACGTGTTCGTTCAGGCGCAGGTAGTGGAAGTTGAGCCGGTCGTTGAGCATCGTCGCGCTCACCGCGATGCCGATCGCACCGCCGAGGTTGCGCATCAGGTTGAACAGGCCGCTCGCCGACTTCAGCCGCGACTGCGGCAGCGAGCCCAGTGCCATCGTGACGATCGGCGGCACGCTGAATTGCTGGCCGATGCCGCGCAGCGCCTGCGGCAGCAGCAGCTCCCGCCAGCCCCAGTCATGCGTGATCGGCGTATACAGGTAGCAGCCGAGGCCGAAGCAGATCAGCCCGAACACGAGCAGCACGCGCATGCTGAGGTAGCGTGCGGCGAATGCATACGCGCAGAGCGCGAGCAGCTGGAACGCACCGACCGACAGCAGCGCGATGCCGATCTGCAGCGAGCTGAACGCGCGCACTTGCGCGAGAAACAGCGGTGTCAGGAACACGGTGACGAAGATCCCGATGCCCGTCACGAACGACAGCAGGCTTCCGATCCCGAAGTTGCGCACGGCGAGCGCGCGCAGGTCGACGATCGGGTCTTCCGCGGTCAGTGCGTGCACGATGAACAGGAAGCCGCAGATGCCGGAGATCCACGCGCAGATGACGATCGCATCGTCGCTGAACCAGTTCTTGCGCGGGCCTTCTTCCAGCACGTATTCGAGGCAGCCGAGGAAGCCCGACATCAGCGCGATGCCGAGATAGTCGCCGCGCTTGATGAGGCTGAGATCGGGTTCGTCGATGTGCACGTAACGCGGCACCAGCGCGGCCACGGCGATGCCCGGTACGAGATTCAGATAGAACAGCCAGTGCCACGACCATTGATCGGTGATCCAGCCGCCGATCACCGGCCCGATCGCCGGCGCGAGCGACGCGAGCGCGCCGATCGTCGTCGACGCGATCAGCCGCTGCTTGCCCGGAAACAGCACGAACGCGGTCGTGAACACGGTCGGGATCATCGCGGCGCCGAGCGCGCCCTGCAGCCCGCGGAACAGGATCATCGAGTTGATGTCCCACGCGAGCCCGCACAGCATGCTCGTGATCGTGAAGCCGACGGCCGACGCGACGAACAGCCAGCGCGTCGACATCACCTTCGACAGCCAGCCCGACATCGGGATCACGATGATCTCGGCGATCAGGTAGGCCGTCTGCACCCAGGACAACTCGTCCTGGCTCGCGGACAGGCCGCCGCCGATGTCGCGCAGCGACGACGCGACGATCTGGATGTCGAGCGTCGCCATGAAGAAGCCGACGCACATCAGCGCGAACGCGAAGACGCGCTGCTTCGTCGGTTGCGACGCGGGGTCGCCGGAAAAGGCGGTGGTCATCGCAGGCTCCCGTTCAGTTCGCGTGGTCGGTATGCACGGTCACGACCGCGGAGAGGCCTGGACGCAGCACGTGCTCGATGCCCGGCTGCGGATCGAGATGCACGCGCACCGGCACGCGCTGGACGATCTTCGTGAAGTTACCGGTCGCGTTCTCGGGCGGCAGCACGCTGAAGGTCGCACCGGTCGCGGGCGCCAGGCTGTCGACGCGGCCGTGCAGGCGCGTGCTCGACGCGTCGAGCGCGACGTCGACGCGATCGCCGGCGCGCATCTTGCGCAGCTGGTCTTCCTTGAAGTTCGCGTCGATCCACAGCCCGGACACGGGCACGACCGTCAGCAGCGGCACGCCGACGTTGGCGAGCATCCCGACGCGGCCCGTGCGGTTGCCGACGTAACCGTCGACGGGCGAGCGGATCGTCGTGTACTCGACGTTGAGCGCCGCGACGCGTTGCGCAGCGAGTGCCGTGTTCACGCGGGCCCGCGCATCGGTGAGCTGCGCGCCGAGCACGTCCAGCTGCCGCTTCGATGCGAGCAGCGCGGCGTCGCTGCGCGCGACGGCCGCATCCGCCTTCGAATAGTCGGCATCCGCGCGTTCGACGATCTGGTTCGACACCGCATCGGATTTCACGAGCTCGCGGTAGCGCACACGGTCGGACGACGCACGCGTGAGCTCTGCCGACGACGCATTCCTGTCCGCGGCATGCTGGCCGATCACCGCGTATTGAAGTTGTTGCTTCGCTTCGAGTTCGGCCACCGCGGCGCGCGCGCTGTCGACTTCGGCAGTCGCCTGCGCGAGCTTCGCATCGTAGTCGCGCGCATCGAGCTGCACGAGCACGTCGCCGGCCTTCACGCGCTGGTTGTCGGTCACGAGAATCCTGTCGACGAAGCCGTTTACCTTCGGCGCGAGCACGGTGACGTCGCCGCCGACGTACGCATCGTCGGTGCTTTCCTGGAAGCGCAGCACGAACAGCCAGTCGAGCGTCGCGGCCGCGACCGCGACGACGACGGCGGCCACCGCGATGCGCATCCACGGCACGCGGCGCTGCTGCCTTGCCGGCCGGTCGGTTGTGGCTGCCTCGCGGGAGGCGGCGGCTTGGGTCGTTTCCATCGAATCACCTATGCATATGCACTTACTGAAGCGACCGACGATGCGTCGCCGATCGGGGAGGGGGTTAGCGTTCCGGGAGGTTGTGCGTGATCCGGAACAATTCGTCTCTGAGGCGGGCGGCCTGTGCCGACCCGAACCGCTGCTCGAACGCCTCCTGCGCGGCGAGCCAGTGCACCTGCGCTTCGGCGATCTTCGTTTCGCCTTGCGCGGTCAGCGCGAACGTCTGGCGGCGGCAACGCGGCTCGATCCTGCCCGTGACCAGCGCCGCGCCGACCAGCGGCTTGAGCGCGCGCAACAGCGCGGTGCGCTCGATCACCAGCACCGCCGACAGCATCGCCATCGTTACGCCCGGGCGCTCCCTCAGCAGCGCGAGAATGCTGTACTGCGACGGCGTGACGCCCGCCCGCGACAGGTAGCGCTCGTAGAACTGCGAGATCCGCCGGGCGGCTTGACGGACCGCGAAGCAATCATCATCGGTAAGCGTGGTCTTGTGCATGTGCACATGTTAGGTCGCGGACCGGCCTGAAGCGAGTGGCGGTGCGGGATCAGATTGGTGCCGTGGCTGTACCAATCGACGATGGAACGGCGCGTTTTTGCGCCGGATCAGGCAGCGGCCGGAACAATCCCGCCTTGGCGGTCGCAGTACGCGGCCGTGTAGTCGATGAATGCCTTGACCTTCGCCGGCAGCAGCGCGCGGTTCGCGTAAGCGAGCTTGATTTCGACGAACGCGTCGACGAGGTCGGCACCGTCGAGCAACTGCACGAGCGCGCCCGACGCGAGCTCTGCTTCGACGAGCGTTCTCGGCACGACGCCGATACCGAAGTCATGCATCACCATTTCGCGGTTGAAGACGGGGCTGTTCGACGAGATGTCGAAGCTCAACGGCACGACCAGCGTGTCACCGTCGACGCGGAACGACAGCGCGGGCCGGCGCAGCGACGGCGACATCGGGATGAACGCATGACCGGCGAGGTCGGTCGGCGTTTCGGGACGCGCATGCGTGCGCAGATACGCGGGCGTCGCGACGATCACGACGGGTATGCGTTCGACCAGCCGCACGACGGTCGTCTCGCTCGTCAGCATGTACGGCACGACGATGCCTATGTCGTAGCCTTCGCCGACGAGGTCGACCGGGCGCTCGGTCAGCGTGACGTCGAGGCGCACCTTCGGATGCGCGGCCTTGAAGCCGGCGATCAGCGGCACGAGCCGGTTGAGCGCGGCCGTCGTGTGCGCGACGAGGCGCAGCAGCCCCTCGGGCTCGCGCGTGTGCGACTGCGCCTGCGCTTCCAGCGAATCGAGTTCGTCGAGCACGGCCGCGCAGCGTTCGTAGATGCGCTCGGCGGTCTCGGTCAGCGAGACCTGGCGCGTGGTCCGGTGCAGCAGGCGACTGCCGAAGCGCGCCTCCAGATCCGCGACCGCCCGCGACACGACCGGCCGCGCGAGGCCGTGCATGTCGGCGGCGCGCGTGAAGCTGCGCATTTCCACCACCGACCGGAAGATCCGCAGCTTGTCGATGTAGTCCATGTCCGTCTCCTCGAGGCGATGGCGGGGCGCCCGATGCACGCGGCCGGCCCGGCCATGTTACGGCGGAGTGTACATTGACTTTATGCATATGCACATATAAATTGCCGATCATGAACGATATCCAGATCGCCCAGGCCTGCAATTGCCTCGCGCTGCGTCAGGCGGCGCGCTTCGTCACGCAACTTTACGAGCGACATCTGGCCCCGGTCGGTGTCACGCCCGCGCAGTTCTCGATCATGGCGAATCTGTCGCACCGGCCCGGCCTGGTGATGAGCGAACTCGCCGACACGCTGGTGATGGATCGCACGACGCTGTTGCGCGCGCTGAAGCCGCTGCAGCGCGACGGCTTCGTTGCCGCGGCCGCATCCGAGCATGACGCGCGTGCGCACGCGCTCAGCCTGACGAAGCTCGGCGAGCGCACCTACGCGCAGGCGAAAGTCGCGTGGCAGGCCGCGCAGGACGAGTTCGAGACGCAGTTCGGCCGCGGCCGCGCCAAGGCGCTGCGCGACGAGCTGTTCAGCCTGACGGCGCAGCGATAGGCGCAACGCGCGCGGTAGTATGACAAAAGCGATCCGGATCCACCGGACGAGACACGAGGAGTCCCCCATGCTGCAGTTGAGCGAGCGCGACGATGCGATGTTGCGCGGCGCATTCGGCGACGGCGTCGCGCGTGCGATGCGGATCGTCGCGCGCACGGCCGACGTCATGTCGGCGCCGCACCTGATCGACATCACGTCCGCGCATATCGACGGCTGTCTTTACCACGGCCAGACCAGCCTCGACTTCGTCGAATATTTCGTCGACACAGGCGCGCGGGTCGCGGTGCCGACCACGCTGAACGTCGGGTCGCTGGACCTGATCCATCCCGAGCTGTATCACGGCGACCGCACGATCCAGCGCGATGCGCAACGCCTGATGGACGCGCATCTCCAGCTCGGCTGCGAGTCCAGCTTCACGTGCGCGCCGTATCAACTGAAGAATCGTCCGCGCCTGGGCGAGCAGATCGCGTGGGCCGAATCCAATGCGATCGTGTTCGCCAACTCGGTGCTCGGCGCGCGCACCAGCCGCTACGGCGACTTTCTCGATCTGGCCGCCGCGATCACCGGGCGCGCGCCGTACGCGGGGCTGCACGTCGAATCGAATCGCGCGGCACGGATCGTGTTCAACGCGCCGGACTTCGGCAACCGGCCATCGCGCGACATCTACTTCGCGGCGCTCGGATTGCTGATCGGCCGGATCGCCGGCGCAACCGTGCCGGCGATCGTCGGGCTGCCGGCCGACACCACCGAAGACGAACTCAAGGCGCTCGGCGCGGCCGCCGCATCGAGCGGCGCGGTCGCGCTGTTCCATGCGGTGGGCGTCACGCCCGAGGCGCCGACGCTCGACGCCGCGCTGCACGGGCAGGCGTCGCAGCGAACCGTCGATGTCGCGATGGCCGATCTCGACGAGATCCGCCGCACGCTGAACCACGGTGCGGCCGGCGATGCGCTCGTCGCGGTCGCGCTCGGCACGCCGCACTTCTCGCTGGCAGAATTCCGCACGCTCGACGCGCTGCTCGACCAGTTCGACGGCAAGCCGAAGTGCGATTTCTACGTGAACACGAGCCGCTTCATCCTGTGGGAACTGGACGAGCTCGGGCTTGCCGGCAAGTTCGACGCGCGCGGCATCCAGATCGTCGTCGACACCTGCACGTACATCACGCCGGTGATGAAACAGCTGTCGGGCCTGGTGATGACGAACTCGGGGAAGTGGGCGTCGTACGCGCCCGCGAACATTGGCGTCACGGTGGCGTACGGCAGCATGCGCGAGTGCGTGCGCTCCGCGTTCGAAGGAAAGGTGCGATTCGATGACTGAAGCAATGGTTCGGAAACTGACGGGCGATACGCTCGTGCCGGGCAGCGCATGCGCGAAGACGATCGTGCTCGACAAGCCGCTCAGCTTCTGGGGCGGCTACGACTCGGGCGCGGGGCGGATCGTCGATCGCGGGCATCCGCAGGCGGGTGCGAGCCTGGCCGGCCGGATCATGGTGATGCCGCACGCGAAGGGATCGAGTTCGAGCAGCAGCGTGCTCGCGGAAGCGGTGCGCAATGGCACGGGGCCGGTCGGGATCGTGCTGAAGGAGCGCGACCTGATCATCTCGATCGGCGCGATCGTCGCCGCCGAACTGTATGCGATCGCGGTGCCGGTGGTGTGCGTGACCGATGCGGTGTACGACGCGATCGTCGCCGCGACGGGCGACGTGCGGATCGAGGCAGGCCAGGGTGACGGCTGCGCGCGGATCGACGTCGGCAGCTGACGCGTCACGCGCTCGCCGGCTCGGAGGAAGCGGGTGTGCGGCGTGTCTTCCCGCACGAGCGACAGCGCATTTCTTGCCGGCCATCTCGCGCTTGCCGCCCGGTCGTGCGGGCCGCCGGATTTCGGACCATACAATTAGGCCGAACGCCGAACGCCGAACGCCGAACGCCGAACGCCGAACGCCGAACGCCGAACGCCGAACGCCGAACGCCGAACGCAGGATCGTGCTCGGCGCGAAGCGGCCGATTGCCGTTCGACCGAACGATGAAATCCCGACCGGGCGCGTGGTGCCGCCTGCGTTCGCCGGTCATTCGCGCGTGGTCGCGGCGGCGGCTTCCCGATAGGCGCTCGGCGTCTGCCCGGCCCAGCGCCGGAATGCCCGCGTGAAATTCGCCGGATCGGTGAACTGCAGCCGCTCGGCGATCGTCTTCAGGTCGAGATCCGACGCGGACAGCAACTGCTTCGCGTCGCGAAACCGCGCTTCGTCGAGCAGTTGCCGGTAGCTCGACCCGGCTTCCTCGAGCCGGCGCCGCAACGTGCGCGTCGATACGAGCAGCGCGTCGGCGAGCGCCTCCGGACTTGAATAGTTGCCGGCCGTTCGCGCCAGTTCCGCGCGCACGCGCTCGACGAGATCGCCTTCCTCCTGACGCACCTGCGCATACTCGCGCTCGACCTGCACGAGCGCTTGCCGGTGCGCGACTTCGTCGGCGAGCGGCAGCGGCCAGTCGAGTACGTCGCGGGCGATCCACAGCGCGTTCGCCGCACAGCCGAATTCGACCGGCGGCAGCTGGTCGCGATAGCGTGCGAAGTAATCGGGCTGCGGCCATGCGAAGCGCAGCGCGATCGGCGGCGATGCGCGCCCGGACCACTGCGAGATGTTCTGCGCGAGCCCCGTCAGCACGAACTCGAACATCACGTGATGTTGCAGCACGGGGCTCGCCTGCACGCCGTGCAGTTCGAGCGTCGCGCCATGTTCGTCCTCCGCATAGGTCAGCCGATACTGGCGGTTGCGCATCCGGAAGTAGCGCTGCGTGACGACCAGCGCTTCGCGGATGTCCCGCGCGGTCAGCGTCGCATATCCGAGGAAGCCGTGCACGGTCGGCTTCAGCAGCAGCCCGAACGCGAGCCCGATGCCCGGATCGCCGCCGATCTCGATCGCGTTGAGCACGAGCCGGCCCCATTGCGACGGCGCGACGCGCGCGTCCGGTTCGGCCAGCACGGCGTCGCGCAGCCCGGTTCCCGCGCGCACGGCGGCCGGATCGACGCCGCGCTCGGCGAGCGCCTGCAGCAGCAGGCGCGTATAGGCGACCGGAATCGTCGGCCGGCGTAGCCCGAGGTGGTCCTTGCGTGACGGGGAGGTCATGTCGATTTGGCCGAAAATGACAAGCATTATGGCTGTTTGCCCCCTCACGTTCAAGGCGGCGCGCGGCCTACGATGGCACGTATCGATTATTGGCAGACTCACCATGACGACTTCCTTTCCCCACCTGCTCGCGCCGCTCGACCTGGGCTTCACCACGCTGAAGAATCGGGTGCTGATGGGCTCGATGCACACGGGCCTCGAGGACAGCCGCAAGACGCTGCCGCGGCTCGCCGACTATTTCGCCGAACGCGCGCGCGGCGGCGTCGGCCTGATCGTGACCGGCGGCTTCGCGCCGAACGTGGCCGGCTGGACCAAGCCGTTCGGCGGCACGCTGATGACGTCGGCCGGCGCGCGGCGCCATCGCGTGATCACCGATGCCGTGCATGCGGACGACGGCAAGATCGCGCTGCAGATCCTGCATACCGGCCGCTACGGCTACCACCCGTTCGCGGTCGCGCCGTCGAAGATCAAGTCGCCGATTTCGCCGTTCGCGCCGCACGAACTCAGCGCGCGCGGCGTGGAGCGGCAGATCCGCGCGTTCGTCCGCTGCGCGCAGCTTGCGCGCGAGGGCGGCTACGACGGCGTCGAGATCATGGGCTCCGAGGGCTACCTGATCAACCAGTTCATCTCGATGCATACGAACAAGCGCAGCGACCAGTGGGGCGGTTCGTACGAGAACCGGATCCGGCTGCCGATCGAGATCGTCGAGCGCACGCGCGAGGCGGTCGGCCGCGACTTCATCCTGATCTACCGGCTGTCGATGCTCGACCTGATTCCGGACGGCAGCGACTGGAGCGAGACCGTGCAGCTCGCGAAGGCCGTCGAGCGCGCGGGCGCGACCATCATCAATACCGGGATCGGCTGGCACGAGGCGCGCGTGCCGACGATCGCGACCTCCGTGCCGCGCGGCGCGTTCGCGTGGGTGACGAAGAAGATGAAGGGCGAGGTCGGCATTCCGCTCGTGACGACCAACCGGATCAACCGGCCCGAGGTGGCCGAGCAGATTCTCGCGGACGGCTGCGCGGACATGGTGTCGATGGCGCGCCCGCTGCTCGCGGATGCCGAGTTCGTCGTCAAGGCCGCGCAAGGTCGGGCAGATGAGATCAACACCTGCATCGGCTGCAACCAGGCGTGTCTCGATCACGCGTTCAAGAACAAGATCGCGTCATGCCTGCTGAACCCGCGCGCATGCCACGAGACCGAGCTGGTTTATACGCGCGTGCAGCAGCCCAAGCGTATCGCGGTGGTCGGCGCGGGGCCGGCCGGGCTCGCGTGCTCGACCGTGCTCGCGCAGCGCGGCCACCACGTCGATCTGTTCGACGCGGCGCCGGAGATCGGCGGCCAGTTCAACATGGCGAAGCGGATTCCGGGCAAGGAGGAGTTCGACGAAGCGCTGCGTTATTTCGGCCGTCAGGTCGAGCTGACCGGCGTGAACCTGCACTTGAATCGTCGCGTCGACGCGAGCGACCTGATCGCCGGCGGCTACGACGAGATCGTGCTCGCGACCGGCGTGGCGCCGCGCGACCCGAAGATTCCCGGCCAGGATGGGCCGAACGTGCTCAGCTACATCGACGTGCTGGCCGGCGGGCAGCCGGTCGGCCGGCGTGTCGCGGTGGTCGGCGCCGGCGGCATCGGCTTCGACGTCGCCGAATATCTGGTGCAAGGCGGCGAGTCGCCGACGCTCGATCTGGAAGAGTGGAAAGCGGAGTGGGGCGTGACCGATCCGGCCGCGACGCGCGGCGGCGTGACGCGCGCGCAGGTCGCGGCGCCGGCTCGCGAAGTGACGCTGCTGCAGCGCAAGGCCGCGCCGCTCGGCAAGGGGCTCGGCAAGACGACCGGCTGGATTCACCGCGCGACGCTGAAGATGAAGCAGGTGAAGATGATCGGCGGCGTGAACTACGAACTGATCGATGCGCGCGGGTTGCACGTATCGTACGGCGAGCAGCGCACCGATCATGAACTGATCGAAGCCGACACGATCGTGCTGTGCACGGGGCAGGAACCGCAGCGCGCGCTGCTCGCGCCGTTGCAGGCGGCCGGACGCTCGGTGCATCTGATCGGTGGTGCGGAACTGGCCGCCGAGCTCGATGCGAAGCGGGCGATCGATCAGGGCTCGCGGCTCGCGGCGCGGCTGTAACGGGCGCCGTTCCGGGTTGCGAAGCGGCGGAGTGCGTCACGCGGCGATGACCCGCCTGCGCGACGCCTCGCGACTTCCCGCGCGGTGATTCATTCGACGTGCCGGGGCATGCGGACGACCTGGAAAGGATGCACCGCGTCGCCATGCAACGTGGCGACGCGATTCTGGCAGAACACCATTCGCCACTGGCCGGCGGACGTCAGGCCGCTTCGGCCCGCTCTTCCTCTTCCGCTTCCAGCATCGCCTTGACGATCAGGTAGACGGCCGGCAGGTCGTCGTCGTCGCGACGCCAGTCGACCGGCTCCTCGACATCCGCTGCGACCAGCCGGCTATCGCGCAGGCGGATGAACGCATCGACGACGGTCGGATCGTTGCGGCTCAGGAAACCGGTATTCGAGAACGCGAGTTCCTCGACGTTCAGCAGCGCCTGCCAGCTCATTGTGCGGACGGCGGCCGGATGCGTGCGGCGTCGCAGGCCGAGCGCGCGTTGCGCGGGGCCGCCGACGACACGCTGCAGGTCGACGACTGCCCGCTGCGCGGCACGCTCGAAGTGCGCGGGGTTGAAGCCGGGTTGCTCGGGATCGAATGCGGATGACTGGAACATGGTCGCCTCACAAAAGTCCGTCCGTCATGGGTGACGGAATTCGGGTCAAATGGTGCAAAAGCACTGTAAATATATACAGTGTTCGAGGCGGTTTCAAGTCCTGAATGCACGTCTGCTTGCCGGCACGGGGGCGAGCGCGGCGGCGACGCTGCCCGACGCGCGCACCGCGCGGCTTTCGCGAACGATTTACACCGACGCCGCGATCGTCTCCCGCAACCACCGATGAGCGGGATCGCGATGCACGCGCTCGTGCCAGAGCATCGACATTTCGTAGCCGGGCACCTCGACCGGCGCGTCCACCACGCGCAGCGCGGGCACGTCGCGCACCAGCCGCTCGGGCAGCATCGCGACGAGATCCGTGCTGGCGACGGCCGACATCACGAACAGGAAATGCGGAACGGACAGCACGACACGCCGTGCGGCACCCGCCTTCGCGAGCGTTTCGTCGGTCACGCCGAAGAAGCCGCCCCCGTCGGGCGACACGATCACGTGTTCCAGCGCGCCGAACTGCGCGAGCGTCGGGCGCCGCTTCAGCTTCGGATGACCGGCGCGGCCGACGAGCACGTAGCGCTCGACGAACAGCGGCAGGCGCCGCATCCCCTCCGGCGAACCTTCTGTCGTGTGGAAGGCCAGGTCGATGCCGTTTCGCTCCGCGTCCTGCTCGATGCGCGGCGGCACGAGCTCGACGACGGCGAGTCGCGTCGCGGGGGCGGCCGATCGCAGCGTGTTCAGCGCGGGCAGGACGATCGTCGATTCGCCATAGTCGGTCGCGGCCACGCGCCACGTGTTCGTCGCGGTCGCGGGATCGAACGGCGTGGCCGTCAGCACCGCGCGTTCGACTGCTTCGAGTGCATCCCGTAGCGGCGCGCGCAGCGTTTCCGCGCGCGCGGTCGGCCGCATCCCGCGCGGCCCCGGCAGCAGCAGTGGATCGCCGAACAGATCGCGCAGTTTCTGCAACTGCACGCTGACCGACGGCTGCGACATGTTCAGTTTCTCGGCCGCCCGCGTGACGTTGTGCTCGGCGAGCAGCACGTCGAGCGTGACCAGCAGGTTCAGATCCAGTCGTCTGAGATTGTTCATGGCTATACCTGGAATATCGGGAATTCATTTCCAATATACCGTCGGCGACGGCATCCTGCAGTCATTCAATCAACGGAGTGACGAACATGAATGTGCTGATCGTTTATGCCCATCCGGAACCGCGTTCGCTGAACGGCGCGCTGCGCGACTTCGCGGTCGAGCATCTCCAAGCCGCGGGCCATGCCGTGCAGGTGAGCGATCTGTACGCGATGAACTGGAAGGCCGCGTTCGATGCGCATGACGTGACCGACCGTGCGCCCGACGCGCGCTTCGATCCCGCGCTCGATTCGAAGCGCGCGTTCGAAACGGGCACGCAGCGCGACGACATCGCGCGCGAACAGGCCAAGCTGAAGTGGGCCGACGCGGTGATCCTGCAGTTTCCGCTGTGGTGGTTCTCGATGCCGGCGATCATGAAGGGCTGGGTCGAGCGCGTGTATGCGTATGGTTTTGCGTACGGCGTCGGCGAACACTCCGACCAGCATTGGGGCGACCGTTACGGCGAGGGCTCGCTGGCGGGCAAGCGGGCGATGGTGATCGTCACGACGGGCGGCTGGGAGTCGCACTACAGCGCACGCGGCATCAACGGGCCGATCGACGACGTGCTGTTTCCGATCCAGCACGGGATCCTGTATTACCCGGGGTTCGACGTGCTGCCGCCGTTCGTGATCTACCGGACGGGGCGGATGAACGACGTGCGCTTCGACGAAACGCGTGCTGCGCTCGGCAAGCGTCTGGACGAACTGTGGACCGCGCAGCCGATTCCGTTCCGGCGGCAGAATGCGGGCGATTACGAGATTCCGGCGCTGACGCTGAAGGCGGAGATCGCGCCGGGCAAAGAGGGATTTGCCGCTCATCTTGCGCACGCGTATTGATTGCGCTTGAGAGGCCGTCGCGGGAAGTGCGGTGTGGGCATATCGGCGCCTGCAATCAAATCGAGTCGTTTCCTGAGATCGACGCGACGCGTCTGCACAATAGGCCCGCACGGGCCGCGCAGCGAATCCGTGAAGGGGTGACTTCACGTTCGTCAAGGACGGCAGCGGCTGGAAAACCACCGACGATTTCACTGAAACGCTGCTGCAGGCGATCGTCGCGCGACGTATCGCGAAGGTGTATGGCGACAATGTCGCCGACAAGATGGGGGCGCAGAAGTAGCCGCGCGGCAACCTGATCCGACGCTGCGGATGTCGAAATGAAACGGGCGGCCCGCAATGCGATCGCAGGCCGTCCGTTTTGTCCGTGCTCGACCGCCTGGTTACCGATCATCCTCCCGCACCGAAGAAGGATGCCGGCACAGCGCCCGCACCTCCATCTCCATATACGGAAACAACGGCAGCTGGCTCAACAGGTCATGCAGCTGCTGCACGCTTTCCACATCGAAAATACTCACGTTCGCATACTGCCCCGCGATACGCCACAGATGCCGCCAGGTCCCTTCGTTCATGAGCCGCTGGCACATCGCCTTCTCTTCGGCCTTCAGCGTGGCCGCCTTGACCGGATCCATGTCCGTCGGCAGACGGACGGTCATTTCCACATGAAACAGCATCCTGTGCTCCTTGCGTTGTCGATTCGTCGAACGGGACGGCCGCTCAGGCCTGCGCCCGTGCCCGCGCGACTTCGCTCGCCGGCACGTCCTGCTTGTCCTTGAGCAGCGAGAAATCGAAGTCGATCAGCGCGAACGGCCCGTCGATGCCATACGGCTTGCCTTGCGCGCCCTCGGCCTGCTTGACCTTCGGGATCAGCCCTTCGCGGGTCGCGAATGCGAAGTCGTCCCAGATGTGCGGGTCGCCTTCGATGTTGATCTGCGTCGTCAGCTTACGATATCCGTCCGCGGAAACGAAGAAGTGGATGTGCGCCGGACGATGGCCGTGGCGGCCGAGCTGGTCGAGCAGCTGTTCGGTCTTGCTGCCCGGCGGCACGCTGTAGCCGACCGGCAGCACGCTGCGGAAGCTGTAGCGGCCCTCGGCATCGGTTCGGATCGAGCGGCGCAGGTTGAACGCCGGCTGCGACTGATCGAAGTACGAATAGTTGCCCAGATGGTTCGCGTGCCACACTTCGACGAGCGCATTCGGGATCGGCGCGCCGTCCTGACCGAGTACCTGACCGCGCATGATCAGCGTCTGGCCCGGATCGGTGCCGTCGTCGAGACGCGCATGGCCGACCGATTCCGGCGCGCCCGCGACGTACAGCGGCCCTTCGATCGTGCGCGGCGTGCCGCCCTGGAAGCCGGCTTTCTCCTCGGCCTCGTCCATCCGCACGTCGAGGAAGCGCTCGAGGCCGAGGCCCGCGGCGATCAGCCCGAATTCACGGCCGGCTTCGTTCAGGTAGTTGAGCGCGGTCCAGAACTCGCTCGGCTGCACGTCGAAGTCCTCGATCGTGTAGCAGATGTCCTTCACGATCCGGTTGACGATCGCGCGCACGCGCGGGTTGCCGGGCTTTTCCGCGGCGTCGTCGAAGGTTTTCAGCAGGGCGTCGATGGCTTGCTTGTTCATCTGTGTCTCCGGTTTCGGTTGTCGTGTCATGCGGGATCAGCGGGCGTCGCGTCGCATCCGTTCGATGCGGGCCCAGTCGAAGGTGATGCCGAGGCCGGGCGTCGCCGGCAGGTGCAGCTTGAAATCCTGGTAACGCAGCGGCTCGACGAGGATTTCCTCGGTGAGCAGCAGCGGGCCGAACAGCTCGGTGCCCCATTTCAGCGAGCCGAACGTGCTGAACAGCTGCGCGGACGCCATCGTGCCGGCCGCGCCTTCGAGCATCGTGCCGCCGTACAGGTCGATGCCGGCGGCCGACGCGATCGATGCGACGCTCGCCGCACCGAGCAGGCCGCCCGATTGCGCGATCTTCACCGCGAACACGTCGGCCGCGCGGTCCTGCGCGAGCGCGAATGCATCGACGGGGCCGTGCAGCGCCTCGTCGGCCATGATCGGAATCTGCGCGAGTTGCGTGAGGCGCTTCAGCCCCGCACGGTTGGTCGCCGCGATCGGTTGTTCGACGAGGCTCACGCCGGCCTCCGCAAGTCGGGCGCCCGCGCGGATCGCGTCGGTTTCGGTCCATGCCTGATTCACGTCGACGCGGACGTCGCCGCGCTCGCCGAGCGCGCGCTTGATCGCGATCACGTGCGCGACGTCATCGTCGACCGCATTCGAGCCGATCTTCAGCTTGAACGCGCGATGGCGGCGCGCGTCGAGCATCGCCTCGGCTTCCGCGATGTCGCGCTGCGTGTCGCCGCTCGCGAGCGTCCACGCAACGTCGACCGCATCGGTCGTGCGGCCGCCGAACAGCTCGGACAGCGGCACGCCGAGGCGACGCGCCTGCGCGTCGAACAGTGCGGTCTCGAGCGCGCATTTCGCGAACCGGTTGCCCTGGAACAGCTTGCGCGCACGCGCCATCGCGGCGCCCGGGCGCGTCGCGTCCATGCCCTGCAGCAGCGGCGCGAAGTAGGTGTCGATGTTGACCTTGATGCTCTCGGGGCTTTCCTCGCCATACGCGAGACCGCCGATCGTGGTCGCCTCGCCGACGCCTTCGATACCGTCCGTGCATCGAACGCGGACCAGCACGAGGGTCTGGCAATTCATCGTGGCGACCGACAGCTTGTGGGGCCTGATCGTCGGCACGTCGACGAGCAGCGTCTCGACGCGTTCGATGGTGGCGGTAGTTGCTATCATGCGATTCCTCCTGTTGGTGCACATGGTAGGAATTTCCGCCGAGCGGCGTCCAACACTCTTTCCGACTACTTCCATACCTTTGAGGCATGAAATGGAATTGCGCCAGCTCCGGTATTTCATCGCCGTCGCGGAGGAAATGAACATCACGCGGGCGGCGGAGCGCCTGCACATGACGCAGCCGCCGCTGAGCCGCCAGCTCCAGGCGATCGAGGACGAGGTCGGGCTGCCGCTGTTCGAGCGCGGCGCGCGGCCGCTGAAGCTGACCGACGCGGGCCGCGTGTTCTATGCGCAGGCGACGCGCGTCGTCGAACAGGCCGACGAGCTCGGCCCGCTGACGCGGCGGCTCGCGCAGTTGTCGGAGCGGATCGTGATCGGCTTCGTGCCGTCGACGCTCTACGGCGCGCTGCCGGACGTGATCCGCGCGTTTCGCGAGGCGCACCCGGGCGTCGAGCTGTCGCTGATCGAAATGTTCACGCTCGAGCAACTGGGGGCACTGAAGGGCGGGCGGATCGACGTCGGGTTCGGCCGCCTGCGCTTCGACGACGACCAGCTCGTGCGCGAGGCGCTGATCGAGGAAAAGCTGATCGCGGCGCTGCCGGTCGGGCATCCGCTCGCCGATCCGGGCCGGCCGCTGACGCTCGCGGACATCGCGAACGAGACGCTGATCGTCTATCCGAGCACGCCGCGGCCGAGCTTCGCGGACCAGCAGTTGTCCGCGCTGCGCGACGGCGCGCTCGTGCCGGCGGCCGTGCACGAGGTGCGCGAACTGCAGACGGCGCTCGGGCTCGTCGCCGCGCAGGTGGGCGTGTCGCTGGTGCCGGAAAGCGTCGAAGGCGTGCGCGTGAAGGGCGTCGTCTACCGGCGGCTGCCGGAACCCACGGCGACGTCGCCGATCATCATGAGCCGCCGGCTGCACGGCGAAAGCGCCGCGACGACCGCGTTCTGCGCGATCGCGCGGGAGATGATTGCGCCGGCAGCGTAGGGACGGTCGTTTCCGTATTGACTGCAACTAACGGTCAAATTCGGCGCGCCAAGGCGAATGCGGAGCGGGTGTCGCGATGCGATGTCATCTGCCGCTGATGCAGGCGGACAGCGAGCCGGCAAGCCGGGCCGGCCGGTAACCGGCAAGCCAGCGTCCCCGCGACCACTCACCACTTACCGCTTCCCGTCGAGCGTCTCCGAGGGCGACTCCCCGAACTTCTCCCGGTACGCGATCGCGAATCGCCCGAGGTGCGTGAACCCGCAATCGAGCGCGATATCGGCGATCCGTCGCTCGGACACCGACCCGCGCAGCAACTCCCGCGCATGCTTGAGTCGCGTCGCGCGCAGGTATTGCATCGGGCTCATTCCGCGGAACTGCAGGAAGGCGTCACGCAGTGTCCGCTCCGGTACGTTGGCGGCCTGGACGATATCGATGAGCTGCAACGGCTGCGCGTAGTGTGCGTTCACGAACTCCTGCGCGCGCCGCACGAAGCCCGGCGCGGGATCCTGGCGCGCGCTCGGTACCGACGGCGGGTGGCCTTCGATCAGCAAATCGATCAGCAGATGCTCGAGCTGCGACGCGACGCGCGGGTTCGCGTTCGCCCGTTCGAGCAGCGCCGGCGAGCGGGCGACGAGCATCAGCTGCTGGCGCCACGCGGTGAGCGCGGCATCGCTGATGTGCAGCACGGGGTCGAGCATCGCGCGCGGGTCGCCGGTCAGCGAACCGACGGTCGCGGCATCGATGCGCAGCACGAACTGCTCGCAATCGGCGGACAGCACCGCGTCGAAGCGCTCGCCGGGCGCGCACAGCACGCCGGTCTGCCCGTCGACGCCGAGCCGGCGCCCCATCGCGTGGACTTCCGCCTGCCCGGACAGGCAGAACATCAGCAGGTAATAACCGTCGACGGCGTCGACCTGCACGCGCATCGCGTCGCCGAACGCGATGGTGCCGATGCCGAGCCCGCCGAGCCGCACGAAATCCATATGCGATGCGCCTTGCACGCGGCCGCTCGGCAGCAGCGCGTGCGGCTGCATCACGCGCGAGATCCGCTCGCGCGTCTCGTCGAGATCGCGGGATTCGAACAGCCGGTGCGCACGCAGCGCAAGCGGCTCGAACGACGTTGGGGACATGGGCATCAGCCTTGGTATGAACGACGGGCGCTTCGATCCGACGAATGGGTCGGGATCGCGCTCGGGTCGCGTGTGTCGCCATGCTAGCGCAGAAATCCGCCGAAAGTGGATATTGCGCCGCCGCAATCGCACTTTCCGGATAGACGCCGAATTTTAGCTTTTCAAAAATCGGCTCCATGCAATCAACGAAACGGAACCAGAAGGAGTCCGACATGGAGCAGACAGAATCGCCCGTCGTATTCGCCGCGCGCGACGACGCGTCCGATGTGCGCTTTCCGCACGACGACGGCTCGCGCGTGCCGTACAAGGTGTTCAGCTCGCAGGCCGTCTACGAACGCGAGCAGGAACGCATCTTCCGCGGGCCGACATGGAACTTCGTCGCGCTGGAAGCGGAAATCCCGAACGCCGGCGACTTCAAGAGCACGTTCGTCGGCGACACGCCGGTCGTCGTCACGCGCACCGAGGACGGCACGCTGTCCGCATGGGTGAACCGCTGCGCGCACCGCGGCGCGCAGGTGTGCCGCAAGTCGCGCGGCAACGCGAGCTCGCACACGTGCGTCTATCACCAGTGGAGCTTCGACAACCAGGGCAACCTGCTCGGCGTGCCGTTCCGGCGCGGCCAGAAGGGGATGACCGGGATGCCGGCCGACTTCGACCCGAAGCAGCACGGGCTGCGCAAGCTGCGCGTCGACAGCTATCGCGGGCTCGTGTTCGCGACTTTCAGCGATGAAGTGGCGCCGCTGCCCGACTATCTCGGCGAGCAGATGCGTCCGTGGATCGACCGGATCTTCCACAAGCCGATCGAGTATCTCGGCTGCACGCGCCAGTATTCGAAGTCGAACTGGAAGCTGTACATGGAGAACGTGAAGGATCCGTATCACGCGAGCATGCTGCACCTGTTCCATACGACCTTCAACATCTTCCGCGTCGGGATGAAGGCGCGCTCGATTCCGGATGCGAACCACGGGCTGCACAGCATCATCACGGTGACGAAGACGAACGACGACACGTCGGCCGCGTACAAGCAGCAGAACATCCGCTCGTTCGACGAGGGCTTCCATCTGGAAGACGAATCGATCCTCGATCTCGTGTCGGAATACGACGAGGACTGCACGAACCATATCCAGCCGATCTTTCCGCAACTCGTGATCCAGCAGATCCACAACACGCTGGTCGCGCGCCAGATCCTGCCGAAGGGGCCGGACAACTTCGAGCTGATCTTCCACTTCTTCGGCTACGCGGACGACACGCCCGAGCTGCGCGCGCTGCGCATCAAGCAGGCGAACCTGGTCGGGCCGGCCGGCTACATCTCGATGGAAGACACGGAAGCGACCGAGCTCGTGCAGCGCGGCACGGTGCGCGACGCCGACGCGACGTCGGTGATCGAGATGTCGCGCGGCAACCCGGATCAGCAGGACACGGTGATCACCGAAAGCCTGATCCGCAAGTTCTGGGTCGGGTACCAGAAGCTGATGGGCTATCGAAGCGGGAGCGCGCAATGATGGAAAACCTGACGGAAGACATGAAGACGTGGTTCGAGATTTACATGCTCCAGAACCGCTACATCGGCCACCTCGACAACGACCGGCTCGAACACTGGCCGGAAATGTTCACCGAGGACTGCACGTACGAGATCGTGCCGAAGGAGAACGCGGATCTCGGGCTGCCGGTCGGGATCGTCCACTGCACGAACCAGCGCATGCTGCGCGACCGCGTGGTGTCGCTGCGGCACGCGAACATCTTTGAAGAGCACACGTACCGGCACATGACGTCGGGGCTCACGATCGTTGCGGAGCGCGACGGCGAGATCGACACGGAGAGCAACTACGTGGTCGTGCAGACGCGCAGCAACGGCGAATCGAACGTGTACCAGGCCGGCAAGTACTACGACACGGTCGTGCGCACGCCCGACGGGCTGCGCTACAAGACCAAGCGCGTGATCTACGACACGTCGCGCGTGCAGACGCTGCTCGCCACCCCGATCTGACAGCCAAGGAAACGACATGACCGAAGCAACGCTCGCCGAATGGCATCCGCTGGGCGCATTCGACGAATTCTCCGAAGACGAACCGGCGGCGCGCGTCGCCGGCCAGAAGCCGATCGCGGTGTTCCGGATCGGCGACGAACTGTTCGCGATGCACGACCTCTGTTCGCATGGTCACGCGCGGCTGTCCGAAGGCTATGTGGAAGACGGTTGCGTCGAATGCCCGCTGCACCAGGGGCTGATCGACATTCGCACGGGTGCGCCGAAGTGCGCGCCGATCACCGAGCCGGTGCGGACTTATCCGATCCGGATCGTCGACGGTCAGGTGGAAGTCAATGTCGGCTGACCCGTTCGTGATCGTCGGTGCCGGCCATGCGGCGCGGCGCACCGCCGAGGCGCTGCGCGCGCGCGACGCCGACGCACGCATCGTGATGATCGGCGCGGAGCGCGAACTGCCGTACGACCGGCCCGCGCTGTCGAAGGACGCGCTGCTGGGCGACGGCGGCGAGCAGCGCGCGTTCATCCGCGATGCGGCATGGTACGACGCGCAGCGCATCGAGCTGCGGCTCGGCACGCGCGTCGATGCGATCGAGCGCGACGCGCAGCGTGTGCGGCTCGACGACGGCGCGACGTTGCCGTTCGCCCGCCTCGTGCTCGCGACGGGTTCGCGCGTGCGTGCGTTCGGCGGGCCGGTCGACGAAGGCATCGTCCCGCATTACGTGCGCACCGTTGCCGACGCGCGTGCGTTGCGCGCGCAGCTCGCGCCGGGGCGCCGCGTGGCGGTGCTCGGCGGCGGCTTCATCGGCCTCGAGGTGGCGGCCGCGGCACGCCAGCTCGGTTGCGACGTGACGGTGATCGACCCGGCTGCGCGCTTGCTGCAGCGTGCGTTGCCGGAAGTCGTCGGCGCGTATGCGCGGCAACTGCATGACGCGCGCGGCGTGGTCTTCCAGATGGCGACGCTGCCGCGCGCGATTCGCCGCGCACCGGGCGGCGGCGCGATCGTCGAGACCGATCGCGGCGACGTGCAGGCCGATATCGTCGTGGTCGGCATCGGCGTCGTGCCCAACGTCGAACTCGCGCAGGCGGCCGGCCTCGAGGTCGACAACGGTATCCGTGTCGATGCGGGATGCCGGACGGCCGATCGCGCGATCTTCGCGGCGGGCGAGGTGACGATGCACTTCAATCCGCTGCTCGGGCGTCACGTGCGGATCGAGTCGTGGCAGGTCGCGGAGAATCAGCCGGCGGTCGCGGCCGCGAACCTGCTGGGTGCGGACGAAACGTATGCCGAGCTGCCCTGGCTGTGGTCCGATCAGTACGATTGCAACCTGCAGATGCTCGGGCTGTTCGGCGGCGAGCGAACGATCGTCGTGCGTGGCGATCCCGCGAGCGGGCCGTTCACGGTGTTCGGGCTGGACGACACCGGGAAGATCGCTGCGGTGGCTGCGGCGAACCTGGGGCGCGACATCGGTGCATCGCGGCGCCTGATCGCGGCAGGCGCCGTGCCCGATCCGGTGAAGCTCGCCGATCCGGCGGTGAACCTGAAGACCTTTCTCTGAGGCAGTGCGCGAACGCGGCCAGCGCGGCCGTGTTCGCGCCGGGGTAGCTGAAACGTCGAGCGCAACCTGTTCCGGACAACCTTTCCGGCTCGGGCAACGCGCGCGGGTTTGTCGCGGGCCGGCGATCGGTGCATATTAGCGGCATTGCCGTTTCACCGGTCGCCCATGACGCCAGACAAAGCCCTCGAACTGAAACGCAGCAAGCGCCGCGCGCTATGGCTGCTGCTGGCCGCGGTCGCGGTATTCGTCACGACGATCCTGCTGCCGCGCGGCCCGTGGGTCGACGGTTTCAAGGCGGTGGCCGAGGCCGCGATGGTTGGCGCGCTCGCCGACTGGTTCGCGGTCGTCGCGCTGTTTCGCCGCGTGCCGATTCCGTTCGTATCGCGCCACACCGAAATCATCCCGAAGAACAAGGACAAGATCGCCGACAACCTCGCGGTGTTCGTGCGCGAGAAATTCCTCGGTCCCGACGCACTCGTCGCGCAGATCCGCCAGCACGATCCCGCACGGAGACTCGGCGCATGGCTCGGCGAGCCCGCGAACACCGACGCGCTCGGCGGCTACGTGACGAAGCTGATGAGCTTCGCGCTCGACATGACCGACGATGCGCGGATCCAGTCGTTCGTCCACGACGCGTTCCGCGCGGTGATCGACCGCATCGACCTGTCGCAATCGCTGGGCGCGATCCTCGACACGCTGACGAAGGACGGCCGCCACCAGGCGTTGCTCGACGATGCGATCGAGCAGGTGGTCGACGTGCTCGACAAGGAGGAGAACCGTGAGGTGATCGCGGGCTTCATCGTCGAATGGCTGAAGACGCAATACCCGAAGGTCGAGAAGATCATGCCGACGCAGTGGTTCGGCGAGAACGGCGCACGCATGCTGGCGAGCGCGGTGAGCCGCGTGCTCGAGGGCGTGGCGGCCGATCCGGAGCACGAGTTGCGGCAGCGCTTCGACCGCACGGTCGTGCGGCTCACCGAGCGGCTGAAGCATGACCCTGCGTTCATCGCGAAGGGTGACGAGATCAAGCGCTACATTCGCGACGGCGACGCGTTCAATGACTATGTGCGTGATCTGTGGGACCAGTTGCGCGCATGGCTGAAGGCCGATCTCGCGCGGCCCGATTCGACGCTGCACCGGCAGGCCGCGACGCTCGGCGGCTGGCTCGGCGCGCGGCTCGCGCAGAGCCCGGCGCTGCGTGCGTCGCTGAACGAGCACATCGAGAAGGCCGTGCACGAGATGGCGCCGGATTTCGCGGATTTCCTGATGCGTCACATCCGCGATACGGTGCGCAACTGGGATGCGCGCGAGATGTCGCGGCAGATCGAGTTGAACATCGGCAAGGACCTGCAGTACATCCGCATCAACGGCACGCTCGTCGGCGGGCTGATCGGGCTCGGGCTGTATCTGGTCTCGCTGGTGCCGCGCTGGGCGGCGCAGTGGCTGCATTGATGCGGGCGCGGCCAGTCGGTTGTCCGGATACTGAACGTGGCGCACGGCAGGGCATGGATCGCAGTATGTAAGCCATGGTTTACATGTTGGGTGAATGAAATCGGGGTGCCTCCGGCAATACGGTACGGCCGCCCGCGCCGTTTGACGTCGAATTGACCGTCAGGCCGATCCTCTCGCGCGGCCGGACCCGGCCATTCGGCCGAAGTCGGCATTCCGCGAATCCGTCTACAATCAAAAACGTCCTTGCCGCCCGTGCGTGCTTGCCGCGCGCGGGCGAATCCGTTTGTCCTCCTGCACAGGGAGGCGCCGCCGTGCGTTGCGCGGCGGGCAGTGCCGTGGTCAGTGTCCAGTAGGTAAAGCGTCCGCGTGCCGTAGGCCGGCGCGCGTTCTGAACGTCGCGCGCCCGTAAGCCGGGCAGGCGGCATCAACCGAGAGTCCCCCATGAAAGCATCGGATCTGTTCGTGAAGGCGCTGGAAGCCGAAGGTGTCGAGTACGTGTTCGGCATCCCCGGCGAGGAAAACCTCGATCTGCTCGAATCGCTGCGGCGATCGAAGATCAAGCTCGTGCTGACCCGGCACGAGCAGGCGGCCGGGTTCATGGCCGCCACCTACGGCCGCCTGACGGGCCGCACCGGCGTGTGTCTCGCGACGCTCGGGCCAGGCGCGACCAACTTCGTGACGGCTGCCGCCTATGCGCAGCTCGGCGGCATGCCGATGCTGATGATCACCGGGCAGAAGCCGATCAAGTCCAGCAAGCAGGGTCACTTCCAGATCGTCGACGTCGTCGGCATGATGCAGCCGCTCACGAAGTTCACGCGGCAGATCGTGTCGATCGGCAACATTCCGTCGGCGGTGCGCGAGGCGTTCCGTCGCGCGGAGGAGGAGCGCCCGGGCGCCGCGCACCTCGAACTCCCGGAGGACATCGCGCACGAGGAGGGCGACGGCAAGCCGATTCCGCGCAGCTACAGCCGGCGGCCGGTGGCCGAGGAGAAGGCGGTCGCGCACGCGGTCGACGCGATCCAGGCCGCGCGCCACCCGCTGTTGATGATCGGCGCGGGCGGCAATCGCAAGACGACCTGCAAGATGCTGCTCGAATTCGTCGACAAGACGGGCATCCCGTTCTTCACGACCCAGATGGGCAAGGGCGTGATCGACGAAACGCATCCGCTGTGGCTCGGCAACGCGACGCTGTCCGACGGCGACTTCGTGCACCGCGCGATCGAGCATGCGGACTGCATCATCAATGTCGGCCACGACGTGATCGAGAAGCCGCCGTTCTTCATGCGCACGGACGACAAGACCGTGATCCACGTGAACTTCCTCGGTGCGCAGGTCGATCCCGTCTACTTCCCGCAGATCGAGGTGGTCGGCGACATCGCGAACGCGGTGTGGCAGATGAAGGAGGCGATCGCGCCGCAGCCGCATTGGGATTTCGCCCGCTTCGCGATGATCAAGGAGCATTTCGACGCGCATCTGGCGAAGGGCCAGCACGATCCGCGCTTCCCGATGTACCCGGTGCGGATCGTGAACGACCTGTACAACGCGCTGCCGACCGACGGGATCGTCTGCCTCGACAACGGGATGTACAAGATCTGGTTCGCGCGCTACTGGCGTGCGCACGAGCCGAACTCGCTGCTGCTCGACAACGCGCTCGCGTCGATGGGCGCGGGCCTGCCGTCGGCGATCGCGACGAAGATCGTGCATCCGCAGCGCAAGGTGATCGCCGTGTGCGGCGACGGCGGCTTCATGATGAATTCGCAGGAACTCGAAACCGCCGTGCGGCTGAAGCTCGACATCGTCGTGATGATTCTGCGCGACGATGCCTTCGGGATGATCCGCTGGAAGCAGGAGAACATGAACTTCCCCGATTTCGCGATGACGCTGCAGAACCCCGATTTCGTGTCGTATGCGCAAAGCTACGGCGCGCACGGGCATCGCGTCGAAGCGGCCGACGATCTCGAGCCGCTGCTGCGCGAGTGCTTCTCGTCGCCTGGCGTGCACGTGATCGACGTGCCGATCGACTATTCGGACAACGAGCGCGTGCTGAACCGCGAGATCAAGCGGTTGTCCGCGCAACTCTGAATTCCCCGTTCACAGGAAGGAGTCGTTCCATGCTGAAGGATACCTATCCGTACTATCTGGCCAACGAAGCCGTCTACGCGAACACCGATCTGGAAGTGACCGACAAGTTCAGCGGCAAGGTTGCGACGCGCGTCGCGCTGGCCGACGCGAAAGCGATCGATGCGGCCATCGGCGCGGCGGTCGGCGCCGCGAAGCCGATGCGCGAGTTGCCGGCCTACAAGCGACAGGCGGTGCTCGACCATTGCGTCGCGCGCTTTCGCGAGCGCTTCGACGAGCTGGCGGAGGCGCTGTGCATCGAGGCCGGCAAGCCGATCAACGATTCGAAGGGCGAGGTGACGCGGCTGATCGATACGTTCCGCGTCGCGTCCGAGGAGTCGGTGCGCATCGACGGCGAGGTGATCAACCTCGAGATTTCGGCACGCGCGCAAGGCTACACCGGCTATACGCGGCGCGTGCCGATCGGCCCGTGCTCGTTCATCTCGCCGTTCAACTTCCCGCTGAACCTCGCCGCGCACAAGGTCGCACCCGCGCTGGCCGCAGGCTGTCCGTTCGTGCTGAAACCCGCGAGCCGCACGCCGATCGGCGCGCTGATCATCGGCGAGGTGCTCGCCGAAACCGACCTGCCGAAGGGGGCATTCTCGGTGCTGCCCGCACATCGCGACGGCGCGGACCTGTTCACGACCGACGAGCGCTTCAAGCTGCTGTCGTTCACGGGTTCGCCGGCCGTGGGCTGGGCGCTGAAGGAGAAGGCCGGGAAGAAGAAGGTCGTGCTGGAGCTCGGCGGCAACGCGGCGGCGATCGTCGACGCGGATCAGCGCGAGCAGCTCGACTACGTGGTCGAGCGTCTCGCGTTCGGCGCGTATTACCAGTCGGGCCAGAGCTGTATCGGCGTGCAGCGGATCCTCGTGCATGCGGACCTGTACGACGCGCTGCGCGACAAGCTGATCGCGAAGACGCGTTCGCTGAAGATGGGCGATCCGAAGGATCCGTCGACGTTCGTCGGCCCGATGATCTCCGAATCCGAATCGCGCCGGCTGTCCGGCTGGATGGAGGCGGCCGTCGCGGCGGGCGCGAAGATCGTCGCGGGCGGCAAGGTCGACGGCGCGATGTTCGAGGCGACGCTGCTCGAAAACGTCGGTCGCGAACAGGACCTGTACCGCAAGGAGGCATTTGGTCCCGTCGCGATCCTCGAGAAGTTCGAGCGCTTCGACGATGCGCTCGCGCGCGTCAACGACAGCGACTTCGGGCTGCAGGCCGGCGTGTTCACCGATTCGCTCGCGCATGCACAGCGCGCGTGGGACGAGCTGGAGGTGGGCGGCGTCGTGATCAACGACGTCCCGTCGTTCCGCGTCGACAACATGCCGTATGGCGGCGTGAAGGATTCGGGGCTCGGCCGGGAAGGGATCCGTTACGCGATCGAGGACATGACCGAGCCGCGCCTGATGGTCGTGAGGCGCCGCTAGCGCGGAGGGATGCGGCATGACGGCACGCGGGCAGGCGATCACGCAGGCCCGCGTGCCGTTTTCGTTTCGGCGCGCACCGACGGGCGCGGCGCCGCCCGCGCGGTGCGCCATCGTGGCGGCACCGCGTGCCGTGCTCGCCGAACGCGCTCGACTGCACGCATCGCATCGTGATGTAATCGCGCGAATTGGCCAACCGGGGTACGACATCGGCTGGCGTGCGCATTCATTCTTCACGAGGTCGATTCATGTCCCCCGTCTCGGCATTCAAACTGGTTCTGTTGTCATTCCTCGCGATCGTCGCGCTCGAATGCATCGCCAAGCGGTTGCGATTGCCGCCCGCGGCCGCGCTGCTGATCGGCGGCATCGGCATCGCGTTCATTCCCGGCCTGCCGCCGATCAACCTCGATCCGGAGCTCGTGCTGCTCGTGTTCCTGCCGCCGCTGCTGATGGACGGCGCGTATTTCTCGGTGTGGGAGGAGTTCAAGCACAACGTCGGCGGCATCCTGATGCTCGCGATCGGCGCGGTGGTGTTCACGACGTTCGCGGTCGGTTTCGCCGTGCACTGGGTCGTGCCATCGCTGCCGTGGGCCGCGTGCTTCGCGCTCGGCGCGATCGTGTCGCCGCCGGACGCGGTGGCCGCGAAGGCGGTGCTCGAACGCGTCGCGCTGCCGCGCCGGCTGATGGTGCTGCTCGAAGGGGAAAGCCTGTTGAACGACGCGGCGGGTCTGGTGCTGTTCCGCTTCGCGGTCGCCGCCGCGCTGACGGGTGCGTTCAGCCTCGAGCACGCGGTCGTGCGTTTCGCGGAACTCGGGCTCGGCGGCGTCGTGGTCGGCTTCCTGGTCGGAAAGCTCGTCGTGTGGTTCCTGAAGCTGCTCGATGACGACTATCTGGTGATCACCGTCGCGGTGATCGCCGGCTGGATCGCGTACATCGCGGGCGAGATGGTCGAGGTGTCGGGCGTGATCGCGACGGTCACGGCCGGCATGATCGTCGGCTGGCATCAGCACGAGGTGTTCTCGGCGGCCGTGCGCACGCGCGGCACCGCGTTCTGGCAGGTCATCGTGTTCCTGCTCGAAGCGCTGGTGTTCGTGCTGATCGGGTTGTCGCTGCGCGGTGCGATCCACCGGCTCGGCGGCTTCGAGCAGGTGCTCGCGACGATGGTCCCGCCGGTGCTCGCGGTGCTGGTGGCGGTGGTCGTGTCGCGCTTCGTGTGGATCTATGCGGTCGAGGCGCTGAAGATGCCGGTGCGCGGGATCATTCGGCGTGGTGTCGCACCCGACTGGAAGGCCGCGACGATCATGAGCTGGGCCGGGATGCGTGGGGTCGTGACGCTGGCGATCGCGCTGTCATTGCCGGAGGCCATGCCGGGCCGCGACGTGATCCTGGTCGCGTCGTTCGCGGTGATCCTCGTCACCGTGCTCATGCAGGGCACGACCATCGGGCCGCTGATCCGGCTGCTGCGCCTGCCTCAGCGCGAAGAGCGCGCCGCGCATCACCTGACCGAGCCGCAGGCGTGGGCGCATATCGAGGCTGCGCAGCTCGCGGCGATTCAGCCGCTGGTGCGCGACGAGAGCGGCAAGGTGATTCACCCGCGCCTGCTGGAGCAATACACGTATCGCGCGGAACTGACCGAGCGGGCGAAGAACGAGCCTGCTTATCCGGCGGAGGTACGCATCGCGCACTACGACGTCGTGCTGGCCGCGATCAAGGCCGGGCGTGTGGAATTGTTGCGCCTGCATCGTTCTGGCCGCATTCACGACGAGATGCTGCACATGCTCGAGCGCGATCTCGACCTGCAGGAAGTGTCCGCGCAGCACGCGCGCGGCTAACCGGCCGCGCAAATCGGGTTCGGCGCGCGGTGCCGCGAGTCTTCGCGTCGCGCCGATCCGGTCGCGGCGCGCGATTTTCCCCCTCCATCTCTGCCGATTCCATCGCATCGGAATCCGGCCCCAAAACGTTCGATACGACGGCTTGCAGCGCATGCAAACCTCGCGGCGCCGGCTGCGCAAACGTTATCGTCTTTCGCGTCCGGAAATGATCTGATTAAACTGAATCCCGCTCTTTCACCATATTTGGCAAAACTAAACCGGAAGGAGATAGATGCTGTGTTCTAATTTCATTTAGAATCAGCCGGTTATCTTTATTGAGAGAAAGCGCGCGGAGGTAATGCGACCGTCGTCGGGGTGAAATCGGCGTTCGGATCCCCGCGAGGCAATGCCGACAGGCCAGATCGGCAGCAATAGGCGGATTTCTTCGCCGCCATATTTAAGATGGCGTCCAAGTCGGATAAACAACTCCTATGAAAGAATCAATTGGAGATTTGGCGTTTGAAACGGTATTTATGAAAGAATCCGGCGGTGAAAATGCGCTGGATTGTCTCGAGTCCGGGCTATCGGTTCTGCTCGTCGACGATCAGCCGTTCGTCGGCGAGGTGATCCGCCGCGCGCTGCGCAGCGAGCACGATATCGACCTGCATGTGTGCACCGACGCACATCGGGCGATGGCGGTCGCGCGCGACGTGAAGCCGACGGTCATCCTGCAGGATCTCGTGATGCCGGAAATCGACGGCCTCGATCTCGTTCGCGCGTGGCGCGCGAACACCGAGACCGCACGCGTGCCGATCATCGTGCTGTCGGCGAAGGAGGAGCCGATCGTCAAGCGCGAGGCGTTCATCGCCGGCGCGAACGACTACCTCGTGAAGCTCCCGGACGCGATGGAGCTGACCGCGCGCATCCGCTATCACTCGAATTCGTACCTGATGTCGCGCCAGCGCGACGAAGCGCTGGATTTCCTGTCGCACGACATGCGTTCGCCGCAGACGTCGATCCTCGCGCTGCTCGAGGTCTACCGGACCGAGCACGGCGACATGCCGCCGATCATGGAGCGCATTGCCGGCCACGCACGGCGCGCGCTCGCGCTCGCGGACGGCTTCATCCACCTGACCCGCGCGCAGTCGGAACGCCGCGCGCACGAGGTTCTGAGTCTGAACGAGATCGTGCTCGACGCCGTCGACCAGCTGTGGGAGAAGGCGGCCGGATTCGGCAGCCGGGTCGTTGCCCACGTGCCCGACACCGAGTGCGTGACGATGGGCGACCGCATGATGCTCACGCGCGCGGTCGCAAACCTGATCGACAACGCGCTGAAGTACGGCCCGGCCGGCACGGACGTGCACTGCACGCTGAGCGACGACGACGGTGCGTGGCTGATCGGCGTCGAGGACGCCGGCTCCGGCATCGCGCCCGAGCAACGCACGGCCGCGACCGAGTCGTTCGTGCGGCTCGAATCCGTGCATGGCGCGGCGCGCAGCGGCTTCGGCCTCGGGCTTGCGTTCGTCCGCGCGACGGCCGCGCGGCATCGCGGCCAGATCCTGATGCGCAATACGGTGCGCGGCTTCATGGTCGCGCTTCGGCTGCCGGCGCAAGCGGACCGATGATTTCGCGGCGCGGCCCGGTGCCGCGCTGCCCGACAGACCCCGATGCGCTCGTGGCGCGCCGTCCGGCGCGCGGGCGGGCGCGGTTTTTTTCAACGCTGATTCTAGAAAGCCCATAACGAACATGGCCACCGTGACGCCCCGCGCGACCAATGAAAGCCTGCACCCGACGATCGGCGCCGCCCGGCTGACGCTCGGCAACCGTATCCTGTTCAGCTTCGGCGTGCTGTTCGTGCTGATGCTGGTGACGGCCGGCGTGTCCTACGAGCGCCTGCGCGCGATCAACGCCGAGGCCGTCAGCATCGAACGCGACTCGCTGCCGGGCGTGTATCTGGCGGCGTCGCTGCGCGGGACGGTCAATGAATCGTTCGCGATGCTGCAGCAGGCGACGTTCGTCGATACTGATCCCGAACTCGTGCAGCGTGATTTCGCGAGGATCGGCGAGACGCTCAAGGAGGTCGAGTCGCTGTCGGTCGATTACCAGAACACGACGTTCCGCGATGACGACCGCCAGCGCTTCGCGGCGTTTCGCGGCTCCTTCGACCGCTATCTGCCGCTGCTGAACGACGCGGTGCAGAAGAGCCGCGTGTCGCGCGAGGAGGCCGTCGCCGCTTATGCGAAGGTGCAGCCTGCGTGGGCCGAGGTCGTGCGCAACGCGAATATCCTGGTGCAGGAAAACCGCAAGTTCGCCGACCAGTCCGCGAAATTGATCCGCCAATCCGGGCAGGACACCGAGATCGTCCTCGCGACCGCGCTGGCGATCGTGCTGCTGTCCGCGCTGGGGCTGGGCTACGGGCTGTACCGTTCCGTCACCGTGCCGATGGCGCGGCTCGTCGAGGTGCACGACGTGATGCGTACCGGCAACCTGACGCGCCGCCTCGACCTGCGCCGCCGCGATGAGTTCGGCACGCTCGAGTCGGGCTTCAACCGGATGGCCGACGAGCTGACCGAGCTGGTTGCGCGCGCGCAGCAGTCGTCGCTTCAGGTGACGACGTCGGTCGCCGAAATCGCGGCGACGTCGCGCGAGCAGCAGGCGACCGCGAACGAAACCGCGGCGACGACGACCGAGATCGGTGCGACCTCGCGCGAGATCTTCGCGACGTCGCGCGACCTGCTGCGCACGATGAACGAGGTGGCCGGCGTGGCCGAGCAGTCGGCGACGCTCGCGGGCGTGAGCCAGAGCGGCCTCACGCGGATGGGCGAGACGATGCGCAGCGTGATGGACGCGGCCGGTTCGGTGAACGCGAAGCTCGCGATCCTCAACGAGAAGGCGCTGAACATCAACCAGGTCGTCGCGACGATCACCAAGGTGGCCGACCAGACCAACCTGCTGTCGCTGAACGCGGCGATCGAGGCCGAGAAGGCCGGCGAGTACGGCCGCGGCTTCGCGGTCGTCGCGACCGAGATCCGCCGCCTCGCCGACCAGACGGCGGTGGCGACGTACGACATCGAGCAGACGGTGAAGGAGATCCAGTCGGCCGTGTCGGCGGGCGTGATGGGGATGGACAAGTTCTCGGAGGAAGTGCGCCGCGGGATGCTCGACGTGCAGCAGGTCGGCGGGCAGCTGTCGCAGATCATCGCCGAGGTGCAGACGCTCGCACCGCGCTTCCAGATGGTCAACGAAGGGATGCAGACCCAGGCGAACGGTGCCGAGCAGATCACGCAGGCGCTGTCGCAACTGTCGGAAGCCGCGCAGCAGACGGCCGAATCGCTGCGCCAGTCGTCGCAGGCGATCGACGACCTGACGCTCGTCGCGAACCAGTTGCGCACCAGCGTGTCGCGCTTCAAGGTCGACGCGTGATGCGCGCCGAGGCGCACGGCGGCGCGCACGCGCTGTTCCTGATGTTCGAGCTCGACGGCGAGCGCTATGCGCTGGATGCGGCCGACATCGACGAGGTGCTGCCGCTTGCGACCACCAAGGCCGTACCCGGCGCGCCCGAATGGATTGCCGGGTTGCTGATGCGCGGCGGTCAGCCCGTGCCCGTGATCGACGTGCCGATGCTGGCGCTCGGACGGCGCGCGCATGCGCTGCGCTCGACGCGGCTGGTGATGGCTCGCTATCGCGTCGGGCAGCTCGACCGCGATCGCGTGATCGGCTTGATCGTCGAACGCGCGACCCAGACGCTGCGGATCGACCGCACCGCGTTCCGCGCCAGCGGCGTATCGACCGCGCGCACGCGCTGGCTCGGGCGCGTCGCGAACACGCCCGACGGGATCGTGCAGCAGGTCTCGGTGTCCGACCTGATCGACGACGTGGCGCGCCTGTATCTGTTCGACGACCTGCCGGGCCACGGAGGGGCATCCGCATGAAAGAGTCCGATTCGCGATTTCGCGGCTGGCTGCTGCGCGAGACCGGCATCGACCCCGATTCGCTCGGCAACGATTTCCTGAGCCGCGCGCTGACGGAGCGCGTGCAGGCGCTGCAGGGCGACGGCGAGCGGCTGCCGTCGGCGGCGCGGCCGCCCGTCACGCCGGAAGCGCTCGACGCCTACTGGCAGCAGCTCAACGCGTCGGCCGACGAACGGCGCGCGCTGATCGAACTGTTCATCGTGCCGGAGACGTGGTTCTTCCGCGATCGCGAGGCGTTCGCGACGCTCGCGCGGCTCGCGGCCGAGCGGCTTGCCGCGATGCCCGGGCGCGTGATCCGCGTGCTGAGCGCGCCGTGCTCGACCGGCGAGGAGCCGTATTCGGCGGCGATGGCGCTGCTCGACGCCGGGCTCGATCCGGCCAGCTTCACGATCGACGCGATCGACCTGAGCGCGCGCGCGATCGAACAGGCGCGGCTCGGCTGCTACGGGCGCAATGCGTTTCGCGGCACGACGACCGAGTTCCGCAGCCGCTACTTCACGCCGGTCGCCGACGGCTGGCTGCTCGACGAGCGCGTGCGCGCGTGCGTGCAGTTTCGCCAGGCGAACCTGGTCGAGCCGGGCTTCGACACGGGCATCCGCTACGACTTCGTGTTCTGCCGCAACGTGCTGATCTATTTCGACCGCGACGCCCAGGACCGCGTGATCGATTCGCTAGAAAGCTCGCTCGCCGACGACGGCATGCTGTTCGTCGGCCCCGCCGAAACGGGCGTCGCGATGCGGCACGGGATGCGCTCGGCGCGCGTGCCGCTGGCGTTCGCGTTTCATCGCGCGCGCGGTGGTGCCGCGGCGGACGGCTATGCGGCACCGATGCCCGCGATCGCGCCGTACTGGCGCGGCGAGCGCTTCGCTGTGGTGCCGCCGGCCGCGACGCGCCCGCTGCTGGCCGTCGTGCCGCCGACGTGGAGCGATGCCGCGCCGTCGCGCGCCGCGTTCGCGCCGGCCGAGCGCCCGACGGCGCCCGAGCCGCGGGCCGACTGGCGCGTCGACTCGCCGGCGCATGTGGCCAACGTGGCCGAGATGCCCGCGAAGGGGGCGCCGGTCGCCGACAGCGCCGCACCGACGCTCGAGGAAGCGCAGGCGCTGGCCAATGCGGGCGCATTCGACGAGGCCGAGCGCGTGCTCGCGCAGTTCTCCGCGCACGCCGGGCCGCACGCCGACGCGTTTTACCTGAACGGGCTGATCGCGGATGCGCGCGGACGCGTCGCGGAAGCGGGCGACTTCTACCGGAAGGCGCTGTATCTGCGGCCGACGCACCACGAAGCGCTGACGCATCTCGCGACCTTGCTCGACGTCGGCGGCGACGGCGCCGGCGCGCGATGGCTGCTCGAGCGTGCGCGGCGCTCGGCCGGATAACGAGAATACGGGTTGGGAGCCGACATCGGGATGACCGAGGAAAGAATGAACCGCGACGCCGTTGCCACTGACGACACGACGATCGGCGTCGACGATTGCTGGAACCGGATTGGCACACGCGGCGACCGCTCGTGCGAGCGGCTGGCCGACTGCCTGCGCTGCCTGAACTGTCCGGTCTACGCGTATCACGCGGCGAAGCTGCTCGAACGCCCGCTCGCCATCGCCGAGATGGCCGACGCCACGCAGCGGATCAGCGCGTTCGACGCGACCCGCGCGCACGGCAAAGACGATACATGCCAGGCGGCGCTGGTGTTTCGCGTCGCCGACGAATGGCTCGCGCTGCCGATCGGTGTGCTGCGCGAGATCGCCGGCACGCGCCGGATCCATTCGCTGCCGTATCGCCGGCATTCGGCCGTGCGCGGCGTGGTCAACATTCGCGGCACGCTGCGCATCGCGATCTCGATCGGCGCGCTGCTCGGCCTCGACGCGGGCAAGGGGGGCAACGGCGGTGGCGACGGCCGTTTCACGCGGCTGCTGGTCGCCGCGCATCAGGGCGAGCCGGTCGTGTTTCCGGTCGACGAAGTCGAGGGCGTGCTGCGCTTCGGCGCATCCGAATGGGTGCCGGTGCCGGCGACGGTCGGGCGCGCGAGCGCCGGCCTGTCGCGCGGCGTGCTGTCGTGGCGTGGCAAGTCGGTAGGCCTGCTCGACGACGACCGGCTGTTCGACGCCGTGACACGGAGCATGCGATGAGCGGCGATGACGATCTGAGCCACCTGTCGCTGCTCGAGCTGTATCGCGAGGAGACGCGCACGCAGACCCAGGCGCTGTCGGAACGCCTGCTCGCGCTCGAGTCGGGCGAGCCCGACTCCGTCGCGCTCGAGGCGTGCATGCGCGCCGCGCATTCGCTGAAGGGTGCCGCACGCATCGTCGGCGTGCCGCTCGGTGTCGACATCGCGGGGCGCATGGAAGAATGCTTCGTCGCCGCGCAGGCCGGCACGATCGCGCTGACGGCCACGCACGTCGATGTACTGCTCGCCGGTGTCGACCTGCTGGTGCGCGTCGCCGATCCGGAGGCGGCGCCGGTGTCGTCGACCGAGATCGAGGCGTTCGCGCTGGCGCTGACAGGTGCCGACGGCGCGCACGCGATGCCGGTCTCGGCCTCGGCCCCGGCGTTCGCGCCGCCGCCGGCACCGCCGTTCGTCGTGCCGCTTCGCGAGCACGACGGCGCCGCGAACGAATCCGTGGGGGCCGGCGCCGCGGTGCCGCCGCTCGCGGTGTCGGCGGCCGTGCCCGATCCGGTCCAGGCGGGCCGCGCGGCCGGCGCGGGTGCAATGCGCCGCGTGCGGGCCGATACGCTGAACCGGCTGCTGAGCCTGTCCGGCGAGTCGCTCGTCGAATCGCGCTGGCTCAAGCCGTTCGCGGAGTCGATGCTGCGCGTGAAGCGCGCGCAGCGCGATGCGGCCCGGTCGCTCGATCTGTTGTACGAACAGTTTGCCGACGATCTCGACGCGGGCGTGCTCGCGTCGGTGAACGAAGTGCGGCACATGCTCAACGACCTGCAGCGCTCGCTCGCCGAGCGCATGGACGAATTCGATCGCTTCGAGCGGCGCAGCACGCACATCGCCGAGCAGCTGTACGACGAGGCGCTGCAATGCCGGATGCGGCCGTTCGGCGACGCGACGCGCGCGTATCCGCGCATCGTGCGCGATCTCGCGCGCTCGCTCGGCAAGCAGGTGCGTTTCTCGATCGTCGGCGAAGGCACGCAGGTCGATCGCGACATCCTCGACCTGCTCGACGCGCCGCTCGGCCACCTGCTGCGCAACGCGATCGATCACGGCGTCGAATCGCCCGACGCGCGCCGGGCGCGCGGCAAGGCGGCCGAGGCGAGCGTCACCCTGGAGGCGCGCCACAGCGCCGGCTCGCTGCTCGTCAGCGTGATCGACGACGGGCCGGGCGTGGACATGGATGCGTTGCGCGCGGCGGTCGTGCGCCAGCGCCTGACCGACGACGAGACGGCCGCGCGGCTGTCCGATCCCGAACTGCTCGAATTCCTGCTGCTGCCGGGCTTCTCGATGCGCGATGCGGTGACCGACGTGTCGGGGCGCGGCGTCGGCCTCGACGCCGTGCAGGAAATGGTGCGCGGCGTGCGCGGCGCGGTGCGCATCTTCAACGAGCCTGGCGCGGGCATGCGCTTCGTGCTGCAGCTGCCGCTCACGCTGTCGGTGATCCGCAGCCTGCTGGTCGAGGTCGGTGGCGAGCCGTACGCGTTTCCGCTTGCGCACGTGCGCCGCACGCTCGAACTCGCGCACGACGATATCGACGTACTCGAAGGGCAGCCGCATTTCCCGTTCGACGGCCGGCGCGCAGGCCTCGTCGCCGCACACCAGTTGCTCGACGCGGGCGAGCCCGACGTCGCCCGCACGAGCACGGCGGTCGTGGTCGTCGGCGGGGAACCCGAGCTGTATGGCGTCGCGGTCGACCGCTTCCTCGGGGAGCGGATGCTCGTCGTGCAGCCGCTCGACAGCCGCCTGCACAAGATCCAGAACATCGCGGCCGGCGCGCTGCTCGAGAACGGCGACCCGGTGCTGATCGTCGACGTCGAGGACCTGATCCGCTCGGTCGACAAGCTCGTGCGTGGCGGGCAGCTCGCGCGGCTCACGCGTGATCCGCAACTCGCGCTCGTCGATCGCCGCCGCCGCGTACTCGTCGTCGACGATTCGCTGACGGTGCGCGAGCTCGAGCGCAAGCTGCTGGAAAAGCGCGGCTACGACGTGACGGTCGCGGTCGACGGGATGGAGGGCTGGAACGCGGTGCGCAGCGACGCGTTCGATCTCGTCGTCACCGACGTCGACATGCCGCGCATGGACGGCATCGAACTCGTCACGCTGATCAAGAACGACCCGATGCTCAAGCGCGTGCCGGTGATGATCGTGTCGTACAAGGATCGCGACGAGGATCGCCGGCGCGGGCTCGATGCCGGCGCCGATTACTACCTCGCGAAGAGCAGTTTCCACGACGAGGCGCTGCTCGATGCGGTGCACGACCTGATCGGGGACGCACGCGGATGAACATCGGCATCGTCAACGATCTGCCTCTGGCCGTCGAGGCGCTGCGCCGCGTGCTCGCGCTGCGCACGGACCACCGCGTGCTGTGGGTCGCGACCGACGGCGACGAGGCCGTGGATTTCTGCATTGCCCATCCGCCCGATCTCGTGCTGATGGATCTCGTGATGCCGAAGGTCGACGGCGTGGAGGCGACACGGCAGATCATGGCGCGCGCGCCGTGCGCGATCCTGATCGTGACGGTCAGCGTCAGCGCGAACACGTCGTCGGTCTACGAGGCGATGGGTGCCGGCGCGCTCGATGCGGTCGACACGCCGACGCTCGCGCTCGGGCTGTCGACCGACGCGTCGCCGCAGGCGCTGCTCGCGAAGATCGACCAGATCGGCCGGCTGCTCGAAAGCCGGACCGTGACGCTCGTGCCGCCCGGCCCGGCCCCCACGCGCCGCTTGCCGACGCTCGTCGCGATCGGCGCGTCGGCGGGCGGGCCGACCGCGCTCACCGCGCTGCTGCGTGCGCTGCCGGCCGATTTTCCGGCTGCACTCGTGATCGTGCAGCACGTCGACCAGGCGTTCGCGGTCGGCATGGCGGAGTGGCTCGACGGCTATACGCAGCTGCCCGTGCGTGTCGCGGGGGAGGGCAGTGTGCCGCGGGCGGGCGAGGTGCTGCTCGCGGCGACCAACGATCACCTGTACATGTCGCCGCGCGGCGTGCTCGGCTATACGCGGCATCCGGCCGAGACGCCGTACCGGCCGTCGATCGACGTGTTCTTCAACAGCGTCGCCGACGGCTGGCAGGGCGATGCGCTCGGCGTGCTGCTGACCGGAATGGGCCGCGACGGGGCGCTGGGGCTGAAGGCGATGCGCGCGAAGGGTTGCTACACGATCGCGCAGGACGAGGCGACGAGCGCCGTCTACGGGATGCCGAAGGCGGCCGCGGCGATCGGTGCCGCATCGGCGATCCTGCCGCTCGAGCGAATCGCGCCGCAGCTGATCTCGCGCGTGACGCGCATGCCGCGCGACTGACGGCGCGTGGCGGCCCCGGCGGGGCTGCATTGCGCGCGCCGCGCGGCGTCGCGTACAATTGCCGCCTGCGGAGATGGCATGCCTCCCTGCGGTCGATCCCGGCGCGTCGCGCGCGGCTCGGCCCTCAACCGCCGGTGACCCGGCTGATGATGCCTGCGTGTTCCTGGGTTGTCAGGAGGTCGCAGGCCGTCCATGCGGTATTCTGCCGCCCAGGTTTTGATGTCCCGTCGAATCTGGAAATCATGTTTTTCTCGACTTCTGCCGATTTTTTCGCGACCGTGCGCTACGTGTGCCGCTGGCTCGCGCTCTCCGCCCTGCTTGGTGCGCTGGCCGGCACGGCTTCCGCGTGGTTCCTGATCGCGCTCGAGTGGGCGACCGGCACGCGTGTCGCGCATCCGTGGCTGTTGTGGGGACTGCCGGCAGCCGGTTTCGCGACCGGCTGGGTCTACCACCGGTTCGGCCAGTCGGTCGCGCGCGGCAACAACCTGCTGATCGACGAAATTCACGACCCGAAGGCGCTCGTGCCGAAGCGGATGGCGCCGCTCGTGCTCGTCGCGACCGTCGTCACGCACCTGTTCGGCGGGTCGGCGGGCCGCGAGGGCACGGCCGTGCAGATGGGCGGCGCGCTCGCCGATCGCGTCACGCACCTGTTCGGGCTCGATCGCGAGCATCGGCGCGTGCTGCTGATGGGCGGCATCGCGGCCGGGTTCTCGTCGGTATTCGGCACGCCGCTCGCGGGCGCCGTGTTCGGGCTCGAGGTGCTCGCGATCGGCCGCGTGCGGTACGACGCGCTGCTGACCTGCGTCGCGTCGGCGATCGTCGCGGACATCGTGTGCCGCGCGTGGGGCGTGCATCACACCGTTTATGCGATTCCGTTCGTGCCGGCCGTGTCGGCCTCGGGGTTGATCGCGACGGTCGTCGCGGGTGTCGCGTTCGGCGTCGTCGGCCGGCTGTTCGCGTTCGCGACGCATGCGCTGAGCGCATGGTTTCGCCGCGTCGTGCGCTACGCGCCGCTGCAGCCGGTGCTCGGCGGCGCGCTCGTGGCGGTGGCCGCCACCGTGCTGAAGGTGCCGCAGTATCTCGGGCTCGGGATCCCGACGATCGAGGCCGCGTTTCACGGGCCGCTGCCGGCTTACGATTTCGCGGGCAAGTTCGCGTTTACCGTCGTCACGCTCGCGTCGGGATTCAAGGGCGGCGAAGTGACGCCGCTGTTCTATATCGGCGCGACGCTCGGCAACGCGCTCGGCCAGGTGCTCGCGCTGCCGGTGCCGGTGCTCGCGGGGCTCGGCTTCGTCGCGGTGTTCGCGGGCGCGGCCAACACGCCGGTCGCGTCGACGATCATGGCGATCGAACTGTTCGGCGCGGATATCGGCGTCTATGCGATCGTCGCCTGCGTGGTCGCCTATCTGTTTTCCGGACACGCGGGGATTTATCGATCGCAGCGGGTGGCGGTGGGGAAGGGGGCGCGGGTGGAGGCGGACTGACGGCGCGGGCGGGGCGGCCGACCTCGGTATGTCGACGGAAACGGACACCCGGTGATCGCGCCGATCACCGGGAACGGGGCGCGTCCGTCACGCCTTCGGCAGTTTCGCGACGTTGCGCGCGAGCAGTTCCTCGATGTCGATGCCTTTCTCCGCGAGCAAGGTCGTCACGACACCGGTCAGTTCCCCGAGCGTTTCCTTGACCGACTCCCGGATCGTATCCACGACGACCTGGGTGCTGCGCTCGATCTCGATATTGACCTTGTCGTTGACGCCTTTGGCGTCGAAGGTGGTCGCGCGTCGCGTTTCCGGAATCAGCCAGACTTCGAACCACCCTTCGTCGCGATTGACGTCCGATACGGTGAGGCTGCAGCCGTTGATCGCGATATAGCCCTTCGCGAACACATAGCGCTTGAAATCGGCCGGCACGCCGATGCGGATCATCCGGTTGTGTTCGGACGACGCGATATGCAGGATGGTCCCCATGAAGTCGACGTGACCGGACAGCGGATGCCCGCCGATTTCCGCGCCGTCCTTCGCGGCCCGTTCCACGTTGACCCGGGCGCCGGTCGTCAGGTCGGCGAGCGTGGTGATTCTCAGGCTCGGCAACATCACGTCGAAGTCGATCAGCAGCGGCGAGTGGATGGTCGTCACCGTCAGGCAGACGCCGTCGACCGAGACGCTCGCGCCGATCTCGATGTCGGTGGTGAACCGCTCGGGGAATTCGATGCTGAACGTTCTCAGTTCGCCGTGATCCTTGATGGCCTTGATGACGCCAACACCCTGAACAATGCCTGTAAACATGATCCGCCTTTGGTCGCAAATTGCCTGGCCGGTATGATAAGTGATCGCGGCGGGTGGCGTCGGGGCCGGAAGCGCGGTGGCAGTGCACCGCACGTCCGGCCGCAACCGGGTCGCCATCAAGCCTCCGCCGGCTGCCCCCGCGGGCCGGCATCGCCGTTGACCGCGCGCGGCGGCGAATCGATCAGGCCCTTCGCCAGCTCCAGCGCCTGCCGCTCGAACAACCGGCGATAAATCCCGCCGTCGATGCGGATCAGCGCGTCGTGGTTGCCTTCCTCGATCACCTTGCCGCGATCGAGCACGAGCAGGCGGTCGAGCGAGCGCACCGTCGACAGCCGGTGCGCGACGACGAGCGTCGTGCGGCCGACCATCAGCCGCTCCATCGCCTGCTGGATCAGCACCTCGCTTTCGCTGTCGAGGCTCGACGTCGCTTCGTCGAGGATCAGGATCGGTGCATCCGCGAGGAACGCGCGCGCGATCGCGACGCGCTGGCGTTCGCCGCCGGACAGCTTGATCCCGCGCTCGCCGACGAGCGTGTCATAGCCGTCCGGCAGCGCGGCGATGAAGTCGTGCGCGCTGGCGAGACGCGCGGCGCGCTCGATCTCCGCACGGCTCGCGTCGGGGCGCGCATACGCGATGTTCTCCGCCAGCGTGCGGTGGAACAGCACGGGCTCCTGCTGGACGATCGCGATCTGGCTGCGCAGCGAGTCCTGCCGCACCTGCGCGATATCCTGGCCGTCGATCGTGATGCGGCCGCCCGACACGTCGTACAGACGCTGGATCAGCTTGATGAACGTCGTCTTGCCCGACCCGGAATGGCCGACGAGGCCGACCCGCTCGCCGGGCGCTATGCGCATCGAGAAGTCGTCGTACAGCGGCACGGGATGGTTGCCGTAACGGAACGTCACGTGCTCGAAGCGGATCTCGCCTTGCCCGATCCGGATCGCCGGCGCGCCGGGACGATCGTCGATGCCGAGCGGCTGGCGCTCGAGCGCGACGAGCTCTTCCATGTCGTTGACCGAGCGCTGCAGGTTTCGGATGTGCATGCCGACGTCGCGCAGGTAGCCCTGAAGCATGAAGAACATCGTCAGCGAGAACGCGATGTCGCCGACGCTCGCTTCGTCGTTCGCCCACAGCCGCAGCGCCACGCCGATCATCGCCGCCTGCATCGCGACGAGCATCGCACCCTGCAGCCCGCCGTTGAGCGTGCCGCGTACCCACGTGCGGCGCGTGCGCTGGCGCCACTTGCCGATCACGCGCGCGAGCCGCGCTTCCTCGCGCGTTTCCGCGCCGAACGCCTTGACGACCGCGTTGCAGCTCACCGCGTCCGCGAGTGCGCCGCCCATGCGCGTGTCCCACATGTTGCCGAGCCGCGCTGCCGGCGCGACGATGCCGAGCGACACGGTGACCGTCACCGAGATGTACAGCAGCGAACCCGCGCCGACGACGAACCCCATCACCGGCCAGTGCGTGCCGAGCAGCACCGTCGCCCCGACGAGCATCGTGACCGACGGCAGCAGGGCGATCAGCACGGTGTCGTTCAACAGGTCGAGCGCCCAGATCCCGCGCGTGATCTTGCGCACGGTCGACCCCGCGAAGCTGTTCGCGTGCCAGTCGGTCGAGAAACGCTGCACGCGATGGAATGACGCGGCGGCGATCTCGCTCATCATCTTCAGCGTAAGCGTAATGATGTTCAGATAGACGCCCTGCCGCAGCAGCGTCGCGCCGATGCCGAGCGCGGCGAGCGTGCCGAATGCGACGACGGCCGAATGCCACGCGGCGGCGCGGTCGGTCAGGCCGATCGACAGCGCATCGACGAGGCGCCCGGCGAACAGCGGCGTGAGCACGTCGGCAAGCGCGCCGAGCAGCGCCAAGGTCGTGATCGTCGCGATGCGTACCGGCTGCTTGCGCCAGTAGCGGAACGTGAAGCCGAAGACGGCCTGGAATGCCTGGCCGCCCTGATGGGTGGTTTTTCTGGTCATGTATCGTTGCCCGGCGCATCGCGCGACGGGACTTTCCGGTTCGGAGAACGTCGAAAACGCAACAGTCCGGCCGCGCGGACGACGCGGGCGAAACGAAACGGACTGTCGGAAAATGCGCGGGCCGTCGAGTTAGCGGAGCACTCGGGAGCCGGCGCGGACGACGGGCTGGATCAGCCGCGCCGTGGGACCACGTTCGGGAAGGCTGCTGGCATTCGGAACATCTGCACCTCCCTGAAGTGAACGGTTGAAAGGACGCCGAAAAGACGTGAAGGGATTTTATCAGCAGTGCCGGAGTCGCTGCAACGTCTGACGAATGCCGCGTTGCAGCGTCGATACGGTTAGTATTCGGGGTTTCGGCCCTTTTTGGTGCGGATTCCGCGGTGCGGTGCCGCACGGGTCGGCGGGCCGCATCGATTACACTTTGCCGTTGCGCGTCGGCCGCTGCGGCCCCGCGGATTCACCCCGATACATTCCTGAGGAAACGATGAGCGACGTTCAGCAAGGCATCCTGGCTCCGATCGACACGGCGGCCCGATACCTCACTTTCACGATTTCGAACAACGGCAACGTGGCAGCGGCGCTGAGAGCTTTGCGCGAGCTCGTCGACGGGCGCGACACGGTCGCGGGCTTCGGACAGGCGCTGGCCGCACACCTCGGGCGTTCGGTCCCGGGCCTCACCGAATATCCGGCGTTCGCGGTGAACGACCGCACGCTGCCGATCACGCCTGCCGACGTCTGGGTCTGGCTGCGCGGCGACGATCGCGGCGAGCTCGTGCTGCGTGCGCGGACGATCGAACGGGCGCTTGCGCCGGCGTTCGCGCTGCAGGACGCGGTCGACGGGTTCCGCTATTCGAACGATCGCGACCTGTCGGGTTATGAGGACGGTACCGAGAACCCGAGCGGCGACGACGCGCTGGCCGCGGCGATCGTCACGGGGCAGGGCGCGGGTCTCGACGGTTCGAGCTTCGTCGCGGTTCAGCAATGGCTGCACGACTTCGACCAGATGGAGCGCATTGCGTCCGGCGACATGGATCACATCATCGGTCGCCGCCGCTCGGACAACGAGGAACTCGACGATGCGCCCGCGTTCGCGCACGTGAAGCGCACCGCGCAGGAGAGCTTCGAGCCGGAGGCGTTCATGCTGCGCCGTTCGTCGCCGTGGTCCGACGCGCGCCGCGCGGGGCTCTACTTCGTCGCGTTCGGCCGTTCGTTCCGCGCGTTCGACGTGCAGATGCGCCGGATGAGCGGCGCGGACGACGGCATCGTCGACGGCCTGTTCCGTTTCACGCGACCGCTGACGGGCGCGTATTTCTGGTGCCCGCCGGTGAAGGACGGCAAGCTGGACCTGTCCGCGCTCGGACTGTAAACGCCGGACGACATCCGCAAACGGGCGGGCCGCGCATCGTGCGCGGCCCGCCCGTTTTACTTGCTGCGTATCGATCGTGTGCGGCGCGGTGCGTCGTCCCGTCAGTTCAGCGTCGTTTCGATGCGCGTGCCGCGCTTGATGAACAGCGTCACCGGCGTCTTCTCGCAGATTTCCGCGAGCCGCTGGCGCTGCGCATCGTCGAGCGGGCCGTCGAGCGTCACGACGCGGCGCACGTATTGCTGCCCTTCGCGATCGGCGTGCAGTTCGGTGCGCACGTCGATGCGCACGGCCGGCCACGTCTTGCGCTGCATGTACATGCGCAGCGTCGCGGCCGTGCATTGCGCGAGGCCGGCCAGCACGAACTCGAACGGCGCCGGCCCGAGGCCCTGTCCGCCTTCGCGCGGCGCTTCGTCGCCGGTCAGCGCGTGCGTGCCGGCCTGCAGCTGGACGACGTAGTCGGGTGCGTCGGCGGCGAGGGTGGCGGCAGCATGGATGAGCGGCATGGCAAGAACTCCGGCAAGCGGGGAAAGAGGCGGCCGCGACGATGCGGCGTACGAGCCGCCAGCATACCGTCTCGCGGAAAATCGTGGGCGCTGCGCGCGTCGGCGGGGCTCGCCAGGATCAGCCGGCGACGCCGGCACTGCGGCGCACGAGCATGGCGACGCGTTCGCGCACCCACTGGTGCGCGCGGTCGGTTTCGCGCGACTCGTGCCAGTACGCGAGCAGCGGAAACGGCTTGAGCCGTAGCGGCAGCGGCTGCACGGCGATCGGCAGCATCGCCGCCATGCGCAGCGCATACGTGCGCGGCAGCGTCAGCAGCAGGTCGCCCGTCGCGGCGATCTGGCAGGCGGCGAAGTAATGCTGGCAAACGAGCTGGATGTGACGGAGGCGCCCGTCGTTGCCGAGCAGCACGTCGAGCGATTGCTGTTCGCCGAGCGACGACACCGCGACATGCCCTGCGGCGAAATAGTCGCCGCGCCGCAGCGGACCGCCGGTCAACGGATGATCGTGCCGCATCGCGACGACGAGCGAATCGTCGAGCAGGTGTTCGGTCGCGATGCGCGGACCGGTCTGCACGCGTCGATCGACGACCAGATCGAGATTGCCTGACGCGAGTTCGCGTTCGATGTCGTGCACCGCGATGCGGCGGCTCACGAATCGCAGGCCCGGCGCTTCGTCGGCGAACGCGGCGACGATCTGCGGCAGCGCGATCGATTCGAGCACGTCGCGAATGCCGACCGCGATGCTCAGGTCGAGCGTCGCCGGGTCGAATGCCGACGGGGCGCGCACGGCGCGTTGCAGGCCGGCGAGGTGAAGCTGCACGTCCGCGATGATCGTGCGCGTGCGCTCGGTCGGCACGACGCGGTTGCCCTGGCGGACGAACAGCGGGTCGTCGAAATGCGCGCGCAGACGGTTGAGCGCATGCGTGACCGCCGGCTGCGTCAGGTGCAGCGCACGGGCGGCCGCGCCGATGCCGCCGTGCACGTAGACGGCATCGAGCACGCGGAACAGGTTCAGGTCGAGACGATGATCGGCGGGCACGGACGAAGTCGGCGTGGTGGACGGTGGAGCGATTCTACGGGATGCGCGAACAACGGAACGCGGGTGCGTGCATCAGAGCGACGATCGATGTCGTTCGATGCGTGTCGATGACGATCGAGCCGATACGTGCGTGCGCGCATCCGATGCGCGACGCGAATCATGCGCACGATGCGAGCCTGCACATCGGCATGCGCATTTGCGCGCGGCCGCACCAGCGGTCGGCGACAGCCTGTTGAAATCCGCCATCATACTGTCCCGGTCTGCCATTTCATGCCAAAGACACGACCCGTTCGGCTAAGATGCCGTCGCTTCATATTTCGAAATAGCCGTCGCTGTCGCACGAGTTCAAACCAAATATAAGCCTGACAGTTCGACGGTATTACAAGAAGTCGAAAAAGTCCGGGGGCTTGGCAGTGGAAGCAGCAGATCAGAGGTGGGTCGTAATCTATTTGAGTACGGGGTTTTCCTTGGCGCAGGCCGCGCGCCTTGGCGAGGCCTTCAACCTGGCGAATCGCCTGCACGCGTTCAGTGCGGATTACGAGTTGAAGTACGTATCGGAAAGCGGGGGGTTGCTGCAGTCGTCGTCTGGCGTGCAGATCGCCGCCGATCCGCTCGGCGATGAGCACGGCCCTCGTGCACTCGCGTTCATTCATCTTCATGGCGACCGCGCGTCGATCAACTGGAACGATGCATTGCGGCGTCGCCTGAGCGACATCCGCCGGCATGCGCGATGGATCGTCGATGCGATGGACCTGTCGACGCTCGCGGCGTCGCAGCGGCAGACGGATGCCGGTCACGCGCGAACCGGTCGCGCGCGCGGCGCGGCGGCCACGATCGAACTGCAGGCAGGCGAGGCTGACGTGTTCGCGGCCGTGCTCGACATGTTCCGCGCCGATCTCGGCGACAGCGCCGCGCAGGAGATCGCCAGCAACCTGATGCGGCCGGTCGAGCAGCGCTACGCGCAGTCGATGTGGGCGTTTCGCGAGCTGAGCGCGAGCCCGTCGATCAGGATGTCGGCGCAACGGCTGCGCGCGCAGAGCGCGAACCGCATTTCGATCGCGGAAGTCGCCCAGACGGCCGCGATGAGCGAGCGCAATTTCCTGCGGCGCTTCAAGAAGGAAATCGGCGTGACGCCGACCGAGTTCGTGCAGCACGTGCGGCTCGAGCGCGCATGCCACATGCTGATCCACACGACGCTGCCGGCCGACAAGGTCGCGCGGCGCACGGGCTTCGGCAGCGGCGAGCGTCTGGCGAAGCTGTTTCGCCAGCGCCTGCAGGTGTCGCCGACCGAATTTCGCGTCGCCGAGCGCGAGCGGATCCTGACGAACGGCGCCGGCGCGGCCGATCCGCAACTCGTGCCGCGGCCCGCGAAATCCGGCGGCGAGCGGGCGAGCCGGGGCGCGCGTGTCGATGCGCGGGAGAAAACGGGGCGGATGACCGTAAAATCACCGTGTCGCGATCACGATCCCCGGTTTCCATGCCCTTGCTCCCCACTACCGCCACCGCCCCCTTCTGCCCGTCGGAAGTAAAGGGCAGCATCACGATCGACGCCGGCGCGTCGCGCTGGATGAAGCTCAAGCGCTTCTTCGGCCCGGGCCTGCTGGTCGCGATCGGCTACATGGATCCCGGCAACTGGGCCACCGACATTCAGGCCGGCTCGCAATTCGGCTATTCGCTGCTGTGGGTCGTGGCGTTCTCGAGCCTCGCCGCGATCTTTCTGCAGATGCTCGCCGCGCGGCTCGGCCTCGTCGCGGGCAAGGATCTCGCGCAGGCCAGCTACGACCGCTATGGCCGCTTCGGCCGCATCGTGCAGTGGGTGACCGCCGAGGTGTCGATCATCGCGTGCGACATCGCCGAAGTGCTCGGCTGCGCGCTCGCGTTCAAGCTGCTGCTCGGCGTGCCGCTCGCGTGGGGAATCGTGCTCACCGCGCTCGACACGGTGATCGTCCTCGGGCTGCAGGGCAAGGGCGTCCGGCAGATCGAGGCGATCGTGCTCGGGCTGATCGCGACGATGGCGTTCTGCTTCGTCGCGCAGGTCGCGATCACGCCTCCCGACTGGCATGCGGTCGCGGCGGGGCTCGTGCCGGGCGATCCGGGCCATGACCGCAAGGACGCGATCGTGCTCGCGCTCGGCATCGTCGGCGCGACGATCATGCCGCACAACCTGTATCTGCATTCGTCGGTCGTGCAGACGCGTCATGTCGTCGGCGGCGCGCGCGGCCTGATCCGCGACACGCTCGCGCTGGTGCGGATCGACACCTGCGTGTCGCTGTTCGTCGCGATGCTCGTCAATGCGGCGATCCTGGTCGTCGCGGGTGCGGCGTTTCATGCGACCGGCCAGCACGACGTGACCGACATCGAACAGGCGTACCGGCTGATCACGCCGATCGCGGGCGGCGCGGCCGCGCTGCTGTTCGGCATCGCGCTGCTCGCGTCGGGGCAAAGCTCGACGCTGACCGGCACGATCGCCGGCCAGGTGATCATGGACGGCTTCCTGCACACGAAAATCCCGTGCTACCAGCGCCGGCTGATCACGCGCGGGCTCGCGCTGATGCCCGCGCTGATCGGCGTGCTGTGGCTCGGCGAGAACTCGGTCGGGCAACTGCTCGTCTGGAGCCAGGTGCTGTTGAGCCTGCAGTTGCCGTTCGCGATGTGGCCGCTGATCCGCTCGGTGAGCGATCGCGACACGATGGGCGAGCATGCGATCGGCCGCAGGATGCAGGTCGCCGCGTGGACGCTGTTCGCCGTCATCACCGGCACGAACCTGCTGCTGATTACGGGTGTCGCGGCTTGATACAGCCTGTCACAGGCTGAAACAGGCGCGTGGCGCGCGTGCGTAAACTGCGCGTTTTGCCAGCCGTTCGACGTCCGTTATGTGGAGTGAAATCAGTAACATCGGCGACGCCGCGCTGACCCTGCCGGTCGCGCTGACCTGCGCGGTCTGGCTCGCGTTGTCCGACTGGCGGCTCGCGGTGCGCTGGATCGTGCTGCTCGCGGCCGGCATGAGCCTGGTCGGGGCGACCAAGATTCTCTATGCGGGCTGCGGTGTCGAAATTCCGCAGTTCGACTTCCGCGTGATCAGCGGCCATACGATGCTGTCGACGTCCGTGTGGACCGTCGCGCTGTCGATGCTGTGGCAGGCCTTCCGTGCCGGCAAGGTGCCGGGTGTGGCGGCGGGCCTCGCCGTCGGCGCGGTGACGGCCGTCGCGCGCGTGTTCGACCATTCGCACACGATTCCCGAAGTCGTCGTCGGCTGGCTGCTCGGCGCGCTGGTCGCGCTGGTGTTCCTGCGGATCTACGACCGGTCGCACAAGCGCTCGGTCTCGCCGCGCATCGCAGCCGTCTGCCTGCTCCTCGTGTCCGGCATCGCGTACGGGAATCGCGCACCGTTCCAGCAGATGATCGATACGCATTCCCCGCAGTTCTGCGCATTCATGCACACGTCCGGCAACGGGTCCTGATGGCCGTTCTTTCCGGGGCGTCAGCGCCCCCGGTGTCACGGTGTCAGGTGAGGTGGTCACCCGCGGTGGCGGCACCTCCAACTCTCATCCCGTTCTTTCCTCGTCATTGTCAAAATCCGGCGTTCTGCCTTCATTGAATCGATATTCGCGGTGACCCGGCGCGCGGAACAGGCTCGTCCTGTCGCCCGGCGATACGCAGGTCATGAACTGCGTCTATGACCGGGCATTACGAATATTCATTTCATCGATCGCCGGCAATCGCGTACGCTGGCGTTCGTTCGATCGTGGCCGCAGCGGCGGCTTGCCCGATTTGTCCGGCGCGGTCCGGCCGGCTCGCTATACTCGCGCAAACCATGCGGCGGTCGGCCGGCGCACGGCAACCGCCGTCGCGGCACCGGTCCGCCTCGACGATTCACGATAGGAGCAGGTTCCATGACAGTCGTTTCCCCGCGCCTCGCAGGCAAGTGCGCGTACATCACTGGCGCCGCCGGTGGCCTGGGCCGCGCGATCGCGCGCCGGATGGTCGAGCAGGGCGCGCGCGTGTTCCTGACCGACATCGCCGACGCGGCGGTGCTCGACGCGTTCGTGCATGAACTCAACGCGGGGCACGCGGCGCCGGTCGCGTTCGCGGCCACCCAGGACGTGCGCGACGAGGCGCGCTGGCAGGCGCTGCTCGCGCAGGCGAACGAAGCGATGGGCGGGGTGTCGGTGCTCGTCAACAATGCCGGTGTCGGGTCGATCGGGGCGCCCGCGCAGATCCAGCTCGACGAGTGGCGGCGCGTGATGGCGATCAACGTCGAGAGCATCGTGCTCGGCTGCAAGCACGCGCTGCCGTACCTGGGCGCAAGCCACCCGGCGTCGATCATCAACATCTCGTCGGTGGCCGCGTTCAAGGTCGAGCCGGATTTCACGGCGTACAACGCGTCGAAGGCCGCGGTCGCGTCGCTGACGAAGTCGGTCGCGATCGACTGCGCGCGCCGCGAGCTCGACGTGCGCTGCAACTCGATTCACCCGGCATTCATTCGCACGGGCATCGTCGAGCCGCTGTTCCAGTCGCTCGGCGAACGCGATGCGACGCGCAAGCTCGCACGCGGCATTCCACTGCGCCGGCTCGGCGATCCGGACGACGTCGCGCATGCGGCCGTCTATCTGGCATCCGACGAAAGCCGCTTCGTGACGGCCGCCGAACTCGTGATCGACGGCGGCATGTGCGCGGTCTGACGCGCATCGACGACAACAACCGGAGGAGAACATCATGTCGACACCCGTGAACCGCCAGCTGCTTCTGAAGACGCGCCCGGAAGGGCGGGTCGGCCGCGAACACTTTTCGCTCGTCGAAACACCGGTGCCGGCGCTCGCCGACGGCGACTTGCTCGTGCGCGTGCTGTATCTGTCGATGGATCCGACCAACCGCGTATGGATGAGCGACGTGCCGCAATACCTGCCGCCCGTCGCGATCGGCGAAGTGATGCGCGCGCTCGGCATCGGGCGCGTGGTCGCGTCGCGCCATGCGGGTTTCGCGCCAGGCGATCTCGTACAGGGGCTGGTCGGCTGGCAGGACTATGCGGTCGTGCCGGCCGACCAGGCCGCGCAGCTCGTGAAGCTGCCCGCGCAGTCGGGCCTGCCGCTGCCGACGCTGCTCGGCGCGTGCGGGATGAGCGGCCTGACCGCGTATTACGGGCTGACCGACATCGCGCCGGTGCAGCCCGGCGAGACGCTCGTCGTGTCGGCGGCGGCCGGCTCGGTCGGTTCGATCGCCGGCCAGATCGGCAAGATCCACGGCGCGCGCGTGGTGGGGATCGCGGGCGGCGCGGACAAGTGCCGCTACCTGACCGAGACGCTCGGCTTCGACGCGGCCGTCGACTACAAGGCCGACGATTTTCGTCAGCAGCTCAAGGCAGCGACGCCGGACGGCGTGCACGTGAACTTCGAGAACGTCGGCGGCGAGGTGATGCGCGCGGTGCTGTCGCGGATGGTGATCGGCGGGCGCGTGGCGCTGTGCGGCGTGATCTCGAACTACAACAGCGGCCGCGCAGCGGACGACGTCGGCGTGCTGATCTCGAAGCGGATCACGATGCGCGGCTTCCTGATCCTCGACTACCGCAAGAGCCGCGAAGCCGTGCAGACGCTCGCCGGATGGCTGCGCGACGGCCGGCTCAAGGCCGAGGAAACCGTCGCCGACGGGCTCGAGAATGCGCCCGACGTGCTGAATCGCCTGTTCGACGGCGACCATCGCGGCAAGCTCGTGCTGCGCGTCGATCCGGACGCATGAGCTGCCGCGCTGACGCGGGTTGAGTCTGCATAGTCCGGCATCAATTTAGGACGTATCCCATATATCGTTCCGGCCGCTCTCCTTAAAGTAATTGCCAGCAAACGGCGGCGTGACATGCGCGTCACGCCGCCGTTTTTCATTTGCACGGCAAAACGGGAGGCGAAACATGCAAACGAAGACGGGGCAGGCAGCACCGGCGGCGGTGCGCGATCGAACGAAGCGGTGCATCGACGCCAGACTGCGGAGCGTCGCAGCCGGGTTCGGCATCGCATTCGCGATGTCGGGCGCGGGTGCGGCTGAGCCGGTGCACGCGAATGGCATCGTGCGATTCAGCGGTGCGCTCGTCGATCTGTACGACGTGAGATTCGACGCGCCGTCGATCGGGGCGTCAAGCAGTGCGACCGCGGCGACACTCCGGTTCGATGCGCATGGCCGGCGCCTGCCCGGCGCGCATGTGGCGCTCGTGGAACTCGATGGCCAGCCGCTTTCGCGGCCCGCGGGAGCGGAGGTTCGCGCGACATGGCGCGATGCGCGCGACGATCGAATCGTGCCGCTGGATTCGGGGCGCGCGTATCGTGTCGGCCCGTATGGCGGCGTGCTGACGGTCGCGGGGCCGGACATGGAAACGGGCGCCGTGGCGCCCGTCGTGATCAGGATTCGACATCCGTGACGCGTCGCGTCATTCGCCCTGTTCGGCTCGCGCGTAAATATCCCAGCTCGCCATGAACAGCGCGGCGACGAGCGGTCCGATCACGAAGCCGTTGATGCCGAACAGCGCCATCCCGCCGAGCGTCGAGATCAGCACGACCCAGTCGGGCATCTTCGTGTCCTTGCCGACGAGGATCGGGCGCAGCAGGTTGTCGACGAGGCCGATCACGCCGACGCAGAACGCGACGAGGATCACGCATTTCCAGATCGCGCCGATCGCGAGGAAGTAGAGCGCGGCGGGCACCCACACGAGGCTTGCGCCGATCGCCGGCAGCAGCGACAGGAACGCCATCAGCGCGCCCCACAGCACGACGCCCTCGATCCCGAGGATCCAGAAAATCAGGCCGCCGAGCGCGCCCTGCACGAGCGCGACCGCGATGTTGCCCTTCACGGTTGCGCGTACCACCGTCGTGAACTTCGCGAGCAGCAGGTTCTTGTGCTCTTCGTCGAGCGGCATCGCGCGGCGCACGCGGCGGCCGATCTCGCCGCCGTCGCGCAGCAGGAAGAACACCATGTACAGCATCACGCCGAAGCTGACGACGAACTGGAACGTGTTCTGGCCGATGCTGAGCGCCTGGGTTGCCGCGAACTGGCTGATCTGCGCGGCACCGTCGGTCAGCTTCTTCTGGATGCCGGGGATGTTGGTCAGGCCGTATTTCTGCAGCAGGTTCTGAATCGACGTCGGCAGCGCGTGAATGATGTCATGGAAGTACTGCGAATAATTCGGTTGCGCGCTCTTCAGCTCCTGGTACACGTACGCGATTTCCTGCACGAGCGTCGCCGCGACGAATACGAGCGGCAGGATCACGATCAGAATGATCAGCGACATCGTCACGAGCGCGGCGAGGTTGCGCCGCTTGCCGAAGCGTGCGGCAAGCCAGCGCTGCACCGGCTGGAACAGGATCGCGAGAATGGTGCCCCAGAAGACGGCGCCGGAGAACGGCGCGAGTATCCAGCACAGTCCGACGGTGACCGCGAACAGCAGGAAATAGAAGAATTTTTGGTGATCGTGTCCGCTTTCCATGGATGGTTCGCGCAGATTGATGCCTGGTTTGATTGAATCTCGTTGCCTCGGGCGCGATCGGCTCGCGAACGTCACGGGTTCGCGGCGAAGCGCGCGCAGGGCGGCCCGACGGGCAGTATGCCCGCAAAGGTGCCGCCATCATAGCCGCCGCGCGCGGCGCACGCGAAAACGCCGCGACCGGAGTCGCGGCGTTGCCGGGAAGCAAATCGGCCCTGGGGCCGTGTCGACGCGTCAGATGTGGAGCCGGGTGATCTTGGTGCCGTTGACCGACAGGTCGCCCATCAGGCCCGCGTTGGTCAGGATAAGCACCTCGACTGGAGCGGTGGCCGTATTGGAGTCGACCGCACCGTTCGCGCCGACCTTCACGACCGCGACGGAGGCGTCGGCGCCGGCCGACCAGCCTTCGGACTTGCGGAACGAGTCGAGCGCATCCTGCGTCATGAACAGGAACACGATGGCCTTCGATTGCGCGCCGGCCTGCAGGCCCACCGACAGCGACGACGTGTTGTAGTAGCCGACGGTGCTGCCGCCGACACGCAGCGCACCGTTGCCGGACTGGCCGCCGACGATGAAGCCGGCCTGCAGCACGTTCGGGAACACGAGCACGCCGCGCGATTTCGCAACGAGCTCACGCGAGCCCGGCACCGTCGAATAGAGGCGCGACAGCGTCGCGTTCACGCTCGCATCGATCGACTCGCGTTTCGACGCGCTGGCCGATGCGTTGTCGGGTTTGTCGGGCGTGGTGGTGCAACCGGCAAGGGCGAGACTGCCGAGCATGACGGCGGCGGCGGCTTTCAGGGCGAGAGACTTCTGCATGGCGTTTCTCCTTCGTTGTCGGGTTGAGAACGGATGGGCGGCCAGCCCCGTTCAACGGCGGGCAAGCAGCAGGCCCGCGACGAACGCGAGGCCCGCGACGACGCCCGCCGTCTGCCATGGGTTGTCGTGCACGGCTTGCGACACGCGCTCGGCCGAATCGCGCAGCCGGGCGGCCGCTGAGCCCGACGCGTAGTCGAGCGTGCTGCGCGCTTCGTCGAGCCGTGACTGCACGCGCTTGCGCAGCGCGGCGATATCGCCGTCGCCGTCGTTCTTCAGCAGGTCTTCCAGTTCATCGACCAGCCCGCGCAGATCGTCCGATACGTCCGCATGCAGATCGCGGGCGGCCGAGCGCGCCGAGCGTCCCACGCGCCGGCCGGTACGACGGATATCGGACAGGCCGCGGTCCAGCTTGTGTTCGATCGAGTCAGTGAGCGCCATGATGTTTATCCTCCTTGGATTTGATTTGCTGGCCGGATTTGCAGCCAATTTGAAGATAAGACCAATCCCAGCAACCAATGTGATTCACATCAGCCAATTGAGTTTCGAGACAAATTTTCAATTCGTCGGCAAGTTTCCCGGGAAGCCCCGCGCGACGGGGCGGGGCGGTGGTTGAAAAAATTTCGCGCATCGGGCGAAACGGCGTGGCGAGCCGTTGCGCGACATGAAAGTCCGGTAAATATGGCGTCGCGCGATGCGTCAGGTAAATAGTGCCGTTGCATCTGCCAGACCCATGCAATTGCACTAGTCGTCCATTTCTTCGTGGAGCAGGGTTTGTGCCCGCGACGGCTCAGGCGGCACCGTCGTCCAGCGCCAGGTCGATGACGAGTGGATTCGAGCGCGCGCAGCGGAGAGGACGAGCGACGCGGCAAGCATGAGCGGCGGCAGGCGTGACAAGGCGCGCTCCACGAGAAGAAAATTCGAGGGTTCGTGCAAGCATCCTGACGGCAACATCGCGTGTTGTGATCGAATTGGCCATCAGGCCAGTGCCGAACGGCCAACGATGACGGCAGGGCCGGCCAAGGCTGCTACGCTTCGCATCTGACACGTCGTTCCGGCCTGCGATCCGAACGCTTGCGCGCACGGCCCCCACAGGAGAATTCCATGTCCTACATGCTGTTGATTGTCGAGCCGACCGGCCAGCGCGCCGAACGCACGCTCGAAGACGGGCAGGCGCTGTACGCGCGCATGGTCGATTTCGCGGAGACGCTGAAAGCGCGCGGCGTGCTGCGCGGCGTCGAGTCGCTGGAGCGCTCCGAACGCGCGACGCGCGTGCAGGTGCGCGAAGGCGAGACGCGCCTCGTCGACGGCCCGTTTGCCGAGGCGAAGGAAATGGTCGGCGGCTTCTTCATCGTCGACGTCGACACGCGCGACGAAGCGATCGAGATTGCGCGCCAGTGTCCGGCCGCGCAGTGGTGCACGGTCGAAGTGCGCGCGGTCGGCCCGTGCTTCCTGTGACAGCTGCGTCTCGGTATTTACCCTGATTCGTCGCGCGGCACGTCGATCCGGCGGTCTGCCGCCCGTCGTCCGGATAAGGCGCCGATGAGCGGACGCCCTTTTCACCGATGACAAGGAGTGAGCGATGCGATTCATGATCATGATCCGGGCGAACGCCGTCAGCGAATCCGATGCGTTGCCGGACAACCGGCTGGTCGAGGCGATGACGGTCTACCACGAGGAACTGGCCAGGGCCGGCGTGCTGCTCGATGCGAACGGCTTGCGGCCGAGCGCGCGCGGCTGGCGCGTGCGGTACACCGGCGGCAAGGGCACGGTAGTCGACGGCCCGTTCGCGGAGACGAAGGAATTGATTGCCGGCTACACGTTGATTCAGGTGCGCTCGCGCGACGAGGCGCTCGAATGGACGCGCCGGTTTCCCGCGCCGTTCGGTGCCGAAATGGACTGCGAGATCGAGGTGCGGCCGTTGTTCGAGCTCGACGACCTCACACCGAGCGACGCGGTCGAGCGGTTTCGCGATCTCCACGTCGGCCGCACCCACGCCTGATTCTGCGCGAATCCAATCTCACCGGAGCATCCGTCATGCACAAGATGGTTTTCATCAACTTGCCCGTGGCCGACCTGCCGCGCTCGAAGACGTTCTACCAGGCACTCGGCTTCGAGGTCGTGCCGGCCTATACCAACGAACAGGCCGCCTGCATCAAGATCAGCGACACGATTTTCGCGATGCTGCTCGTGCGGCCGTTTTTCCAGACCTTCACCGGCAAGACCATCGTCGATCCGGCGACGCAGGTGCAGGTGCTGTCGTGCCTGTCGTGCGACAGCCGCGCCGAGGTCGACGCGATCGTCGCGAAGGCGCTCGCGGCCGGCGGGTCCGCGCCGCAAGCGCCGCGCGAGTATCCGAACATGTACGGCCACGGATTCGACGATCCGGACGGTCACGCATGGGAGCTGATGGCCATGCCGCTGGATGCGTCCGCCCAGGGGCAGGCGTCGTGATGCGTGAGGCGACTCACCGTGCGATCGAAGCGGTCTGGCGGATCGAGGCGCCGAAGATCATTGCCCGCGCCGCGCGCGTGGTGCGCGACGTCGGCGTGGCCGAGGAGCTCGCGCAGGACACGCTCGTCGCGGCGCTCGAGCACTGGCCCGTCGACGGTGTGCCCGACAACCCGGCCGCGTGGCTGATGACGGCCGTGAAGCGGCGCGCGCTCGACCGGGTCCGGCAGGAGTCGCTGCATGCGGCGAAGCGCGACCAGCTCGGGCATGAAATGGACGCGCTCGAAGCGCATGTCGTCCCCGACATCGCGGACGCACTCGCCGATGCGAGCGCCGACGATATCGGCGACGACCTGCTGCGGCTGATCTTCACGTCGTGCCATCCGGTGCTGTCGACCGACGCGCGCGTTGCGCTGACGTTGCGGCTGCTCGGCGGGTTGACCACGAGCGAGATCGCGCGCGCGTTCCTGTCGCCCGAGCCGACGATCGCGCAGCGCATCGTGCGCGCGAAGCGCACGCTCGCGGCGGCGCGCGTGCCGTTCGAGGTACCGGCCGCCGATGCGCGGCCCGCGCGGCTCGCGTCGGTGCTCGAAGTGATCTACCTGGTGTTCAACGAAGGCCATGCGGCGACCACGGGCGACGACTGGACGCGCCCGGCGCTGTGCGACGAGGCGCTGCGTCTCGGCCGCGTCCTGGCGGGGCTCGTGCCGGATGAAAGCGAAGTGCTCGGGCTCGTCGCGCTGATGGAACTGCAGGCGTCGCGCATGCACGCGCGGACCGATGCGCAGGGGCGGCCCGTGCTGCTGCTCGACCAGGACCGCAGCCGCTGGGATCCGCTGCTGATCCGGCGCGGCCTCGCCGCGCTCGAGCGGGCGACGAAGCTCGGGGGCATGCGTGGCCCGTACGCGCTGCAGGCCGCGCTGGCGGCGTGCCATGCGCGCGCGCGGCACGCATCGGAAACGGACTGGGCGCAAATCGTCGCGCTCTACGACGCGCTTGCGGAAGTCGCGCCGTCGCCGGTCGTCGAGCTGAACCGCGCGGTGGCGGTGGGGATGGCGTTCGGGCCCGCCGCGGCACTGGAAATCGTCGACGTGCTGCGCGACGATCCGGCGCTCGCCCGCTATCACTGGCTGCCGAGCGTGCGCGGCGACCTGCTCGCGAAGCTCGGCCGCGCCGACGAAGCGAAGGTCGAGTTCCGTCGTGCGGCGGAATTGACCCGGAACGAACGCGAAAGGGAATTGCTGCTGAAGCGTGCGACGGATGCGTGACGCATGACGAGCGACGCCGGTGCGAGTGCACCGGGCGTCGCGCCGGAAGGCCGGAAGCCGAATCTCGAGCGAAACGCCGACCCACCCGGCGACGCGCCCATCAACTTGTCCCTTATTCCCGCCCTCCGCTATCGCGTGGATTGAAAAAGCCTATTGGGGGATGCGAACGCCAGCGCCTAGATTAAAAGGCACGAAGCGTGCGCGTCCGGCATACGCTTCGTGCCCCACATACATCATCGGCCAGGCTTCGCACGCGGCCGCGCCGGCTCGAACGGAGGCACACATGGCTCAACTCAAGGGCAGCAAGACCGAAGAGAATCTGAAGGCCGCATTCGCGGGCGAATCGCAAGCGAACCGGCGCTATCTGTATTTCGCTTCGAAGGCCGACGTCGAAGGCCAGAACGACGTCGCCGCGCTGTTCCGCTCGACTGCCGAAGGCGAAACGGGCCACGCGCACGGCCACCTCGAATACCTGGAGGCAGTCGGCGATCCGGCGACGGGGCTGCCGTTCGGCTCGTCGCGGCTGAACCTCGAATCGGCGATCGCCGGCGAGACGCACGAATACACCGACATGTATCCGGGCATGGCGAAGACGGCGCGCGACGAAGGCTTCGACGAAATCGCGAACTGGTTCGAGACGCTCGCGAAGGCAGAACGCAGCCACGCCAACCGCTATACGAAGGCGCTCGACGCACTCGTCGACTGACGCGGGTCCGGCAGCAAGGCAGCACGGCCCGGCCGGACATCCTGCGGCCGGCCGTGCGTCGATCGCTGCCCGCATCACGCGGGCGGCGAGTCCGCGCGCATGCGCGCCACGCTGGAGCGCCCCATGCCACACAAGGAAGGCAGTCTCGAAGCCCCGACGCGGCATCCGCTCGACTGGCAGTCCGAAGCGTTCTACGACCAGGCCGCGATCGATGCGGAAATGACGCGCGTGTTCGACATCTGCGCCGGGTGCCGGCGCTGCGTGTCGTTGTGCGGCGCGTTTCCCACGCTGTTCGATCTCGTCGACGAAACGCCGATGGGCGACATCGAGGAAGTGCCGAAGGACGCGTTCGGCAAGGTCGTCGACCAGTGCTACCTGTGCGACCTCTGCTACATGACGAAATGCCCGTACGTGCCGCCGCACGCATGGAACGTCGACTTCCCGCACCTGATGCTGCGCGGCAAGGCAGCGCGCTACAAGCGCGGAGAGGCGCCGCTGCGCGACAAGGTGCTGTCGAACACCGACGCGCTCGGGCATTTCGCGGGCATTCCGATCGTCACGCAGACGGTGAACGCGGTGAATCGCACGCCGCCCGCGCGTCACGCGCTCGAAGCGGCGCTCGGCGTCGATCGCAACGCATGGCTGCCGGAGTTCGCACCGCGCAAGTTTCGGCGTGCCGCGAAGCGCTCGGACGGCCCGCCGGTACGTGACGGCGAACGCACGCCCGGCAAGGTCGCGATCTACGCGACGTGCTACGTGAACTTCAACGAGCCGGGTATCGGCCACGACCTGCTGGCGATCCTCGCGCACAACGAGATCCCGTACGAGCTCGTCACGCGCGAAGCGTGCTGCGGGATGCCGCTCCTCGAGCAGGGCAACCTTGAGGGCGTCGCCGCGAAGAAGGCCGTGAACATTCCGGTGCTGGAGCGTTATGCGCGCGAAGGCTATGCGCTGATCGGCGCCATCCCGAGCTGCGTGCTGATGTACAAGAGCGAACTGCCGCTGATGTTTCCCGGCGACGACGCCGTGCGCGCGGTGGCCGATGCATTCTGGGATCCGTTCGAATACGTGATCGCGCGACATCGCGACGGTTTGCTGAAGACCGACTTCAAGCAGGGCCTCGGCACCGTGTCGTATCACGTGCCGTGCCACGCGCGTGTGCAGAACATCGGCCGCAAGACGGCCGACACGCTGTCGCTCGTGCCCGATACGCGCGTGAACGTCGTCGAGCGCTGCTCGGGGCATGCGGGCACGTTCGGCGTGAAAAAGGCCTTCCATGCGGACGCGATGCGGATCGGTGCGCCGGTGTTCAAGGCGATGGCCGAGCCGAAGCCGGATGTCGTGTCGTCGGACTGCGCGCTCGCCGGGCATCACATCGTGCAGGGCATCGACGAGAAAGGCTTGCCCGCCGCGCCGCTCGCGCATCCGCTGACGCTGCTGCGCCGCGCGTACGGTATCTGAACCGGCCGCGCCACGAAGACATCGACGCTATCCAAGGACACGCCATGACGCTGACCCGCGACTCGCTGCTGACGCTCGAAGCGTACGCGAAGATCCGCAAGACCGAACACGCGCGGCTCGTCGCGTACAAGCGCCGCCGCGCGGTGGCGCTGGGCAACCATCTGCGCCTGCTGTTCGAGGACGAGACCACGATCCGCTACCAGATCCAGGAAATGCTGCACATCGAGAAGATCTTCGACGAGGCCGGCATCGAAGGTGAACTGGAAGCCTATCTGCCGCTCGTGCCCGACGGCACCAACCTGAAGGCAACGCTGCAGATCGAATACGAGCACGAGGCCGAACGGCGGGCGGCGCTCGCGCGGCTGATCGGCGTCGAGGATCGCGTGTACCTGCGGGTCGACGGGCACCCTGACGTCTATGCGATCGCCGACGAGGATCTGGACCGCGACAACGCGGAGAAGACCTCGGCCGTGCATTTCGTGCGCTTCGAACTGGGCGAGCCGATGCGGGCGGCGCTCAAGGGCGGCGCGACGCTGTCGATCGGCTGCGATCACCCGGCCTACACGATGCCGCCGCAACGGGTGGACGCGGACGTCGCCGCGTCGCTGGCCAGCGATCTGCGCTGATGCGTGCGGCCGGGTGCCGCTTTTCGTATCGCGCGATTCCCCATCGTTCCGACCCGGAACGCGGCGCCCGATCGTCGCGCCCGCCGCTGTCGGCTGTCTGCTACGCCGAGGATGTAACAGACCCGTCGACGCTTGCATGCCGGGAAACGATGTGCATCGACCTGCGATCGCTTTCACTACTCGCAGAGAAACAATAAAAAGATTGTGCACGGGGAAAATTCAGTTCAATCGAGTTTGAACGATTTACCGATCCGCGAATATCTTGTTACGAATTTTTCCCTGATTTACCGATTTTCGGCGGCAATTCCCGGAATTGTTTCAGGCAAGGGTCGGAACAAGTCGGGCGGCCTGCCGGTCGGGCCGCATCCGCACCCCGCAGAGCCCCGCCAGACGGGGCTTCCCAGCGCCCCGCATAACGATCGCGTAAAAAAATTCAAGCGTAAATGGATTGCGAATCCATGGCAGGTTGTTTCAGTGCGTAACATTAAGTCATTGTCATATTGAGATAAACCCTGAGGATGGTATGCTTCGTGCACAAAAATTCCCACATTGGAGTGAGACCGTAGTTTGTGCGCCATTGCCGTGAATGGCGGCACCGTGAAAGTGCGGTGTCGCACCGGCATGCACAACGACCGGATAACCATAATGTGCAACCGGGCCGCCCCGTGACGCGATGCGTGACGACGGCGCCGACAATCGCAGCCCCGGCCTGGCTGCGTGGAGAAATCGACTATGTTCTTCGATGAGCTTAACGATGAAGAGTGGTTTCGACTTTCAACGCTGATCGCCGATGAACCCATTCGGCTGAACCGTCGAGGCCGTCCGCGAGCCGAACCGCGCGTTGTCGCCAACGCGGTTCTCTGGATCCTGACGACCGGTGAAGCGTGGTCCAAACTGCCCGGGCGCTATCCGTCCGGGCCGACGTGCCGCCGCCGCTACGAGGAGTGGCTCGCGAACGGCACGCTGCTGCAGATGATCGACGTGCTCACCCAGTTCAGCGGGCGCACGTTCGCGTACGTGCCGCCGCCGCCGGTGCCGGTCGCGCCGGCATGCCGCGCGGAGCCCGTGCCCGACAACGACCGTCTGCGCGGCGTGTTCTGGCAGAACCCCGAGTCGTGGCAACTGCCGGTCGCTCAGGCAAACGTTTGGGATGGCGAGGGCGCGACGCTGACCGCGATGCCGAACGCCGCCGACGACGCGTCGCGCGGTGCATCGTTCGCGGTGCCGGGCGCGCAGCCCGCGGGGCTGCGTCACGGGCGTCCGTCCGCCGCGAGCTTCGCCGCGGCCGAGCCGCAAGTCGACGAATACCGTGGCTATACGATCTGCGGTAGCGCGCAACCGGTGCAGAACCTGATGTACCGCGCGTGGGCCGAGATCACGCAGGACGACCGGCGCGTCGAGCGCTCGGGCCTCATCGGCCCGCGCTTCACCGATGCGGAGGAAGCGGAGCAGTACGCGCTCGACTGGGCGCGTCAGTGGATCGATCGCCATGGGGCGAGCGACGAACCGGTGCGTGCGCCGCAAAGCGAGGTGCTGGCCGGCCTGTCCGAGCTGGCACGTGCCGAGTCGGACATCAAGCGCTTCATCGCCGAGCGTCGTGCGGGCGCGTTGTCCGAGAGCCGCAACGATCCCGTGCAGGCGGAACGCCGCGAATACGCGTATCGCGTAGGTTGATCGTCGTCCGAACGAAAACGCGCGGGTCGTCGTCCGTCACGACGCCCGCGCGTTTTTTTGTCTTCGGCATGTCGGTGATGCCGGGCGCACCGTCGATACGGCGCGCCCGGCAGGCGTGGCATCACTGGCGACCGTAGGTATCGTCGAAGCGGACGATGTCGTCCTCGCCGAGATACGCGCCCGACTGCACTTCGATCAGCTCGAGCGGCATCTTGCCCGGGTTCTCGAGACGGTGCGACACGCCGAGCGGGATGTACGTCGATTCGTTTTCCGACAGCAGGAAGGTTTCGTCGCCGCGCGTGATGCGCGCGGTGCCGCGCACGACGATCCAGTGTTCGGCGCGGTGATGGTGCATCTGCAGCGACAGTCGTGCGCCCGGCTTCACGACGATGCGTTTCACCTGGAAGCGCTCGCCCATGTCGACCGAGTCGTAATGACCCCACGGGCGATGGACCTTGCGATGATCGGTCGCTTCCGCGCCGCGTTCGGCCTTGATGCGCCCGACGATCTTCTTCACGTCCTGCACGCAGGATTTGTCGGCGACGAGCACGGCGTCCGGCGTTTCGACGACGACGAGATTGCGCGTGCCGACACACGCGATGAGCCGGTGTTCCGAATGCGCGAAAGTCGATTCGGCGTTTTCGAACAGCACGTGGCCGCGGCCGACGTTCTCGGCTTCGTCTTTCGGCAGGATCTGCCAGATCGCGTCCCACGAACCGACGTCCGACCAACCCGCGTCGAGCGGCACGACGACGCCTTCGCACAGCTGCGGCAGGTTCATGAGCCGCTCCATCACGGCGTAGTCGATCGAGTTCGACGGCGACGCGGCGAACGCGTCGCGGTCGACGCGGAAGAAGTCGCCGTCGTCCTTGCCGCCTGCGACGGCCTGCTCGCAGGCTGCGAGGATCTCCGGTTCGAGCTGGCGGATCGCGTTCAGCCACACCGACGCGCGCACGATGAAGATCCCGCTGTTCCACCAGTATTCGCCGGACGCGACGTACTGCTGCGCGAGTTCGAGATGCGGCTTCTCGACGAAGCGGTCGAGACGGCGCACGTCGAGGTTGCCGGTAGCGGCGTCGCCGAGCGGCGCGCCGACGCGGATGTAGCCGTAGCCCGTTTCGGCACGGCCCGGCACGATGCCCATCGTCGCGATCTTGCCCTGGGCGGCGCAGTGCACGCCGGCCGCGACGGCCGCGTGAAAGCGCGGCTGGTCGGCCACCGCGTGGTCGGCCGGCATCACGGTCATCACTGCATCGCCGCCGCCGGCGACGATCCGCAGCGCGGCGAGCGTCAGCGCGGGCGCGGTGTCGCGGCCGAGCGGCTCGAGCATGATCGATGCACGCTTGCCGGTCAGGCGCAGTTGCTCGGCAGTCGTGAAGCGGTGATCCTCGCCGCACACGATCAGCACGTCGTCGTTCAGCGGATGACCGGTCGCGAGGCCGTCGAGCCTCAGCGCGGTGGATTGCAGCAGCGAATGATCGCCGAGCAGGCCGATCAGCTGTTTCGGATAGTGTTCGCGCGACATCGGCCACAGACGCGTGCCCGAACCGCCTGCGAGGATCACCGGCTGCACCGCGACCCGCGTCGCGGCGTCGGTTGCGGCGGAAGAAGAAGGGCGCGTATCGGCTGCCACGGCCGGAGCATTCATGATGACACTCTCCTCGATTGAAGTCAGTGCCTGTTTGTAGCATGAAGTAAATCGACAATAAAACCGGGGCGATTTGCGCGATATTCGAAGCGCACGTGTCAGGAAAATTTTTCCTCGATGGCATGAGATGCAAATAAAAAAATAAAAAATAATTCGACGAATCGGGCTGGAGCCCCGTCCTGAAAAGGGTTCGTGGGAACCGTAAAGTTCTCGAAAAAATCCCGATTCACGATCGATTCGGGAAAACGTGCCGATTTAATTCGGAAATGTCGCGGCAAGAATTTCCGATTATTTTTCGAAATACTTGAGCGCTTGAGGAGCGATTTTCTTGTCGCTTCAATAGCGTCATGCAACGTTTGAATCGAAGGTGCGGCACGGGCTGCACGAGGAGCTGTTCGGCAAACGCCTGTTCAAAGAGGAAGCAGACATGTTGAGCGTGCTGGCGAGAGTCATCGATATTGCGATGGTCGTGTTGGGGGCGTTGATCGCCGCCGCGCTGCACGGCGGCAGCATCTGGCTCAACGACCTGCAGCGCACGACGGTGCTGTTCGACTGCCTGCTGGTCGTCGTGTTCTTTCCGGCCATCGGCATTTACCAGTCTTGGCGCGGCAAGCGTCTCGTCGGTCTGGTGGGGCGCGTCGCGTTCGCGTGGCTGGTGGTCGAACTCGCGGGCATCCTGATGAGCTTCAGCTTCCACCAGTCGGGCGACCTGTCGCGACTGTGGCTCGGTTACTGGGCGGTGGTGACGATGGCGCTGCTCGCCGGCTCCAAGGCTTGCGTGCACGTCGTGCTCCGGCAACTGCGCCGCGGCGGCTACAACCTGAAGGCAGTGGCGATCGTCGGCGGCACGCCGGCGGCGCGGCGGCTGATCGCACAGATGCGGGCGCGTCCGGAAGCGGGCTTCAACCCGGTGTGCGTGTACGACGAAAGCGAAGTACCGGGCGAAGTCGCGCTCGACGACGTGCGCATCGAGCGGCAGTTCGAATCGCTGGTGTGGCTGGTGCGCAGCCGCGCGATCAGCGAGCTGTGGCTCACGCTGCCGATCACGGAGGAGCGCCGGATTCATCAGATCGTGACGGTGTTCCGCCACGACTTCGTGAACATCCGTTTCATTCCGGACGTGCGCACGCTGTCGTTCTTCAACCAGGAAGTGGTCGAGGTGCTCGGCGTGCCGGCGATCAACCTCGCGGCGTCGCCGATCACCGACGTGCGGATCCTGCCGAAGTTCGTGTTCGACCGGCTGTTCGCACTGGCGGCGCTTACCGCGCTCGCGCCGGTGATGCTGCTGATCGCATGTCTGATCAAGCTCACGTCGCGCGGGCCGGTGTTCTTCCGCCAGAAGCGCAAGGGCATCGACGGCCACGAGTTCGAGATCTACAAGTTCCGCTCGATGAAGGTGCATCAGGAAGTCGCGGGGCAGGTCACGCAGGCCACCAAGAACGACACGCGTGTGACGCCGGTCGGCCGCTTCCTGCGCCGCACGAGCCTCGACGAACTGCCGCAGTTCATCAACGTGCTGAAGGGCGAGATGTCGGTCGTCGGTCCGCGTCCGCATGCGCTCGCGCACGACGACATCTACAAGGATCTGGTGAAGGGCTACATGTTCCGCTACCGGATCAAACCGGGCATCACCGGCTGGGCGCAGATCAACGGCTTTCGCGGCGAGACCGACCAGATCGAGAAGATGATGGGACGCGTGAAGCTCGATCTGTACTACATGCAGAACTGGTCGTTCTGGCTCGACATCAAGATCGTCGTGCTGACGCTCTGGAAAGGCTTCACCGGCAGCAACGCTTACTGACGCGGTTTCGTCCCGCGCAGACACTCCGGTTTCACGAATTTCGAATCATTGGTCACGAGGTCCGACACATCATGAATCTGACTATCATCGGCAGCGGTTACGTAGGTCTTGTCACCGGCGCCTGTCTCGCCGACATCGGGCACGACGTGTTCTGTCTCGACGTCGATCAGGCAAAGATCGACGTCCTGAACAACGGCGGCGTGCCGATCCACGAGCCGGGCCTCAAGGAAGTCATCGCGCGCAACCGCGCGGCCGGCCGCCTGCGCTTCTCGACCGACATCGAGGCCGCGGTCGCGCACGGCGACGTGCAGTTCATCGCGGTCGGCACGCCGCCCGACGAGGACGGCTCGGCCGACCTGCAGTACGTGCTCGCGGCGGCGCGCAACATCGGCCGCTACATGAAGGGCTTCAAGGTGATCGTCGACAAGTCGACGGTGCCGGTCGGCACGGCCGAGCGCGTGCGCGCGGCGGTGGCCGAGGAACTTTCGAAGCGCGGCGGCGACGCCCCGATGTTCTCCGTCGTGTCGAATCCGGAATTCCTCAAGGAAGGCGCGGCGGTCGACGATTTCACGCGGCCGGACCGCATCGTGATCGGCTGCGACGACGACGTGCCGGGCGAGCGCGCGCGCGAGCTGATGAAGAAGCTCTACGCGCCGTTCAACCGCAACCACGAACGCACGCTGTACATGGACGTGCGCTCGGCCGAATTCACGAAATACGCGGCGAACGCGATGCTCGCGACGCGCATCTCGTTCATGAACGAACTGGCGAACCTGGCCGACCGCTTCGGCGCGGACATCGAGGCCGTGCGCCGCGGGATCGGTTCCGATCCGCGCATCGGCTATCACTTCCTGTATGCGGGCTGCGGCTACGGCGGCTCGTGCTTCCCGAAGGACGTCGAGGCGCTGATCCGCACGGCCGACGAGCACGGCCAGTCGCTGCAGATCCTGAAGGCCGTGTCGTCGGTCAACGCGACGCAAAAGCGCGTGCTTGCCGACAAGATCGTCGCGCGCTTCGGCGAGGACCTGACGGGCCGCACGTTCGCCATCTGGGGGCTCGCGTTCAAGCCGAACACCGACGACATGCGCGAGGCACCGAGCCGCGAGCTGATCGCCGAGCTGCTGTCGCGCGGCGCGCGCATCGCGGCGTACGACCCGGTCGCGCAGCAGGAAGCGCGCCGCGTGCTCGCGCTCGATCTCGCGGATCACCCGAGCTGGCTCGAGCGGCTCACGTTCGTCGACGACGAGGCGCAGGCCGCGCGCGATGCCGACGCGCTCGTGATCGTCACCGAATGGAAGGCGTTCAAGAGCCCGGATTTCGTCGCGCTCGGCCGTCAATGGAAATCGCCGGTGATCTTCGACGGCCGCAACCTGTACGAGCCGGAGACGATGAGCGAGCAGGGCATCGAATACCACCCGATCGGCCGCCCCGGCTCGCGTCAGGCCGTCGCCGCCCGCGTGCCGGGCGCCGCGCGCGCGAACGCGTGACCCGCGCGTCGCCGTTACCCGTAACCCGAATCGAGACGCCATGTTCCGGAACATCCTGATCGTCTGTCATGCGAACGTCTGCCGCAGCCCGGCGGCGGAACTGCTGTTCAAGTCGCACGCGGCGTCGCGCGGCGGCCCGCGCGTGACGTTCCACTCCGCCGGCGTGCGTGCGAACGACGGCGACGGCATCGATCCGGTAATGCGGCAACTGCTCGCCGAGCGCGGCGTCGATGCGACGACACACCGGTCGCGGCGGCTGTCGCGCCGGATCGTGCGCGACGCCGACCTGATTCTCGTCAGCGAGCGCGAACAGATCAAGGCCGTCGAATCGGTCGATCCGTTCGCGCGCGGCAAGGTTCACCTGCTGGGCAAGTGGGAGGACGCCGAGATCGCGGATCCGCATGGCGGCCCCGAGGCCGACTATCGCGAGAGCTACTCATTGATCGAACGTCTGGTTCAAGGATGGCTGCAAAAACTATGCTGAAACGTCCCATGCGCCCGCTGGCGCTCGCCGTCGCGATGACGACCTTCCTGTCGGCCTGCGCGACTGCGCCCGGCAACTATCTCGACTCGTCGAACCTGAAGGACGAAGGCCGGCAAGGTCAGGCCGAAACCTATCCGGTTCATTACATCGACGCGAAGCTGGTGATGGATCAGCTGCAGAAGCAGCAGGTCGAACACCCGCTGCCGCCGGGCCGTTACACCGATCCGTCGCAGTACGTTTACCGCATCGGCCCGCAGGACATTCTCGGCGTCACCGTGTGGGACCACCCCGAGCTGACGACGCCGCAGGGCCAGTCGTTCTCGAGCGGCGGCAACACGACGCAGACGATCGCGGGCGCGCTGCAGCAGCCGTATTCGTCGTCGCTGCCGGGCCAGGCCGATCCGTACGGCCAGACCGTGGCCGCCGACGGCACGATCTTCTTCCCGTTCGTCGGCCGCATCCACGTGGCGGGCAAGACGATCGCGCAGACGCGCGACGAGCTGGCCACGCGCCTTGCGCGCTACGTGAAGAATCCGCAGCTCGATGTGCGCGTGCTGTCGTTCCGCAGCCAGAAGGTGCAGGTGACGGGCGAGGTGAAGACGCCCGGCCCGCTCGCGATGAGCGACGTGCCGCTGACGCTCGTCGACGCGATCTCGCGCTCGGGCGGCTCGACCGCCGAGGCCGACCTGCAGCGCGTGCGCCTGACGCGCGACGGCAAGCTCTACACGCTCGACGCGAACGGCGTGCTCGACCGCGGCGAAGTGAAGCAGAACGTGATGCTGCAGCAGGGCGACATCGTCAACGTGCCGGACCGCAGCGACAGCCGCGTGTTCATCATGGGCGAGGTCAAGACGCCGGTCACGGTGCCGATGCTCAAGGGCAGGCTGACCATCGCCGACGCGCTGACGGCCGGCGGCGGCATCCTCGACACCGATGCGAACCCGCGCAAGATCTACGTGATGCGCGGGATGCGTGACAACCCGACCAAGCCGGAAGTGTTCCGTCTCGACATGACGCAGCCGGATGCGCTGATGCTGTCGAGCCGCTTCCCGCTCCAGCCGCTCGATGTGGTCTACGTCAGCACGGCCAGCTCGGTGCAGTTCAACCGTGTGCTGCAGCAGGTGCTGCCGACGATCCAGACGATCTTCTACATGCGGCAAATCACGCGCTGATAGCCCGCCGGGGTGGCGTCTGCCCCCCGGCACCACTCAAGCGGGAACGAATGGTGAACACGCAAGCAAAACACGCCTACGCGGATCTGACCGCGAAAACCGAGGAAGAGGACGTCGTCCTCGGCCAGCTGCTCCAGGTGCTGATGGACGACATCTGGCTGCTGCTCGGCATCGCGGTGACCGTCATCGCGCTCGCCGGCCTCTACTGCTACATCGCGAAACCGGTGTATCAGGCCGACGTGCACGTGCGGGTCGAGAGCAACGACAACACGTCGCAGGCGCTCACGCAGACGCAGACGGGTGCGACGATCAACAGCGGCCCGCAGCAAGCGCAGACCGACGCGGAAATCGAGATCATCAAGAGCCGCGGCGTCGTCACGCCGGTCGTCGAGCAGTTCAAGCTGAACTTCTCGGTCGTGCCGAAGACGATTCCGCTGCTCGGCAGCCTGTCCGCGCGCGTCGCGACGCCCGGCGAGCCTTCGCGCGCCTGGTTCGGCCTGCGGTCGTACGCATGGGGCGGCGAAGTCGCCGACATCGACACGATCAGCGTCGTGCCCGCGCTCGAAGGCAAGAAGCTGACGCTGACGGCCGGTCCGAACGGCACCTACACGCTCGTCGACGCGAACGGCAGCCGCCTGCTGTCGGGCCGTGTCGGCGAATCGGAGCAGGGCGGCGGCGTGACGCTGCTGGTGCAGAAGCTGGTCGCGCGTCCGGGCACGCAATTCACGGTGGTCCGCTACAACGATCTCGACGCGATCACCGGCTTCCAGTCGGGCATCCAGGTGTCCGAGCAGGGCAAGCAGACGGGCGTCGTGCAGATTTCGCTCGAAGGCAAGGACCCGGACCAGACCGCCGCGATCGCGAACGCGCTCGCGCAGTCGTACCTGAACCAGCACGTGATCGCGAAGCAGGCCGAAGCGACCAAGATGCTCGACTTCCTGAAGGGCGAGGAGCCGCGCCTGAAGTCCGATCTCGAGCGGGCGGAAGCCGCGCTGACGCAGTATCAGCGCACGTCCGGTTCGATCAACGCGAGCGACGAGGCGAAGGTCTATCTCGAAGGCAGCGTGCAGTACGAGCAGCAGATCGCGGCCCAGCGCCTGCAGCTCGCATCGCTCGCGCAGCGCTTCACCGATTCGCACCCGATGGTGATCGCCGCGAAGCAGCAGCTCGCGGAACTGCAGGGCGAGAAGGACAAGTTCAGCAACCGCTTCCGCAGCCTGCCGGCGACCGAAGTGAAGGCCGTCCAGCTCCAGCGCGACGCGAAGGTCGCCGAGGACATCTACGTGCTGCTGCTGAACCGCGTGCAGGAGCTGTCGGTGCAGAAGGCCGGCACGGGCGGCAACATCCACCTCGTCGATTCCGCGCTGCGCCCGGGCGATCCGGTCAAGCCGAAGAAGGTGCTGATCCTGTCGGCCGCGGTATTCCTCGGGCTGATCCTCGGTACCGGCATCGTGTTCCTGCGCCGCAACCTGTTCCAGGGCATCGAGGATCCGGATCGCGTCGAGCGCACGTTCAACCTGCCGCTTTACGGACTGGTGCCGCAAAGCACCGAGCAGGTGAAGCTCGACGCCATGGCCGAGAAGGGCGGCGGCCGCGCGCGGCCGATCCTCGCGAGCCTGCGTCCGAAGGACCTGAGCGTCGAAAGCATGCGCAGCCTGCGCACCGCGATGCAGTTCGCGATGATGGATGCGAAGAACCGCGTGATCGTGCTGACCGGGCCGACGCCGGGCATCGGCAAGAGCTTCCTGACGGTCAACCTCGCGGTGCTGCTCGCGCATTCGGGCAAGCGCGTGCTGTTGATCGACGCCGACATGCGTCGCGGCATGCTCGACCGCTACTTCGGCCTCACCGCGCAGCCGGGCCTGTCCGAACTGCTGAGCGATCAGTCGCCGCTCGAGGAGGCGATCCGCGAGACGCCGGTGCAGGGCCTGTCGTTCATCTCGGCCGGCACGCGCCCGCCGAACCCGTCGGAGCTGCTGATGTCGACGCGCCTGCCGCAATACCTCGAAGGGCTCGGCAAGCGCTACGACGTCGTGCTGATCGACTCGCCGCCGGTGCTGGCGGTGACCGACGCGACCATCATCGGCCGCATGGCCGGCGCGACCTTCCTGGTGCTGCGCTCGGGCATGCATACCGAAGGCGAGATCGCCGACGCGATCAAGCGCTTGCGTACCGCGGGCGTCGATCTGGAAGGCGGGATCTTCAACGGCGTGCCGCCGAAGGCGCGCGGCTACGGCCGCGGCTATGCGGCCGTCCACGAATACCTGAGCGCCTGACGGCATTGCACGAAACCGGGCCTGCGTGCGCAGCGCCGGCCCGGCCGACTGGAGAACCCTCGATGAAAATTTCCGTGCTCGTTCCGACCTACAGGCGTCCCGCCGACCTCGCGCGCTGCCTGCTGGCGCTGCAGCGCCAGCAGCGGCTGCCCGACGAGGTGATCGTCGTCGCGCGCCCGGAGGACGATGCCACGCACGAGCGCCTCGCCGATCCATCGGTCGGCGGCATGCTGCCGCTGCGGATCGTGGCGGTGGATGTGCCGGGGCAGGTCGCCGCGCTGAACAAGGGGCTCGACTCGGCGAGCGGCGACATCGTCGCGATCACCGACGACGACGCGGCGCCGCGCGCCGACTGGCTCGCACGCGTCGAAGCCGTGTTCCTGGCCGACCCGCGCGTCGGTGCGGTCGGCGGCCGCGACTGGGTGCACGAGAAGGGCCGCGTGCTCGACGAGTCGCGCGAGCTCGTCGGCCAGCTCACGCTGTCCGGCAAGATCGTCGGCAACCATCATCTGGGCGTCGGCGGCGCGCGCGAAGTCGACATGCTCAAGGGCGCGAACATGAGCTACCGCCGCGCCGCGATCGAACGTCTGCGCTTCGACACGCGGCTGCGCGGCGCCGGCGCGCAGGTGCACAACGACATGGGTTTCAGCATGCAGGTGCAGCGTGACGGCTGGAAGCTCGTCTACGACCCGGCGATCGCGGTCGATCATTTTCCGGCCGAGCGCTTCGACGACGACCGGCGCGATGCGGCATCGCTGAATGCGATCAGCAACGGCGCGTACAACCTGCACCTGATCCTGCGCGAGCATCTGCCGCCGGTGCGGCGCGAAATCGCTTGGTGGTGGTGGACGCTGATCGGCACGCGCGTCTATCCGGGCTTCGCGCACGTGCTGCTGTCGCTGCATACCGCGCGGCGCGACCGTGTGCGCGAGCACTGGCGCGCGGTGCGCCGCGGCGCACGCGATGCGCGCCGCGCCGACCTTGCCCCCCATCGTGCGGCGATGCCGCCGGTGACGTCTTGAACGGGCTGCGCGCACGACGCGCGGCCATCCCCGGAGGGCTTGCATGAATTCCACGAAGGTTCACGTCCACCTGTTCTACGGCGCCGATCCGCGTACTTACCGGAAAGGCGAGAACATCGGCTGCCTGTACGGCTATCACCACGCGGAATCCGACGAATTCCGGCTGACCTATTCGCAGGACCGGCGCGAGAACCGCGTCGCGAGCCTCGTGCGCCGTGCGCTGAAGGCGGCGCTTGGCTTCGACGTCGTGCATGCGTGGCGCAATCGCGCGGCGTTGTTGGGCACCGACGTGATCTGGACGCACACCGAGCAGGAGCATCTCGCCGCCGCGCTGATCCTGAAGCTCGCCGGCGCACAAGGCAAGCGCCCGCTGCTGCTCGCGCAGAGCGTGTGGCTGTTCGACAAGTGGAACACGTTCGGCGGCCCGCGCCGCTGGCTGTACCGCAAGCTGCTCGCGCGCGCCGACGCGCTGACGACGCTCGCCCGCGACAACGCCGAGCTGTGCCGCCGCTTTCTCGGGCGCGAGGCCGAGTTCGTCTACTACGGGCTGAACACGCAGGACTTCCCGCTCACCGAGCCGCAGCAGTGGCAACCGAACCGGCCGCTGCGGATCGCCGCGATCGGCAACGACCGCGATCGCGACTGGCGCACGTTCCTCGCCGCGTTCGGCGGCGACGAGCGCTACGACGTGCGGCTCGCGACGCGGCGCCGCGTGCCGCGCGAGTGGCATGCACCGAACGTGAAGATCGGCTCGGCGTCGGGCCTCGCGAAGCAGCACGAACTGTACGCGTGGGCCGACGTGATCGTCGTGCCGCTGCGGCCGAACTTCCACGCGTCTGGCATCACGGTGATGCTCGAGGCGGCGGCGGTCGGCAAGCCGATGATCGTGTCCGACGTCGGCGGGCTCAGCGACTACTTCCCGCACGATACGGCCGCCTACGTGCCGGCGTTCGACGCAGCGGCGATGCGCCAGGCCGCCGATCGCTTCGTGGCCGATCCGGCCGCCGCGCTCGAATGCGCGCGTGCCGCGGCCGCGTGCCTGCGCGAGCGCGACTTGACCACGCAGGCGTTCGCCGAACAGCACGTGCGGATCACGCGCGACATGCTGCGCCGGCGTCGCACGCCGGCGGCGGCCGGTCTCGCGATGCCGCTCGCGGATTCGCGCCCGTCGTCGCGGTGAGAACGGATCGATGAGTACGATTGCCGCCGAACGCGCACCGTCGCGCAGCCGCAGCCGGTTGCCCGAACCGAAGCACTGGGTCGGGCAGGCGGGGCTATGGACGTTTACCGCCGCGCTGATCGCCATTCACCAGGGCAAGGTGCTGACGCTCGCGTTTCCGGTGCTGGCCATCGCGGTCGGCATCTGGCTGTATTTCAAGAGCCCGGCGCGCTACGTCGGCTTCATGTGGTGGGTGTGGTTCCTGAGCCCCGAAGTTCGACGTCTCGCCGACTGGTCGAAGGGCGCGTTCACGCCGACGAGCCTGATCCAGGTCGCGCCGCTCGCGGTGACGATGATCGCCGGGTTCGGGCTGCTCAGGCATTACCGCGTGCTTGCGCAGCGGCGCGGGATTCCCGTGCTGCTGATGCTGTTCGGGCTGACGTATGCATATCTGGTCGGGATCGTGTCGAGCGGCGTGATGGCCGCGACCTACGACCTCGCGAACTGGGTGTACCCGGTGCTGATCGGCTTTCACATCATGGTCAACTCGCGCGACTATCCCGAGTACCGCGACGTGCTGCTGTCCACGTTCATGTGGGGCATGCTCGTGATGGGCGTGTACGGCGTCGTGCAGTACTTCGTGATGCCGCAGTGGGACGTGCTGTGGATGATCGGGTCGGACATGGGTTCGCAGGGCGAGCCGGTGCCGTACGGTGTCCGCGTCTTCAGCACGATGAACTCGTCGGGGCCGTTCGCGTTCGCGATCATGGGCGCGCTGGTGTTCGTGTTCGCCGCGCCGCAGAAGGTCCGCTGGTTCGCGGGCGCCGCCGGCTTCGTGTCGTTCGCGCTGTGTCTCGTGCGCTCGACCTGGGGCGGCTGGGTGATCGCGCTCGCGATCCAGCTCGTGCAGTCGAGCAACCGCGTGCGGATGCGGATCCTGATCAGCGGTGTCGTGCTGGTCGGGCTATGCGTGCCGCTGCTGACCGTCGGGCCGGTGGCCGACCGCCTCGGCGCGCGCCTGCAATCGATCACGAACCTGAAGGACGACCGCAGCTACGACGACCGCAACAAGTTCTACGCGACCTTCGCGCAAACGGCGTTCACCGACGTCGCCGGCGAGGGGATGGGCGCGACCGGCGCGTCCACCAAGCTGTCGAGCGACAGCGGCGAGCTCGGCAAGTACGGCAGCTTCGACAGCGGCGTGATGAACGTGCCGTTCGTGCTCGGCTGGCCCGGCACGCTGCTGTACCTGTCAGGCGTCGTGATGCTGCTCGCCCGCACCCTGCGCGCGGCGTTCAAGCTGCGCAAGGACAAGTTCGTCGGCGCATGCCTGAGCCTGTGCCTGTCGGTGTTCGCGATGCTCGTGTTCACGAACTCGCTGATCGGCACGGGCGGCCTGCTGCTGTTCACGGCCATTTTTTCAATACTATCCGCGGCGCACTGGCAGAAGGCACAGCGCCTGCTGGCCGCCGCGCGTTCACGGGGAGGCGACCATTGAGAATCGCGATCGTCACGCACGTCGTGCGACATAACGACGGGCAGGGCCGCGTCAATTACGAAATCGCGCGCGCGGCGCTGGCCGAGAACTACGAGGTCACGCTGGTCGCGTCGCATGTCGCGCCCGAGCTGCTTGCCGACCCGCGCGTGCGCTGGGTGCCGGTGAAGGTCGGCGGCTTCTGGCCGTCGAATCTCGTCAAGCAGCAGGTGTTCGCGCTGAAGAGCGCGTGGTGGCTGCGCGCGCATCGCAGCGAGTACGACGTGCTGCACGTGAACGGCTTCATTTCGTGGATCAAGGCCGACGTGAATACCGCGCACTTCGTGCACGGCGGCTGGTTCAAGAGCCCGTATTACCCGTTCGGGCTGACGAAGGGGCTGTGGTCGGCCTACCAGTACGTCTACACGCGCGTGAATACGGCGCTCGAGCGCTGGGCGTACCGGCGTTCGCGCGCGATCACGGCCGTGTCGCAGAAGGTGGCCGACGAGATCGCCGGGCTCGGCATCGACAGCGGCAAGATCAGCGTGATCTACAACGGCGTCGACGGCAGCGCGTTCGCCGGCGCGCAGGCCGATCGCGCGGCGTTCAAGCTGCCGGACGATGCGTTCCTGCTGCTGTTCGTCGGCGACCTGCGCACGCCGCGCAAGAACCTCGGCACCGTGCTGAAGGCGCTGACGAAGCTGCCGGCGAACGTCCATCTCGCGGTGGCGGGCTATCTGCCCGGCAGCCCGTATCCGGACGAGGCGCGCGCGCTCGGCATCGATTCGCGCGTGCATTTCCTCGGTCTCGTGAAGAACATGCCGACGCTGATGCGCTCGGTCGACGCCTACGTGTTTCCGTCGCGCTACGAAGCGATGAGCCTGTCGCTGCTGGAAGCCATGGCGGCCGGGCTGCCGGTCGTCACCGCGCGCACCGCCGGCGGCGCCGAAATCATTACGCGCGACTGCGGGGTCGTGCTGGAGGACCCCGACGATCCGGCCGCGCTCGCGCAGGCGATCGGCTCGCTCGCGGCGTCGCGCGACACCTGTCGCGCGATGGGCGACGCGGCCCGCGAACTGATGACCCGTTTCGGCTGGGCCCACATGGGCGCCCAGTATGTCGCGCTCTACCGGCGCATCGGCCAACCCTCGCAGCCGTCCGCCTTCGAGCGGGTCGAGCATGCGGTTACGCAGGAGCAGTCGTAATGTCCCAATCTTCCCGGCCGATCAAATCGTTGCAGATCGGCATGCACTGGTTCCCCGAACGCGCGGGCGGCCTCGACCGGATGTACTACTCGCTCGTCGGCGCGCTGCCCGGTGCGGGCGTCGAGGTGCGCGGGCTCGTTGCCGGCTCGCCGAAGGTCGCCGACGACACGGGCGGTGCGATCCAGGGCTTCGGACCCGCGTCGCAGCCGCTTGCGCGCCGCATGCTCGCCGCGCGCCGCGCGTTGCGCGACGAGATCCGCAGCGAGCGTCCGGACGTGATTTCGTCGCACTTCGCGCTGTACACGTTCCCGGGCCTCGACGTGACGCGCGGGATTCCGCAGGTGTCGCATTTCCAGGGGCCGTGGGCCGACGAAAGCCAGGTCGAGGGCGCCGCGTCGCTCGGGCAGCGCGCGAAGCGCTATCTCGAACAGGCCGTCTATACGCGCTCGTCGCGCCTGATCGTGCTGTCGCAGGCATTCGGCCAGATCCTGACGAACCGCTACGGCATCGATCCGTCGCGCGTGCGCGTGATTCCCGGCTGCGTCGATACCGCGCAGTTCGATACGCCGCTCACGCCGGCCGAGGCGCGGCACAAGCTGCAACTGCCGCAGGACCGGCCGATCGTGCTGGCCGTGCGCCGGCTCGTGCGGCGCATGGGGCTGGAAGACCTGATCGACGCGATCGGTCTCGTCAAGCACCGTCACCCGGACGTGCTGCTGCTGATCGCCGGCAAGGGCAAGATCGGTGAGGAACTGCAGCAGCGCATCGACGACGCGGGGCTGCAGGACAACGTGAAGCTGCTCGGGTTCGTGCCCGACCATCATCTCGCGGCGCTGTACCGCGCGGCGACGGTCAGCGTCGTGCCGACGGTCGCGCTCGAAGGCTTCGGGCTGATCACGGTCGAATCGCTGGCGTCCGGCACGCCGGTGCTGGTGACGCCGGTCGGCGGGCTGCCGGAGGCGGTGGCCGGGTTGTCCGACGATCTCGTGCTGCCGTCGACGGGCGCGGATGCGATCGCGGAAGGGCTCGGCGGCGCGCTGTCGGGCGCGATCACGCTGCCGGACGAGGCCGCGTGCAAGCGCTACGCGCGCGACCATTTCGACAACGCGGTGATCGCGCGACGCGTCGCCGGCGTGTACGAAGAGGCGATCCAGGCGGCGGGGTAAGCGAATGCGGCACGCCGCCGCGACGGTCGGGCCGGCGCACGCGCACGCGTCCGGTCCGCATGCCGGCCGCTCGATCCGGGCGAGCCGGTTTTTTTTCGTTCCGTGCGAGGCAGGCCGCGGTTCGCGCTCGGTGTTCGACACTTCGACACGCGTCATGCACGCCGGAGCGTCACGGCCCATACGGCGAATGCACCCACGCTGACCGCCGCCCCGAGCCCGCAGACGCCGACCCATCCGGCGTGCGCATACATCATCGTCGACGCAATCGCGCCGAGCCCGCTGCCGACTGAATAGAACAGCATGTAGCACCCGACAAGGCGTGCATGCGCATCGGGCCGCGCGCCGAGGATCATGCTCTGGTTCACGACGTGGACGGCCTGCCCACCGACGTCGAGCAGCACGATGCCGACGACCAGCAGCGCGATCGACGTACCGGCGAACGCGAGCGGCAGCCACGAGAGCGCGAGCAGTGCGAGCGCGGTGCCGGTCGCGGCTTCACCGAGGCCGCGATCCGCGAGCCGGCCGGCGCGCGCGGCGGCTGCCGCACCCAGCGCGCCGACCAGACCGAATGCGCCGATCTGCGTATGCGACATCGCATGCGGCGGCGCGCTCAGCGGCAGCACGAGCGCGCTCCAGAAGATGCTGAACGCCGCGAACAGCAGCAGTGCGATCGCCCCGCGCACACGCAGCACGCGCTCGTCGCGCAGCAGCGTGACCATCGAACCGAGCAGCGCCGCGTAGCCGATGCGCGCGCGCGGCGCGTCCGCATCGGGCAACAGCCGCGCCAGCGCGACCAGCATCGCGATCGCGAGCGCGCCCGACACCAGATAAACCGCACGCCAGCCGGCGACATCCGTGACGACACCCGCGAGCGCACGCGCGGCAAGCAGGCCGATCACGACGCCGCCCTGCGCCGCGCCGACCACGCGGCCGCGCTCGCCGGCGCCTGCAAGCGCGGCCGAGCAGGCGATCAGCCCTTGCGTCATCGCGGTGCCGAGCAGCCCGACCGCGACCATGCCCGCCAGCAATGCGATGCGCGTCGGCGAGGCGGCCACGCCGATGCATGCCGCCGTCAGCAGCAAAAGTTGAACGGTGATCAGGCGTTTGCGGTTCAGCAGGTCGCCGAGCGGCACGACGAACAGCAGCGCGAGCGCGCAGCCGAGTTGCGTCGCGGTGATGACGCCGCCGACCGCTGCCTGCGATACGCCGAAGTCATGTGCGATCGAGTCGAGCAGCGGCTGTGCGTAGTACACGTTCGCGACGCTCGCCGCGCAGCAGACGGCGAGCAGCACGACGCGCGCCGTCGACACCCGCGAGACGGCGATCGGACGAGCGGTGCGCGACGTCGCGTTCGACGCGACCGTTCCTGAACTGGGTGATTCCATGGGGTGTCTCACGCTCACTCAAGTGGTTGCAATTTGAAACTAGTGTGAGTGTAGGAAAAGTGGTTTTAAAATGCAACCTGTGTGACGGCGGGCGATGGGCCCGCGCACGGGCGGCCGGCGGCCCGCGAAGGCGCCGGCGCGACAGCGGAGAGCAATATGGCCAGGCAGAAAAGTCTCGCGGATTCGCCGTGCCCGGTGGCGCGTGCGACCGATATCGTCGGCGATCGCTGGGCATTGCTGATTGTGCGCGATGCGTTCGACGGCGTGCGCCGGTTCGGCGATTTCCGCGCGAGCCTCGGCGTCGCGAGCAACATCCTGTCGGACCGGCTCAGGATGCTGGTGGACGCTGGCGTATTCGAAGTCGTGCCCGCGTCGGACGGCAGCGCATATCAGGAGTACGCGTTGACGAAGAAGGGCGAGGGACTGTTTCCGGTGATCGTGATGTTGCGGCAGTGGGGCGAGGCAAACCTGTTCGAGCGCGGCGAGCCGCATTCGGTGCTGGTCGAGCGCAAGACGGGCCGGGCGATCCGCAAGCTCGCGCTTCGGCACGACGACGGCCGGCCGCTGAAGGCGGCGGAGACGGTCGTGCGGAAGGTGGGCGACGAGGGGGGCGGGACGCGGGCGTGAGTGTTCGTTCGCCACGGCACGCAAGAACCAATCGTTTCCGCTTCGCGGCGTCGACGCACCGGTCACGCGCCCGATGACGGCCGACCGCACCGTTCAATCGGCTGCCGACGCCGCGCGACGCGCACCGGATGCACCGCGATGCGCATCCGGCCTGACCAGCGTGGCGAGCAGCGCGGCCGCGACCAGCAGCCCGGCCGACACGCCGGTTTCGACATGCAGGCCCTCGACGGTCTGCCACGCGGCGCCGCTGCCCGCGACCGCGCCGAACGCGGCGACGCCCATCGCGCCGCCGGTCTGTCGCGCGGTGTTCAGCACCGCAGATGCGATACCCGCGCACTCATGCTCGACCGACGCGAGCACGGCCGTCGTCATCGCCGGCACCGCGAAGCCCATGCCGGTCGGAATCAGCAGGAACGGCACGAGCAGCAGCGGCAGCGGCGTCGACGCATCGATGAAATGCAGCGCGCCGTAGCCGAGCGCGGCAACCAGCGCGCCCGCGAGCATCGGCGCGCGCGGGCCGTGACGCGCGACCGCGCGGCCGCTCGCGAGGTTCGCCAGCAGGAAGCCGCCCGTGAGCGGCAGGAACGCGAGCCCCGCCTGCCACGCCGATTCGCCGCGCACGCGCTGCAGGTACAGCGCAAGCACGAACACGGTGCCGTAGTACGTGAGGTTCACGCAGATGCCGAACAGGACAGCCGCGCTGAACGTGCGGCGGCGGAACAGCGACAGCGGCAGCATCGGCATCGCGGTGTGCGACTCGACCGCGACGAACGCGAGCCCGGCCAGCGCCGCGAGCGCGAAGCCGCCGGCGACGACCGGATGCGTGAAGCCGAGCGGTTGCCATTCGATCACGGCGGCGGTCAGCGCGGTCAGCATCGCGATCGCGATGAGCTGACCGCGCAGGTCGAGTGCCCGCACGGCGCGCACGGGCGTCGTCGGTTGCTTCGATGTAGCGCCGATGTGACGCGCGGGCACCCATGCGAGCGTGGCCGCCAGCCCCGCCGCACACAGCGGCAGGTTCACGAGAAAGATGCCGCGCCAGCCCCATGCTGAGATCAGCAGGCCGCCCACGACCGGGCCGGCCGCGATCGAGATCGAGCCCGCGGCAGTCCACCAGCCGACGGCACGGGCGCGCAGAGGCGGATCATGCCGGCACGCATCGTTGAGCAGTGCGAGCGAATTCGGCAGCATCGCCGCGGCGCCGACGCCTTGCAGCGCGCGGGCCGCGATCAGCATCGCGGGCGCGATGGCGGCGCCGCACGCAAGCGACGCGAGTGCGAACAGCACGAGGCCGACGACGTACATGCGGCGCGCGCCGAAGCGGTCACCAAGTGCGCCGCCCGACAGCATCAGCACCGCGAACGCGAGCGTATACGCATCGACGACCCACTGCAGGCCGGCGACCGGCAGATGCAGATCGCCGGCCAGATGCGCGAGCGCGATGTTGACGATCGTTACGTCGAGTTGCGTGACGACGAAGCCGATGCTGACGGTCGCGACGATGCGGGCGAGCCCGGGCGGAAAGGCGGGGGAGCGCGTGGTCGTATCCATGCGCCCATCGTAGGACGCGACGGGCGGGCGACGTTTCAGGGAGGCGTGAAGCGTCGATACCGTCGCGATGTGGCCGGCTTGCCGGCCGCAGCGCGACAGGGGAACGGAGGCCGTGAGGCTAAGCGAGCCGTGACACGGCTTTCCGGCACGCCGGGCGACGCGCGTGAGCGCTCAGTGCCGCTCGCCGCGCCAGCGCCCCGGCGCGACGCCGAAGCGCTTCTTGAAAGCGTGCGTGAAGGTGCTCTGGTCGGCGAAGCCGACCATGCCGGCGATGTCGACGAGCGGATGGCGGCCGTCCGCCAGCAGCACGACGGCGGCGTCGAGCCGCAGCCGCTGCAGGTAGCGATGCGGGGTTTCGCCGAACGCGTCGACGAACAGTTGATGAAAGCGGCGCATTCCGTAACCACAGTGCGCGGCGAGATCGGCGATGCGCAGCGGTTCCGCGAGCCGCGCGCGCAGCCAGCGGTCGATGCGCGCGAAATCCAGGCCCGCCGCGGGCGCGGCGAGGCCGGCATCGTCGAGCAGCGCGTCGCACAGACGCGCGGCGGCCTGCCACTGGAAGCGATGCGCGCGCTGCGTGTCGCCGGCCGTCCCGTCGAACTGCGCGGCCGCCGCCGCGACCTGCGCGACGAGCGACGTGAGCGCCGGGTCGATCGACACGGCACGCGCGCTGCCGAACAGCCGCTGGGGCACCGCGAGCGACGCGGCGGGCAAGTCGAGCACGAGCTGGCGATTCTCGCCGAGGCCCGAGTAATCGTGGCGCGCGCCGGCCGGAATCAGCCACGCCGCGTGCCGGTCGATGCGCTGGCCGACGCCGTCCACCGCCATCACCATCGCGCCGTCGACGCCGATCACGACCTGATGAAAGTCGTGCACGTCGGATGCTTCGCACGTGTCGTAACGGCGCAGCGCGATGGCGGGAGACGGGATGCGTTCCATCGGAAGGACGTCGGCCGACGGCGTCGTCAGACGGCGAGCAGTTCGACTTCGAACACGAGCGTCGCGTTCGGGGGGATCACGCCGCCTGCGCCGCGCGGACCGTAGCCGAGTTGCGGCGGGATCGTCAGGCGACGCACGCCGCCGACCTTCATGCCCTGCACGCCTTCGTCCCAGCCCTTGATGACCATGCCGCCGCCGAGCACGAACGCGAACGGGTCGTTGCGGTCCTTGCTCGAATCGAATTTCTGACCGTCGGTCAGCCAGCCCGTGTAGTGGACGCTGACGGTCTGGCCGGCTTGCGCTTCCGCGCCGCTGCCTTCGGTCAGGTCTTCGATTTTGAGGCCCGATGCGGTCGTGGTGACAGACATGACTTCTCCTGAAAGGGGTTGGGTAAAACCGCTATTGTAGGCGAGCGGGCAGGGGGCCGCCTTACGCGACAAGCGCCCCGCGGCATGCCGATCGCGCGCCGGCCGCGGTGGTGGTCATGCATTCCGCCTGAAACGCGAATGGAACGCGCGTTTGAATTTTTCGCGAACCGGATCGACGGGGTTGCGCCGCGCGAACGGGGCGCGCGTATGAATCGGTGCCACCTGGCTGCTCGGCGTCACGTCGGGCGGCACCGCGTGATCCCGCGAAACGCCCGTCGCGCGGGGTGTGTGTGCCGATTTCGGCGCGTGCGTGCGCCGTCTGGCTGCCGGTCGCGTACCGGCGTGCGCGTTCGAATCCCGGCGCGCCCGAATGCCGCTCGAACCTCGTTTTTTCCGCGCTGCCGACCGTGCGCTGTTTGGAAGCGCGCGTCTACCGCGCGGCTTGCGCGCAGCGCCGGCCGGCGCCTATCTTTACAGTTATCGATGTCAAGATTTCGGCGTTGCGCGATGCGCTGCCCGGGCCCGCGCCGACAAGGCCGCGACGGCTGGCGGGCCGCCCGAAAACCAGGAGAACGACGAACATGAAGTCAGCCGCTTCAGCCATTGCAGCCGAGGTGATGCCAGTGCGCCGCGACTTGCGCTTCGACCTGCCGGTCGAGCGCGCGAAGGACTGGCATGGGCTCGGCCCGCACGTGACCCACTTCTTCAACGCGCTGTCGCTGCTGTTTCCGGCCGGCGAACGCTTTTTCATGGATTCGGTGCGCAATTATCGCGACCGGATCGACGACCCGGTGCTCAAGCGGCAGGTGCTCGGCTTCATCGGCCAGGAGGCGATGCATACGCGCGAGCATGTCGAATACAACGAGCTGATGCAGGCCAACCGCCTGCCCGCGCGCAAGCTCGACAAGCGAGTATGGACGGTGCTCGGCTTCATGAAGCGCACGCTGCCGCATTCGGTGCAGCTCGCGCACACGGTCGCCGCCGAACACTACACGGCGATGCTCGCGGACTGGCTCCTGCGCGACCCGACGCGCCTGGACGGCTCGGTCGAAGGCTACCGGCAGATGTGGCTGTGGCATGCGCTCGAGGAAACCGAGCACAAGGCCGTGTCCTACGACGTGTGGAACGCCGTGATGAAACCGGGCCTGCGCCGCTACCTGATCCGCGTCGGCGTGTACCTGGTGACGACGCTGACGTTCTGGCCGACCGTGTTCCTGATGCACGTGACGCTGCTGTCGCGCGATCGCGACATCAGGCATCGTGTGCGCGGCATGCTGCGCATGATTGCATTCCTGTACGGGCCGCGCCGCGGGCTGTTCCCGCGCATCGCGGGTGAATGGCTGAGCTTTTTCCGGCCCGGCTTCCATCCGTGGGACCACGACAATCGCCACCACCTCGCGCGCGTCGACACGCTCGCCGCCGCCTACGGAGAACACGACGGCGCGTCGGCCGGACGCGGCCGCGCTCACGCACTCGCGCCGCTCGCATCGGGGCGCTGACGCCGCCACGCCGCGCGGCACGTGTTGCGTTCGTGCATCATCCCCACTTCTTCTGACGATTGACCGGTGTCAAGCGGAAAACGGTTGCGCGAGCGCGTGCCGGCGCGGCCGCCGGGGCCGCGCCGGCGCCTGCCGCCGGGCCGATTCCACGCGCCCGGCGCCGCGCGCCGCACCCGCGCGCGCGCACCGGCGCGGCTTCGCGCGCCCGATATCCGTACGGCCATGTTTTCGCAGCCGCCTCGCCACCGGGATATCACCCATCTAGCCGCGCACCGGCGGCACCGATATACCGTTCATGAAAGGATCCGCCCGGCGCGCGATTATTGCCCGGGGGGATTTTATTCGGACGGAAATGCGGCCAATATGTCGGTTCGATCGAGGTCCTTCGGATGCGGCGGCGAGCCGGCGCACGATACCAACGCCAAGCGGGGAACAACGATGGTTGCAAGGTCACCCGACGCAAGCGGGACGGCGGCGTCCGAGATGCCGCCCGTGTCCGTTACCGCTCCCGAGGCTGGGCGCAAGCTGTTCGTCATCATGCGTTCGCCGGACGAGCCGTTGCTGGCGCAACTGCGGGAGCTCGGCTGGGACATCTCGGTCGCGAAGACGGCCGGCGCAGCGCAGAACATGACGTCCGGCGTGAATGTCGCAGCCGGGCTCGTCGATTTCTCGGGCTTCACGTCGCGCGACTATCCCGCGCTGAAAGCGTGCCTGAGCCAGCCGGCGATCGGCTGGATTTCCGTCGCGCAGGCCGGTGTCACGATCGGCGTTGCCGTGCGCGAACTCATCCGCAGCTATTGTTTCGATTACGTGACGCTGCCGTTGCCGTACGAATGGATTTCGCACGTGCTCGGCCACGCGCGCGGGATGGCCGCGCTCGATCGCGTCGACGGCGCGGCGTACGCGGCGTCGATCGGCGAGCACGGGATGATCGGCAACTGCGAAGCGATGCAGCAGCTGTTCAGCACGATCCGCAAGGTCGCGAAGACCGACGCGAGCGTGTTCATCTCCGGCGAGTCGGGTACCGGCAAGGAGCTGACGGCGCTCGCGATCCACGAGCGCTCGGTGCGTGGCAAGGGGCCGTTCGTCGCGATCAACTGCGGCGCGATTCCGCATCACCTGCTGCAGTCGGAACTGTTCGGCTACGAGCGCGGCGCATTCACCGGGGCGAACCAGCGGCGCGCAGGCCGGATCGAATCCGCGAACGGCGGCACGCTGTTTCTCGACGAAATCGGCGACATGCCGATCGAAAGCCAGGCGAGCCTGCTGCGCTTCCTGCAGGAAGGGAAGATCGAGCGGCTCGGCGGCCAGGAGTCGATTCCGGTCGACGTACGGATCATCTCGGCGACGCACGTGGATCTCGACGGCGCGGTCGAAGCCGGACGCTTTCGCGCGGACCTCTATCACCGGCTCTGCGTGCTGCGCATTCACGAGCCGCCGCTGCGTGCGCGCGGCAAGGACATCGACATCCTCGCGCATTACGTGCTGCAGAAATACAAGGCCGACAGCGGCCGCAAGATCAGCGGCTTCACCTCGGCCGCGCTCGACGCGATGCGCCGCTACGAGTGGCCCGGCAACGTGCGCGAGTTGATCAACCGGGTGCGCCGCGCGATCGTGATGGCCGAGAGCCGGCTGCTGACACCGCACGACCTCGGGCTCGAGGTCCCGGGCGAAACGGAGCCCGTGACGCTCGAGCAGGCGCGTTCGCTCGCCGAGCGCACCGCGATCGAAAACGCGCTGCTGCGCAACGATCACCGGATCAACAAGGCCGCCGCCGAACTCGGCATCTCGCGCGTCACGCTTTACCGGATGATGATCGAGCACGGGCTCAACGACCACGACAACAACGGCGGAAAGGACGGCGTGCCGCCCGACGACGCCGACCATCAGCGAGTCGGCTGAACGACGGCGGGAAGCGTCCGCGGCCGTCCCGTGCGCGGGCGTCCGGCGCCATGTAAAGAGCGTGAAACGTTTCCTGCCGGCGGCCACCCGGATCGACCCGGCAAACGTGCGCGGCGGCGTGCCGCCCGTGCCGGGAAAATATTCCGGATCGTCCGTGCGCCTTGTCCGGCAAGGCATCGCCGCCACACGGGCGCGCCCGCCCGCGCCCTGCATGTTTCAGTTTCGCAACGTCCTGCCTGTCCCGCCCGTTGCGGCTGCGGGCTTGTCCGATGAAAGCCTTGTGCGGCCGGCCCGGAACGAAGCTGGCCCGCTCCTTGCGGAGTTTGAGGTGCGAAAGTCGATGACGTGGCGTCCGGCCGGTCCGGCAGCGAACCATGCGAGGACCGGCAAGGACGCAGTCCACGGGGATGACCGGACGGACGGGCAGCATAGCCCTGCTCCGAACGGCATGGGCCGTTATCGACGGATCGTCGGGGCGCCGGCTGTGTCCGGTTGCCGGTACAAGCTACGGATCGAATACGGGGTAGAAAAATGACGAACGATCGCCACACGCAGCGGCCGGCAGGCCGCGACCGCAGTGATTCGACCCATCGCCGGTCGACCGCGCATCTTGCTGCCGGCCGGCATGCGTCGACAGGCCACCTCTCCGCGCCCGGTGCGAGGCGGATCCGGCTGATACCCGGTCATCCGCGCCGGGCCGGCGCTTTCTCGCTCGCCAACCCGATCCGCATGGGGATGTGCACGCGGGCACCGGTTCCCCGGCGCCCGATCTTCGCTTATTGACGACGTCGAGCGCCTGTTGTCGCCAGAGCAGGTGATCCGTTTGCAATGCGAATGACGTGCGGCGTCCGGATGCGCGATACGGACGATGAACCGGCACGACGGCGAACGTCAGGGAGGCGTCGCCGTCCGGCGAGCAGGGGAGGGGCGGTCAGACCGCGCGCGACGGGTATCGCACCCGTCCGCGCGCGGCGCCGCTTCAGCCGCCGTAGATGTCGAAGTCGAAGTACTTCGACGCGAGCCGCTTGTACGTGCCGTCCTTGACCATGTCGAGGATCGCGCGATCGATCTTCGCCTTCAGGTCGGTGTCTTCCTTGCGCAGCCCGATGCCGGCGCCGATGCCGAGCACCTTCTCGTCGACGAGTTCGGGCCCGACGAACTGGTAGCCCGCGCCGCGCGGCGACTTCAGGAACCCGATCGCGGCCTGCACCTCGTCCTGCAGCGCGGCGTCGAGGCGGCCCGACGTCAGGTCCGCATACACGCCGTCCTGGTTCTGGTACGACACGACGTTCGCACCCTGCTTCGCCCAGTACGCCTTCGCATACGCTTCCTGCGTCGTGCCCTGTTCGACGCCGATCGACTTGCCCTTCAGCGATTCGGCCGTCGGCAGCAGCGGCGAACCCTTCTTCACGACGAGCCGCGTCGGCTGGTTGTAGATCTTCGTCGTGAAGCCGATCTGTTCCGCGCGCTGCGGCGTGATCGACATCGACGACAGCACCGCGTCGAACTTCTTCGCCTTCAGCGCCGGGATCATCCCGTCGAAATCGTTCTCGAGCCACACGCACTTCGCCTTCAGCCGTGCGCAGATCTCGTTGCCGAGGTCGATGTCGAAGCCGACGAGCTTGCCGTCGGGCGCCTTCGATTCGAACGGCGCGTAGCTGGCATCGGTGCCGAAGCGCAGCGTGGTCCAGTCCTTCGCGACGGCGGGGCCTGCCGATACCGCGAGCAGGGCGATCGAAACGGCGGCAATCAGTCTCTTCATGGTGGTTCCTTGGCGTGGTCTATCCGGTTCTGGGCGACACGGTTGCTGCGGGGGACGCGCCGCGTCCCGGTGCGCTGTCCGCACGGTCATTAACGCAGAAAATAAAATAACAGTCCAGAATGGACAAAAAATATCGATCCTTCGGACGGAATGCCGACGCCTTGGGGGGCGACCCTTGCAAAAATGCGAAAATGGACTAATCTTGTTAGTAAATTCGTTTCGAGACTAACGATCATGTCACAGCCCGCTTTCGATTCGCATTCCGCCCCGCGGCAGGCCTCGGTCGCGCGGATGTCGGCGGCCGGCCTGCGTGCGTTCTTCAACATCGCGCGCGACTGGGAGCTGACGATCGACGAACAGATCGTGCTACTCGGGTCGCCCGGCCGCTCGACGTTCTTCAAGTGGAAGGCCGCGCCTGAATCGGCCCGCCTGCCGCGCGATACGCTCGAGCGGCTATCGCTGCTGCTCGGCATCTACAAGGCGCTGCAGATCCTGCTGCCGCAGCCGGCCGCGGCCGACACCTGGGTCAAGCGGCCCAACGACGCCGCACCGTTCGGCGGCAAGCGCGCGCTCGACCGCATGCTCGCCGGCAACGTCGGCGACCTGGTTGCCGTCCGTCAATATCTCGACGCGATGCGGGGTGGCTGGGCGTGACGATGCCGATTGAAGAAGTACAACACTGGCCCACGACCGTCGTCGACTGGGCACCTGCCTATCGCGTGATTCCCACCCGTTTTCCGGCCATCAACCTGTTCGACCGCGTGGCGGCCGCCGAGGATTTCGACGCGCTCTATGCGCTCGAATCGCTGACCAACGACCGCATTCGCAACGAAGTCGGCACGCTCGACCTCGTGCCGCCGGCCGAGCGTCGCTACGGCCCGGGTTGGGGGCCGATCATGGCCGCGTTCACGCACCTGAATCCGCAGGGCAGCCGCTTTTCCGACGGCAGCTACGGCGTGTTCTACTGCGGACGGTCGCGCGATACGGCGATCGCCGAGACGCGCTATCACAGCGGGCTGTTCCTGGCCGCGACGAAGGAGGCGCCGATGCGCCAGCAGATGCGGCTGTACACGGTGTACGCGCAGGGCGACGTCGCCGACGTGCGCACGTGGCCGCAGCGCAGCCCGGGGCTGCTCGATCCGCTCGACTACAGCGCCGGGCAGGCGCTCGGCCGCGCGGTGCGCAATGCGGGCGGCGCGGGGATCGTCTATCCGTCGGTGCGCGACCCGCGCGGCGAGTGTCTCGCGGCGTTCCGCACGACGTTGCTGCGCGACTGCCATCACGCGGCGTATCTCGAATACAACTGGAACGGTTCCGCGATCGATGCGGTGTTCGAACTGAACCAGGTCGGCTAGCCAGCGCGTTGGGCATGCCATGAACGCTGCCGGCCCCAAGCCCCGTCATTGGCGTGATCAGGCTTTAAGGCAGCGGCAGGTCGCCCGCATGACGTGCGCGCGCGTCGGCCTGGGTGAGCGACCACGTGTCGCCCGTGCGCGGCTCGACGATCGTCAGGCGTCCGGACGGTGCGAACGCGCCGGTGTCGATGAACCATTGCGCGCCGATGCGCTGCGGCGCGCGCACGGGCGTGTGGCCGGTGCAGGTCAGCGACAGGCCGGCCTGCCGGGCCGGGTCGGCGAGCCCCTGCACGAGGTCGCGCCCCCAGATCAGCCGCTCGCGCACGTCCGGCGAATAGCTGCCCGTGTCGAGTTCGGCATCCGAACCGAAGAATTCCGCATGCAGCACGTTGAAGCGCGCGGGGCCGTCGCCGATCACGCGCACGAGCGGTAGCGCGTCGACGCGTGCCGCATGCGCGTGCAGCCGTTCCGGCGGAAGATCGGCGCCCCAGTCGCCGCCGATTCCGCGCCACGCGTCGGGCGACAGCTTGCCGCGCGACACGAGGCTCAGCACTTCTTCGTGATTGCCGCGCACCACGTGGCACCACGGGCGGTCCAGCAGCTCGAGCGCGGTTTCGGACGCGGGGCCGCGATCGACGAGATCGCCGACCGAGAACAGCCGGTCGCGAGCCGGGTCGAAGCCGATGTCGTGCAGCAGCGCGCGCAGCACATCCACGCAACCGTGCAGATCGCCGACGACGAAGTCGCGGCCGGCCGCGTTCGCGGGATGATGGCAGAGGACGGGAGTCATCCCGATATCTTAGGCGCTCACGCCCATCGCGACGTCATGCAGGAATCGCGATAATCGGGGCGGTACCGCCCGGCACGGCGCAGCGGGCCGTTCGCACGCCGGCTGAACCCTTTCCATCCGCTTTCGGAATCGTACGATGACGCTTTATCCGCAGGTGTTACGCAATCGGCCGCGCATGGTCGCGGCCTTCGCCGCCGGCGTGCTGTGCGCGGTGCTGCTGCCGTGGCAGTTGAGGCCGACCGCGCGCGCGCTGATCGGCTGGGATTGCACGATCTGGCTGTATCTCGTGCTGATGTGGGTGCGCATGGTCACCGCGCATCATCACCAGGTGCGCGAGATCGCGATCCGCGAGGACGAGAGCGCGACGACCGTGCTGACGGTCATCTGCATCGCGACGGTCGCGAGCGTCGCCGCGATCGCGATCGAACTCGCGACCGCGAAGAACGTGGGCTTTCGCGCCGGGCTCGGCCATTACGCGGTCACGGGCGCGACGCTGTTCGGCGCATGGTTCCTGATTCCGACGATCTTCACGTTGCACTATGCGCGGCTCTATTACGGCTCGCCGAGCGGCGATCGCGCGCTGCGGTTCCCCGACCGCAACCCCGAGCCCGATTACTGGGATTTCCTGTATTTCGCGTTTACGCTCGCGGTCGCGTCGCAGACGGCCGACGTGTCGCTCGCGAACCGTTCCGCTCGGCGCGCGGTGCTCGCGCAATCCATCTTGTCGTTCTACTTCAACATGGCCGTGCTCGGGCTGTCGATCAACGTCGCGGCAGGGTTGTTGAGCTGACGCGGGTGACTTGAGCCGTTCGTACGCACTGCCACGCTCGAGCGTGCGGCGGTCGGCGGGCCGCGCGAGGATCGCTTCGAGAAAGCACCGATTGCCGTGTGCGTGCCGCCTCGTGCCGCCTCGTGCCTTTTCTCGTGGTCACGCGCCGCGCCGCATCGCGATCCACGCCCCCCAGAACAGGCTCGAGAAAAAGCGCAGCGGCGCATCGAAGCCCGCATCGTGCAGCAACGCGAACACGGCTTCCTCGGCAGCCGGCGGATCGGCGCCCTGCAGGATTTTCGCCAGCTGTGCACGCACGGCGTCGGGCGTCACGCCCTTCATCCGCCAGCGCTGCTGCCACGCGTCGAGCAGGCGAGGGTGGTCCGCGTAGCGGCGATAGTTGCCCGCGATCACGAGCGGTGCGCCGGGCTTCAGGCGGCGCGCGATCGCATCCAGCAGCGCGGCCTTCGCCGCGTCGCCGGGGACGTGATGCAGCACGCCGATCAGCGTCGCGCCGTCGAAGGCCGGCGCATCGGGCAGCGCATCGACGCCGGCCTCGACGAATTGCGTGCGTGCGGCGAAACCCGCCGCTTCGACGTTGGCACGCGCGAGCGCGAGCATCGGCGCGGACGGATCGACGGCCGTGAACTGCCAGCCGGGTTCCAGGGCCGCGGGTACGCAGATTTCCTGCCCGGTGCCGCCTGCTCCCACGACGAGGAGCCGCGCCTGCGGCACACCGATCGCCGACGCGAGCATGCACGCGGCGAGCTCGTGGCACGCGTCGTAGCCGGCGAGCGCGATGCGGGATTGTTCGGCGTATTCGTGCGCGCGTGCCGGATCGAACTTCGCGGCGCTGGCGGGGAGCGACATGGCGGATTCCTCGGGTTCGGGCGCGGACGGGGTGCCCACGCGCATCGCACGGAGCGTAAGCGCGGGTCGGACGCGCAACAAGGCGAGCGGACATTCCGGTATGCGGACTACCCGAATCGGCGCGCCACATGCGCAACCATTGACGGGGTCGATTCGCATTAAAAAATGTGAGGAGTCGATGCATCGCGGCCGTGAAACCGGCGCATACTTTTCTTCCCCCCTGCCTGGCCATCGCATGCCGGGCCCCGATGCGCCGCGTCGACCGCGCGGCCATGCCGCTCGGCACGCACGAGGAGCGCATGATGTCAGATTGTCCGCACGATCCGTATGCGCAGCACTACATTCACTGCCTGCCGTCCGGCGCGCAGCCCTGCGGCGCGCTCGGCACGTCGCCGCGCACGCATTTCCGCGTATGGGCACCGGGCAGCACGCATGTTCAGCTCGAACTCGATACCGGTATGGGCCCGACGCTCGTCCCGATGACGGCGGCCGGTCCGCACTGGTTCGAGGCGTTCGTCGAATGCGGTGCGGGCGCGCGTTACCGTTATCGGCTCGACGACGTCACGTCGATTCCGGATCCCGCATCGCGTTCGCAACCCGACGGGCTCAACGGCCCGAGCGAGGTCGTCGATCCGCGCGCATTCACGTGGCACAACACGTTCTGGCGCGGACGTCCGTGGGAGGGCATTGCGCTGTACGCGATTCGTCCGCACGCGGTCGGCGGCTTCGACAGCGTGCGCCGCCGGTTGCCTCAGCTTGCCCGTCTCGGCGTGACCGCGCTGGAGTTGCTCGCGTCGCCGCACGACAGCCTGCCATTCGCGCCGCTCGCGGCGGAGGGCGGCCCCGACGCACTGAAGGCGCTGATCGACGATGCGCACGGCTACGGTCTCGCGGTGCTGCTGGAGCTCGATTACGCGCGCTTCGGCAGCGGCACCGACGCGCTGCGTCATTACGCGGCACCGTTCTTTCATACGCGCGACGATCCGCTGCAGGTGCCGCCGCTCGCGCTCGACCATCCGGAGGTTTGCGACTTCTTCTGCGACAACGCGCTGTACTGGATCGACGAATACCGTTGCGACGGCTTGCGGCTGCGCGAGGCCGACCGGATCGGCACGTCGTGGCTGCGGGAGATCGCCGATCGCGTGCGCGCGGCCGTGCCGGCCGACCGAATGATCCACCTCGTGCTCGGCAGCGAGCGTCATCCGGTGCATCTGGCCGATACGCATTTCGATGCGCAGTTGAACGGTTGCGGAGAACGTGCGCTGCATCGGCTGACGGGGCGCGACGTGTCGGTGCACGAAGGGATTTCGCCGAACCAGTCGATCCACACGCTTGCTCGCGCGCTGACCGCGGCAGGCGCGGCATTCCAGCCGGCCACGGCGGGCGACGGTCCAGGCGCCGAAGGGTTGTCGCTCACGTCGCTGGTGCTGTCCGACGGCGCATGGCGCGAAAGCGAGCATGGTGACCACGAGCAAACTCCCGACCTCGCGGCGCTTGCGCTATCGCTGCTCACGCCGCAGATCCCGCTGATCTTCGACGAAACCGCGCGCGATGTCGATCGTGCGCATTTCGTGCAGTCGGCGCTCGCGGTGCGCGCGAAGCTGATTGCGCCGCGGCTGTCCGATTGCCGGCCGCAGGACGCGCATGCGCTGAAGGCGAGCGGTGACGGGGACGCCGATGCGCTGCTTGCATCATGGCGGCTCGCCGATGACGAGACGCTGACCATCGCATTGAACCTGTCACCCGACGCGGTGCCGTTCGAGGCGCCGAGCGGGCAGGTCGTGTTCGAGACGCCGGCACGCGCACGCGACCGGGTCGATGAAGGGGAGTTGCCGCCGTATTCGCTCGTCGCATGGCTGACGGGCGACGTCAACCGGTACGCGCTGACGCACGACGTGCGCCGGATCGACGGCAGCGCACGGCACGCAATGCGTCCCGTTCCGGGCGCATGATGCCTGCGGCCGGCCGGATGCTGGCGCACCCGGCCGCACTTACCAGAAGCTGCGAATGCCCGCGACGCCGTACGCGCCGTGGCGGCGCGCTTCGTCGAGATGCGCGCGTGTCATGCCGCCGAGCGCATAGACCGGCATCGTGGCCTGCGCGGCCAACGCGGCGAATCGCGTCCAGCCGAGCGTCGGCGCCCCAGGATGGCTGAGTGTCGGCAATACGGGCGACAGCGTGACGAAATCCACGCCCGCGCGCGCGGCCAGCACGAGATCGTCGGCCCCGTGGCATGCGGCCGACATGAGGCGCGCGGCCGGCAGCGGCCGTTGCGCGACCGCGCGCAGCGCGGCGCCGTCGAGGTGCCAGCCCGCGCCGTCGAGCTGCATCACGCCCGCCACATCGATCGGCCCGTTGAGCATCAGTTGCGCGTCGGCCGCGTCGCAGCGCGCGAGCGCATCGGCGGCCAGCCGCGCGAACGCGTCTGCATCGAACGACTTCACGCGCAACTGCACGAGCGTCCCGCCGCGCGCCAGCACGGCCGACAGCCTGTCGAGGAATGCGTGGCAATCGGCGGCCGACGCGGACGCCGGCTCCGGCGTGATCACGTAGCAGCGCGGCAACGTCGGACTCATCGCGCGCGGCGAGCGGCGGCCGTCATTCGTCCGCCTCCTTCGCGATCTTCGGGTAGACGCGCACCAGCACGATGCGCGGCCCGTTCATCTTCTTCACGACGACGTCGAAGCGATCGAACGACACGCGCTGCCCTTCGGTCGGCAAATCGTTGAGCGCCTGGATTACGAGGCCGCCGACCGATTCCGCGCGCCCTTCGTCGATGTCGATGCCGAGCGCCTGCTCGAGCGACACGACGGGCAGGCTACCCTTGCCCATCAGCGTGCCGTCGTCGAGGCGGCTCCAGTCCGCATCGCCCTGGCGGAACTCGTCGTGGATCTGGCCGACCAGCGCGCCGAGCAGGTTGTCGAGCGTCAGGAAGCCGATCGGCTTCTCGCCCTTGTTGCCGACCAGCGCGAAGTGCGGCGCGCCCTTGCGGAAGCGGCGGAACAGGTCGAGTGCCGGCGTGTCGGGCTTCACGTACTGCACAGGGCGCACGTAGTCGGACAGGTCCTCGAGCGCAGCCCCGGCATGACGCGCGAGCAGCAGGTCCTTCAGGTGGATCAGCCCGCTCACCTCTTCGCGCGACGCATCCTCGAACAGCGGATAGCGGCTGAAGCGATGCCGCGCGACGATCTCCATGTTGTCGGGCAGCGGCAGGTCGCGGCGCAGGCCGATCATTTCATGGGCCGGCCGCATCAGGTCCGATACCGTCATCGACGAGAAATCGAGCGAATGCGCGAGCGTGTTCCACTCGTCGTTGGAGTACGTGCCGCGGGCCGGCTGAGCCGCGTTGCCCGCGCTGCGGCGGCTGCGCAGGATCAGCTTCAGCTCGTCGGTCGAGTAGTGCGCATCGCCGCCGTGGTCGGCCGACAGCCCCGCGAGCTTCAGCACCGCATTCGCGCTGCTGTTGAGCACCCAGATCGCCGGATACATCGCCCAGTAGAACGCGTAGAGCGGCAGCGCGACCCACAGGCCGACCTTTTCCGACTGGCGGATCGCCATCGATTTCGGGGCGAGCTCGCCAACCACGATGTGCAGGAACGAGATCAGCGAAAACGCGAACACGAGCGAGATCAGGTGGACGATGCGTTCGGACTGCACGCCGATCAGGTCGAGCAGCGGGCCGATCAGTTCCGCAAACGCCGGCTCGCCGACCCAGCCGAGGCCGAGCGACGCGAGCGTGATGCCGAGCTGGCAGGCGGACAGATAGGCGTCGAGCCGGCCGTGCACGATGGCGAGGATGCGCCCGCGCAGGCCGTGCTTGCGGGCAAGTGTCTTGACGCGCGTCGCGCGCAGTTTGACGAGGCCGAATTCGGCTGCGACGAAAAACCCGTTCAGGGCCACCAGGAACAACGCGCCGATGAGCGCGAAGATCTGTAACAAAGAATCGCTCCAGTCATGAAAGGCCCATCAGTATAGGGCCTGAAAGTGAAGTGTAATGAGTCGGGCTGCCGATCGCTTACACCTGCGCCTCGCAGGGGACGCAGAGCGAGAGGGTGGCGGCGGAGTTGTCGGCGAACGGGGTGTGGGTGAAGGTGCCGCCGTGCGCGAGGGCGACACGCTGGCACAGCGCGAGCGTCCCGGCGACGCGCTTCGCGTCGCGCGCGCGCAGCATCTCGTGGCGGGCGAACGGTTCGAATGCGTGCGGCAGCGCGGGATCGACGAGGGCGTCGGCGTTCACGTCGCAGGTGACGTGCGCGACGCACAGCGCGCCGTCGCGCGTGCATGTGAGGGTCACGCGACTACCGGCGGCGCTGGCTTCGACGGCCGTCGTCAGCATCGTCCAGAACGCCTGCGCGATGCGTTCGCGATCGGCGGTCAGCGACGGTTCGCCGTCGGGCAGCGTCGCGTCGATGGTCACCCGCCGCGCGTCGGCGAGCGCGAAGCGCACCAGCGCAAGCGTGTCGTCGAGCAGCGGGCGCAGCGCGAACGGCTGCACGGCGATCGCGAGTGTGCGCGTTGCGGCGCGCGGCGCGTCGAGCACGTCGTCGATCAGCGCGACCTGCTGGTCGATCCCTGCGCGGATGCCAGCGAGCGCGCGTTGCAGGTTCGGGTCGGCACCGGCGAGCTGGCGCTCGAGCACGTACGCCCAGCTGTGCATCGCGTTCAGCGGGCTGCGCAGGTCGTGCGATGCGGTGGACAGCGCCTGGTCGCGCAGGAACAGCGCCGCCTCGGCGGCATAGTGCGCTGCGCGTTCGCGCAGGAGGTCGGCGGCGGGATCGACGGAATTGGACGTCACGGAGCTGGCCTGTCGGAAGCGGTTGGCATGAAAAACACGCGAACCGCCATTATAGGGACCGCGCGTGTCACGCCGGCAGCGCGTCCTCGTCCTTTTTCCGGGCGTCGCCGTTCGGCAGCAGCTGGCAGGCGAGCAGGCCGGCCAGCATGAGCGCGCAGCCGACCAGCGCGCGCAGCGTCAGCGTCTCGCCGAGCGCGGCCCAGCCCGCGATGGCCGCGAACACGCCTTCCATGCTGAAGATCACGGCCGCGTGCGCGGGCGCCGCATCGCGCTGCGCGACGACCTGAAGCGTATAGCCGACGCCGACCGACAGCAGCCCGCCGTACAGCAGCGTCGGCAGCGCGCTGCGCAGCATCGCGACGCTGACCGGCTCGATCACGAGGCCGGCCGCGAGGCACAGCGCGCCGCACGCGACGAACTGCAGGAACGCGAGCACGAGCGGATCGTGCCGCTTCGCGAAATGGCCGACGGCCATCACGTGCGCGGCGATGATCACGGCGCCCGCGAGCTGGAACCAGTCGCCGTAGAGCACCGAGAAATGCTCGTCGATGCTGAGGAAGTACAGGCCGATCGCCGCGAGCAGCGCGCCGAACCACGTGCCGGCGCCGATCCGGTGGCGCGCGAACACGCCCATCAGCGGCACGATCACGACGTACAGCGAGCTGATGAAGCCCGCGTTCGCGACCCGTGTGTACTGCAGGCCGAACTGCTGCAGCGAGATCGATACGGCGAGCAGCCCGCCGAGCGCGAGGCCCGGCGCGAGCAGCGCCGGCTCGCGCCGAATCGCCGCGAGCTGCGCGCGCGAGCCCGCGTTGAACGTCAGCAGCGGGATCAACACCAGTGCGCCGAGCAGGAAGCGCAGCCCCGTGAACAGAAACGGCCCGATCACGTCGAGGCTCAGCCGTTGCGCGACGAACGCCGAGCCCCAGATCGCGGCGGCGGCGAGCATCAGCAGGTTGGCACGGAGGTGCTTGCGGGCTTCGGGCTTCATCGGAATTCTTCGGAATTCTTCGGAATATTGCGAACGGCGGAACCGATCAGTTTACGCCGAGATTGCAAGACTGTCGGAAAACCTTCGGAGTGCGGCCGCCGCGCGGGCGTCGCGCACGCGCGAATACAGCACGACCTGCGAGTGCGGCAGCGGTGGCAAGCCGAATTTCGCGCCGACGTCGACCAGCGTGCGCGGGGCGACGCGCCGCGCCAGCGGACAGACCGCGAGCCCGGCTGCGGCGGCCGCCGTGACCGCTGCGACGCCGCCGCCCGTAAAGCGCTCGCGCCACGGCCGTCCGGCATGCTCGAGCGCGCGCAGCGCGGCGGCCCGCACGCCGCACGGCCCGGCCAGCACCGCGAGCGGCAGCGGCTCGCCGGCGCGCGGCGTCCAGTCGGGCGCGGCGAGCCACGCGAGCGGTTCGGTGAACAGCAGCGTGCCGTCGTCGCGCGGAGGATCCTCGCCTGGTTCGTGCCGCACGATCGCCGCGTCGAGTCGCCTTTCGTCGTATTGCACGATCAGGCTCGCCGACGTGCCCAGGTGCATTTCCAGCGACAGCCCGGGATCCTGCCGGTGCAGGCTCGTCAGCACGGCCGGCAGGTCCGGCACCGCAACGTGCTCGCTGACGCCGAGCGACAGGCGGTGCGTTCCGGCCGAAATCGCGCCGAGCGCCTGATCGTGCGCGTCGAGCAGCACGCGGGCGGCCGGCAGGAAGTTCTCGCCGTCAGCGGCCAGCTTGACGACACGCGGCGTGCGCGCGAGCAGCGGCTTGCCGAGGTGCGCTTCGAGCCGTTTCAGCTTCAGGCTGACGGCCGATTGCGTGGTGCCGAGCGCGTCGGCGGCACGCGTGAAGCTCGCGAGATCGGCGACCAGCACGAACGCGCGCACCGCATCGAGGTCGAGGACTTTCATTTCGAACGTAAATGGATGAAATATTGATTGATGACTGTTCATTATAGTCACGCGCGCCTAACCTGACGTGGCGTTTCCATTTTTCAACGTCACCGAAAGGAGCAGGATCATGCCGTTCACCCGTATCGCAGTGCGCGAAGGCAAACCGGCCGCCTACCGTGCGGCGCTCGTCGACGGCGTGCATCGCGCGCTGATGCACACGTTCAACGTGCCCGAGGACGACATCTTCATGGTCGTGACCGAGCATTCGGCCGAGAACTTTGTATTCGGCCGCCACTACCTCGACATCGAACGCAGCGGCGATCTCGTGATGATCCAGATCACGGCGAACAACACGCGCACGCTCGAGCAGAAGCAGGCGCTGTACCGGACCATCGCCGAAAACCTCGCGCGGCAGCCCGGCGTGCGGCCGCAGGACGTATTCATCAGTCTCGTCGAAGTGCTGAAGGAGGACTGGTCGTTCGGCAACGGCATCGCGCAATACGTCGTCTGATACGTCGTTTGATGCGCGACAGGCGCGACAGGGCCAGGTCGTCTCCCGCGCGATTTTGCGGCGTGTACTATGGAAGCTGCTTCACGGGCGACGCCGGCGCGGACGATGCGCCGGCGATTCTTCATGTGCAGGAGCCTCCATGTCGCGTGTGCTGGAAATCGTGTTGTGCCTGTCGCTGGAAGGTTGGCCGGTCAAGACGGGAAGCCGGGCCCGTGGCGAGCAGCGCGACTTCGGTGCCGAACTCGTCCGTGCGTGGCGGATCTGCCCGCAGGTGCGGATGCGGCGCGGCCAGGAGCGCGTGACGATCGAGCCGTGCCAGGTCGAGGAAGCCGAGACGAACCCCGGCGAGTGCTGGTGGACGTGGATCGAGTCGAACGCGCAGGGGCGGCGGGTCGTCGCGTCGCGCACGAAGGCATTCGCGCCCGGTGTCGTGGCGCGTGAGTTGTTCGATGCCGAGCATGCGGGCATCGTCGTGGCCACGCCGGTGTCGGTGCCGATCGCCGATTCGGAATCCGCGGAGGCCACGGACGAGGGCGACCGCGTGACGGCCGGCGCCGTCGACGAAGCGGCGGTTGCCGCATCGTCGGCACCGGCACCGCCGCGGCTCGTCAGCGAGCGGCGGCGCGGGCGCTGGGCGGACGACAGCGGCGTGGTGGTCGAGATGACGCTCGACGACATCACCCTGCACGGCGGCACCGAGCCGCCGCGCCGCCATGTCGAGCTGCGCCTCGCGGCACCCGACTGGGAAACCGCCGCCGCACGCATGGCCGCGCTGCGCGCGCTGTTTGCCGCCGCGCGCGAGCTCAGCGGCGCATGGCCCGCGTTCGTGCAACTGACCAGCGTGATCGATCGCGCGTGCGCGGGCGAGCCTGCCGTCGCCGGGCCGGTCAAGGCGCAACTCGTCGACCTGACCGGCATCCGCTCGCAGCGGGCAGCGCTGTTCGCGCTGTCGGGTGACATCGCCGCGCAATGGCTCGGCAACGAGGGCGGTGTGCTCGACCGCGACGATCCCGAATTCGTGCACCAGATGCGCGTCGCGCTGCGGCGGCTGCGTACGCTGATGCGCTTCTTCCCGCGTTTCGCGGACGATCAATGGCAGAACACGTTCGGCGTCGACTTGAGCTGGCTTGCGGCGTTGCTCGGCACGGTGCGCGACTGGGACGTGTTCTCGACCGAGAGCCTGCCCGCGCTGATCGCGGCCGACGGCGGCAGCGCGGACTGGGACGGCACGCTCGACGCCGCGCGCGTACAGGCGATGGCCGCGCGCGTCGAACTGCGCCAGGCGCTGCATTCGGCGCGCTATGCGCGACTGACGCTCGGGTGGCTCGAGTGGCTGAGCGGGCTTGCGCTACCGCCGACCGATGCCGACGACGATGCACCGTCGCTGCGGCGTCACGCAACCAAGCGCGTGCGGCGGCTGTTCGGTCACCTGTATGCATCGCCGTCGCTCACGTCGCTCGACACGGCCGCGCGGCACCAGGTGCGGATCGACACGAAGCGGCTGCGCTACGCGCTCGAATTCTTCGCGTCGCTGGCATCGCGCCGCACGCGCAACGAAACGGTCAAGACGCTCGCGCGCGTGCAGAGCGTGCTTGGCGAGGCGAACGACACGATCGTCGCGCTGCATCATCTCGAGCAACTGGCGGCGCCCGCTTACCAGCTGGGTTTCGTGCGCGGCTACGGCGCCGCGCTCGAGCAACGCGCGGCGAGGGACGCCGAGACGCTGCTCGCGAGCCTGCGCCCGCCGAAGCTGGATGGCAAGCCGCGTTGAGCGGCGCGCGCTCACTATAATGGCCCCCCGTTTTCTTCAGACAGACCGATGAGCGACGCGTCGCCTCTTTCCTCTTCTGCCGGACCGCTCGAGCTGGGCGGCGAACTGTGGCTGCGCGCGGGCGAGCAGACGCTCGGCGGCGCCACCCGCATCGCGCTGCTCGCGGCGATCGGCGACACCGGGTCGATCACGCGCGCGGCGAAGGCCGTCGGCCTCAGCTACAAGGCCGCGTGGGATGCGATCGATACGATGAACAACCTGGCCGGCGAGCCGCTCGTGACGCGCTCGACGGGCGGCAAGGGCGGCGGCGGCACGACGCTGACGCCGCGCGCAACGTCGCTGATCGCCGCGTTCCGCACGATCGAGCGCGAGCATCGCCGCTTCATCGACGCCGCGAGCGCGGCGGTGTCCGGTTTCGACGTCGACTGGGCACTGATCGGCCGGATCGGGATGAAGACGAGCGCGCGCAACCAGTTGTTCGGCAAGGTCGAGTCGATCGTGCGCGGCACGGTGAACGACGAGGTGACGCTCGTGCTGCCCGGCGGGCAGGTGATCGTCGCGGTGCTGACGCACGAAAGTGCCGATGCGCTCGGCCTGCGGCCGGGCGCGGATGCGTGCGCGCTCGTGAAGGCGTCGTGGGTCGTGCTGGCCGTCGACGACGAAGGCGGAGCCGAAGCGTCTCTGAAGGTATCCGCACGCAACCAGTTGCACGGGACGGTCGAAACCGTCGCGGCGGGCGCGGTGAACAGCGAGGTGACGCTGGCGCTCGACGGCGGCGGGACGCTCACGGCCGTGGTCACGAACGACAGCGTCGGGGCGCTGCAACTCGACGCCGGCCGGTGTGCGATCGCGCTGTTCAAGGCATCGAGCGTGATTCTCGCGGTGACGGGCTGATTGCGCGCGGCGGCGGTGTGGGCCGTTTCCGGCGATGACCGTGGGCAGGCGAGGCGAAACCGGCGCCGCCCAACGTACGCGAGGCGCCGGCTTCGATCCCGTTTTCAGCTTGCGCCGCCAGTGCGGCTTCTCTCAGGTCAAACGTGGCCGCTTGGGCCACCGCCTTCGCGCGATCAGGTGACGCGCGTCGGCCACTCGGCGTGCGGCGTGGCGGCCTGCACGCGTCCTTCGCTCAATTGCACGACCTGGTCGCCGAATGCGGCGACGTCGTCGGGGTCGTGCGTGATGAGCACCATCGGGATATCGAGCCGCGCCTGCAGTTCGGCGAGCTCGTGGCGCATGCGCTGGCGCATCGCGCCGTCGAGTGCCGCGAACGGTTCGTCGAGCAGCAGGATGCGCGGCTGCGCGACCAGTGCGCGGGCAAGCGCGACACGCTGCTTCTGTCCGCCCGACAGCTGCGACGGGAATTGCCCGGCGAGCGTGTCGAGTTCGAACGCATGCAGCCAGTACGCGACTTCGGGCGGCACGGTCTTCGCACGCGGATTGCGCAGGCCCGACGTGAGCCCGAACGCGATGTTCTGGCGCACGTTCAGGTGCGGAAACAGCGCATAGTCCTGGAACAGGTAGGCGACGCGGCGCGCACGGGTCGGCACGTCGATGCCGCGCGCGGAATCGAACAGCGGTTCGCCATTCAGCGCGATCGTGCCTTCGTCGGGCGACAGCAGGCCGGCGATCGCCTGCAGCGTCATGCTCTTGCCCGCGCCGGACGGCCCGAACAGCACCACGCGCTGCGTGGCGGCCGTGAACGACACGTCGAGTGTGAAGCGGCGCTCCGCATTCACGTAGGTCTTGCGGATGTCGACGGCGACGCTCATGCCGGTCTCCGTCGTGCCGCGCCGCGCGTGCGGGAAGCCGATCGCGCGTCGGGAAGGCGTTTTGCCGCGACCCGTGAGGCGCGGCGGTACGGATGCGGCAGGCGCGTCATGTCAGCTGGCTCCGCCCGGCGCGCGACGGCACGAGCCAGCCGGTCGCGAGCAGCACGAGCACGCAGGTGATCGACGTCACCAGCACGAGGAAGTTGGCCGTGCTGTCGTCGCCGGCCTGCACCGCCGCATAGATCGCGACCGAAAGCGTCTGCGTGCGGCCGGGCAGGTTGCCGGCGATCATCAGCGTCGCGCCGAATTCGCCGAGCGCGCGCGCGAAGGCGAGCAGCGCACCGGCCAGGATGCCGCGCGTGGCGAGCGGCAGCGTCACGCGGAAGAACACCGCGGCTTCGCCGAGCCCGAGCGTGCGTGCCGCGCGCTCGAGATGCGGATCGACACTTTCGAACGCCGTGCGCGCCGATTTGAGGATCAGCGGGAACGCGACGACCATCGATGCGATCACCGCGCCCTGCCACGTGAAGACGAGTTCGATGCCGAGCTTGTCGAGCCATGCGCCGAACACGCCGCGCCGGCCGAGCAGCACGAGCAGGTAATAGCCGAGCACCGTCGGCGGCAGCACGAGCGGCAGCGTCAGCAGCGAATCGACCACGTCGCGCATCGGCGAGCGCCAGCGCGCGAGCAGGAAGGCGGCGGCGACGCCGAGCACGATGTCGAGCGCGGTCGCCCAGCCGGCGACCTTCAGCGACAACAGCAGCGGCACCCAGGCGTCCTGCATCATGCTGCGCTCACTTGCCCGCGGGCTTGAAGCCGAACGTGGCCAGCACGGCCTGGCCTTGCGGCGACGCGACGAAGTCGATGAACGACTGCGCCTGTGCGGCATGGCGGCTGTCCTTGACCACCGCGATCGGATAGGTGATGGCCGTCTGCGTCGGCACGGTCAGCACCACCTTCACGCGGCCCGGCATGATCGCCGCGTCGGTGCCGAATACGAAGCCGGCGTCGACTTCGCCGCGTGCGACGTAATCGAGACTCTGGCGCACGTTGGCGGCCAGCACGCCCTTCGCGCTGACGGCGTCCCATACGCCTGCTGCACGCAACGCGCCTTCCGTGTAACGGCCGACCGGCACCGACGCCGGGTCGCCGTACGCGATGCGTTTCACGCCGGGCGCCGTCAGGTCGTTCAGCGACGTGGGCGCGGCCACGTGGCTGTCGGCCGGCACGATCATCACGAGCGAGTTCGCCGCGAAATCGCGGCGCGTACCCGGCACGATGACCTTTTCGCCGACCGCACGATCCATCGCCTTCTGGTCGGCCGATGCGAACACGTCGGCCGGCGCGCCCTTGGCGATCTGCTGCATCAGCACGTCCGACGCGCCAAAGTTGAACAGCACCTTGGTGTCCGGATGCTGCTTCTGATAGGCATCGCCGACGGCCTTGAACGCATTCGTCAGGCTTGCCGCCGCCGACACGACCAGCTCGTCGGCAGCGGAAGCCGGCCCGCTGAACGAGACGGCCGCGGCAAGCGCGGCGAGCGGCAGCAGGCGGAGCAGGGTGCGGCGAAGCGGGCGGACGGTTGAGCGCATGGACTGGTCGTTCGAATGGAATGGTTGGAACCGTAATCGTAATATAGGGCGGGTTATAACGCTCGACATACCGTTCATGCGACGGCGCGCATGAAATCTTCAGACCTGAACGGCGACGGGAATGACGTGCGCGCGGCCCGTCACGCGTGCAGCAACGGCGGCGATCCGGTGCGGTGCAGCGACGACGGCTGATATGCGGGCCGGTAGTGGGGATTGGCTTTCCAGCGGGCGCGGACGAACGGCCGCTCGTGCCCCGACAGTTCCAGCGCCACCCTGGTGACCCAGCGATGCGACGGCACCGTGACGCCGTGCAGCGCGACCGTGACGAGCGCGAGGCTCACGACGACCGCCGGCACCGACCAGCGGTGCGGCACCGCGTGCCACGAGCCGGCGATGAATGCCAGCGCGGCGATCGCGCCGACGATGCAGCCGGTGATCGATTCGGACGGCGAATGCGCGTCGAGCGCGACGCGCGACACGCCGACCGCGATACCGGCCGCGAGCCCGAGCGCGATGCCGGCGATCCGCACCGTCGTGCGCGTGCGGATCAGCGCGAGGAAGATCGCGACGGGATAGACCGACGTCGACAGCATCGCGTGGCCGCTGAATCCCGTGAAGTCCCATGCGCGGATGCCGACGCCCCAGCCGAGGAATGCGATCTTGGTGAGCGCGACGACCCCGATCGCGACGGCGAGCACGCCGAGCCACGCGGCCGCGCGCTGCCACGAGTAGCCGAGCGCGAGCCACACGGCGATCGTGATCGCGAGCGGCAAGGTCAGTCCGGCGCCACCGAACGCGGTGATCGTGATCCACAGGTGAGAGGACAGGTCGAACATCGGGAGAGGAACGAGCAGAGGCGGGACGAATGCTTAAATCAACGCGCGAGCCGGAGAGAACGACTACAACGGATACAAGCGGCTAAACCCCAGTATAGCGCCGCGTATGCTCGAGGCCCGTTTTTTGCGCCGCGGGGGAACTATCCGCGTGCAGGAAAAATCCCATAAACAATGCTATGGTGCATTGCACAAAGTCGAACGATCCACCGAGTGTTGTATCCCTATTTTTCCTGAACGCGAGCCCGATCGATGACCAAAAGTCTGACGAAGGTATGGCTGGGCGGCATGAAACGTATGCTGTCTCCGGCCGCCAAACGAGCGGCACGTGATGCACAGCGTATCGCGCGCGATACGCTCGAGGCCGCCGCGTCGCCCGCCGCAACCGATCTGTCCCCGCCGCGTGAGTCGCGCGTGCGGCCGCGCGCGGCTGCATGGGCGGCCGGCGAGTGGACGCGCGGCGAGCATCCGATGGCGCCCGCGCTCGGTCGCCTGGTCCAGCAGCTCGCCTACGGGCTGTACGTTCCACCTGGCCGCCGGCGCGGTGCGATACCGCTCGTGGTGATGCTGCACGGCTGCCAGCAATCGGTCGACGAGTTCGCGCAGGGCACCCGGATGAACCTGCTGGCCGACAAGCATGGCTTCGCGGTGCTGTATCCGGAGCAGTCGCTGCGCGCGCACGCGCACGGCTGCTGGCACTGGTACGAAGACACCGACCGCGCCGGCCGCGGAGAGGCGGACGCGGCCGCGTCGCTCGTCGACGCCCTCGTCGACGAGCACGGCTTCGACGCATCGCGCGTCTACGTCGCCGGGCTGTCGGCCGGCGCGGGCCTGGCAGCACTGCTCGCGCTGCACCACCCGGATCGCTTCGCGGCTGTGGCGCTGCACTCGGGCCCCGCGCTCGGCGAGGCGAATTCCGGGATCAGCGCGATGGACGTGATGCGGCGCGGCCTGCGGCAGAACCCGGCCGCGGTGGTCGACACGCTGGTCGATGCGGGGGCGTATCCGGGCATGCCCGTGTTGATCGTGCAGGGCGACCGGGACCATGTCGTCGCGCCGAAGAATGCGGACCAGTTGATGGTGCAGTTCATGCGCCTGAACGGGCTCGCGGACAGCCGCGGCGCACTGCGCGGCGGCGAGCGTGTGGAAACGCGCGAGGCTGGCGCGCAGATCACCGACGTGCGTCGCGATGGCGAGTCGATCGTGCGGCTCTGTCACGTGAAAGGGCTCGAACATGCCTGGGCGGGCGGCGACGAAGCAGTGCCGTTTCATGCGGCGGTCGGTCCCGATGCGAGCGCGATGATCTGGTCATTTTTCGAAGAGAATCGGCGCACTGTGGCGACCGAACGACGCACCGTCTGATCGATGCTGGCCAAAGACTAGGGTTTTCCCTATAATTCGGGAAAACCCTAGTCAAAGAACCTTTGGATTGCGAGATCAAACATGTACCTGCTGAGCCACCTCTTCCTGATGCTGACCAAGAACGCTGAAAAGGCCGCGAAAGAGCGCGCCGATGCCTATCTGGCCGAAGCAACCGACATCTACGATCTCGAATTCCGCATGCGCAAGATCGATCGCGAAGCGGCGATGAACCGTCCGTTCTCGTTCGGCTCGCGTTAAGCAGCGCAGCGCGGGCCGGCTCACCAGCCGGCCCGGCGAATCACGCAAAAGGGCGTGTGTGGCGAGCAGCCGCACACGCCCTTTTGCATTCGGCGCCGCGCGTTGCGTCAGACGACCGTCAGGCGCACCGGCACGTTGTTGCGGGTCGCGTTCGAGTACGGGCACACGTGGTGCGCCTTGTCGACCAGCGCCTGTGCGTCGGCCTTGTCGAGCCCCGGCAGCGACACGCGCAGTTCGATGTCGAGCCCGAAGCCGCCGGCGTCGTTCGGGCCGATGCCCACTTCCGCGGTCACTTGCGTGTCGGCCGGCAGCGCCTGCTTGTTCTGGCCGGCGACGAACTTCATCGCGCTCAGGAAACAAGCCGAGTAACCTGCGGCAAACAGCTGCTCCGGGTTGGTACCTTCCGCGCCCGTACCGCCGAGCTCGCGCGGCGCGGCCAGCTTCACTTCCAGCTTGTTGTCGGCGGATACCGCGCGGCCGTCGCGGCCGCCCGTGCTGGTGGCGCTGGTCTTGTACAGAATGTTCATGGTGCAGCTCCTGTCGGAAGAATGGTAGGAAGCGGTCCGGTCGGACGGGGTGTCGCCGGCCACGAAAGAAATATAGAACACAAATGATTAGTGTGCAAATGAAATTTGAAGAAAAAGCCCGGCAGTGCCGGGCCTGTTTGAGATCGACGTGCCGTCAGCCTTCGTTGGCGGCCGACAGCGCGTTGCGCAATTGCTGGAGATCCGCGCGCAGCCTGACCAGGAACTCGGGCGTTTGCTGCATCGCGCAAAAGAGATCGGCTGGCACCGAGCGCGCCTTGAGCTTCAGCGCTCGGCCTTCCGTCGTCACGCGCACGTTCACGACGCGCTCGTCGGTCGCACTGCGCACGCGTTCGACGTAGCCGAGCGCCTCGAGCCGCTTCAGCAGCGGCGTGACGGTGGCCGGGTCGAGGTCGAGGCGGGCGGCGATATCCTTCACCGCGATATCGTCACGTTCCCACAGCACGAGCATCGCCAGATATTGGGGATAGGTCAGCGACAGCTTGTCGAGCAGCGGCTTGTACGCCTTCGTCATCGCATGCGAAGTCGAATAGAGCGCGAAGCACAGTTGCTCGTCGAGCGTCTGGGGCAGCGGGGGCAGGCGGTCCATGATTCGGGTGGCGCGGCGGACGCGCTAATGATTTGCATGCAAATTATTTTGCGCGCAACAGATTCGATTGAACAGGGGGCAGCGTGAAGGTTGGGGCGGCCGGCGGCGTGCGCCGGCCGAGTCTGCGTCAATGGCCCGGCTCAACGGCCCGAGGCGGGCGTTGCGGCTCCTGGTTCCTGCACGCCGAAGCAGCCGCGATAGGTCGCATAGAACGAGCAGTACATCATCGTCACGATGATGATCGTCACCGGCATCATGATCGTCAGCACGTAGGCGCCGGCGCCGAGCGCCTGCAGCAGCAGCGACAGGCCGAACGACGTGCCGAGCGCAACGGCGAACCACAGCAGCCCGTACACCACGAATGCGCCGCGATTGAGCCAGCAACTGACGATGCTGAAGAACAGCGCCTTGGCGGGCGGGATGTCGTGCCACGCGGTCAGCACCGGCGCGAACCAGAACAACATCGCGACCGGCGCGTAGAGCAGCGTCGCCAGCAGCAGCGCGCCGAGCGTGCCTTGCGCGGCAAGCGCTTCCGGCGTCGGACTCGTTTCGCTCGTCGCGCCCAGCATCATGGTGAGCAGCCCGCCACCGTCCACGATGGACGATGCGGCGAACACCAGCACCATCAGCGCGACGTAGACCACGCCGAGCACGAGCAGCCGCTGCGTCGTCACGGAGCCGTACGAGCGAAAGCCGTCGATGAGGATCGTCGGCATCACCGGCTTGCCGGCCACCGTGTCGCGGCACGCGGCCATGAAGCCGACGGCGATGCCGGGGATGAACAGCAGCGGCAGCGCCGCGCCGATGACGGGCACCATCGACACCAGCGTGATCGCCAGCAGGTACGTGAAAAACAGCGTGATGAACGCGAGCGGGTTCCGGCGGAACAGCCAGATACCTTGACGGAACCAGACATAGCCCGCTTTCGCGGGCACTTCGATCAGTTGCATGCGGTATGGGTCTCGGGAAGCGCGGGCGTGTGGGCGATACGCTCACGCAGGATGCGTTCGAAATGACCGGGGTCGTGCGGTTTGAGCATTTCGGCCGCGCGCGGCAGGTAGAAGTCGTACAGGCGCGACACCCAGAAGCGGTACGCGCCCGCGCGCAGCATGTTGCTCCAGTGGCGGCGCTCCTCGGCCGTGAACGGCCGGACCGTCTGGTACGCGCGCAGCAGCGCGTCCGCGCGCGCGACGTCGAGCACGCCCGTCGCGAGGTCGACGCACCAGTCGTTGACGGTCACCGCGACGTCGAACAGCCATTTGTCGCAGCCCGCGAAATAGAAATCGAAGAAGCCGCCGAGCCGGATGTCGTGACCGGTGCCGGGCGCCGCGTGCGCGAACAGCACGTTGTCGCGGAACAGGTCGCAGTGGCACGGGCCGCTCGGCAGCGCCGCGTAGTCGTCCGACGAGAAGAACGCGGTCTGGTGCGCGAGTTCGTCCTCGAGCAGCGTGCGCTGCGCGTCGGAAATGAACGGCACGATCGCCGGCACGTTCTCCTGCCACCACGGCAGGCTGCGCAGGTTCGGCTGGTGGCGCGCATAGTCGCGCCCCGCGAGATGCAGGCGCGCGAGCATCTGCCCGACCTCGATGCAGTGTTCGACCCCCGGTGCGAGTTCGGCGGCGCCGTCGAGCTTCGTGACGATCGCCGCCGGCTTGCCGTGCAGTTCGCCGAACAGCGCCCCGTCGTCGCGCGGGACCGGATCCGGCACCGGCACGCCGTGGCTGGCCAGATGGCGCATCAGGTCCAGGTAGAACGGCAGCTGTTCCGCCGTCAGCTTTTCGAAGATCGTCAGGACGTATTCGCCGCGCGTCGTCGTCAGGAAGAAGTTGCTGTTTTCGATGCCGGACGGAATGCCGCGGAACGCCAGCACGTCGCCCAGTTCGTAGTGGCGCATCCATTGCGCGAGATCGGAGTCGGAAACAGCGGTGAAAACGGCCATGCGAGATGCGTCTGGTCAGTTGTCGGCACGCGCGCGGCGTGCGGCGCGACAGGAGGTGAAGGGAAAGCCGGTGCGCCGCGTCGGGATCGACGCGGCGCGGCAGGAAATCAGTAGCGGAGGTTGACCGACGGCAGGCGCGTGATCGGGACGCCCGCGTCATGCGGCTTCGGCGAGGTGTCGAGCGTCGAGCTCATCTGGTAGCGCGTGCCGAAGTTCGACTTCACGTCGATCTCGACCGGCTTGCCGCGATCGCGATACTCGGTGACCTCGGTGCCGTTCTTGCTCTTTTCATGGAAGCTCGGCGTGCGACGAATGTCGGCGAAGTCGACTTTCGACGTGACTTCGGCGCCGGGTCGGTTGATCTTGCGGAGATCGGGCAGGCCGGCGGCTTCGTTGGCCTCGGCCCGGGCCTGCGTGTCGGCGTCGGGCGTGCCGCCGGCGGCGTAGGCGGCGGCAAACGTGCCAGCGAGCACGGCGGCAGCGGCGACGAGAATGAGCGGCTTCATGATGAGTCTCCAGTGAACCTTTGGATTTTAGCAAATACTGCGCGCGGCCCGGCCCTCGCGTGCAAGCGGCGTGCGAGCGGGCGGCCATGAGCGTGACCGGGTTCCGTGGTAATGTCGTCCGATCAGACGAGGTGATGAAAATGAAGAACGATTTGAGCCGCCGGCATCGGGTGCTGACGCCTGAGAGCCCGCCCGTCGAAGCATTCGACGATTCCGTCGCCGCCGTCGCGCGGCTGTCGGCCATCTACGACACCAATACCGGCTTCCTGCGCGACGCGTTCGCGCGTTATCGCCGCCATGAATCGATCACCGAGCACGTGCGCGCGTGCTACCCGTTCGTGCGGATTCGCACCGACGTCAACACGCACGTCGATTCGCGCCGTTCGTACGGGTTCGTCGCGGGCCCCGGCGTGTTCGAGACGACCGTCACGCGTCCCGACCTGTTCGCGAACTACTATCGCGAGCAGCTGCGCCTGCTGTCGAAGAACCACCATGTGAAGATCGAGATCGGCGTGTCGTCGCAGCCGATTCCGGTTCACTTCGCGTTTCCCGAAGGCATTCACCTCGAAGGCGAGCTCGACCGCGACCGGCTGCTCGCGATGCGCGACATCTTCGACACGCCCGACCTGTCGTACCTCGACGACCGTATCGTCAACGGCACGTTCGAGCCGGCACCCGGCGAGCCGCATCCGCTCGCGCTGTTTACCGCAGCGCGCGTCGACTTCTCGCTGCACCGGCTGCGTCACTACACGGCGACATCGCCCACGCACTTCCAGAATTACGTGCTCTACACGAACTACCAGTTCTATATCGACGAATTCGTGAAGCTCGGCCGCACGCTGATGACGGAAAGCACCGATCCCGACGTGCGCGCGTACCGCAGCCAGTACAGTTCGTTCGTCGAGCCGGGCGACGTCATCACGTACAACGCGAACCTCGGCAGCGAGCCGGCCGAGGGCGCCGCGCCGCCGCGGCTGCCGCAGATGCCCGCGTATCACCTGAAGCGCGCGGATGGCAGCGGGATCACGATGGTCAACATCGGTGTCGGTCCGTCGAACGCGAAGACGATCACCGATCACATCGCGGTGCTGCGTCCGCATGCCTGGGTGATGCTCGGTCACTGCGCGGGCCTGCGCAACACGCAGCGCCTCGGCGACTACGTGCTCGCGCACGGTTACGTGCGCGAGGATCACGTGCTGGATGCGGACCTGCCGCTGTGGGTGCCGATCCCTGCGCTCGCCGAAGTACAGCTCGCGCTCGAACGCGGCGTGGCCGAGGTCACCCGTCTCGAAGGCGCCGAACTGAAGCGCGTGATGCGCACGGGCACGGTCGCGAGCGTCGACAACCGCAACTGGGAACTGCGCGATCACCGCGAGCCCGTGCAGCGGCTGTCGCAGAGCCGCGCGATCGCGCTCGACATGGAAAGTGCGACGATCGCCGCCAACGGTTTCCGTTTCCGCGTGCCGTACGGCACGCTGCTGTGCGTCTCGGACAAGCCGCTGCATGGCGAGCTGAAGCTGCCGGGCATGGCCGACACGTTCTATCGCGGCCAGGTCGACCAGCATCTGCAGATCGGCGTGAAGGCGATGGAGATTCTGCGCACGAACGGGCTCGACAAGCTCCATAGCCGCAAGCTTCGGAGCTTCGCGGAAGTGGCGTTTCAGTAACAAGCCATTGCGGTAGAAGGCTCCCCGGATGATCCGGGGAGCCTTCGCGTCCAACATGGGCGTCGGTGTCTAACTTGGACGCGTCAATGGAACGGGTTGAACGCGTTCTACTTCACGTGCTTTCGGTCGTGTGGCCGGCCAGTGATTGCGCTGGCCCCCCGCTGCGGTTTCAGATCGGTCAGCGCTTTCGCCCACAGGTCGTGGAAGTGCGTGCCGATCTGAACGCACGCACCAACATCCGAATCATCAACGGGTCGGACGGAGCACCGGCCTTTGTGGTGATCCCCTACGCGGACTACATGGCGCAGCACGAAGAGGAGCGCGACCTGACCCCGCACGAAGTGATCAGCGCCACAGTAGACGGGGCGACGCCCCTGCGCGCATGGCGCGAACATCTGAAACTGACGCAGGCCGATATCGCGGCCCGACCCGGCATCAGCCAGTCCGCTTACGCGCAGCAGGAGCGAAGCGAGAAACTGCGCAAGTCGACGCGCGAGAAGATCGCCGCTGCGCTTGGCATCACGGCCGCGCAGCTCGATTTCTGACGCGCGGTCAGCCGCGAAAGAAAGCCGCCAGACACTACGGTGCTGGCGGCTTTTTTAGGGTTCTTCGTGGAATTTCGTGAACCGATGACGATGCGTATGCCTCTGGCCGCGAAAATCCCAACCGTGTCGCCGCGATGACCGTGGTCATCCTTTGTGTGCGAATGCCAGCACGATCGCGTTGCCCAGTTCGTCGACAACCCTGGTCGACGCGCCCGGCGCCGCGAACATCGTGAACTCGACATCGGGCAGGGCCGGCAGGCCGGCATCCGGCGGGATCGCACGCAAGCCGTGCGCAAGTTGTGTGTGCACGATCGGTGTCACCGCAAAGCCCGCGTGCGCGGCGGCGCACAGGCCGGCGCCGCTCGGGCACACGAGCACGATCCGGTAATCCACGCCCGCGCGGGCCAGTGCTGCCAGCGAGGCCTCACGATACGGGCAGGGTTCCGGCAGCAGCGCAATCGGCACCGGTACGCCAGGCGTGAGCGACATCCAATCCGCACCGGCCCACACAAGCGGCTCGCGCCAGAGCACGCGTCCGGTGGGCCCGTCATGGCAGCGTCCACCCATCACCACATCCAGTTCACCGTGATCCAGCGCCTGGAGCAGTTCGCCCGGGATACCGACTCTGATGCTGAATGCGATGCGCGGGTACCGCACGGCAAACGCCTGTATCACATGCATCAGCCTGACATTGGCGAGGTCTTCCGACAGCCCCACGCGGATCGTGCCTGCACTCGGTTCGCGCAGCAGTTGCGCGCGCGCGTCCTGATTAAGCGCGAGGATGGCGCGCGCGTAACCCAGCAGCAGTTCGCCGTCCACCGTGAGCGTGACCGAGCGCGTGGTGCGCACGAGCAGGTCACGGCCGGTCTGTTTTTCCAGGCGCCGCAGATGCGCGCTGACCGCGGACTGCGTCAGATTCAGACGGGCCGCGGCATGCGTGAACCCGCCTTCCTGGACGACGGCCACGAAAGAGCGCAGCAAAACGGTATCGAACATGACATGCCCCGAAATACAGTGCGAATGCTACTGAGTACCGCGATGATACTTCGTTTATATTTTGAATCGAACTATGTTCTGATGAGGGCCGTCAACCCGTCAGGAGTCGTTTCATGTCGACCTTGCTGCATATCGAATCCTCCCCGCGCAAGTCGCGGTCCGCATCACTCGACGTTGCGCGCGCGTATCTGGAAGCCTGGCGCAACGCGCATCCGGAGCATCGGGTCGACGTGCTCGACCTGTGGGCGACGCTATTGCCGGAGCTCGACGGCGATGCGCTCGATGCCAAATACGCGGACTTGAGCGGTACACCGCTCAGCGAAGGCCAGCAGCAAGCGTGGGCAGGTTTCCGGCAGCTGGCGCAGCGGATGCACGACGCGGATACGCTGCTGTTCTCCGTGCCGCTGTGGAATTTTTCCATCCCATACAAGCTCAAGCATTTCATCGACGCCGTGTCCCACCGCGACGTCCTCTTCTCATTCGACGAGCGCGGGTTAGCGGGATTGCTGAACGGCAAGAAAGCAGTCGTGATCTATGCGAGAGGCCTCGACTATTCAAGGCAATCGAGCACGCCTGCCGAGTCGTTCGATTTTCAGCGGCCGTTTCTTGAAGCGTGGCTGCGCTTCATCGGTATCACCGACATCGAATCGATCATCGTCGAGAAAACGCTGTTCGGACCTGAAGTCGATCACGCGGGCAGAGAGGCTGCGCGCAAACGGGCGGTGACGCTGGTACACGCAGCTTCAGCTTCAGCATCAGCATCAGCATCGGCTTCGGTTGATGGCTGAACTGGCCAATGGCTGGAGACCGCCGAGCACCGGCGGGTGAATGCCGCGCAAGCCGCGGGCGTAACGACAAAGGCCGCACGCGAACTTTCGTTCACGTGCGGCCTTGTTCTTTGTCCTGCGGTGCGCGACCCCGATCGACCCCGCACTCAGATGCTCAGCACTCACCCTTCTTCGCGTGTCCCGGCGGGCAATGGTAGCCGCCGTGACCGCGATGGCGCTGATGATCTTCCCACTCGCGACGCTCCCAGTAGCGGCGGCCGTCCCAGTAACGATCGCCGTGCCAGCCGATCACGACCGCAGGCCCCGGAGCGACCACGACAGGCGCGGGCGCGACGACGACCGGCGCGGGCGTGCCGATGTTGACGTCGACGTTGACGGCTTGGGCGAGGCCGGACAGCGAAAGACCGAGGCCGGCGAAGGCGAGGGCGATCAGCGAGCGTTTCATGTTGTTTTCCGTGATGTCGTTGTCAAAAGGCCGGCGCGACGCGATGGACGCGAGGGGGGATCGTTCCACCGGGGGACGCCACGCCGACGAGATGCAGTGTGCAGGCGCCACGCGAAAAAGGCGAGACGGGTTTGTTACGTCGGATTGACGTCAGATGCGCCGGCCGGATCGATGACAGGCCGCATGATTTGACAATGGCGGGCCACGCATGGGAGGCGTCGACCGCATTGCGCGATGCAGGCTGCCCGGATTTGACATTCGCCGGCAGCGCGGCTGCGCGGCGGGATTAATACGGCGTTACAAAATGACGCGCGACGGGTGGCGGAATTACCGTGCCTGCCGCGCAGGAGACGCGACGCCGGCCGCGAGGCCGGCCATCGCACCGATCGAATTACAGATAGAACATGCGGTCTTCTTCGGGCCGCGGCGGATGGTCTTCGCCGTCCGCGCCTTCTTCCTCGCCGCTGTCCTCGTAGAACGCGAGCACGGCGTCGAGCACCTGGTCGGGATCGTCGATCACCTGCATCAGATCCATGTCTTCCGGATTGATGAGGCCCATCGGAATCAGCTGGTCGCGGAACCATTGCAGCAGCCCCTGCCAGAACGTGCTACCCACGAGAATGATCGGCACGAGGCGCGACTTCTTCGTCTGGATCAGCGTGAGCACCTCGGACAGTTCGTCGAGCGTGCCGAAGCCGCCCGGCATCACGATCACCGCGTCGGAGTTCTTCACGAACGTTACCTTGCGCGTGAAGAAGTGGCGGAAGCGCAGCGAGATGTCCTGGTAGTGGTTGCCCGCCTGCTCGTGCGGCAACTCGATGTTCAGGCCGACCGACGGCGCCTTGCCGGCGTGCGCACCCTTGTTCGCGGCTTCCATGATGCCGGGGCCGCCGCCGGAGATCACGGCGAAGCCGGCGTCGGACAGCTTGCGCGCGATCTGCACGGCCAGCTTGTAGTGCGGCGTGTCGGGCTTGAGACGGGCAGAACCGTAGATGCTGACGGCCGGTCGGATCTCCGACAGGTACTCGGTCGCCTCGATAAACTCTGCCATAATCGTGAACATCTGCCACGATGCGCGCGCCTTCTTGGCCGTCGCGCGTTCTTGATCTGCGAGCGAACGCAGACTCGGAATCACTTTTCTCTTGTTCATAATGCCTGAAGAACGAAATCTGGAAGGTAAGACCCTGCTATTGGTTGACGGTTCGAGCTATCTGTATCGGGCTTACCATGCGATGCCTGATTTGCGTGGCCCTGGCGGGGAGCCGACCGGAGCGCTCTACGGAATCATCAACATGCTGCGCCGTATGCGCAAGGAAGTCAGTGCAGAGTATAGCGCTTGCGTGTTCGATGCAAAGGGCAAGACGTTCCGTGACGACCTTTATGCCGACTATAAGGCAAACCGTCCGTCGATGCCGCCCGATCTTGCACTGCAGGTCGAGCCGATTCACGGCGCGGTACGTGCGCTCGGCTGGCCGCTGCTGATGGTCGAGGGCGTCGAGGCCGACGACGTGATCGGCACGCTCGCGCGCGAAGCCGAGCGGCACGGGATGAACGTGATCGTGTCGACCGGCGACAAGGACCTCGCGCAGCTCGTCACCGATCACGTCACGCTCGTCAACACGATGACCAACGAGACGCTCGATCGCGGCGGCGTGATCGAGAAGTTCGGCGTGCCGCCCGAGCGGATCATCGACTATCTCGCGTTGATCGGCGACACCGTCGACAACGTGCCCGGCGTCGAGAAATGCGGGCCGAAGACAGCCGTGAAATGGTTGTCGCAATACGACAGCCTCGACGGCGTGATCGAACACGCGAGCGAGATCAAGGGCGTGGTCGGCGACAACCTGCGCCGCGCGCTCGACTTCCTGCCGCTCGGCCGCAAGCTCGTGACCGTCGACACGGCCTGCGATCTCGCACCGCATCTCGAATCGATCGAAGCGTCGCTGAAGAGCGACGGCGAAGCACGCGACCTGCTGCGCGACATCTTCGCGCGCTATGGCTTCAAGACGTGGCTGCGCGAAGTCGACAGCGCGCCCGCCGAAGGCGGCGGCGCCGACGCGCCGGAAGGCGAGCCGGCACAGGTGGTCGCGGCGGACATCGTCCGCGAATACGACACGATCCAGACCTGGGAACAGTTCGATGCATGGTTCGCGAAGATCGACGCGGCCGCACTGACCGCGTTCGACACCGAAACGACCTCGCTTGATCCGATGACCGCGCGGCTCGTCGGCCTGTCGTTTTCGATCGAGCCGGGCAAGGCCGCGTATCTTCCGGTCGCGCACCGCGGCCCCGATCTTCCCGAGCAGTTGCCGATCGACGACGTGCTCGCGCGCCTGAAGCCGTGGCTCGAATCGGCCGACCGCAAGAAGGTGGGCCAGCACCTGAAGTACGACGCGCAGGTGCTCGCGAACTACGACATCGCGCTGAACGGTATCGAGCACGACACGATGCTCGAATCGTACGTGCTCGAATCGCACCGCACGCACGACATGGACAGCCTCGCGTTGCGTCATCTGGGCGTCAAGACGATCAAGTATGAAGACGTGGCCGGCAAGGGCGCGAAGCAGATCGGCTTCGACGAAGTGGCGCTCGAGCAGGCCGCCGCGTACGCCGCCGAAGATGCGGACATCACGCTGCAGCTTCATCATGCGCTGTATCCGCAGGTCGCGCGCGAACCGGGCCTCGAGCGTGTGTATCGCGAGATCGAGATGCCGGTGTCGCTCGTGCTGCGCAAGATGGAGCGCACCGGCGTGCTCATCGACGACGCACTGCTGCAGGCGCAAAGCAGCGAGATCGCGACGCGTCTCATCGAGCTCGAAGGGCAGGCGTACGAACTGGCCGGCGGCGAATTCAATCTCGGCTCGCCGAAGCAGATCGGGCAGATCTTCTTCGAGAAGCTGCAGTTGCCGGTCGTGAAGAAGACGCCGAGCGGCGCCCCGTCGACCGACGAAGAAGTGCTGCAGAAGCTGGCCGAGGATTACCCGCTGCCGAAGCTGCTGCTCGAGCATCGCGGGCTGTCGAAGCTGAAGTCGACCTACACCGACAAGCTGCCGCGCATGGTGAATCCTGCAACGGGCCGCGTGCACACGAACTACGCGCAGGCCGTCGCGGTAACGGGCCGCCTTGCGTCGAACGATCCCAATCTTCAGAACATTCCGGTGCGCACGGCCGAGGGCCGGCGGATCCGCGAGGCGTTCATCGCGTCGCCGGGTCACCGCATCGTGTCGGCCGACTATTCGCAGATCGAACTGCGGATCATGGCGCACATTTCGGGCGACGCGTCGCTGCTGCGCGCGTTCTCGCAGGGCGAGGACATCCACCGCGCAACGGCCGCCGAAGTGTTCGGCGTGACGCCGCTGGAAGTCAACTCCGACCAGCGCCGGATCGCGAAGGTGATCAACTTCGGGCTCATCTACGGGATGAGCGCGTTCGGCCTCGCGTCGAACCTCGGCATCACGCGCGATGCGGCGAAGCTGTACATCGACCGCTATTTCGCGCGCTACCCGGGCGTCGCGCAGTACATGGAGGACACGCGTGCGGCCGCGAAGGAAAAGGGCTACGTCGAAACCGTTTTTGGCCGCCGCCTGTGGCTGCCGGAGATCAACGGCGGCAACGGCCCGCGCCGTCAGGCCGCTGAACGTGCGGCCATCAATGCACCGATGCAGGGCACGGCTGCCGACCTGATCAAGCTGTCGATGATCGCGGTGGACGACTGGCTCACGCGCGACCACCTCGCATCGCGGATGATCATGCAGGTGCACGACGAACTGGTGCTCGAGGTGCCCGACGACGAACTGTCGCTCGTGCGCGAGAAACTGCCGGAAATGATGTGCGGCGTGGCGAAGCTGAAGGTGCCGCTGGTCGCTGAAGTGGGTGCCGGCGCGAACTGGGAAGAGGCACACTGACGCACCCCAGCGTGATTCCCGCGTCCCGCGGCATATTGTTGCAGGGATGCTGAATATCGAGATGGTTTGCTTGTGGTCAACGCGCAAGCTCCCGGACAATGCATGTCAGTCAGGTCATTGTCGCGGGGGCAGCGCGCCCCGCGTTCCGGGATCGGCGCATCGAAGTGTTTCGAACTGCACATCGATGATGTCCGAACCGGTTAATCCAGCGGGCGGCGCGAACGCATTGCGTCTGCATCGTCCGGCGGCAGCAGTTTCGAATCGCAAAGGGGGAATCGGATGCATCGGATCATCATCGTAGGCGGAGGCGCGGGCGGCCTGGAACTGGCGACGCGGCTCGGCGATCGTTACAGCGCGCGCGGCAATCGTCCCGCGCGTGCGCTTGTCACGCTCGTCGACCGCAATCCGACCCACATCTGGAAGCCATTGCTGCACGAGGTCGCGGCCGGCAGCATGGACCCGTTCACGCAGGAACTCGAATACGCGGCGCAGGCGCGCTGGCATGGCTTCGAGTTTCAGCAGGGCGAACTGACCTCGCTCGATCGCGCGGCGAAGCGCATCACACTGTCGCCCGTCAACGACAGCGATGGCGAGGAGCTGCTGCCGGCGCGCGACCTGGAATACGACACGCTCGTGATCGCGATCGGCAGCACGACGCATTTCTTCGGCGTGCAGGGCGCGGCCGAAAACGCGATTGCGCTCGATACGGTCGGCGAGGCCGAGCGCTTCCGCAAGCGCCTGATCGCCGCGTGCATGCGCGCCGAGCACCAGGCGCCGGCGCAGCCCGCGCCGGGAGCGCCGGACGAGCCGCGCATCCAGGTGGTGATCGTCGGCGGTGGCGCGACGGGCGTCGAGTTGTCCGCGGAACTGCGCAACACCGCGCAGGTGCTGTCCGTCTATGGGCTGCACAAGCTCGACCCGCAGCACGACGTCGGCATCGTGCTGATCGAATCGGGGCCGCGGATTCTGCCTGCGCTGCAGGAGCGCGTATCGACCGCAACGGCCGAGCTGCTCGAAAAGCTCGGCGTGCGATTGATGCTCGCGGAGCGTGTGACCGAGGTCGCGCCGGGTTTCGTGCATACCGCGAGCGGCAAGTCGGTGCGCGCGGATCTCACGGTCTGGGCGGCCGGCATCAAGGCGCCGTCCGTGCTGTCGAATCTTGACGGCCTGCAGGTCAACAAGCTCGGCCAGCTCGACGTGCGTCGCACACTGCAGACCTTCACCGACGACAACGTCTTCGCACTCGGCGATTGCGCGGCATGCGTATGGCCCGGCAACGAGCGCAACGTGCCGCCGCGTGCGCAGGCCGCGCACCAGCAGGCGAGCTTTCTGCTGAAGGCGATCGGCTGCCGGCTCGACGGACGTCAGCTGCCCGAGTTCACATATCGCGATTTTGGTTCGCTCGTGTCGCTCGGTCACTTCAGCGCGGTCGGCAACCTGATGGGCGGCCTGATCGGCGGCAACATGCTGATCGAAGGGCTGTTCGCGCGCTTCATGTACATGTCGCTGTACCGCCTGCACATCGCGGCGCTGCACGGCTATCCGCGCATGATGCTCGATACGTTCGCGCACTGGCTGCGCCGCACGACGCTGCCGCGCGTCAAACTGCACTGACCGCGCGGTTCGTGCTCCGACGGGCAGGGAACGCGTATCGAGCGCGTTTCCTGCCCGTTGTCGTTTCAAGTGCGGTTGACCCCGGATTCGCGCACCGGCCTGCGCATCGTTTGGTTTCAATCCGTGGACATTCGAGCGCGCGACGGCGCTCGCCGCATGCGTGCCCCGCATGGATTTGCCGGGCCGGGGCGCCGCGGTTGTCGATATTGTCGGATGCCACGCATTACACCGTCGTAATCGAGTCTTACACATCTGACAGTTGACGCGACAACGGATTATTGGGCATCTTGTCCGGGTTTCCGCTTGCGGCGGGGTGCCAACCGCCGCGACATCCGCGCCGTCCGCCGGCATGACGCCGGGTCGAGTCCCTGGCCGCGACGGCGGTGCCCAATCGAGGAGTGCATTCATGTTGAAACCCGAAGTCGACAGCCTGGTTCCCCACGTTCCGTTCTCGCGCCGCAAGTTCATGCAGGCCGCGCTGGGCGGCACCTTCGCGGCGGCCGTGCTGCCCGTGTCGGCGCAGACGATCACGACCGACAGCACCGGGCTGGACGTCGACACCATCGAGATCCGCTCGGGCGACGCGAGCATCCCCGCGTATCGCGCGCAGCCGGTCGACAAGACGAACCTGCCGGTCGTCATCGTGATCCACGAGATCTTCGGCGTGCATGCGCATATCGCCGACGTCTGCCGCCGCTTCGCGAAGCTCGGCTATCTGGCGATCGCGCCGGACCTGTTCGCGCGCCAGGGCAATGCGTCGAAGTATCCGACGATGAAGGAGCTTTTCGACAACATCATCAGCAAGGTGCCTGACCGGCAGGTCACCGAGGATCTCGATGCGACCGTCGCGTGGGCCGGCAAGAACGGCGGTGACCTGTCGCGTCTCGGCGTGACGGGGTTCTGCTGGGGCGGCCGCCAGGCGTGGCTGTACGCGGAGCATAATCCGCAGGTGCGCGCGGCCGTCGCATGGTACGGGTTCGTCGAGGGCACGACCGACGAGATGACGCCGTTCAATCCGGTCGATCATGCGTCGTTGCTGAAGGTACCCGTGCTCGGGCTGTACGGCGAGAAGGACACGAACATCACGCAGGCGTCGCTCGCGGACATGCGCAAGGCAATCCAGACGAGCGATTCGAAGCTCGCGCGTCAATCGGAGATCGTCGTGTATCCGGATGCCGGCCACGCGTTCTTCGCCGATTATCGGCCGAGTTACGTGAAGGGCGACGCCGAGGACGGCTGGAAGCGCGCGATCGAGTGGTTCCACAAGTACGGCGTGATGTGAACGACAAGGCGGCAGATGCCGCCGCCTTGTCGTCGCGCCGCGCAGGTGCTTACGGGTTCGGGCCGGTCGCGATCGGACGCGACGGATCGGCGCTCCATTCGCTCCACGAGCCCGGATACAGCGACGCGCCATGCAGCCCCGCGATTTCGAGCGCGAGCGCGTTGTGGCATGCGGTCACGCCGGACCCGCATTGCAGGATCACGCTGTTCGGTTCGGTGCCGGCCAGCAGCGTGGTGAATGTCTCGCGCAGCTCATGGCCGGTCTTGAAGCGGCCGTCGGCGGCCAGGTTGTCCTTGAAGAACCGGTTGCGTGCGCCGGGAATGTGGCCGCCGACACGATCGATCGTTTCGTTTTCGCCGCGATAGCGATCCGGTGCGCGCGCATCGATCACGACGCGCGTGGCCGACGTCACGTTCGCGAGCACGGCTGCCGCGTCGACCGTCGATTCGAGCGGGGTCGTCGCGCGGAAGTCGCCGGCGGCCGGATGCGGCACGTCGGTGGTCAGCGGCTGGCCGGCCGCTTCCCACGCCTGCAGGCCGCCGTCGAGCAGCGCGACGGAATCGTGCCCGAGCCAGCGCAGCAGCCACCAAAGCCGCGCCGCATAGGCGCCGCCTTGTGCGTCATAGGCGATGACCTGCTGGCCCTGCTTGACGCCGCGGCTGGCGATCAGCGTCGCGAATGCGTCGCGGGTCGGCAGCGGATGGCGCCCGTTGGTGCCGGTCTTGCGGCCGGACAGGTCGCGGTCGAGATGGAGATACTGCGCGCCGGGGATATGGCCGGCCGCATAGGCGGCTTCGCCTGCGCCCGGATCGACGAGGTCGAAGCGGCAGTCGAACACGGCGACGCTGCCCGGCGCCGCGGCCAGCCGCTCGGCGAGATTGGCTGCGGAGATGAGCGTGGTGTAGTGGGTGTGTGGCATGACGGCTCCCTGGAGTGCAAACGGCCTGATACTCCAAGTCTAAACAAAAAAAGACGGGCCGAAACCCGTCTTTTGATATGCCGAATGCCATGCGGCGCTGGCGCGCCGCGCGCGGTCAGATGTCGCCGAGGTGGCGGCGCAGGAACTCGTGGAAGTGCTGCATGCCGTCTTCCATCGGGCTCTGGTATGGCCCGACCTGCGATTCGCCGCGCGCCATCAGTGCGCGGCGACCCGCGTCCATCCGCATCGCAATTTCGTCGTCCTCGATGGCCGTTTCCATATAGGCTGCGCGCTCGGCCTCGACGAACTCGCGTTCGAACAACGCGATTTCCTCGGGGTAATAGAACTCGACGATGTTGGTCGTCTTCTGCGGCCCGCGCGGAATCAGCCACGACACGACGAGCACGTGCGGATACCACTCGATCATCAGGCCCGGGTAGTAGACCATCCAGATCGCGCCGAACTCCGGCGGCACGCCGTTGCGGAACTTGAGCACCTGCTCGTGCCACTTCTGGTAGGTCGCGCTGCCCGGTTTCGCGAGGGCGTTGTGCACGCCGACCGTCTGCACGCTGTACCAGTCGCCGAACTCCCATTTGAGATCGTCGCACGACACGAAGCTGCCGAGGCCCGGGTGGAACGGGACGACGTGATAATCCTCGAGGTAGACCTCGATGAACGTCTTCCAGTTGTAATCGCACTCGTGCACTTCGACGTGATCGAAGTGATACTCGGAGAAGTCGAAGTGATGCTTCGTGCCGAGGTTCGCGAGATCGCGCGCGACGTTGCGGCCTTCGGCCTCGAACAGCAGCCCCTGCCAGTTCTGCAGCGGGCTCTTGCCGAGGTTCAGGCACGGCTTGTCGGGGAAGTGCGGCGCGCCGAGCAGTTGGCCTTCCAGATCGTACGTCCAGCGGTGTAGCGGACACACGATGTTCTGCGTGTGGCCGCGCCCGTTCAGCATGATCGCCTGCCGGTGACGGCACACGTTCGACAGCAGTTCGATCTGGTTCGCCGGGTTGCGGACCAGCACGCGACCTTCCTTCTCGGACGGCAGCGCAAAATAATCCCCCGCCTCGCGCACCATCAATTCGTGCCCGACGTAACGAGGTCCTTTCTTGAAGAGGGTTTCGATCTCGCGCTCAAGGAGCGCCTCATCGAAATATGCAGTGACTGGAAGCTGGCTGTGGGCCGACTTCAACTGAAGCGCATCGCTCAGATTGGACATTCCCACTCCCGGTGTTAGCGTGAAAGCAGTGAACAACCCAACCATCGAAAAATCGATTTAGGGAAACGGGGAATTATACCCGGTTCGCCTCGCAAGGCTAGGATTAAGTGCCTGATTTGTGTCAATTTTTTGTCGGGAGACAATCGGGGTGCGCACCCCGTGTGTCGAAGATGGGGCCGGAAGATATGCCGGGGTGCCCACGTCGGCAGATCGGAGAATTCTCTTTTGCCGTAGAATGTCCGACTTGTTTTGAAATTTGACACCCTCGTCCATGGCGAAAACCGCATCCCCAGGCGCCACGCCGCCCGGCAATGGCACCGAACCGTTGCCGGACAATTATGAGATGGCGCTCGCGGAACTCGAGACGCTGGTTGCACGGATGGAAGGCGGCGCGTTGAGCCTCGAGGATTCACTGGCGGCGTATCGCCGCGGTGCGACCCTCGTTGCGTTTTGCCAACAGCAGCTCGAGAAAGTGGAGCAGCAGGTTCGCGTGCTGGACGGCGCGACCCTGAAGCCGCTTTCGTCCGGCACGGCCGCCACGGACGGCGAAGACGACGATCTATGACATTCGAACAATGGATGCGGTCCGTGCTCGACCGTGTCGAGGACGCACTCGGCCACTATTTGCCGGCTGATAATGTGGTGCCCACGCAGCTTCACGAAGCGATGCGTTATGCGGTCCTCGGCGGCGGCAAACGCGTTCGCCCGCTGCTGTGCCATGCAGCAGGCGAACTGACCGGCGCGACCGAAGCGGCGCGCAACGCAGCGGCGGCGGCGCTGGAGATGATCCACGTTTACTCGCTCGTGCACGACGACATGCCGTGCATGGACGACGACGCGCTGCGACGCGGCAAGCCGACCGTGCACGTGCAGTATGACGAGCCGACGGCGCTGCTGGTCGGCGATGCGCTGCAGTCGCAGGCATTCGTCGCGCTGACCGACGCCGTGGCACTGACTCCGGTGCAGCAGGCTGCGCTCGTGCGCGAGCTGGCGCTGGCGAGCGGCTCGATCGGCATGGCCGGCGGGCAAGCGATCGACCTGGCGAGCGTCGGCCTCAAGCTGACGCGCGAACAGCTCGAGACGATGCACCGGATGAAGACGGGCGCGCTGCTGCGTGCCGCCGTGCGGATGGGCGCGCTGGCCGGCGACACGCCGTCGGCGGAAGCGATGGCCGCGCTCGACGTTTACGCGGGCGCCGTGGGTCTGGCCTTCCAGGTCGTCGACGACATTCTCGACGTCACGACCGATTCGGCGACGCTCGGCAAGACGGCAGGCAAGGATGCGGCGAACGACAAGCCGACCTACGTATCGATCCTCGGCCTCGACGCATCGCGTGAGCTCGCGGCCCAGCTGCGCGCCGAAGCGCACGATGCGCTGAAACCGTTCGGCGCACGCGCACAGCGTCTCGCCGAACTTGCCGACCTGGTGGTGAACCGGGTCAGCTGACGCGAAGCCCGCCGCTGCGCACACGCTACGGTGCGTGCAATAGAATGCGGGCGCGTTTGATTTCCTACAATGGAACGACGATGTACGACTTGCTGAAAACCATCGACGACCCGGCGGATCTGCGCCGCCTCGATCGTCGCCAACTCCAACCGCTCGCGGATGAACTGCGCGCGTTCGTGCTCGACAGCGTGTCGAAGACGGGCGGCCATCTGTCGTCCAACCTCGGGACGGTCGAGCTGACGATCGCGTTGCACTACGTGTTCAACACGCCGAACGACCGGATCGTCTGGGACGTGGGTCACCAGACCTACCCGCACAAGATCCTGACGGGCCGCCGCGACCAGATGCATTCGCTGCGCCAGTACGGGGGCATCTCGGGTTTCCCGCGCCGCAGCGAGTCCGAATACGACACGTTCGGCACCGCGCATTCGAGCACGTCGATCTCGGCGGCGCTCGGGATGGCGATCGGCAGCCAGCTGAACGGCGACGACCGCTTCTCGATCGCGGTGATCGGCGACGGCGCGATGACGGCTGGCATGGCGTTCGAGGCGATGAACAACGCGGGCGTGTCGGAGGATGCGAAGCTGCTCGTGATCCTCAACGACAACGACATGTCGATTTCGCCGCCGGTCGGCGCGCTGAACCGCCATCTCGCGCGCCTGATGTCGGGCCGCTTCTACGCGGCCGCGCGTGCGGGCGTCGAGCGCGTGCTGAGCGTCGCGCCGCCGATGCTCGAACTCGCGCGCAAGCTCGAGGAGCACGCGAAGGGCATGGTCGTGCCGGCCACGCTGTTCGAAGAGTTCGGCTTCAACTACATCGGCCCGATCGACGGTCACGATCTCGATTCGCTGATCCCGACGCTGCAGAACATCCGCGAACTGCGCGGCCCGCAATTCCTGCACGTGGTGACGAAGAAAGGCCAGGGCTACAAGCTCGCCGAAGCCGATCCCGTGCTCTACCACGGCCCCGGCAAGTTCAACCCGGCAGAAGGCATCAAGCCGTCGGCCACGCCCGCGAAGAAGACATACACGCAGGTGTTCGGCGAATGGCTGTGCGATGAAGCCGAGCGCGATTCGCGCGTCGTCGGCATCACGCCCGCGATGCGCGAAGGCTCGGGCATGGTCGAGTTTGAGAAGCGCTTCAAGGATCGCTACTACGACGTCGGCATCGCCGAGCAGCACGCGGTGACGTTCGCGGGCGGCCTCGCGACCGAAGGGCTGAAGCCCGTTGTCGCGATCTACTCGACGTTCCTGCAGCGTGCGTACGACCAGCTGATCCACGACGTCGCGCTGCAGAACCTGCCGGTCGTGTTCGCGATCGACCGCGCGGGCCTCGTCGGCGCGGACGGTGCGACGCACGCGGGCGCGTACGATCTCGCATTCATGCGCTGCATTCCGAACATGACGATCATGGCCGCGTCCGACGAGAACGAGTGCCGCCAGATGCTGCACACGGCGCTTCAGCAGCCGAACCCGACTGCGGTGCGTTATCCGCGCGGCGCGGGCACGGGTGTGGCGACGGTGAAGGAATTCACCGAAATTCCGCTGGGCAAGGGTGAAGTGCGTCGCCGCACGTCGCAGCCGGAAGGCAAGCGCGTCGCGATCCTCGCGTTCGGCACGATGGTTGCGCCGTCGCTTGTGGCCGGCGAGGAGCTCGATGCAACGGTCGCGAACATGCGCTTCGTGAAGCCGGTCGATGCCGCGCTCGTGCGCGAACTCGCCGAGACGCACAACTACCTTGTTACGGTCGAGGAAGGTTGTGTGATGGGCGGCGCGGGCTCGGCCTGCGTGGAAGCCCTGATGGAGAGTGGGGTTATCCGACCCGTACTACAATTGGGCCTCCCTGACCAGTTCGTCGATCACGGCGACCACGCAAAGCTGTTGTCGCAATGCGGCCTCGACGGCGCGGGCATCGCGAAATCGATTCGCGAACGCTTCCTCAACGCGGCGGCCGATGTCGCCGGTCAGGCGAAGCGCGTCGCATAAGCTGGCGCCGCCTGCGGGCGGCGTCGGTGCGACTGGCGCAACCGGTCTACATTGATGCGGAAAACATGGGCCTGCGGGCCCATGTTGCTTTTCCGGCTGCCGCATGACGCGGCGTGCGCGTCGTCGGACGCGCGGCTTACAAGGATTGAAAAAGATGAACCAGATGAATCCCGCCTTCGTGATGCCCGACGTGCAGAGCACGGTGGATACCCGCCAGATTCCGATTCAGCGCGTGGGCGTGAAGGCGGTCCGGCATCCGTTGACGGTGTGCACCGAGAGCGGCGACGTGCAGCCGACCGTCGGCGTCTGGAATCTCGACGTGCGCCTGCCTGCCGATCAGAAGGGCACGCACATGTCGCGCTTCGTCGCGCTGCTCGAGGAGAATCGTGCGCCGCTGACGGTCGAGCGCTTCCGTGCGATGCTCGCGTCGATGCTCGAGAAGCTGGAAGCCGAGGCCGGCCGCATCGAGGTCACGTTCCCGTACTTCGTGAACAAGACGGCACCGGTGTCGGGCGTGCAGAGCCTGCTCGACTACGAAGTGACGCTCGCGGGCGAAAGCCGCAACGGCGAAGCGCGGCTGTTCCTGAAGGTGCTCGTGCCGGTGACGAGCCTGTGCCCGTGCTCGAAGAAGATCTCGCAGTACGGTGCGCACAACCAGCGCTCGCACGTGACGATCGACGCCGAGCTCGCGGCCGACCTGCCGGTCGAGGCGCTGATCCGCATCGCGGAAGAAGAAGCGTCGTGCGAGCTGTGGGGCTTGCTGAAGCGTCCGGACGAGAAGTTCGTCACGGAGCGTGCGTACGAAAATCCGAAGTTCGTCGAGGATCTGGTGCGCGACGTCGCGCAGCGTCTCGATGCGGATGACCGCGTCGTCGCCTACGTGCTCGAAGCCGAGAACTTCGAGTCGATCCACAATCACAGCGCGTATGCGCTGATCGAACGCGACAAGCGGCACGCTGCGTGACGTTGTGCCGCTGTAACGGAAAAGGCCGCTCGATCGAGCGGCCTTTGTGTTTTGGCTGGTGATGTCCGGTGCGTGCCGGTGCGTCGTGCGAATCAGCGCGCGAGCGACGCGAGATCCCAGCGCGGTTTCACCGTGAACGCGTAGTCGGCGTTCGCCTGCTCGGGCCAGCGGCCGAGCCGCAATGCGCCGGCGAGTGCGATCATCGCGCCGTTGTCGGTGCAGAGCGCAAGATCCGGATAGTGCACGTCGAAGCCGCGCTTGGTCGCGGCGGCCGACAACGCGGCCCGCAACTGGCGGTTCGCGCCGACGCCGCCCGCCACTACGAGGCGCTTGAGCTTCGTCTTCTTGAGTGCGGCGAGCGACTTCGCGACGAGCACGTCGACGGCCGCGTCGACGAAGCCGCGCGCGAGATCGGCCTTCGCGCGTTCGAGCGCTTCGCCTTCGAGTTTTGCCGCCTCGAACTTCTTCATCTGCGTGAGCACGGCCGTCTTCAGGCCGCTGAAGCTGAAGTCGAGATCGCCCGAATGGAGCATCGGGCGCGGCAGCACGACGGCGCCCGGCGTGCCCGTTTCCGCGAGTTTCGACACTTCCGGGCCGCCCGGGTAGCCGAGGCCGATCAGCTTCGCCGTCTTGTCGAATGCTTCGCCGGCCGCGTCGTCGAGCGTCTCGCCGAGCGTCTCGTACACGCCGACATCGGTCACGCGCATCAGTTGCGTGTGGCCGCCCGACACCAGCAGCGCGATGAACGGGAACGGCGGCGGTTCGTCGACGAGCAGCGGGGACAGCAGGTGGCCTTCGAGGTGATGGATGCCGACGGTCGGCTTGTTCCATGCCAGCGCGAGCGCATTCGCGATGCTCGCGCCGACCAGCAGCGCGCCGGCCAGGCCGGGGCCTTGAGTGAATGCGATCGCGTCGATGTCCTCGCGGCGCGTGCCGCTTTGCGCCATGACTTCCTCGAGCAGCGGCAGCGCGCGGCGGATGTGGTCGCGCGATGCGAGCTCGGGCACGACGCCGCCGTATTCGCGGTGCATCGCGATCTGCGAATGAAGCGCATGCGCGAGCAGGCCGCGCTGCGTGTCGTAGAGCGCGAGGCCGGTTTCGTCGCAGGAGCTTTCGATGCCGAGAACGAGCATGGGTAGAGGCAGTGCGAGCTGCGTCGAGCGCGCCGCACGAAGGTAAACGTAACCGCAAATTATAGCAGGCGAGGGCCTGCCGCCGCTGGGGTGCGGCCCGGGTGCGCGGCCAGGCAGGTACAATCCGCGCCATGGAAACTTACGATATCGCCGTGATCGGCGCGGGCGCCGCCGGGATGATGAGCGCCGCAGTCGCCGGGCAACTCGGCCGCCGCGTGGTGCTGATCGACCACGCGCCGCGGCTCGCCGAGAAAATCCGCATCTCGGGCGGCGGCCGCTGCAACTTCACGAATCTCCATGCGGGCCCCGACAATTATCTGTCGTCGAATCCGCATTTCGCGCGCTCGGCGCTTGCGCGCTACACGCCGCGCGACTTCCTCGGGCTGCTCAAGCGCCATCACGTCACCTGGCACGAAAAGCACAAGGGGCAGCTCTTTTGCGATCACGGCAGCGACGCGATCATCGACATGCTGAAGCACGAATGCGATGCGGGCGGGATTGCCTGGCGCCGGCCGGTGGCCGTCGACGCGGTGCGCCACGCGCCGGCCGACGGCTTCACGCTCGACACGCAGCAGGCGGGGCCGATCCGCGCACGCGCGCTGATCGTCGCCACCGGCGGACTGTCGATCCCGAAGATCGGCGCGACCGACTTCGGCTACCGGCTCGCGAAGCAGTTCGGCCACAAGCTCGTCGATACGCGGCCCGCGCTCGTGCCGCTCACCTTTGCGCAGCGGGACTGGGAGCCGTTCGCGGCGCTGTCCGGCGTGTCGCTCGAAGTGCGCGTGTCGACCGGCGACAAGAAGCATGGCGGCGAATTCGTCGAGGATCTGCTACTGACCCATCGGGGCCTGTCGGGCCCCAGCATCCTGCAGATTTCCAGCTACTGGCAATCCGGCGACCCGATCCGCATCGACCTGCTGCCGCAGCGTGACGTGGTGGCCGACCTGCTCGACGCGAAGCGCACGTCGAAGCGCCAGATCGGCTCGCTGCTCGCGGACTGGGTGCCGTCGCGCCTCGCTCACGTCTGGCTCGACACGCATCGCGTCGCGGCGGACGCGCGGCTCGCGGACCTGCCCGACAAGATGCTGCGTCAGATCGGCGATGCGCTGTCCGGTTGGACGCTGACGCCGAACGGCACCGAGGGCTACAAGAAGGCCGAGGTGACGAAGGGCGGCGTCGATACGCGCGAACTGTCGTCGGCGACGATGATGAGCGCGCGGGTGCCGGGGCTGTTCTTCATCGGCGAGGCGGTGGACGTGACGGGCTGGCTCGGCGGCTACAACTTCCAGTGGGCGTGGGCATCCGGCACGGCGGCCGGGCAGGCGGCGGCGGAGTTTGCGCGGGGCGCCTGACACGGCTGCGCCGGCCCCCGTTGACGGGGGCCGGCCCTTATGTCTTTGCGTGGCGCTCTGCTATACTTGCAAATCTTCCCTGCAAACCTTTATTCGTGTCGGATCATGACGATCATTCGCGTTAAAGAAAACGAGCCGTTCGAAGTCGCCATGCGCCGCTTCAAGCGCACGATCGAGAAGAATGGTCTGCTGACCGAGCTTCGTGCGCGGGAGTTTTACGAGAAGCCGACCGCCGAGCGCAAGCGCAAGAAGGCTGCCGCAGTGAAGCGTCATTACAAGCGGATCCGCAGCCAGACGCTGCCGAAGAAGCTGTACTGAACGATTGAGCGCCGCGCGATTCACTGAGCGGCGCACCGGCGACCTCCGCACGATCGGCCTCGATCTGGGGCTGCGAGTCGCCGATGCCGGATTCGAGCAACCCGCTTGAGACTTAGTCCCAAGCGGGTTTTTGTGTTGACGCCCGTTCGCGGGCGTTGAAGTCACGTTTCCATCCCGGGTGCAAGATGAGTTTGAAAGAGCAGATCAGCGAAGACATGAAGGCCGCGATGCGCGCGAAGGAAAGCGAGCGTCTGGCGACGATTCGCCTGCTGATGGCCGCGATCAAGCAGCGCGAGGTCGATGATCGGGTGACCCTCGACGACGCGGGCATCACCGCCGTGATCGACAAGATGATCAAGCAGCGCAAGGACTCGATCAGCCAGTTCGAAGCCGCAGGCCGCGACGATCTCGTCGCGAAGGAACAGGCCGAGCTGACCGTGCTGGGCGCCTACATGCCCGCGCAGCTTTCGGACGCCGAAGTGGCTGCCGAAGTCCAGGCCGCTGTCGCGGCAACGGGCGCGGCCGGCCCGCAGGACATGGGCAAGGTGATGGGCGTGCTGAAGGGCAAGCTTGCCGGCCGGGCCGACATGACGGCCGTTTCCGCGCAGGTCAAGGCCGCGCTGTCGAAGTAAAACCCGCTTCCCGGCGCGCCGCATGCGCGTGCGCCGGGGCGTCGTATTGTCTTTTTTTCGCTCGATCCCACGGTGATTCCGCATTCGTTCCTGCAGGATTTGCTGAACCGCGTCGATATCGTCGACGTGGTGGGCCGGTATGTGCAGCTCAAGAAGGGCGGCGCCAACTTCATGGGGTTGTGCCCGTTCCATAACGAGAAGAGCCCGTCGTTTACCGTCAGCCCGACCAAGCAGTTCTATCACTGCTTCGGCTGCGGCGCGCACGGCACGGCGATCGGTTTCCTGATGGAGCATGCGGGGCTCACGTTCCCGGAAGCCGTGCAGGAGCTCGCGCAATCGGTCGGACTGACCGTGCCGCACGAGCCGTCCATGCGCGGCGGAGGCGGTGCGGGTGGCGGTGACTATCCGGCGCCCGTGTCGAAATCGGTCGCGACCGCGCTGTCCGACGTGATGTCCACCGCGTGCGACTACTACCGCAAGCAATTGCGCGGCGCGACCGTCGCGATCCAGTATCTGAAGAACCGGGGCCTGACCGGCGAGATTGCCGCGCGCTTCGGGCTGGGCTATGCGCCGGACGGCTGGCAGAACCTCGAAACCGCGTTCCCGGACTACCGCGACGACTCGCTCGTCGAATCGGGGCTCGTGATCGTCAGCGAGAAAACCGATGCGCAGGGCGTCGCGCGACGCTACGACCGGTTCCGCGAGCGGATCATGTTCCCGATCCGCAACGTGAAGGGGCAGGTGATCGGGTTCGGCGGCCGCGTGCTCGGCAGCGGTGAGCCGAAGTACCTGAATTCGCCCGAAACGCCGTTGTTCAACAAGGGCAGCGAGCTGTACGGGCTGTTCGAGGCGCGCCTTGCGATCCGCGAGCGCAAGTACGTGCTGGTCGTCGAAGGCTACATGGACGTCGTCGCGCTCGCGCAGCTCGGCTTCCCGAACGCGGTTGCGACGCTCGGCACGGCGTGCACGCCGATCCATGTGCAGAAGTTGCTGCGTCAGACGGACACGGTCATTTTCAGCTTCGACGGCGACTCGGCCGGCCGGCGTGCGGCGCGCCGCGCGCTCGAGGCGTGTCTGCCGCATGCGGCGGACAACCGGACGATCCGATTCCTTTTCCTGCCGTCCGAGCACGATCCGGACAGCTACGTACGCGAATTCGGCGCGGACGCGTTTTCCGAGCAGGTCGAGCGCGCGATGCCGCTGTCACAATTTCTGTTGAACGAAGCAATTGCCGGCAAGGCGCTCGACCAGCCGGAAGGTCGAGCGAAGGCGCTGTTCGACGCGAAGCCGCTGCTGCAGGCGCTGCCGGCGAACGCGTTGCGCGCGCAGATCATGCACATGTTCGCCGACCGGCTCGATATCCCGTTCGAGGAAGTCGCGGCGCTGTCGGATGTCGATGCGCGCATCGCGGCGCCGGCGCGCCAGGCGCCCGCGCGCAGCGAGCGGCGGCGTGTGACGGACAGCGAAAAGCGCGCGTTGCGTACGCTCGTGATGCATCCGCGGATCGCGTCGCAGCTCGACGACGAACAGCTTGCGACCCTGCGCGCGCTGCCGCGGATCGGCGAGCTGTTCGCCGAAGTCGTCGAGCATGCGCGTGCGCTGGGCGACGGCGCGGAGTTCCGGCTGCTGTCGGATGTCCTGCGGACGTCCTCGAACGGCGCGACTTACGAGGAAATCTTCCGCGAAATTCTGGACTATGATGAAAACGTCCGCGATTTGCTGTTACAGAATCCGGAAGACGAGACGGTGCCCGAGCGGCAGCGTGAACAGGAACGGATCGCGGGGGAGGAGCTGCAGGCCGCGGTGCTCAAGATGCGCTATGACGCCTGCTGCGACCGGCTCGATCGGCTTGCGCGGCAGTCCACCTTCACACCCGAGGAACTGGCGGAATTGACGGAATTGAACCAGCAGCGAACCGACATGAAGCGTCGGCTCGGGCTGTAGGCGGCCGGGGCGCCAAGAGAGGGCGCCCCAGCGTGCTATAATATAAGGTTTCCAGCGGTTTGTTTTCTAAGCAGAGGCGAGATTCGCGATGGCAAAGACGACAGGCGGAAAGAAAGCAACAGGCAAGGGCTCGACGGAGCCGACCACGAAGGTCACAGCGGCCAAGTCTGCTTCTTCCACCAGGACAGTGTCTTCAGCCACGTCAGCCCCGGCAGGAAAGAAAACCGCGGCCGGCACTGCTCAGGCTGCGCCGGCGCCGGCAGCCAGAACACGGGCTGCCGCCAGACCCGACTCCGGGCCGGCCAAGCCGGCGGCGAAGCGGGCAAGTGCGAAAAGCGCAAGGGACACGACTGCCGCCGCGGACGAAACGGCAGTACGTACTACTCATGCACCCACGGTTCAACCGGCTGTCGTCCAGCAGCCGCGAGTCGATATAGCCGGTACGGCGAACTCCATGACCAAAAAGCTGAACGAAGTATCCGTCGATGACGACGCAAATCAGAGCGACGAGCAGCCCGCAGCCGCGGCTGCCCCGGGCAAATCCAAGGTGCGCGATCGTCGCGCCAAGGAAAAGGCGCTGCTGAAGGAAGCGTTCGCGACGAGCACGCCCGGCACGGCCGAGGAGCTCGAAGAGCGCCGCGTGAAGCTGCGCGCGCTGATCAAGCTCGGCAAGGAGCGTGGCTTCCTCACGTATGCCGAAATCAACGACCACCTGCCGGACAACTTCACCGAGACCGAAGCCCTCGAAGGCATCATCGGCACGTTCAACGACATGGGCGTGGCGGTTTACGAGCAGGCGCCGGACGCGGAAACGCTGCTCCTGAACGACAACGCGCCGGCCGCGTCGTCGGACGATGAAGTCGAGGAAGAAGCGGAAGTCGCGCTGTCGACCGTCGATTCGGAATTCGGTCGCACGACCGATCCGGTCCGGATGTACATGCGCGAGATGGGCACGGTCGAGCTGCTCACGCGCGAAGGCGAAATCGAGATCGCGAAGCGGATCGAGGACGGCCTGCGCCACATGGTGATGGCGATTTCCGCGTGCCCGACGACGATCGCCGACATCCTCGCGATGGCCGAGCGCGTCGCGAACGAAGAGATCCGCGTCGACGAACTCGTCGACGGCCTGCTCGATCCGAATGCTTCGGACTCCGCCGATACGGACGGTTTCTCGGCGAAGGAAGCCGAAGCGATCGAGAACGAGGACGAGGAAGCAGAAGAGGAAGAGGAAGAAGAGGAAGAGGAGGATGATGACGGTGCCGCCCAGGCAACCGCCAACGCCGCCCAGCTCGAAGCCCTCAAGCGCGCATCGCTCGACAAGTTCTCGCAGATCAGCGAGTGGTTCGACAAGATGCGCCGCGCGTTCGAGAAGGAAGGCTACAAGTCGAAGTCCTACCTGAAGGCGCAGGAAACGATCCAGACCGAACTGATGACGATCCGCTTCACCGCGCGTACCGTCGAGCGTCTGTGCGACACGCTGCGTGCGCAAGTGGACGAAGTGCGTCAGGTCGAGCGCCAGATTCTGCACATCGTCGTCGACAAGTGCGGCATGCCGCGTTCGGAATTCATCGCGCGCTTCCCCGGCAGCGAGACGGATCTCGACTGGGCCGAGAAGATCGCGGCCGAAGGTCATTCGTACAGCGCGGTCCTGTCGCGCAATATCCCGGCGATCCGCGAACAGCAGCAGCGTCTGCTCGACCTGCAGGCGCGCGTCGTGCTGCCGCTGAAGGACCTGAAGGAAACCAACCGCCAGATGGCGGCCGGCGAACTGAAGGCACGTCAGGCGAAGCGTGAAATGACCGAGGCGAACCTGCGTCTCGTGATTTCGATCGCGAAGAAGTACACGAACCGCGGCCTGCAGTTCCTCGACCTGATCCAGGAAGGCAACATCGGCCTGATGAAGGCGGTGGACAAGTTCGAATACCGTCGCGGCTACAAGTTCTCGACCTATGCAACGTGGTGGATTCGCCAGGCCATCACGCGTTCGATCGCGGACCAGGCGCGCACGATCCGTATTCCGGTTCACATGATCGAAACGATCAACAAGATGAACCGCATCTCGCGGCAGATCCTGCAGGAAACCGGTCTCGAGCCGGATCCGGCAACGCTCGCCGAGAAGATGGAGATGCCGGAAGACAAGATCCGCAAGATCATGAAGATCGCGAAGGAGCCGATCTCGATGGAAACGCCGATCGGTGACGACGACGATTCCCATCTCGGCGACTTCATCGAGGACAACAACACGGTCGCGCCGGCGGATGCCGCGCTGCATGCAAGCATGCGCGACGTCGTGAAGGACGTGCTCGATTCGCTGACGCCGCGCGAGGCGAAGGTGCTGCGGATGCGCTTCGGTATCGAGATGAGCACCGATCACACGCTCGAGGAAGTCGGCAAGCAGTTCGACGTCACCCGCGAGCGGATCCGTCAGATCGAGGCCAAGGCGCTGCGCAAGCTGCGTCACCCGAGCCGTTCCGACAAGCTGAAGTCGTTCCTCGAAGGGAACTGATTTCCAGCGTCTTACTTGCGAACGCCGCCGGTATCCGCGTGATACCGGTGGCGTTTGTCCTCTTTAGCGTCTTTGTTGTTACAATGCCGGCCCGGCTTGGTTGCCGGAGTGGCGTGTAGCACACGTTGCTTCTTGTCTGGGCCCCTAGCTCATGCTTGGTTAGAGCAGCGAACTCATAATTCGTTGGTGCCGGGTTCGACTCCCGGGGGGCCCACCAGATTCCCTTCCAAGGCTATCCAAGGAAGTCTCGAAACCCGCGACGCCGCAAGGCTTCGCGGGTTTTTCTTTTGCGCGCTGCCTGAATGTGTCGAGCGTGTTGAATGCGTTCACGCCGGCGTCGCGTGTCGCATCGCCGCCACCGGGAAAACGCGCGGAGCGTGCCGTGCCGATATCAATCGAAGTATGCTGTAGCGCGGTCGGCGCGCACGATCGAGAATCGTCGAGTGCGCGAACGGCAGGGCAGCGCCGCGTTCCGTCCGGCAGCCAGAACAAACACAAACAGACTTCGCCCGACAGTGGGGGCGGCCATCATGATCACGTTGCGTTCGTGGAGTGCGATTCTATCGTTGCTGATGCTTGCCGCATGCGCCAGCCTGCCGCCGCAGGCCGGTCGCGCGCCAACGCACGCATTTACCGATACGGAAACCACGCGCCTCGGCGTCGCGTTCCGCCAGCAGGCCGCCGCCCATCCGGGGCAGGACGCGTTTCATCTGCTGCGCGATCCCGTCGATGCACTCGATGCGCGCGTGCTGCTCGCCGATCGCGCGGACCGCTCACTGGACCTTCAGTACTACATCTGGCACGACGACCTGACCGGGCACGAGCTCGCGGATGCGATCATCCGTGCGGCCGATCGCGGGGTTCGCGTGCGCGCGCTGCTCGACGATCTCGGGACGAATGCGGACGACCAAAAGCTGCTCGAGATCAGTTCGCATCCGAACATCGAGATCCGGCTCTTCAATCCAGTCGCCACACGCCACTTCAAGAAGATCGGCACGGTGCTCGAATTCTCCCGCGTCAACCGGCGCATGCACAACAAGGCGATGATCGCGGACAACCAGGCGGCGATCGTCGGCGGCCGCAATATCGGAGACGAATATTTCGGCGCGTCGTCGATGCTGGAGTTCGGCGATCTCGATGTGGTCGTGCACGGCCCCGTCGTGAACGACATCTCGACCGAATTCGATACGTTCTGGAATTCGCCGTATGCGTATCCGATCGATGCGCTGGTCGGGCACGACGCGGCGCCGGGCGGCCTCGACCGGGAGCGCGAACGGTTGCGCGATTACCTGCGCGCGATGGAGGACAATCCGTACGTGCTCGAGGCGCGACACAGGCTCGACCAGATCGTGCACGGGCAGGGCACCGAGCTGTCCTGGGGCCAGGCGACGGTCCTGTACGACGATCCGGCGAAGATCGCACGCTCGCCGAAGGACAGCGACGGGCACCTCATGCCGCAACTGCGCGCACTCGCGTTGCGGCCCGAGCAGGAGCTGCTGATCGTGTCGCCGTACTTCGTGCCGGGCAAGGACATGGTCGAACGCCTGCACGCGCTCACGACACGCGGCGTGCGCGTGACGATCCTGACCAACTCGCTCGCATCGACCGACGTCGCGGCCGTGCATGCCGGCTACCGGCGCTATCGGCGTGCGCTGCTGGAAGCCGGCGTGAGGCTTTACGAACGGCGGCCGTCCGGCGACAAGAGCATTTCGAAGCAGGTCATCATCGGCTCGTCGCGTGCTTCGCTGCATGCGAAGACCTATGTGTTCGATCGCAAGAGCATCTTCATCGGTTCGATGAATCTCGATCCGCGTTCGCTGAATCTCAATACCGAGATCGGCGTTTACTGCGAGAGCGCGGCGATTGCGTCGGAAGTCGCGGCGGACCTGGAGCCGCGGCTCGATCAAATCGCGTGGCGAGTCGAATCGAGGACCGACCCGGCCGGGAAGGGGCGGCTCAAGTGGATTCAGACTGACGCGGACGGGAAAGTGACCGAACTCGATCACGAACCGGAAGTATCGGCGGCGCGGCGCATGGAAGTATGGTTTCTGGGCTTGTTTCCGATCGAATCGCAGCTGTGATTTCGCTTGCCCGCGACGACCGCGGGCGGCGTGTGCCGACGCGCAGCGTCGATCCGGAGGCCGTGCGCGCACTGGCGCTGATGCGGCTCCGGGCGCGCAAAACGACCCGCACCCGGAATCCGCACCATTCATCGCGCGGTCAGCGCGCGAAATCAGACGTGCTCTGGATGAACGTGTTCAGCTTCGAGATGTTCACGCTGCCGAAGCCCGTCGTCGCGTCCCAGCCGGCCTTCGCCTTGTAGCCGTACGTGCCGCTGCCGTTGTTGCCGGACGTCACGTCGTGCACCAGCGCCGCATTGCTCGGAAAGTACTTGTAGATGCTCGACGCCGGGAATCCGAGCGCGTTGTTGTTGGCCGATTGCAACCGCGCCCAGATGCCGGTGAAGATCGGTGCGGCGAGGCTCGTGCCGCCTTCGTTGTTCAGGTAGCCCGAGCCCCACAGCGTGTCGGACGTCTGGCCGTTCACCACGAGGATCGCGCCGGTGCGCAGGTCGGCGTCGAAACCGACGTCCGGCAGTGCGCGCTTGGTCGACCCGGTGAGGCTCGACGATTGCCACGACGGCGCCGCTTCGTACTTGCTGTAGCCGCCGCCCGTCGACCATACGGTGCCCGGCTGCCAGCTCGGATCGTTCCACACGATTTCGCTGTTGTATGCGTTGGTCGACGTGTTGGTGAATAGCGTCGTGCCGCCCACTGCGATCACGTACGGCGACGTCGCTGGCTCGCTCACCGTGTAGGTCGAGCGCGACGGCGTGCCGCTCGCGCATTCGTACGCGCCGTGGTCGCCGGCCGATACGGAGAAGGTCTGACCTTGCGCGATGGCTTGCTTGAAGATGGTATCGTCGGTCGCCTGCGAGCCGGTGCTGTACGCGGACGATTCGCACACGCCGAGCGACACGTTGATGACCTTCGCGACGTTGTCGCTCACCGCCTTGTTGTACGCGGCGGTAATCGCGGTGAGCGACATCGACGGCGCCACGTAGAACACGACCTGCTTCACGCTGCCGCCGGCGGCGCCGACGATAGACTGGCTGTCGAGGTTCCATTCGACGGTGCCGGACGTATCGGTGTACGAACTACCTGACGGACCCGTCTGCACGACGCTGCTGCTGATCGTGCCGAGGCCGTTGTTGGCGGCGAACGTATTGAGGTCGCTGACCGTCTGCGACAGGTCGCCTTCGGAGATGATGCCGACGGTGGTTTGCGAGGCCGTCGGCGTGCCGTCGCCGCCATAGAGCGACGAGAATTCCGTCGGGTAGTGCGGCACCGCGGATGCGCCTGCCGGAATCGTCAGGTTGCTGGTGTTGCCTTGCGGTTTGCTGCCCGCGCCGGTATGCATGAGCTCGACGTTCTGCAGCCCCAGCACGGCACCGACGATGCCTGAGATTGCGTTCGGCACCTGCGCGGCATCGGTGTTCGCGTAAACGTTGCGGCCGTTTCGCGTGAAGCGCTTGAGCGTCGTGCGGAACGCCGATTTGACCGTTGCCGCGGTGCCCGACGCGGACACGAGCAGGCGGTTCGGCGCAACGACGATGTTGACGAAGCCGGCCTGGCGCAGGTGCGCGACGACGGAGGCAACCTGCTGGTCGGTCGGCGCGTATTGCGCGGCGAACTGCGCCGACGTGAGGAACTGCTTGTAGTGCGGCGAGCCGGGTGTATGCAGATCGTGCAGGTACTGGTCGAGTTGCGCTTCGCTGCGCAGGTTCAGCCCGAGCACGATGTCGACCGATTCGCCGGGCGCCATCTCGGTGGCAGCCGCGGCAGCGGCGGCGGTACTGGCCGCCGGCGCGCCGGCGGTACTGCTGCTTTCACCTTGCTGGACGAGCGGCAGGAATCCCTTGGTGCGCGTTTCCGTCCAGCCGGCGGCCGGTGCGGCATGGGCGGCCGTCATGCCGAACGAAGCGGCTGCTGCTGCGGCGAAGGCGAGCTTGGCGATGCGGATGTGCTTTAGTTTCTTGTCTGCAACCTGATTCATTTTGAATTACCCCTCCGGTTGAACATCGAACTGCACGAACAACAACGGTCGACGGCGGCGCGGATCGTGCGCCGCCGATATCCGCCGCGCTCGCGCGGATGGCGCGGACGCGACGGGGCCTTTCGCCCGACCCGGATGGGTGGTGATCCTCCGGGGGCGAAATGCTGGAATGCTCGGTAACGGGGGCGCTCCGCCGCGATGCGGCCCGGTCGCGCCGGCAGGCCTGATGCAGGCGAGCTAGAGCAAAAGTTTCGGTATCCTGCTCATCTGGTTCGGTCCTTCGGCCTGCTGCCGGACGGCAGCTGCCCAATGAATGCATCGGGATGTTGCATGCGCCAACGGAAGAAGCGACGGTCGGCGGCGAGAACTTCGGTGCGGCGGAAGCGAGATGCGTTGAGCGGGAACGATTGCGTGGTCTGCAGTTCGTCGGATTGCTTGCATCGGACGGTATCAAGAACGAAAGTTCGGTGTCAAACTTTTTTTGATTACATGAAACAAAGTTAAATGGAATTGGATGAAATGCTTTTGAAAAGTCATTAGGTATTTTGTAATTTTCAAACCATAAACCGAGTGCAATTGCGGGTCCGTCCTGTGGATAATTCGCGATTCGATTCGTAATGCACGAACCGTATTCGAGAAATCATTCGAATCTCCCGTGCCCGTTTTCCGTCCCGGAACGCAAGGTTCGACGCGCGTCGGCCGCGTCCGGCGACTCAACCTGATCAGATCGACGGCTCGTCGCGAGCAGTCCAGCCAGCGACAGCGTCTCGAGAGCGGGGTGGGTCGGCGCATCGTGATGGATCGCATCGGGCGGCGAAGCGACCGGATGACACAATGTGTCGACGATTAGTGCGGCGATGCTGACGATCAGCACGGCGGCAACCAGTTGCACGCGATGAGTCCGTTCGGCCAGTTGACGGTATTCCACCTCGTGCCGCGTTCCACGCTGCAACTGCTCGATTGGGATCGTTCTAGCGGTGAAGGTGCCGCGCGCTGCTGATGGCGACCATTGCGGATCAGACGCGGGTTCTGCGCGAACACTGGCATGTGCCGCGCGGCGCATCGGGTGGCGAGCGGGCCGCCCCGGCGAATGCGGCGAAGCGCGTTCAGCGCGCGATGAAAACCGCCGCGCGTCGAGCGCGGCTATCGGTCGTTCGATGGCACGAGCACAGGCACGGCGCGACGCGCGGTGGCCGGGTCAACGGCATCCGCACGATCAGTCCGGCTTGCGCTCCGGTGCAGCACGCGGTGGCGGCTCGGCGACCGGGGTGCCGGCGGTAGGGCCACCATTCTCATCGTTCTCGGGCGCCACGGGCCGCGAACCGTCGTCATACGCGACGAGGCTGCGCTGCGGATTCGCGATCCGGATTCCGCGTTCGCGGAACAGCACCGCGATACGCCGGTTGAATTCGCGCTGCACACCCCAGCGCGCAGAGTCCTTGCACTGGATCTGTCCGGCCAGCGCGATCGTCGCGCCGTCGACCTGGTCGATGCCCCAGTAGCTGAAATCCGACAGGATGCCGTCCTTGTAATTCGGATCGTCGCGCAACGCGGCGCCGATCTCCTTCAGCGTCTCGATCGCGCGATCGATGTCCTGGCCGTACGCGATGCTGACCTTGACGGCTGCGTTGCCGAGCCCGCGATTCGTGTTGTTGACGGTCGTAACGGAGCTGAACGGGATCGTGTACAGCGACCCGTCGCCCGCGCGCAGCCGCACGGTGCGGATCGACAGGTATTCGACCGTGCCGGACACGCCGGCGAGCGTGACCCAGTCTCCCACCTGCATCGCGTTCTCCATCAGCAGGAAGATCCCGGTGATGAAATCCTGCACGAGCTTCTGCGAGCCGAAGCCGAGCGCGACGCCGAAGATGCTGGCGCCGGCGAGCAGTGGACCGATGTTCACGCCGATTTCGCTGAGGCCCGTCAGCACGACGACGAGCGCGATCATGATGAACAGCAGCGAACGCAGCATCGGCAGCAGCGTGCGTAACCGCGCCGCGCGCACGAGGTTGCCTTCGTGTGTCCACTGCTGCAGGCGGCGCTCGATCGCGATGTTCGCGGCTTCCCATACGATCAGCGCGACGACGGCCGCGATCGCGATCGTGATCAGCGCCGACGCGAGCCGATGGCCGATCGTGCCGGTCTGGAAGGCGTGGAAGATCGGCACGCCCCAGATCTGCAGCAGCACCACGACGGTCGCGACGGCGATCACCGCCGACACGATCTGGCGCACCAGCGGGTAGTAGCGGTACGCGTGCAGGTGGACCAGCGTGCGATCGTCGTCGCGGCGCTGGAACAGTCGAGCGAGCGCACCGAACACGACGATCGACACGATCCGCATGCCGATCACCGCGGCGATCGAGCGGCCGCCGAGCGTGATCAGCACGCGGTAGCCGTTGTGGACGTCGAGCGCCCACACGAACCACAGCGCCATCACGACGAATACCGAAACGGGCGCCCACGCGTCGGCGAGCGCGTTGCCGATCATCGCGAAGGCCGGCCGATCGTCGCCGGCCGCGCGGATGCGGGCGGCGACCGGCTGGCGGCACCGGAGAATCAGCGCCGAGATCATCAAGTGGCCGACGAGCGCGACGGCTTTCAGCAGCGCTACGTGACCGGCGTCGCTGAGGCCGAAGCTCGCGGCGATCTCGACCGCGGCCGTGCAGACGCCGACGACGATCGCGATCCGCGCGATCGAGCGCTGCGCGATCGCGGCCCATGCGTCGCTGACGTGCAGCAGCCGCAATTGCGGCGCATCGGGCTGGAAGAACAGCCGGCTGACAATCGTCACGAGGCGGCAGATCACGTAGATGTCGATCAGCGATTCGAGTGCGGTTTCGGTCGGCGTGCCGGCGCCGTCGAGCACCGACATCGTCAGGCTCGCGACGCCGACGAACGCCAGCAGCGGCACCACGCGCAGCGCGAGGCTGACCAGCGCGCGCGGCATCCGGCGCAGCAGCGTGGTGTGGCGCCGCGCATGGCCACGGCCTTGCGACGACGTATCGGGCGCGGCGCTGGCGTCGTCCGGCGCTGACGGCCTGGCGTCATCCGGCCCGGCTGGCTCGGGCTCGGCCCGACGCGACGATTCGGCCCGACGCGTGCCCATGGCGGCCAGCGCGCGCCGCAGGAGCCGCTTCGCGAACCATTCGACGACGAACGCGGGCACGAGCACGGCGAGGATGACCAGGATCGCGCGCGTGAGGTCCGCGCGTTCGTCGGTTCGCACCAGCCGCTCGTGCCACCAGCGGCCGACGGAGCCGACATCGAGTAGCGAGCGCAGCGATTCGTTCAGCGCGGCGCCGATTTCGCCGGCCCAATGTGCCCCCTGCCGGACGAGCATCGACGCGAGCCCGTTCGTCGTGAGCGCGGCTGGGGCGGCGGATGCCGCGCTGGCCGGTGTCGCGGCGCTCGCCGGAAGCGCGGGCGTGCTCAGCACGCCGACGGCCGCGATCGCGCGCAACGTCGTTTCGACCTGCTCGCGCTCGCGTGGATTTTGCAGGACGGAGAGGGCCTGCTGCGCCTGTTGCGGCGTCAATGCCGGCACGGCGCCGGAGGCCGCCGATGGGGCGGCTGGTGCAGGGGTAGCCGCGTGGGCGATCGATACGACGGCGGCGAGCAGCCAGCCGAGCAGGAAATGTCGCATGGGGAGGCATGCGGGCGCACATCGAAATGTGGCCCGCCGGTCTGGACGATGGACGGAAGTTAACATGATCGCGAACGGACCCGAATAGTTCCGCCGACGAATATTCGCTTGCGACGTGGCGGGTCGGGAACGAAACGTGCTCGCCGGCACATCGATTCGGTGCAAACCACGACTGCGGCTACATGCGGCGAACTCCGGATTCCTGATGAATCAGCCCTGCTCGTCGTGAAAGATCGGCAGCACGTGCTCGGCGATTTCCTCGATGACCTCGCGCACGGGCCGGTCCGAGCCGGGATTCAGCGTGACGTGGTGCGTGCCGGCTGCGCGCATGTCCCGCAAGATGCCGACCAACGCATTCCGTCCGGTCGCGTAGCCGAGCGACAGCGCGCGGGCCGGCGCATCGCGATTCGCATCGAGATCGAGCCGCATCGATACGCCGAACGCGCGAAAGCCCGGTTGAGCCAGCCGGTCGACGGCCGCGCGCCACATCGAATAACGAGAACGCTGCGTGTCCGGATCGCGGTGGTACGTCATCCAGCCGATCGCGTTCCGAGCGATCCAGTCGACGCTCTGTCCGCCCGAACCGACCGCGAGCATCGGCACCGCGGCATCGCCGCGCGGCAGCAGCGTGAAGTCGGGCGCGTCCGGCGGTGTTTCGTCGGGCAGCACGCGGGACGGCACGCCGAGCGCGGCCGCAACGATGTCCCAATGCCGGCGATACCGGTCGCGCCGCGTTTGAGCATCGACGCCGAACGCCGCATATTCGGGCGGCCGGTCGCCGGAGCCGAGGCCGAGGACGAAGCGTCCGCCGGACAGCGTCGCGACCGACAGCGCGCCTTTCGCGATATGCAGCGGATGACGCAGCGGCAGCACGATCGCGCCGCTGGCGAGCACGATCCGGCGCGTGCGCGACGCGAGCGCGCCGAGCAGCACCCACGGATCGAGGTGCCCGACCGGGTCGGGATAGTCGGCGCTGTTCAGCGGTACGTCGCGAATCCACAGTGCGCGAAAGCCGAGCGAATCGGCCCGCGCCGCGAGTTCGAGCTGCTCGTTGAAATCGGCGACGGTCCGGCCGCTGCGCAGCAGCGGCAGCGTCAGGCCGATCGACAGCCGCTCGGCCGAGAAGATGCGCTGCGCGACGTCGGCGCGGCCGGAGGCGGGCAGGGGCATGTCCATTCCTTGAAGACGGAGCGAAGCAGGCGCGCTCCGTAGGGTGTTCGCATGCTAGCGTGTTTGCGCGACGCTTGCGACGCGCGGCGAGCGATACACGGCGGCATCGGCGGGTCCGGCATGATCGGCGCCTTCGGTTATCGGGCAATCAATCGGCATGAACTGACCTCGGCAAGTGGTGGTCGGTCTCGTGGCGGGCACGGTGCTGTTCGTGTTCGGCGGCGCTCGCACGGTTGAGGCGACGCACGCCGATCTATGCAGGACCGCCGAGGAGTCGGGCATCACGCGGGCCTCCGGGACGGGTTGCCTCGGATCACGTGCGCGCTCGACCACGCATGCGCGGCCAGGGGCGGGCGATTGTAAGCGGATCGTCGGGCGTCGTGCAGGTGCAGACGTCTCGCCGGCGCACACGTCACATTCCTGCAACACCGGCGCCGCGCCCGTCCGCCGATCGCGCGCGCCGTTTCCCGTCGTTTCACTTTCGAAACGTTCACGCATTTCTGTCGCCGCCCGATCTGCATCGGGGTCACTTCACCGGCCGCGCCGCCTTGCGCCGCGAAGCATGGTGCGCTCCTTGCATATCTGTGTGTGCCGTGAGCGCGATCGCCGGCGCGGTAGAGGGCCGGCCATCGCTTCAGTGGGTCGGACGCATCGAAGACGGGGACAAGAGAATGAGAACAGACCGAATCGCAACGTGTCGTGTTGCAAAAATGAATCGCCGACCTGCCCGAGAATTCGTTTCGCCGTTGATTGCGGTGACATGAGCGTGCGGCTTTTCGTTCCATCCGAACAATCCGGGTTCGTTCCGAACGACGACGTGCAGGCGTGACGCACCAGGCCGACCGGTGCCAGTCGGCCGTCGGGGATGAACCGCCGAGCACGTGGATGGGCAATCAATCATGAGATATGGATCGTCATGCCGACGCGCGAAACGCCTGCGTGCCGAGCGCGACGCATGCGTGTGCCTGCCGCACGCACCGCCGCGCGGCGATCCGCCCGACATCGGGAAATCGAAGGTGTAGTCCAGGGGAAAGGTCCGCCGGCGGCGCCGCGGTGGATCCGACGACATTGTGCTGTCAGTTGATCCACTACCCCGATGGATCAATTGTTGGAGCGCCCATCGCCATGTGGTCGATGGGCGTCTTTTTTTGCTGCGCCGGTGTCGCGCGCGCCGCCGGCCCGATCGCCCGGCGTTCTGTATCATGTGCTGGCGCGCTGGCCGCACGGCTTGCCACCGCGCCCGATCACGCGCCGCCAACATGAACGACATCGCCTTGCCCGACACCTCATCCGCCAGCCTCGATCCGGCCGCGCTCGATGCGCTGCACGCGTTCGTCGAGCGCCATCCGCGGCTGCTCGTGCTGACCGGTGCAGGCATCAGCACAGATTCCGGCATTCCCGGCTATCGCGACCGCAACGGTCAATGGATGCGCTCGCCGCCGATCCAGCTCCACGAATTCCTCGGGTCCGACACCGCGCGCCGCCGCTATTGGGCGCGCAGCATGATCGGCTGGCCCGTGGTGGGCCGCGCGCGGCCGAACCGCTCGCATGTCGCGCTCGCGCGGCTCGGCGGCACCGGCCGGATCGAGCGCCTCGTCACGCAGAACGTCGACGGGCTGCACCAGCGTGCAGGCAGCGGCGACGTGATCGAACTGCATGGCGGCATCAACGGCGTCACGTGCCTCGATTGCGGCGCGCATCACGCGCGCGCGACGATCCAGACCTTGCTCGAAACGGACAACCCCGAGCTGCTGGGCACGCAGGCGGAACCCGCCGCCGACGGTGACGCGCACCTCGAATGGGCCGCGCTCGACACGTTCCGCATCCCGGCCTGCCCGGCCTGCGGCGGGCTGCTGAAGCCGGCGGTGGTGTTCTTCGGCGAGAACGTGCCGCGCGAACGCGTCGCGCTGGCGTCGCAGGCGCTCGATGCGGCCGATGCGCTGCTCGTCGTCGGCTCGTCGCTGATGGTGTATTCCGGCTACCGGTTCTGCGTGTGGGCCCAGGCGCAGAACAAGCCCGTCGCCGCGTTGAACCTCGGCCATACGCGCGCCGATCCGATGCTGACGCTGAAGGTCGAGGCGCGTTGCGCGCCCGCGCTCGACGCGCTGAACGCGCGGCTGGGCGTCGCCGGCGGCGCGCCGGAGCACGCATCGTGACCGGGCCGACGTCCTCGCCCGATCCGTCCGCGCGGCTGTCGGCGCCGGCGGCCGAGCGCAATCGCGGGCCGATCCTCGACGTGCTGCGTCGCGTGCTGCCGGCCAGCGGCGACGTGCTCGAGATCGCGAGCGGCACCGGGCAGCATGCGGTCCATTTCGCGCAGGCGCTGCCGGCGCTGCGCTGGCAGCCGAGCGATCCTGACGCACACGCGCGCCGCTCGATCGCCGCGTGGGTCGCGCATGCCGGCCTCGCGAACCTGGCCGAGCCGCTGGCGTTCGACGTGCGGGATGCGTCGTGGCCGGCCGCGGCGTTCGACGCGATCGTCTGCATCAACATGGTCCACATCTCGCCGTGGGCCTGCACCGACGCACTGTTCGCCGGCGCGTCGCGCGTGCTGCGTCCGGGCGGCGTGCTGTTCCTGTACGGCCCGTATCGCCGCGAAGGCCGGCACACGGCGCCGTCCAACGAAGCGTTCGACCAGCAGTTGCGCAGCCGCGACCCGTCGTGGGGCGTTCGCGATCTCGAGGCGGTCGTCGCGCTCGGCCTCGACCGCGGGCTCGACTGCATCGAGGTCGTCGAGATGCCGGCGAACAACCTGAGCGTCGTGTTCAGGCGCCTGCCGCACGCGGAGCAGTGATACGCAAGCGCGCATCGCAGCCGGGTTTCCACTATCCTTTCGCCTGTGCGCGCGACCCGGTTCGGTCGCGCCCTGTTTTTTCCGGAGAATTGACTAATGGGCAAACAAGCAATCGGTGTGATCGGGCTCGCGGTGATGGGCCGCAATCTCGCACTCAATATCGAGAGCCGCGGTTACGCGGTGTCGGTGTATAACCGCAGCCGCGAGAAAACCGACGAACTGATCGCCGAATTCCCCGGCCGTAATCTGGTACCGACCTATACCCTCGAAGAGTTCGTCGCGTCGCTCGAGACGCCGCGCCGGATCCTGATGATGGTGAAGGCCGGCGAAGCGACCGATGCGACGATCGCATCGCTCAAGCCGCTGCTCGAGAAGGGCGACGTGCTGATCGACGGCGGGAATACGCACTTCACGGACACGATCCGCCGCAACCAGGAACTCGCGCAATCGGGCCTGCACTTCATTGGCACCGGCGTGTCCGGCGGCGAAGAGGGCGCGCTGCGCGGCCCGTCGATCATGCCGGGCGGCCAGCGCGACGCGTACGACCTGGTCGAGCCGATCCTCAAGCAGATCGCCGCGAAGGCCCCGTCGGACGGCGAGCCGTGCGTCGCGTACATGGGTCCGGACGGTGCGGGCCACTACGTGAAGATGGTCCACAACGGCATCGAATACGGCGACATGCAGCTGATCGCCGAAAGCTATGCCGTGCTGAAGGACGTCGCGGGCCTGACCAACGACGAACTCGGCGCGGTATACACCGAGTGGAATCAGGGCGAGCTCGACAGCTATCTGATCGAGATCACGTCGAAGATCTTCGGCAAGAAGGACGAAGAAACCGGCAAGCACCTCGTCGACGTGATCCTCGATCGCGCCGCGCAGAAGGGCACCGGCAAGTGGACGAGCCAGAACGCCCTGGATCTGGGCGTGCCGCTGCCGCTGATCACCGAGTCGGTGTTCGCGCGCGTGCTGTCGTCGTTGAAGACCGAGCGCGTCGCGGCCAGCAAGATCCTGTCGGGCCCGGCCGCCGCGTCGTTCGACGGCGATCGCGCCGCGTTCGTCGAAGCGGTGCGCCGCGCGCTGTACCTGAGCAAGGTGATCTCGTACGCGCAGGGCTTCGCGCAACTGCGCATGGCGTCCGAAGAGTATGGCTGGAACCTCGATCTCGGGACGATCGCGAAGATCTTCCGCGCGGGCTGCATCATCCGCGCGCGATTCCTGCAGAAGATCACCGACGCGTACGCGAAGGATCCGGCGCTCGCGAACCTGCTGCTCGACCCGTATTTCAAGGACATCGCCGCGAATTACCAGGCGTCGCTGCGCGACGTCGTGGTGGCTGCCGTAAAGGCAGGCGTGCCGGTGCCGGCGTTCGCGTCGGCGGTCGCGTACTTCGACAGCTACCGTTCGGAGCGGCTGCCGGCGAACCTTGTGCAGGCGCAGCGCGACTTCTTCGGCGCCCATACGTTCGAGCGTACCGACCGGCCGGGCAGCTTCCACGCGAACTGGTCGTGACCGGCTGGCGAGGACGGTATTGTTGCGAAATTCTATTCTTTGAGTAGGGTTTTTCGTTCCCGGATCCCGGAATTGTTGGCTCCGAGGAAACAGTGTTTTCGTTCTTTCATGGTTTTCCCTAGGTGATCTCGGGACTAAACTTTGTTCAATCGCTGCAGACATGGTGTGTGCGGCGGAGCAAAAAAATCCCGGAGGTAATCATGAAATCGCTGATCGCAACGTTCGCTGCTGCTGCTGTCCTCGCCGTTCCTGCCGTCTCGTTCGCCCAACAGAACGCCCCCGTCACCCGTGCGCAGGTGAAGGCCGAACTGGCCCAACTGCAACAGGCCGGCTACAAGCTGGGCAGCGACCGTACCGACTACCCGGCAAGCATCCAGGCAGCTGAAGCCCGTGTGAACCCGCAACAGAACGTGGCCGCTGCCGATACGAGCGGCTACGGTGCGCAACCGGCCGCTCAGCAGGAATCGGGCGCTCCGGCGGCCGCCAAGACCGGCTGGCAGGTCAAGCGCGTGTCGGATGGCGCACCGGTCTACAAGGGTCGTTAATCGTCATCGATCGCCGGCCGCATGTGCGGCCCGATGCGACCCCACGCAGTACCCGCAGCCCGTCGTTCCGCATCACGGAACGACGGGCTGTTTTCATTGGCGGCACCCGTCGTGTCAATGCAGCGGCCGTGGTCCGCGGCCGATGTCCCGGAACAGCGCGTCGGCCGGCTCCAGCGCCTGCAGCCAGGCCTCGTCGTAGCCGCTCAGCGTGTCGAGCGCGTCGCGCAGCCGCTCGATCGCGAGCACCGGCAGCTCGACGCTGTGCCGGGTGGCGCCGCTCAGGTGCGCGACGCTCGCCAGTTGGACGAGTGCGTCCGCTGCTTCGGCGACGTCCGTCGCGAACAACAGGTGCCGGTTGAGCAATTCGACGAGGCCGCTGGAACCGGCGAAATCCTCGGCGTTGAGCTGCACGGACAGAAACGTCGCATTGTTCATGGTTTTCTCCTCGTTATCGCTGGATCGTGCGGTGCACCTCCGAGTATAGGAGGCGGCCGGCGGCGGGGCGGCAGTCATCGGTGCGACACGGCTGGCGGCCGTGGAACCGTGGCCTGAAGCCTCCGGACGCCGCGCGCGATGGGGCTCGCGGCCCGCCGACACGCGTCGGCGATACCGCAAGATTGTTGCCGGATCGGGCGCCTGCCGCGGTCCTGTCCACGACAGATGGTATCTTTGACGGCCGGGGCGATACGAAAATGGCGCGAAAAAGGGGCCGATGAGCCCGTTCGCGCCGACGTCCCGCCGTGGAAACTGACGGCCGCGAGAGCGGTCGGATACTGGTTGGTCCGGCCGCCTGGCCGGACATCGTGCGTCGCACGCCGGAGGGCGGTGGGCGGCGCAACGACGCAAATCCGGGAGGACCCTTGAGAAAAACGATTCCGATCCACGATGCGCTGGCGCGCTGGTTGCCGCAGGCGGCGCTCGTCGCCGCGGCCGCCGTGCTGACGGGCTGTACGATGACGCCGTGGACCGACAGCTGGCAGCCGGTACGACCGTCGACGCCGGCGTCGGTCGCCACGCCGGGCGTGATTGCCGGCTATTACCGCGTGAATCCGGGCGACACGCTCGCCGGCGTCGCCGCCGCCTACGGGCAGCGCGTTCAGGACGTGGCCAGCTGGAACCACATGTCGCCGAATGATGCCCTGTCGCCCGGCCAGGTGCTGCGCGTCGCGCCGCCGCCTGCCTCGACCTCGCTCGGGCAGGCGCCCGCCGCGGCCGCGCAACCGGGCTCGCTGGCCTGGCCGGCCACGGGCATGGTCGCCGCGCCATTCCTGGCCGGCAAGACGCGCGGCATCGTGATCGCCGCGACCGGGCCCGACCGTTCGGTGCGGGCCGCGGCAAACGGGCGCGTGGTCTATGCCGGGTCTGGCGTCAAGGCATACGGCCCGCTCGTGATCCTGAAGCACGATAACGGGCTCATCACGGCCTACGGGCACAACGGCAAGCTGCTCGTCAACGAAGGCGATGCAGTGCGTACGGGCCAGCCGGTCGCCGAGATGGGCACCGACGCGAGCGGTCGCGCGACGTTCGACTTCGAAGTCCGGCAGAACGGCAAGGTCGTCGATCCGATGAACTTCCTGCCGCGCAACGGCGGCTGACGCGCCGCGTCACGACGTGTGCGCCGCGCGGCGCACACGTTCCCGTCTTCACCCTTCCTTGAGCTCCGCGGTGCCGGACTGCCGCGCACGATTGCCGAGCCAGCGAATGCCCAGCGCGAGTCCCGCCGCGCCGAGCGCGATCAGCGAACACTGGATCGCGACCGGCAGGTACCCGTGCGGCCGCGGATCGACGAACGGATAGGGATACCAGTTCTCCAGCGCGCCGCGCACGAGCGTATAGCCGAGATAGACGACCGGAAAACCGAGCCACGCGAACGCGCTGCGCCACGCGATCGGCGAGCGCGGTTCCACGTACAGCCAGTCGCACAGCACCACGAGCGGCACGATCCGGTGCAGGACCCAGTTGTTGAGGGCCGGCGTGACGTGGCGCAACGCATCGAGCCGGGCGAGCAGCAGCTCGTAGACGATCGCGGTGATCAGCATGTAGAGTACGGCGGCGCCGCGCATCGATTCGTAGCGCGCCGAGCCGGGACGCGTGACACGCGACAGCCCCACGACCAGCATGGCCGAGGCATAGAGGCTGCTCAGTTGCGTGAAGTAGCTGAGGTAGTTGCCGAGATGGACGGCAGGCATGCCCCAGTAGCCTGCGACGCTGTGCAGCGTGGTCGACACCGCGAGCAACGCGGCGATCAGCCGGTAGGCCGCAACGAAGAACGCTTTGCTCATGATGCCCGCGCAACGTCGCACCAAAGCTTCATCGTGCCACAGCCGCAGGCCCGCGCGATTCGGACTTTCCATATGCGGGCCAGTGGACGGGCCGCGCGGATTCCTCGGATATTTGATCCGGTCGCACAACGATGGTCGCGCGTGAGGCTACAATCGGGGCAACCGCCGGGGTGCCGTCAGCCGCGGCGTGTGTCTGCCCCGCATACCACACGAGAAATTTCGAGACACAGCATGAAAAACATCCTCGCGAAACAGACGCGCTACAGCTCACCCGCGATCTTCTTCCACTGGGCCATCTTCCTGCTGGTGGCGCTGGCCTATCTGGCCATCGAGATTCGCGGACCGAAAGGCAGTGACAGTCGCGTGTTCTGGATGAACGTGCACCTGCTGGCCGGTACCTTCGTGCTCGTGCTGTCGGTGCTGCGCGTGCTATGGCGGATGATCAGCCGCGTGCCGGAAGCCATTCCGCAGACGACGCTGCTCAAGTGGATGTCGAAGCTCGCGCATTTCGCGCTGTACGTATTCATCATCGCGCAGCCGCTGCTCGGCATCATGCTGGTCAACATGGGCGGCAAGCCCGTGTCGCTCGACTGGATCGGCGTGTCGTTCACGCTGTTCGGCCCGGACAAGGCGCTGCGGCCGACGATCAAGGAAGCGCACGAACTGATCGGTAACGCGTTCTACTTCGTGATCGGCCTGCATGCGCTGGCCGCGCTTTACCACCACTTCATCCGGCGCGACGACGTGCTGCGACGCATGGCACCGTGATTGCCGCGCGCTGAAGCCGCGCAGCAGCCGGGGGCGCATGGTTGTATCGGCAACCATACGCCCCCGGTCCGTTTACCGCAATGCGCGACTGGCCATCGCGGCGAACATTCTGTAACATCTCGGCTGCTTTTACATTCCGCTTACGCATCGCCGCGCATGCTGCACCGACATCGTCACCTGACCGCCTGGCTCGGCGTGTTCGCGATCTGGCTCGCGATCGCGGCACCGCTGGTGTCGCAGTGGCGCATCGCGCAGGCAGCCACCCCCGACGCAATCGTCTGCAGTGCAGAACATGGCGCACACCGCGCGCCCGATGCGGGCCGCGCGCAGGACCATGCACTGCATCTCGATGCGTGCGGCTATTGCGGTTTCTTCGCGCACAGTCCCGCGATCGGCGGCGCGGCCGCCGTATCGTTCGCCTTCGTCCCCCCTCATGCCGTTTCCGCCACCGCGCCGCATACGGTCGCGGCACGCGCCGACCGCTATCCGCGCGCGTATCCACGCGCACCGCCCGAGCGCGCCTGACGCGCTGTCTTCCGTTCCATTCATCGCCGATATCCGTGCGGTCTGTCGAGGTCGCGTGGAGGGCGTCACTCGGGCTTTCGATCATGACCATTCTTTCCTTGCGCGCGCCGAGGGCGGCGCGCCATTCCCGTGCGCGGCGCGTGCCGCGCATGCTGAAACTCACTGTTCCCGCGCTGGCCGCCGGCGCGATGACCGCGGCCGCGGCCGAATCCGCGCAGGCCGCCGGTGCGCCGACGGACGACGCGGCCGCGCTGCTGCCGCCCGTCGAGGTCGTTGCGTCGCCGCTGACGACACCGCTCGTCGTCGTCACGGATCCGAAGACGCCGCGCCAGCCGCTGCCGGCGAGCGACGGCGCGGACTACCTGAAGACGATTCCCGGCTTCACGTCGATCCGCAGCGGCGGGACGAACGGCGACCCCGTGCTGCGCGGGATGTTCGGGTCGCGGCTGAACATTCTCGCGAACGGGATGCCGACGCTCGGCGCGTGCCCGAACCGGATGGATGCGCCGACCTCGTATATCGCGCCGGAAAGCTATGACAAGGTCACCGTCGTGAAGGGCCCGCAAACCGTGCTGTACGGTCCCGGCGCATCGGCCGGCACCGTGCTGTTCGAACGCGTGACGCCGCGTTTCGACCGCCCCGGCATGCGCTTCGACGGCAGCCTGGTCGGCGGATCGTTCGGCCGCAACGACCAGAACGTCGACGTGACGGCCGGCACGCCGGATGTCTACGGCCGCGTGACCGCGAACCATGCACATGCGCAGGACTACGAGGATGGCAACGGCAACACCGTGCCGTCGCAATGGGACAAGTGGAACGCGGACGCGGCGCTGGGCTGGACACCCGACGATCACACGCGCGTCGAACTGACGGCGGGCACCGGTGACGGTTATGCGCGCTACGCGGGGCGCGGCATGGATGGCGCGCATTTTCGCCGCGAGACGTTCGGCCTCTCGTTCGACAAGCGGCATCTCGGCGACGTGCTCGACCGGATCGAAGCGCGCGTGTACTACAACGAAGCCGACCACGTGATGGACAACTACACGCTGCGGCAGCCCGACCCGACCAGCAGCATGCCGATGCGAATGGCATCCGAGGTGCGGCGCCGCACGCTCGGTGCGCGGGCGGCCGCGACGTTCCGTTTTGGCGACGACTTCAAGCTCGTGACCGGCGTCGATGCGCAGTCGAACCGGCTCGATGCCCGCTCGGCGATGGGGCGACAGAACTACGGCGACCAGCCGTGGGATGCGCAGGCGACGATGTGGAACGCGGGCGCGTTCGGCGAGCTGACGTGGTATGCGAGCGATGCATCGCGCGTGATCGGCGGCGCGCGGGTCGACTACGCGAGCGCGCGCGACAAGCGTACGACGACGAGCGGGATGATGGCGAGCAAGCCGAACCCGACCTTCGACGACGATCGCGCGCGCGTGCTGCCGAGCGGTTTCGTGCGGTACGAGCGCGATCTCGCGGCGCTGCCGGTCACGTGGTACGCGGGGATCGGTCACGCGGAACGCTATCCGGACTACTGGGAGCTGTTCTCCGCGAAACGCGGGCCGGCCGGTTCGATCAACGCGTTCTCGGCGGTGCAGCCGGAGAAGACCACGCAGCTCGACATCGGCGCACAGTACAAGAGCGACCGGTTCGATGCGTGGGTGTCGGCCTACGCGGGATATGTGCAGGACTACATCCTGTTCAATTACGCCGCAGGGATGATGGGGCCGACCACGCAGGCGACCAACGTCAACGCGCAGATCATGGGCGGCGAAGCCGGCGTGTCGTGGCGGCCGGTCGCACCGCTGCGCGTCGAGACGTCGCTCGCGTATGCGTGGGGGCGCAACACGACGAGCGGCGATCCGCTGCCGCAGATGCCGCCGCTCGAGGCGCGCTTCGGGCTCGAGTATACGCACGGCGCATGGTCGGCCGGCGGTCTGTGGCGGGTCGTTGCGCCGCAGCATCGCTATGCCCTGAACGAAGGCAATGTGGTGGGCAAGGACTTCGGTCCGAGCGCCGGCTTCGGCGTGCTGTCGCTGCATGCGCAGTACAACGTCAGCAAGAAGGTGCAGATCTCGGTCGGCATCGACAACGTGCTGGACAAGGCCTACACCGAGCACCTGAACCTTGCCGGCAACGCGGGCTTCGGCTATCCGGCGAACGCGCCGGTGATGGAGCCGGGGCGCACGGCATGGTTGCGTGTGAGCGCGAAGCTGTAACGCGCGGCGCGCGTGTGCGATGCAGCATGCGCATGCGTGAGCGCAGCCCCGCCCGAATGGGCGGGGCGCGTCAACCGATTAGAGAACCGTATCTAGTCAGGGCGCAAACGTTCGCGACTCGTGATTCACTCCCGCATTCGACGCACACGTTGCCCGCGACCGTTCGCGACCTGCCGTGCGCGTCGAACCGATCTCATTCGCACCGGCAACACAATAATCAGGAGAACAAGCATGGCCAGATCGATGCGTTCCAGGGTGGTGGCAGGGGCAGTGGCTTGCGCGATGAGCGTTGCGCCGCTCGCGGGGACGACCGCGCTGATGACGCTCGCGACGACGCACGCGGCGATGGCGGCAACCGCGCCGGCGGACGACTACGCGACGACGCGTTATCCGATCATCCTCGTGCACGGGCTCACCGGCACCGACAAGTACGCGGGCGTGCTCGAGTACTGGTACGGCATCCAGGAGGACCTGCAGCAGCATGGCGCGACCGTCTACGTCGCGAACCTGTCGGGATTCCAGAGCGACGACGGGCCGAACGGGCGCGGTGAACAACTGCTCGCTTACGTCAAGTCGGTGCTTGCCGCGACCGGTGCGACCAAGGTGAACCTGGTCGGTCACAGCCAGGGCGGCCTCACGTCGCGCTATGTCGCGGCCGTCGCACCCGATCTCGTCGCGTCGGTGACGACGATCGGCACGCCGCATCGCGGCTCGGAGTTCGCCGACTTCGTGCAGAGCGTACTCGCCTACGATCCGACCGGATTGTCGTCGTCGGTGATCGCAGCGTTCGTCAATGTGTTCGGGATCCTGACGAGCAGCAGCAACAACACCAACCAGGACGCGCTCGCCGCACTGAAGACGCTGACGACTTCCCAGGCCGCCACGTACAACCAGAATTACCCGAGCGCGGGCCTCGGCGCGCCGGGCAGCTGCCAGACGGGTGCGCCGACGGAAACCGTCGGAGGCAATACGCACCTGCTGTATTCGTGGGCAGGCACGGCGATCCAGCCGACCATCTCCGCGTTCGGCGTGACGGGCGCGACGGATACCAGCACGATTCCGCTGATCGACCCGGCGAACGCGCTGGACCTGTCGACGCTTGCGTTGTTCGGCACGGGCACGGTGATGATCAATCGCGCCTCGGGCCAGAACGACGGGCTCGTGTCGAAGTGCAGTGCGCTGTACGGGAAGGTGCTGAGCACGAGCTACAAGTGGAACCATCTCGATGAGATCAACCAGTTGCTCGGCGTGCGCGGCGCGAATGCGGAAGATCCGGTCGCGGTGATCCGCACGCATGCGAACCGGCTGAAGCTCGCGGGCGTGTGATCGATGACGGCACGTGAAGGACGCGCGCCGCTCGCGCGACGCGTTGCGGTCTACGGCGCGGTGGGGCTGGCGGCGATCGCCGGCGTCGCGATCTGGAGCGGCACGGCATCGCAGCGCGGCGCCGACGCGGCGCATGTACCGGCCGGCGCGGCAGTGCTCGGCGGCACGAGCGCCGCACCGCCGCAGGCCGCATTGCCCGCGAGCGCGGGACTGCCGCCGCCGCTTGACGGTTCCAGTGCGCCGAGGCTGCCGCTCGATGCCGGCGGCCGTCTCGCGAAGTCGCGCGCGGTGCGCGATTTCTTCGACTACTGCCTCACCGCGCGGAGCGACCTGAACGCGGCCGCGCTCGATGCACTCGTCGTGCGCGAGATTGCCGCACAGCTCGACGGCGCGGCCGCGCAACCCGAGGCGCTCGACGTCTGGCATCGATATCGTGCGTATCTCGACGCGCTGGCGAAGCTGCCGGAGGCGGGCGCGGTCGACAAGTCCGATCTCGGTGCGTTGCAGCTCGCGCTCGATCAGCGCGCGTCGATCGCGTCGCGCACGCTCGGCGATTGGAGCCAGCCGTTCTTCGGCGCGGAGCAGTGGCGGCAGCGCTACGATCTCGCGCGGCTGAAGATTGCGCAGGACCGCACGCTGACGGATGCGCAGAAGGCGGAGCGGCTCGCGGCGCTCGCGCAGCAGATGCCCGCCGACGAACGCGCGGCGCGGCAGAAGGCCGACCGGCAGCAGGCCGCGATCGACCAGATCGCGCAGTTGCAGAAGAGCGGGGCGACGCCCGATGCGATGCGCGCGCAACTGACGCAGACACTCGGCCCCGAAGCCGCCGCGCGCGTCGCGCAGATGCAGCAGGACGACGCATCGTGGCAGAGCCGCTACGCCGATTATGCGGCGCAGCGTGCGCAGATCGGCGCCGCCGGATTGTCGCCACAGGATCGCGACGCGCAGATCGCCGCACTGCGGCGGCGCATGTTCACGAAGCCCGGCGAAGCGATGCGCGCGGCGTCGCTCGACCGCGGCACGGCTGCCGCGCAGTGACGCACGCGGTCATGCCGCGCGCGTGAAGTGCCGCGGCAGATGCTGTTCGATGGCAGCCGCGAGCGTGTCGAACGCGGGGCCGATGCCTTCGTGCGCGACGCACGCATAGCCGAGCAGCAGCCCGCGCCGCGCGGTGTCCAGGCTGCTGTAGTAGCTGGTCAGCGGGCGCACGATCACACCCGCGTCGAATGCGCTTTGCGTGACCGCGCGATCGTCGCACGTGTCGGGCAGGCCGAGCACCAGATGCAGGCCGGCCTCGTCGCCCATCACGGGCAGCGCATCGCCGAAGCGCGCATGGATCGCATCGATCAGCAATTGCCGGCGCTCGCCGTACAGCGTGCGCATCCGCCTGACGTGTGAAGTCAGGTGCCCGTCCATGATGAATTCGGCGAGCACGGCCTGCTGCATCAGCTGGCCCTCGCGATACAGTTCCGACAACCCGGTGCGGAACGTGTCGACCAGATGCTCCGGCACGACCATGTAACCCATCCGCAGGCCCGGGAACAGCATCTTGCCCAGGCTGCCGACGTAGATCACGCGGCCGCCGTCGTCGAGCCCCTGCAGCGACGCGAGCGGGCGGCTGCCGTAGCGGAATTCGCTGTCGTAGTCGTCCTCGATGATCCAGCAGCGATGCTGGCGCGCGTACTCGAGCAGCATCCGGCGCCGTGCGAGGCTCATCACCATCCCGAGCGGATACTGGTGCGACGGCGTGACAAGCACGAGCCGCGGCGGATGCTGCATGTCGCTCGCGCTCGGATCGATGCCTTCCTGGTCGACCGGCACCGGCGTGAGCGCGAGGCCGGTCGCCTGCAGCACGCTGCGCACGCCCCAGTAGCACGGCTCCTCGACCCACGCACGATCGCCGATGTCGGATAGCAGCCGCACCGCGAGGTCGATCGACTGGTGGATGCCGGTCGTGATGATCACCTGGTCCGGCGAGCATTTGACCGAGCGCGCGACGCGCAGGTAGTCGGCGAGCGCACGGCGCAGCGGCCGGTAGCCGCCGCCCGGCGAATAGGTCAGCAATTCGGGATTCGCTTCTTTCCACAGGCGCGCCTGCAGGCGGCTCCATGTCCGGCTCGGGAATTCCGACACATCCGGCACGCCTGGCATGAACGCGCCCCACTGGCGCCGCGACACGCCCGCATGCTCGATCAACTGCCGGCCCCGCATCGACAGGCTGCCTTGCGCGTCCTGCTGCGCCGCCGCACCGGCGTCGGACGGCGGCGCGGCGCCCGGCACGCGGATCGCGGCCGCGTCCGGGCGCGTGTCGGCCACGTAGGTGCCGCTCCCGGTCGTCGTCAGCACATAGCCTTCGGCCGTCAGCTGGTCGTACACGTGCAGTACGGTATTGCGCGCGATCGACAGGTCTGCCGCAAGGGTGCGCGAACTGGGCAGCTTTGTCCCCGGCCCTAATTCTCCGGTAAGAATCGCTTGCTGCATCAGTTGCAGCAACTGCCGGTACATCGGCTCGGACGAGCTGCGGTCGAGACGGGCGGAGAGCCAGTCGGCCAGGATCACGGTATCCAAAGTGGTCCTACTAGGAATATTGAAATGGTTCCCTATTGTAGAACCGTACGCACCGTATAGTGGGTTCATCTCAAAAACGTTTGTCGCGCAGCAAGGGGACAGCCACGATGAAGTCCGATGATGTGATCGTCAGCTTTCGCGGCGTGCGGAAGACCTACGACGGGGAGACGCTGGTCGTCAAATCGCTCGACCTCGATATCCACCGAGGGGAATTCCTGACGCTGCTCGGGCCCTCCGGCTCGGGCAAGACCACCTGCCTCATGATGCTGGCGGGCTTCGAGTTTCCGACGGGCGGCGAGATCCGCCTCGACGGCGAACTGCTGAACACCGTGCCGCCGCACAAGCGCAACATCGGCATGGTGTTCCAGAACTACGCGCTGTTTCCGCACCTGACGGTCGAGCAGAACGTCGCGTATCCGCTCTCGGTGCGCAAGCTGCCGGCGGCCGAGCGCGCGGAGCGCGTCGCGCATGCGCTGAAGATGGTGCAGATGGAGCGTTTCGCGAAACGCTATCCGGCGCAGTTGTCGGGCGGCCAGCAGCAGCGCATCGCGCTCGCACGGGCGCTCGTGTTCGAGCCGAAGCTCGTGCTGATGGACGAGCCGCTCGGCGCGCTCGACAAGCAGTTGCGCGAACACATGCAGTACGAACTGAAGGCGCTGCACGAGAAGCTCGGCGTGACCTTCGTCTACGTGACGCACGACCAGGGCGAGGCGCTGACGATGTCCGATCGCGTCGCCGTGTTCGACAAGGGCATCGTGCAGCAGCTCGATACCGTCGATCGCCTGTACGAATCGCCGTGCAATGAATTCGTCGCGAACTTCATTGGTGACAGCAACCGGCTGCGCGGCACCATCGCGCGCGTCGACGGCGAATTCTGCGAATTCCGGCTCGACGACGGCACGCAGCTCGTCGGTCGCCGCATCGGCGACGCAGCTGAAGGCGCGCCGGCCGTCGCGTGCATCCGCCCCGAACGCATGAGCCTCGCGAACGGGCACGCGAACGGCACCGCCAACCGCGTGACCGGCGAAGCGCGCAGCCTCATCTATTTCGGCGATCACGTGCGCATGCGCTGCGCGCTGCCCGGCCAGGACGAATGCTTCGTGAAGGTGCCGCTCGGCACGGGCGCGCTCGATGCGTTCTCGCCCGGCGCGCCGGTATCGCTCGCATTCGCGCCCGAGCATCTGCGCATATTCGCCTGACGCAAGGTTTTCCCGCTTTATCGCAGCACGTCGTCAACAACAACTGCCCACTTCCACCACGAGAGGAGAGGAACCATCATGAACGGAGCAAGCTCTACCGCGCGTCGCACTGCGCTCGCACTGGCGCTCGCCGTCGTCGGCGCATCGGCCACCGCGGCCGAACTCACGGTCGTCAACTTCGGCGGCGCGAACGGCGACGCGCAGAAGGCCGCATTCAACCAGCCGTTCGAAAAGGCGACCGGCAACAAGGTCACGGCCGTCGAGTACAACGGCGAGCAGGCGAAAGTGAAGGCGATGGTCGAGGCGAAGCACGTCAACTGGGACGTGGTCGAAGTCGAATCGGGGGACCTGAACCGCGGCTGCGACGAAGGGTTGTACGAGAAGCTCGACTGGTCGAAGATCGCGAAGAAGTCCGACCTGATTCCCGAATCGCCGCAGGTGTGCGGCGTCGGCTTCTTCGTGTGGTCGACCGCGCTGTCGTACAACGCGGACAAGCTGAAGACCGCGCCGACCGGCTGGGCCGATTTCTGGAACGTGAAGAAATTCCCCGGCAAGCGCGGCATGCGCAAGGGCGCGCGCTACAACCTCGAGTTTGCGCTGATGGCCGACGGCGTCGCGCCGAAGGACGTGTACAAGGTGCTCGGCACGAAGGCCGGCCAGGACCGCGCGTTCAAGAAGCTCGACGAGTTGAAGCCGTACATCCAGTGGTGGGAAGCGGGCGCGCAGCCGCCGCAGTTCCTGGTGGCCGGCGACGTCGTGATGTCGACCGCGTACAACGGCCGTATCGACGCCGCGCAGAAGGAAGGCAAGAACCTGAAGGTCGTGTGGAACGGCAGCATCTACGACCTCGACTACTGGGCGATTCCGAAGGGCTCGCCGAACAAGGCGCTGGCCGAGCAGTACATCGCGTACACGCTGACGCCGAAGCCGCAGCAGGCGTATGCGCAGCACATCGCGTACGGCCCCGCGAACGTCGCGGCGATCAAGTCGCTCGACGCGAAGACGCTCGCGAACCTGCCGAACTCGCCGGCCAACGGCAAGAACGCGGTGCTGGAGGACATCGGCTTCTGGACCGACCACAGCGACGAGCTCGAGCAGCGCTTCGCCGCGTGGGCGACGAAGTAACCGCTACTCAGGTGTCCTGATGCAACCTGCCGCGCGGCGCATCGATTGCGCCGTGCGGCATTCCGCCGGATCGAGCCCGGCCGGAGAGAACCGTTGAACACGATGACGATCGCTCCTTCCTCGCCGTCGTCAGCCGCGCTCAAGCGCGAGCTGAAGGCCGCCGAGGCCCGCAAGCGCACGATGGCGTTGCTGCTGATCGCGCCGCTCGCGATCTTCCTGCTGCTCATTTTCGTCGTGCCGATCGGCACGCTGCTCACGCGCGCGGTGCAGAACCCCGAGATCGCGACCGCGCTGCCGAACACGATCGCCGCGCTGTCGGGATGGGACCGCAAGGCGCCGCCGGCCGACGCCGCGTACGTCGCGCTCGCGGCCGACATGACAAAGGTCGCCGACAGCGAGGCGATGGGCGCACTCGCGAGGCGCCTGAACACCGAGATTCCCGGCTACCGCTCGCTCGTCGCGAAGACGGCGCGCGCGATGCCGCTGAAAGGCGACAACGACGCGGCACTGACGCCCGCGCAAACGCGCGCGAAACTGATCGACCTCGATTCGCGCTGGGGCGACGTTGCGTACTGGCAGTCGATCGCAAAGAACGGTAGCCAGCTGTCGCCGTTCTACCTGCTCGCCGCGCTCGACCACAAGCAGGACGGCTTCGGCCAGATCGTGCAGGCCGATCCCGATCAGTCGATCTATCTCTCGATCTTCGGCCGCACGTTCGTGATCGGCGTCGCGGTCACGCTGTTCGCGCTGTTGCTCGGCTATCCGCTCGCGTACTGGATCTCGACGCTGTCGGAGCGCCGCGCGAACCTCGTGATGATCCTCGTGCTGATTCCGTTCTGGACCTCGGTGCTCGTGCGCGTCGCCGCGTGGATCGTGCTGCTGCAGAGCGAAGGGCTCATCAACACGGCACTGATCGGCAGCGGGCTGATCTCGCATCCGCTGACGCTGCTGTTCAATCGCGTCGGCGTGTACATCTCGATGACGCACATCCTGCTGCCGTTCATGATCCTGCCGCTCTACAGCGTGATGAAGTCGATCCCGCCGACTTACCAGCGTGCGGCCGTGTCGCTCGGCAGCCATCCGTTCGCCGCGTTCTGGCGCGTGTACGTGCCGCAGACTTATCCGGGCGTCGGCGCCGGCGCGCTGCTCGTGTTCATCCTGGCGATCGGCTACTACATCACACCCGCGCTGCTCGGCGGGCCGAGCGACCAGATGATCAGCTACTACGTCGCGTACTTCACGAACGTGACGATCAACTGGGGCATGGCGTGCGCGCTCGGCGGGCTGCTGCTCGCGGCGACGCTGGTGCTGTATGCGGTGTACGGGCGCTTCACGCGCACCAACGTGAGCCTCGGCTGAGCGGTCGAGCAGCAACACGCAACGAAACGGGAAGGGGATGCCGACCATGAAACTCGCCAGGCCGCTGTTCGCGCCGCACATGTCGTTCGTCGAGCGCGCGTGGTATGTCGCGCTACGTGTGCTCGTCGTGCTGACGCTGCTGTACCTGATCCTGCCGGTGCTTGCCATCGTGCCGCTGTCGTTTTCGTCGAGCACGTTCCTCGTCTATCCGATTCCGGGCTTCTCGACGCGCTGGTACGAGAACCTGATCGCATCGGACGAGTGGCGGATGGCCGCGAAGAACAGCTTCATCGTCGCGCCGTCGGCGACCGTCGTCGCGACCGTGCTCGGCACGCTCGCCGCGATCGGCCTCACGAAGGCGGACTTCCGCGGCAAGGGGCTCCTGATGGCCGTGCTGCTGTCGCCGATGATCGTACCTGTGGTCGTGGTCGGCGTCGGCATGTACCTGTTCTTCGCGCCGCTCGGCCTCGCGAATACCTACACGGGGCTGATCGCCGCGCACGCGGCGCTCGGCGTGCCGTTCGTCGTGACGACGGTGGCCGCGACGCTGCAGGGCTTCAACCAGAACCTGGTGCGTGCGAGCTTGTCGCTCGGCGCGAATCCCGTCACGACGTTCTTCCGTGTGACGCTGCCGGTGATCGCGCCGGGCGTGATGTCGGGTGCGCTGTTCGCGTTCGCGACGTCGTTCGACGAAGTCGTCGTCACGCTGTTCCTCGCGGGCGCGGACCAGACGACGCTGCCGCGCCAGATGTTCACCGGCATTCGCGAGAACATCAGCCCGACGATCGCCGCGCTCGCAACGATCCTGATCATCTTCTCGACGAGCCTGCTGCTCGCGCTCGAATGGCTGCGCGGCCGCAACGCGCGACGCGCGGTGTCTTGACGGCCGGAACCGCAGCGGCCGCCGTATCGTCGATCGTTGCGGTCTCAACGATGCCGCGCACTCGACGCGGCGCACGGAAGCTTTCGTTTCGCTGACTGGCGACGCGGTTGCCTGCACGCTCGATGAGGCTCTGCAACAATACGGCTCGCGACATCGCGCGTTCCGTTCTTGCAGCAGGGGGCGCCCGGTGCCGCGCCGCTCAATCCGCGACGCCGCGCGTCGCTCGTCAGCCGAGCCTCATCTTGTCCGAATTCGCATCCCCTGCCGGCGCCCGGGAGCCGGCCGTCAACTGGCGCGCGATGTCCGCCGTGCTGCTGGCCGTCGCGCTCGCGACGCTCGACACGGCAATCGCGAACACCGCGCTGCCCGCGATCGCCACCGACCTGCACGCGTCGCCGGCCGCTTCGGTGTGGATCATCAACGCCTACCAGCTCGCGATGGTCGCGACGCTGCTGCCGTTCGCGTCGCTCGGCGACATCGTCGGTCACAAGCGCGTGTATGTCGCGGGCCTCGCGGTGTTCACGCTCGCGTCGCTCGGCTGCTCGCTCGCGGCGACGCTGCCGCAGCTGACAGCGGCGCGGATCGTGCAGGGCTTCGGTGCGAGCGCGATCATGAGCGTGAACGTCGCGCTGATCCGCAACCTGTTTCCCGCGCACCGGCTCGGGCGCGGCGTCGGCTTCAATGCACTGGTCGTCGGCGTGTCGTTCGCCGTGGGGCCGACGATCGCGTCGCTGATCCTGTCGGTGGCGGCCTGGCCGTGGCTGTTCGCGGTGAACGTGCCGCTCGGCGTGCTCGCGCTTGCAGTGGCGATTCCGTCGCTGCCGCAGACGGCGCGCGGCAAGCATGCATTCGATCCGCTCGCCGCGCTGTTCAACGTGATCACGTTTGCATCACTGATCTTCGCGCTCGGCGAATTCGCGCAGCGCGGGCCGCTGTCCGTCGTGTTCGCGGCTGCCGCGGTCGCGCTCGCGTTCGGGTCGCTGCTGATCCGCCGCCAGGCTGGGCACCCGGCGCCGATGCTGCCGGTGGACCTGTTCCGCCGGCCGGTGTTCACGCTGTCCGCGCTGACGGCCGTGTGCGCGTTCGCCGCGCAGGGGCTCGCGTTCGTATCGCTGCCGTTCTACTTCGAAACCGTGCTGCATCGCGATGCGGTGGAGACTGGCTTCCTGATGACGCCCTGGTCGGCGATCGTCGCGCTTGCCGCACCGATCGCGGGCCGGTTGTCCGATCGTTATCCTCCCGGATTGCTCGGCGCGATCGGGCTCGCACTGCTGAGCGCGGGAATGGTGTCGCTCGCCGCGCTGCCGGCGGCGCCGAACGTCATCGACATCGGCTGGCGGATGATGCTGTGCGGCGCGGGCTTCGGCTTCTTCCAGTCGCCGAACCTGAAGGCGTTGATGTCGAGCGCGCCGCCCGAGCGCAGCGGCGGCGCGAGCGGCATCATCGCGACCGCGCGGCTGATCGGGCAGGCTACCGGCGCGGCGCTCGTCGCGCTGTCGTTCGGGATCGCCGGGCGTCACGGGCCGACGCTCGCGCTGATGCTCGGTGCGGGCTTTGCCGGCGCCGCGAGCGTCGCGAGTGGGCTGCGGCTCTTCGCGCCGTCGCATCGGGCCGGCGCGCCGGTCGCATCGGTCGCGGCGACGCCGGCGAAGGAGCGGGCGACGGAGTAGCGCTCCGCGCGCGCTCGCTGCCCGAGAGTTTCCCGGCCGGCACACGGCAAACGACCGCCGCGCGCCAGCCTTCGCATCACGCTCAGAAGCCGCCCGTCTGGATCAGCTTGTTGAGGTTCGCGATGTTCAGGCTGCCGAAGCCGGTCGTCAGATCCCAGCCGGTGCCTGCGTTGTAGCCGTACCCCTGATAGCCGTTGTTCCCCGACACGACGTCATAGCGCACGAGCGACGGGTTCGACGGAATGTCCGCATAGAACTTGCCGGCCGGGAAGCCGAGACCCGTGCCGTTCGCCGCGAGCAGACGCGCCCAGAAACCGGTGAAGATCGGCGCGGCGAGGCTCGTGCCGCCGATCTGCTGCAGCTGGCCATAGTTGTAGATGTACGCGCCCGTGCTTTGCGCGGCGTCGAACGACACGTCGGGCAACTGACGATTGCTGCCCGACTGCCACGCCGGTGCCGGCAGGACCGTGCTGACGCCGCCGCCCGTGGCCCACAGCTTGCCGTTCCCGTCGAGGCCTTCGTTCCACACCGTTTCGTTCGAGAATGCGCCCGCCGACGTGCTGTACAGCGTCGTGCCGCCGATCGCGAGCACGTGCGGCGACGCGGCCGGCCACGACACCGTGTAGTTCGCGCCGTCCGGATAGCCGCGGTTGTTGCACTCGTACACGCCTTCGTCGCCCGACGATACCGAGAACGTCTGGCCCTGCGCGGCAGCCGTCGTGAAGATCTGCTCCTCGGCGTCGATCGTGCCGTCCGCGTTCGCGTCGGTTTCGCACCAGCCGAGCGACACGTTGATCACCTTCGCGGTGTTGTCCGACACCGCGCGGTTGAACGCTTGCGTGAGGCCCGTGTTGCCTGAGGCGTTCAGGTCCGCCATGTAGAACACCAGCTTGCCGACCTGGCCGCCGGCCGAGCCCACGATCGACTGGCTGTCGAGATCCCATTCGCCCTGGCCGTCCTGGTCGTCGCTGTAGCTGCCGCTCGTGCCGGTGCCGTTGGTCTTGACGGTCTGGGTCGTGACCGTGCCGTAACCGTTGCTCGACGTGAACTGTTTCAGGTCCTGCAGTGTCTGCGACACGCCGCCGATCGTGATGATGCCGACGGTCACGCCGGCCGCGGTCGGCACGCCGGTCGCGTTGTAGAGGCCCGGGAATTCCTTCGGATAGTGGCCGGTGGCCGTGCCGGCCGCGAGCGCCTGCGGCTTCGCCACGTTGCCGATGCGCAGCATCGGATGCGCACGCGCGACGTTCTGCAGCCCGAGCACCGAACCGACGACGTCGCCGAGCGCGCGTGGCACCTGTGCGGTCGATGCGTTCGCGAAGCCCGAGCGGCCCGCGTACTGGAAGTGCACGAGCGACGTGTTGAACGCGGTCTTCACCGTTCCTGCCGTGCCGCGCGCGGACACCAGCAGCCGGTTCGGCGCCACTTCGATGTTCACGAAGCCGCTCTTGCGCAGATAGTCGACGACCGACTTCACCTGCGCGTCGGTCGGCGCGTAGCTGGCGAGGAACTGCTCGTGCGTCAGGTACTGGCGGTAATGCGCGTTGCCGGGCCGGTTCACGTCGTGCGCGAGCTGCTTGAGCTGCGCGGCATTGCGCAGCTTCAGGCTGACGACGACGTCGGTCGTCTCGCCGGCCGCGAGTTCGAGCGACGGCGCCGCGCTGCGCGCCATCAACTGCGGGCCGGTCAGAAAGGCCTTCGTGTGGGTATCGACCCAGTCCGTCGTCGCGTGTGCGGCGCCGGCGGCGAGCACGAGCGGCCACACGCATGCAAGGCGGCGGGGCGACGGAAGGGGCAGGGCAAACCGGGCGTTCCTTTTCATCGGGAGTCCTTTTTAGGAGAGGCGACGTTGCTGGAGCCCCCGGCCCTTGTGGGGCCGCGAGCGGTGACGAGCGTAGGGCGTCGGTGCGGTTCCGGTAGCTGCCAGTTTCCATAGCTGTCAGTTCTGACATCGGCGTGTTCGCGCGCATGCGCCGGCGTCGTCGGTACACGCGGCATCGATGCCGGCAAAAGGAACCGGTTCGCGACGCGATCGCGCTGCGGTCGACGACGTTTGCACGCATGACTCGTACGTTGCGGTATCGGAATGCGCGCGATTGCGGAGCGAATCGCCGCGAGAGCGCTTCGCGTGCGATCGGGCGCGGGTGCGCCGCGCGTTGCACTATGTGGTCAGGCGTCGCCATGATGGCAACGCGACGCCGCCGCGACGCGCGGATGCACAAAAAAGGGGCCGGTCGATCGCGAGCGTTTCCCGAACTGTGGAACAGCCCGTAGCCGAGTCTTGCAGCGTGCTTTCGGTTCGCGGGTCAGGTGAGCGGATTAGAGGAAATACTCGAATGCGGGCGATGGCGCCGACTCGGCGCGCGCCGGATGTCCATCGCGAGCCGGTTCGTTGCCGCGCGGCTCGCTCCGGCGAACGAGCGCGCTGCGGGATCGAACGATGTCGCCGCGAAACGCCTCCTTGACGCGTTTCGTTCGGCGGCTATTCTTCAATCCATAACCATCGGGTTATTGATTCGAACATGCAAAGCGCTCACGACCTGCTTTTCAGGACACTTGCCGATCCGACGCGCCGCGCGCTCTTCGAGCGGCTGTGCGAGGAGGGCGAGTTGACGGTCGCCGCGCTCACGGCCCATGCAGGCGTGTCGCAGCCGGCGGTATCGAAGCATCTGGGCGTACTGAAGCAGGCCGGGCTCGTGAGCGACCGTCACGAAGGCCGGCAGACGCACTACAGCGCGCAGCCGCAGGCGCTGACTCCGTTGATCGACTGGACCAGCCAGATGGCCGGCTTCTGGCAGACCCGGTTCGACGCCCTCGAAGATCTGCTCAAAAGGATGGATCAGTAATGAACCAGGCCACTACCGAAACGCGCTCCGTCGTCGTCGAACGGAAGCTGTCGCATCCGCCGGAGAAGATCTGGCGTGCGCTCACGCAACCGCACCTGATCGAGGCGTGGCTGATGCAGAGCGACTTCGAGCCCGTCGCGGGGCGCGCATTCAGCTTCCGCGCGGACTGGGGTTCGGTCGACTGCACGGTGCTGACGATCGAGCCGCAGCGCGTGCTGTCCTATACATGGGCCGCGTATGGCCTGGAAAGTGTCGTCACGTGGACGCTCACGCCGACGCCGGGTGGCACGCTGCTGCGCATGGAGCAGGCCGGCTTCCGCGCGGATCAGGAACAGGCGTATCGCGGTGCGCAGCACGGCTGGGTGCGGTTCTTCGAATCGCTCGAACAGCTGCTGGCGCGGCCCGATGGCGAATCGGAGGCCGGAGCATGAGCGCATCGGACCTGGAGCCGTCGGCACGCATCGACGCGCTGATCGCGGGAATCACCGACTGGCGAGGCAAGACGTTCGCCGAGCTGCGCGAGACGATCCTTGCTGCCGAAGACGGCATCGTCGAGGAATGGAAATGGATGGGCAGCCCGGTGTGGTCGTGCGACGGGATGATCGCGGTCGCGAATGCGCACAAGGGCAAGGTGAAGCTGACGTTCATGCACGGCGCACAGCTGCCCGATCCCGGCGGGCTGTTCAATGCGGGCCTCGAAGGCAATGCGCGGCGCGCGATCGATTTCCTCGAAGGCGACCGGATCGACAAGCGGGCGCTGAAGGCCCTCGTGCGCGCGGCGATCGAATACAACCGCACCCACCTGAGGAAGAACACGCGAGGAGCGGGCGCGAAGGCGCGCGGCGGCAAGGCGGCGTGACACGCCGGACAAGCGACGGCATCGCGTAGCGAGCAGGCAAAAAAAAGCCCGACACGAGGTCGGGCATCCAAATCGGCCGCAACCGCCCGCGAGGCGGCTGCGGCACCTGCAACAGCAGGGCGCTTAAGCTGCGAGCAGCGAGCGCAGCACGAACGGCAGGATACCGCCGTGCTTGTAGTAGTCGACTTCGATCGGCGTATCGATGCGCAGCAGCACCGGTACGCGGGTCGCTTCGCCGTTCTTGCGGTGGATCACGAGCGTGACGTCCTGCTGCGGCTTGAAGTCGTCGCCGAGGCCTTCGATGTCATAGGTCTCCTCGCCGGTGATGCCGAGCGACTGGACGCTGTCCGAGCCCTTGAACTGCAGCGGCAGCACGCCCATGCCGACCAGGTTCGAGCGGTGGATCCGCTCGAAGCTGCGTGCGATCACGGCCTTCACGCCGAGCAGTTGCGTGCCCTTCGCGGCCCAGTCGCGCGACGAGCCCGTGCCGTACTCTTCGCCCGCGAACACGACGGTCGGCGTGTCGGCCGCGACGTACTTCATCGCCGCATCGTAGATCGACAGTTGTTCGCCGCTCGGTTGATGAATCGTCAGGCCGCCTTCGACGCGCGTGCCGTCGGCCTTCACCGGGATCATCAGGTTCTTGATCCGGACGTTCGCGAACGTGCCGCGCATCATCACGTCGTGGTTGCCGCGGCGCGAGCCGTAGCTGTTGAAGTCGGCCTTCTGCACGCCGTTTTCCTTCAGCCACTTGCCTGCCGGCGAGTCTTCCTTGATCGAGCCTGCCGGGCTGATGTGGTCGGTCGTGACCGAGTCACCGAAGATGCCCAGTGCGCGCGCGCCCTTGACCGTCGGGATCGAATCCGCCGGCTCCATCGAGAAGTCGTTGCCGAAGAACGGCGGCTCGGCGATGTAGGTCGACTTCGGCCAGTCGTAGACCTGGCCCGTTTCGCCCTCGATCTTGCTCCAGAGGTCGCCCTTCTTGGTCAGCTTCGAGTAGTTGTCCTCGAACTTCTTCGGGTCGAGCGCGAACTTGAGCAGCGCGTGGATTTCATCGCTCGTCGGCCAGATGTCGCCGAGGTAGATGTCGTAGCCGTCCTTGCCCTTGCCGACCGGCTCGGTCATCAGGTCGCGCGTGATGTTGCCGGCGATCGCGTAAGCGACGACCAGCGGCGGCGACGCGAGGAAGTTCGCGCGGATGTTCGGGTGGATACGCGCTTCGAAGTTGCGGTTGCCCGACAGCACCGCAGCCGCGACGATGTCGTTCTTCGTGATCGCTTCGTTCAGTTCCGGCGTCAGGTCACCCGCGTTGCCGATACAGGTCGTGCAGCCGTAGGCGGCGACTTCGAAGCCGAGCTTCGCGAGGTAGGGCAGCAGGCCCGTCTTCGTCAGGTATTCGGTGACGATGCGCGATCCCGGCGCGAGCGACGTCTTGATGTGCGGCGCGACGGTCAGGCCGGCTTCGACGGCCTTCTTCGCGAGCAGGCCGGCGGCCAGCAGCACGCTCGGGTTCGACGTGTTCGTGCACGACGTGATCGCGGCGATCAGCACGTCGCCGTTCTTCACGTCGACGCCGTTGCTCGTCGTGTACTGCGCGTTCAGGTCGTCCGCCTTCTTCGCGAAGCCGTTTTCCGCGACCGGCTTCGAGAACAGGTCGGTGAACGTCGACTTGACGTTGCCGATCTCGATGCGGTCCTGCGGGCGCTTCGGGCCGGCCAGCGACGGGGCGACCGTTGCCAGGTCGAGCGTCACCGTCTTCGTGTAGTCGATGTCGCCGGCCTTCGGAATGCCGAACAGCTTCTGTGCCTTGAAGTAGTTTTCGAACGCGGCGATTTCGGCCTTCGTGCGGCCCGTGCCTTCGAAGTAATCGATCGTCTTTTCGTCGACCGGGAAGAAGCCCATCGTCGCGCCGTATTCCGGCGCCATGTTGCCGATCGTCGCGCGGTCCGGCAGCGACAGCGACTTCGTGCCTTCGCCGAAGAACTCGACGAACTTGCCGACGACCTTCTCCTTGCGCAGCATTTCGGTGATCGTCAGCACCAGGTCGGTGGCCGTCACGCCTTCGCGCAGCTTGCCCTTCAGCTCGACGCCGACGACGTCCGGCGTCAGGAAGTACACCGGCTGGCCGAGCATGCCGGCTTCCGCCTCGATGCCGCCCACGCCCCAGCCAACCACGCCGATGCCGTTGATCATCGTCGTGTGGCTGTCCGTGCCGACGAGCGTGTCCGGGTAGTACACGGTGTCGCCGCCGTCCGTCTTCTTGTGGACGCCGCGCGCGAGATACTCGAGGTTCACCTGGTGGACGATGCCGACGCCCGGCGGCACGACCTTGAACGTGTCGAACGCCTGCATGCCCCACTTCATGAACTGGTAGCGCTCGTTGTTGCGCTGGAATTCCAGCTTCATGTTCAGGTCGAGCGCGTCCTTCTGGCGGAAGTAGTCGATCTGGACCGAGTGATCGACGACGAGATCGACCGGGACCAGCGGCTCGATCTTCTTCGGGTTCTTGCCCGAACGCTCTGCCACACCACGCATGGCCGCGATGTCGGCGAGCAGCGGCACGCCCGTGAAGTCCTGCAGCACGACGCGCGACACCACGAACGGAATCTCGTCGACGCGCTTCGCGGTCGGCTTCCAGTTCGCGAGCTGCTCGATGTGTTCTTCGGTGATCTTCTTGCCGTCGTAGTTGCGCAGCACGGACTCGAGCACGATACGGATCGACACCGGGAGGCGCTCGATCTTCGTCTTCAGTTCCTTGCCGAGCTGCGGCAGCGAGTAGAACTTGCCTTTGCCGGAACCGCTGTCGAATTCCTTGAGGGTCTTGTGGAGATTGTGGGCCATGGTGATTTTCCTGGGTTTAAGGCTAGGAAACAAAGAGTCCTGTAGATGACCTGGGGGCTGTTTGCGGATGAAACGGACATGCGTTGCCCCGAGAAAGGCCGCTCGCGAGGACTGCGACGCAGCGAACACTGGACGTATTCGCAAGGAGCGTGACGCAGCGAGCGGCCTGTCTCGGGGCAACCCCAAATTTAAACTTTATTCCACGGGAATGCCCCAAATCGGCCGCATGACGGCGTCGTTCGTCACTTGTTTGGCACGGCCAAACGGCGCTCATCACTTCTTGTCCCGCGGCCGATTTGGGGCATTCGCATGTCCGTTTCATCCGCAAACAGCCCCCTATATCACATACAAGTCGACGTACTCATCGACCGGCATCGCTTCGAGCTTTGCCTGGTCCAGCGACACGTCGAGAATCGCTTGTTGCTGCTTTGCCGGGAAGCGCCGGGCGAGGTTGGTTCTGAACTTCTCGACCAGGAGCGGGATGCCGTCCGCACGGCGTCGCTGATGACCGATCGGGTATTCGACCGCCACTTCGGCAAGCTTCGACCCATCCGCGAATTCGATCGTCAGCGCATTCGCGATCGATCGTTTGGCCGGGTCATGGTAATCCTTCGTGAACTGCGGATCCTCGACGCACACGGTTTTTGCGCGCAGCGCGTCGATGCGCGGATCGGCGGCGACCGTGTCTTCGTAATCGGCCGCGGTCAGCCGGCCGAACAGCAGCGGCACGGCGACCATGTACTGGATGCAGTGGTCGCGGTCGGCCGGATTGGAGAGCGGACCCTGCTTGTCGATGATGCGGATCGCGGCCGCATGCGTGCGGATCGTGATCCGGCTGATCTCGTCGGTCGTGCGGCCGGCCGCGGCGAGCTGCGCGTGCAGCGTCAGCGCGGCCTCGGCGGCCGTCTGTGCATGGAATTCGGCGGGGAACGCGATCTTGAACAGCACGTTCTCCATCACGTACGTGCCGTACGGGCGCTGGAAGCGGAACGGCTGCCCGTCGAACAGCACGTCGTAGAAGCCCCAGGTTTTCGCGGTGAGCGCCGACGGGTAGCCCATTTCACCCGTTTTCGCGATCAGCGCGAGGCGCACCGCGCGGGACGTCGCGTCGCCGGCCGCCCACGACTTGCGCGAACCGGTGTTCGGCGCGTGGCGGTACGTGCGCAGCGCCTGGCCGTCGACGAATGCGTTGGATACCGCGTTGATCAGCTCGTCGCGCGTGAGTCCGAGCAGGCGGCCGACGACGGCCGTCGACGCGACCTTGACGAGCAGCACGTGGTCGAGCCCGACCGCGTTGAACGAATTTTCGAGTGCGAGGCAGCCCTGGATCTCGTGGGCCTGGATCATCGCGACGAGCACGTCGCGCATGGCAAGCGGCTTCCTGCCGGCCGCGACGGCCGTGCGGGACAGCCAGTCGGCGGTCGCCAGAATTCCGCCGAGGTTGTCGGACGGATGGCCCCATTCGGCGGCGAGCCAGGTGTCGTTGAAGTCCAGCCAGCGGATCATCGCGCCGATGTCGAAAGCGGCCTGGACGGGATCGAGCTGGAAGGACGTGCCGGGCACCTTCGCGCCGTTCGGCACGATCGTGCCGGGCACGACGGGGCCGAGCAGCTTGGTGCAGGCAGGGTAGGACAGCGCCTCGAGTCCGCATCCGAGCGTATCGATCAGGCAATGACGCGCCGTCTCCAGCGCGAGCGCGCTGTCGATTCCGGTGTTCAGCACGTAGTCGACGATATCGACGAGTACCGTATCCGGAGCAGGGCGGACGTTGGAGACCGGGGCGGACATCGAGGGGCCGGGGGAAACGTGCTTAGTTCGTTGCCGGCTTCAGCTCGTTCGACTGCGTCGGTGCCGGCGTGCCTTGCGCCATTTCCGACGTCACGCACTCGTCCGCGAGGCGCTCGCCGCCGTTTGCGTCGGAGAACAGCATCGCCTTGCTCGGAATCACGACCAGCTTGAAGCCAGCTGCCGGATCGTAGAACGTGTCGGCGCCCGTCGTCGTGGCCTGACGCGGCAGCTTGTAGTTCTTCTTCGCCCAGTGAACCGTGACGACCTGGTCGCGCTTCATGTCGCCGGCGAGGTCGAACGACAGGCCTTCCTTACAGGCCCACTTGACCGCGCCGTCCGGTACCGGATCGACCTTGGCAGCGGCACGCGCCTGCGCCTTCTTGCTGCGCGGGATGATGCGCTTGGCCGGCGCCGGGCGCTTGGCCGTCTTCTTCGCGGTCGTCGCCGTATCCTGGGCGAACGCGCTCGGAGCCGACACCAGCATCGTGGCGGACAACGCGCCGATGGCGGTAGCGATCAGGAGTTTCTTCATGGAGTCAGAACCTTTCGATAATCAGTTGACAAGGGCCGGCGGCAGACACCGTCGGCCGGTTTGAAACTGCACGCGCCCCGGAAGCGCGCAGCGGCCGCTATTTTCACCTATTTGGCCGCGCATATTTCAGGTTTTCGGGCTCCGTTACGTTTTTTGTCGTTTCGCAAACCTGTCTCGGGTTCACGCTCCGGTGATTCGATGAAATGCGTGTGTCGGCGCGCGCTCACCGCCCGTCTCCGGCGGCCGGGCCGAACAGCGGCGCAGCCTCGGCCGGCACCGGCTGGCCGGTCGCCCGTGCGCGGCGCAGCACCGACCAGTAATAGCGGTAGCTCGCGCGGTCGTGCAGTGTATCGCCGTGGCGCGTCGGGCCCCAGTTTGCGGCCTGCGCGGCCAGCAGGATCTCGGCGGCCAGCGCGACTTCATCGGTGCGCGGCGCGAATGCGTCGACGATCGGGCGGATCTGCGCGGGATGGATGCTCCACATCCGCGTGAACGCGAACTCGTCGCGCGCGCGGGCCGCGTCGCCGGCGACGACGGCCATGTCGCGTACTTCCGTCGTCACGTTGTGCGATGGCGTCTTGCCGTGCGCGTGGCAGGCCGCGGCGATTTCCAGCTTCGCGCGGCGCACGAGCGGGTGGTCGAACTGGCCGGGCGAGCGCATCGCCGCATCGGGAATCGCGCCGTGATGCGCGGACACGAAGTCCATCAGTCCGAAGCTGAGCGTGCCGACCAGCGGCAGCGCGGCGAGGCTGGCCGCCTGCGCAAGCGCGCCGTGCGTCTCGACCAGCACGTCGACCGGGATCGGCTGCGCGAGGCCGAGCTCGCGGCGCGTGCCTTCGATGAACGCGACCATCTCGGCCGCGTCGTCGGCGCTCGCGATCTTCGGCAGCGTGACGTAGGCCGGCGCGCGCGCGGCGCGCAGCACGATGCGCACGTCGTCGCGCCAGTGGGGGTGGGAAAAGTCGTGGATGCGGACGCCGACACGCCCGAAGCGGTTCTCGGCGCTGCCGAGGAATTCGGCGACGAGCTCCGCGTGCGCGGCTTCCTGGCCGACGGCCGCGCCGTCCTCGCAGTCGAGCGTGATGTCGAACACGGGGCCGAGTTCGGCCTGGAGCGCGAGCGACTTGCGCATCAGCTTCTCGCTGCCCGCGTAGTGATCGCAGCAGGGCAGGATCGCGGGCGGGGACGCCCCGTCGTACAGCACTTGTGCAGGAGTGAGCGCGGACATCTCTTCTACGTCAAGGAGGCGGGCAACGTGGAGAAAATCGGATTCGGGCGCGTTCTGGGCCGGCGCGCGGGGCGCCTGGAGCGTCAAAACGTGCCCGGATCGGATCGGGCGGCGGGGCCGGCTGCCGGCCCGCCGCCCGTGCCGTGACCGGGCCGCCCGGAGGCGGCCAGGCCGTGCAGTCTGCTTAGTTCTTCAGCAGGTGGGCGACGCCATCGCGCTCTTCGAGCAGCTCGGCCAGCGTGCCGTCCATCTTCTCGCGCGAGAACGCGTCGATTTCCAGGCCTTCGACGCGCTTGTACTCGCCGTTTTCGCACGTGACGGGCACGCCGTAGATGATGTCTTCGGGGATGCCGTACGAGCCGTCCGACGGGATGCCCATCGTGACCCACTTGCCGTTCGTGCCGAGGACCCAGTCACGCACGTGGTCGATCGCCGCGTTCGCTGCCGACGCTGCCGACGACAGGCCGCGCGCTTCGATGATCGCCGCGCCGCGCTTGCCGACGGTCGGGATGAACGTGTCGCGGTTCCACACGTCGTCGTTGATCAGCTTCAGCAGCGACTCGCCTTCGACGGTCGCGAAGCGGAAGTCGGGGTACATCGTCGGCGAGTGGTTGCCCCACACGGCGAGCTTCTCGATCGATGCGACCGGCTTGCCCGACTTCGCTGCGAGTTGCGACAGCGCGCGGTTGTGGTCGAGGCGCAGCATGGCCGTGAAGTTCTTCTTCGGCAGATCCGGTGCCGACTTCATCGCGATGTACGCGTTGGTGTTCGCCGGGTTGCCGACGACCAGCACCTTCACGTCGCGGCTCGCGACTTCGTTCAGCGCGGCGCCCTGGACCGTGAAGATCTCGGCGTTCGCCGACAGCAGGTCCTTGCGCTCCATGCCCTTCGAGCGCGGACGTGCACCGACCAGCAGCGCGACGTCTGCATCCTTGAATGCAACCTTCGGATCGTCGGTGATCACGACGCCCGCGAGCAGCGGGAACGCGCAATCGTCGAGTTCCATCACGACGCCTTTGACGGCGGCTTGGGCTTGCGGGAGGTCGAGCAGTTGCAGGATGACCGGCTGGTCCTTGCCGAGCAGGTCGCCGTTCGCGATGCGGAACAGCAGGGAGTAAGCGATTTGACCTGCGGCGCCGGTGACGGCAACGCGCTTTGCGGGCTTAGCCATTGAAAATCTCCAGGACGGGTGAAGCGGTGGACGCTAGGCAAAACGCCATTCTATGCGCGTTACGCGTAGCGTTGCATTGAAGCAGGGCGGAGGACTCGCGAAAGGCAGACGCGGTGAACCTGGAGACGGCCGTGGCACGTAGCCGGGGACGCGTTTTGCACCCGCGAACCCTTGCTCGCCCCGGAGTGTAGGAGCCGACGGGCCCAAAGTCAAACGGTATCATATGTCTTATATAAGACAGATGTTTTGCGGAATTTGAGTGGACGGAAAAGCGCGGTTTGTGATGAAATGCGCGCCATGACATCGAACCAGGCGAACAACGCGAATCCGACCGGCGCAGGCGGCCCAGGGCAGCCGGGCGCGGCCGATTCCGTGCCGGCGCCTGTCGCGTCGCCGTCGCCGACCTTCAGCCCGTTATACCAGCAGATCAAGTCATTGATCACGCAAAGCCTGGAGTCCGGCGAGTGGAAGCCGGGCGAAATCATTCCGAGCGAAGTGGAGCTCGCGGCCCGTTACAAGGTCAGCCAGGGCACCGTTCGCAAGGCGATCGACGAACTGGCCGCGGAAAACCTCGTGGTCCGGCGGCAGGGCAAGGGCACGTTTGTTGCAACGCACAACGAAGATCGCGCGCAGTTCCGCTTCCTGCGTCTGCTGGCCGACGACGGTGCCGAGCATCCGCACGTGAGCCGCCTGCTCGAATGCCGACGCCTGCGCGCGCCGGCCGAGATCGCGCGGCAGCTCGAGCTGAAGCCGGCCGACCCTGTCGTGCAGGTGCGCCGCCTGCTGGAGTTCGAGAACGAAGTGACGGTGCTGGACGAGATCTGGCTGCCGGGCGCGATGTTCCGCGGGCTCACGTTCGAGCGGCTGAGCGAGTACAAGGGGCCGCTCTACGCGATGTTCGAGACGGAATTCGGCACGCGGATGATCCGCGCGACGGAGAAGATTCGCGCGGTGGCGGCGGAGCCGGCGGTGGCCGACCTGCTGCACGTGCCGGCCGGTTTTCCTTTGCTATCGGTCGAGCGCGTGTCCTATACATACGGAGACCGGCCGGTGGAAGTGCGACGCGGCTGGTATGTCACAACCGGGTATTACTATCAGAATGACTTGAGCTGACGACGTATCGGCACAAGCAGCGTGTGCGCGTACTCCCCATGTTCGCGTAGCACGTTTCGGGCCGCCTTTATTCCCGTTCGCGTAATGATCCAGAGCAGACTTTCGCTGCAGCGCGATATAAAAAGGCGCTAAAATCGCGGATTAGTGTGACTACATAGTAGGGGTCTAGCATGACTGACGCAGTAAGAAAGCCGAGGCCGGAATACCGGAACATCGGATTCGGCGATATCACGATGAAATATCGCATGCCCTTGGCGGCGATATTGTCGATTCTCCATCGAGTCAGCGGCGCGCTGCTGTTCCTGTTCCTGCCGTTCCTGCTGTTCCTCTTCGACCAGAGTCTCACCTCCGAGCTCAGCTTCGAAGTCTTCAAGGCTTTCCTCTCCAACATCGTCGTCAAGCTGATCGTCCTCGCGCTGTCCTGGGCGTTTCTCCACCATTTCTGCGCCGGCATTCGCCACCTGCTGATGGACGTCAACCACGACGCCGTCTCGAAGGAAGGCGGCAA
>NZ_CABVPN010000006.1 GCF_902499115.1 Burkholderia diffusa
CGTCCGCTTGATCCCTTGCTCCATTTGGCACCTCTTCGTTTCGGCGAAAAAGTGTCAACCTATTTCAGGACGGGTCACTGAAAAAGAAAAAGGCCGGCTAAAAGCCGGCCTTTCTTAAATAAGTGGTGCCCAGGAGAGGACTCGAACCTCCACGGTGTTGCCACCGCTAGGACCTGAACCTAGTGCGTCTACCAATTCCGCCACCTGGGCACGTTTCGCTTGCTGCGATGCGAAGACCGCTATTTTAGCGTGTCTCGAGAGTCTGTCAATACAATTCGAGCGACGGCGATAAAAATTCCTTCGCCCGTCGCATGGTCGGAGCATCACGCGCCGAGCGGAACTGCACGCTTTGCAGCGAAATTCCAGCGCAGCGATTCAGCCGTGTCGCCGCGGGCAGGCAACGAAGCTACTGCGCGGAACGTATCGGCGATGTTCTGCTGCTCGCCGAAGTTCTGAGAGGCTGCGGAATTCGCACGTCGGGATTCGCGTCGACCGATGCGACGTACGGATCCCGCGTGATCCATGCATCGACGCTGCCGCGTTCGAACGTTGCGCGGCCGTCCGCCGGCGTCAGGTAGTGGATTGCCGCGTCGTTGGGGGCAAGCTTTGCGTGTGCGCCGGCGGCAAGCACCCGGTAGCGGCTTCCGACAGCTTTCGTGACGGCGATCCGCTTGCTCTTGAGATCGGCCAAGCGTGGGCAGCGCGCTGTCGCGTTTGGCGATGATGGCCTGCGCTTTCGGTGACGGCGCTTGCTGCGCGACGTACACGAAGACGAAGCGCGCATGCGCGGCTTGCGCGAAGACGGGAGCCGTGTCGGGCACGTCGGCGCTGAAATCGACTGCGCCGACGTTGAGCGGTTCGGTCAGTGGCAAGCCGCTTGCGAATTCATGGCACGACACGCGCAGGCCGAGCGGCGCGAGCGACTGCTCGAGCGTGCCGCGCGTCTTGAGCGTCGACGATTTTTGATGTCCGATGCGCAGCGTGGACGGGGTGTTCTCGGCGTGCGCCGGGATGCGGGCCCGGCATCGCGCGTGCGAACGCGCGGCGATTCATCGAAGTCATAAGCCGTGCTCTCGCTGGATTCATTGAAAGCAAGGCGGCCGACGTACCAGCGGGGAGGGCAATCGATAACCGATCAATGCTGCTATCGATCGGTGCGATGGGCATATGGCGCGGCCAGCGCGCGTAATGCAAGGCTTGAAATGAAAAAAGGCCGGCATGAAGCCGACCTTTTCAAAAACAGATGGTGCCCAGGAGAGGACTCGAACCTCCACGGTGTTGCCACCGCTAGGACCTGAACCTAGTGCGTCTACCAATTCCGCCACCTGGGCACGTTTTGCAGTAGCTGCTTGCTGCAAAGAAGTGAAATTATAGCGCCCCAATTAATTGTGTCAACATTTTTTTGCAATGCACTGCAAACCCGCCGCTGCGGCGCCTGCACGCGGCATTCGCGTCTTTTGGCAACACAGGCGGGTGATAGAATGATCCGCCGCCGTCACTATAGAACTGTCTGACGGACACTTCTATGTTGATGCCGTGCACCATCAGTCAACGCAACGAGAACAATCATCGACAAACCCTTGAGCAAATATCCGTACCCCATTCCGAGCCGTGAAGAAATTCTCGGCGTGCTGCGTACGAGCGACGCGCCGCTGGCAGCCAACGACATCGCCGAAGCGTTGTCGATCAAACGCCAGGAACGCGAAGGGTTCTTCCGGCGTGTCGCCGCGATGGAACGCGACGGCCAGATCCGCCTCGACAAGCGCGGCCACTATCAGCTCACCCATCCGTCGAATTTCGTCGCCGGCCGCGTGCAGGGGCATCGCGACGGCTACGGGTTCGTGATCCGCGACGACGGCCAGGACGACCTGTTCTTGCCGAACGGCGAAATGCAAAAGGTCATGCACAACGACCGCGTGCTCGCGCGGATCGTCGGCTACGATCGCCGCGGCCGTCCGGAAGGCCATGTCGTCGAAGTGACCGAGCGCGCGAACAAGCGCGTGATCGGCCGCCTGCTCAACGAGAACGGCGCGCTGATCGTCGCACCCGAAGACAAGCGCATCGGCCACGACATCCTGATCACGCAGAACGTGAAGAAGGCGAAGGTCGGGCAGGTCGTCGTCGTCGAACTGACCGATTTCCCGAGCCGCCATTCGCAACCGCTCGGCCGCGTCGTAGAAGTGCTCGGCGACATCGACGATCCAGGCATGGAAATCGAGATCGCCGTGCGCAAATACGGCGTGCCGCACGAATTCGGCCAGCGGGCGCTCGACGATGCCGCCGCGCTGCCCGACGCGGTCCGTCCGGCCGACCTGCGCTTCCGCGTCGATTTGCGCGACGTGCCGCTCGTGACGATCGACGGCGAGGACGCCCGCGACTTCGACGATGCCGTCTACTGCGAGCCGACCAAGGTCGGGCGCGGCGACGGCTACCGCCTGATCGTCGCGATCGCCGACGTGTCGCACTACGTGCAGCCGGGCAGCGGCCTCGACGCCGACGCGCTGGAGCGCAGCACGTCGGTCTATTTCCCGCGCCGCGTGATCCCGATGCTGCCGGAGAAGCTGTCGAACGGGCTGTGCTCGCTGAATCCGCAGGTCGACCGCTGCGTGCTCGTGTGCGACATGGTGATTACTGCGCGCGGCGAGATCAAGGCGTACCAGTTCTATCCGGCGGTCATCCATTCGGCCGCGCGCCTGACGTACACCGAAGTCGCGGCCGTGCTGTCGAACACGAAGGGGCCGGAGGCCGCGCGCCGCGCGGACCTGCTGCCGCACCTGCAGGATCTGTACGGCGTCTACAAGTCGCTGTTCGCCGCACGCCAGAAGCGCGGCGCGATCGACTTCGACACGACCGAGACGTACATCGTCTGCAACTCGCAGGGCAAGATCGAACAGATCGTGCCGCGTCAGCGCAACGATGCGCACAAGCTGATCGAGGAATGCATGCTGGCCGCGAACGTCTGCGCGGCCGATTTCCTTAAGCGCAACAAGCATGCGGGCCTGTACCGCGTGCACGCGGGGCCGACGCCGGAAAAGCTCGAGAACCTGCGCGCGTTCCTGCGCGGCATGGGCCTGTCGCTCGGCGGCGGCGAGAAGCCGCATGCGAGCGACTATGCGGCGCTGATGGCGCAGATTCGCGACCGGCCCGACGCGCAGATGCTGCAGCCGATGCTGCTGCGCTCGATGCAGCAGGCCGTCTACAGCCCGGACAACATCGGCCACTTCGGTCTCGCGTATGAGGCGTACGCGCACTTCACGAGCCCGATCCGCCGCTATCCCGACCTGCTCACGCACCGCGCGATCTACGCGATCCTGTCGGGCAAGAAGTACACGCCGAAGGCACCGGACGGCTTCGAGCTGAACACCGCGCTGTCGCCACGCGCCCGCGCGATGCAGCAGGCCGACGACGAAGCGCGCGGCCGTTCGCGCGTGAACACCGCGATCTGGGAAGAGCTCGGCCTGCATTGCTCGGCGAACGAGCGGCGTGCCGACGAAGCGTCGCGCGACGTCGAGGCCTGGCTCAAGTGCTACTTCATGCGCGACAAGCTCGGCGAGGAATACGGCGGGATGGTGAACGGCGTCACGTCGTTCGGCATCTTCGTGCAGCTTGACACGCTGTTCATCGAAGGGCTCGTGCACGTCACGGAACTCGGCTCGGACTACTTCCAGTACGACGAGATCAAGAACGAGCTGCGCGGCGAGCGCACGGGCATCCGTTATCGCCTGTCGGATCGCGTGCGCGTGCAGGTGAGCCGCGTCGATCTCGATGCGCGCAAGATCGACTTCCGCCTCGTGCGCGACACGCCGGTGAAGGCGCCGCGTCCCGCATCGGCGCCGGTTGCTGTCGGCAACGGCAACGATCGCGGCGGCCCGCGCGTGCGCTCGTTGCCGCCGGTGGAGGAAGCCGCGCCGCGTCGCAAGCGGACGGCCAGCGCACCGGCCGCCGCGGTAAACGACACGCGTGCGGCGAAGAAGAAGGGCGGCGTGGCGGCGAAGACGGCCGCGAAGAAGGTACACGCCCGCAAAAAGTATTGAGCGTTTGGGGCAGCGCACGCGCGTGCCCCTGCAGTATCGAGAGACGCCGCGTTCTACCGGTCACCGGCCGGCAACGCGGCGCTTTCCTTTTCCATGGATCGCGGCTGCGCCCATCGCGCGGCCGCACGTTTGATCGAAGGTTGTTCCAGTCATGTCACGTCTGAAGGTTCTTTACGGTTTTCATGCGGTGACCGCACGTTTGCGGCACGATGCGTCGACGGTTGCGGAGGTGCTGTACGACCAGACGCGCCGCGACCGCCGCATGCAGGACTTCCTGCACGCCGCGAAAGAAGCGGGCGTGCGGCTGATCGCAGCCGATGAAACCCGCCTGTGGGGTCTCGCGCATACCGAGCGCCACCAGGGCGTCGTCGCGCGCGTCGAGGACGTTCCGCTCGCTCAGAACCTGTCCGAACTGCTCGACGGCATCCAGGGTCCGGCGCTGCTGCTGGTGCTCGACGGCGTCACCGATCCGCACAACCTCGGCGCATGCCTGCGTGTCGCCGATGCGGCCGGTGCGCATGCGGTGATCGCCCCGCGTGACCGCGCGGTCGGCCTGAACGCGACCGCGGCGAAGGTCGCGAGCGGCGCGGCCGACACGGTGCCGTACATCACGGTCACGAACCTCGCCCGCGCGCTGCGCGAGCTGAAGGAGGCCGGCGTGTGGATCATCGGCACGTCGGACGAGGCGCCGGGGACGCTGTACGACACGAAGCTCGATGGTCCTGTCGCCATCGTCATGGGTGCGGAGGGCGAAGGCATGCGTCGGCTCACGCGCGACACCTGCGACGAAGTGATGAGTATCCCGATGGCCGGCAGCGTCGAAAGCCTGAACGTGTCGGTCGCGAGCGGCGTGTGCCTTTACGAAGCGGTGCGGCAGCGGCGCGTGAAGGGCTGATACACGGGCTGATATACGGGCTGACCCACGCGGCCTCGCGCGATGCGCGGGCCGTTACGCCCCGAACGACGCGTGCCGCGATTGCGCGCGGCACGCGGCTCCCGGAACTCGCGGACCATGACCCTGTTTCGCCTCGGCGCATTGTGCGCCATCCTCGGCCTGCTGGCCGCCTGTACATCGCCGTCGCTGGTCGAGCGCGGTGCCTACTACGCCGATACGAGCCTGCATGCGCGCGGCGCCGATTCGCGGATCCGCTTTCTCGTGATGCATTACACCGAAAGCGACGAAGCGAGATCGCTGAGCACGCTGACGGGCGATTCAGTCAGCGCGCACTACGTCGTGCCGCCGCAACCACGCGTCGAACACGGGATGCCAGTCGTCTACCAGCTCGTTCCCGAATCGAAACGCGCATGGCATGCGGGTATCAGCGAATGGCAGGGCACGACCGAGCTCAACGCGGCGTCGATCGGCATCGAGAACGTGAACCGCGGCCCGCTCGATCCGCAAGACCGCACGTGGCAGCCGTATCCGCCCGAACAGGTCGATGCGCTGATCCGCCTGTCGAAGGACATCGTCGCGCGCTACGGAATTTTGCCGACGCGCGTGGTCGGGCACAGCGACATCGCGCCACAACGCAAGATCGATCCGGGGCCGCTGTTCCCGTGGCACGCGCTTGCGCAAGCCGGCGTCGGCGCGTGGCCGGACGACGCGACCGTAGCCGCGCGGCTAGGCGGTCGTGATCCGCACGCGCTCGTCGACGTGCGGGAATTGCAGCTGAAGCTTGCACGCTACGGCTATGACGTGCCAACCGACGGCGTGCTCGACGCGCGCACGCAACGCGTATTCTCGGCGTTTCAGATGCATTTCCGGCCATCCGACTATGCGGGCAACCCGGACGCCGGGACCGATGCGATCGCGCAAGCGCTGCTCGACAAGTATTTCCCCGCCACGCCACCTGCGGAGGACGGTGCCGCAACGGGCGCGCCCTGACGATCGATCAGCGCGCGAGGTGCCGCAACGCACACCGAAAAAGCCCGGGCCGTCATCCGAGTCCGGTAAACTGCCGGTTTTCCGCAATCCCGCTGTATTCCCACCCCATGACTCAAGACGAACTCAAACGCCTGGTCGGCCAGGCAGCCGCCGATTATGTGATCCAGAACGTGCCGGAAGGCGCCGTGATCGGCGTCGGCACCGGCTCGACCGCCAACTGCTTCATCGACGCGCTCGCGGCCGTCAAATCGCGCTACCGCGGCGCCGTGTCGAGTTCCATCGCGACGACCGAACGCCTCAAATCGCACGGCATCAAGGTGTTCGACCTGAACGAGGTCGAATCGCTGCAGGTGTACGTCGACGGTGCCGACGAGATCGACGCAAGCGGCGCAATGATCAAGGGCGGCGGCGGTGCGCTGACGCGCGAGAAGATCGTCGCGTCGGTGGCCGATACGTTCGTCTGCATCGCGGATGGCAGCAAGCGCGTGCCGGTGCTCGGCGCATTCCCGCTGCCGATCGAGGTCGTGCCGATGGCGCGCACGGCGATCGGCCGGCGCTTGGCCGCGCTGGGCGGCGTGCCGGTGTTGCGCGTGACGAAGGACGGCACGCCGTACATCACCGACAACGGCAACGAAATCATCGACGTGAAGGGGCTGCAGATCACCGATCCGCGCGGTTTCGAAGCGCAGGTGAACGCATGGCCGGGCGTCGTGACGGTCGGCCTGTTCGCCGAGCGCGGCGCGAATCTGTGCCTGCTCGGCACGGCAAACGGCGTTGAAACGATCGCTTATCCCGATTAATCGAAACTGAATGAGAAGCAGTCCGTAATGGCGTCAGGATGCCGTAATGGATTGCATGTTTAAATTCGACGGAAAGCCCGGCCCGGCAAGCGCAGCGCGCTTTCCGGGCTTTTTTTGAAGCCTTATAAATCACCACATCAGAAAGAGGGATAACCCTGTCAGGTGTTTACCAGATAGCGAAATATCCCCGAACTCATCAACTTATAGATCATAAGAACAGTAGTAACCAGGGCCGGCGGAACTGCGGAGCAGGTGTTCGCAAATCGACGCACGGGGAGGTGTCATGGAGCAGGGCAAAGACCGGTCACTGGTCGCCAAAGTGATGGATGGGCTTGTCTCGGGTATCGTCGAGGACAAGTACGGCGGCATCTTGCCGCCGCAGGACGTGCTGTCGAAAGAGTTCGACGTGAGCCGTACGGTGATGCGCGAAGCATTGTCGATGTTGCTTGCGCGCGACATGCTCGACGTGCGTCCGAAAGTCGGTACGCGCGTTCGACCGATGCGCGACTGGCGCATGATCGATGAAGACGTGGTGAGCTGGCGGTTCCGTGCAAAGCCGGATCCGCAGTTCATGCGCGACGTCATCGAATTCAGGATGCTGATCGAACCGCGCGCGACCGCGCAGGCGGCCGTTCGTGCGACGGCGGTCGACATCGCGGGCATTCGTGAGGCATTCGAAGCGTTCAAGGTGTTGCAGCCGGGCGACCCTGGATACGACACGGCGGACGAACTGCTGCACACGCGGATCGTTCAGGCGAGCGGCAACCAGTTTTTCCAGCAGATGGCGGCCATCGTGCGCGGCGCGGTTCGCCTTGTGAATCCGCGCGTTGCGCAGAAGGAGGGGGCACACGACGTAGCGGTGAAGGCGCATGCGCGCGTCGTCGATGCGATCGAACGCCGCGACCCGCGCGAAGCCGAAGCGGCTTCGCTCGCGTTGATCGATTTCAGCGCCGACGAGATTTCGCGCGATTTCTCCGTCGACGTACCCGTGCGCGCCTGAATCGACACGCGTCGCTTATCCGTGCGCCGGCGAGCCGTTTATCATGACGGCCGACCGGCAGCGTGCCGGCCACCGTCATACGACCGACACGGAAGATCCGGATGAACGACCTCGACAACCGCCCGGTGCGCTTCGGCATCGTCGGCGCAGGCAGCATCGCACGCCGATTCGCGCAAAGCCTCGCTCACGTGCCGGGTGCCACGCTCGCCGGCGTATGGGCACGCCGCGCCGACGCGGCAACCGCCTTTTGCGACAGCTGCGGCGGCGCGCCTGCCGCCAGCCTCGACGCGCTCCTCGCGAGCGACATCGACGCGATCTATATCGCGACGCTCCACGACAGTCACGCGCACTACGCGCAAGCGGCGCTGGCCGCCGGCAAGGCCGTTCTGTGCGAAAAACCCGCGACACTTAACGCGACGCAACTCGACGCCGTGCTGGATGCGGCACGCGTTGCCGGACGGCTCTTCATGGAAGCGATGAAGCCGCCGTTCTTTCCGCTGTATCGTCAGTTGCGCGCGCACCTGCACGACGACCCGATCGGCGAAATCCGGCTCGTGCGCGCGGGCTGCGCGTCGTCGTCGGTGCCGGGCGACCATTCCGTCTATCGACTTGACCGCGCCGGCGGCGCGCTGCTCGACATCGGGATCTACGAAGCGTTTCTCGCGGTCGACTGGCTTGGCGAGGCAGTCGACGTGCAGACGCTCGGCCGCATCGGCGCCACGGGCGTCGACGTGTTCGCGAGCCTGAACAGCCGTCACGCGAACGGCGGCATCGCACAGCTCTTTTGCGGGCTCGACGTGATGGGACGCGGTGACGCGCTGATCGCCGCGGCAGGCGGGCACGTGACGATTCACGAGAAGTGGTGGAACCCCACGCGGGCGACGATTCGCTATGCGGATGGGCGCACGGTCGAACTCGATGCGCCGATCGATGGCGGTGGCCTGAACTACGAGACCGCGCATTTCTGCGACCTGCTGCGCGCCGGCGAACTGGAGAGCCCGATCATGACGCACGACCATTCGCGGCGAATGATTGCGATGACCGACGCGGCACGCGCGGCGCTCGGCGTGCGCTATTCGGGCGAGTAGGCGGGAAGGAAGGGAAGGCGGCAGCCGGGCGCGCAATCGCGGCCCGGCGGGAGGTGTTTCGTGATCAGTGCCGCGCGGGCAGCGACAGGCGCTTTTCGTACCAGCGCTGGACCCATTCGAGAATCTGGCACAGCACCCAGTAGACAGCGGCGGCGGCCAGGTACAGCGGCAGCGGCTGGTAGGTCGCCGCGATCACTTCCTGTGCGCTGCGCAGCAGTTCGGTCACGGTGATCACCGATACGAGCGACGTGTCCTTGATCAGGCTGATCAGGCTGTTCGACAGGCTCGGCACCGCGATGCGCAGTGCCTGCGGGCCGATCACGTAGCGCAGCGTCTGCCCCCACGACAGCCCGAGGCTGTAGGACGCGAGCCACTGGCCGCGGTGAATGCCGTTGATCGCGCCGCGCATGCTTTCGGACATGTAGGCGGCGACGTTCGCGGACAGTGCGATCACGCCGGCCGGCGTCGGGTCGAGCGAGATGCCGAGGCTTGGCAGCCCGTAATAGATGACGAAGATCTGCACGAGCAGCGGCGTGCCGCGCATCAGGCTCACGTACGCGCGCGCGAGCCCCGCGAGCGCGTTGACCCAGATGCGTTCGAAGCCGTCGAGCGGCTCGCTTTGCCGGATGCCCATCATCGCGAGCACGACGGCGCCGAGCAGGCCGAACACCATCGACAGCACGGCGAACTTGACGGTCAGCACGGCACCCTGGGCGAGCACCGGCAGCGATTGGACGAGCAGGGACGTTGTCGACATGGAATACGAAGCGAATGCGTGCGCGAAAGCGCAATCATAAACCGGACCGATAAAACAAAGGGCGGCATCGTTTCGGATGCCGCCCTTTCCGGCCCGCCGTCAGGCGGGAAACAGAGGCGTGCTTACTTGATCGGCTTCGTCACGTCGATGCCGAACCACTTGTCCGAGATCTTCGTGAACGTGCCGTCGGCTTCGAGTTGCGCCATCGCGTCGCCGATCGCCTTCTGGAACTTCGGGTTGCCCTTCTTGAACGGGATGCCCGACGGGTTCGCCGAGCCGACGTTCGCGCCCGGGCGCAGCGGCAGTTGCGAGTTCTTCGTCAGGTACGCGAGCATCAGGCGGTCGTTGAGCGCCGCATCGAGACGGCCGGCGGCGAGGTCGCGCAGGTACTCCGGCGCGCCCGGGTACGTCTTCACGTCGACGCCGGGCACCGACTTCGCCATGTCCATGTAGTTCGTGCCGAGCGCGACGCCAAGCTTCTTGCCCTTCAGGTCGTCGAGCGACTTGAACTGGCGCGTGTCGTCCTTGCGCTGGATCAGCTGAGCGGACGAGTACGTGTACGCGGGCGAGAAGTCGAGCGTTTCCTTGCGCTTGTCGGTGATGCCGACCTGATTGGCGATCACGTCGAACTTGCCGGCCTGCAGGCCCGCGATGATGCCGCTCCATTCGGTCGTGACGAACTCGGTCTTCACGCCAAGCTTCGCGGCGACGGCCTTCGCGATGTCGACGTCGAAGCCGACGAGTTCGCCTTGCGGATTCTTCGAGTTGAACGGCGGGAACGTACCTTCGAGGCCGACGCGCAGCGTGCCGCGTTGCTTCACCTCGTCGAGGAGGTCGGCCGCATGCGCGGTGGCGGCAGCGAACGACGTCCCGATCAGGCCGGCGACCAGCAGCTTCTTCAGCAGCGAAATTTTCATCGTGTGGGCTTCCTTGCCCCAGCGGGGCGCTTGATTCTGAATGTGAAGTCGATCATAGCAAAAACACAATCGACATCTAAATATCGTTTGATTATAGCTATATTACGCGGCGCGTTCGTGCGCGATCGCCTTCACGCATTCGGCGACGAGCGCAGGGCCGCGATAGATGAAGCCCGTGTACAGCTGGACGAGCGACGCGCCGGCCGCGAGCTTCGCGCGTGCGTCCTCGCCCGAGAAGATGCCGCCGACGCCGATGATCGGCACCGCGCTGCCGACTTCGGCATGCAGCTTGCGGATCACTTCGTTCGATGCGTCGAACACCGGGCGGCCCGACAGGCCGCCGGCCTCGTCCGCGTGCGGCAGGCCCTGCACGGCTGCGCGCGACAGCGTCGTGTTGGTGGCGATGACCGCTTCGATCTTGTGGCGCAGCAGCGTATCGGCGATTTCCTTGACCTGCTCGTCGTCGAGATCGGGTGCAATCTTCAGCGCGAGCGGCACGAGCTTGCCGTGCAGGTCGGCGAGGCGCTGCTGCTTGTCCTTCAGCGCGGCGAGCAGCGCGTCGAGCTCGCCCGCGCCCTGCAGCTGGCGCAGGTTCTTCGTGTTCGGCGACGAAATATTGATCGTCACGTAGCTCGCGAACGGATACACGCGCTCGAGGCAGTACAGGTAATCCTCTGCGGCGCGTTCGATCGGCGTATCGGCATTCTTGCCGATGTTCAGGCCGAGGATGCCGCGGTAGCGGGCGGCCTGGACGTTCTTCACGAACTGGTCGACGCCGTGGTTGTTGAAGCCCATCCGGTTGATCAGCGCTTCGGCCTGCGGCAGGCGGAACATCCGCGGGCGCGGGTTGCCCGGCTGCGGGCGCGGCGTGACCGTGCCGACCTCGATGAAGCCGAAGCCGAGCGCCGCGAGGCCGTCGATGGCCGCGCCGTCCTTGTCGAGGCCGGCGGCGAGGCCGACCGGGTTGCGGAACGTGAGCCCCATCACGGTGCGCGGCGCATCGGGCACGCGGGCCGACAGCGCGCAGGCGAGGCCAGTGCGGCCGGCCGCGCCGAGCGCGCGCAGCGTGAGGTGGTGAGCGTCTTCAGCATCCATCTTGAACAGGGATGCGCGGGCCAGCGGATAGAGGGAACTGAACACGGGAATTGGGCGGACGGCCGGAATGAATGACAACCCGCTATTTTACCGGGAGTTGTGCGGCAAGGGCGGGCTTCGCTTCATGGCGGCCCGCGGCGACGGTCGCCGTGCCGCGCGTCAGCCGCTTCATGACCGGGACGGACGCGCGCCGCTCTCGTGCAACCACGCCGGTGTCGCTCACGTCAGCCCGACCCGGAATGTCCACCGGGCAGCGGCGCGCGGGCGAGTGCCGCGTCGACCGGCGGCAGGTCGACCCGATCCGGATCGAGCACTTTCCAGCGGCCGTCGAGCAACCCTTCGAGCGGATGGAAGTTTGCCTTGTAGGCCATCTTCGGGCTCTCGCGGATCCAGTATCCGAGATACACGTACGGCAGGCCGAGGCTTTTCGCCTGTTCGATCTGCCACAGGATGTTGTACGTGCCGTAGCTCGTGTGCTGGTCGTCCGGCTCGAAGAATGTATAGACCGACGACAGTCCGTCGCCGAGGATGTCGATCATGCTGACCATGCGCAGCTTGCCGGGCTCGCCGCCCGGCGCGTCGAGGTCGCGGAATTCGACGAGGCGCGAATTGATCCGGCTCTGCAGCAGGAATTGCTCGTACTGGTCGCGGCTGTCGCGATCCATGCCGCCGCCTGCGTGGCGCGCCGACTGGTAGCGCATGTAGAGCGCGTAGTGCTCCTCGTCGTAGTGCAGCGGCGAGACCGTCGCGACGAGCGCGCGGTGCCGCTTCCACATCCGGCGTTGCGTGCGCGACGGCTTGAACGCGCCGACCGGCACGCGCACCGGCACGCAGGCGCGGCAGCCGTCGCAGTATGGACGATAGGTGAACACGCCCGAGCGCCGGAAACCGGCCTTCACGAGCTCGGTATAAATATCGGAATTGATCAGGTGGCTCGGCGTCGCGACTTGCGAGCGCGCGACGCGGCCGTCCAGATAGCTGCACGGATAGGGCGCCGTTGCATAGAATTGCAGCGCCGAAAGCGGTGAAAGCGGCAGCTCAGTCGGGTGAGTCATGGGCAGCTCTCGATGCAGGGAGGGAGTGCCGCGCTAGCGCTCGATCCCGGAGGGGGCGGCCGGTTCTGCGGGGCCCGTCAGTGCGGCGAGCGCGCGCTTGTCGAACTGCCACGGAATCGGCGGTTCGGCTACCGCGCGGCGCACGTGAGCGACAAAGGCCTTGCGTGCGATCTCGCGGCCGCCGAGCGACGCTAGATGCGACGTATTCTGCTGGCAGTCTATCATCTCCAGCCCCTGCTCGCGAAGATGGGCGACGAGCGTCGCCAGTGCGATTTTCGACGCATCGGTGGCATCCGCGTACATCGATTCGCCGAAAAACATCCGTCCGAACGCGACGCCGTAGAGGCCGCCGACGCGGCGCCCGTCATGCCACGTCTCGATGCTGTGCGCGTTGCCGGAACGATAGAGCGATGTATACGCGTCGATGATTTCGGCCGTGATCCAGGTGCCGCGCTGCCCGCGACGCGGCGCCTGCGCGCACGCGCGCATCACGCCCGGAAAGTCGTGGTCGACGCGCACTTCCCACGCGGGGTCGCGCAGCACGCGCCTGAGCGTCTTGCGCAGCGACGGGGACACCTTGAATTCGGCTGGCACGAGGACCATCCGCGGGTCGGGGCTCCACCACAGCACGGGTTGACCGTCCGAATACCACGGGAAGATGCCGCGCAGGTAGGCCTCGATCAGGCGCGACGGTAGCAGGTCGGCGCTCGCGGCGAGCAGCCCCGGCGCGCCGGTCGCCGGACCGAGCGCGCGTTCGATGGGCGGAAACGGATCGTCCGGGCCGAGCCAGGGGACCATGGGGCGCGGGCTCAGCCGTTGCGCAGCGAGCGGAAGATATCGCCGGTATGCACGCCGTAGTCGCCGGCGGCGCGATCGGCGAAGAAGAAGCGCAGCGTCTGGCTGACGGTCGGGAACGCGATTTCGTCCCACGGAATGTCGGCTTCGTCGAACAGCTTGACTTCGAGGCTTTCCTCGCCGGCCTCGTAAGCCGGATCGGTGAGCCGCGCCAGATAGAACAGGTGGACCTGGTGCACATGCGGCACGTTGAGGAGCGTGAACAGGTTCTGCACCTCGACGCGTGCGCCGGCTTCCTCGAGCGTTTCGCGTGCGGCGGCCTCGGCCGTCGTCTCGCCCATCTCCATGAAGCCCGCCGGCAGCGTCCAGAAACCGTAGCGCGGTTCGATCGCGCGGCGGCACAGCAGCACCTGTTCGCCCCAGACCGGCACCGTGCCGACCACGTTACGCGGATTCTGGTAATGGATCGTGCCGCAGTGATCGCAGACGAAGCGCTCACGGTTGTCGCCCTGAGGAATGCGCGCGATGACTTCGTGACCGCAGACGGAGCAGAATTTCATGTCGAGTGGGAGGGACGAGGTGATGCGAGTGTATCACCGGGGCGGGGCATTCTTGAACGCGAGCGCATGCGCGCGGCGTGCGGTGCGAAGCACAACGTGTGATGCGCGGAATCGGGCGCCGAAAAACAAAAAGCCCGGCACTGAGCCGGGCTTTTTGCATGAATCGGGACGTTGGTTGCGGGGGTAGGATTTGAACCTACGACCTTCGGGTTATGAGCCCGACGAGCTGCCAGACTGCTCCACCCCGCGTCCGTCGAAGAAATGAATTATATGGACTATCCGGAACGCTTGCAAGCACTTTCTGACAATCGCGTTGCAATCGCCGGCGGGGCGCTTGCAGGGCCGGTACGGCAGGCGCGTGAGCTAGAATCGAGCGGTTTGCTTGTGTCGTTCATTCCTGCAGCGGGGTCGCGCGCGAATTGCGCCGGTGCCGTTGCAACACTTGACTACTGCATCGACGGATTCATGGACATCGCTCACGATCTGCAATCGATCGGCGCGCAGGAACAGGCGCTTGTGTTTCCCCATTTCGACCCGGCTCGCGCCTGGGCGCTCGGCAACCGGATGCATGCGCTCGCGACGTCGCGCGGTCATGCAATCGCGATCGACATCGTCACGTTCGGCCAGCCGCTGTTTTATGCGGCGCTCGCCGGTGCGACCCCCGACAACGCCGACTGGGTGCGCCGCAAGCGCAACGTCGTCGCGCATTTCCGCCGCAGCTCGTATGCGATCGGCCTGCGCATGCAGCAGGCCGGCGTCACGCTCGCCGAGAAGCACGGACTGCCGATCTCGGAATATTCACCGCACGGCGGCGCGTTTCCGCTGACTGTCGCGGGGGCCGGCGTGATCGGCTCGATCACCGCATCGGGGCTGCCGCAGCGCGCGGATCACGAGTTCGTCGTCGAAGCGCTGTGCGCCGAGCTTGGGCAGGACTACGCCGTGCTGGCACTTGCAAGGAGCTGAGCGATGCAGCTTCCGGGTTACGCATGGCTCGCGATCGCGATCGTCGCGGAAGTGGTCGGCACGTCCGCGCTGCGCGCGGCGGACGGTTTCACGCGCTTCTGGCCGTCGGTGCTCGTCGTGGCCGGTTACGGCATCGCGTTCTACTGTCTGTCCCTCACGTTGCGCACGATGCCCGTCGGCATCATCTATGCCGTGTGGTCGGGTGCCGGCATTGTGCTGATCACGCTCGTCGCGATGCTGCTCTATCGCCAGGTGCCGGACCTGCCGGCCGTGATCGGCCTCGGGCTGATCATCTCGGGCGTCGTGGTGCTGAACCTGTTCTCGAAGATGCAGGCGCACTGAGCGTGCGCCCGCGATATGCCGGATGACTCACATGACCGATTCCACTTCCGCGTCCGCGGAATCCGCCCAGCCCGATGTCCGCGCGTATGTCGCGAACCGCATCGGCTATCTCGAACTGAACCGGCCGAAGGCGCTGAATGCGCTGTCGGTCGGGATGATCCGGCTGATGCAGCAGGCGCTCGACGCGTGGCGCGACGACGCCGACGTGGTCGCCGTCGTCGTGCACAGCCCGCATCCCCGCGCGTTCTGCGCGGGCGGCGACGTGCGTTTCTTCCACGACGCCTGGCAGCGTGACGACCGCGATGCGGTCGATACGTTCTTCATCGAGGAATACACGCTCAACCATACGATCTTCACCTATCCGAAACCGTACATCGCGTTGATGCACGGCGTCGTGATGGGCGGCGGCATGGGCATTTCGCAGGCGGCACGGCATACGGGCGGCCTGCGTGTGGTCACCGACTCGACGAAGATGGCGATGCCCGAAACGCGCATCGGCCTGTTCCCCGATGTCGGGATGAGCTGGTTCCTCGCGCGCACGCCGGGCGCGATCGGCGCCTATCTCGCGGTGACCGGCGCGACGCTCGACGCGGCCGGCGCACTGTATGCGCAGCTTGCCGACGCATACCTGCCCGATGCCGCGTTGCCGGCGCTGTTCGATACGCTGCGCAGCGCGCGCATCGACAGCGGCGCACAGGCGGTCGCGTGCGTGGCCGACGCGGCCGCGTCGCACAAGGTCGTGCCGACGCCCGACATGTCGGCGCTGGCCGACGCGCGCGCCGGGATCGACCGGCATTTCGCTCAAGCCGATATCGGTGCGATCCTCGCATCGCTCGACGCCGAGCAGGATTGCGCCGCGGTCGACGGATGGGTCGGGAAGGCGACCGATGCGATGCGCAGCCAGCTGTCGCCGCTGTCGATGGCCGTATCGCTCGAAGTCGTCGAACGGGCGCGCGGGGCGACGATGGCCGATTGCCTGCGGCGCGACCTCGACCTCACGCGTTCGACGTTCGCGCACGGCGACGTGATCGAAGGCGTGCGCGCGCTGATCGTCGACAAGGACCATCAGCCGGCCTGGCGTTTCAAGTCGATCGCCGATATCGACCGCGCCGACGTCCTCGCGATGTTCGACAGCCCGTGGACGCCCGACACGCATCCGCTGCGCAACCTGAAGGACTGACGCGCCGCGGTATCGACGCGAAAAGCAAAAAGGCCGCCTGCATCGTGTGCAGGCGGCCTTTTCATTTGAGGATGCCGACCCGGCCTGGCGGCAGTGGGCCGGGGGCCTTGCAGCAAGACGTGCGTTATTCGTCGCCGGCGTCGTCCGACATGAACGCGCGCATGAACACGAGCGCGCCGAAGCCCCAGACCGCGTTCGCTGCGAAACCGGCGGCGAGCACCGGCATCATGTTGCCCGACGGCCAGATCCCGCGCAGCGGATCGATCGCGAATACGCGGGCGGCCGTCAGCACGATGCCGCCGAACACCAGCGCGCCGATCCACGGCGCCTCACGATCCGGCGTCACGCGCAGCAGCCACGCCATCGGAATCGCGCAGCACGCGCTGATCAATGCGTTCGCAACAAATTCAGGAATGCCGAGCGGCGCGAACGGTTGCGTGGAGAACCCGGTGGCGGCGATCAGGTCGGCCGTATGCAGGAGCGCGAGCGTCGCTTCGCGAAAGAAGAGGGCGGCCAGGAAGCCGGACAGGAACGGCAGGATGACTTTCTGCATCGGTGAGTGCATTGCACGCGCGGCCGGCCGGGGCCGTCCGGGCGAAGTTATTCGGATAGGTGCGTCATTATAGGGCCCGGCCGACGCGATATTCGCTGGAGCGTCGTGCTAATCACGAAAGCGGAAAACCTAAGCTCAAAAAAATCGTTCCAAAGCCCTGCAGCGATCCATAGACTGATTTCCCAGAAACAGCCGTGCAATAGCGTACTCGCCCGCGGCACGGCCTGACCGGCGAGCCATCCCGATTCGAACGCACACCATGCATGCGTCGCTCATCCGCGACGCGAGCAGGGGCTCGTTTTATCCAGATTCCGGCAAGAACAGTCAAGCAGGAGCAGCAGATGAATGTTTTTTGGTTTATTCCCACACACGGCGACAGCCGTTACCTCGGCACCGCTGAAGGCGCGCGCGCCGCGGATTACGATTATTTCAAGCAGATCGCCGTCGCGGCCGACACGCTCGGCTATGAAGGCGTGCTGCTGCCGACTGGCCGTTCCTGCGAGGATGCGTGGGTCGTCGCGTCGAGCCTGATTCCGGCGACGCAGCGCCTGAAGTTCCTGGTCGCCGTGCGACCCGGCATCGCATCACCCGGCCTGGCGGCGCGGATGGCCGCGACGTTCGACCGTCTGTCGGGCGGCCGCCTGCTGATCAACGTCGTAACGGGTGGCGATGCCGCCGAGCTCGAAGGCGACGGACTGTTCGCCGACCACGACACGCGCTACGAAATCACCGACGACTTCCTGAACATCTGGCGCGGGCTGCTGTCCGCATCGCACGACAACGGCGGGTTCGACTACATCGGCAAGCACCTTCAATCGAAGGGCGGCAAGGCGCTGTATCCGCCCGTGCAGCGCCCGCATCCGCCGTTGTGGTTCGGCGGATCGTCGCCGGCCGCGCACGCGATCGCCGCCGATCACATCGACACCTATCTGACCTGGGGCGAGCCGCCCGAGGCCGTCGCGAAGAAGATCGCCGATATTCGCGCCCGCGCCGAGGCGCGCGGCCGCAAGATCAGGTTCGGCATCCGCCTGCACGTGATCGTGCGCGAGACCGAGGACGAAGCCTGGCGCGATGCCGAGCGCCTGATCAGCCGTCTCGACGACGAGACGATCGCTCGCGCGCAGAAGGCATTCGCGAACATGGATTCGGAAGGCCAGCGCCGGATGGCCGCGCTGCACGGCGGCAAGCGCGGCGGCCGCGAGGCGCTCGAGGTGTATCCCAACCTGTGGGCCGGTGTCGGTCTCGTGCGCGGCGGCGCGGGTACCGCGCTCGTCGGCAACCCCGAGCAGGTCGCGCAACGCATGCGCGAATATGCGGATCTCGGCATCGAGACGTTCATCCTGTCCGGCTATCCGCACCTCGAGGAGTCGTACCGTTTCGCCGAGCTCGTGTTCCCGCTGATCAAGGGTAAGGATGCGGCGCGGCCGTCCGGTCCGCTGTCGGGTCCGTTCGGCGAGATCGTCGGCAACAACTACCTGCCGAAGGCGAGCCAGAGCTGAACGAAGGAGGCCTGAGATGACAACGAAGACGTCGACGACGCGCGCGGCCGTGGCCGCCCGCGCCTGGCGCGGCATCGCACCGTGGCTCGTGCCGCTCGTGCTGCTGGTCGCATGGGAGGTCGGCGCGCGCGTCGGCTGGCTGTCGACCCGCGTGCTGCCCGAGCCGGTGGCGGTCGTGCGTGCCGCGTGGTCGCTCGTGACATCGGGCGAGCTGTGGGCGAACGTGAAGGTCAGTACCTGGCGCGCGCTGTTCGGTTTCGCGATCGGCGGTGGCGTCGGCCTGGCGCTCGGGCTCGCGACCGGCCTGTCGAAAGCAGCGGAGGTCGCGCTCGATTCGACCATCCAGATGATCCGCAACATCCCCGCGCTCGCGATGATTCCGCTCGTGATCCTGTGGTTCGGCATCGACGAGAAGGCGAAGCTGTTTCTCGTCGCGCTCGGCGTGTTCTTTCCCGTCTACATCAACACATATCACGGGATCCGCTCGGTCGACGCGAACCTGATCGAGATGGCGAAGAGTTATGGGGTGCGCGGCTTCGCGCTGTATCGCGACGTGATCCTGCCCGGTGCATTGCCGTCGATTCTCGTCGGCGTGCGCTTCGCGCTCGGGCTGATGTGGGTGATGCTGATCGTCGCGGAAACGATCTCCGCGCAGTCGGGCATCGGCTACATGACGATGAACGCGCGGGAATTCCTGCAAACCGATGTGGTGGTGGTCGGCATCCTGCTGTATGCGGTGCTTGGCAAGTTGGCCGACGTGCTGGCGAAATCGATCGAGCGCGTGACGCTGCGCTGGCACCCCGCTTATCAATCTGGAGCAAAGGCATGAATGCGACGACTTCGGCGGTCTCCTACGGCCCGCTCGCCGGTGCAGACCTTGAGGCCGAGCTGGCGCACGCACGCGTGACGGACGACGACGCACGCAATGCGGCGATCGTCGACCGGAACGGCGGCGCATCCGTCGTTCCGCTTGCGCGGCGGCGGACGGGCGGCACGGCGCAGGACGACGCGGTGACGCTGTCGGGCGTCAGCAAGCGTTTCGGCGCGCGCACCGTGCTCGACAACGTCGAACTCGGCATCGCGCGCGGCAGCTTCGTCGCGATCGTCGGCCGCAGCGGCTGCGGGAAATCCACGCTGCTGCGTCTCGTCGCGGGGCTCGAGGAACCGAGCAGCGGCGCGCTCGTGACGCGCGGCGACAGCGGCGGCGCGCTCGACACGCGGATCATGTACCAGGATGCACGGCTGCTGCCGTGGAAGACCGTGCTGCAGAACGTGATGCTGGGCCTCGGCCGCGGTGCACGCGATCAGGCGCGTGCGGTACTCGACGAAGTCGGTCTGATCGAGCGTGCGAACGACTGGCCTGCGCAGCTGTCCGGCGGACAGCGGCAGCGCGTCGCGCTCGCCCGTGCACTCGTGCACCGGCCGCAATTGCTGTTGCTCGACGAGCCGCTCGGTGCGCTCGACGCGCTGACCCGCATCGAGATGCATGCGCTCATCGAACGGTTGTGGCGCGAGCATCGGTTCACCGCGCTGCTCGTCACGCACGACGTGCAGGAAGCCGTGGCGCTCGGCGACCGGATCCTGCTGATCGAGCAGGGACGTGTCGCGCTCGACCAGCCGGTGCCGCTCGACCGGCCGCGTGCGCGCGCGTCGGCCGCGTTCGCGGCGCTCGAGGACCGCGTGCTGCAGCGTGTGCTCGCGGGCGGGCCCGGCGGTGCCGGGCAGCACGTCGCGGCTGAAGCCGATCACGTACGGCCGGCCGGGCAGATTCGCTGGGCCGTTTAAATCCGGGCGGCACCGGCCGCCCGTTCTCAGACTTTTTTGTTCGGAGCGATCAACCCGATGAGCATCACTGCAATCAACGTGCGCAATCAGTTCAAAGGCAAGGTGAAGGAGATCATTCGCGGGCCCGTGGTGTCCGAGGTCGACGTCGAGACGCCGTTCGGCATCGTCACGTCGGTGATCACGACGCGCTCGGTCGACGAACTTGAACTGAAGGTGGGTGCGGAAGTCGTCGCGCTCGTGAAATCCACCGAAGTGTCGATCGCGCGACTCTGAGCGTGTTTCCGATGCCGGGCGCCGCGGACGGGCCATCTGGCTATCCGTCGCGCCTGGTATTTTGGGTGTGCGTTTGCCTCGGTATTCGCCGTCCGGACGAAGTGCTAGGATGGAACGACACCGACGCCGGAGGGCAACGCATGACCCCCATCCTTTCCCCCGAAGCCTTCGAGGCGCTGAAGTGGATCGACCAGTTCGGCGACACCCGTCCGGTCCCCGCCGCGTTCGACGATGTCGTCTATGCGTTGCTGAACGAAGGGCTGATCTATCAGGCGGCGGCCGACCGTGTCGACCTGACCGCCGACGGCAAATCCGTTTTGTCTAACGAATACGATTGAGCGCACGGCGCCGGCCGCCGAGGCGGCCCGGCGTTGCGTCGCCACGGAGCGAGCGATGGAACCGAGAGGCAGCGATCTCGGCGATTTCAGCGAGCCGTACCGCGGCTACGAGATCGAAGTGAAGACCGAGCAGGTGTGGGACGGCGAGCATGCGCACTACCGCGTGCTGCAAGGCGCGGCCGTGCGGATCGACTGGCGGCTCGTGAAAGTCGACGGGATGCTGCTGACCGAACGGCGCGTGATCGAGCGCGTACTCGAAGAGGCGCGGCGGGCCGTCGACGCCGAACTGGGCGAGGGCGGGCCGGTCTAGTCAGGCTGCCGGGCCGGCCTGGTCGCGTTGCGGTAAAATATCGGGTTGTTTCCCGCGCCGCTTGCTGCCCCGAATTCCATGTCCGCATCGTCCTCGCTTCCCCCCCGCCGCGTTTCCGTCGCGCCCATGCTCGACTGGACCGACCGTCATTGCCGGTCGTTCCATCGCACGTTGACGCGCGACACGTGGCTGTATACGGAAATGATCACGACGGGCGCGCTGCTGTTCGGCGACGCCCAGCGGCATCTCGCGTTCACGCCGAACGAATCGCCGGTCGCGCTGCAGCTGGGCGGCAGCGAACGGGACGATCTCGCGCGCGCCGCGAAACTCGGCGAGCAGTGGGGCTATGACGAGATCAACCTGAATTGCGGTTGTCCGTCCGAGCGCGTGCAGCGCGGTGCGTTCGGCGCGTGTCTGATGAACGAGCCGCAACTCGTTGCCGATTGCGTGAAGGCGATGCGCGATGCGGTGTCGGTGCCGGTCACGGTCAAGCATCGGATCGGGGTCGACGCGGTCGAGGACTATGCGTTCGTGCGGGACTTCGTCGGCACGGTGGCTGAGGCGGGCTGCGAGACGTTCGTGGTGCACGCGCGCAATGCGATCCTGAAGGGGCTGTCGCCGAAGGAGAACCGCGAGATCCCGCCGCTCAAGTACGACTACGCCTATCAGCTGAAGCGCGATTTCCCGTCTCTGGAGATCGTGATCAATGGCGGGATCAAGACGCTCGACGAAGTCGCGCAGCATCTCGAACATGTGGACGGCGTGATGCTCGGCCGCGAGGCGTATCACAACCCGTATGTGCTCGCGGGCGTCGATGCGCGCTTCTATGGGTCGACTGCGGCGATGCCCACGCGCGAGGAGGCCGAGGCGAAACTGATCGAATACTGTGCGGCGGAACTGAAGCGCGGCACGTATCTCGGTGCGATCGTCCGGCACGCACTCGGGCTGTATCGCGGCGTCGCGGGCGCGCGCGGCTGGCGTCGCGTGCTGTCGGACAACAAGAAGCTCGCACGTGGCGATCTGGCCGTGTTCGACGAGGCACGCACGCATCTGAACGACGCTCTCGAAAATTTTGAAAAAAATGCTTTGCAAGACGGAAAAGTCTTCGTATAATCTTGTTCTTCGCTGCTGAACACGAAGCGAAACAGCGAAGAAACAAAGCAGTATCAGTGGTGGCTGTAGCTCAGTTGGTAGAGTCCAGGATTGTGATTCCTGTTGTCGTGGGTTCGAGTCCCATCAGCCACCCCAAAGAATTCCAAGCGGTATCCAGTAGTTAGAAACGGCACTGTCCAAAAAGACAGTGCCGTTTTTGTTTTGGAATTCCCTAATTGGGAATTCCATACCTCCCCGCTTCACCATCTTCGTTCGATCGTAGACGCGCGCCGTCGTTGCCGGATCCGCATGCGAATCCGGCAACTTGCAACGTTCCGCCTTGTGCCGAGTCACGTAATACGCGCGCAGGTCGTGGAACGTGAAGCGCCTCCCGATCTTCTTCAGTTCCAACCATTGTTCATCAGCTTCGACCACTCGGTCTTGGAGCCGGCCGGCGAGTAGTGGGTCGCGTAGCGATTGGAGAACACGTACAGACAGTCGTCCTGCCGAGCGGCGCGCAGGCGCGCAACGAGTTCCGACAGGGTGGGCGTGATCTCGATGTGCTCGATGACTTCGCCGCGGTTCTTTCCGCGCTGCTTCGCCCGCTTCACTCGAATCACGCCTGCCGCCTCGTCAATATGCGGCCACGAAAGGTCGAGGAATTCCACTTTCCGATTGCCCGCGAGCGCCGCGTACTCTGCTGCCATGCCGATCACCGCCTTCTGGCTGCCGAGCGACGCGACCAAGGCGGCGAACGCCTGTAAGTCTTCCGGCTCGGGGGCCTCGGTGCGCGGCTGCTCTTCGTTGCGCCGAACCTCGCGGCAGGGGTTGTGCTTCGCCTCGCCGCGGTCGATCGCCAGGCCGATCAGGTTCGAAAGCAGCGCGACTTCGCGGTTGGCGCGCACCGGCGCAGCCGCGCGCTCGATGCGCAGGCAGCGCGAGACGTGAGTCGCATCGATGTCGGTGGTGGTCATGGTGTGGTCCTCAGGACGTCGGAAGGTTGTATTGCATTCGTGCTAGGCTCCCAGTCATATTGCGGAGGTTGTCATGCAGCGAACAATCCAGTACCGCGGCTTTGAAATTGATGTCCAACTGACCTCATCCGCTCCGGACATGTACGACGTCACCTTCCAGATAAAGGGTCACGATAATCTCGGTATCCTCGGTGCGCGTGGACATCGGATACAGATTCGAAACGGCCCATTTACCCGACGCTGGGCATACCTCGTGGCCGAGATCGCGGGTCAGGCGGCGATTGATGTATTGCTTGGTCCCTCCGAGTGATCTGCGTCCTCGGCCGTCAATTCGAGAGCTAGGCCCTTTCCTTGCCTAAGGTTCTAGGCCGGCGTGCCGTTATCTCCTGAGGACAGTCCTCGTGCCTCGATTGCTGTTCTGTTTTCTTGCCCGCTCGCGTTCAGCGTGAGCGGGCTATTTTCGTTTGGGGTGGTCATAGTGTGGTCCTCGGTGGTCAGGCCGCGACGTCGGGACACACACTGTTGCCGATCATGCGCACCTGCGCCGATTTCGACAGCGGCTCGCCCGCCGTTGACGACCGGGTCGAGCATGTAGCTGTCGGGGAGCCCCTGCGCGCGGGCCAACTCGCGCGGTGTGAGCATGCGCATGCCGATGTCGACGATCGCGTCGTCTTTGCCGTGGATCGTGATCAAGCCGATGCGATCGCGCGTCGGGAACGTGTGCAGCGGCGCGCGCGTCTTGCCACTGGCCGCCCTCGCTGTAGTACTTGATCAGGCGCGCGCGCACCTCGGCAGGATGCGTGCCGCCGGCGCTGACCGTGTGCAGCGGGTCGTCGACCGGCGCGCCTTCGCGGCTCGTGCCGCGCGACTTCACAAGGTTCGATGTCACCTGGTGATGATGGTCCTGCGTCGTGATCGTGTCGATCGACGCGTCGAGCGTCGAGCGTCGAGCCGGGCGATTCGTGTCCACCGTAGGAGTTGCATGAGCGCGACAAGGACGAGTACAAAAAGATGAAGGCCGGTCAGAGCAAAGGCCATCGATGGACCTATTCAGGTATTTGTTATGCCGATCACATTCTCCGAAACTAAGTGGTGGTTGTGTGCAGCGGCACTTTCGATTGCCGCAAGCGCGTTCGCAGAGACTGCAGCACCCAATTCGATCCGGCTATCGAATGGCCGTGAGATGCAACTAGACGGTAAGCACTTGGTTGAGGTCGATGCTGGACACCATCGCTCAGCGACGGTGCAATTGCCGCTCGCACTTCGTCGGGCCGTAGCTTCTGCGTCGAGTATCGGATTCCCATCGGCGAGCTCGAAGGTCGTCGACGGGAAGGAATTCGTATTGGTTGTTGTGAATCAGTCGTCCAGCAACAATCCGTTGGGCTTCTGCGGCTCAGGAGAGGAGGGTACCCTCTACGTCCTCCAAATGAAGGGAAATGTCGCCGCCTCGAAGTATGCGGTGCCCGTGCAAAGCTGTTTGAATAGCGTGTCGCTCGACACCGACGTGAACAATCGCTCACCGTACCTCGCGATCGAATGGCTAGACGGCTCCCCGGGTTTCAAGATTGCATGGACCAATATCGACGATGCTGGTCCCGCAACCCGTGAGTATCGCTACAACGGCAGTACATTCGTCGAAAGCAAGAAGTAGTTTTTGTCGAGACCGGCTTGCAAAAATTCTGCGACTTCGTCGGCAGTGGGCCGAGTAGCTCGGTCTGGTCGACGAGCGTACTTGCGATCAGGTGTCGTACCTCTGAAATTGAAGTTGTGCGATTTCCTGCGGGTAACCGAGGTTTCCATTGGAATCCGCACTTGCAGGATATCGATGTGCTCCTTCGCTTAAGCCAAAGCGTCTATCATATGCATAACACAACAATTGGAGGAATGCATGGCGACCTACAAGGAACTGAAAGCCCAAGCGGAGGCATTGGCCGAGAAAGCCGAGGCTGCGCGCCGGGCTGAGATGCAATCCACTATTGATGACATTCGTGCCAAGGTCGCGGAGTACGGCATCACCGAAAAGGACATCTTCGGAGTGCGTCGTGGCAAGTCGGCAAAGCAACCGAAGGCTCCGGCGGAGGCGAAATATCGCGATCCGAAGACTGGCGCGACCTGGTCGGGCCGCGGTCGTGCGCCGGCTTGGATTAAGGATGTCAAGAATCGGAATCGATTCCTGATCCAGGAGTAAATCGACTTTGGGGCTGTAAACTCGCTCGCGTTTCGTTGTATTGACGACGTCGGGCGCGATGTGCGTCCAAGCGAAGCCCGCAAGCGAAAGCAAGCGGGCTTTTTTGATTGCACTGATGCGCCAGTTCGCCTACAATCTCGGCCGCGGGGTGGAGCAGTCTGGCAGCTCGTCGGGCTCATAACCCGAAGGTCATAGGTTCAAATCCTATCCCCGCAACCAATACCGAAGCCCGCTCTGCGACAGCAAGCGGGCTTTTTGCTTTGTGCCATCATGTGATCGAGTAGCATTTGAGGCTGGGTGTAAGTTAGAGGCCGAAGACGACTCGAGAGGCTTGCCTGATTGGCTGGGCACTGGCTCGGATTAGAGCGGCCGCCTGGCCCTGTCGGCTGGAGTGGGTAGTTCGAATCTCATCACCCGACCATTTGTTGAAGCCCGCAAGGTGAAAGCCTCGCGGGTTTTTTTCGTTTACGCGTCCAATCCGCATGAGGTACGTCTATGCCCGCCCGACAGACGAAGCCCTGCAAGCACCGGGGACGCGGTGCGCTTGTTGCGGATGGTAAGACGCACTGCGATCAGCACGCGCACAAGGCCGTCAAGTGGAAGCCAGATACCGTTCGCGGCAATTGGAGCAGCCCCCTGAAACACCGGACATAGCCCCTCACTTAAACTAGCGGGCAGGCATAAGACTGTGCTTTTGACTAACACCAGGTAGGAAGTGATGGAAGTGTTGACGGGCCCGGAGCGTCGGTCGCGCTGGACGGCGGAGCAGAAGCTGGCGATGGTTCGCGAGCGTTTCGAGCCGGGGAAGTCGGTTTCGCTGGTTGCGCGCCGGCACGGCGCGAACCAAACCAGTTGTTCCACTGGCGCAAGCTGTACCAGGGCGGGAGCCTGTCAGCGTTCAAAGCTGGTGAGGAAGTGGTCCCGGCATCGGAGCTGGCCGATGCACTCAAGCAGATTCGCGAGCTGTAGCGGATGCTCGGCAAGAAGACAATGGAGATCCCCACAGCGCACTGAAGTATCGCTCGCCTCGCGAGTTCCGGCGCTCAATGGATTTGGCAACCTTAGTGTGATGCTTCGTCCTGGATTACAGGGTCAACTCCAGAGGCGGTGCTCCCGCATTGTGCGGTGCATGCTGATGACGTAGTAGTCGCGCGGGGTGTCGCTGGGCCACGGCGCGGGCGCCATGATCGGCAGGATAAATGCGGCGTCGCGCACGGCGGCCGCGGCCTCGCGCTCATAATCCCATACGTTATCTCCCGCGGCGTCGCCCATGTACGGCGTAGCAATGACGTCGCGCGGCAGTTGCCAGCCGGTGGTGACGTAGTCGCGCATGCGCTCAACCAGACCGCGCAGCGTGCCGCCGTGCGTGAAGCTGCGCTAGCGGCCACGGGTGTCGTGCGTACAGACGCGCTTATCGGTGTAATCGTCGACGAACCACACGCGTCCTCGGCTGTCGAGCTCGATGCGTGCGTAACGGTCGTGCTGCGGGTTATAGAAGAAGTGCCGCCCGTCCGACCCGATGGCCTTGATTAACTGGTTGGTGTGCTCGGTGCGTTCGGCCTTGGCGGTCAAGGGGCTCAGGACCGACAGAGGTCAGCCAGCAACAGACGTTGGCCCACACTTTCATGGGGACGTTCGAACGCCGGCTTCGCCCAAAAACGGACCTTTGTCCTTGGATCATGTGGTTCTCGTTACCGACGTCCCCGCTCAGCCGATGGTCGGTGGCTACATTGCGCCCGAGCTATTTGGGAAGATGGGAGTGCGCGGCGTGGTCGGAACGCTGGGCCGCGAACCACGCATGAACAGCGGCAATCACGTCCGGGTCGTTGCTTGCATAAGTCAGGCTCGCTCCGGAGGGCAGACTCCTGTATTCAATATGAAGTTTCTCACCCGCCCTTGTCAGGATGGCGAGCCCTGCCATATCGTGGCCGTGAATCGCCGCAGGATCGGCGAAGTCGCCGCGGCGGAAACGTTGAGCTTCGATTGCCAGATGAGAACGAATAAGCGCGACCTGTCTGGTGTCGTGTTTGTCGTTCGCCGTGATTGTCTCAATCCCACCGCTTCCGGTATCGTCGAAAAAATGGGTGGTCCGCGCCAGATCAAACGGCATCACAGTCGCACCCTTGCGGGCCACCTCCGCCCGGTGCGACGTCATGTCGTGGTTCGACATCATGTCCTCGTGCGACGTGGTCTGCTCCGGCTCCCCTGCAACCGCGATCGATACACCGATCAGCGCGCCTGCCGCCGCTGTCATGATTTTTTTCATTGCTTCGCTCCTCCCTGGAAACCGTAAAAGCTGATGCAAGTTTCCCATACGTCAGTGCGTGGATCACCCTGGTCAATTTGTGTGGCCAGCGGTTCCCGGATCGAAACCCATAGTCTGCGATCGTTGCTCATGCGCAGACAGACATTTGCGTGCTGGAATCACGAGTCGGACAACCTCCAAGTGGTCCGACCGCACGAGGGTGATCGATTTCGAATCCAGCAATGCATCACTGAGCGGTCGAACGTCGATCAATTCCCCCGGTGTCGCACGGGGTATTGCCATAAAAGTCTCGCAGCGTCAGGTTGCGTCACTCAGATCGTCCGGCGCGCGAGCATGGTGCGGATCTCCCCGATCGCCTTGGCCGGATTCAGGCCTTTGGGACAGACGTCCGTGCAGTTCAGTATCGTCCGACACCGGAAGAGGCGATACGGATCGTCAAGATTGTCCAGCCGCTCACTCGTACCCTCGTCACGGGAATCGACCAGAAAGCGATAGGCCTGCAGGAGCCCGGCAGGACCGACATATTTATCGGGATTCCACCAGTACGAGGGACATGCGCTGGAACAGCACGCGCACAAGATGCACTCGTACAGACCGTCCAGTTGATCGCGTTCCTCAGGCGTCTGGCGCCTTTCCCGCTCCGGCGGGGGCGTGTCGTTGATCAGGTAGGGCTTGATCGAGTGGTATTGCTTGAAGAATGCGGTCATGTCCACGATCAGGTCGCGAATGACCGGCAACCCAGGCAGCGGACGCAGGACCGTGTGGCGGGGAAGGTCGTTGAGGTTGGTGATGCAGGCGAGCCCGTTCTTGCGGTTAATGTTCATTGCATCCGAGCCGCACACGCCTTCACGGCACGAACGCCGAAAGCTGAGCGTCTCGTCCCGTGCCTTGAGCCGGACAAGGACATCCAGCAACATCCTGTCAGTCGAGGGCACCTCGATCTCGTACGTTTGCATGTACGGCCTGGCATCCCGGTCTGGATCGTAGCGGAAGATTTCAAACGTCCTTGTTCTACTCACGATGTTCCTCCTTTGTGGAACGGATCGCGTATCCGGCGCGCGTTATCTCCCCGTCACTTCGTTCCTGTCGATTGCAGACCGACGGTATCCCAGACGGAGCATCCGGTCGCCCGCGCCCTAAATTCCTTGTTCGCCTTGATCGGACGCCCCAACCACTCGCAGCCACGGCCGTTCTGCGAAAAATTGGGAGCAATGTAGAAAACGGGTCGGGTCTATTTCGCCCGAGGTGCTACGACAGTCACATCGCGTCATAGATCACTCGCTCTCGCTTTATCGAGAGGAAGCCGCAGGGATTTGCTCCACGTCGATGTATCCATGTATATCACGCCATGATACAAAGAGATACTTACGATGATGGCTTGGAGCCGGCTGGGCCGCGTGCCTTGAACGTTGGAGTAGTCGACGGGTGCGGTAATGGCGTCGTTGCGAGTTTGTACCGGCTCGATATGGGAAAAATGCAGGCGTAGTGCTGCGCCCCGCATGACATTCACGAGGAGGACACGTGACATCACCGGAAAATTCCTCGCTTGCGAGTCCTTTAAGAACCGACGTGCTGATTGTCGGTGCAGGTCCCGTGGGCCTTTTCGCCGCGTTCGAGGCAGGCGTGATCGGCCTGTCGTGCCGGATCGTTGACGGGATCGAGCGCCCGGGTGGCCAGTGCATCGCACTGTATCCGGACAAGCCGATCTACGATATCCCTGGCATACCATCGTGCACTGCACGCGATCTTGTCGATCGCCTCGTCGAGCAATGCCGGCCCTTCGATCCTCCGATGCATCTCGGTCAGCGTATCGAGACGCTTGACCGGCTCGAGGGCGGTCGATGGCTCGCTCGCACCGACAAAGGGTATGCGTTTGACGCCGCGGCGATCTTGCTTGCTGCTGGCAACGGAGCGTTTGTGCCGCAACGGCTGGCACTCGACGAGGCGTCGTTCCTTGAAGGCCGATGCATCCATTACAGCGTTTCCGACGTGAACGGCTTCGCAGGAAAAAACGTCGTGGTCGCGGGCGGTGGCGACTCCGCGCTCGACTGGGCGCTGGCGCTGCGCTCGGTCGCGGGGCGCGTCACGCTCGTTCATCGGCGGAACGGCTTCAGCGCGACGGACTCGAGCATCGCCCGGTTGCAGCAGGCGGTCGCGGCGGGCGAGATGGATTTCGTGGTTGGCACGATTGCTGGGCTGAATGCGCCCGGGGGGACACTCGAATCGATCGAGGTTCGCCAGATCGGTGGCTCGGTGTGCCTCGACACAGATCAATTGCTCGTGCTCTACGGACTTGTCGCGGACCTTGGTCCGATCGCCAACTGGGGGATCGCCGTGCAGGCCGGACGGATCGTCGTCGATACGTCGTACTACGAAAGCTCACGGCCAGGTATCTTCGCGGCAGGCGACATCGCCGGTTATCCGAACAAGCAGAAGCTGATCCTGTCCGGGTTTCATGAGGCATCGCTCGCGCTGCGCAAAGCATACGTCTATGCGTTTCCCGACAAGAAACGCGTGCATGTGCACTCGAGCTACGATGCAAAGCTCGCCGAGCGCGTGGCCGCCGTTCATCCCTCGCGGGGCGCCCGGGATTTCTCCGCGCTTTAGAGACATGGACCGACCTGGGCGCGACGGGGAAGGCGAGGAATCAAGCATCGTGTCGACGTTGCTAAACGCGTCGTCATTCGTCCAAAGCAGGACGCAATAGGCCTCGAATGACAACAACGGTGTCAAACCGCCGCGGCTGCTTTGCTTGGTTGAGCGAAAGGCTGGAGTACCTCGGACGCTGCCGTTGAGGTTTCGCCGGGTCAAGGAACAGATGATGCATCTGATAAAGACCAGACAAATGCCAAGGAATCATTTGCCCTATAGTCGGTTGAAAGGGGCGCAGGCCGCCATCGGAACACATCCCGGTGATGATGCCCGCACAGATCGTTGATCTCCATCAACGCGGTGGTGTTGGTGCACTTTGATGTCGGGCGGCGGATGAGCAACATTGAAGTATCGAAACAGGCTTTCTCGCTCGCTGTCGGGGTGAGTCAGTAAGCTGATTCGCAAACAAACTTCACCTTCCGGTGCGGAGGTTGAGATGCCGTTGCTTAGGCCGCGTAGCGCTATAACCGTCATCCTCCAGGAGCACGACCAGTTGCTTACCGTGATCGGGGGCATGCAGCGCTTTGTCCATCTGCTTGTTGCAGGGGCACCCGTTCCGGGCCTCATGGTGTTTCGGGCGATGCTTTACTACATTCGGGAATACCCGCAACAGGTACACCATCCCAAAGAGGATCGCTACCTGTTCAGGCCATTGCGGGATCGAACCGACGAGTTCGACAGCGTCCTTGATGAACTGGAGTCACAGCACGATCGAGGCGAATTGAAGTTGAGAAATCTGGAGCACGCGCTGACCCGGTACGAGTTGAAGGGCGCGCCAGCGCTTCGTACGCTGGGCGCGCTGATGGACGATTATGCGGAGTTCTATGCGGACCACCGGTGTCTGGAAGAGACACTGATTCTGCCGGCCGCCAAACGTCTGTTGACAATGGATGATTGGGCAGAGATCGACGCCGCCTTTGGCGCCAATCGCGATCCATTCGACGGAGAAAAGCTTGAAGAAGATCTGGGCAAATTGTTCTCGATGATCGTCCAAACCATCCCGGATCAGGACGCTGGCTGTTCAGTCGCGTCGTTCGATGGACGGCCGGTCATGTGATGCACATGCGGATCAGCAGGATCTGCCACCACGAAATGCAGGAAGGCTTTTGAGTACCGGAAGCCGACGCAGGAGGAGATATGCAAGCCATTCACCACTTTCATCTGGAACTGCGGCACGCAAGTGTTCCCACCTACGTCGCCAGTTACGTCTTTCCGATCCTGTTGTTGGCATATGAAGTGCTCAGGGTGGGCAGGTCGGTCGCCGAATACGGCGTGAACTTCTCGAACTTCCGGTTCATGGGCTACGAGTTCCTGTTAATGCTCGTGTTTGTTGCGCTTCAGGTCGTCTTCGAAGGCGTTTTCCTGATTGGAGCCTGGATCAGCCGCCATCACGATTTCGAACATCGTGTCGGAAACGTCCTGGCCGGCCTCGGCTGCTCGCTGGTCGTAATCGGTTTCGACCTGGCATTGCAGTACGCGCTATAGCGCAAGTGGCGCGGGGCGAACTGTCGTTTGGCCGAAATCGCGAGCATCTCATTACGGATGTCGCGAGCGGTCATCCGACTTCCGCCCGTCAACGAGGGGCGGCGAGGACTAATGGGACTCCAGCCACTCTGCGACGGCTTTCGCTTGATCGGCGTCCAGCGTATGCGCGACAGCGGTCATGACGGGCGCATTTGCGCGTGTTCCGTTCCTGAAGACTTCGATCTGACGAAGCAGATACTCCTTGTGCTGGCCGGCAAGGCGCGGAAACTGGCCGATTCCCTGGCCCTGTGCGCCGTGGCACGACGAGCACGCGGGAGTTCCGCGATCAGGCACGCCATGTTCGAAGATTTCCTGTCCCTTCGACATCGTTGCCGCGTCGCCCGGTGCACCGCGCACCGGCTCCTGGTGCGAGTAATAGTCGGCCAGCGATGCGATCGTCGCATCGTCGAGTTGCGACGCGATTGCCCACATGTACGAACGGGCATCCGTTTCGCCGCGCGCATGTTCACGGAATCCTTTGAGCTGCGCAGTCAGATACTCCGGTGTCTGAGCGCTCAGCCGGGGAAAAATCGGCGATTCGCTATGCCCGTGTACGCCGTGGCAAGCAGCGCAAAGCTGGGTGGCGAGGCGCGCGCCATCTTCGGCGTGCGTGGTTGATGGCATCCCGATCAGGATCGCGAGGATGCCAAGAGCCCGCACCAGCGACATCGGCAAGCGAAGCAAGTTCGTCGGGACGGCTCCAGAGCGGCAGAAAATCGTGCGCATGAGTTACCTCGCGGGTCAGAAGACAAGCCAGGCGAGCAGATACAGCGTGTTGTTATCGCTGGCGTTCCGTCCGCTTCCGTCATAGTTGAATCGTGCGCCATTGAACTTGAGGAACCAGGTGTACTGCACGGACAGCTTCACTTGCGGCATCGGCAGGTAGTCGAGTTCGAGGATGATGCCTCGCGTATCGGGCAAGCCATTTGCACTCCCTGTCACTGGAACGGCGCCGTATAGCCCCGCATCCGCATTTCCTGTCGTCGAGAAGTACCCCAGCGTGGCACCGTACTTGCGCTGGTAGTAATACGACGCCTTGAGCTTGAGGGTATTCAGGTGGTCCGTCGGATTGGTGGGAGTCGGTCCTGCACCGATCCCTCCGCTTGGGAAACTTGCGCTCCAGTCCTGCTTTTCGTGAATGAACGCGATCTGGGCCGTGAATGCATTTGACAGCGTAATGTACTGGTACTGGGCGTCCAGGCCAAAATCGGTGAAACGGTCGGTTGGGGTCGTCGGGATCGTGTTATCCGGATAGACATCGGCGATCATGCCGAAGGTGCCCACCTCGAGAGAATGTGGCCCGAACTCGCGGTTGTAAGCGAGCCGCCAGTACGGATTGGCGCCTTTCAGGCGCTTGACACCGCCGGGTGTCGCGGAGTCCTGACCGGTCCGAAACACCGAAAACATCTGATCGGCCGTACGGTAAAAGCCGAACTCTGCATATATGGTCCGGTTCCAGAAGGCGTAGGCGGATACACCCGCAACCTGTTGAGCGAGACCGCCATCGATAAGCGTACTTGCGGTCGGCGTCAAAGAAATGCTGCTCGACGCATACGGAAAACCAAAGGCAGGGGTGGTATTCCAGACATCGGAAACGGTCGGATTGTTGTTGACCGTAACGCCGTAGATGAAATCGATATCGTCCCGCGTGAAATGCCCTGCGGCACGGATATCCGTATTGTCGATCCCGCTGTGGTGAGCGATCCCGTCGTACGTCCACTGCGCAAACGCACCGACCGGACCTGCAATGCGGCCGCCGTAGAATAAGCTCGCCTGCTGCAGCACAACGTCTTGATTGCGGGCGAAGTCGTAGTTGGCGTTGTTGATGCTGCGAGTGTTGGTCTGGGACATCTGGACCATCCCTGCGAGCGGAATAGTCCATTTGTTGGAAAGCGTGTAGGCGGTCAACTTGAAGAAGCGGCCAAAGGGCGTCAACTCAGGGAAGCTGACATGACACGCGACGCAGGCCAGCCCGGTTTGCCGCGCGAACGCAGGTACCGCCATGACCTTGGATGAAAATGACAGCACAGCCGCAGCCAGTACAAACACGGCAAGGGAATACTTTCTCGTCCGGTTGACCATGTCGTCCCCTTCGTCGTTCTTCTCGATGGACTTCACGCCCGATCTCGTTGGCGCTGAAACGGGCTGTCGCTGACGGCGTCTTTTTAACAGTATTTAACAGAATACGACGGAATGCCGTTTCGTCAACTCTAACGTGCATCAGATACGTAGGTCCGCCGGCGGCCTGCGTCGAATCCGGCATATGTCTACAGGTGAAACCCCATGTTCGTGATGCGGGTTACGCCGAACTCAAGGTCAATATAGAGGCAGCCGGCTGAGGAAATATGATCGAAGTCAAAAACTCTAACTCCTGCATTGATCACGGCGCGTGGCATATGGAACCCCCCTCGATGAGAGGGCGTGCTGGCCGATGATGTGGACGGTGCCGTGGCGGAACAGCAGCAGGCGCTCCTGCGGAATCGAATGGCCGGTAGAGACGGCGGATTCAGGCCAGCCTCGGCTTCCTACAAGATGCCGATGATTTGTTCTTCGGTGAATCGCTTTTTCGTTGCCATTCCTCTCTGGAACGGACTCTACACCGTCACCGTACTAAACGCGGGGAGCAGGTCACGAGTTGAGCCGCAACGAATATTTCACGGCCAACCGTGGAGCGTTGCATCTCGCTGGCCCGGCGTCGCTTGCATCGGCTGATCGGTCTCTGCTGCACGCGACAATACAGCGAAAACGCGGCTCGCTGAAGCACAACACCCGAAGGCGATACCAAGAAAAGTAAGATCGCCCCCATTTTTCTGTCAAACGAATCACTTTTCAGACATATCTAATATGAGTTGCGATTGTCGGCTGGTATACAGACTTATACCTATCGCCGCCAGCACTATAAAATGAAACATCGCGACCACAGCTACTACCTTCGCGGTCAAACGGAATACATGAAGCAGGTGCTCCAGTATTTCGCAGCCCGATGCCGCGGGAAGACCAGAATCCTCGATATACCGTCAGGTTCCGGCGTGTTCGCCGCATCATTGAATGCGCTCGGCCATGATGTAGTGCAGGCAGACATCCATGACTACGACGATTCCGTCGTAGCCGACATGGAAGCTCCCCTCCCGTTCCAGAATGACGAGTTCGATGCAGTCACCTGCCTTGAAGGGGGCGATCACGTACCGATTCCGGCGAATCTCATTTCGGAGCTGGTTCGCGGAACGCGGCAGAATGGCATCATCATCGATTCAACGCCGAATGTTTCGAATCTGCATTCGCGCTTGCAGTTTCTCTTTACCGGTACTTTCTTCCAGTTCGCTGCGCGTGGTGTGCGCCAGACTCACGGGGCGTCGCCTGGTCGTGGCCACGTGAGTCCGTTCACGCCGCTTCAACTGATCTATGTGTTTGGTGCGATGGGCTGCACGCTCAAGGATATCCGCATCGATCGCTGCGTGCGCATGGCGCTGCTCCCGTTCTACCTGCTCCTGAAGCCCCTCTCGATCCTGTGGACCCGGAAAATCACGGGCGGAACTGCCGTCGGAACATACCCGGCGTTGCGCGTCTTAGCCGCCTCCTGACGGGATTCACGCTGATGTTCGGTCGATCGCAAATTTTGATCTTCGAAACAATGCAGTGACCGAGATGCGCCGATACATAGGCCATGAAAAAAAACCGTCGCGAACCATCTCCGGGAATCGTGGCTCTTCCAGTCCGACACATTCAGTTGAAATATGATTCAGAACTTCTGGCTCGAGTTACTCATAATTGCATGCGCAGCACCATTGGTAGCACATCATTTGCGGACGGAACAAATGGCAAAAATCTGCCGGAAAATCGGCCTGCCGTGCAACATTACTTTCTGGACGATGGTGTTTCATCCGCGCTATTGGCACCTCTGGAGCTTGAGGCAGTGGGAGGTTCATCTTGCGCGTCAAGAGGATGCCGAGGGCAAATTGAGACGCGACTAAACCGTCGCCGACTCATTGTTCGAACGTCGGCCGGTGATTCAGGCATCACATGATGCTGAGCTGAAACCTGCAGATTGGCGGAATAAGCCAGTGACTTGGCATAAACCACCAAAGATTGACAGTCTTACATTGGTGTAATATTTCGATTCCTCGTGCCCTCAGCTTTGCAGGGCCGTTCGGTCCCGACGACCCGGAAGGCGTCGGGACATTTTTTTGCCAGTGGTGCCCTCGTGCAACATCTTGTGTGACTCGCGATTCAACCCACCGTCAAAAATATCGGTGCGGACAGGGTTCATCTTTCGGGGCTTGAGGGCAATGTCAGCGCGATTGGCTTCGACGAGCACAATGGATGCGATTGGCAGGCGCTGGAACGAGCTTCATTGGCTCGACGAAAGTCGCTGACCGGATCTACGTGATCGAAGCCTGACGGCCTGCCGGCACCGGGTCCAGCGTTCGCACGTTGCACGACCGATTCCGCAAGAGACGGAAAAGATGGCGCATCGCGCCAGTCACTCGCCGCAATACCGCATGAGCAAATCCGCCTCCGTTTCATGTACCTCGACCGGCAGGCTCGTTGCCCCGGCATACGCCAGATATCGCGCGCGATGCTGACCGTTTCGGAACGACGCGACGCCGACTTTCGACAGCCCCGGAATGCCGAACAGCATCCGCGTTCTCGTCTCGCGAAAGGTGATGAAGGGCATCTCGGGAATCCGGGCTTGGGCCGGGTCGAGGAAGTCGCGGATGCCGGCGGCCTTGCCGGGCGCCCAGTACTGAACCGATGGCAACACATAGTCCGTCGTGTCGCGATCGGCGCAGGCGAGCAGTTTCGTCAGGTCGACCGTCACGACGCGATGTCGCGAGTCGTCGGATGCGAATACACGCTTGAGATGCGTGGAGGCATAGGCGGCATGCCCCGAAAGCTGGATGATCCAGACATCGACACCATCATGTTGTGCCCGAGCGAGTGACATTGATTGTTTCCTTGGGGGGGCAAGCGATTTTTGTGGCGGGAGTGTAGCAGCACGGCCGCAGCCGCGGAGCAGTCGGATATCCGGAATCGACAGGGCGAAATCATGCGCGAACGACCGAGGCGCGGAATCGATCACGCAACGGATACCGGACGCGACGGCCATGTATTTTCAGTCGAGGTCGATAGCTCGCGAGAATATCGCGATACTGCCTGCACGGAATGACGTACAGCCCCGGATTCACACAAGATTCACGCAGCGCGTGAAGCCGGACCGGCGCAGCGCGTCATAAGAACCGAGCGGGCGGATTGGCCGGAGAAAATCATGTCGCCGGAACTTGAGATCGAATATCTCGATTACCGCTTCACGTCGACACTCGAAACGCGGGAAACGGGGCGAGTCGCCGTGGTCGACTGGCAACTGGATTCCATTTCGCGAGGCAAGACGTTCGCGTCGGTCATGTTCGAACGCTTTCTGAAACGCAATGACTTCGCCGACGAGGACGACGCGCGCGCCAATCTCGTCGACTGGCTGGCACAGCTGGTCAGCCCGCAGGGCGCGCCACTGATCGAAATCCCTGCGGCGCAGGCTGCTGCCGCCGATGCAGTCGACAATACGGTCGACGGCGATGCTTCAGCCGCGAAAATCGTCAGTGAGGTCGTCGTTGAAATCGTCAGCGATCTCGACTGGAACGAACTGAGCATGGACGGCGCGCTGAACGGTACACGCTATCGGGCCGGCGGTTTTGAGCGATGCAAGACGTGGTCGTTTTCCCATACCTGCAAGATTGAGGTCGACGATCGCCTCACGAAGGGCGGCAAGGCCCTGCGCGTGCTCGCGCCCCCCGTCACGCTGGCGGCCGACGGCGTAATGATGATCGGGGCCATCGTGTTGCTTGCCGTGATCCTCATGATTGCCGCACCGGCCGCAGGCGTCCCGCTTGGGCCGTGACGTGCTGCATGCTGCGCCAGGCAGCCGGACTCTCCGTATGAAAGGGTGAGTTGCCGCACAGACGGTTGCACGGGGCGCGATCACAATCTGGCCGGTTGACCGTTCTACCCCGGCCCGGTCAACCATTTCCCCGCTCGCTCGCGCAGGAGCGGGGGCTTTTTCCCTGCACGACGCATGCAAGCCGCGTCGGCGGAAACGGACAGGCGTTCGGCAGGCGGCGTCTCGCGCCACGGCATCCGTTCGCCCGAGCCGCATGAATCGCTTTCCTCGTGCCTGAGCGGTTGCTTGGGCCCATTGCCGGTTACGGCCGGCGATGCCTTGGTCCCGGCGGCGCACAGTCGCGCTGCCGGGATGTTTTTTGTACCGAACCCGTCGAGGTCCGACACGCGCGCAACGCGCGTGACGGCGGGATCAGCCCGCCTGCTCGACGCTGGTTTCCCAGCCGTCGTATTCGCCGCCGAGCGAGCGTACCTCGCGATTGATCTCGAGCGTATGGTGCGTGATGTCGGCCAGCACCATCGTGCCTTCGTGCGCAAACCTCACGGCCGATTTGCCGTCCTCGGTCGGCGCGACCGATTCGACCAGATAGCCTTTCGACTCGGCCCAGTCGGCGAACTGGTGCGCGTCGCTGGGTTCAGGGAAGTAAGCCCAGTGCATCACGCGCCGGCTCGCGTCGCTCACGTCGCCTTTCTGCCGCAGCGCATCGAGCACGCGCATGTCGCGCATCAGTTGCCAGTCGTCGTCGGTCGGGTAGAGCGTGCGCCAGTACGTTTCCTTGTCCGGATCGTCCTGGTAGGCGTACTGAAGCGCGTAGGTCGTGTGCTCGGCCAGCGAGTCGACGATCCCGGCCGCGGCTTCCTCGTCGAACGGCACGTAGAACAGGAAATCCTGGTTGCCTTCAACCGTGATGCGGCCGACCTGCACGCCGTCTTTCGCGGTCACTGCGGCGTCCAGCAGATCTTCGACTTTCGTGAGACCGGCGAACTCGTCGCTGCTCGGCAGGCCGTCGGGCGTCGGATGCGCGAACGTGACGCGCACGCTGAACAGCGACGTGCGCGGATCGCTTTCGGCGATTTCCGCAAAGCCGTGATTGAAGCTGATGAAGGCCTGATGGTCGCCCATTCTGGCTGGGAAGGTTCCCCAGGCGTCGGTCATGTGTTTCTCCCGTGCACGATTGTCTGTTGACGGTTGCAAAGCGTCCCAATGTATCATCGAAAATCGCGTTGGCCGAAGCCGCGTGCGGGGATGATCGTGCGTCAGGCTGGTCCGGCGGCGGTCAAATTCGCGTGCTGTCGCGCCATCGCCGGTTTCCATCGTCCGGCGTTCGTCCGGCCGCAATCGTTTCGAAGGAGATTCCGATGTCGATGTTCGCGGTGAATGGTGTCCGAATCGACGTGCTCAGCGCGCGTGTGACGCACGTGCGCTGGGCGGCCGTCAATCCGGCGGACCGGTCGTGGGCGGCGACGCCGAGCGAGGCGTCGGTGGCGGAAGTTGCGCGCGCGCTTGCAGCCGGCAACGACGTTCGCGCAGTGTTTGACGAAGCGGACGGGACGGCGGTGGGGCCGAGACTGAAGCGCGTGCTCTATCGCGACGCGTCGGAAGGGATCGAACTCGACATCGATGCGACTAGCGAGTCGCGTACGCTGCGTGACCTACCGCAGATCTGAAAAAAATGTCTGCAGGCGTGTCGATTTCCGTCGAGTCCGCCCGTCGTAGCATCGGAGGCGTGCGCATCGTGCGTCCGCCCCGATTTCCGCCACGATAACCGACTGAAGGAGCGACACCCATGGCCACGTCCGTCAACCCGATCCCGGAAGGGATGCGCACGCTGACACCGCATCTGATCTGCGCAGGCGCCGCCGCCGCCATCGACTTCTACAAGCGTGCGTTCAACGCGACCGAACGGTTTCGCCTGCCGACCCCGGACGGCCGGCTCGCGCACGCGTGCCTCGCAATCGGCGATTCGACACTGATGCTCGTCGATGAAATGCCGGAGCACGGCGCGCTCGGGCCGAAGACGCTGAACGGCACGCCGGTCTGCCTCCACCTGTTCGTACCGGACACCGATGCGGCGATCGCGCAGGCCGTCGCGGCCGGCGCGACAGTCAGGATGCCGGCCGCCGACATGTTCTGGGGAGATCGCTATGGCCAGGTGGAGGATCCGTTCGGCCATCGCTGGTCGATTGCGACCCACAAGCGCGACCTGACGCCCGAGCAGATCGCGGAAGCGATGGCGAGCGCGCCCCCGTGCGGAAGCTGACCGAACGGCGCGTATCGGACCGAACGCGGCTTGCGGCAGCGGCGCCGCGTATCGGCGAGCGGTTCATCCGTGCTCAGGCGCCGGCGGCTTTGCGGCGCTGCTTGTCGTCGTACATGTGGCGATCGGCCGATTCGAGCAGGTCGGCCACGGTGCGATGTTGCGCGGGATCGTATGCCACGTAGCCGACACTGAACCGGATCGCATAGCCGCGTGCGTCGGCCGCGTTGCGCAGCGCGAGTGCCTGCGTGACGCGCTCGATCGGCTCGCCGACGTCGGCCGGATCGCTGGCGCTCAACAGCACGACGAATTCGTCGCCGCCGAGTCGGGCGATCACGTCGCTGTCGCGCAGTGCACCGGTCAGCGTGTCCGCGAAGGCCACGAGCGCGCGGTCGCCTTCGGCATGGCCGAAGCGGTCGTTGATCGCCTTGAAGTCGTTCAGGTCGAAGAAGAGCAGTACCGCGTGCCGGCCCACGCGCTCGCACAGGCTCAGCACGTGGCGCGCGAGAATCTCGAAGCCGCGCCGGTTCGTCAGTTGGGTCAGCTCGTCGGTCGTCGCGAGATGCAGGGCCGCGATTTCGCGTTCGGTCATGTGCGCGAGATCACCGAGCAGCGCGAGTTCGTCGACGGAGAGTTCGCGTGGCCGCGTGTCGATCAGGCACAGCGTGCCGACGGGTGCGCCGTTCGGCGCGGCAAGCGGCCGGCCCGCGTAGAAGCGGATGCCGGGCTGGCCGGTGACCAGCGGATTGTCGTGGAAGCGATCGTCGTTGCGCGCGTCCTGGATCACCATCGTGTCGTCCGCGAGCAGCGCATGTGCGCAGAACGAGACGTCGCGCGAGGTCTGCGTGGCGCCGAGACCTGGATGACTCTTGAACCACTGGCGATTCTCGTCGACGAGGCTGACGAGTGCGATCGGAACGTCGAACAGCCGGCGCGCGAGGCGCGTGAGGCGGTCGAACCGTTCTTCCGGCGGCGTGTCGAGGATCGACAATGAATGAAGCGTCTCGAGCCGGGCCGCCTCGTCGACCGGTTTGGAAGCAATCTGCATTGGTTTTTGTCTCTGGTCCCGGCTGCGGAGCCGGTTATCGATCGTCTGTATGTCACTCGGCGCGTGCGCAAGCCCGTCGGCGCATTCGTGTCGATATCGCCGCGCACGCCGAACAGTATCGCGCATTCGCCATTGCGCTGCACGCCGTGTTGTGCGGAGTCGCCATGTCGATGCGACGCGAACGCTTCACATGTCGTGCGTCGCTGCCGGGCATGCAATTTGATGCCCGGCGGCTCAAGCTCTTCGGCGCGATGCCGTAAACAGGGCAAGATCAATCGCTCATCCACCGCACCATGGTTCGAATTCTGTACGCGGGGTATCTCGCGTTGGCGCTGTATCTGCTCTATCCGATGGTCCAGGACACGCTGACCTTCAGTGCGGACTGTGTGCTCGGCGCGCTGCCGGGCGGGGCTCGCGATCGACCGAAGCCTTCGGCCAGCGATGCGCGTGCGCATGCGAGCCGGTGTGTCGCGACCACGCAGATCGCGGAGCGATCGCCCGAGATCCACTGATTCCTTCAACCGATTCCACCGATCGCGGCGCCGTCACGCCCGGTATGCAGGCCATTCGGCCAGATTGACCGGCGTGCTATGCGCACCGATCATCGACGACATCCCGGCGCGAATGCGCGCAACGATGCGCGTCGGCCGCGCCGCATGCGAACGGCGTCTGACGATCGCACGCGTACGAACGGTCAGTACGTCGAGCGGTACGGCGTCCCCTGGTCGAAGCGGCTTTGCCAATGCGCAAGGTAGCGCGACGCGAGTTGCGGATTGTTCCAGACCACGACGACGTTTTCGGAATTGCGGCTGGCTGCCGAGGCGCTGTAGTTGAACGAGCCCGTCTCGACATGCTCGGCATCGACCACGAGATACTTGTCGTGATGGATTGCATAGGCGTCGATCGTGCGTGTCGGAATGCCAGCGTTGACGAGCAGGTTCAGTGCCTGCTTGCTGCTCTTCGCGCGATTGCCCTTGTCGTCCACGACGACCGCGACATTCACGCCGCGCCGTTTCGCGGCGAGCAGCGCGCGCGTGACGGGTGGCGACGTGAACGAATAGGCGGCCACGCGAATCGAGGTGCGCGCGGCGCCGATTGCCTTCAGCACGAGCGCCTCGGCACCGCCATCGGGCGAGAACGCAGATTCGACAACCTGCGTGGCGGGCGCCTCATGTGTCGGGGCCGGCAGAAGTCGCCCGATGAAGTCGATCGCCTGCTGCAGCAGCGATTCATTTTGCGTCTTGCCGAAGGCGGCGAAGGGCGTGGCGAGCAGGGAGGCGGCGAGGCAGGCAGCGGCGAGGCGTTGGCGCGACAACATCTTGGACAGCGAATGATTTTGAGACAGCGGGCCGTGAGTGTAACGCAGACACGGCGGCGCGGTCACGCGCGGATGCGAATGCGCGACATCGTGCGACGGTCCGGCGCGGTCGACGTGATGACGTTCATCGTGCCGAGCGGTAACTGCATTGGCTCCGTGATCGTGCGGCGCTGCCATGCGGCACGACACCCGCTTCGCGCCATGCGTCAGGCATCGAGCGGTCCGACCGCCTCGCGTGCGATCCATCCGGGCCCGGGCTCCGGCTGCACGTCGTGCGCGTCAAGCGGCTCGCCACACGCCGAGCACACCGCGACCGCGTGCATCAGCTGACCACAGGTGCGATGGCGCAATTGCACCGGCGGCCCCTGGCCGTCGTCCTTCCAGCGATCGCCCCATGTCATCAGCGCGAGCAGGGCCGGGTAGAGGTCGAGGCCTTTTTCCGTCAACCGGTACTCGAAGCGCGGTGGGCGCGCCTGATACGCGCGCTTGACGAGCACGCCTTCGTCGACGAGGCGCGCGAGCCGCTCGGCCAGAACGTGGCGCGTGAGGCCCAGTTGCGTCTGGAACGCATCGAAGCGGCGGCAGCCGAGAAACGCGTTGCGCAGGATCAGCATGGTCCACCGATCGCCGAGCACGGCGAGCGTGCGCGCGACCGAACAGTTCAGCGTGCCGATGTCATCCCATTTCATGATCGATTCTCGTGCGGCGGTTCAGCGAAAGAGCGGGTTGGATTATAGAACTTGCCTTCGGTTGCAACGGGCGGTGGTTGCGTTGACAAGCCCGGTGCGGTTGTCAATAATAAGTTCCAATTTAGAACTTACTCGCGCGGCGACGCGCTTTCAATCAGGAGACAACCCGATGAATCCGCTTTCCCTGTCCGGTCTCGAACTGCTGCGCGCGGCCGCGGCGGGCGATCTGCCGCTCGCGTCGATCTCGGAAACGATCCCGATGCGGCCGCTGGGCGTCGAGCTCGGTTACGTGAAGATGTCCGCGCGTGCGGACGGCCGGCACCTGAATCCACTCGGCGGCGTGCACGGCGGGTTCGCCGCGACGGTGCTCGACTCGGTCACGGGCTGCGCGGTGCATTCGATGCTCGACGCGGGCGTCGGTTACGGCACGGTCGACCTCCACGTGAAAATGCTGCGCCCCGTGCCGCGCGACGTCGACCTGATCGCGGAGGGGCGCGTGATTCACCTGTCGCGTTCGCTCGGCGTAGCGGAAGGCACACTGAAGACGCCGGACGACAAGATCGTCGCGCACGCATCGGCGACTTGCTTCATTCAGCGGCCGCAATGACGCGGCGGGTGGCGTCCTGATACCAGCCCGGCCGTCCGGCATCATCGGGACCATGCACGCACACGCGAAGGCCGCCGTACCACGAATGAGCGAGGGTCGGGCGCACATCGAAGGCGGCCTGTAAGCGAACGCATCGGCCGTCTGAAGCGCTCGCTTCAATGTGATAGCGTTCCTGCTTTCCACTGACGCGACAGGAACAGCATGGAATACCGCACACTCGGCGATTCAGGCATCGAGGTCAGCCTGATCGGTCTCGGCACGATGACGTGGGGCGAGCAGAATTCTGAACGCGACGCCCACGAGCAGATCGATTTCGCGCTCGGGCAGGGCGTCACGCTGATCGATGCCGCGGAAATGTACCCGGTGCCGCCGAAACCCGATACCCAGGGACGCACGGAGCAGTACATCGGCACCTGGCTCGCGCAGCATCGTGCGCAGCGCGACCGGATCGTGCTCGCGACGAAGATCGCGGGCCCGGCGCGGCAGCCACACAATCCGCGTCATATTCGCGGCGAAGGCAACCAGTTCGACCGCAAGAACCTGACCGAGGCGCTCGACGGCAGTCTCAAGCGCCTGCAGACCGACTATGTCGACCTGTATCAACTCCACTGGCCCGATCGCAGCACGACGACGTTCGGCCGCCCCGCGTATCCGTGGGTCGACGATGCGTACACGGTGCCGATCGAGGAAACGCTGGGCGTGCTCGCAGAATTCGTGAAGGCCGGCAAGGTCCGCGCGATCGGCGTGTCGAACGAAACGCCGTGGGGCGTCGCGCAGTTCCTGCGCGCGGCCGAGAAGCTCGGTTTGCCGCGCATCGCCAGCATCCAGAATCCGTACAGCCTGCTGAACCGCACGTTCGAGAATGGCCTGTCCGAGTTCACGCATCGCGATGGCGTCGGCCTGCTCGCGTATTCGCCGCTCGCGTTCGGCTGGCTGTCCGGTAAGTACGAGAACGGCGCGCGTCCGGCCGGCGCGCGGATCACGCTGTTCGAGCGCTTCCAGCGTTACAGCAAGCCGCAGGCCGTCGAGGCGACGTCGCGCTACGTCGCGCTCGCGAAACGACACGGGCTGTCGCCCGCGCAGCTGGCGCTCGCGTTCGTCAACAGCCGGCCGTTCGTGCGCAGCAACCTGGTCGGCGCGACGTCGCTCGCGCAACTGAAGGAGAACATCGGCAGCATCGACGTGACGTTGTCCGACGAGATCCTCGCCGAGATCGACGCGCTGCACGAACTGCAGCCGAACCCGGCACCGTAATCGGCGAGCGGCCCGCGCGGCACGGTGCCGCGACGGGCCGCGCCGCGCCCGGCGCGCATTGCCGCGCCGTGGTTTCCTTCGTGAGTGGGCTCAGCGCATCCCGAGCCGCGTGCGCGCGACCATCAGTGCGACGAGACTCAGCACCGCGCAACCCATCAGGTACAGCGCCGGCGACAGCCGGTTGCCGGTTGCGCTGATCAGCCACGTGATCACGAACGGCGCGAAGCCGCCGAACAGCGTGACGCCCGTGTTATAGCTGACGGCGAGGCCGGTCGCGCGGGTCTGCGACGGAAACAGTTCGGCCATCAGCGCCGGCAGCGCGCCGCAGTACGTCGCCTTCAGCAGCCCGATCCAGATCAGCGCCGCGAGCATCGTCGCGAACGACGCGTGATGCGTGAGCCACACGAACGTCGGCCACACGGTGGCGAGCATCAGCAAGGCTGCCGCCGTCATCACGCGGATCCGCCCGGTGCGATCGGACAGATGGCCGACCAGCGGCGTGACGAGCGTCAGCACGAAGCCGGTCGCGAGCGTCGCCGCGAAGCCCGTCGACGCGGGCAGTCCGAGCTGTTTGATCGCATACGTCGGCATGTACAGCACCATGTAGTTGATCGCGGTCGAGATCACGAGCACCCCGATCGACAGCAGCACGCGCATCTTCTGGTCCGCGAACAGCTCGCGCACGGGTGCTTCGGAGCGCGCCTGCGTTTTGAACTCGATCCCCTCGTCGACGTAGCGGCGGATGTAGAGTCCCACCGGGCCGATCGCGAGACCGAACAGGAACGGCACGCGCCACCCCCAGCTTTCGAGTTGCGCGACGCTCAGCGTCGATGTCAACAGCGCACCGAAGCCCGATGCCAGTAGCGTCGCGAGGCCCTGGCTCGCGAACTGCCAGCTCGACATGAAGCCGCGCCGCTGCGGCGCGTGTTCGACGAGGAACGCGGTTGAGCTCGCGAATTCGCCGCCGGCGGAAAAGCCCTGCATCAGCCGCGACAGCATGATCCCGAGCGGTGCGAGGATGCCGATCGATGCATAGGTCGGCATCAGCGCGATCAGCAGCGTGCCGGCCATCATCATCCCGATCGACAGCAGCAGCGACGCCTTGCGGCCCGCGCGGTCCGCGTAGGCGCCGAGCACGAAGCCGCCGATCGGCCGGATCAGGTAGGACAGCCCGAACGTGCCGAGCGTGAGCAGCAGCGACGTCGCCTCGCTCGTCGCGGGGAAGAACAGCTTGGCGATCGTCACCGCGAAAAAGCCGTAGACGATCAGGTCGAACCATTCGAGCGCATTGCCGATCGACGCGGCGAAGATGATGCGCCGGATCTTCGCGGCGCTGGGTCGCGCGGCGTCCTGCGAGGTCAGGGTGGTCGTATTCATCGTGTGAGCAGGTCCCGAGAAAGAGGCGAAGCGCGTTACAGGGCGGCGCCGGCCGCGGCGGGTGCCGCGTGGCGAACAGGCGGCGCGGCCTCGCCGAGATCCCAGAAGAGGCCGGCCATCATCTGCAGTCCCTCGCGCACGACGCTCGCGAGCAAGTGCTCGTCGGGCGCGTGCTGCGAGCACGCCGGATACGAGTGCGGCACCCACAGCGTCGGCAGCCCCAGCGTATCGGCGAATACTTCGTTTGGCAGCGTGCCGCCGAGGTTCGGCAGGATCGCGGGCTTCTTGCCGGTCGTGCGCGCGAGCGACGCGACAGCCCAACGGACCCACGGATCGTCCGGCGACAGGCGCGTCGCCGGCGCGCCACGTTCGACGTCGATCTCGATGTCGCTGAAGCCGTGCGCATCGAGATGCGCGCGCAGGTGCGCATGCAGCGCTTGCCAGTCAGTGCCGACCACGAAACGCAACTGGCAGTGCGCGAATGCGACGGGCGGAATCGCATTGACCGGATGGTCGGGATTGCCGGCCTTGAACGCGAGAATTTCGAACGTGTTCCAGCCGAACACGCGCTCGGCGGCGGAGAGGCCCGGCTCGCCCCAGTCGGCGTCGAGCGCCGGATCGCCGGGACCGCCGCCGACGGACAGGTCGGCGAGCGCGGCGCGCACGGCGGCCGGGATCGGAGGCGGGCGCAGCCCGGCGACACGGATCGCGCCGCGCGCGTCGACGAGGCTCGCGAGCGCATTCGCGAGCACGGTCGCCGGGTTGCGCAGCAGGCCGCCCCAGTTGCCCGAGTGATGGCCGCCGTCGCGTGCGCGCAGGCTGAGCTTGAAGTTGACGGAGCCGCGCGAGCCGAGGAACACGGTCGGACGTTCGGCGGTGACGCGCGGTCCGTCGGATGCGATCAGCACGTCGGCCGCGAGCGCGTCGCGCTCCTGGCGGCAGAGCGCGTCGAGGCCCGGAGACCCCGTTTCCTCGCCCATCTCGATCAGCAGCTTCGCGTTGAAGCCGAGCCGGCCGCCCCGCGCGTCGAGCACGCTCGCCAGCGCGGCCAGGTTGATCGTGTGCTGACCCTTGTTGTCGGCACTGCCGCGGCCGTACCAGCGATCGCCGTCGACGGTCAACGTCCACGGCGACAGCGGCGCGCGCCATTGCGCGTCGTAGCCGCGCACGACGTCGCCGTGACCATAGATGAGCACGGTCGGCAGCGCGTCGTCCTCGTGGCGCGACGCCAGCAGGAACGGGCCGCCGCCGTCGACGGGGTTCTCGACGATGCGCGACGTGAAACCCAGACGCGTGGCCTCCGGCGCGATCTCGTCGGTCAGGTAGGCGCGCAGCGCGGCGCTCGAGCCGCTGTCCTGGCTTTCGGTGCGCAGGCCGACGCGGCGGCTCAGGGTCGCGAAGACCGCGCCCGATTCGAACTGGCTCAGCGCGTGCTGGATGGCTGCGGTACGGCTCAAGACGTGTCTCCTGTATCGGTTTTCCGGCGGGCGCGGCGCGCAGGGCCGGGAGTGCGATCGATTCTAGAAAGCCGTTTTTTTTGTCACAATGATCGAATTTCGAACATTTCTTTGCCGAAAAGGCAAAGCGGAGCGGCCTGGACAACGGGCCCGGGGACAGAACGATGGCGGTTTTCCTGCATGGGCTTGCGTTGCGGTATTTCGTCGAAGTCGCGCGCACCGGGTCGATCAGCGACGCATCCACGAGGCTGCACGTGGCCGTCTCGGCGATCAGCCGGCAGATCGCGAAGCTCGAGAGCGAGCTCGGCGCGCCGCTGTTCGAGCGCCGGCCGCGCGGGATGGCGTTGTCGGAGGCCGGCGAACGGCTGCTGGGCTTCGCGCAGCGTAGCCTGCTGGAGGCCGAGCATGTGATGAAGGAAATCGGCGGGCTGGAGGCGCTGCACGGCAGCCTGTTGAAGGTCGCGTGCTCGGAGGGGTTCGCGATCGATTTCCTGCCAGGCGTGCTGGCAAGCTTCAAGGCGCGCCACCCGGGTGTCGATTTCTCGGTGTGGGTCGTGTCGCCGGCGGAGGCGACACGGCGCGTGCGCGACGGCGATGCAGACATCGGGCTGACGTTCAGCCTCGCGCCGGAGCAGGGCGTGCGCGTCGAACACACGGAGCGTGCGCCGGTCTTCGCGCTCGTGCGGCGCGACCATCCGCTCGCGGCGCGCGATTCGGTGTCGCTCGCCGATGTCGCGCGGCACCCGCATGTGCTGCCCGAGGCCGGCACGACGGTGCGCCAGCTGATCGACATCGCGTGCGTGCTCGACGGGCTCATGCTCGAGCCGGAACTGACCAGCAACAATACCGCGGTGATGTACCGCTACGCGCAGCGTACCGGCGCGGTGATGTTCACGGGGCTGCTGTCGGTGCGAGACCGTTTCGACGCGGACGGCTTCGTCGCCGTGCCCGTCACGAATCCCCAGTTGCGTGAGCGCAGCATCCAGGTGCAGACCATGGCGGGGCGCGATCTTCCCGCGTCGGTGCGCGCGTTTCGCGACCATCTGATCGACGTGATGAGCAGCGCATCGCCCCCGCCGGTTGCCGTGCGCGGCCCGAGACGCCCGGGCATGAGATAATCGCGAATCCGCCTTCCATTCCCGTGCGGCTCGCCGAGCCGCATCGCCCCTGTTCGACGCCAAATTGAAGAACCTGATTGTCACCCTCGATCGCGCTGGCGAGTTCGACGAGATCATCGACGTGCGCACGCCGCTCGAGTTCGCCGAGGACCATATTCCCGGCGCGATGAACGCGCCCGTGCTCAGCAACGAGGAGCGCGTGATCGTCGGCACGATGTACCGTCAGGTGTCGCCGTACGAAGCGACGCGCGTCGGCGCGGCGATGGTCGCGCGCAACATCGCGCGCCATCTCGACACCACGTTCGCCGACCGTCCGCGCAACTGGCGGCCGTTGATCTACTGCTGGCGCGGCGGCAAGCGTTCGGGTTCGATGACGACCTGGTTCAACCTGATCGGCTGGCAGGCGCGCCAACTCGAGGGCGGGTACAAGGCGTACCGCCGCTCGGTGTGCGCGACGCTCGATACGTTGCCGACCCGGTTTCGCTACATCGTGCTCGTCGGTCACACGGGCTGCGGAAAGACGCGGCTCCTGAACGCGCTGCGCGACGAAGGGGCACAGACGCTCGATCTCGAGGCGCTCGCGTGTCACCGTGGCTCGCTGCTCGGTGCGCTGCCGGGCGTGCCTCAGCCGACGCAGAAGTCCTTCGATTCGGGGCTCGTCGGTACGCTCGAGCGTTTCGACCCCGCTTGGCCCGTGTTCGTCGAATCGGAAAGCCGCAAGATCGGGCTCGTGCAGCTGCCGCTCGCGTTGCTGGACGCGTTTCGCGCGGGGCCGTGGGTGCAGGTCGAGGCGGCGCATGACGAACGTATCGCTTTCCTGCTCGAAGACTACGCCCATCTGTTCGATGAACCGGCCACGTTCAAGTCGCAGCTCGATCGACTGATCGGCCTGCATAGCCGTGAAGAGGTCGCGCGCTGGAACGCACTGATCGACGCGAACGAGCGCACCGAACTGTTCCGCACGCTGATCGACAAGCATTACGATCCTGCGTATGCACGCACCTATCGTTCGTCGTACGACAAACCGAACCGCGTGCTGACGTTCACGTTCCGGCCGAATGCGGCCGACGGGCGCCAGCAGGCGCGCGCGCTGCTCGACGCGCTCGCGCTGGCCGGGCTGCCGGCATCGCCCGCTGCCGGCATGGCGGCGCGAGCCGACACCGACAACAACCCTACGACCACCACACGATGACGACCACACGCCCTCAACCCAGTCCAGCGCTCGGCTGGATGACCTTCCTGCTGATCGCGGTCGCGGGACTGTTCTACGTGAAATGGTTCCCGTATTACAACAAGGCGTTCGTCGCCGCCGAGCATCATTCGATCGGCCAGTCGATCCTGATGGGCACGTCGGCGAGTGCTCCCGAGCCGTCGCTGAAGGCGGCGCTCGACTACGCGTGGGCGTACGGCAAGGCGATCTGGCAGGCCATGGTGCTCGGCCTGCTGCTCGGTTCGGCCGTGCAGGCGCTGCTGCCGGCGCACTGGGTTGCGCGTGCGCTCGGCCGCACGGGCTTCGGCAGCGTCGCCGCGGGCGGCCTGCTTTCGCTGCCCGGCATGATGTGCACGTGCTGCGCGGCGCCGGTCGTTGCGGGCCTGCGCGCGCGGCACGCGTCGCCGGGCGGCGCGGTCGCGTTCTGGCTCGGCAACACGGTCCTGAATCCGGCCGCGCTGGTGTTCATGGGCTTCGTGCTCGGCTGGCACTGGAGCGCGCTGCGGCTCGTGCTCGGCGTCGCGATGGTATTCGGGATCGGCTATCTGCTGAACCGTGTCGCGCGCCCCGAGGATCGCAGCGTCGACGACGCGCAACTCGCCGCGCTGGCAGCCGAGCAGGCCGCCGCGGGCAATCCGTTCGTCCGCTGGATGAAGCTGCTCGCACGCATGGCCGTGCGGCTCGTGCCCGAATACATCGTGCTCGTGCTGCTGCTCGGCGCGGCGCGCGCGTGGCTGTTCCCGCATATCGGCCCGGACATCGGCAATCATCTCGGCTGGATCATCGCGTTCGCGGTCGCGGGCACCTTGTTCGTGATCCCGACGGCCGGCGAAGTGCCGATCATCCAGGCGATGCTGTCGCTCGGCATGGGCGTCGGCCCGGCTGCCGCGCTGCTGATGACGCTGCCGCCGATCAGCGTGCCGTCGCTCGCGATGCTCGCGCGTTCGTTCAAGCCCTACATGCTGGCGATCGTCACGGGCCTCGTCGTCGTGTTCGGGATCGTGAGCGGGCTGCTCGCGATCGCGTTCGGGTTCTGACGGACACGCGGGCGGGAAGGCGAGCGGCCTGCGCGATGGCTGCCGTGCCGCGCGCTGACCGATTCCGCCGCGCGACGGCCGTATTCATCCGGCGCCGCCGCTTCACGCGTGCGGTGCCCTTTACAAGAAGCAAACAGGAAAACGCATGACCCAACCGAAGATTCATCCTCGACTCGAAAAGGCGCTGACGCGCGGCGATCTCGCGATCCGCCAGGCCAATTCCGCGCGGGCGACTGCCGTGCTGAACGCGCTCGGCACGATGATCATCGAAGCCTCCGCCACGATCGGCGTCGAGGCCAGCATCGACATTCCGCAAGGCGACCGCATTTACGATCCGGTGAACGGCCTGTGGCCGCAGAAGATGCTGGTGTCGTTCGACGGTCCGGTCGACGAGGCCGACGCGGAAGAGCTGCGCGCGGTCTATCTCGTCGCCGACGATCCGGGAACGCAGTTCCGCGTCGAATGGCACCGCGCTGACGGCAAGCTCGGCCGCCACGAAGGCGGCCCGCTGGCGACCGTCGCATTCCTGACCGACGTCGAGATCCCGTGGAGCGACGACGACGAGTAACGTCGTCGCCATTTCATCGCAGCATCGAGCGGGCGCCGTGCGCGCCGGCCGTCAGCGCATCATCCGCCGCCGGAACAGCCACGCGGAGACCACGAATCCGCCGACCGCATAGCCGGCGAGCACCGCGAGATGCAGGCCGACGTCCGTCGCCGGCCGGCCGAGCATCGCGGGGCGGATGAGTTCGACCGCGTTCGCGAGCGGCAGCATGTGTGCCGCGTGCTGCGCGACCGGCGGCAACTGCGTGATCGGGAAGAACACCCCCGACAGCAGCAGCATCGGCGTCAGCACGAGCGTCTGATAGAACATGAAGAAGTCGTAGGACGGCGCGAGCGCAGTGACGATCATCGCCGTGCTCGCGAACGCGAGGCCGGCGAGTGCGATCACGGGCAGTGCCGCGAGCATCGACGGAAACCGCGCATAGCCGAGCAGGCCCGCGACGAGCATGATCGCGACGCCCGACAGCAGCGCCTTGCTCGCGCCCCAGACAATCTCGCCGAGCACGATGTCGCCCAGCGCGAGCGGCGTGTGCATGATCGCTTCCCAGGTGCGCTGCACGTGCATTCGCGAGAAGCCCGAATACATCGATTCGAAGCTCGCGGACATCATCACGCTCGAACTGACCGTGCCGGCCGCGAGGAACGCGATATACGACACACCGTCGACGTGGCCGAGCATCAGGCCGAGCCCGAACCCCAGCCCGAACAGGTAGATCATCGGATCGGCGAGATTGCCGAACAGCGAGGCGAGCGCGAGCTTGCGCCACACGAGGTAGTTGCGTCGCCACACGGCAATCCAGTTGGTGGCATTCGCGGGCAGCGCGATCGCGAAGCGTGATTCGCGTGGCGGTGCGGACGGCGCGGCGGCGGAATAGTTGCGTACGTCCATGATCGATCAGTCCTGCATTTCGCGGCCCGTGAGCCGCAGGAACACGTCCTCCAGATTGGCCGGACGGTGCAGATAACGCAATCCCGTGCGACCCTTGAGTCGCGCACTGAGCGGCTCGGGATCGGTCACGTAGCAGAACAGCGTCTCGCCGCTGATCTCGGTGTGCTTCGCGAACGGCGCCAGTTCGTCGCGCAGCGCGACCGGGTCGAGTCCGTAGATCTCGATCACGTCGCAGCCGATCTCCGATTCGATCAGCGCGTGCGGCGCGCCTTCGGCGATCTTGCGGCCTTCCTCGATCACGCACAGCCGGTCGCACAGGCGCTCCGCTTCTTCCATGAAATGCGTGGTGATCAGGATCGTCTTGCCGCGGGCGAGCAGCGACCGCAACCGCTCCCACATCAGGTGCCGCGCCTGCGGATCGAGGCCCGTCGTCGGCTCGTCGAGCACCAGCACGTCGGGATCGTTGACGAGCGCGCGTGCGAGCGTCAGACGGCGCTTCATGCCGCCCGACAATTCGCCGACCTTCGCATCCGCCTTGTTTTCCAGCTTCGCGAATTCGAGCAGTGGTTGCACGAGCGCGCGTGCGGCGTGTGCCGACATTCCGAAATAGCGGCTGAACACGAGCAGGTTCTCGCGGACCGTGAAGTCGGGGTCGAGGTTGTCGAACTGCGGGACGACACCGACGCGCTGGCGCGCATGCCGTGCGCGTGACGGAACCGGCTCGCCGCAAAGTGAAATGGTGCCGGCGTCGGGATACGCGAGGCCGAGCAGCATCTTCAGCGTCGTGGTCTTGCCGGCGCCGTTCGGCCCGAGCAGGCCATAGCATTCGCCGGCCTGCACGTGGAAGGACAAATCGTTGACGACGAGCTTGTCGCCATAGCGCTTTTCGACGTTCCGGAAATCGATCGGTGCAACGGACATGGGCAGGTTGTCGTTGTAAGCGGACGCGGACGCGTTTCGCGGCCGGTCGGACGGGCATGCCGGCCGGCGAACGGATCGGGTGAATGCGTGTCACATGGGCATGACCGAGGCGAACGCACGTCGACGGCACGGACGGGCCATTCTAGTGCATCGGCTGCGTCTCTTCAGGGCAGGCTCGCGCGACACGGTGCATGCGCGCACGGATCGTGCACCGCATCATCGCCGACGCGCCCCGCGTGGCGAATCAGCGTTTTCCATCCCTTGCGTCCGGAATTGCGGCGCACCATGATGAGTGCATAGGGTACGAAGTCGCGACAGGGAGGTCTCATGGCTAGCTACAACAAGATTCTGCTGTGCTACGACGGCACGCTCGAAGGACGCAAGGCATTGCGGTGCGGTGCCAATCTTGCGCTGGACCTGAAGGCGGAAACGCATTTGCTGTCGGTCGTCGACATGCGCTCGAGCATCGCGCAAAGCGCAGGGCTGCTGACCGACGTCGCGTGCGGCCGCTTCGAGGAAACGGCGCGCGAGATACTGCAGGAAGGCGTGAACTGGCTGCGCGAGCGCGGCGTTCAGGCGGAAGGCCATTTCGCATTCGGCTATCCGATCGACGAAATCGCGAACCTCGCGACGGAATTGAAGGCCGACCTCGTCGTCGTCGGCCATCGGTGCCGCAGCGGGTTGTCGAGATGGTGGATGGGTTCGGGCAACACACAACTGCTCGATCGCGTGAACTGCAGCATTTTGGTCGCATGTTCGTCGGCGGAAGAGCAAAAGGCCGAGATCGCACGCGAACGCGAAGCGGCCACCGCGAGCGGCAAGTGACGCAACGATTGTGTGGCCGGCCGGGTCGTATCGCGATTCGCGCCGGTCGCGCGCAGTGCCGCTAGCGGCATCCACGCCGATTGCGGCCGCTCAGGCGTGCAGGTCGATCGCGGACAGCTTCCACGAAAACAAGCCGAAGCGGTGGAAGATCGCCGCATAGCGCGTGCCGTCCGCGCTGCGCTGGTAGGTCACGACAAATTCATCGATATTCCGGTAGCCGGCGCTCGTTTGCTGAGGATGGGCCGCCTCGCCGGGGCTGGCCGGTGCGGGTGCGGTGGCTGGCGCCGATGCGGCGGAGGCGGTGGCATTGCTGGCCGGTACGGGGGCGCTCGCCGGATTGACCGGCGGCGCGGCCGGTGCATTGTCAGGCGCAGCGCCTGACGGCGGGCCCGACCATTCGGGCGGTCGTTCGCCCGGATTGCCGCGCGGGGGAATGCCGCTCATCAGCGCCGCTACACCTTCCGGTGTCGCATAGGCATCGACCAGGGGGCCGATCAACGCAGATCCGATCAGCGCGCCAATCACCGCGAACGGATTGTCCTTCTTCACTGCGTCGATTCGGCGCATCAACTCTTCCGTGACCTGCTGCTTCAGGCTGATGCGCAGCGACGGAAAATCGACATACTCGCTGACCGCTTGCGCATCGCGCGCATCGATCGCCGATTTCAGGCGACCGAGCGCGACGTACGGCGATGCGTACGCATAACCGATCGCCACCAGGACGGCGATGGCCAGCACGACGATCAGCAATGGCTTGAGCCGCCACGCGCGGCCCGAAGATCCAGTCACGATGCCTCCGGTGCGGACACGTTCCGCAATCAGAGACCGCCGTGCGTGGCCGATCGTTCCTCGGCGATGCAGCGATCGATCATCCGGCACACGGCATCGATCGTCCCGACCATGATCAGGCGCGACCGGCCGTGATAGACGCGCACGGGCGCACGGCGTGCCGGTTCCGCGTGATTCAGGCCGGCGTTCAGCGAGACCCGCGCGAATGCGGGAAGTGCTGACGGCAGCAGCGACGCCTGCCGTTCAACTGCGACTTCTTGGCTCACCACGGGCGCCGCGGCGGACAGCGGCGCGCAGGGCGTGCGACCGCGCAGGTGACGCAGGCGGCCGAATTGACGGAAAGGCAGCAGACGGGAAAGGCGTTCCATGATGTTCTCCTCAGCGAGACCGATTGTCAGAGTTCGCCCGAGCGGATCAGCCCGACGGCGATGCCTTCCAGCGCGAACTCCGCGCTGCCGGCCTTGACGAAGATATTTTCGTAATCCGGGTTCTCCGCGATCAGCTCGAGGCCGCCGGGCCGGCGCATCAGGCGCTTGACCGTGACGTCGTCGCCGAGACGCGCGACGATGATCTGGCCGTCCTTCGCTTCCGTGCGCTTCTGCACGGCGAGGAGGTCGCCGTCGAGAATGCCGGCGTCGCGCATCGACAGGCCACGCACCTTCAGCAGGTAATCGGGCTTGCTGGTGAACAGCGCGGGATCGCACGCGTAATGATGCGAGATGTGCTCCTGCGCGAGGATCGGGCTACCGGCCGCGACGCGGCCGACGAGCGGCAGCGACAGTTGCATCAGGCCGGCGTGCGGCAGCGTGAACTGGTGCGGGGCGTCGTCGATGCCGAGCAGGCGGATGCCGCGCGACGCGCCGGCGGCCAGCTCGATCACGCCCTTGCGCGCCAGCGCACGGAGGTGTTCCTCGGCCGCGTTCGGCGAGCTGAAACCCAGCTCTGCCGCAATTTCGGCGCGCGTGGGCGGGAAACCGGAGCGCTCGATCGCGCGGCGGATCAAGTCGAACACTTGCTGCTGACGGGCGGTGAGTTTGGTCATGGCTGAACTGTATGGATAGACAGTGAGCTGTATTTTTATACAGTACTTCGCGAATTTCAAGTGTTACTTGAGGTTCGACGCGATCACGCCGGTTCCGGCGCGATTTCGCGACGTCCGGACGCCGGTTTGTCTGCCGCAACCGTCCGTCCCGTCTGCGTTAGCACTTTTGAGTATTAAAAAATGAAGAACGATTATTTTTAATCATGTAACCCGTTCGTTAGACTGGCCCGACATCGCAATACCGACAACACTGGAGAACCAAGGATGGGCAAGCGCAATACGGGGCTGGTGGGCGGAGCGGGCCGCCTGATCGCAACACTCGCGCTGGGCGCGGCGGCGGCGCTGGGCGTCGCGACGCACGCCCAGGCCGATGTGACGTTCCTGAACGTGTCCTACGACCCGACGCGTGAGCTGTATCAGGACTTCAATCAGGCGTTCGGCAAGGAGTGGAAGGCGAAGACGGGCGAGACCGTCAACTTCAAGCAGTCGCACGGCGGCTCGGGCGCGCAGGCGCGCTCGGTGCTCGACGGCCTGCAGGCCGACGTCGTGACGCTTGCGCTCGCCTACGACATCGACGCGCTCGCCAACAAGGGCCTTGTCAACAAGGACTGGCAGAAGCGCCTGCCCGACAACGCATCGCCGTACACGTCGACGATCGTGTTCCTGGTGCGCAAGGGCAATCCGAAGGGGATCAAGGACTGGGACGACCTGACCAGGCCGGGCGTCTCGATCGTCACGCCGAACCCGAAGACGTCGGGCGGCGCGCGCTGGAACTACCTGGCCGCGTGGGCGTATGCGGTGCACAAGCCGGGCGGCAACGAGCAGACGGCGAAGGAATTCGTCACGAAGCTGTACAAGAACGCGGGCGTACTCGATTCCGGCGCGCGAGGCGCGACGACGAGCTTCGTTCAGCGCGGAATCGGCGACGTGCTGATCGCATGGGAAAACGAGGCATTCCTGTCGGTCAAGGAATTCGGTACCGACAAGTTCGAGATCGTCGTGCCGTCGGTGAGTATCCTGGCCGAGCCGCCCGTCGCGGTGGTCGACAAGGTGGTGGACAAGAAGGGCACGCGCAAGCTGGCCGACGCGTACCTGAACTTTCTCTACAGCCCGCAGGGCCAGGAGATCGCGGCGCGCAACTACTACCGGCCGCGCTCGAAGAACGTGCCGGCGGAGCTGACGAAGCAGTTCCCGAAGCTGAAGCTGTACACGGTCGACGACACGTTCGGCGGCTGGACGAATGCGCAGAAGACGCATTTCGCGGACGGCGGTGTGTTCGATTCGATCTACAAGCCGCAGTAACGCGACGCAGCAAGCCATAACGACAGCGGCGCGCCACGAGAGCGCGCCGCATCCCCGACGGGCCGCCGGCGCAATGCATCGCGCCGGCGGTTTGCGTCGGACCCATGAGCAGCATCGACCCAGCAAGAGCATCCGATGACGACGTACACCTTTCGCAAGCCGAGCGCGCTGCCCGGTTTCGGCGTGACGCTCGGCATCACGGTGGCTTATTTGAGCCTCGTGGTGCTGATTCCGCTCGCCGCCACGTTCATGAAGACCGCGACGCTGTCGTGGGACCAGTTCGTCACCGCCGTCACGTCGCCGCGCGTGCTCGCGTCGTACCGGCTGACGTTCTCCGCCGCGCTCGGCGGCGCGCTGATCAACGCCGTGTTCGGCTTTCTCGTCGCGTGGGTGCTCGTGCGCTACACGTTCCCGTTCAAGCGTCTCGTCGATGCAATCGTTGACCTGCCGTTCGCGCTGCCGACGTCGGTCGCCGGCATCTCGCTTGCCGCCGTCTATGCGACCAACGGCTGGGTCGGCCAGTATCTCGCGCCGTTCGGCATCAAGATCGCGTTCACGCCGGTCGGCGTGCTGGTGGCGCTGACCTTCATCGGGCTGCCGTTCGTCGTGCGCACCGTGCAGCCGGTGCTCGAGGATTTCGAGCGCGAGCAGGAAGAGGCCGCCGCGTGCCTCGGCGCATCGCGCTGGCTGACGTTCCGCCGCGTCGTGCTGCCGGCCGTGCTGCCGGCGCTGCTCACCGGCTTCGCGCTGGCGTTCGCGCGCGCGCTCGGCGAGTACGGGTCGGTCATCTTCATCGCCGGCAACGTGCCAATGAAATCCGAGATCACGTCGCTGCTGATCATCACGAAGCTCGAGCAGTACGACTATGCGGGCGCGACCGCGCTGGCGGTCGTGATGCTGGTCGTGTCGTTCCTGATGCTGCTGCTGATCAACTCGCTGCAGTGGTATCTGCAACGCCGCACGAGCAAGGGCGCGAGCGGCCCCGCGCCGGCGACCGTCACCGTCGCCGCCGCAGCAGGAGGCCAGCAATGAACCAGGAGGCCACCGTCGTGCTGAAAACCCCGCCGTCGGCCGCGCAAGGCCGTGCCGCGAATCGGCTCGACCCCGTCAGCGAGCCGCGCGCCGTGCGCTGGCTGCTGATCGGCGTCGCGCTGGCATTCCTCGCGTTCTTCCTCGTCGTGCCGCTCGCCGCGGTGTTCTTCGAGGCGCTGCGCAAGGGCGTCGGCTTCTATCTCGAATCGCTCGCCGATCCCGACGCGTGGTCGGCGATCAAGCTGACGCTGACCGTCGCCGTGATCGCGGTGCCGTTGAACCTCGTGTTCGGCGTGTGCGCATCGTGGGCGATCGCGAAGTTCGAATTCCGCGGCAAGGCGTTGCTGACCACGCTGATCGACCTGCCGTTCTCCGTGTCGCCGGTGATCTCGGGTCTCGTCTACGTGCTGCTGTTCGGCGCGCAGGGCTGGCTCGGGCCGTGGCTGCAGGATCACGACGTGCAGATCATCTTCGCGGTGCCGGGTATCGTGCTCGCGACGATCTTCGTCACGTTTCCGTTCGTCGCGCGCGAACTGATCCCGCTGATGCAGGCGCAGGGCACCGACGAGGAAGAGGCCGCGCGCGTGCTCGGCGCGTCGGGCTGGCAGATCTTCCGGCGCGTGACGCTGCCGAACGTGAAGTGGGGCCTGCTGTACGGCGTGATCCTGTGCAATGCGCGGGCGATGGGCGAATTCGGTGCGGTGTCGGTCGTGTCCGGCCACATTCGCGGCGTGACCGACACGATGCCGCTGCACGTCGAGATCCTGTACAACGAATACAACTTCGCGGCGGCGTTCGCGGTGGCGTCGGTGCTGGCGTTGCTCGCGCTCGTCACGCTTGCGCTGAAGCTGCTCGCCGAACGTCACCTCGCCGCCGAACTGGCCGGCGCACGCGACGACGTTCCCGCTCATGCCGGCCCCGTCGCCGCCATTTCGTCGAAATCGTAAAGAGGCAACCAGAATGGGTATCACCGTCCGTCACCTTCAGAAGCGCTTCGGCGATTTCACCGCGCTCGACAACGTATCGCTCGACTTTCCGCCGGGCGAGCTCGTCGCGCTGCTCGGGCCGTCCGGCTGCGGCAAGACCACGCTGCTGCGCGTGATCGCGGGCCTCGAGCACGCGGACGCCGGCCAGGTCGTGCTGCAGGGGCTCGACGTCGCGTCGGTCGGCGCGCGCGATCGCCAGGTCGGCTTCGTGTTCCAGCATTACGCGCTGTTCCGCCACATGACCGTGTTCGAGAACGTCGCGTTCGGGCTGCGCGTGAAGCCGCGCCGCGAGCGGCCGTCGGAAGCCGTGATCCGCGACAAGGTGCACGAACTGCTGAAGCTCGTGCAGCTCGACTGGCTCGCGCAGCGCTATCCGTCCGAGCTGTCGGGCGGCCAGCGCCAGCGGATCGCACTGGCCCGCGCGCTCGCGGTCGAGCCGAAGGTGCTGCTGCTCGACGAGCCGTTCGGCGCGCTCGACGCGAAGGTACGCAAGGAACTGCGCGGCTGGCTGCGCCGCCTGCACGACGACCTGCACATCTCGACGATCTTCGTCACGCACGACCAGGAGGAAGCGCTGGAAGTGGCCGACCGGATCGTCGTGCTGAACCGCGGTCACGTCGAGCAGGTCGGCAGCCCGCAGGATGTGTACGACCATCCGCAAAGCGCGTTCGTCTACGAGTTTCTCGGCGCGGCGAACCGGCTGCCGGGGACGGTCGCCGGGCGCGGCTTCGTCGCCGAGGGCGCCGCTGCGCCGATCGAGGTCGACGCCGACTTCGCGGGCCCCGCGAACGCGTACGTGCGGCCGCACGACCTGCAGCTTTGGCCGGCAGGCGAAGGGCATCGGGACGGCATCGCGGTGGACGTGCGCCGCGTGATCCCGCTCGGCGGCTCGGTGCGGGTCGAACTCGAGGCGCGCACGGGCGGCGCGCTCGAAGCGGAGCTCGATCGCGATGCGTGGCGTGCGCTCGCGCTGCAGGTCGGCGACGGCGCGACGGCCGTGCCGCGCGCGGTTCGCGTATTTCCCGCACACTGACGCCCATACCCGGTAATGAGAAGAGGGCGGATACCGCTCCGGATCACATTCGAACAACGACAGCCCAAGAGGCAAACCCATGAATTTTCAGCAATTGCGTTTCGTGCGCGAAGCCGTGCGCCAGAACATGAACCTGACGGAAGTCGCTAACGTGCTGTACACGTCGCAGTCGGGCGTGTCGAAGCAGATCAAGGATCTCGAGGATGAACTGGGCGTCGACATCTTCATCCGGCGCGGCAAGCGGCTCACGGGGCTCACGGAGCCGGGCAAGGCCGTGCACCAGCTGATCGAGCGGATGCTGCTCGATGCGGAGAACCTGCGCCGCGTCGCGCGCCAGTTCGCGGACCAGGACAGCGGCCACCTCGTCGTCGCGACGACCCACACGCAGGCGCGCTATGCGCTGCCGAAGGTGATCCGCCAGTTCACCGAGGTGTTCCCGAAGGTGCATCTCGCGCTGCGCCAGGGCAGCCCGCAGCAGATCGCGCAAATGATCCTGAACGGCGAAGCCGATCTCGGCATCTCGACCGAGGCGCTCGATCGCTATCCGGATATCGTCACGTTCCCCTGCTATTCGTGGCACCACACGGTGGTCGTGCCGAAGGGGCATCCGCTCGTCGGCCGCGAAAACCTGACGCTCGACGAAATCGCCGAGTACCCGATCATCACGTATGACCAGGACTTCACGGGCCGCTCGCACATCGACCAGGCGTTCGCGCAGGCCGGCGCCGTGCCCGACGTCGTGCTGACCGCGATCGACGCGGACGTGATCAAGACCTACGTCGAGCTCGGGATGGGGATCGGCGTCGTCGCGGCGATGGCCTTCGATCCGCAACGCGACACCGGGCTCGTCGCGCTCGACACGCAGCACCTGTTCGAGGCGAGCACGACGCGCGTCGGGTTGCGCAAGGGCGCGTTCCTGCGCGCGTATGCATACCGGCTGATCGAGATGTTCGCGCCGCACCTGAACGAAGCCGAAATCGCCGGGCTGCTGCGCGAAGCGGTCTGATCGAGCAAGCGATGTTTCGGGGGCGCGGCAGGCCCCCGCTGGGCGGCCGCGACGAAGCGGCGCCGCCGCACCCGGTGTAACGCGCCGCAATCGGAGCGCGCAATCGCGCGCTCCGAATAAACCCTTAAATATTGATCAGACGGGTTGCGCGTCGACCCGAAACGGTACAGCATAGCCCTCACTCCGCCGGCGTCCCCGCCGGCGGTGGCGCGTCGACGACAGCACGCGCCAGGCAGTCGGCCGTCTGCCTCGCTTCCATTCCGTGGTACCGACAAGCAGCATCGATGGCCAATGCCCGGGTAGTGTGGCGCAAACGTTTGCTCGCATTAAAACAACAGTCCGGCCCGTCGGGCCAGTCGCCAGGAGATATGTATGAATGTCCGCTTTCGCCGTCGCTTCCTGACCGCCGCGCTTGCCGCCGTCGCGGTCGCTGCCGCACCGGCCGTCCATGCCCAATCGGCAGGCAAGCCGAAGGTGGCGCTCGTGATGAAGTCGCTCGCCAACGAGTTCTTCCTGACGATGGAAAACGGCGCGAAGGAATACCAGAAGCACAACGCCGGCCAGTTCGACCTGATCACGAACGGGATCAAGGACGAGACCGACACCGCGAACCAGATCCGCATCGTCGAGCAGATGATCGTGTCGAAGGTCGATGCGATCGTGCTCGCGCCGGCCGACTCCAAGGCACTCGTGCCGGTCGTGAAGAAGGCGGTCGACGCGGGCATCATCGTCGTGAACATCGACAACCGGCTCGATCCCGACGTGCTGAAGTCGAAGAACCTGAACGTGCCGTTCGTCGGCCCCGACAACCGCAAGGGCGCGCGCAAGATCGGCGACTACCTCGCCAAGCGGCTGAAGGCGGGCGACCAGGTCGGCATCATCGAAGGCGTGTCGACGACCACCAATGCGCAGCAGCGCACGGCCGGCTTCCAGGATGCGATGAAGGCGGGCGGGATGAAGGTCGTGTCGGTGCAGTCGGGCGAATGGGAGATCGACAAGGGCAATGCGGTCGCCTCCGCGATGCTGAACGAATACCCGAACCTGCGGGCGCTGCTGTGCGGCAACGACAACATGGCGATCGGTGCCGTGTCGGCCGTGCGGGCGGCGGGCAAGCAGGGCAAGGTGCTCGTGGTCGGCTACGACAACATCAACGCGATCAAGCCGATGCTGAAGGACGGCCGCGTGATCGCGACCGCCGACCAGTACGCGGCGAAGCAGGCCGTATTCGGCATCGACACGGCGCTCAAGGCGATCGCCGAGCATCGCAAGCAGGCCGACATGACCGGCGTGGTCGAGACGCCGGTGGATCTCGTGACGAAGTGACGCTGCGCCGGTGCGGCCGCCGCCCTCAAGAATCCGGCGCGGCGGCCGTTATCCGGTGTGAGCGCGATCACGGCCACTGCATGCACATGCACTAGTGAGCGTCATACCCGCGCGCCGCGTGCGCGTGGCCGCAACCAGGATCGCGATGGAACCGACCTTCCAACCCTCCCGTTCAGCTGTTCCCGTGCTGTCCGTCTCCGGCGTGGGCAAGACCTACGCCGAACCCGTGCTCGCCGACGTCACGCTGACGCTCGCGCCGGGTGAGGCGCTCGCACTGACGGGCGAGAACGGCGCCGGAAAGAGCACGCTGTCGAAGATCATCGGCGGGCTCGTCGACCCGACGACCGGCACGATGCAGCTCGGCGGCCAGGCCTATGCGCCGGCGAGCCGCACGCAGGCCGAGGCGCTCGGCGTGCGCATGGTGATGCAGGAGCTGAACCTGCTGCCGACGCTGACGGTTGCCGAAAACCTGTTTCTGAACCGTCTGCCGCGGCGCTTTGGCATCATCGATCACGCGCGGCTGCGCGACGATGCGCGTGCCGCGATGGCGCAGGTCGGGCTCGACGCGGTCGACCCCGATACGCCGGTCGGCGCGCTCGGCATCGGCCACCAGCAGATGGTCGAGATCGCGCGCAGCCTGATCGGCGACTGCCGCGTGCTGATCCTCGACGAGCCGACCGCGATGCTGACCGCGCGCGAGGTCGAACTGCTGTTCGAGCAGATCGACCGGCTGAAGGCGCGCGGTGTGGCGATCGTCTACATCTCGCACCGGCTCGAGGAGCTTGCGCGCGTCGCCGAGCGCGTCGCGGTGCTGCGCGACGGCCGGCTCGTGCATGTCGGCGACATGGCCGCGACGACGTCCGACGGGCTCGTCACGCTGATGGTCGGGCGCGAGCTCGGCGAGCACATCGATCTCGGCGCGCGCCATATCGGCGCGCCGCGACTCGTCGTGTCGGGCATGACGCGCGGCACGGCCGTGCAGGACGTATCGCTCGAAGTGCGCTCGGGCGAGATCTTCGGCATCTCGGGGCTGATCGGGGCGGGGCGCACCGAGCTGCTGCGGCTGATCTACGGCGCGGATACGCCGGACGCCGGGATGATCGCGGTCGGCGATCCGCTGAAACCGGCGCACATCGGCTCACCCGTCGACGCGGTGAGGCACGGCATCGCGCTGATCACCGAGGACCGCAAGGGCGAAGGGCTGCTGCTGTCGCAGTCGGTCACGTCGAACGTGTCGCTCGGCCAGCTCGACCGGCTCGCGCGCGGCGGCATCGTTGATACGACGCGCGAGACGGCGCTCGCCGAGCAGCAGATCGACGCGTTGCGGATCCGCACGCACGGCGCCGCGCAGGCGGTCGGCGAACTGTCGGGCGGCAACCAGCAGAAGGTCGTGATCGGCCGCTGGCTCGCGCGCGACATGGGCGTGCTGTTGTTCGACGAACCGACCCGCGGCATCGACGTCGGCGCCAAGTTCGAGATCTACACGCTGATGGGCGCGCTCGCGCGCGAGGGCCGTGCGCTGGTGGTCGTATCGAGCGACCTGCGCGAGCTGATGTTGATCTGCGACCGGATCGGCGTGATGTCGGCCGGCCGCATGACCGCCGTGTTCGAGCGCGGCAACTGGACCCAGGATGCGCTGCTGGCCGCGGCGTTCGCCGGCTTCGGCCGCGAAGCGCTGCCGGACGGCGTGCGGCATCCGGATGCGGAAGGCGCGCCGCGCGCGGCTTCCGGCACTTCGACCACAGGACGACAGCAATGACTCAGCCTCCCGTATCCCCGAGCGACGCAGGCGCGCAGCAGACCGTGACGGGGCGCCGCGCGCGTACGCTGTCCGGCACGCGGCTCGGCGTGTCGAACTATCTCGGGCTCGCCGGCGCGCTCGCCGCGATGATCGCGCTGTTCTCGGCGCTGAGTTCGCATTTTCTGACCTACGATACGTTCAGTACGATCGCGAACCAGATTCCCGATCTCGTCGTGATGTCGGTGGGGATGACCTTCGTGCTGATCATCGCCGGCATCGACCTGTCGGTCGGCTCGGTGCTCGCGCTGGCCGCGTCGATGGTCAGCGTGGCCGCGCTGAAATGGCAGTGGGGGCCGCTGCCGGCCGCGCTGATCGGGATCGCGGTCGCGACCGCGACGGGCTCGCTGACGGGCGCGATCACGGTCGGCTGGCGGATTCCGTCGTTCATCGTGTCGCTCGGCGTGCTCGAGGCCGCGCGCGGCGTCGCATACCAGCTGACGAATTCGCGCACGGCCTACATCGGCGACGCGTTCGATTTCCTGTCGAATCCGATCGCGCTCGGCATCTCGCCGGCGTTCCTGATCGCGGTCGCGGTGATGATCGCGGCACAGTTCGTCCTCACGCGCACCGTGTTCGGACGCTATCTCGTCGGGATCGGCACGAACGAAGAGGCGGTACGGCTTGCCGGGGTTAACCCGCGTCCGTATAAAATCCTCGTATTCGCATTGATGGGCGCGCTCGCCGGGCTCGCGTCGCTGTTCCAGATCTCGCGGCTCGAGGCCGCCGATCCGAACGCGGGCGCGGGCGTCGAGCTGCAGGTGATCGCAGCCGTCGTGATCGGCGGCACGAGCCTGATGGGCGGGCGCGGCTCGGTGATCAGCACGTTCTTCGGCGTGTTGATCATCTCCGTGCTGGCCGCGGGGCTGGCGCAGATCGGCGCGAACGAGCCGACCAAACGGATCATCACCGGGGCGGTGATCGTGGTCGCGGTCGTGCTCGACACGTATCGCAGCCGGCGCGCGCGCGCGCGATAGAACTACTACACGGAAAGCAGACCAGAGAGAAACGGGAAATGGCGACGATCAAGGATGTGGCAGCCATGGCGGGCGTGTCGTTTACGACCGTCTCGCACGTGGTGAACAATTCGCGGCCGGTGTCCGCGGATGTGCGTGCGAAGGTCGAGGGTGCGATCCGCGAGCTGAATTACGTGCCATCGGCCGTGGCGCGCTCGCTGAAGGCGCGCTCGACGGCGACCATCGGCCTCGTCGTGCCGAACAGCACGAATCCGTACTTCGCGGAGCTTGCGCGCGGCATCGAGGACCAGTGCGCGGCCAACGGCTATTGCGTGTTCTTCTGCAACTCGGACGACGATCCCGTGAAGCAGCGCAACTACCTGCGCGTGCTGCAGGAAAAGCGCATCGACGGGCTGATCGTCGCGTCGGCCGGGGAGGACGCGGTGCTCGCGCAGACACTCGCGGACGCGCATGCGCCGCTCGTCGTCGTCGACCGCAACATCGAGGGGCTTGCGGCCGACCTCGTGCAGATCGACCACGAACGCGGTGCCTACCTGGCGACGCGTCACCTGCTCGAACTCGGGCACGCGAAGATCGGCTGCATCACCGGGCCGACCGACACGGCCGTCAGCGCGATGCGCGTGCACGGCTTCATCCGCGCGATGGCCGAGCGCGGGATCGACATCGTGCCGGGCGCGATCGCGGAAAGCGATTTTTCGTGCCTCGGCGGCTACCACGCGGCATCGCGGCTGTTCGAGTCGGTGCATCCCAGCGCGATTTTCGCGGGCAACGACCTGATGGGCGTCGGCGCGCTGCGCGCGGCGGCCGAGCGCGGCATGCGCGTGCCGGACGACTGCTCGATCATCGGCTTCGACGACATCGAATTCTCCCGTTACACGTACCCGGCGCTCTCGACGGTAGGCCAGTCGGTGCGCGCGCTCGGCGAAATGGCCGCGCAAACGCTGATCGAGCGGATCGGCGGCGGTTCGACGGCTGCGCCGAGCCGTCGTCGCGTCGTGTCGCCGCGTCTCGTGCTGCGCGAATCGACGGCGATCTACCGCGAGCCGGCCGCGCCGGGCGGCCGCCCATGACGGCGCGTACGGCGGGCGCCGGCCGCGTGACGGTGGTCGGCAGCCTCAACATGGATCTCGTCGTGCGTGCGCCGCGGCTGCCGATGCCGGGCGAAACGCTTGCCGGGCATGAATACGCGCAGGCGGCGGGCGGCAAGGGCGGCAACCAGGCCGTCGCGGCGGCGCGGCTCGGCGCGCAGGTCGTGATGATCGGCTGCGTCGGCGCGGATGCGCACGGTACCGCGCTGCGGGCCGGCCTCGAGGCCGAAGGCATCGACTGTTCGCGGCTCGCGACGAGCGCGTCGGCGTCGACCGGTGTCGCGCTGATCGTCGTCGACGACGCGAGCCAGAACGCGATCGTGATCGTCGCGGGCGGCAATGGCGAAGTGACGACCGATACGGTGGCACGGCACGAGGCCGCGCTCGCCGCGACCGACGTGCTGATCTGCCAGCTCGAGACACCGCCGGACGCCGTGTTCGCGGCGCTGTCGGCCGGGCGGCGGCTCGGCCGCATCGTGGTGCTCAATCCGGCGCCGGCCGTCGCGCCGCTGCCGGACGGCTGGCTGCCGCTGGTCGATTACCTGATCCCGAACGAAGTGGAGGCGGCCGCGCTGACCGGGCTGCCGGTGCGCAATCCGGCCGAGGCGGAAGCCGCAGCGCGTGCGCTGCACGCGGCCGGTGCGCGCAACGTGCTGATCACGCTCGGCGCGCGCGGCGTGTGCGCGCTGACGGCCGACGGCGCGGCGCGCCATTATCCGGCACCCGTCGTCAAGGCCGTCGACACGACCGCGGCCGGCGATACCTTCATCGGCGGATTCGCCGCGCGGCTCGCGGCCGGTGAGGCCATCGACACGGCCATCCGCTTCGCGCAACGCGCGGCGGCGTTGTCGGTCACGCGCGCAGGCGCGCAGCCGTCGATTCCCACCCTCGCCGAGCTGGCCGAATAGGGCTGGATCCCGCCTCTCGGCCGGCGCGTGCGGAAGCAGGCGCCGGCCATCTCCCCCGATTGCACCATCACGATGCTTGCCACGCGATTTCGCGAGGCAGGCCTGCGATGCTTCGGCCCTATTGTTCGGAAATTTGTAATTAACCGACGAATTGATGAAAAAATTGACATGAATACCATCAAGCTGCGCAGCATCCGGTCGTAAATACATCAGGACGAAACACCGTTTCGAAAAAACGGGCCTTGCCCGTTCATGACGACGCAATACAGGAAGAATGATGGTGATCGGAAACCTGACGATACGTGCACGCATCGGTTTGACGATGGCGTTTCTCGCGGTACTGCTGGGCGTGATCGGCGTGCTGGGCGTGTACGGGATGACGCGCGCGAACGACGCGACGCGCGAGATTTTCACGAACCAGATGCCGAGCGCGGTCGACGTGGCCGCTGCCGAAATGTACGCGGCGCGCGAGCGCCTGGCGCTCGATCGCGCCGCGCTGCTGGCGGGGACACCCGAATCGGCTGCCGCGGTGGAGCGGAGCCGCGCGATGCGCGCGCAGTCCGACGAGTGGTGGAAAAAGTACCTCGCGCTGCCGCGCGATGCGGAGGAGGACCGACTCGCGCAGGACGTCGCCGCGAAGCGGCAGGCGCTACAGCGCAGTTGCGACACGTTCGGAGGCATTGTCGCGACGGGCGACCACGACCGGATCGGCGATGGCGCCAAGCAGCTCCAGGTGCTTTACAACGATCTCGCGGTTGCGAGCGAGGCGCTGCGCAATTTTCAGTTCACCGCCGCGCAGTCGGGCTTCGATCATTCGGAATCGACGTTCGAAACGCTGCGCTTGCTGTCGATCGTCCTGCTGGCGGCTGGGCTGGTTGCCGCGGTGCTGTCTTGGTTGACGCTCAGTCGTGCGATCGGCCGTCCGCTCGCGGACGCGCTCGCGCATTTCGACGCGATCGCCGCGGGCGACCTGCGCCGCTCGATCGTGGTGCATCGGCGCGACGAAATGGGCCAGCTCCTCGACGGTCTCGCGAAGATGCAGCGCGGGCTGGTCGACACGGTGCGCACCGTGCGCGGCGGCAGCGAATCGATCGCGACCGCGGCCCGCCAGATCGCCGCCGGCAACATCGACCTGTCGTCGCGCACGGAAGAGCAGGCGTCCGCGCTGCAGGAAACCGCATCGAGCATGGAGCAGTTGACCGGCACCGTGAAGCAGAACGCGGACAATGCACGGCAGGCAAGCGCGCTGGCCGCGAACGCGTCGGAGATTGCAAACAAGGGAAATACGGTGGTCGGCCAGGTGGTCGGCACGATGGGCGAGATCAACGACAGCTCGGCGAAGATCGCGGACATCATCGCGATCATCGAGGGCATCGCGTTCCAGACCAACATTCTGGCGCTGAACGCGGCCGTCGAAGCCGCGCGCGCCGGCGAGGAAGGCCGCGGCTTCGCGGTCGTCGCGGGTGAGGTGCGCAGCCTCGCGCAGCGTTCGTCGAGCGCGGCCAAGGAGATCAAGGCGCTGATCGACGCGTCGGTGGAGCGTATCCGGACGGGCTCGACGCTGGTCGACGAAGCGGGCCGCACGATGAGCGACGTGATCGGTGCGGTGCAGCGCGTGACGGACATCATGGGCGAGATCACGGCGGCGTCCGAGGAGCAGAGCGGCGGCATCGACCAGGTCGCGCGCGCGGTCGCGCAGATGGACGAGGTCACGCAGCAGAACGCCGCGCTCGTCGAGGAGGCGGCGGCCGCCGCGCAATCGCTCGATGAGCAGGCCGCGCGCCTGCGCGAAACGGCGTCGGTGTTCCGGATCGATGACGACGCGGCCGGGCCGGTCGCCGCCGCTGCGCGCCAGGCGCCGCGCGCGGTGGCCGCACCGGCTGTCGTGCAGGCTGTCGTGCCGGCTTCGCCGCCCGCACCATCCGGGGCGCGCAACGACCGCGATGCAGCACCGAAGCGCGCGGCACCGGCTCGCAAGCCGGCGGCCGCGGCCGCTGCACCCGCACCGGTGGCTGCGTCTGCCGGCGCTGACGACTGGGAAACGTTCTGAGTCGCGCGCGCCGCGCATCTATCCCCATTTGGCAGCACACGACGCCCGCGACATGCGGGCGTCGTCGTTTCGACGGCCGATGAAATGTGACAGCGCGCGTGAACGTGCGTGCGTCGCCACGCGCGTTGCATGTGCGCATCTGCGCTACGGGTATCTCCGGACGATGCGAGAAAAATTTGTAACGGTGCGCGCGGCGTGTCGTCGAAAACGTCTGCTCGAACGTATAGGGATGAAGGGGGGAGTGAAGGGCGCGGCGATGACGGCGGAGGCATCCAACGTACGAGATGTTCCGATGCTCGACGAGACGCGGCGGATGCAGTTTCTGCGGCTCGGGAGGTCGATTGTAAAGCGTCGAAATGCGTTGTCCAAGCGGTGTTGTCGAGAATGACGAACTTCATACGAAGAGTTCGTGAAAAAAAATAAGAAAGGGTTTAGGATGAATTCGAACGCGCTTGCTTCTGCGCAGTCATAGAAGGCAGGCACGTCTTCAGACTCAGGCGAGGGAGGTAGCATGGATATTTACAGCAGCTTCGCGAACCGCTTCGAAAAAACGCGAGAGGAAGAGTTCTCGCTGGAGGAGTACCTCGCGCTCTGCAAGAACGATCCGTCAGCGTACGCCACGGCCGGCGAACGCATGCTGGCTGCAATCGGGGAACCGGAACAAGTCGATACCCGCAACGACCCGCGCCTGTCGCGGATCTTCGCGAACAAGGTTATCAAGGTCTATCCCGCGTTCCGTGAGTTCTACGGAATGGAGGAAGTGATCGAGCAGGTGGTCGCGTACTTCCGCCACGCTGCGCAAGGGCTCGAGGAAAAGAAGCAGATCCTCTACCTGCTCGGCCCGGTGGGCGGCGGGAAGTCGTCGATCGCCGAGCGCCTGAAGCAACTGATGGAGCGCGTGCCGTTCTATGCGCTGAAGGGTTCGCCCGTCAACGAATCGCCGCTCGGGCTGTTCGACTACGACGAGGACGGCCCGATCCTCGAAGAGCAATACGGCATTCCACGCCGCTACCTGAAGAGCATCCTGAGTCCGTGGGCCGTCAAGCGCCTGCACGAATACAACGGCGACATCCGCCAGTTCCGCGTGGTGCGCCGCTATCCGTCGATCCTTCGGCAGATCGGCATCGCGAAGACGGAGCCTGGCGACGAGAACAACCAGGACATCTCGTCGCTCGTCGGCAAGGTCGACATCCGCAAGCTCGAACAGTACGCGCAGGACGATGCCGATGCGTACAGCTATTCGGGCGGCTTGTGCCTGGCGAACCAGGGCCTGCTCGAATTCGTCGAAATGTTCAAGGCGCCGATCAAGGTGCTGCACCCGCTCCTGACCGCGACGCAGGAAGGCAACTTCAAGGGTACCGAAGGATTCGGCGCGATTCCGTTCGACGGCGTGATTCTCGCGCACTCGAACGAGTCGGAGTGGAAGGCATTCCGCAACAACCGCAACAACGAGGCACTGCTCGACCGGATCTTCGTCGTGAAGGTGCCGTACTGCCTGCGCGTGTCGGAAGAGACGAAGATCTACGAGAAGCTGATCCGCAATTCGTCGCTGGCCGAAGCCGTGTGCGCGCCGGGCACGCTGAAGATGATGTCGCAGTTCTCGGTGCTGTCGCGCCTGCACGAGCCGGAGAATTCGAGCCTGTTCTCGAAGATGCAGGTGTATGACGGCGAAAACCTGAAGGACACCGATCCGAAGGCGAAGTCGTACCAGGAGTATCGCGATTACGCGGGCGTGGACGAAGGGATGACGGGCGTGTCGACACGCTTCGCGTTCAAGATCCTGTCGCGCGTGTTCAACTTCGATTCGAGCGAGGTCGCGGCGAACCCCGTGCACCTGATGTACGTGCTCGAACAGCAGATCGAACGCGAGCAGTTCCCGCCGGAGACCGAGCAGAAATACCTGTCGTTCGTGAAGGATGTGCTCGCGTCGCGCTATGCGGACTTCATCGGCAAGGAGATCCAGACGGCTTATCTCGAATCGTATTCGGAGTACGGGCAGAACATCTTCGACCGCTACGTCACGTATGCGGACTTCTGGATCCAGGATCAGGAATTCCGCGATCACGACACGGGCGAGAGCTTCGACCGCGCCGCGCTGAATGCGGAACTGGAGAAGATCGAGAAGCCGGCCGGGATCAGCAATCCGAAGGATTACCGCAACGAGATCGTGAACTTCGTGTTGCGCGCGCGGGCGGCGAACGCCGGGAAGAACCCCGTGTGGACGAGCTACGAGAAGTTGCGCGTCGTGATCGAGAAGAAGATGTTCTCGAATACCGAGGAACTGTTGCCGGTCATTTCGTTCAACGCGAAGGGGTCGGCGGAGGAGCAACGCAAGCATGAGGACTTTGTGAACCGGATGGTCGCAAAGGGGTATACGCCGAAGCAGGTGAGGCTGCTTTGCGACTGGTACCTGCGCGTGCGCAAGTCGTCATGACGCGCGCGGTACCGCGCCCGTACGGCGAGTCCGTACGGGCACCTTCAGAGGCGCCGCCCGCATGACGGCAGACGGCATGCGCGGCGAGTGCCCCGGCAGATCGATTTTCGAGCGGGAGACCGGGAGTGCTTCATCAAATCATCGACCGCAGGCTGGCCGGCAAGAACAAGAGCATCGCCAACCGCGAACGCTTTCTGCGTCGCGTCAAGAACTACATTCGTCGTGCCGTGTCCGACGCGGTGCGCGACCGTAGCATCAAGGATATCCAGAGCACGCAAAGTATCACGATTCCGCGCAAGGACATCGCCGAGCCGAATTTCCGGCACGGGCCTGGCGGGCGTCGTGAATACGTGCACCCGGGCAACGAAGACTACGTGCGCGGTGACAAGATTCCGCGTCCGCAGGGCGGCTCGGGTGGCGGCGGCAGTCAGGCGAGCAACGAGGGCGAAGGGCAGGACGACTTCGTGTTCGAGTTGTCGCGCGACGAATTCATGCAGTATTTCTTCGACGATCTCGAACTGCCGCGCCTCGTGAAGACGCACCTGCTGACGGTGCCGAGCTGGAAGAACGTGCGCGCGGGCTGGTCGGCGGAAGGCACACCGAACAACATCGACGTCGTGCGTTCGCTGCGCAGCGCGCTCGGCCGGCGCATCGCGCTCGGCTCGCCGCTCGTCAACGAACTGCGCGAGCTGGAAGCGCAGCTCGAGGCGATGAAGCTCGACCCGGAAGACCGCCGTGCGGAAATCGCGACGCTCGAGGCCGAGATCCATCACCTGAAGGGGCGCATCTGGCGGATCCCGTTCATCGATCCGTTCGACCTGCGCTACATCAATCGCGTGAAGCAGCCGCAACCGTCGAGCCAGGCCGTGATGTTCTGCCTGATGGACGTGTCGGGCTCGATGGACGAGCAGCGCAAGGATCTCGCGAAGCGCTTCTTCATCCTCCTTTACCTGTTCCTGAAGCGCAACTACGAGCGCATCGAGGTCGTATTCATCCGACACCACACGCGTGCCGAGGAGGTCGACGAGGACACCTTCTTCCATTCGACCGAAAGCGGCGGCACGGTCGTGTCGAGCGCGCTCGAACTGATGCGCAAGGTGATGAACGAGCGCTACTCGCCGACCGAGTGGAACATCTACGGCGCGCAGGCGTCCGACGGCGACAACTGGACCGACGATTCGCCGAAGTGTCGCAAAATCCTGGAAGAGGATATCCTCACCAAGACGCGTTACTTCGCGTATATCCAGGTCGCACCCGAAGAGCAGAACCTGTGGCTGGAGTATGCGCAACTGGCGCTGTCGCAACCGCACCTCGCGATGAAAAAAGTCGAATCGGCTGCCGACATTTACCCGGTGTTTCGCGAATTGTTCGAAAAGCAGGTGGAAACGTCATGACGACCCGCCATCTGCACAACGAGTCGCGCGGCTACGCGCCGCGCCCTTCCGGCGACGACACGGCCGGCCCTGCCGCATCGCAGCAAAGCGGCCGGACCGAGCCGGCGGCGCCGGCCGCCGACTTGCCCGCTGCCGGGCAGAAGGAAGCGCGTATGAACGTTGCCGAACGCAAGCCGCTGCCGTGCCCGTCCGACTGGACCTTTGAATTGCTCGAGGAATACGACACGCACATCTCGCAGGTCGCCGAGCAGTACGAGCTCGACATCTATCCGATCCAGCTCGAACTGATCAGCGCCGAGCAGATGATGGATGCGTATGCGTCGGTCGGGATGCCGGTCAACTATCGCCACTGGTCGTTCGGCAAGCATTTCCTCGCGACCGAGAAGAGCTATCGCCGCGGCCAGATGGGGCTTGCCTACGAGATCGTCATCAACTCGAATCCGTGCATCGCGTATCTGATGGAAGAGAACACGATGACGATGCAGGCGCTCGTCATCGCGCACGCGGCGTATGGCCACAACTCGTTCTTCAAGGGCAACTATCTGTTCAGGCTGTGGACCGACGCGCATGCGATCATCGACTATCTCGTGTACGCGAAGAACTACGTCGCCGAATGCGAGGAGCGCTACGGGCTCGACCGCGTCGAGGAACTGCTCGATTCGTGCCATGCGCTGATGAACTACGGCGTCGACCGCTACAAGCGGCCGCAGAAGCCGTCCCTGTCGAAGGAGGCCGCGCTGCGGCGCGAGCGCGAGGCGTATCTGCAGTCGCAGGTCAACGAGCTGTGGCGCACGCTGCCGGGCAAGAAGCCCGAGCAGATGGAGGAGCAGGAGGAGCGCTATCCGCCCGAGCCGCAGGAGAACCTGCTGTATTTCGCGGAGAAGAACGCGCCGCTGCTCGAGCCGTGGGAGCGCGAAGTGATCCGCATCGTGCGCAAGATCGGCCAGTATTTCTATCCGCAGCGGCAGACGCAGGTGATGAACGAAGGCTGGGCGACGTTCTGGCACTACACGCTGCTCAATACGCTGTACAACCAGGGCAAGCTGGAAGACGGCTTCATGATGGAGTTCCTGCATTCGCACAGCAACGTGGTCTATCAGCCGCCCGTCACGAAGCCGTACTACAGCGGGATCAACCCGTATGCGCTCGGCTTCTCGATGATGAGCGACATCCGGCGGATCTGCGAGGTGCCGACGGAAGAGGACTACAAGTGGTTTCCGGAGATCGCGGGCACACCGTGGCTGCCGGCGATGCACTACGCGATGCGCAACTTCAAGGACGAGAGCTTCATCGCGCAGTACCTGTCGCCGAACCTGATCCGCGAGATGCGGCTGTTCTCGGTGCTCGACGACGACATGCGCGATTCGCTCGAGGTATCGGCGATCCACGACGAGTCCGGCTATCAGTACGTGCGGCAGGCGTTGTCGCGGCAGTACGACATCCATCACCGCGAGCCGAACATCCAGGTGTGGGCGGTGAACACGCGCGGCGACCGCAGCCTCACGTTGCGCCACTTCATGACCGACAACCGCCATCTGTCGAACGACAGCGACGAAGTGCTCAAGCACATGGCGCGGCTCTGGCAGTTCGACGTGTACCTGGAAAGCGTCGACGAGGCCGGCACCGTGCGCAAGCGCTACGAGTGCCGCTACGTGCCGCCGGAGGTGCGTGTCTGAGCATCGAGACCGGGAATAGTTTGCACCGGACGCCAGCCTCGCGGCTGGCGTTTTCATATGACGAACGCGTGGCGCGAGAAAATTTTTCTACATCCGGACGAACCCGGAAAGCCTTTTACTTTACATTTCGCTAAAATCCCGTAGCGCCGTGCGCCGGAACCGGTGCCACGTGCGACCGCACGCGGCGGCCCCCAGCCGTCTCGCCCAGAAAGCACTAAAAGGAACAGACCAACCCATGGACGTCCAGACCGACCAAGCTGCGCTGTCCGCGCAAGACACCCGGCGGCGCGTATTCGCCATCGTCGGCGCCTCGTCGGGCAACCTCGTCGAGTGGTTCGACTTCTACATCTACTCGTTCTGCGCGCTGTACTTCGCACCGGCGTTCTTCCCGAGCGGCAACACGACGACGCAGCTGCTGAACACGGCCGGCGTGTTCGCGGCCGGCTTCCTGATGCGTCCGATCGGCGGCTGGCTGTTCGGCCGTATCGCCGACCGTCATGGCCGCCGCGCGGCGATGATGATCTCGGTGCTGATGATGTGCGGCGGCTCGCTCGTGATCGCGGTGCTGCCGACCTACGCGCAGATCGGCGCGCTCGCACCGGCGCTGCTGCTGGTCGCCCGTCTGTTCCAGGGCCTGTCGGTGGGCGGCGAATACGGGACGAGCGCGACCTACATGAGTGAGGTCGCGCTTAAAGGGCGGCGCGGCTTCTTCGCGTCGTTCCAGTACGTGACGCTGATCGGCGGCCAGCTGTGCGCGCTGCTGGTGCTGGTGATCCTGCAGCAGGCGCTGTCGAATGACGAACTGAAGGCGTGGGGCTGGCGCATTCCGTTCGTCTGCGGCGCGGCGGCCGCGCTGATCTCGCTGTACCTGCGCAAATCGCTCGACGAGACGTCGACGAGCGCATCGCGCGACAAGAAGGATGCGGGCACGATCCGCGGCGTGTGGCGTCACAAGGGCGCCTTCTTCACGGTGGTCGGCTTCACGGCCGGCGGCTCGCTGATCTTCTACACGTTCACCACGTACATGCAGAAGTACCTGGTGAACACGGCCGGCATGCACGCGAAGACGGCCAGCAACGTGATGACCGTCGCGCTGCTCGTCTACATGCTGATCCAGCCGGTGTTCGGCGCGCTGTCCGACAAGATCGGCCGCCGCACGTCGATGATCCTGTTCGGCGTGTTCGCGGTGATCGGCACGGTGCCGCTGATGCACACGCTGAAGACCGTGACGAGCCCGACGGCCGCGTTCGTGCTGATCACGATCGCGCTCGCGATCGTCAGCTTCTACACGTCGATCAGCGGCCTCATCAAGGCCGAGATGTTCCCGCCCGAAGTGCGCGCGATGGGCGTCGGCCTGTCGTATGCGGTCGCGAACGCGATCTTCGGCGGCTCGGCCGAGTATGTCGCGCTGTGGTTCAAGTCGAAGGGCAGCGAGGAAACCTTCTACTGGTATGTGACCGTGCTGTGCGCGATCTCGCTGCTCGTGTCGTGGCGGATGCGCGATCCGAGCAAGGTTGGGTATCTGCGTCACGAACCGTGATCGGCGGGGCAGCCTCGCGAAGCTGCCCGCATCGACCGGCAACGTGCAACGGGACGGCGCTCCGCCTCACAGGCGGCGCGCCGTTTTTTCATGCGCGACGGCTTCGCATGGACGCGTGCAAGCTCATCGCGGGACGCGCGATATCGATATCGGAATCGCTTCGTTGTTCGCCGCGGGCGGTGCTTTTATTCTGAACCCGTAGTTCGTGTGACACCTCCTTGACTGGGATTCGCGCCCGCTGCGTGCAGCGGGCGTCTTTTTTTCGAAGCGTTCCGCGATGCCCGCCGTCTGCAAGACTCATCACGAAAGCCGCAGAGCAAAGCACCATTTGTTGGTTCGGAATCGCCGCACGCGCTGATACGTTAGCGGCTTCGCGACGACACACAGCGTCGCGATGTTCCTCGAACCGGCCGCGGCGCGATCCGCGGCGGCCTTCATGACAAATCAGGTCGTGCTCATGAAAATCCACACTCTCGCTACGTGGCTCGTCGGGGCCGCCCTCGTCACGGCCGGCACGGTCGCGCACGCGGACCGCCTCGACGACATCAGGAAGGCCGGCGTGCTGCGCGTCGCGACCTTCGACAGCAATCCGCCGTTCGGCTATGTCGACGGCAAGAGCAATCACATCGTCGGCCTCGACGTCGACTATGCGAAGGCATTGGCCGACAAGCTCGGCGTGAAGCTGCAACTGCAGCCGACCAATCCTGCGAACCGCATTCCGTTCCTGACTTCCGGCAAGGTCGACCTGGTGCTCGCGAACTTCACGATCACCGACGAGCGCGCGAAGCAGGTCGACTTCAGCATCCCGTATTTCTCGTCGGGCCAGCAGTTTCTCGCGAAGAAGGGCGTGCTGAAATCGGCCGACCAGTTGAACAGCCTGCGCGTCGGCGCGGACAAGGGCACGACGAACGAAATCACGCTGCGCGAGAAATTCCCGAAAGCGACGATCGTCGCGTACGACGACACGCCGTTCGCGTTCGCCGCGCTGCGCGCCGGCAACGTGCAGGCGATCACGCAGGACGGGCCGAAACTGATCGGCCTGCTCGCGAACGTGCCCGACAAGCAGAACTACGAGATCCCGGCGTTCACGATCTCGAACGACTACATGGGCGTCGGCGTGCCGAAGGGCGAGACGCGCCTGCTCGGCTTCGTCAACGACACGCTGAAGAGCCTCGAGGCGAACGGCCGCGCGGGGCAGATCTACGACGCGTGGTTCGGGCCGACGACGAAGACGCCGCTCACGCGCATCTTCCGCATCGGCGACAAGACCTGAGTCCCACGCCAGGTGCGCCGCGTTCCGCCGCCGGCCACGCCGGTGCGCAGGGGCCGCGGCGCTTTCCGTTTCTTTTCGATCGCGCGCTTCGCGCGCGCACCACGGCATGCTCGGGTTGGCTCCCAAATATCTGTCCTGGCTCTGGCAGGGCTTCCTGCTGACGCTCGGCCTCGCGGCCGCGTCGGCGCTCGCCGCGACCGTCGGCGGGCTGCTGCTCGCCGTCATGCGACATACGCGCGGCACCGTGCCGCGTACGCTGGCGGCCGGTTACGTCGTCGCGTTCCGCAACACGCCGCTGCTCGTGCAGTTGTTGTTCTGGTATTTCGGCGTCGCGTCGTTGCTGCCCGATACGTGGGTCGCGTGGCTGAACGCGCGCCATCAACTGTGTGCGGGCCCGTTCACGCTTGCGTGGCCGTCGTTCGAGTTCGTCGCGGGCTGGTTCGGGTTGAGCGCGTATACGGCCGCGTTCGTCGCCGAGGAATGCGAAGCCGGGCTGCGCGGCGTGCGCCGCGCGCAGCACGATGCGGCTGCGGCGCTCGGCCTCACGCCAATGCAGTCGCTGCGCTACGTCGTGCTGCCGCAGGCCGTGCGCATCGCGCTGCCGCCGTTGTTCGGCCAATACATGAATCTCGTGAAGAACTCGTCGCTCGCGATGGCGATCGGCGTCGCCGAGCTGTCGTATGCGTCGCGGCAGGTCGAGACCGAGACGTTCAAGACGTTCGCCGCGTTCGGTGTCGCGACCGTGCTGTACATCGCCGCGGTGGCCGCGATCGAGGCCGGCGCATATGCGGCCACGCAATGGCGCGACCGGCTCGGGGCGGGGCGCTGACGATGGACTTCTCGCTGCTGCTCGACAACCTGCCGTACCTGCTCGTCGGCGCGTTCCCGGACGGCGCGCTCGGCGGTGCCGCGCTGTCGCTCATGCTCGCGATCGCGTCGGCGCTCACGTCCGCGGTGCTGGGCGTCGCGCTCGGCGTCGCGATGGCGCTCGCGCGCGGCCCGCTGCGCGTGCTGCTGCTCGCGTTCATCGGCTTCTTCCGCGCGATTCCGGTGCTGATGCTGATCTTCTGGACGTATTTCCTGATGCCGATGCTGCTGCACATGGACGTGCCGGGGCTCGCGACGGTCGTGTGCGCGCTGGCGCTGATCGGCGGTGCGTATCTCGCGCATGCCGTGCATGCGGGCATCGTCGCGGCAGGCGACGGGCAGTGGCAGGCGGGGCTGTCGCTCGGGCTCACGCGCTGGCAGACCGTGCGCTACGTGCTGCTGCCGCAGGCGATCCGGATCATGACGCCGTCGTTCGTCAACCAGTGGGTCGCGCTCGTGAAGGACACGTCGCTCGCGTACATCGTCGGCGTGCCGGAACTGTCGTTCGTCGCGACGCAGGTGAACAACAGGCTGATGGTCTATCCGGCGCCGATCTTCCTGTTCGTCGCGGCGATCTATCTGGTGCTGTGCACGTCGCTCGACGGCGCGGCGCGCTGGCTGCTGTCGCGTCGCCCGCGTGCGGAGCGCGTCGCGCGGGCGGCGGCCGAGCGCACGGAACCCGCGCGGTGACGGCGGGCGCGTGCGATGCCTGCGGCGCATGGCTGGCGATGAAGATCGGGCGCTTGCGGAGATCCGCCGCGGGCCGCGTCGCCGCTGCTCGAGCGGCGACGGGCGTGATGAGGCTCGTGGTGCGTCGGCGTCAGGACGCGCTGTAGTGCGTATCGAAGACCGCGCGCAGCGTCGACGGACCGGTCGCGAAGTCGCCCCACAGCGGGCCGTCGGTCTGCGCGAATGCGAACGGCGTCGTACTGATCGACGCGAGGCGGAAGCGCCATTGCGTCGCTTCCTGGCGGAACGCCGTGAGCTGCATGTCGGACAGCCCGGTCTGCGCGCTCGCGAGCGTGACGAGCGGATCGACCGGATCGTTCGCGACGCGCACTTCGAAGTGCAGATGCGGGCCGGTGGCCGCGCCGGTCATCCCGACCGAGCCGAGGCGTTGCCCCTGCTTCACGGTTTCGCCGGTCTTCAGTCCGCGCGCGTACGCGGACAAGTGTGCGTAGTAGGTCGAATAACCGTCCGCGTGATCGACGATCACGTAGTGGCCGTAGCCGCCCGGATCGGTGCCGACAAACGACACGACACCGTCGGCCGCCGCATTGACCGGCGTGCCGGACGGCGCGGCGAGGTCGACGCCGGTATGGAACGCCATCGCCTGCGACAGCGGGTGGATGCGTTCGCCGAAGAAGGAGCTGATACGTGTCCACTTGACGGGCATCGTGAACGCGGCCGCCTCGAGCGGTGCGCCGTCGAGCGTGTAGTACGCGCCGTGGTCGGCGCCCGGCGCGCGGAACCAGATCGCGCCGAACGTGCGGCCCGCGATGCGCAGCTCGAGCGCGGTGAGGTGCGGCGTGCCGTTGTTGGTGTCGTACGCGAGGCGGTAGTAGTCGCCGCGCCGTGCGCCGGCGCGCATATCGACCTTGCCGGTGACGAGATCGCCGAGCTGGATGCGCACCTCGGGCGGTACGTCGAGACGGTTCAGCGTATCGGACAGCGTGAGTTCGATGTCGCCCGCGCGCATCCCGTGCTGCTGTTCGGGCGGCGCGAACTGGAACAGGCTCGTATAGCCGAGCATGTCGTTGCGGTGCACGCTGAGCGGCGCGAACAGGCCCGGCTGCAGGCTGCGCTCGCCGCGTTCATTGAGTTCGTTGCGCTCGCCGATCGTGCGCGCGAGTTCGCTCGTCACGAAATGCTGCGCGGTGGGAAACGGCGTGTCGGACAGCACGCGCTGCGGCAGCGCGGCCGTGCCCGAATCGACGGCCCCCGGCAGTTGCGAGACGGCCGGCAGCGCGGCGGCGAGACCGAAGGCGGCGAGGGCGCCGATGACGGCGGCCGGCACGAGCGCGCGCACGAGGCGCTGCGCGCGGCCGGGCGCGAAAGCATCAGGGGTTGCGGCAGGCTTGACCAAAGGTGTCCACATCCAGGAAAGCGGTTCAAAGAGGTGTGGGCGGGAGCCATCGGCGGCATGTCCGCCGGGTGGCGACGGGGGCAGGCGACGGGCGTGCAACAAAACAGGCCCCGCCAGGGGCCTGTGTCGTTTCCGTTCGACCCAACTCGCGGGCAGGCCCGCTTCGAACGGCGGCGTGAACTTTCCGGGTCGCACCCGGATTACCACGAAGACGCTAAAGAAAGATGACAGCGTCAGTCTACCGATGTTCCGCGAAACGTTAAAAATTTTAAAGAGGGTCAGCTCATTCGTTTCGCACTGCGGTAAATCGGGTTAAATCAGCATTTATTGCGCGGCTTTTCTTCAAGCAGGCAATTTTTGCGCACGCACGCGTAGCGCGCTGGACGTTCTGACCGCGTCGAAGCCGGCGTCGAGCATCGCTTCCGCGTCGTTCCACAAATTGCCGCGCAACCGGTTGGTCCAGATCATCGACGCGAACACGCCTTCGAGCAGCGACACGAGATAGACGGCCGCGAGATGCACGTCGAGATCGGCGGCGAGTTCGCCGGCCGCGATCGCGCGGCGCAGCAGCGCCTTGGTGATGCGCAGTATCTGCAGCTCGAGCAGCATGCGGCGCCGCAGCAGCGCGCCGTTCTCCTCGCTCTGTTCGCACTTCGTATAGAGGATCACGAGCACGCGCTGCATCGAGCCCGGCTCGCCGCATCGCTGCAGGTAGTGCGACGCCGCGCGGCGCAGCGTGGCGAACGCGGGCAGGCTGTCGACCGTGTCGAATCCTTCCGACGTGCGTGCGAACGCGCGGTCGCACATCGCGAGACACACTTCCATCTTGTTGCGGTAGTGGCCGTACACGGCGCCCCGCGACATCCCGGCGGCCTCGGCGAGGTCCGCCATCGCGGTTTGCGCGACGCCTTTCTCGAGCAGGACGAGCTCGGCGGCGTCGAGGATCCGGTGCTTGATGGCGAGCGATTCTTCCCGGGTCTTGCGGGCCATGGCGTGAATTTCCTTACAGTTCGCTGTCGCTTAATTGACACAGTGACGCGGTCGGATTGCAACCACATGTATTTAATCAGTCGTGACTGATTATAATCGGCCACCCTGAGCCGCCGCATTGTATCGGCGGCGAACGATCCGAGGTCATACATGAACAACAAACGCTCCCTGGGGCGCCGCCTTCGGCTGGCGCCGTTCGCGCTCGCAGCCATGCTGCTCGTGACCGGATGCGGAAAGGGCGAACAGGACAAGGCGCCGGAGGCCATTCAGCACGCGACGGTCGTCACGGTGCGTCCGACGGCCGTGCCGATGACCGTCGAATTGCCCGGCCGGCTCGACGCGTATCGGCAAGCGCAAGTGCGCGCGCGGGTCGCCGGCATCGTCACCGCGCGGACTTATGAAGAAGGCCAGGAAGTGAAGCAGGGCGCGGTGCTGTTCCGCATCGACCCGGCACCGCTGAAGGCCGCACGCGACGCCGCACAGGGCGCGCTCGCGAAGGCGCAGGCCGCCGCGCTCGCGGCGAGCGACAAGCGCCGCCGTTACGACGACCTGGTGCGCGACCATGCGGTCAGCGAGCGCGATCACACGGAGGCCGTTGCCGACGACGCGCAGGCGAAGGCCGGCGTCGCTTCGGCGAAGGCCGAACTCGCCCGCGCGCAACTGCAGCTCGACTATGCAACCGTCACCGCGCCGATTTCGGGCCGCGCGCGGCGCGCGCTCGTGACCGAAGGCGCGCTCGTCGGCCAGGACCAGGCGACGCCGCTCACGACCGTCGAGCAGCTCGATCCGATCTACGTGAATTTCTCGCAGCCGGCGGCCGACGTCGATGCGTTGCGCCGTGCGGTGAAGAGCGGTCGCGCGACGGGCATCGCGCAGCACGACGTCACGGTGACGCTGTTGCGTGCCGACGGCACCGCGTATCCGCTGAAGGGCAGGCTGCTGTTCAGCGATCTCGCGGTCGACCCGACCACCGATACCGTCGAGATGCGCGCGCTGTTCCCGAATCCCGAACGCGAACTGCTGCCGGGCGCGTACGTGCGGATCGCGCTCGACGCGGCCGTCGACCAGCGCGCGATCCTCGTGCCGCGCGATGCGCTGCTGCGCACGGCCGACCGCACGTCAGTGCGCGTGGTCGGCGCGAACGGCAAGGTGAAGGACGTCGAGGTCGTCGCCGACCGGATGAGCGGACGCGACTGGCGCATCACGCGCGGCCTCGCGGGCGGCGAGCGCGTGATCGTCGATAACGCCGCGCAGTTCGCCCCCGATACCGCCGTCAAGCCCGTCGAACAGGCAACGCCGACGAAGGCTGCGTCACAGGCGGCCGCCCGTCAAACCTGACCGGTTTACCGAGACCAACATGGCACGTTTCTTCATTGATCGCCCCGTCTTCGCGTGGGTGATCGCACTCTTCATCATGCTCGGCGGCGCGTTCGCGATACGCGCGCTGCCCGTCGCGCAGTACCCGGACATCGCGCCACCCGTCGTCAGCATCTATGCGACGTACCCGGGCGCGTCCGCGCAGGTCGTCGAGGAATCGGTGACCGCGCTGATCGAGCGCGAGATGAACGGCGCGCCGGGGCTGCTATATACGTCCGCGACGAGCAGCGCCGGGGCCGCGTCGCTGTACCTGACGTTCAAGCAGGGCGTCAACGCCGATCTCGCGGCCGTCGAGGTGCAGAACCGGCTGAAGACCGTCGAGGCGCGGCTGCCCGAGCCCGTGCGGCGCGACGGCATCCAGGTCGAGAAGGCCGCTGACAACATCCAGCTCGTCGTGTCGCTGACGTCGGACGACGGCCGGATGACCGACGTGCAGCTCGGCGAATACGCGTCGGCGAACGTCGTGCAGGCGCTGCGCCGCGTCGACGGCGTCGGCCGCGTGCAGTTCTGGGGCGCCGAATATGCGATGCGGATCTGGCCCGACCCGGTGAAGATGGCCGGGCACGGCCTCACCGCGTCGGATATCTCGTCGGCCGTGCGCGCGCACAACGCGCGCGTGACGATCGGCGACATCGGCCGCGGCGCGGTGCCGGACACCGCGCCGATCGCGGCGACGGTGTTCGCCGACGCGCCGCTGAAGACGCCGGCCGACTTCGGCGCGATCGCGCTGCGCACGCAGCCGGACGGCTCGGCGCTCTACCTGCGCGATGTCGCGCGCGTCGAGTTCGGCGGCAACGACTACAACTATCCGTCGTACGTGAACGGCAAGACCGCGACCGGGATGGGCATCAAGCTCGCGCCGGGCTCCAACGCGGTGGCAACCGAGAAGCGCGTGCGCGCGACGATGGACGCGCTGTCCGCGTACTTCCCGCCGGGCGTGAAATACCAGATCCCGTACGAGACGTCGTCGTTCGTGCGCGTGTCGATGAACAAGGTCGTCACGACGCTGATCGAGGCCGGCGTGCTGGTGTTCCTCGTGATGTTCCTGTTCATGCAGAACCTGCGCGCGACGCTGATCCCGACGCTGGTCGTGCCGGTCGCGCTCGCGGGCACGTTCGGTGTGATGTACGCGGCCGGTTTCTCGATCAACGTGCTGACGATGTTCGGGATGGTGCTCGCGATCGGCATCCTCGTCGACGATGCGATCGTCGTCGTCGAGAACGTCGAGCGGCTGATGGTCGAGGAGGGGCTCGGGCCCTACGACGCGACCGTCAAGGCGATGACGCAGATCAGCGGCGCGATCGTCGGCATCACGGTCGTGCTGACGTCGGTGTTCGTGCCGATGGCGTTCTTCGGCGGCGCGGTGGGTAACATCTACCGGCAGTTCGCGCTCGCGCTCGCGGTGTCGATCGGCTTCTCGGCGTTTCTCGCGCTGTCGCTGACGCCGGCGCTGTGCGCGACGTTGCTCAAGCCGGTGTCCGGCGACCATCACGAGAAGCGCGGCTTCTTCGGCTGGTTCAACCGCTTCGTCGCGCGTGCGACGCAGCGCTATGCGACGCGCGTCGGCACGATGCTGAAGAAGCCGGTGCGCTGGCTCTTCGTGTACGGCGCGCTGACCGCGGCGGCCGCGCTGATGCTCACGCAACTGCCGACCGCGTTCCTGCCTGACGAGGACCAGGGCAACTTCATGGTGATGGTGATCCGGCCGCAGGGCACGCCGCTCGCGGAAACGATGCAGAGCGTGCGCGAGGTCGAGTCATATATCCGCAACGACGAGCCGGCCGCATATACGTTCGCGCTCGGTGGCTTCAACCTGTACGGCGAAGGGCCGAACGGCGGGATGATCTTCGTCACGCTGAAGAACTGGAAGGAACGCAAGGCCGCGCGCGATCACGTGCAGGCGATCGTCGCGCGCATCAACGAGCGCTTCGCGGGTGCGGCGAACACCACGGTGTTCGCGATGAACTCGCCGGCGCTGCCCGATCTCGGTTCGACCAGCGGCTTCGACTTCCGGCTGCAGAATCGCAGCGGGCTCGACTACGCGGCGTTCAGTGCCGCGCGCGAGCAACTGCTCGCGGCGGGCGGCAAGGATCCGGCGCTCACCGACCTGATGTTCGCCGGCACGCAGGATGCGCCGCAGCTCAAACTCGACATCGATCGCGCGAAGGCGTCGGCGCTCGGCGTGTCGATGGACGAGATCAACACGACGCTCGCGGTGATGTTCGGCTCCGACTACATCGGCGACTTCATGCACGGCACGCAGGTGCGCCGCGTGATCGTGCAGGCCGACGGGCTGCGCCGGCTCGATCCGGACGACGTGAAGAAGCTGCGCGTGCGCAACGCGCGCGGCGAAATGGTGCCGCTCGCGGCGTTCGCGACGCTGCACTGGACGCTCGGGCCGCCGCAGCTCACGCGCTACAACGGCTATCCGTCGTTCACGATCAACGGCTCGGCCGCGGCCGGCCACAGCAGTGGCGAGGCGATGGCCGCGATCGAGCGGCTCGCCGCGAAGCTGCCGGCCGGCATCGGCCACGCGTGGTCGGGGCAGTCGTTCGAGGAGCGGCTGTCGGGCGCGCAGGCGCCGATGCTGTTCGCGCTGTCGGTGCTCGTCGTGTTCCTCGCGCTCGCGGCGCTCTACGAGAGCTGGTCGATCCCGTTCGCGGTGATGCTGGTCGTGCCGCTCGGCCTGATCGGCGCGGTGCTCGGCGTCACGCTGCGCGCGATGCCGAACGACATCTATTTCAAGGTGGGGCTGATCGCGACGATCGGTTTGTCCGCGAAGAACGCGATCCTGATCGTCGAAGTCGCGAAGGACCTGGTCGCGCAGCGCATGTCGCTCGTCGACGCCGCGCTCGAGGCCGCGCGCCTGCGGCTGCGGCCGATCGTGATGACGTCGCTGGCGTTCGGCGTCGGCGTGCTGCCGCTCGCGTTCGCATCGGGCGCCGCGTCCGGCGCGCAGATGGCGATCGGCACCGGCGTGCTCGGCGGCGTGATCACGGCGACGGTGCTCGCGGTGTTTCTCGTCCCGCTGTTTTTCGTGAGCGTCGGTCGCCTGTTCGACGTCGGCCCGCGCCGGCGCGGCGGATCGCAGCCGGCGACGATGGAGGGTTCGCAATGACGTTTTACCTGAAGGCGTGCGCGACGCCGCGCGCTCGGGTCGCGCTGGCCGCCACACTCGCGTTCGCGCTCGCCGGATGCTCGCTCGCACCGCGCTACGAGCGACCGGCCGCGCCGGTGCCGGCCAGCTACACGCCGGTCGATGGCGACACGCAGCCGGCGGTCGAGGCGGCTGCATCCGCCGATGCCGCGCTGCTCGACGACTGGCGCGCGTATTTCACCGATCCGGCGTTGCAGGCGTGGATCGATGCCGCGCTCGCCAACAATCGCGACCTGCGGATCGCGGCCGGCCGGCTCGACGAAGCGCGCGCGCTGTACGGCGTGCAGCGCGCGGACCTGATGCCGTCGGTCGACGCGAACCTCGGCTACGAACGCACGCGCCAGTACGACCCGGTCGTGCGCGAGAGCGCGGTGAGCGGGCTGTATCGCGCGGGCGTCGGCGTCAGCGCGTACGAGCTCGACCTGTTCGGCCGCGTGCGCAACCTGTCCGATGCGGCGCTCGCCGAGTATTTCGCGACGGCCGATGCGCAGCGCACGGTGCGCATCGGCGTGATTGCCGAAGTCGCCGGCGCGTATGTTTCCGAACGGTCGTTGCGCGAGCAACTGGCACTGGCGCAGCGCACGCTCGACGCGCGCGAGCGCATCGCCGCGCTCACGCAGCGCCGCTACGCGGCCGGCACGAGCGACGCGATCGAGTTGCGTTCGGCCGAGATGCTGGTCGCGTCCGCGCGTGCGTCGCAGGCCGCGCTGCAGCGCGAACACGCGCAGTCGGTGCGCGCGCTGCAATTGCTCGCCGGCGATTTCGCACGCACCGTGCCGGCCGACGGCACCGCGTTCGACACGCTCGCGATCGCGCCGGTGGCGCCCGGCGCGCCGAGCGCGCTGCTCGAACGGCGGCCGGACATCCGGCAGGCCGAGTCGCGGCTCAAGGCCGCGAACGCGCAGATCGGCGCCGCGCGCGCGGCATTCTTCCCGCGCATCGCGCTGACGACCGACTACGGTTCGGTCAGCGATGCGTTCTCGAGCCTGTTCGCGGGCGGCACGAGCGTGTGGACGTTCGCGCCGCGCATCACGCTGCCGATCTTCGCGGGCGGCCGCAATCGCGCGAATCTCGACGTCGCGAACGCACGCAAGCACATCGCGGTCGCGGAATACGAGAAGACCGTGCAGACCGCATTCCGCGAAGTGGCCGACGCGTTCGCCGCGCGCGACTGGATCGATCGCCAGCTCGCGGCGCAGCAGGACGTCTATGCGGCCGACGGCGCGCGGCTGAAGCTCGCCGAGCGCCGCTATGCGGGCGGCGTCGCGACGTATCTCGAACTGCTCGACGCGCAACGCAGCACGTACGAGTCGGGACAGGAGCTGATCCGGCTCAAGGAACGCAGGCTCGCGAATGCGATTGCGCTGTATCGCGCGCTGGGCGGCGGGTGGGCGCCGGCCACGGCTGGCGAAGCTGCCGCGTGATGTCTTGACCGGGACCGGGCAGGTAGCGGCGGCGCATGGCGATGCGTCGCCGCTACCCCGGTCGGTGTTGCTGCGGTCGGGTCACCGGCCGCGATCGACGACACGCGCATGCGCGCTTCGTCGCGCCTGTTTTTCTCCACGCAGCCGGGTTGAAGGGCCGCCTTCCACTCGACTCGCATCCCGGCGACCGATCGCGTCGCCGCCGGCCTCCGATCGTGCCGGATTTCCTCCAGTTTCGACTCCATCCAGTGTCGCGAATGTCGTCCCGGCGCACGGCTTTATGCGGCCGCTTTAATTCCGGGTTGACGATTCGATTAATTCACGTATTGCGAATAATCATGGGCGACGAAGTGTCGCGGTGAAACGTTTGTACAGATATTGCAATCGTTTGCGCGAAAGTTTCGCGTCGTTGAATATCGCCCGTTAATTTCCTGTTGGTTGAAAATCGTTGAATTGTTTCGTTGTGGTCATGCAACGATGGCGGGATCGGACCGAATTTTGTCGGCTCACATCCGGTATCTGGAAAGTCTTTGCCCAGCAAAGAGAAGCCGGGATATTTCAATCGATAAAACGAATTGTCTTTAATTTTCAGTCGGTTCCGAAAAATAGAAAAGGACTGCGGAAGAAAATGTCGTAATTGAGAATTGGCAGGAAGGAATGGGGTTTAAAAATGCGTAAAACAAAGATTGTCATTGAGATTTGACAATGATTTACAAAATTCTTTCACTCCTATCTCGATAATGCCGCCTCGTGACGGACGGGAGCCAACCACACGCTGCCTTTTGTATCCGCCACGTCGTCCATTCCCTTTGCAATTCTCATGGAACACGTCATGAAAAAAACCCTCCTGAGCGCGGTCGCACTCGCAGCCCTGTCCACCTCGGCCTTCGCAGCGGGCACCGGCACGATCAACTTCACGGGCGAGATCGTCGCGGGCGCATGCGGCATCGATTCGAACTCCGTCAATCAGACCGTGCAGCTCGGCAAGGTGCCGACCAACAAGTTCAAGCAAGCCGGCGACAAGTCGGACGCGGTGTCGTTCGACATCAAGCTGACGGACTGTGACACCAGCATCGCGCAGAACGCATACTTCACGTTCACGGGCACGTCGAGCGCAGGCCAGCCGAAGCTGCTCGCCACGATCGGTTCGGCAACCAACGTCGGCATCCGCCTGCAGGCCGCGTCGGGCGAATACCTCGACAACGGCGCCGAACAGAAGGCGCCGACCCTGCTGCAAAACGGCACCAACACCGCACGCTTCGCGGCGATGTACGAAGCCACGGCCGCCGGCGTGACGCCGGGTACGGCCGACGGCGTCGCGAACTTCACGGTCCGCTACCAGTAAGCGGCCGTACCGGGGAAGGGGTGTCCGCACCCTTTCTCCGGCTTCCTTTCCTTCACGTCTCACCTTCCCCGGATTTCCGGTAGCGCCGCGTGCGAATCAGACATTCCTTCCTTTGCGTCTCCGTGCTGGTGGTCGGCAGCCAGAGCCATGCGACGGAATTCAATTCGTCGTTCCTCGACATCGACGGCACGAACAACGTCGACCTGTCGCAGTTCTCGCAGCCCGACTTCACGCTGCCGGGCGAATACATGCTCGACGTGCAGGTCAACGACCTGTTCTACGGGCTGCAGGCGATCCAGTTCATCGCGCTCGACGCATCCGGCGCGGGCAAGCCGTGCCTGCCGCCGGAACTCGTCGCGCGGTTCGGGCTGAAACCATCGCTCGCGAAGGACCTGCCGCGCTTTCAGGGCGGACGTTGCGTCGATCTCGGCGCGATCGAGGGCGCGACCGTGCGCTACCTGAAGAGCGACGGCCGGCTGAAGATCACGATTCCGCAGGCCGCGCTCGAATTCACCGATTCGACGTACCTGCCGCCGTCGAGCTGGTCCGACGGGATTCCGGGCGCGATGCTCGACTATCGCGTGATCGCGAACACGAACCGCAACTTCGGTTCGGGCGGCGGACAGACGAATTCGGTCCAGGCCTACGGAACGATCGGCGCGAACTGGGACGCGTGGCGCTTTCGCGGCGACTACCAGGTGCAGTCGAACGTGGGCAACACGGCGTATGCGGACCGCACGTTCCGCTTCAGCCGGCTTTATGCGTTTCGCGCGCTGCCGTCGATCCAGTCGACGGTGACGTTCGGCGACGACTACCTGAGCTCGGACATTTTCGACACGTTCGCGCTGACCGGCGCATCGATCCGCAGCGACGACCGGATGCTGCCGCCTTCGCTGCGCGGCTATGCGCCGCTGATCTCGGGCGTCGCGCGCACCAACGCGACCGTGACCGTGTCGCAGGCGGGCCGCGTGCTGTACGTGACGCGCGTGTCGCCCGGCGCGTTCGCGCTGCAGAACATCAATACGAGCGTGCAGGGCACGCTCGACGTCACGGTCGACGAGGAAGACGGCAGCGTGCAGCGCTTCCAGGTGACGACGGCCGCCGTGCCGTTCCTCGCGCGCACCGGACAACTGCGCTACAAGGCCGCCGTCGGCAAGCCGCGGCAGTTCGGCGGCGCCGGCATCACGCCGTTCTTCGGGTTCGGCGAAGCCGCCTACGGGTTGCCGTTCGACATCACGCTGTACGGCGGCTTCATCGCCGCATCGGGCTACACGTCGATCGCGCTCGGCGTCGGCCGCGATTTCGGCACGTTCGGCGCGGTGTCGGCCGACGTCACACACGCACGCGCGCGGCTGTGGTGGAACGGCGCGACGCGCAACGGCAACTCGTACCGTATCAACTATTCGAAGCACTTCGACGGGCTCGATGCGGACGTGCGCTTTTTCGGCTATCGCTTCTCCGAGCGCGAGTACACCAACTTCGCGCAGTTCTCCGGCGACCCGACCGCGTACGGCCTCGCCAACAGCAAGCAGCGCTACTCGGCGACGATGTCGAAGCGCTTCGGCGACACGTCGACCTATTTCTCGTACGACCAGACGACCTACTGGGCGCGCTCGTCCGAGCAGCGCGTGGGTCTCACGCTGACGCGCGCGTTCTCGGTCGGCGCACTGCGCAACCTGAACGTCAGCGTGTCCGCGTTCCGCACGCAGAGTGCGGGCGCGAGCGGCAACCAGTTTTCCGTGACCGCGACGCTGCCGATCGGCGGCCGCCACACCGTCACGTCGAACCTGACGACGGGCAGCGGCAGCACGAGCGTGAACGCGGGCTACATCTACGACGATCCGGCCGGCCGCACCTACCAGATCAATGCGGGCGCGACCGACGGCCGCGCGTCGGCGAACGCGAGCTTCCGCCAGCGCACGTCGACCTACCAGCTGAGCGCGCAGGCGTCGACGCTCGCCAACGCGTACGCGGCCGCGTCGCTCGAAGTCGACGGCTCGCTCGTCGCGACGCAGTACGGCGTGTCCGCGCATGCGAACGGCAACGCGGGCGATACGCGCCTGCTGGTATCGACCGACGGCGTGCCCGACGTGCCGCTGTCCGGCACGCTCACGCATACCGATTCGCGCGGCTACGCGGTGCTCGACGGGATTTCGCCGTACAACGTGTACGACGCGACCGTCAACGTCGAGAAACTGCCGCTCGAGGTGCAGGTGTCGAACCCGATCCAGCGCATGGTGCTGACCGACGGCGCGATCGGCTTCGTGAAGTTCTCCACCGCACGCGGCAGCAACCTGTACCTGACGCTGACCGATGCGGCCGGCAAGCCGGTGCCGTTCGGCGCATCCGTGCAGGACGCGGCGAACGGCAAGGAGCTCGGCATCGTCGGCGAAGCCGGCGCCGCGTTCCTGACCCAGGTGCAGCCGAGATCCGCGCTCGTGGTGCGTGCAGGCGAACGCACGCTGTGCGCGGTGAATGCACTGCCCAACCAGCTTCAACTCGAAGGCACGCCGATTCCGGTGACGTGCCAGACGCCCGGCGAGCCGCATGCAACGGCCGCACGGACGGAACGATGATTTGACGGATCCAGCGATGAACCACGCTTTCTCTCTTTTCTTCCCGCGCCGCGCGTCGTGCATGCTGGCCGTGGCCAGCGCGCTGCTCGCCGGCGTCGCGCATGCGGCGATCGTGCCGGACCGCACGCGCGTGATCTTCAACGAAGGCGAACCGGCCGCGATCGTCACCATCACGAACAAGAGCACGACGTATCCGTATCTCGTGCAGTCGTGGCTCGAGGACACGCGAGGCAACAAGATCACGTCGCCGCTGATGGTCGTGCCGCCGCTGCAGCGCGTCGAGGCGAACGAGCGCAACGTGCTGCGCATCGCGAAGCTGCCGGGCACCGAACTGCCGGCCGATCGCGAATCGGTGTTCTACCTGAACATCCGCGAAGTGCCGCCGAAGACCGATACGCCGAACACGCTGCAGATCGCGCTGCATACGCAGATGAAGCTGTTCTACCGGCCGAAGGGCGTGCAGCCCGCGCGCGACGAGGACTGGACGCTGCCGATGACGCTGCGCGTCGACGCGGGGGCGCACAAGCTCGTGTTCGACAATCCGACGCCGTATCACATTACGATCGTCGACGTGGCTTCGGGTGCGCAGAAGACGCATGTGCCGCTGGACCCGGTGATGGTGAGCCCGATGAGCACGGCCGACGTGCCGTTCAAGGCCGCGACGCCGTCGACGTTGTTCGTCACGCACGTGGACGACTACGGCGGCCAGGTGGCGGTCGAGTATGCGTGTGAGGCCGGTGCCTGCAAGAGCGTGAAGAAATGAGCGGGGGGATGCGCGAACGGCGGTTGCCGGCGGCGTGGCTGCGCTGGCTCGTGCTGGGATTGCTGGTCGCGGCCGCGCAGCCGGCGTGGGCGCTAAGATGCCTGACGAACAGCGGTGCGACCTCGCTGACCGAGCCGATCGGCGGTGTCGCGTCGTATCCGACCGACGCGCCGGACGGATACGTGATCTGGGTGTCGCCGGTCCGCACCACGTCAGGGTATTGCTACAAGGACCTCGGCGATGCAGGCAGCCTGAAAGTCGTCGACAACATCTATTTCTACGCGAACCCGAATCGCACGAACCCGGCGGCGTGGGGGCTGGAGATCGGCATCCGCTACAAGGGAATCGACTATTTCGACAAGACGAGTAATCGCGGCGGAGGGGTGTTTACCGGCTATTCGGTGCCGCCGTGCAGCAAGTACGACTTCGATCGCGGACGTTGCGAGCAGACCCGTATCAGCATCGACTACCAGGTCGTCGTGCGCAAGAAGGGCAACTGGGTCCAGCCACCGAGCGATATCTACACGGTATTCCAGTTCGACGGCGAGTTCGGGCTGAATGCATACAACCCGAGCTTCCAGTACCGCCTGAGCGGCCTGCGCAACCTCAAGCCGACGCCGTGCTTCGTCGACGTGCTCGTGACGCCCGAACCGGGCATCGTCAATTTCGGACAGGTGCAGGCCGTGGGCAACGGCTTCATGCCGGCGGTGCCGCGCAAGCGGTTCTCGTTGTCGTTGACCAAGAAATGCAACGTCGCGGTACGCGTCGACGGATATTTCGAAACGAGCTATCCGGTTCAGAACGGCTTGCTGGTGCCGGCGAAGGACAGCAATTTCGGTATCGGGATCGAGGACAGCCAGGGCAAGGCCATTCCGTTCAACCAACAGTTCAACCTCGCTCAGTTTCCGTCCAACGTCATGAACCAGAGCGTATTGATGGACGCGGTGCTCAAGTCGTTCGGGCCGCCGAAGATCGGGCGGTTCGATGCGACTGCAACGATCCGGCTGTTCATCTATTGACGCGAGCCGCGCGAGCGCGGCTCGACGCACCGCACGCACCTCACGTGAAAGCGCCGGCATGCCGGCGCTTTTTTCCAGGCTCGCGGCGCGCCGCTCAAAGCACCCGGCGACACACCTTGTGATGGCGATGCACGAAGTCGCACACGTGGCGCGGATGCGCTTCGGCGGTGGCCGGCACGAGCCGTGCGACGGTGGCGGAGGCGTCTTCGTCGAGATCCTGTCGTTCGGCCTGTCCCGTTCGTCAAAACACCGAATCCGTCAATTAATCAGACAAATCCTGACAACCGAAAGGGTCATCTCGTAATCGGATTGAGAATGATTTGCGTTTACGTTAAATTGCGCTATCTCGGAATTTGACGGAGCAGATCGATGGCTATGGCGGAAGTGCTCGAACGACCGGCAGCGGCAACGGCGAACCCGTTCCTCGGCAGTTATCCGGACCTGCCGTCGCGTCCCGCGCCGCGGGCGCGCCGTACCGCCGAGCCGCATGCGCAGGGTGCGCTGCTCGACGTGCTGATCGCCCATCGCGCGATGCTCGTCAACGTCGCGCGCGGCTTCGTCGGTTGTGCGAGCCGCGCCGAGGACGTCGTGCACGACGTGTTCGTGAAGCTCGTCGAATTCCCGAACCAGGACGCGGTGCGCCAGCCGGTCGCATACGTGACGCGGATGGTGCGCAATGCGTCGATCGATGCGTGCCGCCGGCAAAGCCTCGAGAACGTCTATCACACGGAAGAGGACGACGGCTTCGACGTGCCGTCGCCGGAACCGACGCCCGAGGCCGCGCTGATGACGCGCGACACGCTGCGCCGCGTGTGGGCCGCGCTCGACGACCTGCCGGCGCGCAGCCGCGCGGCGTTCGAGATGGTGCGGCTGCGCGAGGAGACGCTGCAGACCGCGGCGCGCGCGTTGAACGTGTCGCAGACACTCGTGCATTTCATGGTGCGCGACGCGGAGCGGCACTGCGCGGAATGCCTCGACGCGTGCCATCGCGGTGACGCGTGCCCGGTGTTTCTCGGCGGCCGCGCGCGGCGCCGGTAAAAAATCGCGCCGGCCAATCGTCTTCAAGACAGGAGCGGCCGATCCGACAGTTCGCCGCTTCGCCTCCTTCAACCGCCTCCCGCTTTTTTCGATCATGACGCAAACCACGACGCCTTCCGCCGACACCGACGACCTCGTCTACACGGTCGTCATCAACGACGAAGAACAGTATTCGATCTGGCCGACGTTCCGGCCCGTGCCGGCCGGGTGGCGCGAGGTCGGCGTGCGCGGCCCGAAAGCCGACTGCCTCGCGCACATCGAGACCGTCTGGACCGACATGCGCCCCGCGAGCCTGCGCCGCGCGATGGACGGCGATCGCGCAACGCGCGCGTCGTGACCCGCTGCGCCGCGTGTGCGGCGCGCCACCTGAAGAGGACGTTGCATGACCCTGCTTTCGTTGCCGACGCTCGACGACCTGCGTATCGAGCCGGGGCTGCCCACCGTCGTGTCGCCGCGCGGCGCCGACGGCATGTCGATCGACGAGATCGCGCCGCTCGCGCATGCGATCGCGGCCGACACGCTCGAACGGGCGGGCGGTGTGCTGTTCACGGGCTTTCACGTGCCGTCGATCGACGCGTTCCAGCAGTTCGCGGCGTCGTTCGGCGATCCGCTGATCGGCTATGAATACGCGTCGACGCCGCGCAGCCAGGTCGAAGGCGCCGTCTACACGTCGACCGAATACCCGCCGCATCGCGCGATTCCGCTGCACAACGAGCAGTCATACACGCGCGAGTGGCCGCTGCGGATCTGGTTCCATTGCGCGCTCGCGGCGCCAAAAGGTGGTGCGACGCCGATCGCGGACAGCCGCGCCGTCTATCGCGCGCTCGATCCGGCGCTGGTCGCGCGCTTCGAGCAGCGCGAGCTGCTGTACGTGCGCAACTTCGGCCAGGGGCTCGACCTGCCGTGGCAGCAGTCGTTCGGCACCGACGAGCCGGCCGAGGTCGAGCGGATGTGCGCGGCGCGCGGCATCGAATGCACATGGCGCACGGACGACGACGGCGAACTGCTGCTGCGCACGCGCGAACGCTGCCAGGCTGTCGCACGCCATCCGCGCACGGGCGAGCGCGTGTGGTTCAACCAGGCGAACCTGTTTCACCTGTCGGCGCTCGACGACGACATGCAGGAAGCGCTCGTCGACGCGGTCGGGCTCGAGAACGTGCCGCGCAACGTGTATTACGGCGACGGCGAGCCGCTCGAGGCCGACGCGCTCGCGGAAATCCGCGGCGTGCTCGATCGCCAGCGCATCGTGTTCCCGTGGCGCACGGGCGACGTGCTGATGCTCGACAACATGCTGACCGCGCACGCACGCGACCCGTTCGAAGGGCCGCGCAAGGTGGTCGTCGCGATGGCGCAAAGTTATACGGTCCCGCGCGCGGCCGAACGGAGGACCGATGACGCGTAGTACCGCCGCGCTGGCCGCGCGCGGATTGACGGTGGGTTATCGCGACCATGTCGTGATCGACGGGCTGGACCTGTCGATCGCGGCCGGCCGCGTGACCGCGCTGTGCGGCCCGAACGGCTGCGGCAAGAGCACGCTGCTGCGCACGCTCGCGGGCCTGCAGCCCGCGCGTGCGGGCCGCATCGACGTGAACGGCAAGCCGCTCGCGTCGTTTCGCCGTCGCGCGCTCGCGCGCGAGCTCACGATGCTCGCGCAGTTCAACCAGATTCCGTCGGGGCTGACCGTGCGCGAGCTGGTCGCGTACGGCCGCTACGCGTATGGCGGTTTCCTGCGTGGGCTGTCGCGCGCCGACCATGCGGCGATCGACGAGGCGCTCGAGACGAGCGGCCTGGCCAGCGACGCCGGGCGTGACGTCGGCGCGCTGTCGGGCGGCGAGCGGCAGCGCGCGTGGATCGCGATGGCGCTTGCGCAGCAGGCGTCGATCGTGCTGCTCGACGAGCCGACGACCTATCTCGACATCCATCATCAGCTCGACATCCTCGACGCGCTGCGCGCACTGAACCGCGCGCGCGGGCTGACGATCGTGTGGGTCCTGCATGACCTGAACCAGGCAGCCGCGTTCAGCGACGACATCGTGCTGATGCGTGCCGGCCGCCTTGTCGCGCAGGGCTCGCCCGACGCGATGCTGGAACCGGCGCGGCTGCGCGCGGCGTTCGGCGTCGACATGCTGAAGCTCGCGCATCCGCAGACGGGCGCGCCGATGTGCGTGCCGGCATACGGGCCGCCGGCATCCGGCACGGCGGACGGGTTCGATCGCGCAGTGCATCGGGATATCGCCGTATGACGACGTTCGCGATGCGCAAGCGGCTCGCGGCGAGCGGGCAGGGCGCGGCATCCGGCCGCCGTGCCGGCGTGCTCGCGCTCGGCCTCGTCGTGCTGATCGCGGTGCTGGCGGTGCTGCGCATCGCCCCAGACCTCCGTGTGTGGTGGAACGCGATGCCGGGCAGCGACGCTGCCGCGCTCGCGGGCGTGTTCCTGTTCGACCTCAACCTGCCGCGTGTCGCGGCCGCGCTCGTCGCGGGCGGCTGCCTCGGCATCGCGGGCGCGCTGTTCCAGTCGCTCACGCGCAACCCGCTCGCATCGCCCGACCTGCTCGGCGTGACGGGCGGCGCCCAGCTCGGCCTGCTCGCGGCGATGCTGGTGCCGGCGCTCGCCGGTGTCGCGTCGGTGCCGCTGCTGTTCGTCTGCGGGCTGATCGCCGCCGCGTGCGCGATCGTCGCGGCCGGCGGCTGGCGCGCGACGCCGCTGCGGCTCGTGCTCGCGGGCAGTGTGTGCATGCTGCTGTTCGCGGCACTGTCGACGCTCGTGCTCGCATTCTTCGAGCAGAACATCGCGGGCGCGGCGCTGTGGACCAACGGCAGTCTTTATCAACCCGGCGCGACCGGGCTCGCGCTTGCCGCGCGCTGGCTCGTCGTGCCGTTGCTCGCGCTGCCGTTCGTGATCCGGCCGCTGAACCCGCTCGCGCTCGGCGACGAGGCGGCGGCCGCGGCCGGCGTGCGCGTCGACGGGGCGCGGCTCGCGGCGACGATCGTCGCGGTCGCGTTCACGAGCGTGGCCGTCAGCATCGCGGGCCCGCTGTCGTACGTGGGGCTCGTCGCGCCGAACCTGGTGCGCCAGGTGCGCGGCGCACGCGCGGGCCGGCTCGGCGTGCTGGTGCCGCTGTCGGCGCTCGCGGGTGGCGCGCTCGTGCTCGTCACCGACAGTGCGGTGCTCGCGTCGGGTCTCGACGCGACGCTGTCGACCGGCGTCGCGATCGCGCTCGTCGGCACGCCGCTGATGCTCGCGATGATCCGGCGCGGCGCTGCTTGGTCGGGCGTGCTGCATGCTCAAGCCGAACGCGCGGGCGGCAGCGGGTCGAGGCGGGTGGTCGCCTGGCTCGAGGAGCTCGGCTGGCCGCTGCGCACCGCGCTGTTCGTCGCGGCCGGCGTGCTCGTCGTATTCGCCGGCGTGTCGGCCGGCCCCGAATGGCTGTCGCCGGCACGCTGGTCCGCCGCGCTGTCGGGTCACGATGCCGTCGCGCGAATGCTTATCGACCTGCGCATGCCGCGGCTGCTGTGCGCGCTCCTCGCGGGTGCGCTGCTCGCCGTGAGCGGCGTCGCGATGCAGAGCGTCGTGCGCAACCCGCTCGCCGGCCCCGAAGTGCTCGGCGTCACGCAGGGCGCGGGGCTCGTCACGCTGTTCGCGTTGTCGACGTGGCCGCTGATGGGGCACGTGACGCTCGCCGTGGCCGCGTTGAGCGGCGGTGCGCTGTCGCTCGCGATCACGCTCGCGCTGAATCACCGGCACCGTTATGCACCGCTCGCGGTCGCGCTGACCGGCATCGTGATCGGTGCGTTGTGGACCACGCTCGCGCAATGGCTGATCACGCAGGAAAGCGTGCAGCCCGCGCGCTTCGTCGTGTGGCTCGTCGGCGGCACCTACGGCCGCGGCTGGGGCGAGGTGTCGATGCTGCTGCCGTGGTGCGTGCTCGCGGTCCCCGTGTTCGCCTGGCTCGCGCGGCCGCTCGACATGCTCGCGCTCGGCGACGACCAGGCGGCCGCGCTCGGCCTGCCGGTCGCCGCGCTGCGGCCGCTCGCGCTGACGATCGCGACGCTCGCCGCGTGCGCGGCCGTCGCGGCGGTCGGGCCGGTCGGCTTCATCGGACTGATGGCGCCGCACGTCGCGACGATGCTCGGCGCGCGCCGGCACCGCACGCGGCTGTGGCTCGCGGCCGCATGCGGCGCGCTGATCCTCGGGTGTGCCGACCTGGCCGCCCGCACGGTCGTCGCGCCGCGCGAAGTGCCCGCCGGCGTGCTGACCGCGCTGATCGGCGCGCCGTATCTGCTCGGGCTGCTGATCCTCGAGGGGCGCCGCGCGCGGCGCGCGGGGCGATGACACCAGCACTCGACGGTGCACGCGCCACGCGCTTCTCCGCGTTCGCCCCTGAACCGTTCACCGCGCATCTCGACGCGGTGTGGCTCGGGATGCCCGACGACGCGCACGCGCCGGGCCGGATCGTCGTGCCGGTCGGCGCGCTGCCCGATCATCGCGATGCGCTGCTCGATGCGATGGTCCGCCACTACGGCGGCGATCCGGCGTTGCATGCGCGCGCGCTCGTGTCGCAATGGAGCAAGTACTACTTCGGCCGCGCGGCGCCGGCCGGCGTCGTCGCCGCGCTGACGCTCGGCCGGCCGCTCGACATGACGCTGGACCGCACGTTCGTCGCGCTCGACGACGGGATGCCGGCCGCGCTGTATTTCGCGCCGGACGCGCTCGGCGCGCCGTGTATCGCGCCCGCGCCGCGCTATGCGGGGCTCGTCGCGCATCTCGGCGCGGTGATCGGCCTGCTCGCGGCGATGGGCCGCGTCACGCCGCGCGTGCTGTGGAGCAACGCCGGCAACCTGCTCGACTATCTGCTCGACACGTACCGTTCGCTGCCGTGCGCGGCCGATCCCGCTCGCGATGCCGACTGGCTGTTCGGCGCGTCCTGCGTCGAAGGTGAGCCGAATCCGCTGCGCCTGCCGGTACGCGACGCCGTGCCGCGCTCGCCGCTGCTGCCGACGCCGTTTCGCGCGCGCCGCGTGTGCTGCCTGCGCTATGAAATTCCTGGAGAAACGCAACTGTGTGGAAGCTGCCCCCTGCTGTTGACGATGGACGACGCGGCGCTGGCCGAGCAGGATGCGATCCGGTGACTCCGGCACCGCATGCCGGCCGCCGCCATGCGCTTGCCGCACTGGCCGCGTTCGGCGCTGCTTGCTGCGGCGCGCATGCGGCGCCGGCCGCCGCGGTCGCGAACGACGCGCGCGGCGGGCAGGGCAGCACGCCTTCGCAATCGGGCCGCTCGCTCGCCGGCAACCCCGTCGTATCGCAGGCGAGCGCGACGATGCCGGTGCAGCCGCAACGTGTGGTCGCGCTCGACTTCATGTTCGCGGAAAGCGTGATCGCGCTCGACATCGTGCCGGTCGGCATGGCCGATACCGCGTTCTATCCGGGCTGGCTCAGCTACGAGAGCGAGCGGCTCGCCCGTGTGACCGACATCGGCTCGCGTCAGGAGCCGGGGCTCGAGGCGATCGCCGCGGTGAAGCCCGACCTCATCCTCGGCGTCGGCTTCCGGCATGCGCCGATCTTCGCCGCGCTCGACCGGATCGCGCCGACGATCCTGTTCCAGTTCAGCCCGAACGTGTCGGAAGGCGGCGTGCCCGTCACGCAGCTCGACTGGATGCGTCGGATCTTCCGGACGATTGGTACCGTGACCGGACGCGACGCGCGCGCGAAGGCGGTCGAAGCACAACTCGACGCAGGGATCGCGCGCAATGCATCGCGGCTCAAGGCCGCGGGCCGCGGCGGCGATCGCATCGCACTGCTGCAGGATCTCGGGCTGCCCGACCGCTACTGGGCGTATACGGGCAACAGCACGTCGGCGGGCCTCGCGCGTGCGCTCGGGCTCGACCCGTGGCCGAAGAAGCCGACGCGCGAAGGCACGCTTTACGTGACATCCGCCGATCTGCTCCGGCAACGCGATCTCGCCGTGCTGTTCGTCACCGCGACGGGGATGGATGTGCCGCTCTCGTCGAAACTCGACTCGCCCGTGTGGCGTTTCGTGCCCGCGCTGCGCGAACGCAGGATCGCGCTCGTCGAACGGAACATCTGGGGGTTCGGCGGGCCGATGTCGGCGCTGAAGCTGGCCGACGTGATGACCGATACGATGCTGAAGCTGCCGGCCGTGCGCTGAGCGAGCGAATCGTCGTTGCGGGCAGGGGAAGCGCGTGGCCGAGCGCCGCGTAGTTGTTCGCGTGTCGCGGCGCCCCGATGGCGTCACCTGTACGTCAGTATGCCGAACGATATTTCCTTTCGACCTTTCCAGTCCTTTCCGCTCCGGCGAGCCGGACACCGACTGCCTGCGCGCCGCAATTGCCGCGCGCAGGCGGCCGGTGTTCACGCGTGCCTACGCGCTCAGTGCATCGGCACCGTCCCGTGCGCGTGACCGCGCGGGCGTCGTGTCGCTGACGATCTGCCCGTTGTCGAGCTTCAGCAGCCGATCGGCGAGATCGAAATAGCGGTCGTCGTGCGTGATCACGATCACGGCCTTGCCGCGCGCGCGCAGCTCGGGCAGCAGTTGCTCGTAGAACACCGCCTTGAACGACGGATCCTGGTCGGCCGCCCATTCGTCGAACAGGTAGAACGGCCGGTCCTCCAGATACGCGACGACGAGCGCGAGCCGCTTGCGCTGCCCGGTCGACAGCGCGCGGTTCGAGAACGCGCCGTCGACGACCTTCACCTTGTGATCGAGCGCGAGCTTCGCGACCAGCGCGTTCGCGCGCGCATCGGCCTGCGCACGCGCGGGATCGTCGGGATCGACGATGCCGAGCAGCGCATCGAACAGATGGAAATCGTTGAACACCGCGCTGAAGCGCTGCCGGTACGCAGCACGCTCGCGCCAGCCGATCGTCCGGCCGTCGACCTCGATCGCGCCTTCCTCCGGCTCGTAGAGCCCCGTCAGCACCTTCGCGAGCGTCGTCTTGCCGCTGCCGTTGCCGCCGACGATGAACACGAGCTCACCCGGCCGGATCGTCAGGTCGATCGGCCCGATCCGGAACATCCGTTCGTCACGCTCGTGGAAATACGCGTGCGTGACGCCCCGCAGCGTGACGGCGCCGGCCGGTGGTACGTCGGGGGCGTCGCTGGCGGGCGGCACCGTGCGCAGCGCACCGAATTCGGCCATCACGCCTTCGATGCGCCCGAGCGACACGCGCGCCGCGTTGACGGTCGGCAGGTTGTTCAGCAGTCCGTCGAGCGGCACCAGCATGAACAGGAACACGACGACGTAGCCGGCCGCCGTACCTGCATCGGCATGCACGCCCAGCTGCGGCCAGAACGCGGCCGCGCCGAGGAACACGTAGAACAGGAAGATGATCCAGCCGACGCCGACCGCATACGCGCTGAACGCGCGGCGGCGGTGGTCGCGCACTTCACCGATCGCCGCGCCGAGCTGTCCGTCGACGAACTGGCGCGCGCGCGCGTCGTGCAGCTTCAGTTCCTTCGCGCCGGAGAACAGCGAGCCGAGATAGCCGAACAGGCGATCCTGCGCCTGGCCGGCCGCCTCGAGCGACGCGATCGCACGGCGATCGCCGGTGTGATAGCCGAGCGAGCCCGCGACGATCGCGGTCAGCGCGAGCAGGCACACGGGCCACGACAGCCACGCGAGATAGCCGAGGCAACCGAACACGATCGAGCCGTGCATCACCAGGTTCGGCAGCGCGAAGAACAGCATCGACACGTTGGTCGCGTCGTCGGTCAGCACCGACTGCACGGGCGCCGCGCCGATCCGCTCGATGTCGCGCAGCTCGGCCGCGCCGACGCGCCGCGCGAGGTGCACGCGCAGGCGCGCCATCGTGTCCTGCGACAGCCGGGCGAACAGCGTGCCCGACACGATGCGCGTGACGAGCGCGATCACCGCGCACAGCGCGAAGCGCCACGCGAGCGACACGTCGGCCGCGCCGGGCGTCGCGAGCGCGCGGTTCAGCGTCGCGACGAGCAGCACGCTCGCGACGCCATTGAGCACGCATGCGACGAGCGCCAGCGCGAGCGACGCGCGGCTTTCGCGCAGCAGCGCGAGGATCAGGCGGGCCGCGGGGCGGCCGGGGGAGGCGTCGAGGGACGGCGGGGAAGAAGGCTCGTGGGCGGCGGTCATCGGCAACATCGGTAAATGAAGGGCAGGCAAATCCTGCGGAAACGGCGGGATTGATGCGAAAGCAGCGCGCGGGACGGGCCAGTCGCGGCTTTCCTCCCTGATAGACGAACGGGCCGCGCAAATATTTAGCCGTGCCTTCAAAAAATGCATCCATTCCGGCTTTGCGCGCAAAACGGTAAAAAATCGGCCGCGCCGTTCGTCACACCAGTGAAGCCGCCCCATGCGGCCCCGAGACTTGGCCGAAGCGGCCGGACCGAAGGACTTCACGCACATGACGAGTTTCCCGACTGCGTTGCATCACCGAATTCGCGAACTGGCGCGCCGCGCGCCCGACGCGCCCGCGCTCGCCGCGCCTTTCCAGAACGACCTGCGCCTGTCGCGCGGCGCGCTCGACGCGCGTGCGTCGCACCTTGCCCGCCAGCTGCGCGCGGCCGGGGTCGGCGCGGAAGTGCGGGTGGGCGTCTGCGTCGAACGCTCGTGCGAGCTGTTCGTCGCGCTGCTTGCCGTGCTGAAAGCGGGCGGCGTATTCGTGCCGCTCGATCCGCGTCATCCGGCCGCGCGGCTGGACTGGATCGTCCGCGATGCGCAACTGCGCCACGGGATCGTCGATGCGGCCGGCCGCGCGGCGCTCGGCGCGCCGTTCGAACACGCGTTCGACGCGATGCCCGCGGAGGCAGGTGCCGCCGCCTTCGTCGACGACGAGGACGTGTCGGTGCATCCGCGCTCGGCGGCCTACATGATCTACACGTCGGGCTCGACCGGCACGCCGAAGGCGGTGGTCGTCGAGCACGGGCCGCTCGCCGCGCATTGCGACGCGCTCGCGGCCGCGCTGCCGATCGAGGGCGGCGACCGCCTGCTGCATTTCGCGTCGGTCAATTTCGATGCCGCGCACGAATGCTGGCTCGCGCCGCTCGCGGTCGGCGCGAGCGTGACGATTGCGCCGCCGCAGCCGTTCACCCCGGACGCCGCCCATGCGCTGATGGTCAGTGAATCCGTCAGCGTCGCCGCGTTTCCGCCCGCGTATCTGCGCGAATTCGCGGCCGTCGCCGCGCGCGAAGGCGTGCCGCCGGCGTTGCGCGTGCTCGCGTTCGGCGGCGAAGCGCTGCCGCAACAGGCATTCGAATTCGTGCGCCGCACGTTCCCGTCGGTTCGCCTGATCAACGGCTACGGGCCGACCGAGGCCGTGATCTCCCCGATGCTGTGGCCGGTCGAGCCGGGCGAAATGCCCGTGCTGGCCGATGACGATGCGTATGCATCGCTGCCGATCGGTCGCGCGATCGGCCCGCGCGTCGCGCGCATCGATGGCGACGATGGCGGCGAACTGCTGCTCGGCGGTGTATGCCTCGCGCGCGGCTATCACGGCCGCCCGGCGCTGACGGCTGAACGCTTCATTCCCGATACGCACGGCGAACCCGGTGCCCGCGTGTACCGAACCGGCGACCTCGCACGCCAGCGCGCCGACGGCGCGTTCGATTATCTCGGCCGCCTCGATGACCAGGTCCAGGTGCGCGGCGTGCGTGTGGAGCCCGCGGAAATCGCCGCGTGCCTGCGCACGCATCCGGCGGTGGCCGACGCGGCCGTGATCGCCGAAACCGGCAACGGGCCGACGCGGCTGATCGCGTGCGTCGCGCTGCGCGCGGCCGCCGACGATGCGACGCTGAAGGCGCACGTGGGCGCGTTGTTGCCCGCCGCGTGGCAGCCGCACCGTTTCGTGCGCTGCGACGCGCTGCCGTACACGCTGAACGGCAAGATCGACCGTGCCGCGCTACGCGAGCGCATCGCCGGCGTCCGCGACACCGAACAATCCGCAGGCGACGAGCCGCGCACCCCGACGGAGCAGCAGATCGCGGGCCTCTGGCAAACGCTGCTCGGCCTCGACGCGACGCCGACGCGCGACGACCGCTTCTTCGTGCTGGGCGCCGATTCGCTCGCCGCGATGCAACTGCAGGCCGCGATCCGCGCCGCGTTGCGCGTGAACCTGCGGCTCGACACGCTGTTCGCCGATCCGGCGCTGGCTGAGCTGGCTGCGCACGTCGATCGCGCGGAACGTGAAACGGGCGAGCCGCTGGCCGCGATTGCCACACGCCGCGCGCCGGCCGATGCCGCTGCGTCGGGCGCCCCGTATGTCGATCGCGCCGCATCGCTCGCACAGCAGCGCTTCTGGGTGCTCGCGCACACGCGCGACGCGAGCGCCGCGTATCACATCGCCGCGCACTGGACGATCGACGGCGCGCTCGACCACGCCGCACTGCAGCGCGCGCTCGATCACGTGATCGAGCGGCACGACGCGTGGCGCACGACGCTCGTCGACAACGACGACGGCATCGTGATGCAGCGCATCCATGCGCATCTGCCCGTTACGATCGAGACGCTCGACCTGCGCGGTCAACCGCTGGCCGCACGCGACGCGCAAGCCGCGCGCATCGCCGAGCGCGACGCAGGCATGCCGTTCGATCTGTCGGACGGGCCGCTGCTGCGCGCGACGCTCGTCGCGCTCGCCGACGATCGCCACCGGCTGCTCCTGACCGCGCACCATGCGATCACCGACGGCTGGAGCTCGCGCTGCGCATTCGACGAGCTGTCGGCTGCGTACCGCGCGTTTGCGGAAGGCCGCGAACCGTCGTTGCCGGCACTGCCGATCCAGTACGCCGACTATGCGGACTGGCAGCGCGACATGCTTGCCGGCGGCGAAGGCGAGCGTCAGCTCGACTACTGGCGCGGTGCATTGCGCGACGTGCCGGGCCCGCTTGCGCTGCCGGTCGATCGCCAGCCGGGCGCGACGCGCACGCTGCAGGGCGCGCGTGTGTCGGTCCGCCTGCCCGACGCGGTCGCTGCGGACATCCGGCGTCTCGCGCGCGACGCGCAGGCAACGGTCTTCACGGTGCTGCTGGCCGCACTCGACGCATGGCTGTCGCGCCTGACAGGCGAGACCGACGTGGTCGTCGCGGTGCCGGTCGCGCATCGCCAGCGCCCGGAAACGCGCGCGCTGCTCGGGCTGTTCCTGAATACGGTCGCGCTGCGTGTGCGGGTGGCGCCGACGCTGCCGTTCCGCGCGCTGGTCGACGCGGCACGCACGGCGGCGCTCGATGCGGTCGCGCACCAGGACGTGCCGTTCGAGCGCGTCGTCGATGCGGTGAAGCCGCCCGTCAAGCGCGGCGACGAATGGCTGCGCGTGAAGTTCGCGCAGCAGTTCGATGCACGGCACGACAGCGTGCTGCCGGGCGCGACCGCGGTTGCGACGCCGGGGCCCGATCTCGCCGCGCGCTTCGACTTCGCACTGGATTTCACCGACGACGCGCACGGAATCGAACTGGTCGCCGCCTATGCAACCGACTGCATCGATGCCGACACCGCGCGCGCGTGGCTCGACAGCTATGCAGCGCTCGTCGCGTGCGCCGCACATGAACCGCACCGCACGACGGCCGCGCTGCCGTGCGATGCCTCTCCGGCGTCGCGCCTGCCGCGCGACGGCCGTGCGCTGAACGTCGAGCACGCCGACATCGTCGCCGCCTTCGCGCGGCAGGCTGCCGCTTATCCGCATCGCGTCGCGCTCGTCGATGCGTCGGCGTCGCTGACGTTCGCCGAACTCGACGACGCGTCGAACCGCATCGCGCATGCGCTGAAGTTGCGCGGCGCGGCGGCCGAAGCACCCGTCATCGTCTGCATCGAGCGCTCGGCCCGCTTCGTCGTCGGCCTGCTCGGCGCACTGAAGGCCGGCGCGCTGGCCGTGCTGCTCGACCCGGCCCAGCCGGCCGCACGGATCGCGGCCGCAGCCGCCGATTGCGGCGCGCGCTGGGCCCTCGTCGCGCGGGGCCGGGATGTGGCCGCGTGGCCGGCCGGCAGCGCAGCACAGCCGCTCGACGTCGACACACTCGCGCAGGACGCGACGCTCGCGCATGCGGCCGACGTACGCGTCGCGCCGCATCCCGAGCAGGGCGCCTATCTGATCTATACGTCGGGTTCGACCGGCACGCCGAAGGGCGTCGTCGTGTCGCACGGCGCACTGGCCGATTACGTGCAGGGGATGCTCGACGAGCTCGCGTTCGCACCGGACGCGTCGTTCGCGATGGTGTCGACCGTCGCCGCCGACCTCGGCCACACGACGCTGTTCGGCGCGCTGTGCGCAGGCCGCACGCTGCACCTGCTGCCGGCCGCGTGCGCGTTCGATCCGGACCTGTTCGCGGACGAGATGCGCCGCCGCGACGTCGGCGTGCTGAAGATCGTGCCGAGCCATCTGCAGGCGCTGCTGGATGCGCGCGTGCCGGCCGACGTGCTGCCGCGCCACGCACTCGTGACCGGCGGCGAAACGCTGACGTGGGCACTCGTCGCGCGCCTGGCCGCGCTCGCACCGGCCTGCCGCGTGATCAACCATTACGGGCCGACCGAAGCGACCGTCGGCGCGATCGCGTGCGACACCGCGTCGATCGGCGCCGATGCGCGCGACCCCGCGAGCGCCGTGCCGCTCGGCCGGCCGCTGCCGAATGCGCGCGCGCTGGTGCTTGACGCGTTCGGCGCGTGCGTGCCGGCCGGTGCAACGGGCGAGCTGTATCTGGGCGGGCCGGGCGTGGCGCGCGGCTACCTGAACCGGCCGGCGCAGACCGCCGAGCGCTTCGTGCCCGATCCGTTCACGCCCGGTGCGCGCCTGTATCGCACCGGCGACCGCGTGCGCCTGCGCGCGGACGGCCGTCTCGCATTCCTCGGCCGCATCGACGACCAGGTGAAGATTCGCGGCTATCGCGTCGAACCGGGCGAGGTGAGTGCGGCCGTGCGCGCGGCCGGCCCGGTCGCGCAAGCCGAGACGCTCGCGATCGAGCACGACGGCCGCCTGCGGCTCGCGACGTTCGTCGTGATGCGCGACGGCGCGGCATTCGACGAGGCCGCCATGCGCGCGGCACTCGGCGCGACGCTGCCCGACTACATGGTGCCCGCGCAGTTCGTCGCGCTCGCGCGCCTGCCGGTGACCGCGAACGGCAAGATCGATCGCGCGGCGCTGCGCGAACTGGCCGCCGCGCCGGTGGCGGTCGCCGCCGGCGCCGCGCCGCAGGGCCCGGTCGAAACGGCGCTCGCCGAAGTCTGGCAGGCGGTGCTGAAGGTGCCGCACGTCGGCCGCGACGACAACTTCTTCGAGCTCGGCGGCGATTCGATTCTGGTGCTGCAGGTGATCGCACGCGCCCGCAAGCGCGGCGTGCGCTTCACGCCGAAGCAGCTGTTCGACGGCCCGACGGTCGCGGAACTCGCGCGCATCGCGAAAACCGGGGACGTCGCCGCTGCAGCGCCGGCAACGATATCGTCCGCGCCGGCTCAGGCCGCAACGGCTACCGCGGCTACCGCGGCTGCCGCGGCGACGATCCTGACGCCAGCACAGCAGCGCTTCTTCGCGCTCGACGTGCCGAATCCGGGCCACTGGAACCAGTCGGTCGCGTTCGACGTGCGCGATCCGTTCGACGCTGATGCATTCGCGCGCGCGTTCGACGCGCTGCTCACGCATCACGACGCCTTCCGCCAGCGCTTTGCACACGGTGCGGATGGCCACTGGCACGCGCGCGATGCAGCGAAACCGTACGACGCACTCCCGTTCGTCGAGGTCGCCGCGCAAGACGAAGCCGACGCGCTGGCGCGCTTCGACGCCTTGCAGCGCCGCCTCGATCTCGGCCGCGGGCCGCTCGCGTGCGCATGTGCGGCGCGATTGCCGGACGGCGCGACACAGCTGTATCTGGCGATTCATCACGCGATCGTCGACGGCGTGTCGTGGCGCATCCTGCTCGACGATCTGGACGCCGCGTATCGCGCCGCATGCGAACGCACGCCGGTTCGCCTGTCGCCGCCGGGCTTGCGTGCGGATGCCTGGGCCGCACGCCTCGCGCGTGCCGCGACGGAGCCGGCATCGCCGTTCGCCGCTGAAACGGCTTACTGGGCCGGCATGGCGCAGGGCGACGACCTCGTGCCCGATCATCCCGACGCACCCGCGACGAACGCCGACGCGGCCCTCGTCGTGCAGACGATCGACGCGGCGCTGACTCGCGCCGCGCTGACCGACGCGCACGCGGCGTATCGCACGCAGACGATCGAACTGCTGGGCGCGGCGCTCGCACTGGCGCTGGCCGGTGCCGACGGCGCCGCGTCGTGCCGCGTCGAATTCGAGGGGCACGGCCGCGAGGCGCTGTTCGATGATGCGGACGCGAGTCGCACGATCGGCTGGCTGACGAGCCACTATCCGGTCACGCTGCCGGTCGAAGCCACCGCGCGCGACACGCTGTGCGCGGTCAAGGACACGCTGCGCGCGGTGCCGCACAAGGGGCTCGGCTTCGGCGTGCTCGCGCACTACGGCGACGCGGCGACGCGTGTGGCGCTGGCCGCGGTGCCGCGTCCGCGCGTCACGTTCAACTATCTCGGCCAGTTCGACGCGCCGCGCGACGCGACGCTCGTGCCGCGCTTCGGCGGCACCGGCATCGAGCGTGACCCGCAAGGGCCGCTCGGTAACACGCTCGCGATTCACGCATACCTCGATACCGACCGCGACGGCGCACGCACGCTGAAGGTTCACTGGGTATACGGCACGCCGCAGTTCGAGCGCGCGACGATCGATGCATTCGCGGATCGCTTTGCCGCCGCGCTGCGCGAACTCGCCGACGCATGCGCATCGCGTGTCGCGCATCGCGGCGGCGGTGCGACGCCGGGCGATTTCCCGCTCGCGCGGGCCGCCGGCCTCACGCAGGCCGCGATCGAGCGCGCGCCGCTCGACTGGCGCACGATCGACGACGTGTATCCGCTGTCGCCGATGCAGCAGGGGATCCTGTTCCATGCGCTGTTCGCGCCGGGCCATGCAAGCTACGTGAACCAGCTCGTCGCGACCGCGACGGCGCTCGATGCCGACCGGCTCGTGGCCGCATTCGCCGCATCCATCGCACGCCACGATATCCTGCGCACCAGCGTGATGCCCGACGAGGCCGCACCGCTGCAATGCGTGCATCGCCATGCACGGATGCCGGTCGAACAGCTCGACTGGCGCATGCGCGGCGACACGCTGGACACCGATTTCGACGCGTGGCTCGCTGCCGACCGCGAACGCGGCTTCGACTGGCGCGAGCCGCCGCTGATGCGGCTCACGCTGATCCGCGTGACGGACGACGCGTGGCGCGTCGTGTGGACGCGCCACCACGTGCTGCTCGACGGGTGGAGCACGGCGCGCCTGCTCGGCGACGTGCTGCGCGACTATCGCGACCCCGACGCGGTGTCGCCGTTCGAGCGCCGCCCGGCGCTGCGCTATCGCGACTTCATCGCGTGGCTCGGCACGCGCGACCGCGAGGCCGACGAGCGGTTCTGGACCGGGCGGCTCGCGCGTCTCGACGCACCGACGCTGATCGCCGAGCGCGTGGCCGACCGTGCGGATGCCGACATGGTCACGTGGCGCGCGACGATCGACGCGGCGGCGACGACGCGTGTCGCGCAAACGGCGCGGGCGCTGAAGCTGACCGTCAACACGCTGGTGCAGGGCGCCTGGGCGCTCGCGCTACAGCGCGTGACGCACCAGCCGGCCGTCGCGTTCGGCGCGACCGTCGCGGGCCGTCCCGATGCGCTCGCGGACGTCGACACGGTGCTCGGCCTCTTCATCAACACGCTGCCCGTCATCACGGCACCCGCGCCGCAACAACGCGCAGCCGACTGGCTGCACGCGCTGCAACGCGAAAACGCGGCTGCCGCCGAGCATGCGCATACGCCGCTCGCCGACATCCAGCGCTGGGCGCGCGGCGCCGGGGGCGCACTGTTCGACACGCTGGTCGTGTTCGAGAACTATCCCGTCGACGACTCGGTGCGCGACGCCGATCCGCGCGCACTCACACTGAGCGGCGTGCGCAGCATCGAGTCGACCGATTTCGCGCTGACGCTCGTGATCGAGAGCGGCGCCGAACTGACGATCGACTACGGCTACGACACCGCACGCGTCGACGCGCATCAGGTCGAGCGCTGGCACCGCGCGTTCGCATGTGCGCTCGATGCGCTGATCCGCACGCCGGACGCGCTGCTCGGCACGCTGTCGATCGCCGACGACGCGACGCGCGACGCACTGGCGCGCGCGCAGGACACCGCGCGGACGTGGCCGGATGCGCAACGGCAGCCACTGCATCTGCAATTCGCGGCCGCCGCACGGGCAACGCCCGACGCGATCGCGCTCGAATACGCGGATGTCCACGGTGGCGTGCAGCGCGCGACCTATCGCGAGCTCGACCTGAACACGACACGCGTCGCCGCCGCATTGCGCAGGCGCGGCGTGCAGCCCGACACGCCGGTTGCGCTGTGCGTCGAGCGTTCGTTCGACATGGTGACGGCGCTCGTCGGCGTGCTGAAGGCCGGCGCCGCGTACTTGCCGGTCGATCCCGACTATCCGGCCGAGCGCATCGCGTACCTGCTGCGCGACGCGCGGCCCGCGGTCGCGATCACGCAGGCGCATCTGCGCGAGCAGGTCGAGGCCGCGCTCGGCGACGAAGCGCCGACGCAACTGCTGACGGTGGCCGATCTGCTTGCGGACGAGGCGTGCGAAGTGGCCGATGCCGCCGCCGACGTCGCAACCGACATTGACGACGCACGGCTCGCGTACCTGATCTATACGTCCGGCTCGACCGGCAAGCCGAAGGGCGCCGGCAACACGCACGGCGCGCTCGCGAACCGGATCGCGTGGATGCAGCACGCGTACCGGCTGACGCCCGACGACGTCGTGCTGCACAAGACGCCGTTCGGCTTCGACGTGTCGGTGTGGGAATTCGTGTGGCCGCTCGCGACCGGCGCGAAGCTCGCGATCGCCGCGCCCGGCGACCACCGCGATCCGGCCCGCCTCGCGGCCGCGATCCATGCGCACGGCGTGACGGTGCTGCACTTCGTGCCGTCGATGCTGGCCGCGTTCGCCGCGTATCTCGACGATTTTTCGGCCGCCACGCAATGCGACAGCGTGCGCCTGATCGTCGCGAGTGGTGAGGCGCTCGCGCCCGAACTCGTCGCGAAGGTCGCGCGCCTCGTGCCGAACGCGACGCTCGTGAACCTGTACGGGCCCACGGAAGCCGCGATCGACGTGTCGCACTGGACCTGCGGCCCCGACGACGTCAGCGCCGTCGCGGTGCCGATCGGCCATCCGATCGCGAACCTGCAACTGCACGTGCTCGACGCGGCCTGGCAGAGCGTGCCGGCCGGCGCGACCGGCGAACTGTATCTGGCGGGCGCGGGCCTCGCGCGTGGCTATCTCGGCCGCCCGGGGCTGACCGCCGAGCGTTTCGTGCCCGATCCGTTCGTGCCCGGCGCCCGCATGTATCGCACTGGCGACCTCGCGCGGCGTCGCGCCGACGGCGCACTCGACTACCTCGGCCGCGTCGACATGCAGGTGAAGCTGCGCGGCCAGCGGATCGAGCCGGGCGAGATCGAGGCGCTGCTGCGCGCCGCGCCCGGCGTGCGCGACGCGGTCGTGATCGTGCGCGACGAGCAACTGATCGGCTATGTCGCATGTGGCGACTCGGGGCCGCTCGACCGTGCCGCGTTACTGGATTCGCTGCGCGCGCAGTTGCCGGCTTACATGGTGCCGTCGCAGTTGATCGAACTCGACGCGCTGCCGGTCACGCCGAACGGCAAGTGCGACCGCCATGCGTTGCCCGCGCCGGTGCGCGAGGCGATCGCGGCCGTCGAGCTCGCGACCGACACGCAGCGCGCGCTCGCGGCGATCTGGCAGCGCGTGCTGCACGTGGACGCGATCGGACGCGACGACGATTTCTTCCTGCTCGGCGGCCACTCGCTGCTCGCGACTCAGGCCCATGCGCAGGCGAACCTGCACTGGGGCCTCGCGCTGCCGCTGCGCACGCTGTTCGACACCCGCACGCTCGCACGCTGCGCGGACGCGATCGACGCGGCCTGCGCGGCACGCGGCGAGACCGACGCGGCGAGCGCGATCGATGCGCTGCTCGGCGAACTGGAAGCCCAATAAGGATAACGAATGACGAAGGCTCAACCCGACTGGCTCGCGCTTGCGACGCGCTTCACGCAACTGCCGGACGCGCAGCGCGCGGTGTTCATCGACAAGCTCGGCGCGGCCGGCATCGACTTCCGCATGCTGCCGATCCCGCCACGCACGCCGCGCGCCGACCGCGTGCCGGCATCGTTCGCGCAGACGCGGCTGTGGTTGCACGCGCGGTTGATCGACGCGCCTCACGCGTATCACATTACCGAACGGCTCGCGCTGACGGGCCCGCTCGACGCGCATGCGCTGCGGCTCGCGTGCGACGCGCTGATCGCGCGCCATGAAGCGCTGCGCACGACCTTCGACGAAGCGGAGGACGGCGTCGCGCAGACGATCCATCCGCCGCTGCGCTGCCCCTGGCGCGAGACCGATCTCGAAGCGTTGCCCGACGCGCAGCGCGTCGCGCGCGCCGAAAGCGTCGCAATGGCCGATGAAGCCGAGCCGTTCGATCTCGGCGCGGCACCGCTCGTGCGCGCACACCTGATCCGCTTCGACGCGACGCAACACTGGCTCGCGCTGACCGTTCATCACATCGTGTCGGACGGCTGGTCGTCGGACGTGATGCTGTTTGAACTCGCGGCGTTCTATCGCGCGTATGCGTCGGGGGAACCCGTGCCGCTCGCGCCGCTGCCGATCCAGTACGCGGACTACGCGCTGTGGCAGCGCCGCTGGCTCGATGCCGGCGAGCGCGATCGGCAGCTGGCGTTCTGGCGCGAGCGGCTCGACCCGCAGCGCGGCGTGCTGACGCTGCCCGGCGCGGCCGCGCGGCCCGCTCGCCGCAGCGCGCGCGGCGCGCGTCACGTGTTTTCGCTCGACGCGCGCATCGGTGCGCGGCTGCGCGCGTTCGCAGCCGCGTCGGGCGCGACGCCGTTCGCGGTGTTGCTCGCGGCGCTCGACGCGCTGCTCGCGCGTGCGACCGGCGACGCCCGGGTCTGCGTCGGCGTGCCGGCCGCGAACCGCGAGCGCGCGGAAACGGCCGGCCTGATCGGCTTCTTCGTCAACACGCTCGCGATCGACGTCGACGTGCCCGCGCACGGCGATTTCTCGTCGCTGGTCGCGCGTACGCAGCGCGCGCTCGTCGATGCGCAGATGCACCAGGACGTGCCGTTCGAGCAGATCGTCGACGCGCTCGGCGTGCCGCGCAGCGCGAGCCACCATCCGCTGTTCCAGGTGATGGCCGCGTACGGCGAGCGCCGCGCGCTGCCGGCGCTGGGCGCGGCATCGGCAACCTTGCTGCCGTCCGGCACGCCGTCCGCCAAATTCGACCTGACGCTTTCCGTCGAGGCGACACCCGACGGCACGTTCGATGCCGCGTTCATCCATGCGCTCGACCTGTTCGACGGCGACGCGATCGCGCGGCTGGCCGCGCGCTTCGTCACGCTACTCGCCGATGCGCTTGCGCGCCCCGAGGTGCCGATCGGCGATCTCGACTGGCTGCCGGCCGACGAACGTGCGCAACTGTTCGCGTGGAACGCGCCGGCGGGCGCGGCCGAAGCCGAGCCATTCGTCCCGGTCCACGCGCGCATCGCCGCGCATGCGCACGTGCGGCCCGACGCGCGCGGTGTCGCCGACATCGATCGCGCGCTGACGCGCGGTGAGGTCGACGCGCGCGCGGCACGCATCGCGCGCAACCTCGTCGCGGCCGGCGTGCGGCCCGAAATGCGTGTCGGCGTCGCGCTGCGGCGTTCGGTCGACCTGCTGGTCGCGCTGATCGCGGTGCTGAAGTCGGGCGCCGCGTTCGTGCCGCTCGATCCGGCCCATCCGCGCGAACGCCTCGCGCAGATCGTCGACGACGCGGGCATCGCGCACGTGCTGACCGACGGCGCGAGCGCCGCATCGCTGCCCGAGCTGCCTGCACTGCGCGTCTGGCGCGCGGACGAAGTCGACGCACTCGACGAAGCCGCGGACGTTGCCCTGCCGGACGTGTTGCCCGGTCATGCGGCATACGCGATCTACACGTCGGGCTCGACCGGCAAGCCGAAGGGCGTGATCGTCGATCACGCGGCGTTCGCGCGGCATTGCGTGGCGATCGCCGAGCGCTATGGCGCGGGCGAGAACGACGTGTTCCTGCTGTTCCAGTCGGTCAACTTCGACGGCGCGCATGAAGGCTGGTTTTCGCAATACCTGTCAGGTGCCGCGGTGTCGGTGACGGCCGACGTGCTGTGGCCGCCCGCGCAGACCTGCGCGATGATGATTCGCGACGGCGTGACGATGACCTACGTGCCGCCCGGCTGCGCCGCGCAGCTCGCCGAATGGGCGCTCGTGCACGGCGCGCCGCCGACGTTGCGCTCGTTGACCGTCGGCGGCGAAGCCACCTCGCGCGAAGCGTTCGCGATGCTGCGCCGCGCGATGCCGAACGTGCGCGTGGTCAACGGCTACGGCCCGACCGAAACCGTGATCACGCCGACGCTGTGGATGTTCCGCCCCGGCGACGATCTCGCGAAGCTGGGTGACGCCGCGTATCTGCCGATCGGCACGCTGGTCGGCGCGCGCACCGCGCACGTGCTCGACGCGCGGCTCCATCCGCTGCCGGTCGGCGTGATCGGCGAACTGTACCTGGGCGGCGAGGGGATCGGCGTCGCGCGCGGCTACCTCGATCGTCCCGCGCTGACGGCCGAGCGCTTCGTGCCCGATCCGTACGGCGCGCCGGGCGCGCGCCTGTATCGCACGGGCGACCTCGTGCGGCGTCGCGCGGATGGCGTGTTCGACTTCATCGGCCGCGTCGATCATCAAGTGAAACTGCGCGGGCTGCGCATCGAGCTCGGCGAGATCGAGGCGCAGCTGGCCGCGCACGACGCGGTGCGCGAAGCGTGCGCGGTCGTGCACGGGCAGGGCGCGCAGGCGCAGCTCGTCGCGTACGTCGAGCTGACCGCCGACGCGCAGGCGGCCGCGCAACCGGTCGAAGCCGCGACGCTCGACGCGCATCTGCGCCGCACGCTGCCTGACTACATGGTGCCTGCGCAACTGATCGTGCTCGACGCGCTGCCGCGCAACGCGAACAGCAAGGTCGACCGTGCGCGGCTGCCGGCACCCGTACGCGTCGAACGCGCATACGAAGCGCCGCACGACGGCGACGAAACGGCACTCGCGGCGATCTGGCGCGACGTGTTGAACGTCGAAGGCGTCGGTCGCCGCGATCACTTCTTCGAACTCGGCGGCCATTCGCTGGCGGCGGTGCGCGTCGCGACGCGCGTCGCCGAGCGGCTCGGCCGCGACGTGCCGGTGCGCGCCTTGTTCGAAGCGCCGGTGCTCGCGCAATACGCACGCCACGTGGCCGATGCGCCGCGCGCCGCGCACGCCGGTGCCGCCGTACCGGGCATCGCGGTGGTCAAACCCGATGCGTTCGGCGTATGGCCGCTGTCGCCCGCGCAGCTCGGCCTGTGGTTCCTGTGGCGCGCGCAGCCGGACAGCGCCGCATACAACATTCCGGTCGCGCTGCGCGTGCGCGGCCCGCTCGACGTCGATGCACTGCGCGCCGCGTTCTCGGCTGCGGCGGCCGCGCACCCGGCGCTGCGCACGCGGCTCGTCGCGCGCGACGGCATGCCGCCGGGCCAGCGGATCGACACCGCGCCGCCCGTCGCGCTGCCGCTCGTCGACTTGTCCGAGCTGCCCGATGCGCTCGCCCGCGCGGCGGCGCTGACCGATGCCGACGCACTCGCGCCGTTCGATCTCGCGGCCGATGCGCTGTGGCGCGCACGCGTGCTGCGGCTCGGCGCGGACGATCACGTGTTGTCGGTGACGATCCATCACATCGTGTCGGATGGCGAATCGATCGAGCTGTGGCTCGACGCGGTGCGCGCAGGCTATGTCGATCTGGTGCGTGGCGGGGCGGAACCGGTGTCGACGCCGCCTCAAGACATGTCGCAGCTCGTGCTGCCCGGGCCGTGCCACCCGGCCCGCGTCGCGTACTGGCGCGACGCGCTGGCCGACCTGCCGCCGCCCGTGCTGCCACGGCGAGCCAATGCGCCGGCCGTCCCGCAATGGCGTGCGGCGCGCATCGCGTTCGAATTCGACGCATCGTTGATCCGTGCCGCGCGCGACGCCGCGTCGGCCGCGCACGCGACACTGCCGATGCTGCTGCACGCGGCGCTCAACACCGCGCTGTTCCGCGTGACCGGTGCGGCCGATCAGCCGGTCGGCGTCCTGGCATCGACGCGCGAGCTGACGGGTGATGCCGCGCGCGATGCGCTCGGTCTTTTCATCAATTCCGTGGTCGTGCGCACACGGCTCGACACCTCAGCCTGCCGCTCGGACGTGCTCGCGCAGGTGCGCGATACAGCGCTCGCCGCGTATGCGCACGCCGACGTGCCGTTCGCCGACGTCGTCGCCGCGCTGCGCGCGCCGCGTGCCGCGCAGGCCAATCCGCTGTTCCAGGTGATGTTCAACTACCTGCGCCCGACTGGTGCCGCCGCACGCGACTGGGCCGGCTTGTCGCTTGCCGAGTTCGATGACGTGCGTCATCGCGTCGTGTTCACGCTCGAGCTGGACGTCGTCGAGCATCCGGACGGCCGCGTGAGCGCTGCGTTCTCGTATGCGGACGAACTGCTCGACGGCGATTTCGTCGACGCGCTCGTCGACCTCTATCACGACGAGGTCGCGCGTTTCGCCGGCGCGCCGGAAGCGGCGCTCGGCGCGCCCGACGCGCTGTTCACCGCGCCGGCGGCGGTCGCAGCCGCACCGGCCGGCGGCGCGGCGATGCAGGTCATGACGACATCGTGCGCGCCGGACTCGGCAGCCGCGCTCGCCGCGCTGTGGTCGGACACGTTCGCGACGGCCGCGCCCGCACCCTGTGCCGATCTGTTCGAAGCGGGCGCGACTTCATTCGACGTGGTGCGCTTCGTCGATGCGGCCGGCCGCGCCGGGCTCGCGCTGACGGTGGCCGACGTATTCGCGTCGCCGACGCTCGCGGCGCTCGGCGCGCGTATCGATGCGTCGGCCGAAACGGAGCAGGAGGTGCGCGATGCTGGCTGAAGTGCGTCCGGACGGATTCACGATGCCGGATACGTGCCGACTCGCGTTCGCGGACGGCCTGTTCGCCGTACGCGACGACGCGGAGATCCGCGTCGCGCAGGGCGACGGCATCGGCGCACAGTTGCTGCGCGCGCAGCTCGCGGCCGACGGCACGCTGCGCCTCGTCGCGTACAACCATCGCGCGGCACCGGGCGACCAGCGCCGTGCGCTGCTGGCCGCGCTCGCCGCCGCGTTTTCCGACGACGCGCGCCGCGCGGCGATCCGGCTCGACCCGGCCGCGTGGCCGGCGGTCGCGCTCGATGCGCTGCGCGCGAGCGGCGTGCTCGGCGACGGCGGCCTGTGCATGCGTGAAGGCTGGGCGCAGCAAGCCGATCTGTGGCGCGTCGGCACGCCGCTGCCATGCGCGACGCTGCCGATGCTGACCGACGGCCGGCGGCATCCGCGCCGGCCACCCGCGCCGCGCGGTGACGTGTATGCGCGCGACCTGCCGGCACTCGGCGTGCGTTTCACGCTGCGCGGCTGGCAGCCGGGCGAGGACGCCACGCGCCTGGCGAACTGGTTCGACGCGCCGCGCGTGCGCGACGGCTGGCCGGGCACGCAGCCCGGCGCACACGGCACGGCGCCCGATGCCGATCCGCACGTGAGCCCGCTCGTCGGCTGCTTCGACGGCGAACCCTTCGCGTACGTCGAGGCGTTCTGGCTGAAGGAAGACCCGCTCGCGCCGCACGTCGGCGCGCGCGATTACGACCGCGGACTGCGGATGCTGGTCGGGGAATCGCGCTGGCGCGGCCCGCATTGCGTGGCGGGCTGGCTGCCGTCGGTCGTGCATTACCTGTTTCTCGACGATCCGCGCACCGAAGCGGTCGGCTGCGCGGTCCCGGCCGGCCGCGCGCGGGTCGTCGACACCCTCGCGCGGCACGGCTTCGCGCGGCAGCGCCGCCTGGCGCTTGCCGACGGGCAGCCGCTGTGGATGCGCACGCTGCGCGAGACCTTCTTCTCCGGCCGTCACGTCTGACGGGCCGGATTCACCGACAAGGGAGCTGAGAGACATGCAGAGAGAAACCGTATTCGACCTGATCGGCGTCGGCTTCGGGCCGTCGAACCTGGCGCTGGCCGTGCGCCTCGCGGAACGCAACGGCACGCGCCCGTTCGCGCATTGCTTCGTCGAACGCCAGCCGGAATTCGGCTGGCACCGCGGCATGCTGCTTGACGACTGCCGGATGCAGATCTCGTTTCTGAAGGATCTCGTCACGATGCGCGATCCGAAGAGCCGCTATACGTTCATCAACTACCTGTTCGAACGCGGCCGGCTGAACGAATTCGTCAACCTGAAGAACTTCTATCCGACCCGCATCGAATTCCACGACTATCTGAGCTGGGTCGCCGACGCGTTCGACGAGCACGTCCATTACAGCGAAACCGTCACGGCGATCGAGCCCGTGCGCGGCGACGGCGCGCGGATCGACGCGCTGCGCGTGCTGTCGCGCGATGCGGCCGGCCGCGAGCGCCAGCGCGTGACGCGCGCGCTGTCGGTCGGCGTCGGCGGCACGCCGGCTGTGCCGGACGCGTTCGCCGCGCTCGGCCGTGATCGCGTGATCCATTCGTCGTCCTACCTGACCGACATCGACCGGCTGGTCGCAGCGCCGGACGGCGAGCGCCGCCGCGTCGCGGTGATCGGCGCGGGGCAGAGCGCGGCCGAGGTGTTCATCGACCTCGCGCGCCGTTTCCCGCACGTCGACGCGAGCCTCGTGATGCGGGCAGGTGCATTGAAACCGGCCGACGACAGCCCGTTCGTCAACGAGATCTTCAGCCCCGAGTTCACCGACGTCGTCTACGCGCAGCCGCACGACGCGCGCCGCGCGCTGCTCGAGCGCTATCGCGACACCAACTACGCGGTGGTCGATCGGCCGCTGATCGAGCAGATCTACGAAATGCTGTACCTGCAGCGCATCGACGGCACGCCGCGCCATGCGCTGCTCGCGAACAGCGCGATCGAGGCCGCGGTGCGCACCGCCGACGGCCGCATCGAGCTGACGCTGCGCGACCGGATGAACGGCGCGACGCGCGTCGAACGCTTCGACGCGCTCGTGCTCGCGACCGGCTACCGGCGCGACACGCATTCGACGCTGCTCGAAGGGCTCGCGCCGCATCTGGGCGATGCGCTCACGCGCGGCGACGTCACGCGCGACTACCTGCTCGCCACGCCCGGGCACTTCGCGCCGCGCATCTACCTGCAAGGCTGCTGCGAAGACAGCCACGGCCTGTCCGACACGCTGCTGTCGGTCCTGGCGCGCCGCGCGGACGAGATCTGCGCGTCGCTCGAAGAAGGGACCGCGCCCGCCGATGACGATGGCGCGGCCCGGGCACTGCATGAACAACGACATCAAGACGGGGCGAGCGCGGGCCGCATGGCTTTCGCTCTTTGACAAAGGCGCGGTCGGAGACCGCATCGGAAAAGTGGAGCAGAGAAAGATGGAGTGGGCAACAGGCACGCGTGTGCGTGCGATCGCAGCCGCGGCGAGCGTGGCGTTCGGGATGGCGGCAGGGCACGCATACGCGCAGACGGCGCCGGCCGTGAACGCAGGCGCCGCCGCGTCGGCCGGCAATGTGCAGAACGGCGCGACGTCCGGCACGCTGCCGGCGATCAACGTCAACGCGGGCTCGGAGGGCGACGGCACGGTCGGGCTCGTCGCGAAGCGCAGCAGGACCGGCACCAAGACCGATACGTCGATCAACGAAATCCCGCAGACGATCAACGTCGTCACCGCGCAGCAGATCGAGATGACCGGCGCGACCGACGTGAACGCGGCGCTGCGCTACGTGCCGGGCTTCTCGTCGTACGGTTCGGACAACCGCTCCGACTGGTACGCGGCACTGCGCGGCTTCACGCCGACCGCGTACGTGAACGGCCTGCAGGTGCCGAACACGCTGAACCTGTCGAGTTGGCGCGTCGATCCGTACCTGATCGACAGCATCACCGTGCTGCGCGGGCCGACGTCGGTGCTGTACGGTGCCGGCGACCCGGGCGCGATCATCGACGTGCAGACCAAGACGGCCGACGGCGAACGCGTGCGCGAAGCCGGCGTGCAGTTCGGCAACTACGCGCGCAAGCAGTTCATGATCGATGTCGGCGACAAGCTCGACGCGGATGGCAAGTACGCGTACCGGTTCGTCGGCGTCGCCCGCGACGGCAACGCGCTGACGGGCCCGAACAACGACCAGCGCGTCGCGCTCGCGCCGTCGTTCCGCTGGCGCCCGGACGCGGATACGTCGCTGACGCTGTCCGCCACGTATCTGCAGGACTGGGGCGACATCTCGTCGAACTTCCTGCCGGCGCAAGGCACGGTGCTGCCGAACCCGAACGGTCAGCTCGACAAGGACGTCTATGGCGGCGACCCCGATTTCAACTACTACCGCAAGAAGCAGTGGTCGCTCGGCTACCAGTTCGAGCGGAACCTGAACGCGATGTGGACGTTCCGGCAGAACGTGCGCTGGATGCACCTGTCGCTCGACAACGGCTCCGTGTTCGGCGCGGGCTTCGCCGACGGCAGCCTGACCGACATCAACCGCTGGGCCGGCGTGTTCCAGACGAACTACAGCCGCTTCGACATCGACAACAACCTCCAGGGCCGCTTCGGCACGGGGCCGCTCGAGCACACGCTGCTGCTCGGCTTCCAGTACAACCGGCAGACCGCTACCGACAGCGAATGGCTGGCCGCCGCACCGACGCTGAACATCTACAACCCGGTCTATACGCCGGTCACGCTGTCCGTGTTCTCGCCGCCGAACACCACGTACCGCACCAACACGTACACGACGATGAACACGTTCGGGCTGTACGTGCAGGACCAGGTCAAGTGGAACCGCTGGACGCTGACGCTCGGCGGCCGCGAGGACTGGGTGAACCAGCGGATGGACGACCGCGAGGGCGGCACGCAGTCGAAGGCCGACATCACGGCGTTCACCGGCCGCGTGGGCCTCACGTACCAGGGCGACTACGGGCTGTCGCCGTACATCAGCTACGCGACGTCGTTCAACCCGCTGATCGGCGTGAACCTGTATGGCGGCGGGCTGCCGCAACCGACGCGCGGCAAGCAGATCGAGGCCGGCTTGCGCTGGCAGCCGCCCGGCAAGAACCTGATGCTGAGCGCGGCGATCTACCAGATCAACCAGACCAACGTGCTTACGTCGACGCCGCTCAATCTCGATCCGTCCGGCACGACGTCGGTCCAGACCGGCGAAGTGCGTTCGCGCGGGATCGAGCTGAACGCGACCGGCAAGCTCACGCGGAACCTGTCGCTGATCGCGTCCTACGTCTACCAGGACGTGAAGAACGTGAAGGCCAACGACGCATCGCTGAACAACTGGCCGGTCGACATTCCGCGGCCGCGTCAGATGGCGTCGCTGTGGGCGGACTGGACGTGGCACACGGGGCCGCTCACGGGCTTCGGCCTGGGCGGCGGCGTGCGCTACCAAAGTGCGTCGGCCGGTGCGGCGGACAACTCGCTCACGGTCGCGAGCTACACGCTGTTCGACGCGGGCGTGCATTACGACACACGCAACTGGCGCTTTGCCGTGAACGGGACGAACCTGTTCAACCGCCACTACATCAGCGGTTGCCAGTCGACGAGCGTCTGCATTTTCGGTACCGACCGCACGGTGATCGCCACCGCGAAATACAACTGGTGACGCCGCGCGCCGCGGCACGCCGGTCGGCCCTCGGGCCGGCGCGGGCGGGTCGCGGTGCCGTCGTCCGCTTTTCCATGACGCCTCCATGCCGAAGAAAAATCTCGTCTACATCCAGTCGCTGCGCAACGGCGCGGCCGATCGCGCCGGCCAGCCGGTCGCTTACCAGGGCGGCACGCGCTACATGAAGGCGCCGCTCGAATTCCTCGTCGAGCGCCTGAATGACTCATCGCTCGGCGAACGCTATGCGCTCCAGGGTGTGATCGTCGACGACGACGAAGGCTCGCCGTCCGATCGCGCGAAGGTTGCCGACTACGGCTTCGCGCGCACGCCCGGCCGCCCGTGGATCCTGCCCGATGGGCTGACCGTGCAGGGCCGGCCGGTCGACGAACTGTTCTGCACGATTGCATCGACGTACCGCCGGTTGCCGCGCGACGCGCGTGAGCGCGTGACGGGCAAGCAGGCGTTCGAGCGCCGCCTGCTCGAACGCCTGCTCGAACTCGACGCCGACGTGGTCGTGCTCGACGGGCTGCTCGTGATCCTCGACGAGCTCGTGCGTCCCGGCGCGCGCTTTCATCGTCGCATCGCGAACATCCATCCCGGCATCACGGCCGACGATTCGCCGTACCAGAGGCGCGGTGCGTGGGCGACGCTCGACGCGCTGCACGGCGCGCGCGGCGAACGGGTCGACTGGGCGACCGGCGCGACCTCGCGCGTCGAACCCGTGACGATGACGGGCGCTTCGTTCCACTACGTCGACAACGGCATCGATTCGGGCGAGGTGATCTGCGACGTGCTCGACACGCCGATCGCGCCGGACGACACGATTCTCGAACTGCGCTGGAACAACTTCCAGCGCAGCCTGTTTCCGGCGCTCGAGCGGGGGCTGCACATCCTCGCCGATCGCCACGACGCGGGAGCACTGTGATGGAAGACACGCTGACGAAACCGGCCGACAAGGAAGCGGACGCCGTCGAAGGCGAGGTCGCCGCGGCACTCGACGGCGCCGCGCACGGGCAGGAGCCGCCCGCCGCCGAGCGCACGCTCGAGACGTGGCGGCCCGACGATCCGCCGGCCGCGCTGCTCGCGGAGTTCGTCGCGCTGTTCAATACGGAAACGCGGCACGATGCGGCGACGGTGTCGGTGCCGCTTGGCGGCGCCGATCCGGCGGCTATCGCGTCGTACGTCGCGCGCGCGGTGCGCGACGGCGTGATCGATGACGCACGGATCGCGGGCGACCGGCTGCGCCTCGCCGCATCGCGTGCGACGTTCTGGCAGAATCCGCGGCCGTGGCTGAAGGCGCCCGCATCGGGCGGGATGCCGCTGCGCTACACGATCACGAACGGCCACCGGCATCCGGTGCGGCCGCCGTCGCCGGCCGGCGAGATCTATTCACGCTACATGCCGCAGGTCGGGATGACGTTCAGCCTGCGCACCGTCGACATCGCTACGCATGCGCAGTTGTTCAGCGACTGGATGAACCTCGATCGCGTCGCGCATTTCTGGGACCAGCGCGGCACGCTCGACGAACACGCCGCCTATCTCGCGGAGCGGCTCGCCGACCCGCACATGCATCCGATGATCGGCTATTTCGACGATACGCCGTTCGGCTATTTCGAGTTCTACTGGGCGAAGGAGGACCGGCTCGCGCCGTTCTACGACGCGCACGACTACGATCGCGGGTTGCACTTGCTGATCGGCGATTCACGCTTCCAGAGCGCGGGCAAGCTGCATGCGTGGTGGAGCGGGGTGCTGCACTACATGTTCGTCGACGAACCGCGCACGCAGCGGCTCGTGGGCGAGCCGCGCGTCGATCACGTGCGGCATATCGCGTACATGCACCGGCTCGGGTTCTACACGCTGAAGGAGTTCGACTTCCCGCACAAACGCGCGGCGCTCACCGTAATGGAGCGCGAAACATTCTTCGACACTTTCCGGTTGCCGTGACGGGATGGGATGGGCGCGCGAAGTGTCGATGCGTCGATTCGCACATGTCGACGTTTCGCGCGACTTGAAAGGGGGCACACATCGGCCGTTCGGGATATGGATCGGGCGGGCGGCATGAGGAAGAATGGATCGCTCCCTCAATGCAGACAGGTCGTGACGACATGGCAAGCACATCCGCAGCAACATCAAGCGCAATCCCCGGCTCGCATGCCTCGACGTTGACATATGCTGGCATATGTCTAGAATGGGCGCATCGTACTCCCATGGAGTGGCTCATGCGCACCGTATCCATTTTCAAGAACGCCAGGAACCAGGCAATCCGCATCCCGAAGGACATGGAATTCGAGGGTGTGACGGAACTCGAGATCCGTCGCGAGGGCGACACGCTGCTGCTGCGTCCGGTGCGGCCGACATGGCTGTCGTTGGCGAGTGAACCGCTGGCCGATGCCGACTTCCTCGTCGAGCGCCCGGCTGTCATCGAAGCCGGTCGTTTCGACCTGTCCGGCACGGATGGCGACGCACAAACGGAGTCGGGCCGGTGACCACGCTCTACATGCTCGATACGAACATCTGTTCGTTCATCATGCGCGAGCGGCCGCCCGCGGTGCTGTCCCGGCTGCAGTCGTGCGTCAACGCGCAGCACCGGATCGTCGTGTCGGCGATTACCTATGCCGAAATGCGATTCGGCGCGGTCGGCAGAAAGGCATCGCCGAAGCATGCGGAACTCGTGACGGCGTTTGTCGCGCGGCTGGACGGTGTGCTGCCGTGGGATACCGCGGCGGTCGATGCAACGGCTGCGATTCGTGCCGACCTTGCCACACGCGGGACACCGATCGGCGCGAACGATGCATCGATCGCCGGTCATGCGATCGCGGCCGGTGCCGTGCTCGTCACGAACAATGGTCGCGAATTCAGCCGCGTCGCGGGGTTGTCGCTCGAAGACTGGGCGGCCTCGGCCTAGGGCCGTGAATGTGCGATGGCGTTGCGGTCGCGCGGCCGCACGTCACGTCCGGGGAACGGGCGAATCGGTGAGAAAGGCGTCGCGGAATGCGTCGAGATACCGGTCGGCGTCATCGCTGAATTCGCCCGGCAGCAGCGCGAACGCGCGTGCCTGCAGATCCTGTCCGAGCGTCGCGTAGATCGCTGCGTCGGATAACAGCGCGCGGATCGCATCGTGCGTTTGCGGCGAAGCAATCCGCCTTGCATCGCGCGCCAGCAGCGCGGCCGCCGCCAGTTCAGGCTGGAAACCGTGCCGCTCGAGCAGGTCGGGCGCGACGTCCCAGATCCGCTCGCGATTACCCGCGTCGTGAAAATGCGTGAGCAGGAACAGCAAGTCGTACGCGTCGCTGTTCTGGCGTGCGCGCCGATCCTTCCACGCGAGCAACTTCAACACCGCAAGGGCCGGCAGGCTCGCCACCGGCACCTCGATGCCGGCCGCGATCGACACGACCAGCGCCGTATCGACCGCCTCCTGAAAGCCCAGCACGTTCAGCACGAAATCGCCGCCCGGTGGCCACGCGATTTCGCCGGGTGGCGCCTCGAGCGGCCCGAACGGCACGAGATCGAGCTCCGTGCGAAAGCCCTGCGTCCCGCTGTCGAACAGCAGTTTCTGCTGATGCTTCGGCGCGCGTGCGAATTGCTTCGTCGCGACGAGCGCATCGACGAGCCGTTCGTGAAACGGCCAGCTCACCGCGCACACCGCGACGTCGACGTCCCGCGTCGCACGCACCGGCCGGATGCCGTGGACATGCCACATCAGGATGTCGCGCGCGGTCGCGCCGGCGACGACGAATGCCGCGTCGAGCTGCGCGCAAGCCGCACGGACCGCCTGCAGCAACGCGACCGCCGCCGGCTCGAGCGGCCGGCGCGCGTCGACTTCAAGCGGGCGGGTGGGCGAGGTATCGGTCATGGATGTGTTCGGCGGCGGCAAGATTGCGGCTGTCTCCGGACGAGACGAGATCCGCGTAGATCAGCAGCGGCGGCACGAGCGGCACGTCCTGCTCGCGCCAGTCGAGCGCCGGCGACGGCGGCCAGAATGCTTCGAGCAGCTCGACGTCGCCGCGCTCGTCCGGGCGCAGGCGCGCCTGGAGCAGCAGGCGGTTCGACACGGCGCCGTGCGTATAGACGGTGACCGCGGCCGGCTTCAGCTCGTGCGTCAGCAGGTCGGCCGCAGGTTCGCCGCCGAGCCGCGCGTCGAATGCCGCGAAATCGAAACCGCGCCACCAGTCGGGCGCGAGCGCGGCAAACCGCCGGCTCGGCAATTTCGCGCGCAGGCGGCTCGGGTACAGTGCGACCCATTCCTGCACGAAGCGCGGCCAGTCGGTAAACGCGCGTTCGCCGTTGCGCCGCTGCGCGATGAGGCCGCGCGCGATCAGATCGTCCATTGCGAGATTGACCGTGCCGAGCGCGACGCCCGACGCGGCGGCGATCGCCCGGAGCGGTTGCGTGACGAGGCTCGGCTGCGTCGCGAGCGCGAACATCACGGCGAGCCCCTTGGGCGTCGTCGCGCGCGATGCCTGCCGGCGTGGCGTGCGTGCAGGTTTCGGCCGGCCGGAGATCATCACCGTCGCCTCCGGCTGGATCAGGCACGCGTTGCCGGCGGTATCGATAAACGGGATGTCGTGCCCGATCAGGCGGGCGGCCAGTTCGGCCGATAAATACGGCGCGACCAGCATCAGCGGCCGCTCGGCGGACGCTGGAGGAGCGCGGCGGCGCAACGCGGCGAGCGCGCCGTGCAGCGATTCGACGCCGACGCTCACAACCACAGGCATCTCGAATGTTTGCCCGGCAATGCCGAAGCGGATCATCGCGTCGGCATGCGCGTTGTATGCGGCCGGCATGCGCACGGGCCGTGCGTTGAAGCGCCGGGTCGCGCGTTCGAACGCGGCACAGGCTTCGTCGAGCACATGCTGTTCCGTTATCGGCAGGGTGGCGTGCTGGGGCATCGGGCGGATCGCTTGTTCACTTTTTCACGAGTGTATGCAAAAAATGTACATCCGTCAAAAAATGAACAAAGACGCTCAACCAGTTGATATGACGGAATTATTCCGGAATGACGAACGGCGATCAACGCGCACTCCAACCTGAAAAATCGAGACGGAACACGCAGTCTCGCGAATCCCGCTCGTGGGCGGCAGTCGCCCGCATGACCGTTTTCTTCCGCCGTGCGATTCGTCGTGCGTCCCGACGATTGACAGGCAACCTCAGGTTGTCGCCGTGACGACTTTCTGTCTTTTCGGTTGCCGTTCAACCGACTATCCTTGCCTGCACATTCCCCACGGAACCCAGGAGACGACACCGTGACGCACAGCGTGATCCCCGCAGGCCTCGCCGACGAAATGATCGAGATCCGGCGCCGCATTCATGCCCACCCCGAGCTGGGTTTCGAGGAATTCGCGACGAGCGACCTCGTCGCCGGGCAGTTGCAGGCGTGGGGCTATACGGTGCATCGCGGGCTCGGCGGCACGGGTGTCGTCGCGCAGCTGAAGGTCGGCAACGGTACCCAGCGCCTCGGCCTGCGTGCCGACATGGACGCGCTGCCGATCCACGAATCGACCGGCCTGCCGTACCAGAGCACGATCCCCGGCAAGATGCACGCGTGCGGCCACGACGGCCACACGGCGATGCTGCTCGCGGCCGCGAAGCACCTGGCGCGCGAGCGCCGCTTTTCCGGCACGCTGAACCTGATTTTCCAGCCGGCCGAGGAAGGGCTCGGCGGCGCGAAGAAAATGCTCGACGACGGGCTGTTCGAGCAGTTTCCGTGCGACGCGATCTTCGCGATGCACAACATGCCGGGTTTCCCGACGGGCAAGTTCGGCTTCCTGCCGGGGCCGTTCATGGCGTCGTCGGATACCGTGATCGTCGACGTGCAGGGGCGCGGCGGCCACGGCGCGGTGCCGCACAGGGCGATCGATCCGGTCGTCGTGTGCGCGCAGATCGTCGTCGCGCTGCAGACGATCGTGTCGCGCAACGTGTCGCCGCTCGACATGGCGATCGTCACGGTGGGCGCGATCCACGCGGGCGAGGCGCCGAACGTGATTCCCGACCGCGCGCAGATGCGCCTGTCCGTGCGCGCGCTGAAGCCGGAGGTGCGCGACCTGCTCGAGACGCGCATCAAGGAAGTCGTTCATGCGCAGGCGGCCGTATTCGGCGCGACCGCGACGATCGACTACCAGCGCCGCTACCCGGTGCTCGTCAACGACGCGGAGATGACCGCGTTCGCACGCGGCGTCGCGCGCGAGTGGGTCGGCGAGGCGAACCTCATCGACGGGATGGTGCCGCTCACCGGCAGCGAGGATTTCGCGTTCCTGCTCGAGAAGCGGCCGGGCTGCTACCTGATCATCGGCAACGGCGACGGGGAGGGCGGCTGCATGGTGCACAACCCCGGTTACGACTTCAACGACGCGGCATTGCCGACCGGCGCATCGTACTGGGTCAAGCTGGCCGAGACGTTCCTGGTGTGACGCCGCGGCACATCGATGCGGGCGCCGCCGCCCGTTGCATACCCGCGTGGCCGTGAAACCGGGCGCGCGGGATGCGCGCCAATTTGACGCTCCTTGACATCGACGACACGGTGCGCGTGCTACGCTGCGCGCGACGCCGGATCGGCTCGATGAATACAGGTGTGGACGACATGCGAAAACAGTTTCTGACCGTGCTGACGGCTTGCGCGGTCGGCGTTCTGGCGGCCGGGTGCGACGACCAGAAGGTGGCTGACGCGGTGAATGCGATCAAGCCCGATCCGATGGCGTTCGGCAATCTGCAGCCGGGCGTCTCGACGACCGAGGACGTGCTGCGCCAGGCTGGCAAGCCCGAGATGGTCAGGCAGGGCGAGGACGGCTCGCAGCGGTTCGAGTATCCGCGCGGCCCGTACGGCACGAGCACGTACATGCTCGATTTCGGGCCGGACGGCCGGCTCGTGTCGATCACTCAGGCACTGACGGCGGCGAACATCGCGAAGGTCGTGCCGGGGATGTCGAAGGACGACGTGCGGCAACTGCTCGGCAAGCCAACCGAGGTCGCGCAATACGCGTTGAATCATGAAGAAGTGTGGAGCTGGCACTGGGCCGAGGGCGGCGTATCGGGCGACGCGATGTTCAATGCGGATTTCTCGCCCGACGGCACCGTGATCCGGACTTCGCGCTCGGAAGCGCCGGGCCGCGAAACGCACTGACATCGCGGCTGCGCGGCATCGGCCGGTTTTTCGTCAGAATGCCGTGCCGCCGAACAGCGCGGCCGCCATTTCGGGATTCGACGGCCAGTACATGTGCATGTACGTCGCGACGATCGGGCCCGCGCGATAAACGGCTTCACCGCTGCCGGGCGCGCCGTCGGGCCGCGCAGCGGTCGCCACCGGTGCCAGCGGCGTATCGAGCCGCGAATAATGAAACGTATGACCGTGCATCGGCCCGGTGCGCGTGTCCAGCTGCTGCATCCCGAGCGCCGCGAACCGGCGCTGCATCGTCGCATGGCCCGACAGCAGGCCGAGCATCGGCGTCGTCGAGCCGTCCACGTCGGTCAGCGATTCGCACAGATACACCATCCCGCCGCATTCCGCGACGATCGGCCGGCTGGCCGCCGCGTGCGCGCGAATCGTCCGCGCGGTCACGGCATTCGCCGCGAGCGTCGCCGCATGCAGTTCCGGATAGCCGCCCGGCAGGAACAGCGCATCGCAATAGGCGGGCACGGGTTCGTCGGCGAGCGGCGAAAAGAACCGAAGCTGCGCACCGAGCGCATCGAGCAGCGCCAGATTCGCCGGGTAGATGAACGAGAACGCCGCATCGCGCGCGATCGCGATCCGCTTGCCGGCGAGTGCACGCGGCAGCGGAGCGCGGACGTCCGGAGCCGCGAACGAAACCGCGGGCGGCAATTCGGCGAGCGCCGTCTGCTCGAGCACGTCGGCCACGCGCTCGAGCCGCGCATCGAGGTCGTCGATGTCGGCCGGCTGGTGCAGGCCGAGATGGCGCTCCGGCAGCGCGATGCCCGCATCGGTCGGCACGTGCCCGAGCCAGCGCAAGTCGTCGGGCAACGCCTGCCGCAGCAGTTCCGCATGCCGCGGCGACCCGACGCGGTTTGCCAGCACGCCGTGAAACGGCACCTCGGGGCGAAACCGCGCGAGCCCGAACGCGATCGCCGCGAACGTCTGCGCCATCGACTTCGCGGCAATCACCGCGACGACCGGCACGCCGAACGCGACCGCGAGATCGGCGCTGCTCGGCGTGCCGTCGAACAACCCCATTACACCTTCGATCAGGATCAGGTCCGCGTCGCGTGCGGCATCCGCGAGCAGCGCACGGCAGCCGGCTTCCCCGACCATGCCGAGGTCGAGCGCATGCACGGGGGCGCCGCTCGCGCGTTCGAGCAACATCGGATCGAGAAAATCAGGCCCGGTCTTGAACACGCGCACGCGCCGGCCGAGCCGCCGGTGCAGCCGCGCGAGGCCGGCCGTCACCGACGTCTTGCCCTGGCCGGACGCGGGCGCGCTGACGAACAGCGCGGGGCAGGCCGGCATCGCTCAGAACTCCACGCCGGGCTGCGCCTTCACGCCTTGCTCCTTGTACGGATGCTTGACGAGCCGCATTTCGGTGACGAGGTCGGCCGCATCGATCAGTGCATCCGGCGCATGTCGGCCAGTGACGACGATGTGCACCGCATCCGGCCGCCCGACGAGCGTCGCGAGCACTTCGTCGAGCGGCAGATATTCGTACTTCAGCACGGTGTTCAACTCGTCGAGGATCACCATCCGGTACTCACCGCTTTCGATCATCCGGCGTGCCTCGTCCCAGCCTTTGCGCGCGGTCGCGATGTCGGCGTCGCGGTTCTGCGTGTTCCACGTGTAGCCGTCGCCCATCGTCACGAAGTCGCATTGCGCGACCGCGCCGAGGAAGTCGCGCTCGGACGTGTGCAGCGCGCCCTTGATGAACTGCACGACGCCGAGCCGCATGCCGTGGCCGAGCACGCGCACGGCCATGCCGAACGCGGCCGTGCTCTTGCCCTTGCCGTTGCCGGTGTTGACGATCAGCAGGCCCTTTTCCTGGGTGGCGGCGGCCTGCTTTTTTTCATGGCCGGCGCGGCGGCGTTCGGTCATCCGCTGATGGGATTCGGCATCGGTCTTCATCGGGAATCGTCCTGTCGAAAGCGAAACAAAGGGTTCAGAGCGGGCCGGCGAGCGCGACCGTCACGCCGCCCAGGATGGATTTGGGGCCGAGCAGCCGGCCCCGCGGCGCCGCGAGCCGAGCGCACGGCTCGGCCACGCCCGCGACGCCGAAACGCGCAAGCGCGGCAGCCGACGGGCCGCTCAACGCCGGTTCGGGGCACTGCGCGAGCTGCGCCGCGTCGAACGCGACGAGCGGCCAGCCGCGGCGGGCGCACAGCGTGCGCAGCGGCCGGGCACGCGCCTTGTCGGCAAGCGTCGCGACCATGGCCGGCTCGGCATCCGGGTAGTGCGCCAGCGCCGCGCGGATCGCGGCATCGAGTTGCGCGGCCGTCACGTCTGCGCGAAAACCGACGCCGAGCGCGACGCGCATCATGCACGGCCGCCGAGCGCCGCGCGCACTGCCGGATCGTCGGCGAGCGCCGCGACGCGGCCGATCACGACGATCGCGGGCGAACCGATACCGGTCGCGTCCACGCGTTCGACGACGGTGTCGAGCGTCGCGAGCACGTGCCGCTGCCCGTCACGCGTCGCGTTCTCGATCGCCGCGCACGGCATGTCGCCGGGCATGCCGCCGTCGCGCAGCGCGGCCACGATCGCGTCGAGCCGGCGTATGCCCATGTAGATCACGATCGTCATCCGCGTCGCGGCCAGCGCGCGCCAGTCGGGCTCGTCGGCACCCGCGCCGTGGCCCGTGACGAAGATCACGCCCTGCGCATCGCCGCGATGCGTGACCGGAATGCCGAGCGCGGCCGGGGCCGCGATACCGGCCGTGATGCCGTGTACGACCTCGACCGGGAAACCCGCCGCGCCGAGCGCGAGCAGCTCCTCGCCGCCGCGGCCGAACACGAACGGATCGCCGCCCTTGAGCCGCGCGACGCTGCGGCCTGCGCGCAGATGCGCGAGCATCGCGGCGACGATCGCTTCCTGCGGTGTCGACGCATGGCCGCCGCGCTTGCCGACGTGCTCGATGCGTGCGTCCGCGCGCGCATGGCGCAATACGTCGGGGTTCACGAGGTCGTCGACGAGCAGCACGTCGGCCGCGGCGATCGCTCGCACGGCCTTCAGCGTCAGCAGATCGGCGTCGCCGGGGCCGGCGCCGACGAGCCAGGCGCGGCTCATCGGACGCGGCACGGCGCACACCGTGTCGTGGCAGTGGAAAGGGGACGGCGAGCGGCGCATCGGCGGCCGGCGGACAGGCAAGGCATGATGGATCGGGCGAAGCCCACGCGAACGCGGGCGGGAAGCGCACCCCATCCGTCCCCCGCGGATCGGGCGTTCGGCGAGCAGCGGGCTCGCCCCTTGCGTCGGCCGGTATCCGGGCTGGCCGCTTGCCAGACCGCAGCCTTCCCGCCCGTTGAAGGGCAGTGGCATCGCGGGCGGCCTGGGCGCGTGCGGGGGGAACCGCGGCGCGCGGGCGGCGTACCGTTGCGGGGACAGCACAGGCCGGGCGGGCTTCCGCCTCCTGTTTCCCGTTTAACTGCGTGCGCGGAAATGCGCATGCGAGCACCGAACGCGGCGCATACGATAGCACAGCGGTCGGCCCGCGCGAACCCGCCCCGCGGGCGCCGCGAGCGCCCCGGCACGATGCCGCGGCCGTGCCGAACGCGCCGCGGCGGCCCGTTCCGCCTTGACGCTCCCCGCACCGCCGCCTACACTCGCACGCGTTTTGGTGCTCGCGCGCGCTCCTCCGGCGCGCGCAGTTAAACGGGAAACAGGGAGCCTGCCTGCACCGCAGTCGAGCCAACCTGTGCTGCCCCCGCAACGGTAAGCGAACGCATCACGCCCAGCGCGATGCAGCGCCGCTTCGCCGCATGCCTGCCGCATGCGGACGACAGCCACTGGATGCCGCGCATCCGGGAAGGCGAAGCGGCGTGTTCGTCAGCCCGGATACCGGCCAGAACGTGGGGTTCAGCGCCGCGGGGAGGCGGCGCATCGTCCACGGCCGCAGCACGCCCGACGCCCGAACGTTGCCCGCTTCCTCCGCCGAACCGTCAGCCGCAGCACGCGCGCGGGCCCGGGCGAGGAACGGCCAGCGGCGCAGGCGGGGCCGACGACGGCCGTGTTGGCATTCACCATGTCGACCGTTCGCAAAGGAGCATCATGCTCGACTCGTTCTTCCGCCTGTTCAACGACAGTCCATCCGGGCTGCGCGGCAAAATCGTCGCGATCTATTCATTGCTCGTCGCATTCAACGTCGGCGCGTGGATCTGGGCCTTCGTCGCGTTTCGCGACCAGCCCGTGCTGCTGGGTACCGCGCTGCTCGCCTACGTGTTCGGCCTCCGCCACGCGGTCGACGCCGACCACATCGCCGCGATCGACAACGTTACGCGCAAGCTGATGCAGGAGGGTCGCAGCCCGCTCGGCGCGGGCCTGTTCTTCTCGCTCGGCCATTCGACGGTGGTGATCGTGATGTCGGTTGTGGTCGCGCTGACCGCGGCGTCGCTCGCGCGCTTCGAGAGCATGAAGACCTGGGGCGGCGTGATCAGCACGAGCGTGTCGGCGTTCTTCCTGCTGGTGCTCGCGGCCGCCAACCTGCTGATCCTGATCTCCGTCTACCGGACGTTTCGCGCGGCCCGCCGCGGCGAGACGATCGTCGACGCCGACCTCGACATGCTGATGAACCAGCGCGGCGTGCTGGCCCGCCTGTTCCGGCCGTTGTTCCGCCTCGTGTCGCGCAGCTGGCACCTGTATCCGGTCGGCTTCCTGTTCGGCTTCGGCTTCGATACCGCGACCGAAATCGCGCTGTTCGGCATTTCGGCCACGCAGGTGCAGGGCGGTCTGTCGTTCTGGTCGGTGATGGTGCTGCCGGTGCTGTTCACCGCGGGCATGACGCTCGTCGACACGACGGACGGCATCCTGATGATGGGCGCATACCGCTGGGCGTACGTGCGGCCGATCCGCAAGATCTACTACAACATGACGATCACGTTCGTGTCGGTGCTGGTCGCCGCGCTGATCGGTGGCATCGAGGTGCTCGCGCTGCTCGCGGATAAACTGTCGCTGCAAGGACCCGTCTGGGATTTCTCCACGATGGTCGCATCGCATTTCGGGATGCTCGGCTACGTCGTGATCGGCCTGTTCCTCGCGTGCTGGATCGTGTCGGCCGCGATCTATCGCCTCAAACGCTACGACGAGATCGACGTGACGCTCTCGGCCTGACACCCTTTTCGACACAGGACCCACCATGACCTTACGCAAGCTTCCCGTCACGATCGTCACGGGCTTTCTCGGCAGCGGCAAGACCACGCTGATGCGCCACATCCTGCAGCACGCCGAAGGCCGCCGCATCGCGGTGATCGTCAACGAATTCGGCGAGCTCGGCATCGACGGCGAAATCCTCAAGGGCTGCGGCATCGGCTGCGAGGACGCAGACGGCGTGCAGGGCGAAGCGTCGGGCCAGCTGTACGAACTCGCGAACGGCTGCCTGTGCTGCACCGTGCAGGAGGAGTTCTATCCGGTGATGGAAGCGCTCGTCGAGCGTCGTGCCGACATCGATCACGTGTTGATCGAGACGTCGGGCCTCGCGCTGCCGAAGCCGCTCGTGCAGGCCTTCAACTGGCCGACGATCCGCAACAGCTTCACGGTCGACGCGGTCGTGACCGTCGTCGACGGTCCGGCCGCCGCGAGCGGCCAGTTCGCCGAGAACCCGCAGGCCGTCGACGCACAGCGCCGCGCCGATCCGAACCTCGACCACGAATCGCCGCTGCACGAACTGTTCGCCGACCAGCTGTCGTCCGCCGATCTCGTGATCGTGAACAAGGCCGACCTCGTCGCCGACGCGCAGTTTGCCGAGGTCGAAGCCGCGATCCGCGAGGAAATCCCGCCGCAGGTGAAGATCGTGCGCGCGACGCGTGGCGAACTGGACGTCGCGATGCTGCTCGGGCTCGAATCGGCGTCGGAGGAAACGATTCACCTGCGGCACGACCATCACGGCTCGGCCGACGACGGCGATCACGACCACCATCACGACGATTTCGATTCGGTGGTGGTGTCGGGCGATGCGGGCACGCGCGAAGCGACGATCGCCGCGCTGCAGCGTGTCGTCGAGACGCACACGATCTACCGCGCGAAAGGGTTCGCCGCGCTGCCCGATGCGCCGATGCGGCTCGTGATCCAGGGTGTCGGCCGGCGCTTCGACAGCTACTTCGACCGTCGCTGGCAGGACGGCGAAACGCGTGCGAGCCGCTTCGTGCTGATCGGCGAGGATCTCGACGCGGCCGCGCTGCAGCGCGCGTTCGACGCCGCGTGCGCGGCCGACCTGCAACAGGCGTAACGCGCGATGCATCTGCTGCGCACCACGCCGGGCGGGTTCGTCGACGATACGCAGGGCGTCGTCCGGATCGACCAGCAGCCGGCCGACATCGTGATCCTGAGCTCGGCCGACACGACGCTGTCGCTGCTGGCCAGCGTCGTGCCGAAACTGCCTGCCGGCTTTCCGAGCGTGCGGCTTGCGAACGTCACGTTCCTGCGGCAGCCGGCGTCGGTCGATTTCTATGTCGACGACGTGCTGCGTCACGCGAAGACGGTCGTGATCGATCATCTGGGCGGCGAAGCATACTGGCCGTACGGGATCGAGCAGGCCGTGTCGCTCGCGTCGAAACGGAAGCAGCAGCTGGCGATGTTCTCGGGCGACCTGCAGGAAGACCCGAACCTCGTCGCGAAGAGCACGGTTGCGCCCGACCTGTGCCGGCGGTGGTGGCGCTATCTGCGCGAAGGCGGAAGGCACAACGCCGAGGCCTTGCTGCGCAGCATCGCGTTCCATACGCTCGGATTCGGCGACGAGCCCGAGCTGCCGCGCCCGCTGCCGGCCGCCGCGCTGTACCACCCGGCGCGCGACCCGGCGAGCGTCGACGACTGGCGGGCGCACTGGACGCCCGGCGCACCCGTCGTCGCGATCCTGTTCTATCGCGCGCACTGGCAGGCCGCGAACACCGCGGTGTTCGACGCGCTGGCCGATGCGCTCGTGCGCGAGGGGCTCAATCCGTTGCCGATCGCGGTCACGTCATTGAAGGATGCGGTGAGTCGCGAGGTCATCACGCAGCTGTGCGACACGCACGATGTCGCGCTCGTGCTGAACACAACCGCTTTCGCGGCCGGCGCGATCGACAGCCCCGAGCCCGACGTGCTCGCCGGCGATGCACCGGTGCTGCAGGTGATCCTGTCCGGCGGCAACCGCGACGCGTGGGTGTCCGACAACCAGGGGCTGCATGCGCGCGACATCGCGATGCACATCGCGTTGCCCGAGGTCGACGGGCGCATCGTCACGCGCGCGGTGAGCTTCAAGGGGCTGGCATATCGTTGTCCGCACACCGAAGTCGACGTCGTGCGCTACCAGCCGGACGCCGAACGCATCGCGTTCGTCGCGGCGCTCGCGCGCGGCTGGTGCCGGCTGCGCACGCTCGACAATGCCGACAAGCGCATCGCGCTGATCCTCGCGAACTATCCGCAAAGCGAAGGGCGGATCGGCAACGGCGTCGGGCTCGACACGCCGGCGTCCGCACTGCATGTGCTGGCGGCGCTGCGCGATGCGGGCTATGCCGTGGCCGACCTGCCGGCCGATGGCGACGCGCTGATCGCGCGACTCACCGAAGGCGTCACCAACGACCCGGCCGTGCATGCGTTGCGCCCCGCATTCCAGAGCTTCGCGCTGGCCGATTACGTCGCGCGTTTCTCGCGTCTGCCGGCCGCCGTGCGCGACGCGCTGAACGCACGCTGGGGCCCGCCCGAAGCAGACCCGACGCTGCGGCAGGGGCGCTTCACGATTGCCGGCTGGCGCACGGGCAACGTGTTCGTCGGCATCCAGCCGTCGCGCTCGCGCGGCGAGAACGACTATGCGAGCTACCACGATGCGGATCTCGTGCCGCCGCACGCGTATCTCGCGTTCTACTTCTGGCTGCGCGATGCGTTCGGCATCGACGCGGTCATCCACCTCGGCAAGCACGGCAACCTCGAATGGCTGCCGGGCAAGAGCGTCGCACTGTCCGACGCGTGCTGGCCCGACCTGACGCTCGGGCCGCTGCCGCATCTGTATCCGTTCATCGTCAATGATCCGGGCGAGGGCAGCCAGGCGAAGCGCCGCGCGCAGGCCGTGATCATCGATCACCTGATGCCGCCGCTCACGCGCGCGGAAAACTACGGCCCGCTGCAGGATCTCGAACGGCAGGTCGACGAATACTACGAAGCGCTGATGGTCGACGCGCGCCGCGCGAAGCTGCTGCGCAAGACGATCCTCGCGACGATCGCCGAACACCGGCTGCACGACGAACTGAGCGTGTCGCCGCCGCGCGATGCGGGCGACGAGGATGCGCTGCTGACGCGCGTCGACGCGTGGCTGTGCGAATTGAAGGAAGCACAGATTCGCGACGGGCTGCACGTGTTCGGGGTGTCGCCCACCGACCGTCAGCGACGGGACACACTGCTCGCGCTCGCACGTTTTCCGGTCGGCGACGGCAAGGGCGAACGCGCGGGGCTGATCGGCGCGCTCGCGCGCGATCTCGCGCTCGGCGACGATTTCGATCCGCTCGCGGCCGACTGGGCCGCACCGTGGACGGGCCCGCGGCCGGCCGTTCTGCGAGCGCTCGACGCGTCGCCGTGGCGCCATGCCGGCGACACGCGCGAGCGGCTCGAACGGCTCGCGCAGCATTGGCTCGACGGCCTGTGCGTGACTGTTTCCGGCGCGACCGGCGCCGATGGGGACCCAACGCCGCCCGGCGACTGGCCGCACACGCGCGCCGTGCTCGAACGCGTGCGCTCGACGCTGCTGCCCGCACTCGACGCATGCGGCGGCGAGGAACTGCGCCAGCTGCTGCGCGGGCTCGACGGCTGCTTCGTGCCGCCGGGGCCGAGCGGCTCGCCGTCGCGCGGCCGGCCCGACGTGCTGCCGACGGGCCGCAACTTCTATTCGGTCGATACGCGCGCGGTGCCGACGCAGGCCGCCTGGTCGCTCGGACTGAAATCCGCGCAGCAGCTGATCGAACGCCATCTGCAGGATCACGGCGACTATCCGCGCGCGATCGGGCTGTCGGTCTGGGGGACGGCCACGATGCGCACCGGCGGCGACGACATCGCGCAGGCGTTCGCGCTCCTCGGCGTGCGGCCGAAATGGGCGCATGGCAGCCATCGCGTGACCGACTTCGAGATCCTGCCGATCGAGATCTTCGACCGGCCGCGCATCGACGTGACGCTGCGCGTGTCGGGCTTCTTCCGCGACGCCTTCCCGAACCTGATGCACCTGTTCGACGCGGCCGTGCAGGCCGTTGCCGCGCTCGACGAGCCCGAGGCACTGAACCCGATCCGCGCGCGCGTCGAACGCGAACGCGCGAAATGGATCGAGCAGGGCGTGGCGCCGGACGAAGCGCGGCGTCGTGCCGGCTGGCGCGTGTTCGGCGCGCGGCCGGGCAGCTACGGCGCGGGCCTGCAGGACCTGATCGACCAGCGCCGCTGGCAGACCGACGCCGATCTCGCCGATGCGTACCGCCAGTGGGGCGGCCATGCATACGCGCAGAACAGCGCCGGCGACGCCGCGCCCGACGTGTTCGGCGAACGGCTCGCGACGATCGACGTCGTCGTGCAGAACCAGGACAGCCGCGAACACGACATCCTCGATTCGAACGACTACTACCAGTTCCAGGGCGGGATGACGGCAGCCGTGCGGCACATGTCGGGGCAGCAGCCGAGCATCTACCACGGCGACCATGCGAACCCGGTCGCGCCGAAGATGCGCACGTTGCGCGAGGAAATCGCGCGCGTGATCCGTTCGCGCGTCGTCAATCCGAAATGGCTCGACGGCGTCAAACGCCATGGCTACAAGGGCGCGGCCGAAATGGCCGCGACCGTCGACTACCTGTACGGCTACGACGCGACCGCGCGCGTGCTGTCGGACCACCAGTACGCGCTCGTCGCCGACGCGTACCTGTTCGACGGCGACACGCGCGCGTTCCTCGAACGACACAACCCGAAGGCGCTGCACGGCATCTGCGAACGCTTCGTCGAAGCGATGCAGCGGGGGCTGTGGCAGCAGCCGGGCGACTATCGCGAGCGGATCGAAGCGGTCTGGCTCGACAGCGAACAATTTCAGGAAGGAGGACGGCGATGACCGATCCGACGACGCATCGCGCCCGCGCGGTATTCCCGTTCGCGGCGCTGGTCGCGCAGCAACCGCTGCAGCAGGCGCTGCTGCTCGCGGCGATCGACCCGTCGCTCGGCGGCGTGCTCGTCAGCGGGCCGCGCGGCACCGCGAAATCGACCGCCGCACGCGCGCTCGCCGAACTGCTGCCTGAAGGAGCATTCGTCACGCTGCCGCTGTCGGCGAGCGACGAACAGGTCACGGGCACGCTCGATCTCGCACATGCGCTCGCTGAAAACGGCGTGCGCTTCCGGCCGGGCCTGCTCGCGCGCGCACATCGTGGCGTGCTGTACGTCGACGAGGTGAACCTGCTCGCCGACGGGCTCGTCGATACGCTGCTCGACGTCGCCGCGAGCGGCGTGAACGTGGTCGAGCGCGATGGCGTGTCGCATGCGCACGACGCGCGCTTCGTGCTGGTCGGCACGATGAATCCCGAAGAAGGCGAACTGCGCCCGCAACTGCTCGACCGCTTCGGGCTGATGGTCGAGCTCGAGAACTGCTTCGATGCCGCGCAGCGCGAGCGGATCGTGAAGGCGCGCCTCGCGTTCGATCTCGACCCGGACGCGTTTCGTGCACGTCACGCGGCCGCGCAGCGCGAACTCGGCGACCGGATTCACGCGGCGCGGGCACGGTTGTCGACGCTGGATTTCGACGATGCGGTTCATGCGCGCGTCAGCGCGCTGTGCATCGACGCGGCCGTCGACGGCCTGCGCGCCGACCTCGTGATGCTGCGCGCCGCGCGCGCGCTCGCGGCGCTGGAGCAGGCCGACGCGGTGACGGTGTCGCACGTCGAACGTGTGGCCGACGCGGTGCTGCGGCATCGGCGTCATGCGGGTACGCCGCCGTCGTCGGACGCGACGCAGTCGAATGCAGAGGCCGGCGGCAACCGCGACGACGATACGCCGCCGGATATGCACCGGCAGCCCGAGCCTCCACCAGGCGCGGCCCGCAACGACGCGACTGCGGCGCAAGGCGACTGGGGCTACCTGCCGCCCGCGCCGGTCGGACTGCGTGACGTGAAGAGCGTGGTGCCGCTGCCGTTAAAAAAACGCTGAGCCATCGAGCCGACGCCGCCGCGAACGCCGTTCGCGGTCCTCGATGGCAACCAGGCGCTGCCGCGCGCGTGCCGGGCACGGTGCGTGCCGGCACGGCCGTCGCATGGCCGGCGACGCTCGCCGCGAAGCGCGGTGCCCCGCTGCACGCCGACCATCTGCGTTTCCGCAAGCGGGCCGGCACACCGCGCGCACTCCATTGTTTCGTGCTCGACTGTTCTGCGTCGATGCTGTCGCACGATCGGCTCGCGCTCGCGAAAGGCCTGATCGTCGCGTACTTCGATCAGGCCGCGCGCGACCGCGTGGAAACAGCGCTGATCTGCTTCGGCGGCAACGGCGCCGCGAAGCGCTTCGGCCCGGCCGTGCCGCGCTGGTGGAATGCGCGCTGGCTCGAACCGGTGGACGGCGGCGGCGGCACGCCGCTTGCCGACGGCATCGCGGCCGCCGCGCAATTGCTCGCGGGCGTCGCACGGCGTACGCCGGACCGGCAGCGCTGGCTATGGGTACTGTCCGACGGCCGCACGCGCGAAACGCCGTCGAGACCGGCGGCCGCCGATCACGTCATGTTCGTCGACTTCGACGACGCGGCCGTGCGAATCGGGCAGGGCAGGCGGCTCGCCGATGCATGGGACGCGCAATGGATGACGGCCGCATCACTGTGCCCCGGGCCGGCCGGCTGATCGCATGGTCAGCCGTGCGTGGCGATCGCCGGCGCTGCGCTATGATCGCCTTTTCTCCCCACCGGAATGCCTGCCATGCAAGTACTCGTCGATGCCGACGCCTGTCCCGCCGTCATCAAGGACATGCTGTTTCGCGCCGCGCGTCGTGCCGAGATCTGCGTGACGCTGGTCGCGAACCAGTTCCTGCGCACGCCGCCGTCTCCGTTCATCAAGGCGCTGCAGGTGCCGGCCGGCTTCGACGTGGCCGATGCGCGGATCGTCGAACTCGCGGAAGCCGGCGATCTCGTCATCACCGCCGACATCCCGCTGGCAGCCGCCGTCCTCGACAAGGGCGCGCATGCGCTCGACCCGCGCGGCAACTGGTTCAGCCGCGAGAACATCGAGGAACGGCTGTCGACGCGCTCGATGATGGAACAGCTGCGCAGCGCGGGCATCGATACAGGCGGCCCGGCCCCGTTCAGCGTACGCGACGGCAAGACGTTCGCGTCGCAATTCGATCGGTTCCTGGCACGCCACGGCAAACCGTGACATACCAGGTGTCGATCGCGTGATACGTCACCGGTTTCGCGTCGAAGCGTCGGCTACGGCAGAATACGGAGTTGCCCCGACATTGATGTCGTGGCGCGAACGCCTCATCGGAGAGCATGGATGTCACCGACCCAACTTCTCGTTCCGACCTTCACCCAGATGCTGCGCGCGCAATCCGCGTGGCTCGACAAGGCCGCCGCGCACCGGCAGGCCGAGGGCAACGCGCCCGATGCATTGCTGACGCTCAAGCTCGCGCCCGACATGTATCCGCTCGCCGCCCAGGTGAGGTTTTCGTGCTTCCAGGCAATGGAACCGGTCTATCGTCTGCGCGGCGAAGCGCTGCCGGACGCGCTGCTGGCGTTGCGGGAAGCCGGCTGGCATGCCGACGCGCAGCCCGGCACGCTGGGCGACGCGCAAGGGATCGTCGCCGGCACGATCGCATTCCTTGGCGAACTCGCGCCCGACGCACTCGATGGCGGAGCCGCGCTGCCGATCGCGCTCGAACTGCCGAACGGCATCGCGTTCGACATGACGGGCGAACAGTACGCGCGCGATTGGGCGCTGCCGCAGTTCTACTTTCACGCGATCGCCGCGTACGCGATCCTGCGCCATCACGGCGTCGAGCTCGGCAAGGCCGACTACGTGCCGCACATGCTGGCCTACGTGCGGCCCGGCACGATTCCGCAGGGTTGAACGGTTGAACGGACAATCCGGCCGTCGTGCACCGGCATGACACGGGCCCTGTTCATCTGTAGCCGCAACCGGCTGCGCAGCCCCACGGCCGAGGCGGTGTTCGCCGCGTGGCCGGGCGTCGAAACCGACTCCGCGGGCCTCGCGCCCGACGCGCAGACGCGCTTGTCCGCCGAGCAACTCGAATGGGCCGAGATCGTGTTCGTGATGGAGCGTGCACACAAGGCGAAGCTGTCCGCGCGATTCGGCATCCGGCTGAAGCACAAGAAGATCGTCTGCCTCGACATTCCCGACCGCTACGCGTACATGCAGCCCGAACTGGTCGCGCTGCTCGAGCGCAAGGCCGGTCCGTTGCTGCGCACCTGAGCCGCGCGGGCCGGTTCAGCGCTCGCGGAGCCGCCCGTCCGCAAGCGCGGGAAAGCGGTCGAGGTGCAGCAGTTCGATGATCTTGCGGGTCGGCACGCTGGCGCGCAGCGTCTCGAGCTGTTCGACGTCGAACCACTTGCAGCGCGCGATCTCGTTGCTCGCGCGCGGCGTCAGGTGTTTCGGCACGTCGGCCACGAACACGTGATGGAGCTTCGTGAGGCCGCCGAACTGCACCGCATAGTCGAGCGCGAGCCCCTCCAGCCGCGTTTCCTCCGCCAGTTCCCGATGCGCGGCCTCCAGCGGCGTCTCGCCGCGCCGGATCGTGCCGCCCGGCAGCGACCAGCGCGCCGCGGTGCGGGCGACCAGCAGCACGCTGCTGCGCTGGCGGCACACGATCGTGGCGCGTTCCTTGATGCTGGCGACGGTATCCGGCCCGATATTCATGTTCGGCAAAACAGGTGCTGAATCGTGGAGGAAATGTAGGTCGACCGGCGTTGCCGGCCTGTCGCCCGATCGTCGGGCACGACGGCATGCAAGCCGCCGCGCCGATCATACCGGGCGTTCGTGACAGTTCCGTGCGTTGTCGCGCGCAACGCGCATCGCATCACGCGTGCGTGTAGAGCCCCGTGCGTGCCGGCTTCCCGGACCGCCCACGACGCCGCTTGTGGATCGCACGCCGGTGCTGATGCGGTGGCGGCGTCACGTGCGGGCGCGTGGGCGCGGGCCGTGCCGTCGGCGCGGCGGCTCGCGGCTGTGATTGTCCCTCGCCAAAATGGAAGGTCTGGGTTTGCGCGCGGGCGACGCCCAGCGTCGACGCCAGCATGATGGCCGCGAGCAGCATGTGTTTCATGAAAGGTCCGCCTTTACTCAGTGAGCACCTTGCGCCAGCTTAACGAACCGCGGCCCGGCGCCGCAACCGGCCTGCGTTCGGTGTCGTCCCCACTTGCGGGCGGCCGCGTTCTTCACACGGCTGCCGGGCATATCCGGCTTGACAATAAAATTCCCGAGTGTGAATATAAATTCACATACAGGAATTATCGTTCGAGTCCGGGAACCCGTGCCGCCGCTGTCGGCACGACGGAACAGACGGTCCGATCAACCGGGAGCAGGAGCGAGACGCATGGCGGAGCTGGAGCAGCAGGGCGCGTTGGCGGGGTTGCGCATCATCGATCTGTCGCGGGTGCTGGGCGGCCCGTACGCGACGCAGATTCTCGCCGACCACGGCGCGGAGGTGATCAAGGTCGAACCGCCGTCGGGCGACGAGACCCGCACCTGGGGGCCGCCGTTCGACGGCGACACCGCGTCGTATTTCCTCGGCGTGAACCGCAACAAGCTCGGCATCGCGCTCGACCTGACGAAGCCGGAGGATCGCGAGCGGCTGCTCGGCCTGCTCGAGCACGCCGACGCGCTGGTCGAAAACTTCAAGATCGGCACGATGGAGCGCTGGGGCCTCGGCTTCGATACGCTGCACGCACGCTTTCCGCGTCTCGTCCATTGCCGCGTGTCGGGCTTCGGTGCGGACGGCCCGCTCGGCGGGCTGCCCGGCTACGACGCGGCCGTGCAGGCACTGGCCGGGCTGATGAGCGTGAACGGCGAGGCGGGCGGGGCGCCGCTGCGCGTCGGCGTGCCAATCGTCGATCTCGTCACCGGGCTGAACGCGGCGCTCGGCGTGCTGATGGCGCTTCGCGAACGCGATGCGAGCGGGCGCGGCCAATTCGTCGAATCGACGCTGTTCGACTGCGCGCTGTCGATCCTGCATCCGCATACGCCGAACTTCTTCCATTCGGGGCGGGCCCCGGTGCGCACCGGCAACGCGCATCCGAACATCACGCCTTACGACAGCTTTCCGACCGCGAGCGTCGACATCTTTCTCGCGGTCGGCAACAACGGGCAGTTCGCCGCGCTGTGCGACGTCCTCGGCACGCGCGAGTGGCCCGACGATCCGCGCTTCGTCGACAACCGCGCGCGCAGCGCGAACCGCGCCGCATTGCGCGCGCTGCTCGAAACGGCACTGGCCGAACACGACGGCGCGGCACTGGCCGAGCAGCTGATGCGCCGCGGCGTGCCGTGCGCGCCCGTGCTCGGGCTCGACGCGGCGCTCGACCATCCGCACGTCGCGCATCGCCAGATGAAGGTCGAACTGGGTCGGCATCGCGGCATCGCGTCGCCGATCAAGCTCGGCCGCACGCCGGCCACGTACCGGCGGCCGCCGCCCGCGCTGAACGAACACGCGGCGCAGGTGTTTGCCGACGACGCACGCGACGACAACGGCCCGCGTCGCAACTGACCCGCATCGCGGCCGGCGGCGTGCGGCACCGCACGCCCGCGCCCCTTTCGCACATCACACCGCGTCGCACCGGACACGCGCCGCTGCAAGAGGAGACACATCATGCTCGCATGGATCGGCGCGACCACGATCGTCGCGCTGTTCGGCCTGATCATCACGAAGCGGCTGTCGCCGCTCGTCGCGCTGATCGTCGTGCCGGTGGCCGCGTCGCTCGCGGCCGGCTTCGGACTCTCGACCGGCAAGTTCATCGTGCACGGCGTGCAGAATATCGGCCCCATCGCCGGGATGTTCGTTTTTGCGATTCTTTTTTTCGGTATCCTCACCGATGCGGGGATGCTCGACCCGATCATCGCGGGCGTACTGCGCGTGATCGGCTGCCATCCGCCGCGCATCGTGACGGGCTCGGCGCTGCTCGCGCTGCTGATCCATCTGGACGGCTCGGGTGCCGTCACGTTTCTCGTCACGCTGCCCGCGATGATGCCGCTCTACACACGGCTCGGCATGGACCGGCGGATCCTCGCGTGCGTCGCGTCGATGGCGGCCGGTGTCAACTTCCTGCCGTGGGTCGGGCCGATGCTGCGCGCGTCGGCGGCCTTGCACATTCCCGGTTCGGCAATCTTCATGCCGATGATCCCGGTGCAGATCGTCGGGCTCGCGTTCGTGTTCGGCACCGCCTACGTCCTCGGCGTGCGCGAGGCGAAGCGGCTCGGGCTCGATCGCGCCGGCGCGGCATCGCTCGCGATCGCGCCGCGCGAGCTGACCGACGCCGAACGCGCGCTGCGCCGGCCCGGCCGTTTCCGGATCAATCTGGCGCTGACGCTCGTCGTGCTCGGCACGCTGGTGTCGGGCATCATCGACCCGATGGTGATGTTCATGCTCGGCACGGTGGCCGCGCTCGTCATCAACTATCCGGACGTGCAGGCGCAGCGCGAGCGGATCGACGCGCATGCGAAGGCCGCGCTGATGATGGCGAGCGTGCTGCTCGCGGCCGGCGCATTCACCGGGATCATGTCGGGCACCGGGATGCTCAAGGCAATGGCCGAGGTCGTCGTCGCGCACGTTCCGGTCGAGCATGCGCGCCACATGCCGTTCGTGCTCGGCCTGCTGTCGATGCCGCTCAGCCTGCTGTTCGATCCCGACTCGTTCTACTTCGGCGTGCTGCCGGTGCTCGCGGAAAGCGCGAAGCTGCTCGGCGTGCCGCCGATCCAGATGGCGCAGGCCGCGCTGCTCGGCCAGATGACGACCGGTTTTCCGGTCAGTCCGCTCACGCCAGCGACGTTCCTGATCGTCGGCCTGACCGGCGTCGAGCTGGCCGAGCACCAGAAATTCACGATTCCGTTCCTGTTCGCCGCCACCGTGCTGATGGTCTTCGCCGCGGTCGCGACGGGCGTGTTTCCGTTGTGAGCGTCCGCGTATCCGTCGCGCCGGCCTCCACCAAGAAGGCCGCTCCGAAACCCGGCGTTGTCTCGCGCGCGGCGCGCCGCTCACGTTTTCCTGGAGGGCAATCCATGCAGTTCGACCTGACCGACGACCAGCGCGCGATCGAAAGCGCGATCGAGAAAATCTGCGAGCGCTTCGGCGACGACTACTGGCTCGAACGCGATCGCGCGGGCGGGTTTCCGTCCGACTTTCACGCGGCGCTCGCCGAGGCCGGCTGGCTCGGCATCGCGATGGACCCGGCCCATGGCGGCGCCGGGCTCGGGATGACCGAGGCTGCGCTCATGATGCGCACGATCAGCGCGTCGGGTGCCGGCCTGTCGGGCGCATCGGCCGTCCACATGAACATCTTCGGGCTGAACCCGGTGCAGGTGTTCGGCAACGACGCGCAGAAGGCGCGCTTCCTGCCGCCGCTGATCGCCGGACGCGACAAGGCCTGCTTCGCGGTGACCGAGCCCGATGCCGGACTCGACACGACGCATCTGACCACGCAGGCGCGTCGCGACGGCGACCACTACGTGCTGAGCGGCCGCAAGATCTGGATTTCGACCGCGCAGGTCGCGAACAAGATGCTGATCATCGCGCGCACGACGCCGCTCGACCAGGTCGCGAAGCCAACCGACGGCTTGAGCCTCTTCTACACTGACCTCGACCGTTCGTGCGTCGAGGTGCGCGAGATCGAGAAAATGGGCCGCAAGGCCGTCGATTCGAACATGCTGTTCATCGACAACCTGCGCGTGCCGCGCGACGACCTGATCGGCAATGAGGGCGACGGTTTCCGCTACCTGCTGCACGGGCTGAACCCCGAGCGGATCCTGATCGCCGCCGAGGCGATCGGCCTTGGTCAGGCCGCGCTGCGGCGCGCAACGCAGTATGCGTGCGAACGCGTCGTATTCGGCCGGCCGATCGGGCAGAACCAGTCGATCCAGCATCCGCTCGCGCAGGCATGGATGCAGCTCGAGGCCGCGTGGCTGATGGTGATGAAAGCCGCGACGCGCTACGACGCGGGGCAGTCGTGCGGCGCGGAGGCGAACGCCGCGAAGTACCTCGGCGCGGAAGCCGCGTTCCAGGCGTGCCAGACGGCGATCGCGACGCACGGCGGGATGGGCTATGCGAAGGAATACCACGTCGAGCGCTACCTGCGCGAGTGTATGATTCCGAGGCTCGCGCCCGTGAGTCCGCAACTGATCCTGTGCTACATCGCGGAGAAGGTGCTCGGGCTGCCGAAGTCGTACTGACGCGCGGCGGCCCGCCCGGCGCGCGATTTCCCGTTCCGAATCAAGCGCTCGTCATGGACGTCAAACTCGTTGCCCGCACGCTCGACCTGTTCGAGCTGTTCGCCGCCGAACGGCGGCCGCTGCCGCTCACCGAACTCGCGCGCCTGCTCAACGTGCCGGCGTCGAGCTGCCTGGCGATGGCGCGCACGCTCGTGAGCCGCGGCTATCTGTACGAGGCGCGCAAGCGCGGCGGCTACTATCCGACGCGACGCCTGCAGACGATCGCCGCCGCGATCGACGCGCCCGATCCCGTCGTCGACATCGTGCATCCGCATCTCGTCGCGCTGCGCGACGCGAGCCGCGAGACGGCCGTGCTCGGCAAGATCCAGGGCACGTCGGTCACGTATCTCGACGTCGTCGAGTCCGAGCAGGCGATCCGCTACACGCGCCAGCCGGGCGAGCTGCGTCCGCTGCATGCGAACTCGATCGGCAAGGCGATCTTCGCGGAGCTCGCGAGCGACGCGCAGCAGGCGCTCGGCGCGCAGCTGTCGTTCGAACGCTTCACCGATGCGACGGTGGCCGACCTGCCGGCGCTCGTCGCGCAGACCGCACGGTTTCGCGAACTCGGCTGGGCCGAAAACCTCGGCGAGAGCGCGCCCGAGCTGTCGGCGATCGCGGTCGCGCTGACGCTCGACGGCGACTGGTACGGGCTGTCGGTCGTCGGGCCGACCGAGCGGATCCGCCAGCATCGCGACATGCATGCGGCGCTGCTGGTCGACGCAAAGGCGCGGCTGCTGGCGGAGCAGGGGCGGGGCTAGCAAAAAACGCGAAGCAGGGCGGAGACGGTTTCGGCGGCCGTTCGCCGCGATGCCGGGCGGCATCCGGGAACGGCCGTGGCGCGTCACGCGCCGATGGTGCGCCGCGGCGTCATGACTTCACCCACACGCCGCCCGCGCTCGGGTTGTCGCCTTGCGTCCACCATTTCGCGCAGTATTTCGCGCCCTGGTACGTGACGCAGATGCCGAAACGCGAAGCGGGCGATTTTTCCGTCTGGTTTCGGCCGGATGGTCAACCGCGCGTTGCGCAGCGACGCTCAGCGATACCAGCGCGGCGTGTAGACCCACTCACGCCCGTCGCCGATTGCGAAACGCCGCGTCGTCGACGAGCCGACGATCACCATCGTGCGCATGTCCACTTGATCGCTGCGCAGCGCGCCGAGCGTCGTCGTCGTGAGCGTCGCGCCGGGCCGGCCAATATCGCGGCCGAGCACGACGACCGTGTCGGCCGCGCGATGCGCGCGCACCGCATCGAGCGCACGGTCGAGCTGCCACGGCCGCGCACGCGAGATCGGGTTGTAGAACGCCATCACGAGATCGGCTTGCGCCGCGTGCCGCAGGCGCGACTCGATCACGTCCCACGGCTTCAGGTTGTCCGACAGCGAGATCGCGCAGAAATCGTGGCCGAGCGGCGCGCCAGCCTGCGCGGCGGTCGCGAGGGATGCCGATACGCCGGGTTCGACGCGCAGTTCGACCGCGGCCCATCGCGGGTCGCGTGCTTCGTCGAGCGCTTCGAGCACGGCCGCGGCCATCGCGAAGACACCCGGGTCACCCGACGAGACGACCGCGACGCGCCGGCCTTCGGCCGCCAGTTCGAACGCATGGCGCGCGCGCTGCATTTCCTCGCGATTGTCCGTGCCGTGGACGCGTTGGTCGGCGCGGAACGGGCCGGCCATCGTCACGTAGGTCGTATAGCCGAGGATGTCGGTGGCTTGCGCGAGCGCGGTGCGCGCGGCGGGCGTGAGCCACGCCGCATCGCCCGGGCCGAGGCCGAGCACCGTCAGGCGGCCGCGTGCACGGCCGAGCGTCGCGGGATCGACGGGTTGCGTCGCGACCGCGCACGCGAGGCCGTCGGACGTTGCGCGCAGCGTGTGCGCCACGCGCAACGTCGAACCCAGCAGGGCAGCGGCATCGGCGCCTTCGTCGCCGTCGCCGTCGACATCGGCGAAGCGCAACGGCACGTCCAGCGTCCGTGCCGCCGCTTCGACGCGCGCATCGCCGAGCAACGACGCCGGGGCGACCAATGCGGCGAGCGCCAGCCGCGCGAGTCCGTGCGTATCGAGCAGCGCGTCGATGCGCCCGGCAAGCGATGGCGACGCATCGGCCTGCACGCCGCGTGCCGCGATGCCGACCACCACGCTGCGCGGATGGATCACGAGTTCGTCGCGCGCCCCGCGCCACGCATCGGGCGTCACGCGGATCGCATGCGCGGCCGCGTCGTCACGCGGCAGCGCGACGTCGTCGAGCCAGGGCGCCGCGCCGTCGATGCGCGTCGCCGCACCCGCGAGCAGATCGGACACGAAACGCTTGCCTTGCTGGAGATCGGCGAGCGCATAGCCGTCGGGCGGGTTGAGCACGCACGCGCCGAAGCGCAGCTCGCCGCTCGTCGTGATCGCGGGCGCGACGCGGAGGCATTCGGCGATTTCGCGCGCGATCACGTTGACGCCCGTCAGCCCGCCGAGCAGCGGCACGACGGCCGAACCGTCTTCCGCGACCGCGAGCACCGGCGGCTCGACACCCTTGTCGGCCAGCGCCGGCGCGACGCAACGGATCACGATGCCGGCCGCGCACAGCGCGACGATCGGCAGGCCGCGCGCGTAAAGCTCGCGCATGTGCGCGCCGAGTTCGTCGAACGGCACGTCGGCCTCGACGCGCGACGCGAGCCCGTGCACGACTGCGCCCGGATAACGCGCCTGGATGCGCCGCGCGGTATCGAGTGCACCCGCGCCGAGAATCACGATCGCGGGCGGAGTCGTCATCCTTGCCATTTTTCCCCCGGCACGACGAGCAGCGAGAAGTACGGCGACGCCATCGGATCGACTTCGTCGAGCGGCACGATGCGCTGCGCCGCCATCGTCGCGCGCTCGACGTACAGCGCGCGCTTCGCGAGCCCCAGTTCGTCGAGCACGCGCCGCACCTTGTCGAAGTTGCGGCCGAGCTTCATCACGACGGCCGCGTCGGCCTGCGCGAGTCGCGCGCGCAATTCGTCCGCCGGCAGCACGCCGGACAGCACCGACAGGCTCTGGTTGCGATAGACGAGCGGCTGGCCGAGCACGGCCGTGCCGCCGAGCATCGCGCACACGCCGGGGATCACTTCGGTGTCGTAGCGCGGCGCGAGGCGATCGTGCAGGTACATGTACGACCCGTAGAAGAACGGATCGCCTTCGCAGATCACCGCGACGTCGCGCCCGGCGTCGAGATGCGACGCGACGATCTCGGCGGCGGTGTCGTAGAAATCGGCGATCACGGTCTCGTAGCAGAGCGGCGGCGGCAGCGCCTCGGTCGTCACCGGATAGACGAGCGGCAGTTGCGTCTGCGCTTCGAGCAGGTGCGCCTCGACGATCCCGTAGGCATTGCCTTTCTTGCCCTTCGCGACGAAATACGCGACCACCGGCGCGGCCTGCAGCACGCGCAGCGCCTTGATCGTCATCAGTTCGGGGTCGCCGGGGCCGACGCCGACCCCGAACAGGCGTCCGCGCGGGGCCATCATTCTGCCTCCGTCGCGAGTGCGTTGACGGCGGCTGCGGCCATCGCGCTGCCGCCGCGACGGCCGAGCAGCGCGACGTACGGCACGCCGCGGCTGTCGGCGTCGAGTGCCGCCTTGGATTCGGCAGCGCCGATGAAGCCGACCGGAAAGCCGAGGATCAACGCGGGGCGCGGCGCACCGGCGTCGATCATGTCGAGCAGGTGGAACAGCGCGGTCGGCGCATTGCCGATCACGACGACGCTGCCGGCCAGATGCGGGCGCCACAGTTCGAGCGCCGCGGCCGAGCGCGTGTTGCCGAGATGCCGCGCAAGGTCGGGGACTTCCGGTTCGCCGAGCGTGCAGATCACGCGATTGCCGGCCGGCAGCCGCGCGCGCGTGATGCCTTCGGCGACCATGCGCGCGTCGCACAGGATCGGCGCGCCGGCCGTGAGCGCCGCGCGGCCCGCCGTGCCGGCGCCGGCCGAGAAGCGCAGGTCGTAGGCCACGTCGACCATCCCGCACGCGTGGATCACGCGCACTGCGAGCTTCTCGAGATCGGGCGGAATCTGCGACAGGTCGGCCTCGGCGCGGATCGTCGCGAACGACTGGCGGTAGATTTCCTGCCCGTCGCGAATATAGTCAAGCATCGGTGGTGTCCTGGCTGTGCCGCGCGCCCGTCAGTCGGTCCGCGGCCTGGTCAATCGTCAGATGGCGCGCGAGCGGGGCGCCGAGGCCCGCGGCGGCGTCGCGCCGGTAAAGGTCGTAGCGTCCGGGCGCGACCGCGACGAGGGTATGCATCGCGGGACGCGGCAGCGCGCAGTGGCGCTCGCAGCCGGTCAGGTGCACGTCGACCGGATGGCCGACGCGCGCGGCCAGCGCGAGCGCATCGTGTTTCGTATCGGCGCGCGACTTCGCGCAGCCCGCGCTGCCGGTGCAGGCGACCAGCGCCGCCAGCGGGTCGGACGTCGTGCACACGAGGCCGATCGACGCGAACGCGTCGAGCACGGCTGGCGTGCGTTCGTGCGGGACGCCGTGCACGAACACGCCCTGCCACGGGGTCATCGACAGCGTGCCGTCGCCTTCCGCGTCGGCGAGTGCCGCAAGCCGTTCCAGTTGTGTTGCGTCGAACCGGCCGAGCACGAACTGCGCGCCGACGCTGCAGCGATCCGCATCGCGCGACGGCCTTGCACCGAAACGCAGCGCGGCGTCCGCCTGCTTGCGCCGCCAGCCGGCCAGTGCCGGATCGGCTTCGAGCGGGAAGGGCGCGTAATACTGCGCGCGCGCGCGCAATGCGCATGCGCCGCAGGTCGCGAGCAAAGCGCGCATCCGCGTGACGTCGGCCGGTGCGAGATCGAGGAACGCGAGCAGCAGCGCGCGAACGAGCGCGACGGTCTGGTCCGGCGCGACGTCGAACGAAGCGGACGGATCACCGGGCGCGACCGGCGGGCAGCCTGCCAGGCCCGCGGCGATGCGGACCACACCGTCGCCTCGACGCCACGCGGCGAGCCAGATGTCGTGCGGATGATCGAGCGCCGCGACCGATTCGCCGCCGTCGAGCTGGATCGAGAATTTCGGCGACACCTCGCCGCGGCGCGGCTCGTGCGTCAGCATGTCGAGCAACGGCAGCGCGAGCGCGCGGCTGTCGAGCAGTGCGTCGGGATCGCGCCCCGCGAGCGGGCTGAGCATCAGGTTGCGGACGTCGTCGCGCGCGGCGAGCGCGGCCCGGTCGTCGGCGGCATCGGCGGCGCTCGCGCGCGGGCCCAGGCCCGCGTCGAGCAATGCGTCGGCCAGCGTATCGGCCGCGCCGTCGCGGATGCCGCGCAACTGGAGATTCGCGCGATTGGTCGCGTCGATCGCGCCGGAGCCGCAGGCGCGCGCGGCGGCGGCGATTGCACGCGCCTGCCGCGCGTCGAGCCGGCCGCCCGGCAGCTTGATCCGGCACAGCCCGCCGTCGGCGGCCGCGACGACGCGCACGAGCCCCGGGCAAGCCGACGGGCGCACGGCGGGCGACGCAGGAATGGAATCGGGGGCGGAACTCAACGGGATACCGGGGCAGTGTCACGCCGCGGCCAACGTATCGGTACACCCCGCCCGACGCCGACTGGCACGCACGCACTTTCATGCCGGCAGGTCTCCTGGCTGACAGGTCGGCGCCGGCTCCCGGCCTTCCCGGTGAAACCAGTGGCATGAGGGGGGAGATCGGCTCGCTGTCTACAGTTGCGGGGGCAGCCACAGCGGCGCGGTGCGCGCCCTGTGTTCCCTCTTCGGCCCCGAAGGGCACCGGCGAACGAACGGCCGTAGGATACCCGATTTCACCGGCGCTTCGCGACCGCCGAGCGGGCTTCGTGGCCGAAGCGAAATGCGGCCCGGCGTCGGCGGCCCCGCAGATGAAACGCGCGGTGGAACACGGTACCATGCCGACTTTCGCAATGCGGACAGCTGCACCGGCGCCATCACGGCCGCCGTGCGGCGACTCGATGGAACCGGACGATGGGGAAGGGTGCATGACGGCGTGGCTGACGGTAGTGGGCATCGGCGACGACGGCTACGCGGGGCTCGGGCGTAGCGCGCGGCGCGCGCTGCTCGAGGCGACGCAGGTCGTCGGCGCGAAGCGGCACCTCGACATGCTGCCCGCGCGGCTGCGGGCCGAACGCACCGCGTGGCCGTCGCCGTTCGACCTGTCGGGCCTGCTCGCGCGGCGCGGTTCGCCCGTCTGCGTGCTGGCGAGCGGCGACCCGATGCTGTTCGGCGTCGGCGCGACACTCGCGCGCGAACTATCTCCCGACGAATGGCGCGTGCTGCCCGCACCGTCATCGCTGTCGCTGGCGGCCGCGCGGCTCGGCTGGGCGTTGCAGGACGTCGGCGCGGTGTCGCTCGTCGGCCGGCCGCTCGCGACGCTCGCGCGCCATCTGCTGCCGGGCCGGCGCCTGTTCGTGCTGAGCGCCGACGGCCGCACGCCGGCCACGGTCGCGGCCGAACTCGCCGCGCGCGGCTTCGGTCCGACGCGCATCAGCGTATTCGAACACCTCGGCGGGCCGCTCGAACGGCGCATCGACGGTCTCGCGCAAGACTGGAACATCGACGAAACCGCCGCGCTCAATCTCGTCGCGCTCGACTGCCAGGCCGGCCCCGATGCGCCGCGCCGAGCACTCACGCCGGGCCTGCCTGACGACGCGTACCGCCACGACGGCCAGCTCACCAAGCGCGACATGCGCGCGCTGACGCTCGGACGCCTCGCGCCCGCACCCGGCGAACTGCTGTGGGACGTCGGCGCGGGTAGCGGCTCGATCGGCATCGAGTGGATGCGCACGCATCCGTCGTGCCAGTCGATCGCGATCGAGTCGCATGCGGAGCGGCAGCGCTTCATCGAACACAATCGCGACGCGCTCGGCGTGCCGGGCCTGCAACTCGTCGCGGGGCGCGCACCCGCAGCGCTTGCCGGGCTTGCGACGCCCGACGCGATCTTCATCGGCGGTGGCGCGACCGCGCCCGGCGTGCTCGCCGCGTGCTGGTCGGCGCTGAAGCCCGGCGGCCGGCTCGTCGCGAACGCGGTCACGCTGCAGGGCGAGCTGGCGCTCGCCGCGTGGCGCGATATTCACGGCGGCACGCTCACGCGCGTGTCGCTCGCGCACGCCGAACCACTCGGCCGCTTCGACACGTGGCGGCAGCCGTTGCCCGTCACGCTGTACGACGTGCGCAAACCCGATTCCACGGCAACGGACCTCGCGGACCCCACGTGATGCGCGACGAAACCCCCGAACAACCGGCGCCGCTGCGCTTCGGCTATACGACCGGCAGCTGCGCGACCGCGACGTCGCTCGCGGCCGCGCGCCTGTTGCTCGCGGGGGGCGCGATCGACGCCGTCGAGATCGTGCTGCCGAAGGGGCAGCACGTGATGATGCGGCTTGCGTTCTGCAGGACGACCGCAGACGGCGCGGAAGCCGGCACGATCAAGGATGCCGGCGACGATCCGGACGTCACGCACGGTGCGCTGGTCTTCGCGCGCGTCGCGCTCGCGGCGGTGCCCGGCGTGCGCTTTCACGCGGGGCCGGGTGTCGGCACCGTCACGCGCGCCGGACTCACGCTGCCGGTCGGCGAACCGGCGATCAATCCTGTGCCGCGCCAGATGATGACCACGCACCTCGACGCGCTCGCGGCCGAATTCGCCTACGCAGGCGGCTTCGACGTGACGATCGGCGTCGAGGGCGGCGAGGCGCTCGCGCTGAAGACGATGAACCCGCGTCTAGGCATCGTCGGCGGATTGTCGATCCTCGGCACGACCGGCATCGTGCGGCCGTTCTCGTGCTCGGCGTACATCGCGTCGATCCACCAGGGCATCGACGTCGCGCGCGCGAACGGGATCGCGCACATCGCCGCGTGCACCGGCAACGCGAGCGAGGATGCGATGCGCGCGCACTACGGCCTGCCCGACATGGCGCTGATCGAAATGGGCGATTTCGCCGGCGCTGTGCTCAAGCACCTGCGCCGCGCGCCGGTCGCCCGCCTGTCGATGTGCGGCGGGTTCGGCAAGCTCAGCAAGCTTGCGGCAGGCCATCTCGACCTGCACAGCCGCCATTCGAGCATCGACCTGCCACTGCTTGCGAAGTGGGCGGCCGAGGCGGGCGCGAACGCAGCGCTGCAGGCCGCGATGCGCGCGGCGAACACCAGCCAGGAAGCGCTGAAGCTCGCGCAGGCCGACGGCGTGCCGCTCGGCGACATCGTCTGCGCGCATGCGCTGCGGGTCGCGCGCGACATCGTGCCGCCATCGGTCTCGGTCGAGATGTTCGCGATCGACCGGCAGGGCCGCTTCGTCGGGACCGCACGATGAGCGCGCGCATCCTGCTGCTCGGCGGCACGGGCGACGCGCTGAAGATCGCACGCGCGCTCGGCCCGCAGCACGTCTACAGCCTCGCGGGCCTCGGCAAGGTGCCCGACGACTTGCGCTGCGAAGTGCGCGTCGGCGGCTTCGGCGGAGCGGCTGGGCTCGCCGCGTACCTGCATGGCGCCGGCATCGGCCTCGTGATCGACGCGACGCATCCGTATGCCGCGCGAATCAGTGCGAACGCGGCGGCCGCCGCGCGCGACGCGGGCGTGCCGGTGTGGGCGCTGCGACGCGCGCCGTGGGCGCCGCAACCCGGCGACGACTGGAGGATGGTCGACGACTGGGCCGGCATCGAGGCCGCGCTCGCGCCGTTCCGGCGGCCGCTGTTCACGCTCGGCCGCGAACCGCTCGCGCATCTCGACGAGATTCCGCCGCACCAGTTCTGGCTGGTGCGCTGCCTCGATGCGCATCCCGGCAACGCGCGCGCGCAGGTCCTCGCCGCGCGCGGGCCGTTCACGCTCGACGGCGAGCGCGCGCTGTTCGCGCTCGCGGGCATCGACGTCGTCGTCAGCAAGAACAGCGGCGGCGCCGCGACCGAGGCCAAGCTCGACGTCGCGCGTGAACGCAGGCTTCCGGTCGTGATGCTGCGCCGGCCGACGCTGCCCGACGCCGATCGCATGTTCGACTCGGCCGCCGCGCTGCTCGATGCGCTCGACCCGGCCGCGCGCGCGTGATGCCGCGCGACCGGCTGCCCCATGAATTGACGGAGATTTTTCGATGACGGTGTATTTCATCGGCGCGGGCCCCGGCGACCCGGAGCTGATCACGGTGAAGGGCCAGCGTCTCGTGCGCACGTGCCCGGTGATTCTCTACGCAGGCTCGCTCGTGCCGCCGGCCGTGCTCGACGGCCATCGCGCGGAGCAGGTCGTCAATACGGCCGAGCTCGACCTCGATGCGATCGTCGCGCTGCTCGCCGATGCGCACGCGAAAGGCCTGGACGTCGCGCGCGTGCATTCGGGCGATCCGTCGCTGTACGGCGCGATCGGGGAACAGATCCGCCGGTTGAAAGCGCTCGGGATTCCGTATGAAATCGTGCCCGGCGTGACGGCCACGGCCGCGTGCGCGGCGACGCTCGGCGTCGAGCTGACGCTGCCCGGTGTCGCGCAGACGGTGATCCTCACGCGCTTCGCGGGCAAGACGACGATGCCGGAAGGTGAAGCGCTCGGCGCGCTCGCCGCGCATCGCGCGACGCTCGCGATCCATCTCGGCGTGCGGCATCTCGCGCGGATCGTCGACGAAGTGCTGCCGCATTACGGGCCCGCGTGCCCGGTCGCGGTGATCTACCGTGCGAGCTGGCCCGACGAGGAACGCGTGACCGGCACGCTGGCCGACATCGTCGGCAAGGTGCAGGGCACGCGGATCGAGCGCACCGCGCTGATCCTGATCGGGCGCGTGCTCGATGCGGAAGGGTTTGCGGATTCGACGCTGTATGCGAGCGGCAGTTGATCGCGCGCACGGAACGCGAGGCACTTCGCATTTCGCGGCATCGCGACGACGGGTTTTCTCGCGAGCCGGCCCGCTGATCAACGCCCTCGGTCGAACGGCGCCAACCGTGCAATCCGGCGTGACTGAGCAACAACGGGCAACCGCGCGAAGGCCACGATCCGGGTCAACGCCTTCACGCGCAGCGTCCGACCCGCGCCAAGTCTGCGCTAAGCCCGCGCAACACGCCGCGCAAACTGCGGTGCGAACCCAGCCGCCAGCGCGAACAGCACGACGCACAGGCACGCCATCGCGACCCACGCGGGCGACAGATCCGCGAGATGCTGGCGCACGATGCCCGCCGCGAACGGAAACAGCCCAGCGATCAGATAGCCGACACCCTGCACGAACCCCGTCAACGACGCCGCATCGGCCGGTGTCGCCGCATGATCGACCGTGACGATCAGCGACAACGGAAACAGCGCGCCGATACCGGCCCCCATCAGCAGCGCAGCCGGCAACGCAAGTGCCTCCGGCGCGGCCAGCATCACCAGCAGCCCCGCGAGCAGCGACGCGATCGCCGCGTGCAGCGCGGGCCGGCGATCGGGCAGGCGGTCGATCGTCGCCGAGATCGCCAGCCCCGCGACGACTTCGGCGAGCGTTACGCCGCCGAGCAGGCTGCCGGCCGCGGTCGGCGACCAGCCGAGCCGCATGTAGTATGGCGGCAGCCATGCCAGCACGAGGGTATAGGCGCCCGTCGCGATCCCGAAGAACATCGCGAGCCGCCACGCGCGCGGCGAGCGCGACGGCCGCGCCTGCACCATCGACCCCGACGTCGGCCCGGACACCAGCGCATCACCGCCACGGCTGGCCAGCGGCCACGCGAGCGCTGCGACCGCGGCCGGCAGCGCCCAGCCCGCGAGCGCGACCAGCCAGCCCCAGCGGGCCGCGGCCAACGGCGCGACGACGCTCGCGAGCACCGCACCGCCCATGATCGACGTCGAATAGACGCCCATCGCGCCGCCGACCCGCGTCGCGAAATGCGCCTTCACGAATCCCGGCAGCAACGCCTGCACCATCGCGATTCCGAGGCCCGCGCAGCATGCACTCGCGAGCAACAGCCACGCGTGCTGCGCGCCGATTCGCGACGCGCACGCGAAGCCGATCAGCGCGACGCCCAGCCAGACGCCGCCCGTGATCCCCGTCACGCGCTGCAGCCGGCGCGCGCTCAGCGCGCCCAGCCCCATCAGCAGGATCGGGATCGTGGTCAGCAGGCTCGCCGCGCCGTCGCCGATGCCGGTCGCGCGCTGGATCATGTCGAGCAGCGGACCGATCGCGGCCAACGCCGGCCGCAGGTTCAGTCCGACCAGCACGATCGCGGCAAGCCGCCATCCGGGGGAAGTGAAGCGATTCATGGAGTGGCCCTCATTATCGGTGCACGACACCTCCGTCAGAGGGCCGCGCGTTTTCATGTAAAGTATCTCGATATCAAGATAAATGCGGATTTATCTCGACGTCAAGATAACTGGTGAGCCGAGGAGGGTTAATGGATCGAGCCGCGCATGCGCTCGCGCAATGGCGCATCGAGCGTCCGGATCTGGATGCGTCGTCGATGCTCGTGATGGGACGGCTGCAGGAGGCCGCGCTGGTGGTCGCACGCGACGGCCTCAATCCGTTGTTCGCGCGCTACGGGATGCAGCCGGGCGAATTCGACGTGCTGGCGACGCTGCGGCGCAGCGGCGCGCCGTTCGCGCTGACGCCGACTGCGCTGTACGACGCGCTGATGATGTCGTCGGGCGGGATGACCGCGCGCATCGACCGGCTGCAGAAGGCCGGTTGGGTCGAGCGCCGGCCGAACCCGGCCGACGGTCGCGGCACGCTCGTCGCGCTGACCGACGCCGGCCGCGCGCTGATCGACGATGCGGTGGTCGCGCACGTCGACAATCAGCGCGCGATGCTGGCCGCGCTGTCGGAGGCGGAGCAGGCACAACTTTCGGCGTTGCTGGAAAAGCTGCTGGCGGGATTGGGGGAAGGGGCGTCGGCGTCGGCGTCGGCGTCGGCGTCGGCCAAAAAATAGCGCCGCCGAATCGTCACGTCGAATGAACGCAGCGGGCGGAAAACGAAAACACCGAAAGGAAGCGGAAGAATCGCCCGCCGCGCGATGCGGCGGGCCACGCAGAGCGCGTCCGCAGGGTGCGCCCGCTGCGCGGCTCAGCCGCGTGCCGGGATGTTGAGCCCGCGCGCGACGGCCGGACGCGCGACGAACGCATCGAGCGCCCGCGCGACATGCTTGAATTCGGCGAAGCCGACCAGGTCGCCCGCTTCGTAGAAGCCGACGAGGTTACGCACCCACGGGAAGATCGCGATGTCGGCGATCGTGTACGTGTCGCCCATCATCCACTTGCGGTTCGCGAGATGCGCGTCGAGCACGGCGAGCAGACGCTTCGATTCGGCGACGTAGCGGTCGCGCGGACGCTTGTCTTCGTAATCGCGGCCCGCGAACTTGTGGAAGAAGCCCACCTGCCCGAACATCGGGCCGATGCCGCCCATCTGGAACATCACCCACTGGATCGTCTCGTACCGGCCCGCGGGATCCTTCGGGATCAACTGGCCCGTCTTGTCCGCGAGATAGATCAGGATCGCGCCGGATTCGAACAGCGGCAGCGGCCGGCCGTCGGGGCCGTTCGGATCGATGATCGCGGGGATCTTGTTGTTCGGGTTCAGCGACAGGAATTCGGGCGACAGCTGGTCGTCGGTGTCGAAGCGCACGAGGTGCGGCTCGTACGGCAGGCCGGTTTCCTCGAGCATGATCGACACCTTGACGCCGTTCGGCGTCGGCAGCGAATACAGCTGCAGACGGTCGGGATGCTGGGCAGGCCATTTCTTCGTGATCGGGAAGGCGGACAGATCGGGCATGGAGGTTCGCTCGTCAATGTGGAGGATCCGCGCTCCGCCGTCCTGCCGCGCATCGCTTACCGCCCGTGCCACCGCGGCAGCAACGGGACGAGCACTTCGACAGGCGGGCGGGGCGCGCCGAAAACGCCCACTGTAGCCGATCCCCGCGATCGCTGCAGACGGCGGCCGCGAGCCGTGCCCGGGCGCCGCCGCACGCGCATCGCGTCGCCGCGTCGTCAGAAGTTGTGCCGCAGCCCGAGCATCGCGGCGGTCGTGCCGACCCCGGGAGCGACCGGCTGCCCGTACACGAGCATCTGGTCCATCGTGCCGCGGTTGTTCACGTGGCCGACCTGCGCATACACCATCGTCCGCTTCGACAGGCTGTAGTCGGCCGTGAGCACGACGGCCGTCGACCGGTTCTCGGCGCGGTTGCGGTCCTTCAGGTAGTACAAGGCCGAGGCGACCTGCAGCGCGGGCGTGAAGCGATAGCCGATGCCGGCCGACAGCATGTCGAGGTTCACCTTGTCCGCATGCGACGGATTCCGGCCGTTGCCGTACGACGCCGACACCGAGAAATCGCGGATCGTGTATCTCGCGCCGAAGTAGACGAAGCGGTTGTTGTCGACGCCGGTCGGCGCGACACCCGGCGCCGGATTCGTGTCGTGGCCGTTGTAGTACACGGCCGACGCATTGAGCCCGTCGTTCGAATACCGCAGCACGACCGACTCGCGCGTGCCGCCCTGGAACTGCCCGGCGACGCCGCCGGGCGCGTATTCGAGCGCGATCGATGCGCCCGCGAACGTCGGCGACTGATAGACGAGCGCGTTGCTGTCGTACAGCGCGCCGATCGCGCCGTTGGTGCTCGTCCCGGGCCAGCCGGCCGCGGTGTTCAGGCCGAGCCACGCGGTCAGCACGCTGCCGAAGAACTGCGCGTTGCGCACGTCGGTGTCGGCCATCGCGTAGATCATCGGCACGATCTGGCGGCCGGCCGTGAATGTGCCGAACGGCCCCGACACGCCGAGCGACGCAACCTGGTTGAAGATCGCGGTGGCGCCCGGCGTGTCGCTCAGCTGCATCCTGCCGGTGCCGCTGTCGAACGAACCCTGCAGCTTGAAGTTGACCTTGTAGCCGCCGCCCAGGTCCTCGCTGCCCTTGATGCCCCAGAAGCTCGAATAGATGCCGCCGTCCTTCATGCGGAACACCTTGCCGGTGTTCGGCGCATTCGGGCTGAACGACGCGGCCGACGTGCTCTGGTACAGCAGGCCCGTGTCGACCACGCCGTACAGCGTGACGGAGGATTGCGCATGCGCGAGCGCCGAACAGCCGGCAAGCGCCGCGAGCGCGGCCAGTTTCGTCTTCATCGAAGTCTCCAGGATCGTAATGGACCGCACGGGATCGAGCCCGGGCGGGTGAAGCGGGGGAAGCATCGAGGCAGGCGGGAAGGCGCATGATGCGACGCCGGTGCGAGCCGTGCGGAAAGGTTACGCAACGGCGCGCGGCCGCTCCCCCCCATGCGCGGGGGGCAGGGTTGCGGAGAATCGAAGGGCGGCCGGCAGCGAGGCTGCTGTCAACGGCAGGGCCAGGCCGCTACAGAGGTGGTCAGGCGGAGTTCAAGGCGCGCTTTCGAGCAATCCGAGCACCAGCGCGCGGCGCACCGCGTGCTTGCGCGAACTGGCGTCGAGCTTGCCGAACAGGTTCTTCAGGTGCCACTTCACGGTTTCCTCGCCGACGGCGAGCGCCACCGCGATCTCCTTGTTCGAGAGGTTGCGCGCGAGCAGTTCGAGAATCGCGCGCTCCTTGGGCGTCAGCACGACGCTCGGCACCGCGCGCGGGCTTGCCGGGCCGCGCGGCGCGGGCGGCACGATGCGCGGCTGCGGCTGCGCGGGCCGCACGGGCCCGTCGCCGGCGGGCGCCTCGTCGCCGATGCGGCGCGCCCAGTCGGCGACGGCCGGATGCAAGTCGGCGAGCGTGCGCGTGAGGCCGAACATGTCCGCGAGGTTCATCGCCTCGTCGAGCAGCGCCCGGCCGCCGTGCCCGGACTGGTCGAGCGCGAACGCGCTGAGCGCCATGATCTCGATGCGCTCGCGTCCCATGCTCATCTCGCGCGCCAGCACGGCGGCTTCGTCGAGCGCCGCGCACGCATCGTCCCAGCGGCGCGCGGCCAGCGCGGCGCCCGCGTGCGCCGTCGCCTGCAGCAGCACGACGGGGCGCCGCCACAGCGGCCCGTGCGACGGAAACTCGGCCGCGGCGATCGCGTCGATGCGCTCGACGAGCGCATGGCAGGTCGCCTCGCGATAGCGCGCCGCGTGAATGCGCACCTGCTCGGCGAGACTCGCGACCGACAGGCGTGGCAGCCGGCGCGCGACACCCATCGCATCGAGCGCCTCGAGCAGGTCGATCGCGCGATGCTCGACGCCGCGCAGCAGCGCGATGCGCGCGGCGGTGCGATAGCCGAGCAGCACGGTATCGGGCGTGCCCGTGTGTTCGAGCACGTCGAGCCGGTTCGCGAGCAGCGCGGCGGCCTGGTCGACGCGGTCGGCCTCGTACGCGATCGCCGCGCACATCGCCGCGAGCATGCAGGTCAGCGGATGGCGGCGCCCGAGATCGGCTTCCGCGCGCGCCAGCGCCGGCGACAGTGCATCGTCCGCGAGCCGGATCTGGCCTTCGCGCAGGTAGCTCAGGCCCGTGATCAGCTCGCCCCAGCGCGCGACGTAGCCGAACCCGGCCGCCGTCTCGCCGCGCGGCGCGGCCTGCTGGAAGCGGCGCGCCTGCGCCGGTTCGCCGACGATGATCGCGCGCGCCGACAGCCGGTTCGCGTGCATCTGCGCGAGCCACGTCGCCGCCGGCGGCGTGAAGTCGGCCCACGGTTCGAACAGTTCGACGAAGCGATCGATTTCATCGGCGTAATACGCGGCCGCGCTGAGGATCAGCGCGCATTCGTAGCGCATCGCGGCCGGCGTGCCGGGGTCGGCCAGGATGCCCGCGATCTGGCGCTGCGCCTCGACATGGCGCTCGCCGAGCGCCAGTGCCCAGGCGACCGCGATCCGCAGCGTCGGGCGCTTGTCGAGTTCCGCGTCGGGCAGCAGCGCGAGCCAGTCGAGCACGTCGTTGATGCGGCCCTGCTTGATCGCGTCCTCGAGGCAGCGCTGCGCAAGCGCGTATGCCGTGTCGAACTGGCCAGCCGCATACGCGTGGCGCGCGGCTTCCTCCGTCATCCCGTGCGCGTCGAGCCACGCGGCCGCGCGTGCGTGCAGCGCGCTGCGCTCGGCGTCCGGCCTCGCCGCGAGGCGGTCGCGCAACGTATCGCGCACGAGCGGATGCAGCCGGCACCAGTCGGAATCGTCCGACGCGATGAACAGCGGCGTGTCGCGCGCGAGCCGCGCGAGCCGGTCGGGGGCGTCTGCGTCGTCGAGCAGCGCGGCGCACAGCGACGGATGCAGGCGGTCGGCGACGCTCGTGCGCGTGAGGAACGCGGTGTCGTCGGCCGACAAATTCGCGAGCAGCAGCTCGACGAGCCGGTCGCGGGTGCCGTCCATCCGTGCGGCAAGCGCGTCGACGGCCTGTCGCGGATCGGCCGAGCGAGCCATCGCGGCCATCGCGAGCTGCAGCCCGAGCGGCCAGCCGTCGACGCGTTCGAACAGGCGCGCGCACGCGTCGGCGTCGACCCGCTGCGCAAAGCGCGCGCCGACCAGCGCGATCGTCTCGTCGAGCGTGAAGCGCAGCCAGTCGGGGCCCGCGAGCGTGCATTGCCCGCCGGCGAGCAGGTCGCCGGCCGCGTGATCGAGCCCGCGCCGGGCCGCGACGACCACCCGCAGGTTCTGCGGCGCGTTGTGCAGCACATAGGTCAGCGCGTCGAGGCCGGCGGGTGGCAGCCGCTCCGCGTCGTCGACGATCAGCAGCGCGTCGATCGACAGTTGCGCGACTTCGGCCAGCCACGCGGTCAGCCCCTCCAGCGCGCGGGCGGCACCGTCCGGAATCAGGCGCCCGAAGCCGGGCCGCGCGCAACCGGTGCGCACCGCCTGCACGAGCCCCTGCAGCAGGCGCGGTGCGTCGTCGCGCTCGTCGGCGGACAGCCACACGACGGCGCGGCCCAGCGCAAGGGATTCGCGGCGCCATTGGGCGAGCAGCGAGGTCTTGCCGTAGCCGGCCGGCGCCTGCACGAGCGTGACGGGCCGCGCGTCGAACGCCGGCGCGGCAAGGCTCAGCCGCGCACGCGCGAGCAACTGCGCCGGCACGCGCGGCGCGGTCGTCTTCAGCACGAGTTCGGTGGGGGGCGCGTCGGCGCGATCGGGTGGGTGGGCCATCGGGGCAGGAGTGGGAATCCGGCGATGCCGTGCGGGCCAGCGTCCGGGGTGGGCGTGGGGGAAGGATCGACCGAACCGCGTTCGCGCGTCAATCCCCCCCGCGACGAGTGGGGCCGCACCGCCGTCCGGTCGATAGCATGGGTTCCGATGCGTGACGAACGCAACCGACGAATGCAACGAGGAGGGACCATGAACATCGTATCGACCGGCGCGCGACGCAGCGCACCGAGCGCCGGATAAGCGGAGCGGCACGATGTATCGCCATCTGCTCGTGACGGTCGACGGCGTGCCCGGCGGCATCGATGCGATCGGCCATGCGCTCGAACTGGCGCGTGCGGTCGGTGCGCGAGTCACGTTCGTGCTGTCCGCCGCCGCGCCGGACTCGCGTTTATCCGGAGCGCGGATGCCGGAACACGGTGCGAAAGTGGAAGCCGCCGCACGGGCGCAGGGCCTGTCCCATGCGATCGCGGCTGCCGGCGACACCTCACCCGCCACGCTCGCCGGCGAGCTCGGCTGCGACCTGATCGGCGTCGCGGCGCTGCCGCATGATTATGACGCCGCCGCAGCCGCGCAACGGCGGGTGCTGCTGGCGACGAGCGGCGTACCGGTGCTCGTGTGCCCGGCGCGGCGTGCGCCGGCCGAGGCACGCGTGATGGCTCGCTGTCTCGCGGCGCATCGCGCGCTCGGCGAGCGGCTGCAGGCACTGACGATGGCGAGCGAGGACCCGGACGTGGTCAGGCAGCCGACCGCCGACGCGCACGGCCCGCTGGCGGCGCTGGCATCCCTCGCGGCGCTGCAGAACGCGCGCTTCGGCGCGTCCGCAGAAGCACGACTGTTCGCGGCATTGCGCATGCGGGCGGAGAGCACCGCGGCCGAACTCGACGAGCTCGACCGCCAGCGGCGCCGCGATGCGCACGCACTCGACGCGCTGGCGCGGCTCGCCGCCGACGGGTTGCCGTCGGCCGCGTTCGATGCCGCGCTCGCCGACTACGCGCGCGGCGCGTTCGAGCAGATGGGCCGCATGGAAGGCGTGATTTTCCCGGCCGCGCGGCGCTACCTGGGCGACGCCGACTGGAACGAACTGGACACGCCCCCGGCGAGCGGCGCAGCCGCGACGAGGCCGGGCGCGGACGAACCCGACGATGCGTGACGCGCATCCGACTGAATACTTACGGAGAACAAGATGGCACATGCAGTGCGATTCCACGAAACCGGCGGCCCCGACGTGCTGCGCTGGGAAGCGGTCGAAGTCGGCGAGCCGGGCGCCGGGCAGGTTCGCCTGCGGCACGAGGCCGTCGGCCTGAATTTCGCCGACACGTATTTCCGCAGCGGCCTGTACCCGGTTCCGCTGCCGGCGGGCATCGGCGTCGAGGCGGCCGGTGTTGTCGAGGCCGTCGGCCCCGGCTTGACGAACGTCGCCGTCGGCGATCGCGTGACCTACACGGGCTTCCTCAACACGCTCGGCGCGTACAGCACCGAACGGCTGATTCCGGCCGCGCCCCTCGTGAAGCTGCCCGCCGGCATCGCATGCGAAACGGCCGCCGCGATGACGATGCGCGGGCTGACGTCGGCCTACCTGCTGCGCCGCATCCACGCGTTCGCGCCGGGCGACACGATCCTGCTGCATGCGGCCGCGGGCGGCGTCGGGCTGATCGTGTCGCAATGGGCGAAGCTGCTCGGGCTCACGGTGATCGGCACCGTGTCGAGCGAACACAAGGCCGCGGTTGCCCGCGCACACGGCTGCGACCACACGATCGACTACAGCCGCGAGGACGTCGCGAAACGCGTGCGCGAACTGACGGACGGCGTCGGCGTCGACGTCGTGTTCGACAGCGTCGGCCGCGACACCTTCGAAGGCTCGCTCGATTCGCTGAAGCGGCGCGGGCTGATGGTCTGCGTCGGCACCGCGTCCGGCCCGATCCCGCCGTTCGACCCGCAGCGCCTCGCGATGAAGGGCTCTCTGTACCTGACGCGTCCGGCGCTGGCCGACTACATTGCCGATCCGGCCGAGAAGAACGACCTGGCCGGCGAACTGTTCGCGCACGTCGCGGCCGGCCGCATCAAGATCGAGATCAACCAGCGCTATGCGCTGCAGGACGCCGCGCAGGCGCACCGCGATCTCGAATCACGCAAGACGACCGGTTCGTCGGTGTTCATCGTCTGAGGAGACGCGCATGCGAGTCGAACCCCTGACCTGCGCGATCGGCGCGGAACTGCTGGACGTGAGCCTGGCCGACGCCGTGCACGACGACGGCCTGTTCGCCGAGATCCGCGCGCAGCTGCTGCGTCATCGCGTGCTGTTCCTGCGCGACCAGGACATCACGCGCGCCGAGCACGTCGCGTTCGCGCGGCGTTTCGGCGAGCTCGAGGATCATCCGGTCGCCGGCAGCGATCCCGAGCACCCGGGGCTCGTGCGGATCTACAAGTCGCCCGACCAGCCGAACGACCGCTACGAGAATGCGTGGCACAGCGATGCGAGCTGGCGCGTGGCGCCGCCGCTCGGCTGCGTGCTGCGTTGCGTCGAGGGTCCGCCGGTTGGCGGCGACACGATGTGGGCGAACATGGTGCTCGCGTACGAGCGCCTGCCGGAGTACGTGAAGCAGCAGATCGACGACTTGCGCGCGCGCCACAGCATCGAGGCGAGCTTCGGCGCGGCGATGCCGATCGACAAGCGCCTCGCGCTGAAGGCGCAGTACCCGGACGCCGAGCATCCGGTCGTGCGCACGCATCCCGAAACCGGCGAGAAGGTGCTGTACGTGAACGCGTTCACGACGCACTTCACGAACTTCCACACACCCGCTCGCGTGCGTGTCGGGCAGGACGCGAATCCCGGCGCTGGCCACCTGCTGCAGTACCTGATCAGCCAGGCCTATATCCCCGAATACCAGGTGCGCTGGCGCTGGAAGAAGAACAGCGTCGCGATCTGGGACAACCGCAGCACGCAGCATTACGCGGTGATGGACTACCCGCCGTGCGTGCGCAGGATGGAGCGCGCGGGCATCGTCGGCGACGTGCCGTTCTGAGCGCGCCCGCACCGTAACCGATCCGCAACGACGCAACAACGCGCCGGGCCGCCCGCCCGGCGCGAGGGGATACGCACGCCCGTACACCCCGAACACAACGATTCCATCTGGAGGACGACATGCAATTTCTCGACGATTCGCTGCACCCGGAAAACCAGGACAAGGTAGTCATCACGGTCGCGCCGTACGGCCCCGAATGGATGCCCGCGGACTTTCCGGAAGACATTCCGGTGACGATGGACGAGCACGTGCAGAAAGCCGTCGACTGCTACAACGCGGGCGCGACGGTGCTGCACCTGCACGTGCGCGAGCTCGACGGCAAGGGCAGCAAGCGGCTGTCGAAATTCAACGAGCTGCTCGGCCGGCTGCGCGAGGCGGTGCCCGACATGATCCTGCAGGTCGGCGGCTCGATCTCGTTCGCGCCGGAAGGCGACGGCGCGGAAGCGAAATGGCTGTCCGACGACACGCGCCACATGCTCGCCGAGCTGACGCCGAAGCCCGACCAGGTGACGGTCGCGATCAACACCGTGCAGATGAACATCACCGAGCTGATGAACCGCAAGGACATCGCCGGCACGTCGCTGAACGAAGCCGCGTTGTGGGACGCGTACCGCGAGATGACCGTGCCGGCCGGCCCCGGCTGGGTCGACGAGCACCTGCGCCGGCTGCAGGCGGCCGGCATCCAGCCGCATTTCCAGCTCACCGGCATGCACGCGCTGGAAACGCTCGAACGGATCATCCGCCGCGGCGTCTATCGCGGCCCGCTGAACGTCACGTGGGTCGGCATCGGTGGCGGTTTCGACGGCCCGAACCCGTACAACTTCATGGAATTCGTGCGGCGCTGCCCGGACGGCGCGTGCATCACGCTCGAATCGCTGATGAAGAACGTGCTGCCGATCAACACGGTCGCGATGGCGCTGGGGCTGCATCCGCGCTGCGGGATCGAGGACACGATCATCGACCAGAAGGGCAACCGGATGACGTCGGTGCAGCAGGTCGAGCAGTGCGTGCGGATCGCGCGCGAACTCGGCCGCGACATCGCGACCGGCAAGGAGGCGAAGGCGATCTACCGGATCGGCGTGCAGTACGACGGCGTCGACGAGACGCTCGCGCAGCTCGGGATGGCGCCGAACCGCCGGCCGGGCCAGGTGAACGTGCCGCTGCGCGCGGCCTGACGCACCGCGCATCCGGGTGGCGCGCCAGCGCCGCCCGCCGATCGATGTGGCGCGGCACCCATCCTCGCGCGGTGCGCGAGGCAAGCTCCGACGAACGGGGCGGGGCCGCGCAAGCCGCGCCGGCGCATTGCCGCACCGGTGCCGGAGGAGACACGCATGCTGATTCATCACGTCGAGCCGTCGCTGCAGGACGTGGCGGCCACCGGGCGGCGCGCGCCGGCCTATGCCTGGCTCGTGTTCGGGCTGACCGTCGGTCTGCTGCTGTCGGACTACATGTCGCGGCAGGTGCTCAATGCCGTGTTTCCGCTGCTGAAGCACGCGTGGGGACTGTCGGACACGCAGCTCGGTTCGCTGTCCGGCGTCGTCGCGCTGCTCGTCGGGCTGTTGACGTTTCCGCTGTCGGTACTCGCCGACCGCTTCGGCCGCGTACGCAGCATCGTGCTGATGGCCGCGCTGTGGAGCGTCGCGACGCTCGGATGCGCGCTGTCGACCAACTACGCCGAAATGCTCGTGGCGCGCGGGCTCGTCGGCCTCGGCGAAGCCGCGTACGGCAGCGTCGGCGTCGCGCTGATCCTCAGCATCTTTCCGGCGCGCCTGCGCGCGACGCTGACCGGCGCGTTCATGGCCGGCGGCGCGTTCGGCTCCGTGTTCGGGATGGCGCTCGGCGGCCTCGTCGGCGCGCATCTCGGCTGGCGCTGGTCGTTCGGCGTGATGGCGGCGCTCGGCATCGTGCTGCTCGTCGCGTATCGCTGCGTCGTGACCGAACGGCGGCTCGCCGCTTATCGCATCGAACCGTGCCGGCGCGACGCCAGCGCGCCGCGCGACCTGCGCGGCAGCATGCGCGCGCTGATGTCGGGGTTGTTCGCATCCCGTTCGGTGATCTGCGCGTATGTCGGCAGCGGGCTGCACCTGTTCGTGCCCGGCGCGCTGTTCGCCTGGTTGCCGAGCTACCTGAACCGCTATTACGCGATGGCGCCGGACCGCGCCGCCGTGCTTGCGGCCGGCTTCGTGCTGCTGTCGGGCGTCGGGATGGTCGGCTGCGGGATCGTCACCGACCGCGTCGGCAAGACCGAAGGCAAGCGCAAGTGGCTGACCGCGATCGCGTATTGCGTGCTGACGGGAGTGTGCCTCGCGGTCGCGTTCCGGCTGCCGCCCGGGCCGCTGCAACTCGCACTGATCTGCGCGGGCATGCTGGTCGGCGCGGGTGCGTCGGGCGCATCGGGCGCGATGGTCGCGAACCTCACGCCGGCCGCGATCCACGCATCGGCGTTCGCAACGCTCACGCTCGCCAACAACCTGCTCGGCATGGCGCCGGGCCCGCTGCTGACGGGGTGGGTCGCCGATCGCACCGGCCTCGTCGGCGCATTGCAATGGATTCCCGCCGTGCCGCTCGCGGCCGCCGTGCTGTTCGCGATCGGACGCGCGAGCTACGCGGCCGATATCGCGCGCGTCGAACGCGAACGGCGCGCGTCACACCTTTCCTGAACCGAACCCTCCCGGAGGCAGCATGACCCTGGCGACCGCGCCCACCATCCTGATCGTGCCCGGCTTGCGCGATCACGTCGAAGATCATTGGCAGACGCATCTGCAACGGCGCCTGCCGAACGCTCGCGCCGTCGCGCCGCTCGAAGCCGACAAGCTGAGCCGCGCCGCGCGCGTCGCGGCGCTCGATGCGGCTTTGGCCGCGATCGACGGCCCCGTGATCCTCGTCGCGCACAGCGCGGGTGTCATGATCGCCGTACATTGGGCGCTGCAGGCCACGCGTGCCATCGATGGCGCGCTGCTCGCCGCGCCGGCCGATCTCGATACGCCGATGCCCGCAGGCTATCCGACACCGGATGCGCTCGACGCGCACGGCTGGACGCCGGTGCCGACCCGGCCGCTGCCGTTTCCGAGCATCGTGGCCGCGAGCCGCAACGATCCGCTCGCGCGATTCGAACGAACGCAGGCGCTGGCGGCGGGATGGGGCAGCCGGCTCGTCGATCTCGGCGAAGTCGGACACCTGAACCCGGCGTCCGGGTACGGCGAGTGGCGGGATGCGGAGCGGCTGATCGGGGAGGTGATCGCGCTCCGTGCGGCCTGAGCGCCGCCTGCAACGCGCCGCGCACGATTTCACACCGGCGCGTCCGTCGGAACCGATTTCGGTTCAGCGTCCGTTGATATACGACGTCCTAACATGCTACCTATCCGTCGCATCGGCCAATAAACAAATCCTCAACAAACGGAAGGTCTTTGTTAGGGAAATTCCCGCCCCGCGCGGGTCGGTTTTTTGTTGACCGACATCGTATAACGCCGTCATGATTTCCCGAAAGAACGGTCCCATCCACCGACCGAAGCGAGGAGACATGAACACCACCACGATCGCGCGCCGTGTCCGCCGGATCGCCCTGGCGCTGGGCCTGACGCTGTCGGCCGCGGCCGCCGTCGCGGCTCCCGTATCGCTGAATGTCGTCGACGTCGCGGGCAACCTGCAGCTCACGCAGAAGGCCATCGAGGCGTTCAAGGAGAAGAACCCGAATCTCGTCTCGAACGTGACGTTCACGAACGCGCCCGCGCCGCAGTTGCCGGGCAAGATCAAGGCGATGCAGGCGGCGGGACGCGCCGACATCGACCTCGTGCTGACGGGCACCGACGCGCTGGCCGCCGGCATCGAGCAGAACCTGTGGCTGAAGCTGCTGCCCGACAACGCGGGCGCGTTTCCCGGCGTGCTCGACAGATACGCGCCCGGCCCGCGCAAGATGCAGGACCTCGCGCAGGGCTTCGGTCTCGAAGTGACCTACATGCCGGCCGGCCCGCTGCTCGAATACAACCCGGCCAAGGTCAGCGATCCGCCGAAGACGCCTGACCAGCTGCTCGCGTGGTGCAAGGCGCATCCGAACAAGCTGATCTACGCGCGCCCGGCGAACTCGGGCCCCGGCCGCACCTTCCTGATGGGGCTGCCGTACGTGCTCGGCGACAAGAACCCGCAGGACCCGATCAATGGCTGGGACAAGACCTGGGCGTTCCTGAAGCAGCTCAACGACTGCGTGCCGTACTACCCGGGCGGCACGTCGGCCGTGATGAAGGAGCTCGGCGAAGGCACGCGCGACATGACGGTGACCGTCACCGGCTGGGACCTCAACCCGCGCGCGCTCGGCATCGTGCCGGCCGAGTTCAGGATCCAGGCATTCGACAACATGACGTGGGTCAACGATGCGCACTTCATGGTGATTCCGAAGGGCGTGGCGAAGGACAAGCTCGACGTGCTGTTCAAGCTGATGAACTTCCTGCTCGAACCGGCGCAGCAGGCGATGACCTACGACGACGGCTACTTCTATCCGGGCCCGGCGGTGAAGGGTGTGACGCTCGAGATGGCGCCCGCGCACAGCCAGGAGGTGATCAGGAAGTTCGGCCGCCCCGAATACGCGAAGCTGCTCGCGGATCGTCCGCACGTGCAGCCGCTCAACGCGCAGGCGATGGTCGCCGCGTTCCAGAAGTGGGACCGCGAGATCGGTTCGCAGAAGTCGAAATGACGCATGAACCCGCGGGCGCCGCGGCGCCCGCGCCGACGGAGTTCGCGTAATGAAGCACAGTTTCGAACGGTTGCGGCTCGACGGCGTGTGCCGCAGCTTCACAAATGCGGAGGGCGCGCAGGTCGCCGCACTGAACGGGCTCGATCTCGACATCAGGCGCGGCGAGTTCATCGCGCTGCTCGGCCCGTCGGGCTGCGGCAAGTCGACCGCGCTGAACTGCATCGCCGGGCTGCAGCCGCTCACGAGCGGCGGCATCTGGCTCGACGACACGCGCATCGACGTGTTGCCGCCCGAGCGCCGCGGCTTCGGCATGGTGTTCCAGAACTACGCGCTGTTTCCGCACATGTCGGTGCTCGAGAACGTCGGCTTCGGGCTGAAGATGCGCGGCGTGCCGAAGCAGGAAGCGCGGCGGCGCGCGCAGCAGGCACTCGAACTCGTGCAACTCGTCGGCCACGAGGGCAAGCTGCCCGGGCAGCTGTCGGGCGGGCAGCAGCAGCGCGTCGCGATCGCGCGCGCGATCGTCATCGAGCCGCCGCTCGTGCTGATGGACGAGCCGCTGTCGAACCTCGACACGAAGCTGCGCATCGAGATGCGTGCCGAGATCCGCCGCATCCACACGCAGCTCGAACGCGCGACGATCTACGTGACGCACGACCAGGACGAAGCGCTGTCGATGGCCGACCGGATCGTCGTGATGAAGGAGGGCGTCGTGCAGCAGGTGGCGTCGCCGAAAGACGTGTACACGCGCCCGCACAACCTGCACGTCGCACGCTTCATGGGCTATCGCAACGTGCTGCCGTTCACGCTCGAAGGGATGGCCGGCGACTACGTGAACGTCACCGCGGCCGGCGTGCGCATCACGGGTGTGCCGATGGCCGGTTTCGACGGCAAGGACGTCGTGGTCGCGCTGCGCCCCGACGACATCGAGCGTGCGGAAGAGGGCGCCGACAACGCATTCGACGCGACCGTCGAAACGGTCGAATACGGCGGCCGCGACTCACTCATCCGCGTGATCACGCCGTTCGGCCCGATCTGGGCGCGGGTCGCCGGCGAATTCGCCGAGGGCGAGCGGTTGCGGTTGCGCGTGGCGCCGGCGCGCACGCTCGTCTATGCGGGAGACGCGCCATGAACGGCCGCTGCGCCGCGTGCACGGCAGCGCGCTGCCCGGAGGCCGCATGAGCACGCTCGCGACAGGCGGCGCGCCGCGTGACGCGAAGGCGTGGCTCGTCACGCCGGCGATCGCGTTCATCGTCGCGCTGTTCATCTATCCGTTCGCGTACGGCCTCGTGTTGTCGTTCCAGCCGATGAACGGCGGCGGCGCGCTCGCAAACTACGTGCAGTTCTTCACCGACACCGCGATGTGGCCGACCGTGCTCGTCACGCTGAAGCTCGCGGTGCCGGCGACGCTGATCAACGTCGGCATCTCGGTGCCCGTCGCGTTTGCGCTGCGCCGCAACTCGCCGTACCAGAAGCTCGTCACGACGCTGCTCGTGATTCCGGTCACGCTCGGCACGGTGCTCGTCGCCGACGGGATGCTCACGTATTTCGGACCGAACGGCTGGTTTCCGCAGGCGCTTCAGGGGCTGCACCTGTACACGGACGAAGTGCGCCTCACGCACAATTATTGGGGCGTCCTGCTGTCGCTGATCGTGTCGGGCTTTCCGTTCGCGTTCCTGCTGATGCTGTCGTACATCAGCGGCATCGACCCGACGCTCGCGCGCGCCGCGGCCACGCTCGGCGCGAACCCGTGGCAGCAGTTCCGGCGGATCTACCTGCCGCTGCTCGTGCCGGGGCTGACGATGGCCGCGTGCCTGTCGTTCGTGCAGGCGTTCTCGGTATTCCCGTCGGCCGTGCTCCTCGGCGCGCCGGCCGGGCCGACGCGCGTGATCTCGATCGCGGCCGCCGAAGCCGCGTTCGAGAGCTACGACTATTCGCTCGCATCGGCGATCGCGATCGTGATGGGCTTCGTGCAGTTGCTGGTGGTCGCGTCGATGCTCGGCGCGCGCCGCTTCTTCTATACCGGTCCGGTCACGGGGGGCAAGGGCTGATGGCGACCGACAATCATGCGGCGCCGGCGTGGCCGCCGAAGCATAGCCCGCCCGGCGCGCAGCCCGTCAACGCGATGAAGCCGCGGAAACTACGCGACAGCCTCGCCGGCCGCGCGTGGAAGGCGCTCGTATGGGGGCTGATGGCATTCTTCCTGCTGAACGTGATGCTGCTGATCGCGACCGTCGCGGTGAACTCGGTCGCGACACGCTGGTTCGGCACGCCGCTGCCGCAGGGCTTCACGCTGCACTGGTATGCGAAGGCGTGGGAAGACTTCCAGCTCGCCAGCGTGCTGTGGGTGACCGTCGAAGTCGTCGGCGCGGTCGTGCTGCTGTCGGTCGCGCTCGGCGTGCCGGCCGCCTACGCGCTCGCGCGCGTGCAGTTTCGCGGCAAGCGCTTCGCGCTGCTGGTGTTCCTGCTGCCGCTGATGGTGCCGCCCGTCACGTACGGGATCCCGATGGCGACCGTGATGTACAAGGTCGGGCTCGCGGGCACGCTGCCAGGCGTGATCCTCGCGAACCTCGTGCCGGCGCTGCCGTTCGTGATCCTCGTGATGACGCCGTTCATCGAGCAGATCGATCCGAATCTCGAAGCCGCCGCGCGCATCTTCGGCGCGAACACGTGGCGCTATTTCCGCTACGTTCTGCTGCCGCTGCTGGTGCCCGGCATGCTCGCGGCGGGGCTGCTCGTGCTGGTTCGCACGATCGGGATGTTCGAGCTGACCTTCTTCACCGCGGGCCCCAGCACGCAGACGCTCGTCGTCGCGCTGTATTACGCGGTGTTCTCGACGGGCGTGCGCGCGCCGCAGTCGATCGACGCGATGGCGATGATCTACATGGCCATCACGCTCGTGTGGGTCGTGATCGCGCTGCAGTTCGTGAGCCCGACGCAGCTCGTGAGTCGCGTGAAGCAGGAGCGGCAGTAGGCGCGCACGAAAACGGCGGGACAGCGGGGCGTTCGCACCGATCACGCCGTTCACGCCGTCCGTGCAATTGGTTACAAATGGATACCGCGAACGACGCGTGGACGTTGCAGACTACGCGGCATACCGGCTCGGCGATGCGCTCACTGGCATCGCTGCGTGCCGCCCGACGTTCACCCGATTCGCGGAGTTCCATGAAGTTTCCCACGCTGCTGACGCTCGGCTGTGCCGCCACGCTGCTCGCCGCCTGCCACCTGCTCCACGACGGCCCCGGATCGAGCGACGTCGATGCCGCGGTGCGCCGCGCGCTCGAAGCGGAAAACCACGGCGGCTTGAACGCGCTGTTCGGCCAGCCGCTGCCCGTGTCGGCCGACGTGATCTCGGCGAAGCCCGCCGGCGACTGCAGGAAGGCCGGCGAACGCACCTACGCGTGCGACGTCGTGATCACCTGGCGCAACAGCGATTACACGCCGTCGCGCGCGAACCTGACCTTCGTGCAGGCCGCCGACGGTTCGTGGCAGACCTCGGGCGTCGACGCCGCCATCGCGACCGGCGCCGCCAAGTCGCTGATCGACAAGATCGGCAAGGCATGGCCTGGCAATGCGGCCAGCGGCGCGTCGGCACCGCAGTGACGCGCCGGCGACGGGCTTCGTCGCCGCTCCTGCCGAAATGCCGTGCGGAAGATGCGTGTTGCACCGTCGCCTGCCTTCCTTTGAAGGCAACCGTTATCCCGTCTTGTCCGATGCATGAACCCTGCGTAACGGCGAAAAAGGGCGCAAACACGGCCTGCCATCGGTCGAAGCCATCCTCGGTATGCGGACTGGAATATAGGGAAAACCCTTAATTCGAGATATAATCGCGGGCTAGAAGAAAGGTCGAACCATGCCCGAACGTTTCCAATCTCTCGAAAAATTTCTGTTCTCCCTGGTCGTGATGTCCGCGGTCTTCTGCTCCGCATTCCTCGCGTACGAGCGTCACCCCGAGATCAAGATCGCGCTGCACGAAGGCGAAGCGCTGATGCGCGAAAGCGCCAAGTATTCGGTCATCTGCTCGCCGTCCAAGGTCGATCCTTGCGTCGAGATGTCCGCTTACTGAGCCTCGTCTCCCGCTGACGCACCGCGCTGATTCCCGCCGACACGCGCCGGCGGCGCGCATCGCGCCCCCGCGCGCACCGGTTCCGGTCGCGCATCGCCTGAACTGAACCCCGCTTCCCCGATTCACGGATTCCGCTGCGGCGAGCGTCATGCCGCTTCATCACGCCGGTGCGCTCGTTCGCGCATGCGCCGGCACGATGCGCGTGCTGCTCGACAGTCCTCCGCCGAAAGCGGACAGGCGCACGCCGCCCCCCGCCGATTCCGGATAGCCGGCGCCTGTTGCGCTGCGCATAATGGTGCAACGGCGTCGGCCCGCCTGGCGCCTTCGTAGCGTGGCACCGCGACTGTCCCGCGCATCCGCAATCCGACCCGGCGCTTCCCGAATGACGATCCTCTATCGCGGCATGGACCGCGCGGCCCTCGACGCCGCCTACCTGAACACGAAGGCCATTCCCGATTTCCCCGCGGTGCTCGCGTCCTGCCAGGCACGCAGCGCAGCGCTTTACGATGCGACGCCCGGGCAGCGCGACCTGCGTTACGGTGCGCGTCCGGCGCAGCGCTTCGACTGGCTGCGCTGCGGCCGGCCCGACGCGCCGCTGTTCGTGTTCATTCACGGCGGCTACTGGCAGCACTGCGCGAAAGAGGATTTCGCGTACGCGGCCGCCGGGCCGCTCGCACGCGGCTTCGACGTCGTGCTCGCCGAGTACACGCTCGCACCGACCGCATCGATGACCGACATCGTCGGCGAGATCGGCGCGTTGCTCGACCATCTCGCGGCCGACCCCGACGGGATCGGCACCGCAGGACGACCGATCCACCTGAGCGGTCACTCGGCCGGCGGCCACCTGACGGCCATGCATCGCGCGCATCCGGCCGTCGTGTCTGCGCTCGCGATCAGCCCGCTCGTCGATCTCGAACCGATCTCGCTGTGCGTGCTCGACGACAAGCTGAAGCTCACCGCGCAAGAAATCACCGCATACAGTCCACTGCTTCACATCGGGCCCGGCGCACCGACCATCGTCGCGGTCGGCGCGGCCGAACTGCCGGAGCTCGTGCGCCACGCGCACGAATACGCGGACGCATGCGAAGCGGCCGGCGAACGGATCGCACGCGCATGGCTACCCGGCATGCAGCACTTCACGGTGCTCGACGATCTCGCGAAACCGGGGAGCGCGATGCTCGCTGCGTTGCAGGCGGTCGCGCCGCATTGACCGCGCCGTATTGCGTCGCGTCGCGTGATTTCGCGCCGCGCGCGGCCGGGTAGGGCCGCCGCATTGCTGCTCATTGCGACGCGCACGGATCAGGGCATCCGGCCGTCGCCGTCAGACCGGCATCGACATCGGGGGCAGGGGCGGCGTCGGCGCCTTGCTGGCGGACCGTATCCGACGCCACTGCCTGCAACCTTGCTGCCATGTCCGGCGCGATGCCGAGCTGCGCGGCCGCTTGCTCCCGCGGGCCAAACGTACGGACGTCGACACCGGCGATCTGTTGGAACAGCACGAGCGCGCTCAGGTAAGCGCCCAGCACGCCCGGATGCAGATAGTCTGGCCGCGAGATCGGCGGGTCGTTCTGCGCGCGCATCCCGTACCACAGCAGCGGCGCGCCGGACGGTGCGTACGGGTCGGGATCGGCGACGCCGGTCGTCCACGCGCGCTGCCACGCGCGGCCGACCGGCACGACGGCGGCGATGGACGGATCGCCCCGGCGCGCGCCATCGAACGCATCGCGATATGCGGCGACGAGCGCGGTGAGGCGATCGACGTAGCGCGCGTGAAAACCGACGCTATCCGGCTCGCCCGCCAGCGCTTTCGCGAGATCGGCACGTGGCCAGGTTTCATATAGATAAACACGCGCTTGCGGCGCCGCCGCGCGAATGCCGCGTGCGAGCTTCGCGACGCTCGCACGGAAACCGGCCGGATCGCTGGCGCGGCTGTGCGTGAGCGCGAACGGCAGAGGCTTCGCGCTCAGTTCCTGCAGGACCACCACATCCCACGTGGGCCGGTCGATCACGTCCGATGCGACGCGGTCATGTTTCGCGAGACTCGTCGCCGACATCGCTTCCAGATGAACCTCGAAGTCGAGTCCGGCTTCGGCGGCGAAGCGCGCGAAAATCCCCGGAATCCCGCCCCACGGGCCCGGCTCGCGTTCGGCGCGGGCCCCGGTCTGCCCGAAGTTTTCGTCGACGACCCGCGCAGTGCCGCCAACCTCCTTGCTGCCGGGCTGCATCGCGCCGTACGAACGCACGGGCGTGTAACGGCCGTGCGTGAGGCTGTCGCCGACGAACAGGATGCGTTGCGGCGTGCGCATTGCCGGTACGGGCGACCCGCCCGGCAAGTGCGTGGCTTCCGTGGCCGAGGTAGCCGTCGCCGGCCCGACGACCAGCAACGCCACGACGCACGTCAGTGCGGAACGCAAGATCGGGCAACAGAACGAGGGCATGGCGGGCATCTCAGTCATCGCAGGGGTTTCGGAGGACGCGTGGCCGCAGTATTTCACGAAGCGGCACAACGGGGCCGACCACGCATCGCGGGACGCGTACGGTAGACTGCTCGCTGGCTTTTTCCCGCCGCCAATGACACGACCACTCTCGCACGCTCACACGCCATGGACCGAATCGATGCGATGAAGGTGTTCGTCGCCACGCTGGACGAGGGCAGTCTCGCTGGCGCGAGCCGCCGTCTCGGCCGCTCGCCGGCGGCAGTCAGCCGCGCGATCGCGTTTCTCGAGGAGCACACGGGCACCGCGCTGTTGTACCGGACCACCCGGACGATTCGCCTCAGCGAAGCCGGTGAACGCTACGCCGCAGCGTGCCGCCGCATCCTCGCGGATCTCGAGGAAGCGGACATGCTGATCGCGGACGAACGCTCGGCGCCGCGCGGCCTGCTGACGATCACGGCACCGGTCGCCGCCGGCGAGGACGTGCTGCGCGCGCTCATCGACGAATTCATCGACCGCCATCCGGCCGTGTCGATTCGCCTGCAACTGCTCGACCGTCCCGTCAGCCTGATCGACGAAGGAATCGACGTCGCGCTGCGCATCGCACATCTGGCGGATTCGACGCTCGTCGCGATCCCGGTGGGCGCGGTGCGGCGTGTCGTCGTCGCGTCACCCGACTATCTGGCGAAGCATCCGCCGATCACCGCGCCGGCCGATCTCGCACGGCACCGGATCATCTCGATGACTCACTTCGGGCTCGATTCATGGAGCTTCCCGCCGTCGGGCCAGTCGGCGCTGCCGCAGGTGGTCCAGTTCGCGCCGCGCTTCATCGTCAACACGATCCGCGGCGCGCTTGCATCGGCGCTCGCCGGCCACGGCGTCACGCGCCTCTTCTCGTATCACGTCGCCGAGCAGGTTCGGGACGGCGCGCTGCGAATCGTGCTGCGCGACAGCGAACATGCGCCGCTGCCGATTCACGTCGTCACGCCTTACGGACGGCTGTCGGTGCCGAAAGTGCGGACGTTCGTCGATTTCGCCGCGCCACGATTGCGCGAGCACTTCGCACGGCTGGCCACCATCACCGACGACGATTGAACCGATCTGCGGAAGAATGGCTTCCGCAACGCGTGGATTCTCCCGAAACCCGGTTCAATCTAGACTTCCTTCAACCGTCGGGCGCGTATGCGTCCGCCCAGCGAATGGAGGTCCTTCAATGCAACAAGCGCTTCTCGACCGGCAGAACGCCCCCGCGTTCAACGTGTGGCGCGGCACGGTGTCCGGTGCCAGTGCGAGCCTGATCGGCATAGGTCTGGCACGATTTTCGTATACGCCGCTGCTGCCCGCGATCATCGGCGCGCACTGGTTTCCCGCGTCGACGGCCGCCTATCTGGGTGCGGCCAACCTCGGCGGCTATCTGGCCGGTGCGCTAGTCGCCGGCGCGCTCGCGCGCCGCGCCGGCTCGACCGCCGTGCTGCGCGCGATGATGCTGCTCGCGACGCTTGCATTCGTCGCGTGCGCGGTGCCCGTGTCGTTCCTGTGGTTCTTCGTCTGGCGCTTTGCGTCCGGCCTGTCCGGCGGCGCGCTGATGGTGCTCGCCGCGCCGGCGATCCTCACGCATGTGCCGCCGGCGCGCCGCGGTTTCGCGAGCGGCGGCATCTTCACGGGAATCGGTGTCGGCATCGCGGCGTCGGGCACGATCGTGCCGATCCTGCTGCGGCAGAGTCTCACCGCGACGTGGCTGGGGCTCGCGATCGTGTCGCTGCTGTTGACCGCCGTCGCGTGGCGCGGCTGGCCGGCTGACGATGCGCCGCCTGCGGCCGTCGCGTCGCCGGCCACGCACGCACGCAACCTCCCGACCGGCAGCCTGCGCGCGCTGTACGTCGAATACGGGCTCAACGCGATCGGGCTGGTCCCGCACATGATCTTCCTCGTCGACTACGTAGCGCGCGGACTCGACAAGGGCGTGGACGCGGGCGCGCAGTACTGGGTGCTGTACGGTCTCGGTGCGATCGTCGGGCCGCTCGCGTGCGGGCATCTCGCCGATCGAGCGGGATTCGGTCGCGCACTGCGTATTGCATTCGCGATCGAGGCCGTCGCCGTCGTGCTGCCGCTGCTCGGGATGGGATCCGCCGCGCTGATCGTATCGAGCGTGGTGGTCGGCGCGTTCACGCCCGGCATCGTACCGCTCGCACTCGGCCGCGTGAATGAACTGCTCGCACATCATCCGTCGGTTGCGAAACGCGCATGGCGCAGTGCGACGACCAGCTTCGCGATCATGCAGGCGATGGCTGCCTACGGCCTGTCGTACCTGTTCGCCTCGAGCGGCGGTCGATACGAAACGCTGTTCGCCGTCGGGGCCGCCGCGCTGCTGCTGGCGCTCGCGGTCGACGTCGTCGCATCGGCGAGGGCGCGATGAGCACGACCATCCAGACACCTGACACGGCGCGCGCCGGCCGGTCCGCCGCCAGCTATGCCGAACGGAACGCGCGCTACTGGCAGCGCAATCTCGCCGTGTGCGTGTTCGGCTCGTTCACGACGCTCGTCAGCCTGAGCATGCTGCTGCCGTTCCTGCCGCTGTACGTGCGGCAGCTCGGCGTCGATGCGCAGTCGGCGGTGATCGAGTGGTCCGGCGTCGCGTTCGGCGCGACGTTTCTCGGCACCGCAGTCACCGCGCCGCTGTGGGGCCGCCTCGCGGATCGCTTTGGCCGCAAACCAATGCTCGTGCGCGCTGCGCTCGGAATGGCCGTCGTGATGTCGCTGATCGGCGTTGCGCACAACGTTCAGGAACTCGTCGCACTGAGGCTCGTCGCCGGGCTCGTCGGCGGCTATGCGTCGGCATCGACCGTGATGGTGGGCACGCAGGCACCGCGCGAACGCGCGGGCTGGGCGCTCGGCATCCTGTCGACCGGTGCACTCGCGGGCAACCTCGTCGGGCCGCTCGTCGGCGGCTTGCTGCCGGGCTGGCTCGGCATCCGCGGGACTTTTTTCGCGGGTGGGGCGATGATCGCCGTCGCCGCGCTGCTGACGATCCTGCTCGTGAAGGAGGACTTTCACGCGGACACCGACGCACTGACGCGACACGCCCGCGCAACGACCGCGGACACGGCACGGCGCACCGATCTTGCGGCGGTCGCCGCGCTCCTGGTGACGGCAATGATGGTCCTGCTCGCGAACATGTCGATCGAGCCGATCATCACGGTATATATCGGCGGGCTCGGCGTGGATGGCAGCCACCTCGCGCGCGTCGCCGGCGTCGTGATGGCCTGTTCCGCACTGGGCAGCATGCTGACCGCCGCGCGGCTCGGCGCGCTCGCCGACCGGATCGGCAGCTGGAATGTCATCGTCGGCTGCCTGCTGCTGACCGCGCTCGCAATGGTGCCGCAGGCATTCGTCTCGCACTGGTGGCAACTCGCGGCACTGCGCGTGCTGATGGGGATGACGCTCGCCGGGCTGCTCCCGTCGATCGGCAAGCTGGTCCGGCAGTCCGTCGACGAGCGCGCGACGGGCCAGATGCTCGGCTACCTGCAATCCGCGCAGTTCGGCGGGCAGGTGATCGGCCCCGTGATCGGCGGACAGATCGGCGTCGCGCTCGGGCTGCATGCGGTGTTCTTCGTGACAGCCGCGCTGCTGACGGCCTGCGCGGGGCTCGCCTATCGGGTACGCAGGCGATAGAAGCAAGTTGGGCTGGCGCGCGGGCGGCAGGCCGGCGTAGCATGGGCGCGGTTGCCGGGGGCTGTTTCGCGCACCGTTCGGATGCGCCTCGCGCCGCGCGACGGCCGCGTCACTGCCCGATCGGCCGCCGGGTTCGACATCGCTTTCCCGTGACCGGCTCCGCGCGACGCGCCGTGAACATGCCGTATACCGGACCCGACCCAGCAGCTTCGGCCAGCACCTGGCCGCAGCATTCCGATCCCGGACGTTGCAGGAGGCAACGACATGAATCGACCGACCGACAACCGGACGCTGTTGCGCACGCTCGGCATCCGCACCCCGATCATCCAGGCGCCGATGGCCGGCGTCAGCACGCCCGCGCTGGCGGCCGCCGTGTCGAATGCGGGCGGGCTCGGCTCGCTGGGCGTCGGCGCGACGAACGCCGACGGCGCGCGCACGATGATCCGCGACACGCGCGCGCTCACCGACCGGCCGTTCAACATCAATCTGTTCTGCCACCGGCCGGCCCGCGCCGACGCAGCCGTCGAACGCGCGTGGCTCGACTGGCTCGCACCCGCGTTCCGCGAACAGGGCGCGACGCCGCCGGCGTCGTTGTCGGAGATCTACACGAGCTTCGTCGCGGACGATGCGATGCTCGCGATGCTGGTCGAAGAAAAACCGGCGGTCGTCAGTTTTCATTTCGGGTTGCCGTCCGATGAGGCCATCGCCGTGCTGAAGCGCGCGGGCATCACGCTGTTCGCGTCCGCGACGAATCCCGACGAAGCCCGGCAGATCGCCGCGGCCGGCATCGACGCGATCGTTGCGCAGGGCATCGAAGCCGGCGGGCACCGTGGCGTATTCGACTCGACGCCGCACGACGACCGGCTCGGCACATTCGCCCTGACGCGACTGCTGGTGCGCGAATGTGCGTTGCCGGTGATCGCCGCCGGCGGCATCATGGACGGCGACGGCATCGCCGCGGCGCTCGCGCTCGGTGCGCAGGCCGCGCAGCTCGGCACCGCCTTCGTCGCGTGCCCGGAGACGTCGATCGACGACGGTTATCGCCGTGCGATCCTCGGCGACGCAGCGCGCCGCACGACATTGACGACCGCGATCTCCGGACGGATCGCGCGCGGCATCGCGAACCGGCTGACCGCGCTCGGCGACGATCCGCACGCACCGGCCACGCCCGCCTATCCGATCGCATACGACGCGGGCAAGGCACTGCATGCGGCCGCGAAGGCGAACGGCGAGTTCGGCTACGGCGCGCAATGGGCCGGGCAGGCGGCGCCGCTCGTCCGGTCGCTGCCGGCGACCGAACTGTTCGCGACGCTCGAGCGCGAGACACGGGTGGCCATCGCACGGTTACAGCACGCACTTGACTGATTTCGCGGCCGCACGCGGTGCGCCGGCGTTCGGCGAATGCGCCGCAATGCGAATGGCCGGGTACGGAATTGCAACGTTCTGTATCCGCGCGCGGCGTGGATACAGCGTGATACACGGCGTCGGCGAAGGCCCGTTATAAAGCGGACATGACTTCTTGAGGAGCACGACATGTCTGCTACATGGTTCAACGGATCTTGCCACTGCGGCGCCGTGAAATTCCAAGTCCGGACCGCGCTTGCGCCGGCGGCTCGCTGCAACTGCAGCCTCTGCCGCCGTCGCGGCGCGCTGATGAGCCCGATGTTCGCCGCGGCCGACCTGAAGATCGTCGAAGGCGAGGGCGCGCTGACGCTCTACCGCTTCAACACGCACACGGCCCGTCACTATTTCTGCAGCCGCTGCGGCGTCTATCCGTTCCATCAGACGCGCAAGGATCCCGCGTGCTGGCGCGTCAATCTCGGCTGCCTCGACGGCGTCGATCCGTATGCGCTCGATGCGACCGTCGCCGACGGCGCAAGCCTTTCCGTCGTGGAGGACGCATGAAGCGCTGGCTGATGATCCTGCTGTTCGCCACGGGCGGCCTCGCGACCGAGATCGCGCACCCGGTGCAGTGTTCGCTGCTGTCGATCAGCCGCCAGCGGACCGGCGACCGACGGGGTCGGAATGACAGCGGACGAGATTGAGCAGGCGCCGCGGGCGTCGCATCGTGTTGATCGGAAGCGATAATCATGCCTCCGATAAGATCGCACGCGATATATAATGCGTTCGTCTGCGACACGAACCGCTGTCGCTGGAGAACGCTCATGAAACCGACCGAAGCACAATCGCCCGCCACACCGAAGCTGTCCGAGTTCCTGTGTTTTGCGATCTACTCGACGAATCTCGCGTTCGGCAAGGCATACAAACCGATCCTCGAAGAGCTCGGCCTCACGTACACACAATACATCACGATCATCGCGCTGTGGGAGGAGGGCAACCAGACGGTCGGACAGCTCGGCGAAAAGCTGTTCCTCGAATCGAACACGCTGACGCCGATCCTGAAGAAGCTCGAGGCGATGGGCTATCTGGAGCGGCACCGCGATCCGTCGGACGAGCGCCAGGTACTCGTGAGCCTGACGAAAAGCGGCCGCCGCGTGCGCGAGAAGGGACTCGACATGAACCTGGTCGAAGCCACCGGCCTGAAACCCGACGAATTCGCGAAGATGCAGAAGGCCATCGTCACGCTGCGCGGCAACCTGATCGATTCGATCAACGAATAGACGATCGAACGCAGGCTCGATGTCGAGCCTGCGATGCGATTGCCGCCGGCTCCCTCCGCCATTTCAGTACATTTTCCGCAGTCGGGACCGAGGCGCCGCCGCGACCGGTCCTTATGGCCGGCGCGCCGGCTGGCCCGTCCCGGTCTCCTCGCGCCCCAGCACCAGCAAATGCATGTCGCGACGCGTCGCGAAGCCGAGTGCGCGATAGCGCTCAATCGCACCGTGATTCGACGTGAGCACGTGCAGGAACGGCGTTTCCGCCCGCGCAAGGATGGTCGCGACCAGCGACCGGATCAGTCCGGCCGCGAGGCCCTGGCCCCGGAAAGCCGCATCCACGCACACGGCGCTGATCTCCGCATGACCGCCGGCCCTCAACCGCTGACCGGCCATCGCCACGAGCCGGCCTTGCCGGCGGACACCGATATAGCCGCCGAATTCGACCGTGCGCGTGCCGAACGGGCCTGGTTCCGTCGCCGCGATCAATTCGAGCATCTCCGGCACGTCGGCTTCGGTGAGCCGGACATGCTCCAGAGCAGGCGCGCCGTCGAGCGTTCCCTGCCAGATCATCTGATGCAGCATCGCACGCCAGACCACGGAAAAGCCGGGCGGCGTCGGGATCTCGTCCGGCGTGACGAGTGCCGCAGGCCCATGCGCGTCGATCAGTCCGCGCAGCGCGTCGAACGCCGTCGGGCTGCGGTCGGCCATGCCCGCAAACGGTGCGAGCGCAGGAGGAAATCGACGCGCAAGCAGGTCGCCGAGGGCGAAACGATGCTGCTCCCCGGTAAGCGCATGCCATACGGCATTGTCGAGCGGATGCGATCCGCCTCCTTCCTGCTCAGTCGTTCCTTCCCGCATCGCCTGCTCCTTGATCGAAGGCCGTTCGTCGCACAGCATAGACGCGATCGCCCAGGGCAGGTTGCGGACAAACGGACAAGCAAAAGCGCATGCGATTAGATCGCATGCGCTTTATTTGGCGGACGGTGTCGTCGATTTCGTCGCGACGCTCAACGACCGAAATAGATCGAGCGCTCGGCCGTGCGAATCGCCATGCGACTGCCGGATTGCGTCGCACCGTCGGCGTTGTTGCCGTAACCGGCCGTCTGGGTGTCGGCCGCCGTCGCCTCGTTGTCGCGCACCCGCTTCAGCGCTGCCTGCAGGTTGTCCGGATAGCTGGGATCGTTCGGGCGATTCGGCAGATAACCGGCCTGCTGGAGCGCGGCCAGTTCCGCCCGCACTTGCGCACGCGTCACGGTGCTCTCGGTTGCGAAGGCCGGTGCGGCAATGGAAGCCGACACGGCGACGAGCAGGGCTGCAATCAGTTGGGTCTTCATCATTTACCTCGACAGAAAAGAGTAATCGGAATGTGAACGCCGCGCGCCGGCAATCGGCGTCGATCGCGACTTCGTTCAATGGCCGAAGTAGATCGAGCGCTCGGCGATGCGCGTGACAGGACGGCTGCCCGATTGCGTGACGGCTGCGGCGTCGGCGCCATAACCGGACGTCGCCGTATCCGCTGCGACTGTGTCGTTCGCGTGGATACGCGTCAGCGCCGCCTGCAGGTCGTCCGGGTAGTGCGGATCGTTCGCGCTCCCCGGCACATAGCCGGCCTGCTGCAGCTGGACGAGTTCGGCACGCACTTGTGCACGCGTCACAACGGCATCACGGGCAAAAGCCGGCACGGCAGCAGCAGCGGACACGGCAACGAGAAGGGCAGCGATCAGTTGGGTTTTCATCATTCACCTCGACAAGAAAATGGCAGGACATTCGGGAAGGCAGCACGTGGCCGCCCGGGGCATTGCTCAGACGATGCGGATCTCGACGTCGATGTTGCCGCGCGTCGCCTTCGAGTACGGGCAGGTCTGGTGTGCGGTGTCGACAATGTGCTGCACGACGTCACGATCGAGCCCCGGCACGCTCACGTTCAGGCGAGCCTGCAGGAAGTACGCGTTGCCACCCGTGCCCAGGTCCACTTCGGCATCGACCGCGAGATCGGCAGGCAGCGTGACCTTCGCCGCGCGCGCCGCGAGCTGCATCGCGCCGATGAAGCAGGCCGACCAGCCGGCCGCGAATAGTTGTTCCGGATTCGTGCCGGTACCGGCACTGCCCGGCGACGACAGCTGGATGTCGAGGCGGCCGTCGGAACTGCGAGCCGCGCCGTCGCGGCCGCCGGAAGTCGTATGCGTCTTGCCCGTGTACAGCACTTTTTCGATCTTGCTCATCGTTCACTCCGTCAGGTAGGAAGGTTGTTGTCTGATGCGATTAAATCGCATGCGATGCAGTTTGATCGAGGCGACCAATCACGTCAAGCGCATTCGATTAACTCGCATACGATATTTTGTATTGCAATGTATCGGGATCGTGTCGAGCCTTGCCGGAAAAGGCTCTTCGATGATGCATCCCTTATATTGAAAAGGCACCTCGGATCGAAAGTTTCAGCGGTGGCAGGGCAGATGGCCGCCGGATTCGCGGCCGCCCGGGCTTGCGGCAACCCGGTCATGCCTAGCGGATCTCGGCGATCACGACCAGGACCACCGTCGCGTCGGCCGGCAACTGACGGTGGGAAAAGGCCGAGCGCGCGTGTCCGGCCTTGTTGCCCAGCACCTTGGCGAACAGGTCGGAGGCGCCGTCGATCACGGCCGGCTGACCGTGGAAGCCCTCGGCCGACGCGACGTGCCCCTCGACACGGACGATGTGATGCAGGCGGTCGAACCCGCCGAGGTGCTTTCTGATCTGCGCGAGCACGTTCAACGCCGCAAGCTGCGCCGCGTGCCGACCGTCATCGACATCCCGTTGTTCGCCGACGCGGCCCGTATAAGCCACCTTGCCGTCGACGAGCGGCAATTGCCCGGAAATGAACAACAGGTTGCCGGCCTCACTGACGGCCGTGTAGCTGCCGAGCGGTTGCGGCGGTTCGGGTAGCGTGAAGCCCAGTTCGGCCAGCTTCTGTTCGATCATCATGGCATTCTCCTTCGGGGATCGTTGATGAGTTGGCCGCGGTGTGGAGCGCAACTCGCCACGGCCTCTGTCGATCACTCTAGTGACGCGGTAGGGGCCGGTAAATATCGTTCGCGCAATTGACTCGACACACGGTGTAACGAATCGCCCGCGGTGCAACGCGGCGCGAACGCGTAACTCCGGTATCGCCGATCCGCTGGTTTCCCAGCGGGGATTCATGCACACTCGGGGCTTCGGCGTCCCGCCACGGAACAACCAGCGCTGGCGGGCCGGAAGCGTGATGCCTCGTTGCAGGCGCAAGCCGAATTCGCCGTTTTGCAACCGCTCAAGGCAGCACGAGGAAGCAGGAGCCGCCCCATGCAGAGAAAATTCGATGACCTCCTGCTCGGCAGCATCGAGCTGTTCTGCCTGGCAGCCGAACTCGGCAGCTTCACGCTCGCCGCAACGGCCGCGAGCGTCACGCCGGCCGCGGTGAGCCGGTCGGTCGCGCGGCTCGAGGAGCGTCTCGGTGTACGCCTGTTCATACGGACAACGCGCCAGATCCGCCTCACCGATTCGGGGCGGCGGTATTTCGAGCAGTGTCGTGATGCGCTGTCGCAGCTCGTCGACGCGGAGCGCGAAGCGACGGGGCAGCAGACAACACCGGCCGGCGTGCTGCGCATCAGCATGCCGACGCCATACGGACACTATCGCGTGCTGCCGCTGCTGCCCGCGTTTCGCGAGCGATACCCGGACGTACGCGTCGAAACGCATCTCAGCAACCGCAACATCGACTTCGCCGAGGAGGGTTTCGACCTTGCGATCCGCGGCCGCGCGCCAGCGGATTCGAGCCTGGTCGCACGCAAGCTCGAGGACGCCGAACTCGTCGTCGTCGCGACGCCCGGCTATCTGAAGCGCGCCGGCGTACCGCGCACGGCCGACGATCTGCACGCGCACGAATGCATCCAGTTCGAGCTCCCGAGCAGCGGGAGGCCGATTCCATGGCTGTTCAACGACGGAGCAGCGGAAATCGACGTCGCGACGACGGGTGGCTATGGCACGTCGGGCGACGTCCTCGCCGGCGTCACCCTCGCGCGCAGCGGTGCGGGCCTGTTCCAGACCTATCGCTTCATCGTCGAACGGGATCTGCGGGAAGGCACGCTCACCGAGGTGCTGTCCGCCCAGGGCGGGCGATCGCGGCCGTTCATGCTGCTGTATCCGCATGCACGTTATCTGTCGTCGCGCGTGCGCGTCTTCGTCGACTTTCTCGTCGAACATCTCGAGCAGGCACCCGGCAGGCGGACTCGCTAGCCGCGGCCTGCCATGCCGGCAACCGGGCAGAGCGGGGCGCGCAAGCCTCGCCTGCGCCGGCATCGGGGCGCCGCGCACCCTCCGCGCCGGCGCATGTTCACGACGTTGCCGCTCAGTGCCCGGCGCTCTGGCCGCCGTCCACGTGCAGGATCTCGCCGGTGACGAATGGCGCGGAATCGAGATACAGGATCGCGCCGACGATGTCGCTCATCTCGCCCATCCGGCCGACCGGATGCAGCGATGCGAGCGTCGCGTGCGTGTCGGGCGCGTGCATCGGCGACTTGATGATGCCGGGCGACACGGCGTTCACGCGGATGCCGGCCTTCGCATATTCGATCGCGAGCGACTTCGTCGCCGCATTGAGCCCGCCTTTCGTCAGCGATGCGAGCACTGACGGTACGTTGCTGTTCGCGTGGTCGACGAGGCTCGTCGTGATGCTGACCACATGACCGCCGCCGTTTCCGTTTCGCTGCATCGCCGCAATCGCGCGCTGCGTGACGTGGAAGAAGCCGTCCAGGTTCACGCGGGTGACAGCTGCGTAGTCGTCCGCCGTGTATTGCGTGAACGGCTTCGCGATGAAGATGCCCGCGTTGTTGACGAGCGTGTCGACCCGGCCGAAGCGCTCGATGGCGGCGTCGACCACGCGCCGCGCGACAGCCGGGTCGCCGATGTCGCCCGCGACGGTGACGAGATCGGGATCGTCCGACGGCCCGATCGAACGGGACGTCGCGACCACGCGATGGCCCTGGGCGCGGAATGCGTTGACCGTTTCGGCACCGATGCCTTGCGATGCGCCGGTGACGATGATGACTTTGGAAGTGCTCATGATATGCCTCGACAGGTGACTGGTTTTCGGCTTCAGCGCCGACCGGATTGATGAATCCGATGGACGCAACTCTAGGCGCGCCGGGCCGGAGTTCGAATACCCACCATGGACCAACAGTCTTGCGTCGCGGGAACAAATGCGGGGAAGAGCGGGGACCGACGCAGCGGCGAGGATGCCGGCGGAGATGAGTCAACGCGCCCCCAGTGCGCCGTCATTCACACAGGGCGACACGCGTCGATCGTTGCGAATTCGACGGTTTGCGTGGCGAAATGATGTGAATGCCGTATCTCGGATCGTGCGTCACGCGTCGGGCACTTCTGATTTTTATCAAAACTATCCGGATAACTTTTCTTATCACAATAGCGTTATTTTTCACCGAAACTCCCGGATGCGAAAACGCGCCTGATCTGACCGTCACACGCTTCGTCGAACGGCTCCCCAAGCGAATCAGGGCAGGGCGTGCCGTCGCACGTGGATGCTCGGTGCGCTAACCGGCACTCCGAACACGACCAAAACTGGCACAATCGTGCCCACAGCCGTAGATGCGGCCCGATATCGCCCGACGATTGCCCGGCAGCGAACACCGCCGATCCGCTTGTCCCGGACACTTGCTTCGGCCGGCGCAGCACCTGCACCAAGCGCAGGATCGCGCGAGCGCCGCCCAATAGCCGGCGCGGCATGCCGGATGTCGCGCGGCGCGGCGAACATGGCGAGCGGGCGGCTCGAAGCATCCGGTTTCGGGCTGCCAGGGCGACGCTCCGCGCCTGATGGCGCAGCTTCACGCCGCGTGAATCGCACGGTGAAGCAAGCCGCAATCAATACGATTTCCATGCACGCGTTGAACACACTGCACGAACAGGTCGAAAAATTCAGGGAATGGGCGGCGCTATACCCGGTCCACCAGCGAAGTACCGACTGGGAATGCGAGTACGGCCATTGGGAAGCCCTGTGGGACGCGTCGCTTGCCGTCGTCGACTCGCTTGCGCCGGACGCCTGGACCGTAACCGCGTGCGCCGATCTGCTTTACGCGATTGCCCGCGACCACGCGCTGGAACACATTTCGAGCATGCTCTGGACGCAACCCGACGCGTTGCTGGCACTTGCGCGCGCCTCGATCGACGCGTCGGAGCCGAACGCCAAATGGCAGTTGGCCGCGCGACTCGGCGGGCAGAGTTCGCATGCCGCAGAGGCCGAAGCACTGCTGTTGCGCCTGGTGAACGACGAGGACGAATACGTGCGCCGGCGTGCCTTGCTTGCGTTGGGCGCGCTGAAGTCCGCTTATGCCGAAACGCTCGCGGAACGCGCATGGGACACCGGACATGAATATCAGCGGATTGCCGCGTTGTGGGTGCTCAAGGACGTCAAATCCGGCAAGCTGGCGCAATACGTGAAGCTGGCCGAGGAAGACGGTCGCGAATACGTCGTCCGGAACGCGCGAGACGTCATGATGACGGGTTGAACGCCGCCGCATCGTGCGCAGCCTGCGGCTGGAACCCGGGAATCCGGTGGTTGGTCGGCAGACCGGCCGCAGAAGCGACATTTCTAAATGGCTAGAACACGACATTTCTAAAAAGCTACTACAATTTTTTTGTTGATAACTATGATTATGTCAAATATGAAATTCGCCCGACGACACCACTGAGATCCCGATGGGACGCCACCAGAATCCCGCCTCACCGGTCGCTCGCGGCACCGATTTCCGGCGTAAACGCAGCTGCGGCAAAACCGGCGAAACGCAACGTCCCTGACGGCCGCCCGCCAGACGCCGTCTCCAACCACCGCAAACTGCCCGCAACAGGACGATCAGGACAACCACATCCCCTGCATCTTGTGCGAGAAATGCGCGCGCTCGGCCGTCTCCATCAGCGACAGGAATTCGTCCTGCATCATGTGGATCAGCGCTTCGTGGTCGCCGGCCTCGAAATACACTTCCGGCTGCTGCGCGAGATGTTCCTCGAGGAACGTCTTCATCCCGTACGCCATGCACACCGGCGGCAACGCGCCGAGGTCGCAATCCTTGAACAGTTCGCGCAGTTCGATTTCCCTGGCAAGCACGAGATGACGACCGGTCTTGACCCAGAGATCCGACAGCCGCACTGCATGCGACGTCGGCAGCACGGCGGCGACGTAGCCTTCGTCGTCCTCGAGCAGCACGGTTTTCGCGAGGCGATCGCCGGGGATATGCGCCGCGGCGGCCGTCTCCATGCTGGTATGGCTATACGGGTGGTACACGACTTCGTACCGCGATGACTTCTGGCGCAGGCAATCCTGCAGGGTGGCTGACACAGGCATGGCACACCTCGTCTCGACGAATCGGGCGAACGAAGTTCGCTCCGGATTCGTTCAGCATAGGTCGCATTGCGGCCAATGGAAACGCCCTCGCACGACACCCGGACGGACGGCCCCGACACCTGGCTTCGGCCCCTTTTCCGGTCGGCGCGGCCGCCCTAGCCGCCCTTGCCGGTATGCGAAATCCGGGCCCGGAATACGCATGGAACATGCCGTCCGGACCCGCCTTTCCTGAAGACAAAACCGGCGATAACCGGTCAAATGCGATAACGCGAATCCATGCGATGGCGGATTCAGCCTAGACCGTTAGTTGCATTTTAGGGAAGGGCATCGAGACCTGAAAATCATCTTCGTGGTCGCCCGAAATCGGCCGGCCACGCGCCGACAAAGACCGAACCGCGCTCTATACTGAGCCAACCGCCCGCCATCCAGCGGCAACCGATTCCGGGAGCGACCATGCATTACCAGTTGATCTACGAACTCGTCGACGATTACCTGTCCCGGCGCGAGCAGTACCGCGCCGAGCACCTCGCACTCGCGCAGGCGGCAACCGAGCGCGGCGAACTCATGCTCGCCGGCGCATTGCAGGATCCAGCCGACCGGGCCGTGCTCGTCTTCGAAGGCGACTCGCCGGAAGCCGCCGAATCGTTCGCCCGCGCCGATCCGTACGTGCAGCACGGCCTCGTCAAATCCTGGTACGTGCGTCCGTGGCGCGTCGTGGTCGGCAAGCACGCCCCGCGCTAGCAGCGCCCGCGGCTACAGCCACCCCGCCCGCTTGAAGCGCCACCACAACGCGAGATCGGCGGCGACCATCACCCCGATGCAGCCGTAGAAGCCGTACTTGAGGTGCAACTCGGGCATGTTCGCGAAGTTCATCCCGTAGATGCCGGCAATCATCGTCGGTATCGCGAACAGCGCGGCGAACGAACCGAGCTGCTTGGTCACTTCGTTCTCCGCGAGCGAAATCATCCCGAGGTTGACCTGGATCGCGGTCACGACCATCTCGCGCCGCCCTTCGATCGTCTTCACGATCCGCTGCAGGTGGTCGTACACGTCGCGGAAGTAATGCTCCATCCCGCTACAGACCTGCGGAATGCGTCCGCCGGTGAGCTTCGCGAGCGGCTCGATCAGCGGCGCCGTGTGCTGGTGCAGCGTTACGAGCCGGCGTTTCAGCGAATAGAGATCCTCGATGATGACGCGCGACGACGCGGGCGAGGCCTTCGTGAAGATGCGGTCCTCGAGTTCCTCGAGCTCGAGGCCGAGCGTCTCGAGGATCGGGAAATAGCGGTCGACGACCTGGTCCATCAGCGCATAGAACACGAACGCCGACCCTTCCTGCAGCAGATGCGGCTCGCGCTCGCAGCGCTTGCGCACGTCGCGGAAGTCCTGCTCGGTATGGTTGCGGATCGACAGCACATAGTTCGGGCCGACGAACACGTTCAGCTCGCCGACCTTGAATTCGCCGTCGTCGTCGAGCTCGACCATATGCAGCACCGCGAACAGCGAATCGCCGTACTCCTCGATCTTCGGCCGCTGATGCCCCTTGCGGGCGTCCTCGAGCGCGAGCTCGTGCAACCCGAATTCCTCGCCCATCAGGTCGATCTCGTCCGGCGTCGGATCCTTCAGCGCGACCCACACGAAACACTCGGGCTTGGACACGTAGTCGCTGATGGCGTCGATATCGATTTCGGCCAGCTTGCGGCCGTCCTGGTATGCAGCACAATTGATCAGCATGTTGTCCGTCTTGTTGCAGTTTTCGCATCAGTTTACCGGTTTGACGCGCGGGCGGCCTGGCTTGCGCGACACGCCGATATTGGTCATGATCGGACTACGTGCGACGCGGCATGCGCACGGCATCGCTTCGACAGACGCACGGCATGGCCGTGCGGCCCAACCGTCAAGGAGACAGACCCATGTGGTATTTCTCGTGGATACTCGGCATCGGCGTGGCGCTCGGCTTCGGCATCATCAACGCGATGTGGCTGGAGGCGGAAGTCTTCTCGCGCGGCGACAAGCGCACCGACGCCTCGCGCGCGGATCCGGGGAGCCGGTATTCGTGACGCACCTGGTGTTCTTCTGCGGTCATGCCGGCACCGGCAAGACCACGCTCGCGAAGCGGCTGATCGGGCCGCTGATGCGTGCGACCGGCGAAGCCTTCTGCCTGCTCGACAAGGACACGCTCTACGGCCGCTACAGTTCGGCCGCGATGGGCGCCCTCACCTCCGATCCGAACGATCGTGACAGCCCGCTCTACCTGAAGCACCTGCGCGATCCCGAATACCAGGGCCTGCTCGACACAGCCCGCGAGAACCTCGCGCTCGGCATCGGCGTGCTGGTGGTCGGCCCGCTGTCGCGCGAAGTGCGTGATCGGCGCATCCTCGACCGCACGTGGCTCGGCATCGGGCCGGACGTCGTGCTGACGGTCGTTTGGGTCCATACCGCGGAAGACGTCGCGCACCAGCGGATCGTCGCGCGCGGCAATCCGAACGACGCGTACAAGCTCGCGCACTGGGATGAATACCGGCAACGCCGCTTCGTGCCGACCGGCCATGAATGCGACGGCATCGTGATGTTCGACAACACCGCGCCGTCCGACGCGGACATCGATGCTCTGCTGTACCGCATCGCACCGCCGGCGCCGCAGGCAACGATCGTCCCGCCGCTGCCCGCCTGAGCGGCAGGCATCGCCCTGCTCTTCCCCGCTTCGACACGCTTCGACACGCTCAAAAAAAACAACGCCGGAAGCGCTGTTGCGCTCCCGGCGTCGCACGGCCCTCGTGCCGGAGACCCGTCGTCAGGCGACTTCGTGCACGCGCTCCATCGTGCCGCCTTCGTACAGCTTGCCGAAGCGGTTCGCGAGGAACGCCTTCAGCGACACCTTCTCTTGCGGGATGAAACCGCTCTGCGGCAGCTTCTTCTCGCGGAACAGATCCAGCACCGCGCACATCGCGCCGGCCGTCGTGATCTGGATCGCGCTCATGTGCATCCCGCACACGTCCTTCGCGAAAATCTTGCGCGTGAACACGTCCTGCACGAGCTGGCCGTCCTTCACGCCCGTCACCGTGACGAACACGAGCACGACGTCCTGCTTCGTCGACGGCACCGCGCGGCGCATGATCGACTTCAGCGTGTCGCGGTCGCTCGACAGGCGCAGGTCCTCGAGCAGGAACTGCACGAGTTCGCGGTGACCCGGATAGCGCACCGACTTGTAGTCGAGCGTCTCGACCTTGCCCGACAGCGTCTCGCACAGCGTGCCCAGACCGCCCGACGTGTTGAACGCTTCGTATTCGGTACCGTCGAGCGAGAAATGCTCGAGGCCTTCGAGCGGCTGCACCCACTGCTTGCGGCCGTCACGGATCGCTTCGCACGGCTGGCAGTATTCGTTGATCAGGCCGTCGACGCTCCACGTCAGGTTGTACTTGAGCGCGTTGGTCGGATACTCGGGCAGCGCGCCGACGCGCATCTTCACGTCGCGCACTTCGCTGAAGCCGTTCACGAGCTCGTGAGCGGCGATGCCGATGAAGCCCGGCGCGAGGCCGCACTGCGGCATGAACGCACGGTCCGAACCATCCGCCAGTTCACGGATCGCGTGGGTCGCGCGCACGTCTTCGGTCAGGTCGAAGTAATGGACGCCGGCAGCCTTGGCCGCCGCGGCGACGTTGACCGCAAGGTAGTACGGCAGCGCGTTGACGAGCGCATCGAAGCCCTTCACGGCTTCACGGATCGCATTGGCGTCGGCCGAATCGACACGCTGCGTCGCGATGCCTTCACGCGACAGCTTGGCGAGCGCATCAGCGTCGCGGTCGAACGCGACCACTTCGTAGTCGCCCGTTTCACGCAGCATGTGAGCAATGGTGTGACCGATCAGACCTGCGCCGACGATGGCGATTTTCATGCGCTTATCTCCTGATGATGAGTTTGGTGTTGGTGTACGGCGTCGAGCCATGAACACAGTTTAGGGACGCGCAAAATCAGTTCCAAGACGAAGAATGATGCGAAACGACCGTTTAATTCGACGATATGACGACGCATTTCGTCACAACGACCAAATCGTCTAAAAATCACATATATGACGCGCTGCAAACGGCCCGCGATGGACGCGTTTGGACGGGCACGAAGGATCATGCACGGCGGAAGATGCGCACGCGAATGAATCGTTGCCCGCGCGCAAGCCGGCATTCGACGCAACGATGCGTGCTCGCGTCCAGATGCGCGACGCAACGCCCCGCGGCGAGTGCCGGCGGCGGGTATCAAGGGAAGGGAAAGGAGGAAAAACCGGCGCGACGATTCGAATCGCGCCGCGGTGTCACACGCGACACCGCATGCGATGCGTCATCCGCCGATCGTGCCGCGATCGATCTTGCGCGACAGGATGATCGACGTGGTCGTGCGTTCGACGCCTTCGAGCGTACCGATCTGGTCGAGCAGGTCGTTGAGCCGTTCGGGCGAATCGGCGCGCAGCCACGCCACGTAATCGTACTCGCCGCTCACCGCGCACAGCAGCTGCACCTCAGGCATCCGGTCGAGCTTGCGCAGCACGTCCTTGCCGAACTTCGGCGTGAGGATGATGCCGACGTACGCATAAATGCTTGCATCGAGCACGTCCTGTCCGAGCCGCACGCTGTAGCCGGCGATCACGTTGGTGCGCTCGAGCCGCGCAATGCGCGCGACGACCGTCGTGCGTGCGACGTCGAGTTGTCGCGCGAGATCGGCGACGCTTGCGCGCGCATCGGCTTGCAGCAGCGCGACGAGTTGCCGGTCGAGGTCGTCGAGTTGGTCGAGGCGAGGTGGACGCATGAGGCTGGGCCGGCGTGCAACGCGCCGGCGAAATGGAACGTGACGCGATGATAGCGCCGAACGCCGGTGCGCCCAAACGGCATCGCATGCGGTCACGGGCTTACGCGTTCGTCTCGCCTGCCTCGTTCGCGGGCGGCGTCCGAGGTGTCGATCGAACCCCGTCCGCCCACTATGTCCCTTTCAATTTCGATTCGTTTCGGATGTAAGCAAGTGTCGCATTCACTGCCGCGCCGCACGCAACGTGCTACTAATGGTGTGCGACGCGAGCGGCGCGCTTGCGGCAGTGGCCGCCGCGCCCGTTCGCAAGACACCACCCCGGAGAGCCAATCATGAAGAAAATCTCGCTCACCCTCGCTACGCTCGCCGTTGCAGCCAGCGCGTTCGCGCAAACGCCGACGCAGCCGCCGGCGCCCGCTCCGTCAATGGCGGCTGCGGCGTCGGCCCCGAGCGCCGAACAGCGCGCGGCGCGCCACGAAGCGCGCATCGAGCAGCGCATCAAGTACCTGCACGATCAACTGAAGATCACGTCGGCGCAGGAACCGCAATGGAAGACGTTCGCCGACACGATGCGTGAAAATGGCGACACGATGGGCCGCCTCTATCGCATGCGGATGGAAAGCCAGAACGTGTCCGCGGTCGACGACATGAAGCAGTACGCGGAACTCGCGCAGGCGAACGCGGACGGCGCGAAGAAGCTCGCCGACGCATTCGCGCCGCTCTACCAGAGCTTCCCGGCCGACCAGAAGGCACTCGCCGACACGACGTTCCGTAGCTGGCTGCATCACGGCGGCGAACACCGCGGCAAGGGCAAGGCCCGGAGCAAGGAAGGCAAGGCAGCCGCCGCGCCGGCCGCCAGCGCGCCCGCACAACCCTGACGTCCGCCTGCCGGCGCCACGGTGCCCGTCCGGGGCGAACGGCGTCGCGCATCCCGCAGGAATTCGGTGCGCCACACGGCGCGCCGGATTCGGGATAAGCTCCCGGCTTTTCCCGCACTTCCCCCCGCCATGCTCGAACTCAAGCACATCGATCTGCGTACCGACCCGCAGGCCCGTCGCGTCGTGAAGGACGAAACCGTCACGGTCGCCTTCGCGGAGGCCGACGGCGAACTGATGAGCCTCGAAGGCCCGAACCGCTATATCGCGGGCGACGCGCTGATCACCGGCTCGACCGGCGACCGCTGGGTCGTGTCGCGCGCACGCTTCGACGCGAAGTACCTGCCCGCCGATCCGGCGCTCGCGCACGGTGCGCCGGGCGCCTACCGGAACCGTCCGGCCGTCGTGCTCGCCCGCCGGATGGACGAACCGTTCACGATCGCCCGCTCGGAAAACGGCGACACGCTGCGCGGCATCGCCGGCGACTGGGTCATGCAGTATGCGCCCGGCGACTACGGCGTCGTCCAGGCGCAGCGTTTCGCGCAGGTCTACCGCGACGCGTAACGCGTAGCGCGCGACGCCGGCATCGCGCCGGCGCGCTCGCTCACGTCAAGGGTCAGGCAAAGTCTTCGTCGAGTTCGAGTTCCGCGTCGCGCTCGACGGCCTCGCCGGCCGCGTGCCGCTCCTCGAGCGAGCCCAGCATCGCTTCCGTGTACGCATGCAGCACCGCATGGCTGCGGGCGCGCTGCATCGGCCTGAGCGCCAGATAGCGCGCCAGCGCGGCCGGCACGATGCGGATGTCGAGCGTCATCCGTTTCGGCGTCGAACCGAAACGCATCGCCAGCCACTGCACTGACAGGAAGCGTCCGCGTTCGTCGCTGCTTTCGACAAAGCGCGTCTGTTCCGGAAAGAGATCGCAGATCACGCGCGCGAGCGCGTCGAATTCGGCGCTCCGGCATTCGATCAGATAGTCGTCCATTCCGCCCCTCCCGTCAGGCCGCCGCACGCGGCGACCGGCACGTCTTCGCCAGCACGGCGACCAGGATCGCGGCCAGCACGAAATACGCGGCCTCGAGCGATCCGGCCGGCAGCACGCGCACCTGATACAGCAGCGCCGGCGCGACCGCCAGCGCATGCAGCACGATCGCGAGCGGCAGCACGCCCGCGCGGCCGGCGCGCACGCCGCGCCAGACCAGCACCGACAGCGCGAGTTGCACCACGAACGCCGAGCAACGCTCGAGCAGCAACAGCAGGATCGACTGTGCCGACAGCGTCGCCAGCATCACGTGCAGCCGCACGACGGTATCGCCCGGCAGGTCCGCGAGCTGCGTCTCGAGCTGGCCGCGGCTCGCGAGCCACGCAAGATACGACCACTGGCCCCATATGAGCACGCCGACGAACCAGGCTTCGGCACCGGCATGGCCGATCCCGTAGCCGATGCCGCGCCCGTCGCCGGCGGACGCGCCGTAGCGGCGGTTCAGGAACCGGATCCCGAGATAGCGGCCGACTTCCTCAAACACGGCGGTCGCGAGCGCGCTGTACGCGACGAACGCGAGCGGCTGCGTGAGCCAGCCGCCGGCGGGCGTCTGGCTCAGCACGAGGCCATGGAATGCGCGTTCGACGATCATCGCGAACAGCGTGAAGACAGCGACTCCGACGATCGTGTCGCGGCGGTCGAGCGAAAGTGGCTTGCGCAGAATACGGAAGAGAACGAACGGCAGTAGCGCGATGATCAGCGTGGCGGCGATCAGCACCGCCAGCGTGACGGGAGCGACAGTCATGAATTTCCTTGTTCGGGGCAGCGCACCTGACGCGCGCCGTGCCCCGAATGATACTCAGCTTGCGGTCGACGCGCGCGCAATCAGCTCGCCCGGCAGCAACGCGACGCGCACGTCGCCGGCCGCGCCGTCGATGCGCTCGTGCACGAATTCGACCGCCTTGTAGCCGATCTCGTAGGTCGGCTGGCGAATCGTCGTGATGCCGATCAGTTCGGCCCATTCCGGATCGTCGATCGACAGCAGCGCGGCCTTTTCCTGCCACGCCGCGCCGAAACGCGCGCGCAGATGGCGCGCGATCGCGAGCGCGACCGGCGCGTTGGCGGCGAACAGCGCCGCACGCACGCCGCGCCGCACCGCGTCGTCGATGCGCGCGTCGAGGTCGGCAAGCGCCGCCGCAGCCGCGGCGGGCTCGTTCAGGTCGAGCACGACCGTCGGCGGCACCGGCAGCCCGCGCGCGTCGAGCGCCGCGCGAAACGCAGCCTCGCGCAGGCGCCGCGAGCTGACACGCTCGAACGGCTGCACGACGAAATGGATCGCATCGAAGCCGCGCGCGACCAGGTGCGCGATCGCCATCTCGATCGCATCGGTATTGTCGAGCCCGATCAGGTCGGCCTCGAAGCCCTCGACCGTCCGGTCGACGAGCACGGCCGGAATGCCGGCGCCGCGCAGCGGGCGCAGCACGTCTTCCTCCGCGCCGAGCGCGTTGACGATCAGCCCCTCGACCCGGTAGGTCGTCAGCAGCTGCAGGAAGCGCCGCTCCATCTCGACCTCGTTGGCCGCGTGACAGATGAGCGGCATGTAGCCGAGCGCGTGGCACGCGGCCTCGACGCCCTGCAGCACTTCGACGGTATACGGATTGGTCAGGTCGGCCGCGAGCATGCCGAGCAGCCGGTTGCGGCCGCGCTTCAGCCCGCGCGCCATCTGGTTCGGCCGGTAGTTGAGGCGCGCGATCGCCGTCTCGATCCGCTGGCGCAGATCGGCGGACAGCACGTGCGTCTCGCCGTTCAGATAGCGCGAAACGCTGGTCTTGCCCGTGCCGGCTTCGCGTGCGACGTCGCTGATCGTCGCCGGACGCTGCGTGGAAGGTTGCGAATCGCTCAAGTCGTGCCTCGCGACGTACGATCCGCGCCGCTTCGTGTGCGGACGGACCTTTGTTGTTGGATACGAAAGCCACCCGGCGGACGCCGCCGCTCCCCTGCTTCGCGGTCGATCGAAGCCGGCGCGTTCGCGCCTGCTCCGGTCGCCTGAAACGCACGGCGATCGGCCGCACCGGACCTGGCACGGATGCCCGCCGCCGAACGCCACCGGCCGCGTGGCCGGGTCGTCGATGCGACGAGCGGGCGATCATAACGCAGCCTGCCCTCCGGTACCAAGACCATCGCCTCTAACCCAGCCGGCGGCCCCGCCGGCTGACCGGCCCCGCTCAGGTGCGCGCGAGCGCGTCGGGATTGACGAGGTTCGTGCGCAGCGTCCCGGCCAGCGCGCCGACCAGGTTTTCCGCGGCGCAGCGCGCCATCGCATGGCGCGTCTCGTGCGTCGCCGAGCCGATATGCGGCAGCGCGACGACATTGCTCATCCGCAGCAGCGGCGAATCCGCCGGCAACGGCTCCTTCTCGAACACGTCGAGCCCCGCGCCGCGGATCGTGCCCGCGCGCAGCGCGTCGACCAGTGCGGCCTCGTCGACCACCTGCCCGCGCGATGCGTTGATCAGGATCGCGCCGCGCTTCATCTTCGCGAATTCGGCCGCGCCGATCAGGTGACGCGTTTCCGGCGACAACGGCACTTGCAGGCACACGAAATCCGACTGCGCGAGCAGTTCGTCGAGCGTCACGCGGCGGGCGCCGTACTGCGTCTCGGCTTCGGCGTGCGCGGAACGGTTCGTGTACAGCACCTGCATCCGGAAGCCGAGCGCCGCGCGGCGCGCGACCGCGCCGCCGATCCGCCCGAGCCCGACGATGCCGAGCGTCTTGCCCTGCACGTCGGTGCCGTACAGATCGGGGCCGATGCTGCGATGCCAGTGGCCGGCCTTCACCCATTCCGCCAGTTCGACCACGCGCCGCGCGGACGCGAGGATCAGCGAGAACACGGTATCGGCGGTCGATTCCGTCAGCACGTCGGGCGTATGCGCGAGCACGATGCCACGCCGAGTGAGATCCGCGACGTCGAAGTTGTCGTAGCCGACCGAGATCGTCGACCAGGCCTTCAGCCGCGGTGCGCGATCGAGCATCTGCGGCGTGACCTTCAGGCTCGCGCCGATCGCGCCGTCCGCGTCGCCGAGGGCATCGGCGAGCGCGTCGGCGCCGTCGGCCTGCACGACTTCCGCATGCTCGCGCAGGTACGCGAGCACGTCATCGGGTAGCGGCTTGTACGCGACGATACGAGGCTTCATCGTTTTCATTTTCCTTGCAGCGGCGTCGCGAGCGGGTGCGCATCGCGCGCCTGGGGTTTGACGGACAGCGTGAGGATCACCGCGGCCACGAGCGCGGCGCTCATGAACGCATACGATGCGACGGGCGACCCGGTCGCCCCGTTCAGGTAGCCGACGAAATACGAGCCGACGAACGAGCCGAGCGCGCCCATGCTGTTGATCAGCGCCATTGCGCCGCCGGCGACGTTCTTCGGCAGCAGTTCCGGGACGATCGCGAAAAACGGGCCGTACGGCGCGTACATCGCGGCGCCCGCGACGACCAGCAGCGCATACGAGATCCAGAAATGCGACGAGCCGAGCGCATACGACGCGGCGAACGCGGCCGCGCCGACCAGCAGGAACGGCCACACGAAGCCGCGACGCGAACCGACCTTGTCGGACGCCCACGACGCGACCAGCATCGCGATCGTCGCCGCGAGGTACGGCAGCGCCGACAGCCATCCGGTCGCGACCATGCCGAGCTCGGAGCCGTTCTTGACGATCGACGGCAGCCACAGCACGAAGCCGTACACGCCGATGCTCCAGCAGAAGTATTGCGCGCACAGCTTGATCACCGCTGGCGAACGGAATGCCTCGCCGTAGTTGCGCACGGGCTTGATCGCTGCCTGTTCGGCCGCGAGCGCGGCATCGAGGTCGCTCTTTTCCTGCGCGTTGAGCCACGGCGAATCGGCTGGCTTGTCCTGCACGAGGAACCACCAGCACACGGCCCAGATGATGGCCGGCACGCCTTCGGCGATGAACATGTGGCGCCAGCCGAATTCGTGCACGAGATAGCCTGACACGATCGACATCCACAGCACGGTGACCGGATTGCCGAGGATCAGGAACGTGTTCGCGCGCGAGCGTTCGTTCTTCGTGAACCAGTTGCTGATATAGATGAGCATCGCCGGCATCACGGCCGCTTCGACCACGCCGAGCATGAAGCGGATCGCCATCAGCGACGGGATGTTGGTGACGACGCCCGTGAGCGCGGCGCACGCGCCCCACAGGACGAGGCTGGCGAACACGAGCTTCTTGACGCTGCGGCGCTCCGCATAGATTGCGCCCGGAATCTGGAAGAAGAAGTAGCCGAGGAAGAACAGCGCGCCGATCAGCGACGACAGGCCCTTGCTGATCCCGAGGTCCTGGTTGATGCCGGCCGCTGCCGCGAACCCGTAGTTTGCGCGGTCGAGATAAGCGAGGCTGTAGGTGATGAAGACGATCGGCATGATCGTCCACCAGCGTCGTGCTGCGAGATTGGCTGCCATCAGTGTGTCTCCTGTGTCGACGGGAGTTGGCGCTTTAGCGCCTACTCCCGTCCCATGCCGCTGTTGGCAGGAGTTAGCGCTTCAGCGCTTACTCCTCCCCTGCGGCGGTCGACGGGAGTTGGCGCTTTAGCGCCTACTCCCGTCCCATGCCGCTGTTGGCAGGAGTTGGCGCTTCAGCGCTTACTCCTGCCCTGCGGCGGTCGACGGAAGTTCGCGCTTTAGCGCCTACTCCCGTCCCATGCCGCTGTTGGCAAGAGTTGGCGCTTCAGCGCTTACTCCTGCCCTGCGGCGGTCGACGGGCGCTGGCGCTTTAGCGCCCACTCCCGTCCCGTCCTTTCGGGAATCGACCGGTGTCGGCGCATCGGCGCCTGCTCCGGCCTCATGCAAAACCGTGCACGAAGCACGAAATGGGTCCGCGGATTGTGCCGTGTCCGGCCTCTCATTGCGCGGTGACGCTTTCCTCTAAGCGATCGGCGCGATTGCTGACGTTTTCGAGCCGATCGAGTGCCTCGCGGGTCGGCAAGCCTTCCGAATCGCCGATCACCTGGATCGCGAGCGCTCCGATGCGGTTGCCGCGCGCGACCGCGTGCTCGACGGACCGGCCTTCCAGCAGCGCGCTGACCACGCCGACCGCGAAGCCGTCGCCGGCGCCGACCGTGTCGACCACGTTCGCGACGCGCTCGCCCGCGACCACGCCCTCGCGGCCGTCGGCCGTGCGGAAGTACGCACCCTCGGCGCCCAGCTTGATCACTACGCCGCGCGCACCCTGTGCCAGGTAGAAGCCCGCGATATCGGCCGGCGTGTCGTGCCCGGTGAGCTGCTGCCCTTCGGCGAGGCCCGGCAGCACCCAGTCGGCGAGCGTCGCGAGCGCGTTCAGCGTCTTCGCCATCACGTCGGCGGACGGCCACAGCGTCGGGCGCAGGTTCGGATCGAACGAGATCGTCTTGCCGGCCGCACGCATCTCGCGCGCCAGCTGGAAAGCGAGTTCGCAGGACGTCGCGGAGATCGCCGGCGCGACGCCCGTCAAGTGCAGGTGACGCGCGCCGAGTACGTAGTCGGCCACGTAGTCGTCGCACGACAGGTGGCTCGCGGCCGAGCCCTTGCGGAAATATTCGACGGTCGGGTCGCTGCCGTCGTCATTGCGCGACTTCAGCTGAAAACCGGTCGGATAGCGCGGATCGACGGTCACGCACGATGCGTCGATGCCTTCGCGCGCAAGCGTGTCGAGCACATAACCGCCGAACGAATCACGGCCCACCCGGCTCATCCAGCCGACCCGGAAGCCAAGCCGCGACAGGCCGATCGCGACGTTCAGGTCCGCGCCCGCGATCCGCTTCGTGAATTGCGCCGCGTGCGCGAGGTGGCCGGGTTCGGCGGCGACGAACATCGCCATCGCTTCACCGTAGGTCACGACATCGAGTACTGCCTTCATGAATGAATTCCTCCGTATCCTTCCTGCGTCACGCGGCGGCGAGCCACGCCACGCGCCGGCCGGCATCGCCCGCCAGGTCATTGGCATCGAATGGGAATTCGATGCCGCGCGGCGCCGCTTGCGGCAGGGCCGCGAGCACGCCCGTGACGAGCGTGTCGCCCGGCGCCGGCGCCACCGCGAAACGGCGTGCGCCCTCGCCAGCGACAGCCTTGCAATGAATGTATTCCACATGCGGCGCGAGCGCGTGCGCGCACGCGAGCGGCGCTTCGCCCGGCCACTGCCAGTTGCCGATATCGAACGTCATGCCGAGCGCATCGGGCATGCCCGCTTCGGTCAAAGCGGCGAACAGCCCGCTGAATTGAGCGAGCGTGCCACCCACCGGCAGTTGGCCGTTCTCGACCACCACGCGGGCACGCGCGCCGCGCGACAGCGCGACGATCTCGGACGCATGCGCGTCGCCGGCGAAACCGCCGAGCTGGAACTTGACGAAGCGCGCCCCGAGCGCGTCGGCTTCCATGAGCGTGTCGCGCAATGCGTCGGCATCGAGCGCCCCGGTTTCCGTGTACAACGTGGCCGGCGTCGAATAGACCGACCAGAGCCCGTGCGTGGCGAGTGCCGTGCCGAGCGCGGCCAGCGCGCCGGGCGTCGCATCGTCGTCCGATACGAACAGCTCGCGCCGTACCTCGAAGCCGGTCGCCCCGGATGCGGCCGCGGTCGCGATGAATGCACGGTGGCCCTCCTGACGCACGCGGTCCATCCCGAATGCGCTCGCCACGATCACGATGTCTGCCATTTCTGCCCTTTTTTCACTTGAATGGAACCGGTTCCATTTGCTTGAGACGGATGGTGCGCTTCGCGTCCGGTGCACGCCATAGAGGAAATCCCTAGGACGGGCCGCCGCCCGCCTGGGCATGCGCATCCGGCGTTCCGGGACCCGCGTCGGCGCCTATTTCTCGTCGTGCGTGATGCACATGTCGAGGAACTGGGCAGCCACGCGCGACGGCGCGGCGCCGTGCGGCACGAGGATCGAGAAATGGCGCGTGAGCGGCGCGGGAGCCAGCGAGCGCGGCACGAGCGCCGCGTCCTCGTGGCGCAGCGACATCGCGGAGACGAATCCGACGCCCATCCCCGCGCGCACGGCCTCCTTCACGGCCTCGACGCCCGCAATCTCGAACGCGACGCGCATCGGCGCGCCGCCATGCGCGAACGCGCGTTCGACGAGCTGGCGCACGCCGGAACCCTCCTCGCGCAACACGAGCGGATGCGCGGCGAGTGCGTCGAGCGTGACGCCGGCTTCGTACTCCGGCGCGGCGAGCGGATGTCCGGCCGGCACGACCGCGACGATCTCGTCCTCGTGCCACGCATGCACGGCGGTGCCGGGCGGCAGCGCCTCGCCGGGCGGCCCTTCGATCATCGCGACGTCGAGCGACGCCAGCGCCGCAACCACGTCGGCCGTATTGCCGCTCATCGTGTGAATCGCCACCCGCGGCACGCGCGGCTGGAACGCCGCGATCAGGTACGGCAGCAGGTAGCTGGCGGGCGTCGTGCTCGCGCCGATCCGCAGCGTGCCGGCCTCGAGCCCGCGCACGGCGTCGCGAAACGCGCGCGCCTGCGCGAACGTGTCGCGCTGCGCCTTGGCATACTGCGCGAGCTGCTCGCCGACCGGCGTCAGGCGGATGCCGCGGCCCTCGCGCTGGTACAGCGGCTCGCCGAACTCGTCCTGCAGCAGGCGCAGCTGGCCCGACACGGCCGGCTGCGACAGATGCAGCGCCAGCGCAGCGCGGCTGATGTTCAGGTGTTCGGCGACGGCCGCGAACGTTATCAGTTGATCCGGGGTCATGGGAATTAATTATCGGCTTTCCGGATAGTTTACGTCACAAATCACAATTTCTCATATCGATATAACCAATTTAGGATTAGGCCATCGCAACCTGTTTCATCACGGTGCCCCATGTCCACTGCTCCGACTCCCCATCTCAACCACGCCGCTCCGTCGACGCGCGGCCAGTTGAACGGCGTTCTGTTCGTCGCGCTGTTCGCCGCCGCCGTCACCAGCCTGTCGCAACTTCCGGCGATCGCCGGGCTCGGCCTGTCACCGCTGATCGTCGGCATCGTCGCAGGCGCGCTGTACGGCAACGCCCTGCGTGACGGCATGCCCGCGAGCTGGGCGGCCGGCGTCAACTTTTCAGCGCGCAAGCTGCTGCGCATCGCGGTCGCGTTCTTCGGCCTGCGCGTGAGCCTGCAGGAGATCGCGCAGGTCGGCCTGCCGGGCCTGACGGTGTCGGTGCTGGTCGTCGTGAGCACGCTCGCGATCGGCACCTGGGTCGGCATGAAGGTGATGAAGCTCGATCGCGACGCGGCGCTCCTGACCGCCGCCGGCAGCGCGATCTGCGGCGCGGCCGCCGTGCTCGCGTTCGAGTCGACGCTGCAGTCGAAGCCGCATCAGAGCGCGATGGCCGTGGGCAGCGTGGTGCTGTTCGGCACGCTGTCGATGTTCCTCTACCCGCTCGCATATCACGCCGGCCTGCTCAATCTCGACCCGACCGGCCTCGGCCTGTTCTTCGGCGGCACGATCCACGAGGTCGCGCAGGTGGTCGGCGCGGCGAGCGACATCAGCCCGCAGGTCGCGCACGTCGCGACGATCGTGAAGATGACCCGCGTGATGCTGCTGGTGCCGGTGCTGCTCACGCTCGGCTGGTGGCTCGCCCGCTCCGCACGCTCGGCCGGTGCGCGCGCCGACGGCGCGCAAGGCAAGCGCAAGGTGGCGGTGCCGTGGTTCGCGCTCGGCTTCCTCGGCTTCGTGATCGTCAATTCGCTGAACGTACTGCCCGCCGACGTCACGCACACGCTGAACGTGCTCGACACCTTCGCGCTGACGATGGCGATGACCGCGCTCGGCATCGAGACCCGCGTGTCGCAGATCCGCGAGGCCGGCCCGCGGGCCCTGACCACCGGCCTGATCCTGTACGTCTGGCTGATCGCCGGCGGCTACGGGATCACCTGGGCCGTGCAGCACTGGCTTGGCTGAGCCGCGCATCCGTGCCGCAACACGCGCCGCGCCCGACGGGAAGGTCCCGCGGGCGCGGCGCAGTGCTATGCTTCGCGTCGTTTTCCTTCGTCCTCTTCATCACCCTCTTTCAGCCGTGCTCTCGTTCCTGCTGAAGCTGCGCACTCGCGCCCAGACGCTGTTCCGCCTGTCGGACGCCCATACGATGCTGATCTGGTCGGCCATCGTCGGCGTCGGCGGCGCCTTCGCCACCATCGCGTTTCGCGAAGGCATCGACCTGATGCAGCGCCTGATCTCCGGACACAGCGGCAGCTTCGTGCAGATGGCGAGAAGCCTGCCGTGGTACGTGCGGTTCTGGATGCCGGCCGCGGGCGGCTTCCTGGCCGGCTGCGTGCTGCTGCTCGCGACGCGCGGCGTCCGGAAATCCGGCAACACCGACTACATGGAAGCCGTCGCGCTCGGCGACGGCGTCGTGCCGGTGCGGCAGAGCCTGTGGCGCAGCGTGTCGTCGCTGCTGACGATCGGCAGCGGCGGCTCGATCGGCCGCGAAGGCCCGATGGTGCAGCTCGCGGCGCTCACCGCGTCGCTGGTCGGCCGCTTCGTGCACTTCGACCCGCCGCGCCTGCGGCTGCTCGTCGCGTGCGGCGCGGCAGCCGGCATCACGTCCGCGTACAACGCGCCGATCGCCGGCGCGTTCTTCGTGTCCGAAATCGTACTGGGCACGATCGCGATGGAGAGCTTCGGGCCGATGGTCGTCGCATCCGTCGTCGCGAACATCGTGATGCGGGAATTCGCCGGCTACCGGCCGCCATACGAGATGCCGGTGTTTCCGGCCGTGACGGGCCCCGAGGTGCTGCTGTTCGTCGTGCTCGGCGCGCTGTGCGGCGTGCTCGCGCCGCAGTTCCTGCACCTGCTCGATGCATCGAAGAACCAGTTCAAGCGGCTGCCTGTGCCACTGCCGGTGCGGCTCGCGCTCGGCGGCCTCGTGGTCGGCGTGATCTCGGTGTGGATTCCGGACGTGTGGGGCAACGGCTATAGCGTCGTGAACCAGATCCTGCATTCGCCGTGGACCTGGCAGGCGCTCGTCGCGGTGCTGGTGTTCAAGGTGATCGCGACCGCCGCGACGGCCGGCTCGGGCGCGGTCGGCGGCGTGTTCACGCCGACGCTGTTCGTCGGGGCCGTGTTCGGCTCGCTGTTCGGGCTCGCGATGAACGCGCTGTGGCCCGGCCACACGTCCGCGTATTTCGCGTATGCGATGGTCGGAATGGGGGCGTTCATGGCCGGCGCCACGCAGGCGCCGCTGATGGCGATCCTGATGATCTTCGAGATGACGCTGAGTTACCAGGTCGTGCTGCCGCTGCTGGTGTCATGCGTGTTCGCGTATTTCGTCGCGCGTGCGACCGGCACGACGTCGATGTACGAGATCACGCTGCGCCACCACCAGGACGCGCAGGAACGGCTGCGGCTGCGCACCACCCAGATGCGCGAGCTGATCCAGCCCGCGCAGACGGTCGTGCCGCTCACCGCGAGCGTTGCCGACATGACGCGCGTGTTTCTCGAGTATCCGGTGAAGTACCTGTACGTGACCGACGACGCCGGGCGCTTCCGCGGCGCGGTCGCATTGAAGGACATCACGTCCGACCTGCTCGACAAGCGCGACACGACCGACAAGACGGCCGCGCACTACGCGCATACGCCGTTTCCGCTGCTCACGCCCGACATGCCGCTCGCGACCGCGCTCGAACGCTTCATGACGTTCCAGGGCGAACGGCTGCCGGTGATTGAAAGCGAGGCCGAGCCGACGCTCGCCGGTGTCGTCTACAAGACATCGCTGCTCGACGCGTATCGGCGAATGACCGGCGAGCGCTGACAGATACGGGGTGCGGCGCGCGATACGGCGCGCCGCATCCTCGCTCGCGGCGCCGTCGGCGCCGACCGACTGCCGGATCGTTCAGTCCGGCGCGCGCCCCAGCACGACCCGTGCGAAAAACCCCGCGAGCACCGATTCGGCCACGTCGCCCGACACGTGCTGCGGATCGGCCGTATAGTACGACTGCACGCCGTCGCACAGGCACATCAGCCCGAACGCGAGCGTCTCGGCCGGCAGCAGCAGCGGCGTACCCGCGCGCTCGGCGAAGCGCTGGATGAATTCGGCCATCTGCAGCCGCTTGCCATGCAGGAACTGGTTGAAGCGCACGCGAAACTTCGCGTCGCGCGCCGCCTGCAGCTTCGCCTCGCCCCACAGCAGCGAATATTCGTCGTCGCGAAACAGCGTGCGGTAGTACGCGAGCGCCATCGACTCCATCTGCTCGCGCGGGCCGCCTACCTCGAAGATCGCCTCGAAATCGGCCCGCACCGAATCATGGTCGCGCTCGAGCAGTTCGAGCAGCAGTTCCGACTTGCTGCGGAAATTCGAATAAAACGCGCCGCGCGTATAGCCGGCCGCCGCCGCGATGTCCTCGACGCTCGCGGCGACATAGCCTTTCTTCAGAAAAATCCGATGCGCGGCATTCAGCAGACGTTCGCGCGTCTGGTCCCTGCTCTGCTCGCGAGTTAAGCGCTGTGGTTTCATGGCGCGCAGTCTAGCACCAACTCCCTTTCGGATTCATCTTTGCATTCAGATACAGGTGTGTATTAGAATCCGCCACAGTTTCCGAACGACCTTGTTCGGCTGTGTTCGTGGGCGCCGGGCCGGCGCCACTCGGGGCAAGCGCCCGCCGCGCTTGCCGGCTTCGTTCTGCTCTCACCTCATCTGGGGGTTTCGTGAATCGCTCCGGTTCCCGCGCCGTGCTGCTGATCGGCACCGCGCTCGTCCTCGCCGCCTGCCACCCGAAGGAAGCCGCGCCGCCGGCGCCGCGCCCGGTCGTCGCGCTGCCTGCGCACGCCGACGGCGCCGCGGCTGCCGCCACGCTGCCCGGCGAGATCCAGCCGCGTTACGCGACGCCGCTATCGTTCCGCATCACGGGCAAGATCGTCGAACGCAAGGTGCGGCTCGGCGATACGGTCAAGGCCGGCCAGGTCGTCGCGCTGCTCGATCCGTCCGACGTCGAGAAGAACGCCGCGAGCGCGCAGGCGCAGCTCGATGCCGCATCGCACAGCCTCGCGTTCGCGAAGCAGCAGCTCGACCGCGATCGCGCGCAAGCGCGCGAGAACCTGATCGCGACCGCGCAGCTCGAACAGACCCAGAACAGCTACACGTCGGCGCTCGCGCAGCGCGACCAGGCGCAGCAGCAACTCGCGCTCGCGAAGAACCAGCTCCGCTATGCGACGCTCGTCGCCGATCACGCGGGCACCATCACCGCCGAACAGGCCGACACCGGCCAGAACGTTTCCGCCGGCCAGGCCGTCTACCAGCTCGCGTGGTCGGGCGACGTCGATGTCGTCAGCGACGTGCCCGAAGCCGCGCTCGCATCGCTCACGCCCGGCCACGCGGCGAGCGTCACGCTGCCGTCGCTGCCGGGCCGGCAGTTCGCCGCGAAGGTTCGCGAAATCGCGCCGGCCGCCGATCCGCAAAGCCGCACTTACCGCGTGAAGCTCACGCTCGCCGCCCCCGATCCGGCCGTGCGCCTCGGAATGACCGCAAACGTCGCGTTCGACGGCGCGCCGGCTGCCGGCAACGCGCCGAGCATCACGCTGCCCGCGACCGCGCTGTTCCACGACGGCCCGCATCCGGCCGTGTGGGTCGTGCGCACGAAGGACGACACGCTCGAACTGCGTCGCGTCGACGTCGCGCGCTTCAACGAACGCACCGTCACCGTGTCGAGCGGGCTGCAGCCTGGCGAGCGCGTCGTGCTGCAAGGCGTGCATACGGTCAGCGCGGGCGAGAAGGTGCGGCCGATCGCACCGCTGCATCCGGAGGACTTCGCGTCATGAGCGGCCCCCGCGAAGAAGGTCGGTTCAACCTGTCGGCATGGGCGCTGCGCCACCAGGCGCTGGTCGTCTACCTGATCGCGCTCGCGACGCTCGCGGGCATCCTCGCGTACACGCGGCTCGCACAATCCGAAGACCCGCCGTTCACGTTCCGCGTGATGGTGATCCGCACGTTCTGGCCCGGCGCGAGCGCGCGGCAGGTTCAGGAACAGGTCACCGACCGGATCGGCCGCAAGCTGCAGGAAACGCCGGCCATCGACTTCCTGCGCAGCTATTCGCGGCCCGGCGAATCGCTGATTTTCTTCACGATGAAGGACTCGGCGCCCGTGAAGGACGTGCCCGAGACCTGGTACCAGATCCGCAAGAAGGTCGGCGACATCGGCTATACGCTGCCGCCAGGCGTACAGGGCCCGTTCTTCAACGACGAGTTCGGCGACGTCTACACCAACATCTGGACGCTCGAAGGCGACGGCTTCACGCCCGCGCAACTCCACGACTATGCGGACCAACTGCGCACGGTGCTGCTGCGCGTGCCGGGCGTCGGCAAGGTCGACTACTTCGGCGACCCCGACCAGCGGATCTTCATCGAGGCCGACAACACGCAGCTCACGCGTCTCGGCATCTCGCCGCAGCAGCTCGGGCAGGCGATCAACGCGCAGAACGACATCTCGTCTGCCGGCGTGCTCACGACCGCCGACGATCGCGTGTTCGTGCGGCCGAGCGGCCAGTTCGACAACGTCGCCGCGATCGCCGACACGCTGATCCGCATCAACGGCCGCACGTTCCGGCTCGGCGATCTCGCCACCGTGAAGCGCGGCTACGACGATCCGCCCGTCACGCAGATGCGCGCGAAAGGCCATGCCGTGCTCGGCATCGGCGTGACGATGCAGCCGGGCGGCGACGTGATCCGGCTCGGCAAGGCGCTCGACGCCCAATCGAAGGACCTGCAGGCGCAACTGCCGGCCGGCCTCAAGCTGACGCTGGTGTCGAGCATGCCGCATGCGGTGGCGCATTCGGTCGACGACTTCCTCGAAGCGGTTGCCGAAGCCGTTGCGATCGTGCTGGTCGTGAGCCTCGTGTCGCTCGGCCTGCGCACCGGGATGGTCGTCGTGATCTCGATCCCGGTCGTGCTCGCGGTGACCGCACTCTTCATGTACCTGTTCGACATCGGGCTGCACAAGGTGTCGCTCGGCACGCTCGTGCTCGCGCTCGGGCTGCTCGTCGACGACGCGATCATCGCCGTCGAGATGATGGCCGTGAAGCTCGAACAGGGCTACAGCCGTGCGCGCGCCGCCGCGTTCGCGTACACGAGCACCGCGTTCCCGATGCTGACCGGCACGCTCGTCACGGTGTCGGGCTTCCTGCCGATCGCGCTCGCGAAATCGAGCACCGGGGAGTACACGCGCTCGATCTTCGAGGTGTCGGCGATCGCGCTGATCGCGTCGTGGTTCGCGGCCGTCGTGCTGATTCCGCTGCTCGGCTATCACCTGCTGCCCGAACGCAAGAAGCACGCGCACGAAGCTCACCTGCCGGACGATCACGAGCACGACATCTACGACACGCGCTTCTACACGCGCTTGCGCGGCTGGATCGACTGGTGCATCGAGCGCCGCTTCGTCGTGCTGCTGATCACCGGCGCGCTCTTCGTCGTCGCGCTGATGGGTTTCTCGCTCGTGCCGCAGCAGTTCTTCCCGAGCTCCGATCGCCCCGAGCTGCTGGTCGACCTGCGGCTGCCCGAGGGTGCGTCGTTCGCGGCGACGCTGCGCGAGACCGAACGCCTCGAAAAGGTGCTCGACAAGCGGCCCGAGATCGACCATTCGGTGAATTTCGTCGGCAGCGGCGCGCCGCGCTTCTACCTGCCGCTCGACCAGCAGCTGCAGTTGCCGAACTTCGCGCAGTTCGTCGTCACCGCGAAATCGGTCAAGGATCGCGAGAAGCTCGCCACCTGGCTCGAAACCACGCTGCGCGACCAGTTCCCGGCCGTGCGCTGGCGCCTGTCGCGGCTCGAGAACGGGCCGCCAGTCGGCTACCCCGTGCAGTTCCGCGTGAGCGGCGACGACATCGCGACAGTACGCTCGATCGCCGAGAAGGTCGCGGCGACGATGCGCGGCGACGCACGCACGGTGAACGTGCAGTTCGACTGGGATGAGCCGGCCGAGCGCTCGGTGCGCTTCGAGCTCGACCAGAAGAAGGCGCGCGAGCTGAACGTCACGTCGCAGGACGTGTCGAGCTTCCTCGCGATGACGCTGTCCGGCACGACCGTCACGCAGTATCGCGAACGCGACAAGCTGATCGCGGTCGACCTGCGTGCGCCGCGCCCCGATCGCGTCGACCCCGCGAAGCTCGCGGGCCTGGCGATGCCGACGCCGAACGGCCCCGTGCCGCTCGGCTCGCTCGGCCGCTTCACGCCCACGCTCGAATACGGCGTGGTGTGGGAACGCGATCGCCAGCCGACCATTACCGTGCAGTCCGACGTACGCGCCGGCGCGCAAGGCATCGACGTCACGCATGCGATCGACGGCAAGCTGAATGCGTTGCGCGCGCAACTGCCGGTCGGCTACCAGATCAACATCGGCGGATCGGTCGAGGAAAGCGCGAAGGCGCAGGCGTCGATCAACGCGCAGATGCCGCTGATGGCGATCGCGGTGTTCACGTTGCTGATGATCCAGCTGCAGAGCTTCTCGCGCGTGCTGATGGTCGTGCTGACCGCACCGCTCGGGCTGATCGGCGTGGTCGGCACGCTGCTGCTGTTCGGCCAGCCGTTCGGCTTCGTCGCGATGCTGGGCGTGATCGCGATGTTCGGGATCATCATGCGCAACTCGGTGATTCTCGTCGATCAGATCGAGCAGGACATCGCGGCCGGCCACGGACGCTTCGACGCGATCGTCGGTGCGACCGTGCGGCGCTTCCGTCCGATCACGCTCACGGCCGCGGCCGCCGTGCTCGCACTCATTCCGCTGTTGCGCTCGAACTTCTTCGGGCCGATGGCGACCGCGCTGATGGGCGGGATCACGAGCGCGACCGTGCTGACCCTGTTCTACCTGCCCGCGCTGTACGCCGCGTGGTTCCGGGTGAAGCGCGACGAACGCGACCCGCGCGACGGCCCGCCGCCAGGCGGCAGCGCACCGGCCGCGCCGTCGGGAGCCTGACCATGGATGGATCGATGAACCTGAAAACGAAAGCCATGCGTGCGTTTGCCGTGGCGAGCCTCGCCGGCCCGCTCGCGGGCTGCGCGTGGTTCGCGCCGAGCGGCGAGCCGCCCGCGATGCCGTCGCCCGCGCACTACGGCACCGTGCCGCAAGTGCAGCAGACCGTCGCCGCGCAAGGCGTCGCGCAACAGTTCGAAGTCGGCGCGCAGCCCGTGCCCGACTGGTGGAAGCAGTACCGCTCCGAGGCGCTGAACGCGCTCGTCGACGAAGGCCTGCGCAACAGCCCGACGCTCAGCGCGGCGTCGCATTCGCTGGATGCCGCGCGCGAGCAGCTGCGCGGACAGATCGGCAGCTCGATGCTGCCGTCGATCGACGCGGGCGGCCAGGCCACGCGCCAGCGCGCGCTCGGCGTGCCGATCCCCGCGCTCGGCGCGCCGACGCTGCTGTACGACACGTTCGTCGGGCAACTGCAGGCGAGCTACACGATCGACCTGTTCGGCGCGGCGCGCTTCGCGAACCGCGCGCTCGCGAAACGCGTCGACGTCAGCGCGTTCCAGCTCGAATCGGCGCGCCGGGCACTCGCCGCAAACATCGTCACGGCGTCGATCACGGTGTCGGTGCTCAATGCGCAGATCGCGACGACCGAACGTCTCGTCGCGCTCGCGAACGACCAGGCCCACGACGCGCAACGCCGCTACGCGCTCGGCTCGGCGTCGCACAGCGACGCGCTGAGCGCGCAGCAAAGCGCGGACACCTTCGCCGCGAGCCTGCCCGCGCTGCGCCAGCAGCGCGACTCGGCGCGCCATGCGCTGGCGGTGCTGGTCGGCCGCACGCCCGACCGGCCGCCCGCCGACCTCACGCTCGCCGACCTGAACCTGCCCGCGCAGGTGCCCGTGGTCGTGCCGTCGGACCTGCTGCAAAGTCGCCCCGACATCCAGGCCGCCGACGCGGGGCTGAAGGCGGCCGCCGCCGAAGTCGGCGTCGCGACCGCGCAGCTGTTCCCGCAGCTGTCGCTGTCGGCGGCCATGGGCAAAGGCGGCTTCAGCTGGCCGACGATGCTGTCGGGTGCCGGCGCGATCTGGAACGTCGGCGCGTCGCTGAGCCAGCCGCTGTTCCACGGTGGCGCGCTGCTCGCGCAGCGGCGTGCGGCGAAGGCGACCTACGAGGCCGCGGTCGACCAGTACAGGCAGACCGTGCTGAGCGCGTTCCAGAACGTCGCCGATTCGCTCGCCGCGCTCGAGCACGATGCGGAGGCGCTTGATGCGTCGTCGCGGGCCGCGCTGTCCGCACGCGGCGCGTACGACGACGCGGCCGCCCGCGTGCGGCTCGGCGCGTTGCCGCCATCGGCCGCGCGCGCGAGCGAGCTGCAGTACCGCAACGCGCGGCTCGACGAAATTCGCGCGACCGGCGCACGGCTCGCGGATACCGCGCGGCTCTATCAGGCAATGGGCACGCCGCCGGTCGAACCGACCGGCAACGCAGCGACGGCCGGGAACGTCGACACGGCAGGCCGCGCCGGCAACGAGGGCCAAGGCGCCCTCGCCGCCCAGGCACGCGCGGCCACGCCCGACGCGCCGCCGTCACCGCCGTCGCCACAATAGCGCGCCCCTTGCCCGGGACGCACGGCGCGCGGGACCACCCCGCGCGCCGATCCGCGATCTTCCGCTTGACCCTCACGTAGCGTAACGTTCGAGACTCCAGCGTGCGCACCGAACGGAGGACACCATGCGGCTGAAAGTGGGAGAACTGGCGAAACGCAGCGGCCTGACCGTCCGCACGCTTCATCACTATCACGCGATCGGCCTCCTGAAGCCTTCGGCGCGTGCCGACAACGGCTACCGGCTGTACGACCGCGACGACATCGCCCGGCTCCACCAGATCCAGGCCCTGCGTCGCTTCGGACTGTCGCTCGCCGAAATCGGCGACTACCTGAACCAGCCCGGCACCCCGCTCGTCGAGATCGTCGCGAAGCAGATCGCGTTGCTCGACCACCAGCTCGCGCAGGCCGCGCAGCTGCGCGAGCGGCTCGTGCACCTGCACGCGCAACTCGCCGCGGGCACCGAGCCGGAACTGGCCGATTGGCTCACCACACTGGAGTTGATGACCGTGTACGACAAATACTTTTCCGAGGAAGAACTCGCGCGCCTGCCGATGTACCGCAAGAGCCAGGCGGGCGACGCCGAATGGATCGCGCTCGTCGCCGACGTGCGCGCGCTGCACGACGCGGGCGTGCCGCCCGAGGACGAGCGCGTCCGTGCACTCGCCGGCCGCTGGATGACAATGCTCGTGCGCGACACGAACAACGATCCGCGGCTGCTCGCGAAACTGAACCTGATGCACGAGCGCGAACCGGCGATGCAGTCGAAGATCGGCATTTCGACCGCGCTGCGCGACTATGTGCTGCGCGCGACCGCCGAAACGAAGATGCGGATCTTCGAGAAGTATCTCGCGCCGGACGAGATCCGCTTCATGCGGGCACACTACGGCGCACGCGCGATGGAATGGCCGCAACTGATGGGCGACGTGCGCGACGCGATCGATGCGGGCGCAAGGCCCGATTCGCCGGAAGGCCGCGCACTCGCGCAACGCTGGCTCGACCTGTTCCGCAGCTATGCGGGCAACGACCCGGCCACGCACGCGAAATTCCGGGATGCGATGATGACCGAGCCGGCGCTGACGAAGGATTCGTGGGTCGACGACACGCTGCTCGCTTTCATCCGCGAGGCAATGGCCCAGTTGGCGCCGGCGCGTTGATGGCGTAGCGCCCGCGGGCGGTGCATGTCGATTTCATGCGCTGCCCGCGCGAGCGGTCCGGCTCTCGCTCACCGGTCGCGTACCCTGAGCCCGAGCGCCTTCATCCGCCGGTACAGCGTGCGCTCGCTCATCCCGACGTGCTCGGCTAGCTGCTTGCGCGTACCGTCGAACGTGCCCGCAATCCGCACGAGTTCCGCATCCGACACGCCGCGCGTGTCCGCCGCATGCGCGTGCGGTGTGGCCGACGCCGCGACCAGTTCGGCCGGCAGATGTTCGACGCGGATCGTCCCGTCGTCCGCGAACAGGCATGCACGTTCCAGCACGTTGCGCAGCTCGCGGATATTGCCCGGCCATGCATACGCGTCGAGGCACGCACGCGCCTGCTCGCTCAGCACGAACGGCCGGGCCGCGAACGGTCGCGCGCTCGCATCGCCCGCGCCGGCACGCGCGTTCGCGATGCGCCGCAGGATCGATTCGGCCAGCAGCGCGACGTCGCCGCGCCGCTCGCGCAGCGGCGGCAGCGGAATCGGAAACGCGTTGATCCGGTAGTAGAGATCTTGCCGGAACCGGCCATCGTCGATCATCTCGCGCAGCGGCTTGTGCGTCGCCGCGACGAGCCGGAAATCCGCGCGCAGCGCCTCGACACCGCCGACGCGCCGGAACGTCCCCGACTCGATCAGCCGCAGCAGCTTCACCTGCATCGGCAGCGGCACGTCGCCGATCTCGTCGAGAAACAGCGTGCCGCCCTGCGCGGTCTCGACGAGGCCCGGCTTGCGCTGGTTGGCGCCGGTAAACGCCCCCTTCTCGTAGCCGAACAGTTCGCTCTCGAACAGCGTTTCGGCGATACCCGAACAGTCGACGACCACGAACGGCCCCATCGCACGTTCGCTCGCCTCGTGCAGCGCCCGCGCGAACAGCTCCTTGCCGGTACCCGATTCGCCGAGCAGCAGCACGGGCAGCATCGACGGCGCAACGCGCTGCAGTGCGCCGAGTGCCGCATTGAACGCATCGGCGCCGCCGACGAGCCCTTCCGCGCTCGGCTGCGCGGACGCGCTGCGCACCGTCGTCAGCCGCTCGACGTACGCGATCACGTCGCCGCGCGCGTCGAAGATCGGCCGCAACTCCACGTCGACGTGCTCGGGGCCGCGCGGCGTATGGTGAATGTGCAACACGCGGTTCAGGCTGCGCGACTCGAGTGCCTGCTTCATCGGGCAATGCTCGCCGGCCTGGTCGCACGGCACGTCGTAGTGATGCGAGACCTGGAAGCAGCGCCGGCCGACGTGCTCGACACCCGCCACGCCGAACTGGCGCCGGTACGCATCGTTCGCCGCGAGGATGCGGTAGTCGGGATCGACGACGATCATCGGCTGCGGGTCGTGCTCAAGATACGCGACGAGCGCACGCACGTCGGGCATGACGTCGCGCGACGGCGCGGGAACGATCGGAATGGTGTCGTGCGGATTCATGAGAACGCTCGTGAACGGATGGGCAGTCAGACTGACAGACCGACTGCCAATTCTGCCATAACACTGCCAAATATGGCAGTCGACATCAACGACGCCCCGCAGGCGGTGCTCGCGGCGCACCGCGATCAGGCCAGAAATCCGAGCCGAATCAAGTACCTGCCACATCGTCCGGCATCGCGGCGCGAGCTGGCATGCTTCTTGTGAATGTAATCCCCGATTGCCGATGCAGAACCCGATCGAGGACATCCCGTGAGCCATGCCCCCAAGCTGTCGGTCGAAGGTTTTTTCGACCCGGCGACCCATACCGTCAGCTACCTGTTGCTCGACACCGCGAGCCGCGCGTGCGCGCTGATCGACAGCGTGCTCGACTACGACCCGAAATCCGGCCGCACGCGCACCGCCAGCGCCGACCGGCTGATCGCCCGCGTCGCAGAACTCGGTGCGACCGTGCACTGGCTGCTGGAAACGCACGTGCACGCCGACCATCTGTCGGCCGCGCCGTACCTGAAGGCGCATGTCGGCGGGCAGATCGCGATCGGCTCGCACGTGTGCCGCGTGCAGCACGTGTTCGGCTCGCTGTTCAACGCCGGCCCGGGCTTCGCGCAGGACGGCAGCCAGTTCGATCGCCTGCTCGACGACGATGACACGCTTGCGCTCGGCGGGCTGACGATCCGCGCGCTGCACACGCCGGGCCACACGCCCGCGTGCCTGACCTACTGCATCGACGACGCGACGCAGCGTGCCGCGTTCGTCGGCGACACGCTGTTCATGCCCGACTACGGCACCGCCCGCTGCGATTTCCCGGGCGGCGACGCACGCACGCTGTACCGCTCGATCGCGCGCGTGCTCGCCCTGCCGCCCGACACGCGTCTGTACCTGTGCCACGACTACCAGCCGGGCGGCCGCGATGTGCAGTTCGTGACGACCGTGGCCGAGCAGCGCCGCGCGAACGTACACGTGAAGGACGGCGTGACCGAGGACGATTTTGTCGCCATGCGCACCGCGCGCGACGCGACGCTCGACATGCCCGTGCTGATGCTGCCGTCCGTGCAGGTCAACATGCGCGCCGGCCACCTGCCCGAGCCCGAAAACAATGGCGTGCGTTACCTGAAGATCCCGCTCGACGCGATCTGAGCCGCCGCCCCGACCGGAGACCCCCCGACATGACCATCCGCACGCTGACCGACCTGCTGTCGGTCTCGCCCCAGATCGCCGCGAACGACCTGCCCGCGCTCCGCGCGGCCGGCATCCGCACGATCGTCTGCAACCGCCCGGACGGCGAAGGCGCGGACCAGCCGACCGTCGACGAGATTCGCGCCGCCGCTGCGCCGCTCGGCATCGCCGTCCATTACCTTCCGGTCGATACCGGCAAGGTCACCGACGATCAGGCCAGGCAGTTCGACGCGCTCGTCGCGTCGCTCGCCGGCCCGGTACTCGCATACTGCCGCAGCGGCACGCGTTCGGCGACGCTGTGGGCGCTGTCGCAGGCCGACAGGCGTCCGGCCGGCGACATCGTCGCGATCGCCGCCGCGGCCGGTTATGACCTCGGCGCGCTCGCGCCGCGCCTCACACGAGGTGCCTCGCAAGGACTCGCGCAGGACGACCGCCAGGCCGCGCCAGCCATCGACGCGCGGCACGACATCGTGATCGTCGGCGCGGGTGCGGCCGGTGTCGCGGTCGCGTCGAGCCTGCTTGCGCGCGACGCATCGCTCGATATCGCGGTGATCGACCCGGCCGATACGCACTACTACCAGCCCGGCTGGACGATGGTCGGCGCGGGCGTGTTCCGGCCCGACACGACCGCGCGCCGGATCGTCGACCTGCTGCCGCGCGGCGTGAAATGGATCCAGGCCGCCGTCGCCGGCTTCGAGCCCGACGCGCACACGGTGGTGCTCGACGGTTGCCGGCGTATCGGCTACCGCAAGCTTGTTGTGTGCCCGGGGCTCAAGCTCGACTGGCACGCGATCGACGGCCTCGCGGAAACGCTCGGCCGCAACGGTGTCACGTCGAACTATCGCTACGACCTCGCGCCGTACACGTGGGAACTGGTGCAGGCGTTCCGCGGCGGCAACGCGCTGTTCACGCAGCCGCCGATGCCGATCAAGTGCGCCGGCGCGCCGCAGAAGGCGATGTACCTGTCGTGCGATCACTGGCGGCGCGCGGGCCGCCTGGGCGCCGCGAACGTCGAGTTCCTGAATGCGGGCGCCGCGCTGTTCGGGGTCGCCGACTACGTGCCCGCGCTGATGGAGTACGTGAAAAGCTACGACATCGCGCTGTCGTTCGGCCACAACCTCGTCGCGATCAACGGGCCCGCGCGGCGCGCGACGTTCCGGCGCACCTTGCCCGACGGCGGCACGGAAACCGTCGAACGCGCGTTCGACATGATCCACGTCGTGCCGCCGCAGAAGGCGCCCGATTTCGTGCGCGCGAGCCCGCTCGCCGATGCAGCCGGCTGGATCGACGTCGATCCGGCGACGCTGCGGCACAAGCAGTTCGCGGACATCTTCGCGCTCGGCGACGTCACCAACACGACCAACGCGAAGACCGCCGCGGCCGCGCGCAAGCAGGCGCCGGTCGTCGCGCACAATGTGCTCGCGTCTCTGGGCCGCGCGCACGGCGACGCCGCGTACGACGGCTACGGGTCGTGCCCGCTCACCGTCGAGCGCGGCAAGATCGTGCTCGCCGAATTCCTGTACGGCGGCAAGGTCGCGCCGACGTTCCCCGCGTGGCTGATCGACGGCCGGCGTCCGTCCCGGCTCGCGTGGCTGCTCAAGGAGCGCCTGCTGCCGCCGCTCTACTGGAAGGCGATGCTCAAGGGCCGCGAATGGCTCGCGAAGCCCGCGATCGCACGTTGACCGGAACCCGATGACACCATGCTGATTTCCCTCGTACTCGGCAGTCTCGTCGGCGCCGTGCTGGGCCTCACCGGCGCAGGCGGCGGCATTCTCGCGGTGCCCGCGCTCGTCGTCGGGATGGGCTGGCCGATGCAGCAGGCCACGCCCGTCGCGCTCGTCGCTGTCGCGGGCAGCGCCGCGCTCGGCGCGCTCGAAGGGTTTCGTCGCGGGCTCGTGCGCTATCGCGCGGCGCTGTTGATGGCCGTAGCGGGCGTGCCGCTCACGACGCTCGGCGTGAAGCTTGCGCACGTGCTGCCGCAACGCGTGCTGCTGGCGTTGTTCGCGCTGACGATGCTGATCGTCGCGGGCCGCCTGCTGCGGCAGGCACTGCGCCACGCGCCCGGCGACGCGGATGAGTCGCGGTTGTGCGTCGGCCGCGTGAATCCCGATACGGGCCGGCTCGTGTGGTCCTGGCCGGTCGGGCTCGCGCTTGCGTCGACCGGCGCGGTGACGGGGCTGATGACGGGCTTGCTCGGTGTCGGTGGCGGCTTCGTGATCGTGCCGATGCTGCGCAAGTTCACGAACGTGTCGATGCACGGCGTAGTCGCGACGTCGCTGATGGTGATCGCGCTGGTCGGCACCGGCGGCGTGCTCGCGACGCTCGTGTCGGGCACGCGCGCACCGCTCGACATGATGCTGTGGTTCACGGTCGCGACCGCGATTGGCATGGCGATCGGGCGCAATGCCTCCCGGCACCTGTCCGCGCGGCATGTGCAGGCCGGCTTCGCTGCCGTGCTCGTCTGCGTCGCGCTCGGGCTGCTCGCGAAGGCGGCGTTCGGCGCATAAGCCACCGCGGCGCACACCCCGAAGCAAAACGCCCGGCCCGACTCGTCGTCGGCACCGGGCGTTTTTCGTTGCGTCGGCAACCTGTGCGTGATGACGTCAGGTCGCGAATGCGGCCGTCCGCTTGCGCTCCTGGCGCAGCATCACGAAGTTCGCGATCACCACACCGGCCGTCACCGCGACGATGAACAGCGTCGCGAGCGCGTTCATCTCCGGGTTCAGGCCGAGGCGCACGCGCGAGAACACGACGAGCGGCAGCGTCGTCGAGCCGGGGCCCGACAGGAACGCCGACAGCACGAGGTCGTCGATCGACAGCGTAAACGAGAGCAGCCAACCCGCGATCAGCGCCTGCGAGATCAGCGGCAGCGTGATCGTGAAGAACACCTTCAGCGGCGTCGCGCCCAGATCGAGCGCGGCTTCCTCGAGCGACGGGTTCAGTTCGCGCACGCGCGACTGCACGATGATCGCGACGTACGAAATGCACAGCATCACGTGGCCCAGCCAGATCGTGAACACACCGCGCTCGGCCGGCCAGCCGATCCACTTCGCCAGTTCGATGAACAGCAGCAGCAGCGAGATCCCCTGGATCACCTCCGGAATCACCAGCGGTGCGTTGATCATCCCGCTGAACAGCGCGAAGCCGCGAAAGCGCCCCATCCGCGCGAGCACGAAGCCGGCCCACGTGCCGATGAACACCGACGCGAACGCGGTCAGCACGCCGATCTTCAGCGACAGCCATGCCGCCGTCAGCAGTTCGTCGTCCTCGACGAGCGCCGAGTACCAGCGGAACGAGAAACCCGACCACACGGTGACGAGCTTCGACTCGTTGAACGAATAGACGATCAGGCTGATGATCGGGATGTAGAGGAACGCGAAGCCGGCGAACAGCGCCGCGAACTGCAGGTAACGATTCGGCTTCATCGACGGCGGCCCTCCTGCTCCTTCGCCTGGAAGTGCTGGAACATCGCCATCGGCACGAGCAGCAGCAGCACCATCGCGCAGGTCACGGCCGACGCCATCGGCCAGTCTGCATTATTGAAGAATTCATTCCACATCACGCGGCCGATCATCAGCGTGTTCGCGCCGCCGAGCAGTTCCGGAATCACGTACTCGCCGACCGCCGGAATGAACACCAGCAGGCAGCCCGCGATGATCCCGTTTTTCGACAGCGGCAGCGTGATCTGCACGAACGCCTTCCACGGCTTGGCTCCAAGGTCGTACGCGGCTTCGAGCAGGCGCAGGTCCATCTTCACGAGGTGCGCGTAGAGCGGCATCACGAGGAACGGCAGGTACGAATACACCATCCCGATGTACACCGCGTAGTTCGTGCGGTACAGCTCGATCGGCGTATGGGTCAGGCCGATCCACATCAGGAAGTTGTTCAGCAGCCCGTTGTTCTTCAGGATCCCGATCCATGCGTACACGCGGATCAGGAACGACGTCCAGAACGGCAGCATCACGCCCATCATCAGCAGGTTGCGGGTCGCCGGGTTCGAACGCGCGATGTAGTACGCCATCGGATAGCCGATCAGCAGGCACAGCAGCGTCGTGACCGCCGCGACCAGCACCGAATTCACGTAGGTCGCGAAATACAGGCTGTCGGTGAGCAGGAAAGCATAGTGCGACAGGTTCAGCGCGATGTGCACCACGCCGTCCGCGTACGATGCGAGTTCCGTATACGGCGGAATGCCGAGCTGCAGCTCCGCGAAGCTGATCTTCACGACCAGCACGAACGGCACGAGGAAGAACAGCACGAGCCACGTGTACGGCCCCGCGACGACCGCAGAGCCACCGGTCAGGTTGAAGCGCCGCACGGGCCACGCGAGCAGGGACTTGAGCGCGCTCATGACGTCAGCACCACGCCCGCGGTCGCGCTCCAGCGCACGTAGATCTCGTCGCCGAGCGCCGGTGTGTCGAGCTCGGTGATCGCGAGGCTCGACACGTTCGCGATCACCGTCTTGCCCGCATCGAGCTTCACGTGATACAGCGAATAGCCGCCCATGTACGCGACGTTGGTGATCTTGCCGCGCGCCCAGTTGAACGCGCCTTCGGGCGGCTTGCGCGTGAGCGCGATCCGCTCGGGACGCACCGACACCGTGACCGGCATCCCGAGCGGGCCCGAGATCCCGTGGCTCACGTACAGCCGGCTCGGCAGCTCCGGCGATTCGATGTACACGTGGTCGGGTTCGTCCTCGACGGTGACGCCTTCGAACAGGTTGGTCGAGCCGATGAACTCGGCCGAGAAGCGGCTGTTCGGATATTCGTAGACTTCGTTCGGCGAGCCGATCTGCACGATCTGCCCTTCGCTCATCACGGCGAGCCGGTTCGCCATCGTCATCGCCTCTTCCTGGTCGTGCGTGACCATGATGCAGGTGACGCCGACCTTGTTCAGGATGTTGACGAGCTCGATCTGCGTGCGCTGGCGGATCTGCTTGTCGAGCGCCGACATCGGCTCGTCGAGCAGCAGCACCTTCGGGCGCTTGACGAGCGAACGCGCGAGCGCGACGCGCTGCTGCTGGCCGCCCGACAGCTGGTGCGGCTTGCGCTTCGCGTACTTGCTCATCTGCACGAGCTCGAGCGCCGCCGCGACGCGCTCCTTCAGTTCCGCCTTCGGCGTGCCTTCCTGCTTCAGGCCGTATGCGACGTTCGATTCGACCGACATGTGCGGGAACAGCGCATACGACTGGAACATCATGTTCACGGGCCGCTTGTACGGCGGCATCTGCGCGAGGTCCTCGCCGTCGATCAGGATCTTGCCCGATGTGACCGTCTCGAGGCCCGCGAGCATGCGCAGCAGCGTCGACTTGCCGGAACCCGAGCTGCCGAGCAGCGCGAACAGCTCGCCCTGGCGCACCGTCAGGTTCACGTTGCGCACCACTTCGGTCTCGCCGAATTTCTTGACGACGTCGACGATCTGGACAAAGTTCTCGGCGCGCGCATTGGCGCCGGACGAAGGAACGAAGGACGGCACGCCCGCGACCGGCGCACCCGACTGGCTATTCATGATGTGCTGCTTCTCTCCTGCGTTTGACGAACAAAGCCCCCGGGGACACCAGGGGCTTCATGACTGCTGGCCTGCTCCGGCTCGCTTCAGCGGCCCGATTTCAGCTCGGTCCACAGACGCGTCTGCAGACGCTGGATTTCAGGCGGCAGCGGCTTGAGCAGGAACAGCGTCTTCACGACGTCGGCCGGCGGGTAGACGGCCGGGTCGTTCGCGACGTCCGGCCGCACGTACTTGCGTGCCTCGGCGTTCGCGCTCGGGTAGTACACGGCGTTCGTGATCGCCGCGTGCACCTTCGGATCCTCGATGTAGTTGATCCACTGCAGCGCGGCGTCCTTGTTCTTCGCGTCCTTCGGGATCGCCATCACGTCGAACCACACCGGGGCGCCGCCCTTCGGAATGTAGTACTCGACCTTGTACGGCTTCTTCGCCTCTATCGCGCGATGCTTCGCGATCACGACGTCGCCCGACCAGCCGAACGCGAAGCAGATGTCGCCGCCGACCAGGTCGTTGATGTAGCCGGATGAGTTGAATTGCGTGATGTACGGGCGGATCTTCTTCAGCACGTCCATCGCGGCCTTGTAGTCGGCCGGGTTCGTGCTCATCGGATCCTTGCCGATGTAGTGCAGCGCCGCCGCGAACATCTGGTCCGGAGCGTCGAGCACCGACACGCCGCAGGTCTTCAGCTTCGAGAGGTTTTCCGGCTTGAACAGGATGTCCCAGTTGTCGAGCGGAACCTTGCCGAGCGCCTGCTGCGCCTTCGTCAGGTTGTACGCGAGGCCGGTCGTGCCGTACGCCCAAGGCACCGAATACTTGTTGCCCGGGTCCGCGCCGGCGACGAGCGCCATCAGTTGCGGATCGAGGTACTTCAGGTTCGGCAGCTTCGACTTGTCGAGCGGCGTGAAGATGCCGGCGGCGATCTGCTTGCCCGCGTAGTTGCTGGTCGGCACGACGATGTCGTAGCCCGAGCTGCCCGTCAGCAGCTTCGCCTGCAGCGTGTCGTCGCTGTCGTAGTTGTCGTAGCGAACCTTGACGCCCGTCTGCTTCTCGAAGTTCGGGATCGTGTCCTTCGCAATGTAATCGGACCAGTTATAGACATTGAGCTGCGTATCCTTCGCCGCCGCCGCTGATGCACCCACGCACAGCGCAAGCGCTGCGAACCGGCCCACTACCTTTGCTTTCATCCCGTTCTCCCTCCGGCCGGACCTCGTGTCCGGCTGCCGTCTGCCTCGTCATGGCGGCGCATTCTGGCACGCCGCCCCTCGAAAACCCCGAACGCTACCACCATTCGCGCTCCGTCACAAAAAAATCATGCCGGTGTCGCGCAAACGGAACAGATTCCCGCCGCCGGCCACTCGGGCGGCCCGCGCAGCGGGGCATTCCGGGGGAATTCTATCGGGTAATCGGCGTCTGTCCATCAGGAAAAGAAGGCGGCCGCGAAACTGTCCCGACGGGTGGTGCGTCGCGCCATCGGCATCGCGGCCGGGCCGCGTCACCCGATGCATTAAAATGACGCCCTGACGATTCAACGCGCGAACCCTTCCGATGGCCTCCAATCTCCACGACCTGCCCGACAGCCCCTGCATCGGCGTGTGCTCGACCCTCTTCGACGAAGTCTGCAAGGGCTGCGGCCGCACGGCCGGCGAGGTGTCGAACTGGGTGTTCCTGAGCGACGACGAGAAGCGCGCGGTGTGGGAGCGCATCACGCGCGAAGGCACCGCGATGCGCTTCCAGTACGACAAGCTGTAAATCCGCCGCACAAAAAAAGAGCGGCATGCCGACTGCCATGCCGCCAACCCCAACTCTGTTCTTTTCGCTTGCGTCTAGAACTTCATGCCGACGCCCACGCCGACGATCAGCGGATCGATGTGCAACGTGCCGATGCCCTTGTCGCCGAGCGTCGCATCGGTGCTCATCCAGATCTTCTTCACGTCGACGTTCATGAACACCTTCTTCGTCAACTGCACGTCGACGCCGAACTGCAGCGCGGGACCGAAGCTGCTCTTGTTGATCGACACGCCCTCCCCGCCGACGTTGAGCCCGTTGTTGTAGAAGTACGTGTAGTTCAGGCCCGCGCCGACGTACGGACGCACCTTGCCGGCATGGTTGAAGTGGTACTGCAGCAACAGCGTCGGCGGCAGCACGCCCACACCGCCGAGATTGCCGAGGCTCGACGTCATCTGGTGCCGCGACGTGGCGAGGATCAGCTCCACGCCCAGGTAGTCCCGGATCATGTAGGTGAAGTCGAGCTCCGGCACGATCGCGTTGTTCACGCCGGTGTTGATCGCGCCGAGCGTATCGCTCGCGCGCTCGTTCGGCTGGATGCTGATCGCGCGCAACCGGACCAGGACGTCACCCTGGTTGATCCCGTCTCCCGCCGACGCCGCGTGCGACAGCGAGGGCATCATGACGAGGCTTGCCGCCACGGCGGCAGCGGTGACGCATGTTCGAATCGTTTTATGCATGGTACGGACCCCTTGAGGAATTTATTCCATTCTCCCTGTAGGGTCTTTGCGTCGCCTTGATATCCGTCAAGCCAGCGTAAACACTGGACGGTTTGTCGCAGGCTCCGCCGCACGGCCCGTCAGCAGCAGGTCGAGCAGATCGCGCACGCTGCGGATCGCACTGCCGAACGGCAGCGCTTCGCGGCCGCGGAAGAACAGGCCGTTTGCGACGTCGCCGCGCAACGCGGCCGCGAGCCGCGTGTCGATGCAGAAATGGCCGAACTTTTCGATGCCGTCGCGCAGCCCGCAGACGCTCAGGCACTCGAGCGCGGTCGGGCAGCGCTGCTTGAACGCGCCGAGCTTGTCGCGAATGCGCGTTTCGTTGCGCAGGTAACGATCGAGCCAGGGGGTCTTCACAGCGCGCGCAGGGAGCCCCGTCACGCTGACGAATTCGACGATGTCCTCGGGCAGTGCATCGGCCAGCACGCGCTTGAAGTTCGGATGCGCATCGCCCTCTTCCGTCACTGCGAACGGCGTTCCCACCTGCACGCCGTTCGCGCCGGCCGCGAGCGCCGCTCGTACCGTGTCGTGACTGTTGATCCCGCCCGCGACGATCAGCGGGATCGTGTCGCGCGCGAGGCCGAGCGACGCCATCACCTGCGCGGTCTCGTCGAGCACGCGCGCGAAATCGAAGCGCGCATCGTGCATGTCGTCGATCTGCGTGACGCCGAGGTGGCCGCCCGCATGCGCGGGATGCTCGATCACGATCGCATCGGGCAGCCGCCCCTTCTTCATCCACTTCTTCAGCACCAGCGCGATCCCGCGGCTGTCCGACAGGATCGGGATCAGCGCGATGTCATGACCCTGCGTGAGATCGGGCAGATCGAGCGGCAGGCCGGCGCCCATCACGATCGCGTCCGCGCCTTCGTCGCACGCGACGCGCACGTATTCCGCGTGCGCGCTCACTGCCTTCATCACGTTGACCGCGATCATCCCGCGTCCTTCGCTGTAGGTCTTCGCGAGGCGAATCTCGCGCGCCAGCGCTTCGAGGTTCGCGGCCTCCAGCGTCGCACGATCGGGATTCGCGCGACAGCGCGCGAGCAAGTCTGCATGGTGGTGACGCAGGTCGATGCTCGCGATCGTGCCGAGCGCGCCTTCGCGCGCGACGCTGCCCGCGAGGCGGTGCGCGGAGATGCCGACGCCCATGCCGCCCTGCACCACGGGCAGCAAGGTGCGGCCGCGAATCGTGAGCGGCGGGAAGGAAGTGCGTGCGGTCATCTGAACCTCGTCGAAACATCGGAAATCGGAAACGCGATGATCGACGGATCCACCGGCACGCACCTTGACGGCCGTCAATAAAAAAACGGCACGCGAGCGTGCCGTTCCGGGTCATGCGGCGTAAAACGCTCAGGCCGGATTCGCCGGCTTGAGCTGCATCGACTTGTACTCGAGATACTCTTCGAGCCCGTATACGCCGTTTTCGCGGCCGTATCCCGACTGCTTGTAGCCGCCGAACGGCGCGACGCCGTTCCACGTGCCGCCGTTGATGTCGACCTGCCCCGTGCGGATGCGGCGCGCGACGCGCATCGCACGTTCGTCGCTGCCCGCCCACACCGCGCCGCCGAGCCCATACGGCGAATCGTTCGCGATGCGCACGGCCTCTTCTTCGTCGCGATACGTGATGATCGACAGCACCGGTCCGAAGATCTCTTCCTGCGCGATCGCCGATTTCGGATCGACGCGGCCGAACACCGTCGGCTTCACGAAGAAGCCCTTCGCGAGCCCTTCCGGCAGGCCCGTGCCGCCGGTCACGAGTTCCGCGCCGTCGTCGATTCCGCGCTGGATGTAGGCCTGCACGCGCTGCTGCTGCACGGCCGATGCGAGTGCGCCGAGACGCGTCGTTTCCTGACGCGGGTCGCCCGCGACGTACGCTTCGGCTGCCGCCTTCGCGATCGCGCGCGCCTCGTCGTAGCGCGCCTCGGGCACCAGCATCCGCGTATGTGCCGAACAGGTCTGGCCCGCGTTCAGGTAGCACGCGTTGACCGTGCCCTTCACTGCCGCCGCGAAGTCGGCATCGTCGAGGATCACCGACGCCGACTTGCCGCCCAGTTCGAGCGCGACGCGCTTCACGCTCGCGGCCGCGAGTTCGGCCACGCGCTTGCCGGCACGGGTCGAACCCGTGAACGACACCATGTCGACGTCCGGATCGGTCGCCAGCACCTCGCCGACGACCGGGCCATAACCGCACACGAGATTGAACACACCCGGCGGCAGGCCCGCTTCGTGAATCGCTTCGGCAAGCATGAACGCGTTGAGCGGCGCGACTTCGGATGGCTTCAGGACGACCGTGCAGCCGGCCGCGAGCGCCGGCGCGACCTTCAGCGTGATCTGGTTGAGCGGGTAGTTCCACGGCGTGATCGCCGCGACGACGCCGACCGGCTCGCGCACCACCCGCGAGTTGCCGAGCGTCGCCTCGAATTCGAACGATTCGGCGAGCTTCGCGTATGCCTTCCAGTTGTAGATCGGACCACCGACCTGGATCGCGCGCGACAGCTTGATCGGCATGCCGACTTCACCGGTGATCGACTGCGCGAGCTCCTCACTGCGCGCCTGCAGACGCTCGACGATCTTGCGCAGGTAGCCCGCGCGCGTCGCGGGCGGCGTCGCGGCCCATGCGTCGAACGCCGCGCGCGCCGCACGGATCGCGTCCTGCGCGTCCGACGCCACGCCCTCGGCGATCCGGCCGATCACGGCCTCGGTGCCCGAGTCGATCACGTCGATCGTGCCCGTTCCGGCCGGCTTGCGCCATGCGCCGTCGATATAGAACTGATCGTAGATTTTCATCGCTTCCTGTCTCCCGGAAAACGGCCATTCTAACGAGTGCGGCGCGGCTGCGCGACGACGCCTGACGGGACCCCAGGCGCCGCGGAACGGCCCGCGCGGACGCCGGCGAACGGGCGCCGGACGCCCGCTTCCCGCAACCGCGGCATCCGCGCCACGCCGGCGCGCCACGAGGCCCCACCTCGTGCCCCGCATCGTGCTATGTTTTTACTATCGGCGCCGGCTGCTGCGGGCCGCGCCACCCGGAATCGATGCCTTCGTGAGCGCTGCCATGACCGACGCACCCCATATCCTCGGCTCGCAAGATCGCCTGGAGCTGCTGTGCTGGCTCACCTGCGGCAATCTCGGCGCGTTTTACCTGAACGAAACCTGGCCGGATGCATCGTTCCAGGTGCAGGCCGCGCATCGCTGGCTCGACCGCCACCACCGGCAGTCCGACTGGCTCGCGATCGCGAAGCTGGCCGCGCTGGCGCAGGACATCGCAAAGCGGCACGCCGACTTCGTCGACGCATCGTGGGCGCGCGACGCGGTCGAGGAAATCGTCGATACCGACGATCTCGACTACCGGGCGAAACTCGTGCAATGGGTGTACGAAGACTGCTGCAAGGCGCTCGCCGACAAGCGGCTGGCCGACTGACCGCTCGCGCATGCGCGAGCGCCGGCTTGCGCCATCACGCTATCGGCAGCCGCTGCGTCGACTTCAACTGCCGCAACGACAGGTTCGAGCGGATGCTCAGCACGCCCGGCAATCTGCGCAGCACCCTTTCGACGAAATGACTGTAGTCGTCGAGGTCGGCCGCCACCACCTGCAGCAGGAAATCCGCTTCGCCGGTCGTGTTGTCGCATGCAAGCACGTTGGGGCTCGCCTGGATCAGGCGCTCGAACTCGGCCGTCACCTCCTCGCTGTGCTGCGTGCAGACGATCTGCACGAACGCCATCACGCCGAGCCCGAGCTTGCGGCGGTCGAGCCGCGCGTGATAGCCCGCGATCAACCCCGCTTCCTCCAGCCGCCGGAGCCGGCGCCAGCAGGACGTCTCGCTCAGCGAGAACGCCTCGGCGAGCCGCGCATTCGACACGCGCCCGTCCTGCTGAAGCATGTCGAGGATGCCGCGATCGATCTTGTCCAGTGGTTCCATGAAAGCTCCTTCCGGCATTCCCGCGATCAGCGCAAGGCTATCTCAAGATTACCCGTATCTCAATCGCAAAATGAAAGATAAATCCGCATTCCTCCGGCTATATTGAAAGACTCATTCGATCCAGGAGGAGATAGTGAAAGCAGTCGTTTATGAAGCGTTCGGCGCGGCGCCGCGGTTGATGAATGTCGACGATCCGACGCCGGCGCCCGACGGCGTCGTGATCGAAGTAAAGGCGACCGGCGTGTGCCGCAGCGACTGGCACGGCTGGATGGGGCACGACCCGGACATTGTGCTGCCGCATGTGCCGGGGCACGAACTTGCCGGCGTCGTGGTCGCGGCGGGCGCGGCGGTCACGCGCTGGAAGGCCGGCGACCGCGTCACGGTGCCGTTCGTCGGCGGCTGCGGGCACTGCCCGGAATGCCACTCCGGCAATCAGCAGGTATGCGAACAACAGTTTCAGCCCGGCTTCACGCACTGGGGCTCGTTCGCCCAGTTCGTCGGCATCCATCATGCGGACCTCAACCTCGTGCGGCTGCCCGACGCGCTCGATTTCCCGACCGCGGCGAGCCTCGGATGCCGCTTCGTGACGTCATTTCGTGCGGTGGTCGACCAGGGGCGCACGTCGGCCGGCCAGTGGGTGGCCGTGCACGGCTGCGGGGGCGTCGGCCTGTCGGCGATCATGATCGCGAATGCGATCGGTGCGAACGTCGTCGCGATCGACATTTCGGACCAGGCGCTCGCGCTCGCGCGATCGGTCGGCGCAGCGGCGACCGTCAATGCGTCGCAAGTCGCCGACGTCGTCGATGCGGTGAAGGAGATCACGCGCGGCGGCGCCCACGTGTCGCTCGATGCGCTCGGCCATCCGAGCACCTGCTTCAACTCGATCAGCAATCTGCGCCGCCGCGGCAAGCATGTGCAGGTCGGGCTGATGCTCGGCGAGCATGCAACGCCGGCCGTGCCGATGAGCAAAGTCATCGCGCACGAACTGGAGATTCTCGGCAGCCACGGGATGCAGGCGCATCGTTACGACGCGATGCTCGACATGGTGCATGCCGGCACGCTCGCGCCGAACCGGTTGATCGGCAAGGAAATCAGTCTGGGCCAATCGATTGATGCGCTGATGAACATGAACCGGTTCGAAGGCGCCGGTGTGACGGTCGTAACGGATTTTTCGGGCTGACGGCGCAGGGCTGACCGAGCGGGCGGTGGTGGTGGCCTGTTCCGGCGGCCTGCTCCGGCGCCCCGCACGTGCCGCTTCCCGGGTCGTCGTCGCCGCCAAGCTGCGGATGCAGGACCGCAACCGGCGACCGTGGCCGCGAGCGCTTGCCCCGACAAGAAAAAGCCCGCCAGGCTTGCACCTGGCGGGCTTCCAGTACATCAGGTCGGGCATCGCTGCCCGGGCGATTACTCCTGCCCCTGACTCGTCAGGAACTCCTCGTAATTCCCGCCGAAGTCGAACAGCGTCCCGTCCGTACGCACTTCGATGATCCGGTTCGCCAGCCCGCTCACGAATTCGCGGTCGTGCGAAACGAAGATCAGCGTGCCTTCGAACTGCTCGAGCGCGATCTGCAGCGACTCGATCGACTCCATGTCCATGTGGTTGGTCGGCTCGTCCATCAGCAGCACGTTGTGGCGGCCGAGCATCAGCTTGCCCCAGATCATGCGGCCCTTCTCGCCGCCCGACAGCACCTTCACCGACTTCTTGATGTCGTCCGACGAGAACAGCAGGCGGCCCAGCGTGCCGCGCACCATCGTTTCGTCGTCGCCGTCCTTGCGGTACTGGTCGATCCAGTCCATCAGCGTGATGTCGTTCGGGAACTCCTCGTACGTGTCCTGCGGCATGTAGCCGACATTCGCGTTCTCGGACCACTTCACCGTGCCGTGATCGAGCTCGAGCGCGCCAAGCAGCGAACGCAGCAGCGTCGTCTTGCCCGCGCCGTTCTCGCCGATGATCGCGATGCGCTCGCCCGGCTGCACCGACAGGTTGAAGTTCTGGAAAATCGTGCGCTCGTACTTCTTCGTGATGTCTTCGGCAACCACCGCGACGTTGTGCAGCTTCTTCTCGAACTCGAAACGGATGAACGGGTTCTGACGCGACGACGGCTTGAATTCCTCGATCTTGATCTTGTCGATCTGCTTCGCGCGGCTCGTCGCCTGGCGGGCCTTCGACTTGTTCGCCGAGAAGCGGCGCACGAAGTCCTGCAGCTCGGCCACGCGCTCCTTCGCACGCGCGTTCGCCGCGGCCTGGCGCTCGCGCGCCTGTGCCGATGCGAGCATGTAGTCGTCGTAGTTGCCCGGCCAGACCTTCAGCGTGCCGTAGTCCATGTCGGCCATGTGCGTGCACACCGAGTTCAGGAAGTGACGATCGTGCGAGATGATGATCATCGTCGAGTTGTACTCGTTGAGCGTGTGCTCGAGCCAACGGATCGAGTTGATGTCCAGGTTGTTGGTCGGTTCGTCGAGCAGCAGCACGTCCGGCTTCGAGAACAGCGCCTGCGCGAGCAGCACGCGCAGCTTCCAGCCCGGCGCGACGTCGGCCATCGTGCCGTTGTGGAACTTCTCCTCGATGCCGATGCCGAGCAGCAGCGCACCCGCGCGTGCCTCGGCGTCGTAGCCGCCGTATTCGGCGAACTTGCCTTCGAGTTCGGCCGCGTGCATGTAGTCGTCGTCGGTGGCTTCCGGGTTCGCGTAGATCGCGTCGCGCTCGGTCATCGCAGCCCACATCTCGGTGTGGCCCATCATCACGACGTCGAGCACGCGCACGTTTTCATACGCGAACTGGTCCTGGCGCAGCTTGCCCAGGCGCACGTTCGGCTCCAGCGCGACGTTGCCGGCGCTCGGCTCGAGGTCGCCGCCCAGGATCTTCATGAAGGTCGACTTGCCGCAGCCGTTCGCGCCGATCAGACCATAGCGGTTGCCCTCGCCGAATTTGACCGAGATATTCTCGAACAAGGGCTTCGGCCCGAATTGCATCGTGATGTTGGCAGTAGAAAGCACGGCAGGTCCCGTAAGAGAGAAATCGACGGAAAACCGTGTATTTTAGCAGGTGTCGGAGAAACTGCCGACCGCCCTGTTCCGGCCCCGCCAGCCGGGCCGCCACGCGCGGCACCGGCCCTGCCTCGGACACCATCACTTGCCGGCCTTCACCGCCGCCTTCTGCGCCGCCTTGGCCTTCATCTGCCCGAACAGCTCCGAGCACGGCACGTCGCGGTTATTGCTCGGCGCGATCAGCGGAATCAGCGCCGCGAACGGATTGATCAGGCCCAGTCCGACCATCGCGCCGGCGCGCAGCGCAAGCGCGCCGGCGTCGACGCCGACCTTCGGATTCTTGAACGTGCCCTTCGCGTACAACGGCGAACGCAACGAGAAGACCCGGAAACCCTTCGTATGCGGATGGATCTTCAGGTCGATCGATTCGTCGCGCAGGTTGACCGGGCCGTCGACGTTGATCAGCGCGTCGTCCGTATCGAGCGCGAACACCTTCGGGTCGAGCATGCCGTCGTTCGCGACGAAGTCGATCGCCGCGCAATTGATGTTCACGTCGCGGGTGCCGAACAGCTTCTCGTAGACGACGTTCGCGACGTTCAGCCCCGCCGCCTCCATCAGCAGCAGGCTGATGCGGCCATCCGTGATGAGCGCCTTCACTTCGCCGGTCGACGTCGCCGCGAGCGCGGCCGGTGAGTTGCCGGTCGCCGACAGCGACGCGTCGCCGTTGATTTCGCCGAACGCGGTCTGCATCACCTTCTGCGTCGGGAACAACTGCTTCAGCCGCAGGTGACGCGCGGCCAGCGTAAAGCGGCCCTTGAGCGGCGTGCGGCTGCCGTCGAGTTGCGCGTTCGTCGCGAGCGTGCCGCCCGCGACGCCGAACTGCAGCGGTTCGAGCGACAGCACGCCGTCCTGCAGCAGGATGTGCGTGTACAGGTCGGTGATCGGCAGTTGCGGGCTCTTGATCAGCTTGCGCCCGGTGAACTTCACGTCCGCGTCGATCGCGCTCCAGCGCTCGGTGCGGAACGTCGCGACCGGCAGCACGCGGTCCGGCGGCTGGCGCGTCGTGTCGCCGCGCTTGGCCTTGCTCGCGGCCGAGTCGGCACCGATCACCGGTGCGAGGTCGGAGAACTGCAGCAGGTTCGACACGAGTTCGCCCGACAGCTTCGGCCGCGGTTCGCGCTGCGCCCAGGTGAGCGTGCCGCGGAGATCGCTGCCGCCGACGCGGCCGTTGAAATTCTCGTAGCGGAACGTGCTCGCGTGCTGCTTGATGTTGCCGATCAGGCGGCCCTCGGTCGCATACGGCGGCGTGTCCGGCAGCGTGATGCCCGTGATCTGGTAGAGGTGCGACATCGACGTGCCCTGCAGCCACAGACGCAGGTCAAGTGCCGCGAGATGCATCGGGTCGGTCAGCGTGCCGACGATCGCCAGCCGCGTGTCGCCGGCCTTCACGTCGGCCTGCAGCGGGAACGGCTGCGTCGTCTTCTCGATCGCCAGCACGCCGCCCACCTTGCCGGTGCCGCTGATCGGCACGTTCTTGTACCGGCCGTCGACCTTGAGCCCGAACGCATACGTCGGGCCGGCCGGCTTCGCGGCGGCAGCGGCACCCGACGCAGCGGACGCCACGCTCGCGCCGGATGCCGGCACGGCCGTGGATGCGGAGGAAACCGAAGTAGCCGGAGCGGCAGCGGACGCACCCGACGCCGCGACGGCGGACGCCCCGCTCGCGCCTTGCGCCGCCGACGCACCCGACGCTGCCTCGGCACTCGCCGTCGCGCTCAGTCGCGCGGCACCGCTCTTGCCGACGCGTTGCGCCGACGCCGCGCGCGACGTTTGCTCCTGCTCCTTCAGCACGTCGCCGAGCGGAATCGGCTGGCCGAGCGTATCGATCGCGACCGTGAGATCGGCCTTCGTGATCGCATCGCGATACGTGACGACGCCCTTCGCGAAACCGAAGCTGTCGAGCCGCACCTTCCACGGCGACGGCTGCGACGATTGCTTGAACTGGAAGGTCCACGTATTGCGGCCGTCGGCGAGCCGCTCGAGGTCGACTGCGGGATTGACGACATCGATCGACGGAATGACGATTTCGTGCGCGAGGAGCGGAAGAATCGCGAGATCGAAATGCGCGGCATCGAGCGTGACGAACTTGGGCCCCTTCGCCCAGTCCGGGTTGCCGATCTCGAGTTGCGTGGCGGAGAAACTCGGCCAGGGCACCCATGCGCGCCAGCCGGTTTCGCCGTCGGGGCGGCGCCAGCCGACCTTGAGATCGCCATTGATCGCGAACGGGCGGCCAAGTGCGGTACTCACATGTTCGTTGACCCACGGTTTCGCGTGGTTCCAGTCGAACGTGAAGATGAAGATGCCGGCCGCCGCAATGACCAATGCGACGATACCGACGATCCATGCAGCCGATTTGCCGATGGCTCGTGCTAGCGTCATGGCGGTTCCGTTGTTGTTCTGCAGAGTTTGCGCACAATGTCGGGCCAACTTGCGTGAGTGAACGGAGCACGACACCGGCGGCTTTTCAATCGGTATTATGGCGCACGCCGCAGCAACGCTTCGGCGCCATTAACGCTTTTTTTCATTTGTGACATGACAGCCCCAAACGGCCTCATCGATGCGCAGCACATCACGCGCCGCGACGCCAGCAGCGGCAAGACACTGCTCGCGCCGACCGACTTCAGCCTCGCCGCGGGATCGCGAATTGCTATCACGGGACCGTCGGGCTCCGGCAAGAGCGTGCTGCTGCGCGCGCTCGCGTTGCTCGACCCGCTCGACGGCGGTCATATCCTGTGGCGCGGCACGCGGATCAGGCGCGGCGCGATTCCGCGCTACCGGCGCAGCATTGCCTACGTGCGCCAGCGGCCCGCGCAGATGGACGGGACCGTCGAAGCGCAATTGCGCTACCCGTATTCACTCGCGATCTACCGCGACGTGACGTTCGACCGCGCACGCGCCGAAGCGCTCGCCGCACGCGCCGGTCGCGGCGCCGATTTTCTCGACAAGCGGGCGAGCGAACTGTCGGGCGGCGAAGCGCAGATCGCCGCGCTTCTGCGCGTGCTGCAGCTCGACCCCGACGTGCTGTTGCTCGACGAGCCGACGTCCGCGCTCGACCCCGACTCGACGCGCGCGATCGAAGCGCTTGTCGGCGCCTGGTTCGACGCGGCACCCGATGCACGTGCCTACATGTGGATCTCGCACGATCCGGCGCAAGCCGCCCGGATCGGCACGATGCGGCTCGTGATGCAGGCCGGCGTGCTGCACGCCGCGAACGCGATGGAGGCGCAGCAATGAGCCCCGCACTGCAGGACCTGAGCCTCGTCGACGTCGGGATCGCCGCCGCGCTCGTCGCGGTCAACGGCGCGATCTCGGCCGCGCTGTCGCTGGGCCTCGGGCGCAAGCTCGCGCTCGCCGCCGTGCGCACCGTCGTGCAGTTGCTGGCGATCGGTTACGTGCTCGGCTGGGTGTTCGGTCATCCGCACTGGACCGTCGTGCTGCCGCTCACCGCGTTGATGACGCTGATCGCAGGCTTCGCGGGCGCCGGCCGCGGCAAGCACACGTATCGCGGACAGCGTGTCGACAGCATCGCGTCGATCTGGTTCAGCAGCTGGTTCGTCGCGGCGGTCGGCCTGTTCGTCGTGATCCGCATTCATCCGTGGTACACGCCGCAATATGCGATCCCGATCCTCGGGATGATCCTCGGAAATACGCTCACGGGCGTGTCGCTCGGCGTCGAACGGATGATGGAGGAACTGACCGCGCGACGCGACCGCGTCGAGACGGCACTGGCGCTCGGTGCGACACGCTGGGAAGCCGCGCAGGACGCCGCGCGCCAGGCCGTGCGCGCGGGCATGCTGCCGACGCTCAACCAGATGGCCGTCGTCGGCGTCGTGAGCCTGCCGGGGATGATGACGGGCCAGGTGCTGGCCGGCCAGTCGCCGCTGCAGGCCGTGCGCTATCAGATCGTCATCATGTTCCTGATCGCCGCGGCGTCCGCGCTCGGCACCGTTGGCGCGGTGCTGATGACGTATCGCCGGTTGTTCTCGGCCGATCACCGGTTTCTTGCATCGCGGCTCGAGGAACGCGTGCATTGACCCGCGGCGCCGCGACATACGCGGCATCCGCGTGGCATGCGGTCAGCGGGCAGCGCGGCGTTTGCCGATGGCCCGGCGCAACGCGGCCGTGACGTCGGCGTCGGGTGCCAGCCCGTCGACCGATGCGACGAGCCGAACCGCGCGCGGCGTCGTCACATAGGCCTGCGCACCGACGTAACCGCCGCTGCCGGCCGAGCGCGTCGTAACGACGAGCGCCTGCGGCGCACGCGCGCCGAGGTCCGCCGTGAATGCATCGGCGACGGTGCCGTCACGCGCATGCAGCACGCCGGTCACGTAGTCGTCCGTATCGAAGCCGGGTGCGGCATGCGCGGTCGAATACACGCGCACCGCATAACTGCCGGTCGAGCACGGTTCGAGCGCGCCGCTCGACACGACGGCGGACTGCTATCGCGACGGCAGCTCGACTTTCTTCACGAAGCTGCAATCGTCGGCTGCCTGCGCATGGACAGCGACGAACGCAGCCGCCGACAGCAGCACGCGCATGCAATGTTTCATCGAAATGTCGTTCGGGGGAAGATGGAGGATGCCGGAAGGATAGCGTGACATCCGCATGACGTCACGCACGCCGCCGCGCGAATGGCCGCGCCACCGGCGCGTGCCGGGCGCGACGAAGTCGAACATCGCTCAACGGGAAGGCCCGAAGCCACGCGCCACAAACCGTCACGCGCGACCCTCCCCGGATCGCCCGGATGCGCATCGCGATGGTTGCGCGCGCACCGGACGCCTCACCGGCCGCGCGCCCCGCTCAGTGCTTGATCGACACCGTCACCTTCGTGCCGTCGCTCATCGTGACGGACTTCGACCCGCCATTGGTCGAAATCGACACCCACTTGACCTGGCTCACCGACACGACGTCCGGGCACTGCAGCGACTTGCCGCCCGCACTCACGTTGCGCGTGCCTTTCGGCGCGGCGGCCTGGAAGCTCATCTGCACGTTCGCGACCCCCTTCGCGTCGACCGACGGCGCGAGCCGCACCTGGGTCTGGCGCACCATCGCGCCGTTCGCGTCGCGCGGCAGATTGTCGGCGTTCGGGCAACCGTCGGGCATCGCGACCGCGCCGCCCGGCGGCACCGACTTCCAGTTGAAGTCATCCGTTTCGCCCGAGCGGATCTTGCGGGTCTCCTGCGTATTGCCGAAGGTCTTCGAGTCGACCTTGACGGTGTATTCGAGCTGCCCCGTCCCGCCGCCCTTCAGGCTGCCCTTGACAGGCGGCGCCGCGAAAACGCTCGCGCTGACGCACGCCGCCGCGAACACGGCAGACCACGATGCGGCGACTGACAAGCTGCGTTGGCTCATGCTGACCTCCTTGTAATGCGGCGGCACGCGCGTGCCGCGCGGTTTTCGATGCATGATGCGTTGCCAGTCTACCGCCAAGCGGCATGCAATGCGCCGCAAACGCATCGGGTGTTACCCCGCTTGCGTTCGCGAAGCCGTATCCCGTACGTGCGATGCCGGCGCTCAAGAAAACGCCGGGCCGCCTCGCGTCTTCCGCCCCGAAGGAAGTCCCTTCGGGCGCCCGGCGCAAAGCGACAGGTTCGGGGGCACTCAGAAGCCGCTCAGCACCAGCTTGCCGATCGCGCGCCCGGCCTCGAGCAGTTGGTGCGCGCGCCGCAGGTTCGCGGCGTTGATCGTGCCGAGCTGCTCGCCGAGCGTCGTACGCAGCGTGCCGCCGTCGACGAGCCTCGCCACCTCGCTCAGGATCTTGTGCTGCTCGATCATGTCCGGCGTCTCGAACATCGCGCGCGTGAACATGAACTCCCAGTGAAACGCGGCGCTCTTCGCCTTCAGCAGCTCGACGGGAATCGGCTTCTCGTTCTCGACGATCGTGCAAATGCCGCCCTGCGGCCGGATTACTTCCGCCGCGGCAGGGAAATGACGATCCGTGTCGTTGAAGATCAGCACGTAGTCGACGTTCGCATGACCGATCTCGCGCAGTTGCGCAGGCAAGTCGCCGAAATGGTCGACCACGTCGTCCGCGCCGAGCGAGCGCACCCATTCGGCCGACGCCGGCCGCGACGCGGTCGCGATCACGTGCAGCTTGCCGAGCGTCTTCGCAAGCTGGATCGCGATCGAACCCACCCCGCCCGCACCGCCGATGATCAGCACCGACTTGCCTGCGTCCGCGCCCTGCGGCGACACGCGCAGCCGGTCGAACAGCGCCTCCCACGCGGTCAGCGCGGTGAGCGGCAACGCAGCCGACGCCGCGAAATCGAGCGAGCGCGGCTTGATCGCCGCGATCCGCTCGTCGACCGTGTGGAATGCGCTGTTCGCGCCGGGGCGCGTGATGCTGCCCGCGTAGAACACCTCGTCGCCGGGCCGGAACATCGTCACCTCGGCACCGACCGCGACGACCGTGCCGGCCGCGTCCCAGCCGAGCACGCGCGGGGTCTCCTCGACCTGCGGCTTCGGCGCGCGCACCTTGGTGTCGACCGGGTTCACGGAGATCGCCTCGACCTTCACCAGCAGGTCGCGCGGGCCCGGCACGGGTTGCGGCAGTTCCACGTCGACGAGCGCCTGCGGGTCGTCGATCGGCAGATAGCGGGTCAGTCCAACAGCTTTCATCACGAAACTCCTTCAGGGAAATCGGGCGGGCTGCGGCGCAGCCCATGCATGTCATCGTAGGCGGCCCGATCATTCGAGAAAACCGTTATATTTCCTGAAACATTTTCAGGAATTTCAGAATAATGACGTCCGATCCGATTCCAGCCCCCGACAAGCCGCTCGACCTGCTCGACGTCGGCCTGTTCGTGCGTGCGGCGCTGCTCGCGAACGTGAGCGCGGCCGGACGCGAGTTCGGCGTGTCGGCCGCGGTCGCAAGCGCGCGCATCGCGCAGCTGGAGCGCCAGCTCGGCGCGCGGTTGTTGCATCGCACCACGCGCCGCATCAGCCTCACGCAGGACGGCGAAGTCTTCATGGCCCGCGCCGAGGCGCTGCTGTCGGCGGCCGACGCCGCGCGCGCGTCGGTCGGCCACGGCCGCAGCGAGCCGTACGGACGGCTGAAGGTGTCGATGTCGTCGTCGTTCGGCCGCCAGCACGTCGCGCCCGTGATTCCCGCATTCCTGCGCCGCTACCCGTCCGTGTCGCTCGACCTGCGGCTATCCGACGAGATCGTCGACCTCGTCGACGACGGCTACGACGTCGCGATCCGCCTCGGCGCGCTGAAGGACTCGACGCTGGTCGCGCGCAAGCTCGCCGCGAACCGGCGCGTGCTGTGCTGCTCGCCCGCGTATCTCGCCGAACACGGGACGCCGCGCCATCCGGCCGATCTCGCGCAGCACGAATGCGTGATCCTCGGCGACCAGCGCGACTGGTCGTTCGTCACGCCGCAAGGCCCGCTCACCGTGCGGGTCGGCGGCCGGCTCGTCGCGAGCAACGGCGAGGCGATCCGCGAAGCGCTCGTCGACGGCTTCGGCATCGCGATCAAGTCGACCTGGGACGTCGGCCCGCTGCTCGCGAGCGGCGCGCTCGTCACGGTGCTCGACGATTACCCGTTCGCGAACGACGTCGCGATCTGGGCCGTCTATCCGAGCCGCGCGCACGTGCCGCTCAAGACGCTCGCGTTCATCGCGTTCCTGGCCGAACACTTCGGCGATCCGCCTTACTGGGATCGCGCGGACGAACGATAGGCGCCATCCCGTGAGCGGAGCTCGCGGCGGCGCCGGACGGACATCCGCGGCGATCCGGTCGCGCCCGGACACCAACCGGCTACAATGGCGCGTTCGCGACGCGATGGCCCGACGCCGGACGGGGCCCGCGTTCGCAGGCGGCCGCATGCCGGCCGCGCACGCGTTTCATTCGCTTCCAATCATTCCGTCATGACCCACAACCTCGTCATCCAGAGTCTCGCGCCGTTGTCGGACGCGCATCACAAACCGCTGCTCGCGCTGTCGCGCGGCACCCGCATCGTGCAGACCGACGATCACGCGTTGCGTATCGAAAACGCAAACCCCGCGCAGCGGCTCGACATCGACGCGTACTGCGGCACGCACGCGCTCGACTTCGGCTTCGTCGAAGCCGGCCGTACGCTCGGCGAGTTCGGGCTCGTCGTGATGGACATGGATTCGACGCTGATCACGATCGAATGCATCGACGAGATCGCCGATTTCTGCGGGCTGAAGACGCAGGTCGCGGAAATCACCGAGGCATCGATGCGCGGCGAGATCCGCGACTTCAACGAAAGCCTCACGCGTCGCGTCGCGCTGCTCGCGGGGCTCGATGCGCAGGCGCTCGAGCGCGTGTACGAGGAACGGCTGCAATTGTCGCCGGGCGCGGAGACGATGCTCGCCGGCGTGAAGGCCGCGGGACTGAAGACGCTGCTCGTGTCGGGCGGCTTCACGTTCTTCACCGAGCGCTTGAAGGCGCGCCTCGGCCTCGACTACGCGCACGCCAACACGCTCGAGATCGTCGACGGCAAGCTGACCGGCAAGGTGCTCGGCGAGATCGTCAACGCGGACGTGAAGGCGCGCATGCTGCGCGATACCTGTGCATCGCTCGGCCTCGAGCCGCGCCGCGCGATCGCGATGGGTGACGGGTCGAACGATCTGAAGATGATGGCCGAAGCCGGGCTGTCGGTCGCGTTCCACGCAAAGCCCGTCGTGCGCGACGCGGCCACCGTCGCATTCGACCACGTGGGTCTCGACGGGTTGCTGCGGCTGTTCTGATTTCCGGTCTGCGCGCACCGCCCATGAAAAAACGCCCGCGCGATGTTGCATCGCGCGGGCGTTTCGTTTTCCGCTTCGGTTCCGTTACCGGCCGAGCGTAGCCTGCAGCGCGCGCTCGATGTCCGCACGCAGGTCGGCTTCATCTTCGAGACCGACATAGAAGCGCACCAGCGTGCCGCGATGCGGCCACTCCGCACGCATCGACGCCACGTCGTAAGGCATCGCGAGGCTGCATGCGCCGCCCCAGCTCCAGCCGATCGCGAACAGCTCGAGCGCCTCGACGAAACGATCGATCTGCTCGCTGCTGTAGCGCTCATCGAACACCACCGAGAACAGCCCGCCCGCGCCGGTGAAGTCGCGCACGAACGATGCGTGCCCCGGACAGTCGGGCAACTGCGGATGCAGCACGGCCGCGATCTCCGGGCGCGCCTTCAGCCATTGCGCAAGCGCGAGCGCGCTCTTGCCGTGCGCGTCGAAACGCACCTGCATGCTCGGCAGGCTACGCAGCACGAGCGAGCAATCATCGACCGAGACGCCGATCCCGCAGCGCATCCGTGCGAGCTTCAGTTGCGCGTGCAGTTCCGCGTTCGCGGTGATGGTCGCGCCCATCAGTACGTCGCTGCCACCCGATTGATACTTGGTCAGCGCCTGCACCGAGATGTCGACCCCATGCTCGAACGGCTTGAACGCGAGGCCGGCCGAATACGTGTTGTCGATCGCGGTGACGATGCCGCGCGCCTGCGCGACCGTCGTGATCGCGCGCACGTCGGGCACTTCCATCGTCACCGAGCCCGGCGCCTCGATCCAGATCAACCGCGTGTTCGGCTGGATCAGGTCGGCGATGCCGGCACCGACGAGCGGATCGTAGAAGCGCGCGACGATGCCGAAATCCTTCGCGAGCCAGTTGCCGAAATCGGCGTTCGGCCCGTAGACGTTGTGCGGGATCAGCACGTCGTCGCCCGCCTTCACGATCCCGAAATAGACGTTCATGATCGCCGCGAGGCCCGACGGCTGCAGCAGCGCGTGCGTGCCGCCCTCGATCTCGGCGAGCCGCTGCGCGAGCGCGAGCGACGTCGGCGTTGCGTGCAGTCCATAGCGCCACTGATTGTCGTTGTGCCAGACCAGCGCGCGCATCGTCGCGAGATCGGGGAACACGACCGTCGATGCACGCTCGACCGGTGGGACGAACGAACGGAAGCCTTCCGGAATGATGTCGTCGGGTTGAACGATGCGGGTCTGGAGTGCGCGCTTCGAAGTGGATGCAGTCATGGCTGGAGACCGGGGGAAAGGCCGTTCGGTTGCGGAATATGTCGCTAGAGTAGCCAAAATCGGCGCGCTTGGCCCGGTACAATGCGCGCCGCGCGCACCGAGCCAGCGCGCGCTCAGTTGGTGGTGCGCAGGTCGACGATGCCGCCGACCGTCTCGATTTCCCGTACGCGGCCGTCGCGCACCTGCAGCGCCGCGCGCTTGCCCGGCGCCGGGCGCAGCACGACGGGTTGCGGATCCGATTCGTCCGAGTTCATCCGGTCGGCCTTCAGGTCGCCCGTCGCGTCGAAGCGGCCAATCCACACGCCGGTGATGTTCGTGCCGTCGTTCGATTCCTCGATTTCGAGCGTGTCTCCGTCGCGATCGCCGGCGAGCAGCACCACCTCGCCCGTGTCCGCGAACTGGTATTCGCCGTGCACGCCTTCCTCGTCCGTCTTCGGCCCGAGATGCACGACGATCGGCCGGTCGCCGAGGGTGCCCTCGTAGCGCGGCAGGCGGGCGAATTCCGGATTCGGCCGCAGCGGCCGCGCGGGCGCCGCTTCATCCTGCTGCGCGCCCGGCGCGACGGCCTGCGCCGCGACCACGCCCGGCATCGCGAGGCCCGCCGCCAGCACACTGGCGATCACCAGCGCCCGTTGCCATTCGGAATATCGACCCACCTTGTGTTGCTCCTTGCTTCAGATTCGCTCGAAAAAACGCGGCGGCATGCTGCCAGCCGCCGATGGTCATCCTCACGTACGCGAGGCCACGACCGGCGTGCGTGAGCCGCGTCAGCCCTGCATCAGGCGTTCCACCGCCTCGCGCAACGGAATCGGCGCGACCGCGCCGTAACCCGTCGTCGACAGCGCCGCCGCCGCGTTCGCATAACGCGCGGCCGCGAACGGATCGTCGCCCGCGACGATCCGTGCAACGAACGCACCGCCGAAGCAGTCGCCCGCGCCCGTCGCGTCGACGGCCTCGACCGCGAAGCCCGGCACCACACGCCGTTCGTTCGGGGTCGCCACGTACGCGCCTTCCTTGCCGAGCTTCAGCGCGACGACCCGAGGCCCGTGTTCGAGCATCGCATCGACGATCGCGTCGCGATCGTTCGCGCCCGTGAGCGCCGTGACGTCGTCCCAGCTCGGCAGGCAGATGTCCGTCTGGCGCAGCGCTTCGCGCATCACCGCGCGGGCGCGCGGCAGCGGCCACAGCTTCAGGCGCAGGTTCGTATCGAAGCTGACCTGCGCGCCGTTGCTGCGCGCGTGATCGATCGCCGCGAACGCGGCGTCGCATGCGGCCGTGCTGATCGCGAGGCTGATGCCCGACAGGTGCACGGCCTTCGCCGCCGCCAGCGCATCGAGCGGCAGGTCGGCCACCGCATAGCGGCTCGCCGCCGAGCCCGCGCGCAGATAGTCGAACTGGTGACCCTCAGCGCCGTGCGTGACGAAATACACGCCGGTCGGCGCCGCGCGGTCGATCCGCACGTACGTCGTGTCGACGCGCTCCGCCGCCCACATGTCGGCCAGCAAGCGGCCGAACGGATCGTCGCCGATCGCGGACACGAAGCCCGTCGACGCACCCTGGCGCGCCGCGGCGATGCAGAAGTTCGACGTGTCGCCGCCGAAACCCTGCAGGAACTCCGGACGCCCCGGCTGCGACTGGTTGAATTCGATCATCGCCTCGCCGAGCGCGAGGATCTGCGGAAACGCAGCGGTCATCGCTTAAACCTCGCCCCACAGGTCGTGGCCGTCCGCGCCGGTGATCTTCACCGACACGAAATCGCCGACCTTGTAGCGCTTCGACGCCTTCATCGCCGGTTCGACGTAGACGACCCCGTCGATCTCCGGCGCATCCGCCGCCGTGCGGCCGATGCCGCCTTCCTCGCTGACTTCGTCGATCAGCACCTTGAGGGTCTTGCCGACCTTGCGCTGGATGCGCTGCGCCGACACTTCCTCGGCGACTTCCATGAAGCGCGCGCGGCGCTCTTCGCGAACGTCGTCCGGCAGTGCGCCGTCGAGGTCGTTCGCCGTCGCGCCTTCGACCGGCGAATAGGCAAAGCAGCCGACGCGATCGAGTTCCGCCTCGCGGATGAAGTCGAGCAGCGTTTCGAACTGCTCTTCCGTCTCGCCGGGGAAGCCGGCGATGAACGTGCTGCGGATCGTCAGGTCCGGGCAGATCTCGCGCCACTTCTGCACGCGCTCGAGCACCTTCTCGGCGTTCGCCGGGCGCTTCATGCGCTTCAGCACTTCCGGATGTGCGTGCTGGAACGGCACGTCGAGATACGGCAGCACGTGGCCCTTGAACGGGCCTTCGGCCATCAGCGGAATGACTTCGTCGACGCTCGGATACGGATACACGTAGTGCAGGCGCACCCATGCACCGTACTGCGCAGCGAGTTCGCCGAGCGCGGCGACCAGGTCGGTCATGCGCGTCTTGATCGGCTTGCCGTTCCAGAAGCCCGTGCGGTACTTCACGTCGACGCCGTACGCGCTCGTGTCCTGCGAGATCACGAGCAGTTCCTTCACGCCCGACTTGAACAGGTTCTCCGCTTCGAGCATCACTTCCGCGACCGGGCGCGACACGAGGTCGCCACGCATCGACGGAATGATGCAGAACGTGCAGCGGTGGTTGCAGCCTTCGGAAATCTTCAGGTACGCATAGTGGCGCGGCGTGAGCTTGATGCCGGCGGCCGGCACGAGGTCGACGAACGGGTCGTGCGGCTTCGGCAGATGCGAATGCACGGCCTGCATCACTTCACCCACCGCGTGCGGGCCGGTGACGGCGAGCACCTTCGGGTGGACTTCCTCGATGAGGTTCGAGCCGCTGGCGCTCGACTTCGCGCCGAGGCAGCCGGTGACGATCACCTTGCCGTTCTCGGTCAGCGCTTCGCCGATCGCGTCGAGGCTTTCCTGCACGGCCTCGTCGATGAAGCCGCAAGTGTTGACGACGACGAGGTCGGCACCGTCGTAGGTGCCGGAGATTTCATAACCTTCGGCGCGCAGTTGGGTGATGATTTGTTCGGAATCGACGAGCGCCTTGGGGCACCCGAGCGACACGAAGCCTACTTTGGGGGACTGGGACATCTGGAATGTGGGGGGCGTGGCGGCAAAAGCGTGAGTTTACAGCTATTTATGGGTCAGCGAGGCAAAACCGGCGATCAAGACGCCGTGGATGGCGCCCTCAATACGCAGCGCGCGCAGGCGCATCGGACCGCCACCGGCGGCTGATCCAGCCCTTTCAGACCGAGATGATGAAACGATGGGCACGATCACCGCACGTCGTGCACGACAATCGCCCCTGCCTCACTCCGCCCCTATGCGAAAATCGCTGCATCCGCTCCCTTCACTTACCCAATGGGGTTCGCATGACCACCCACATCACGATCGAATTCACCGAGCACGCCGCCGAGACCATCGGCGAGCAGACCAGCACCAGTTTTTCCTATGACCAGGGCGCCCACGTGCCGCAGCCGGGCGACTTCGTCGAACTCGAGAATTCGCGGCAGACGTTTCTCGTGATCGGCCGGGTGTTTTCGCTGAAGGCGAACTACTGCGCGGTGAAGCTCGTGCTCGACCTTCCTCCCGCAGACGATCACCAGGATTTCGATCCGGCACTTTGAGGTAAGCCGGCGAACCGCGGGCGCTTTGCCGCTGCCCGTCATCACAAGGTCCGACGCAACGGCGATCGGCCGCAATGGCACAAACGCACGCCATGAGGCGCGACACGCCCGGGTATCGATTCGCTGATGACTGTCTGGATGAGGTCGGGGCGACCAGATCACGATCATGCCCGCCCCCACGCGAGGGTACGGGCATTCGGTGCCGACGATCAGGAGCGACCGTCGGCAACATCTTGCGGCAGCGGCCATCGTCGTGCCCGGGCACACGATCGGCCGCATCGCACCGCCGCGTGTCGCGGCACCAAACCAGGCGTCGGGCGGCGGGTGCCGCCGCGACCGGCCTGCCGCGCACGCGTTACTTCTTCTCCGGCTCCGGCGCGCCCGGTTGCTTGAACGGGAACGTGCTGAACATCGACTTCGCCTGGTTCTGCATCTGCTCCTGCATCTGCACGAACATGTTCTTCGACTGCTCGATGTAGCTCGTCATCATCCCTTGCATCATCGGCGCCTGCATGTTCATGAACTGCGACCAGACTTCCGGATTCATCGCGTTGCCTTCGTACAGGTTCTTCGATTGATCCGCGAGCTTGTTCTGGATGTCGATGAACGCCTGGATGTTCTTTTCCAGGTACGTTCCCATCATGCCCTGCATCGCATGACCGTAGAAACGGATGATCTGCGACAGCATCGACGACGAGAACATCGGCACGCCACCGCTCTCTTCCTCGAGGATGATCTGCAGCAGGATGCTGCGCGTCAGGTCCTCGTTTGATTTCGCGTCGACGACCTTGAAGTCCTCCTGTTCCAGCACGAGCTGCTTGACGTCGGTCAGCGTGATGTACGTGCTCGTCTCGGTATCGTAGAGCCGGCGGTTCGGGTACTTCTTGATGAGCCGCTCGGCCGTTTTCTTTGTAGTAGTCATGTAACGCCTTTCGGTGCAGCGTAGCGCAAGTGACAAATCCCCGCTTCCCGGATCCGGGAAGCGGGGGCCTTCGGAAACGCCAGGCCGCGCGGCCGCAGCGGCGCGCGCAGCCAGACGTTCAGCCCATATGCAGGCCGCCGTTCAGCGAGAAGTCGGCGCCCGTCGCGAAGCCGGAGTCATTCGACGCGAGCCACGCGACGATCGAACCGATTTCCTCCGGCCCGCCGAGACGACGCACCGGGATCGTCGCGACGATCTTCTCGAGCACGTCCGGCCGGATTGCCTTCACCATGTCGGTGCCGATGTAGCCGGGCGACACGGTGTTGACCGTCACGCCTTTCGTTGCGACTTCCTGCGCGAGCGACATCGTGAAACCGTGGATGCCGGCCTTCGCGGTCGAGTAGTTCGTCTGGCCGAATTGCCCCTTCTGGCCGTTCACGGACGAAATGTTGATGATCCGGCCCCAGCCACGCTCGACCATCCCGTCGATCACCTGCTTCGTCACGTTGAACAGGCTCGTCAGGTTGGTGTCGATAACGGCCGTCCAGTCTTCATGCGTCATCTTGCGGAACACGACGTCGCGCGTGATGCCCGCGTTGTTGACCAGCACGTCGATCTCGCCGACTTCGGCCTTGACCTTGTCGAACGCTGCCTTGGTCGAGTCCCAGTCGCCCACGTTGCCTTCCGACGCGATGAAATCGTAGCCGAGCGCCTTCTGTTCCTCGAGCCATTTCACCCGGCGCGGCGAGTTCGGGCCGCAACCCGCGACCACCTTGAAGCCGTCTTTCGACAGACGCTGGCAGATGCTGGTGCCGATGCCGCCCATCCCGCCCGTTACGTACGCAATTCGCTGAGACATAAATCTCACTCCATTTTTTGGTTTCGAGAGCCGCCGGAGGCCCCCTCTGACTTCACGTGCGCCGGCCGAAGCCGCAATCGGCCGGCGCACGGATTGGTTTGGCAGTGACCGACGAGCCGTTACGGACGTTCGACCGCGAGCGCGACGCCCATCCCGCCGCCGATGCACAGCGACGCCAGCCCGCGCTTCGCATCGCGCTTGACCATCTCGTGCAGCAGCGTCACCAGAATCCGGCAGCCCGACGCGCCGATCGGGTGACCGATCGCGATCGCCCCGCCGTTCACGTTCACCTTCGACGTGTCCCA
>NZ_CABVPN010000007.1 GCF_902499115.1 Burkholderia diffusa
ATTGCCGAGCCGTTGAGCGAATTCATGTCATTTGCGAGAGTGGTCTGAATCCGGTCGATGGGTATTTCAACGGCCTGCTAGTGGCCAAGTCTTGATTGCGGCGTCGGCTTGGCGCAGCGTCGCTCGTTGAATCCGCATGTCAAGACGGCCGCCTTGCCACGCTTACCTCGCAACGCAAGGCATGTGGCTATCTGGGGTTGAGCCGCCGGGTGGCCACCTATACGCTCAAGCAACCGGAGAAGGATCGGAGGCTGGGCGAGCAACGGATGGCGGCCGTGCAGGAAGTGCCGCGCTTCGGCTACCGGCGCATGTCGGCTTGGCTGGCGCTGGGTGAATCGCGCGTGCGGCGAAAGTGGCGAGCCTTGCAGCTCAACATTGCGCGGCGGCGGCCTCGCCGTCGTCGTTGTGGCAACGACATTCGCTTGCCCGGTGCGACACAACCGAATTCGGTATGGAGCTACGACTTCGTGCACGATCAACTGGTCGATGGGCGAGCGTTGAAGACGCTTTGCGTGATCGATGAATATACCCGCGAGTGCCTGGCGATCGAAGTCGGTGTCGGCCTGCGGTCGCAGGATGTAATCCTGACGTTGTCGCGACTGATGCGGCTATATATGGCAAGCCCACATTCGTTCGGTCTGACAACGGCGCTGACTTTACCGCGGCCAAGATCATGCGTTGGCTGCGAGACGCTGCACTCGGTCCGGCCTTCATCGCGCCTGGCAGTCCGTGGCAAACTGGTTCGTCGAGCACCTTTGCCACGGCAAGCTGCGTGACGAATTGCTGAACCGGGAATGGTTCTGCAGCCGTGCCGAGGCAAAGGTGCTCGTCGAACGCTGGCCGCAGTTCTACAACGAGCGCCGGCCGCATAGCGCGCATCGCTACCAACCTCCCGCCACGGTCCGTCGAGCCTGGCTGGATTCCGATAATATCGACGCGAGACTCACTGCTTGATTGGTCACAAAATTCCGCCTCAGGTCACCGGTTCAATTAACGGACTGGAACTCGAGCACGTCGGAAGCGAATATGGGTGCGTAATCGCGAGTATTGGGTTGGCGGGGTGGACGCCGGATCAAGACGGCGACCCGCGAGCCGTGATCAATGCCGCCGATGAAGCGCTGTACTACGCAATGGCGACCGGACGAAACAAAATCACAGCGTTCAGTCCTTCGGCGTAGCAGTGAGCCAAGTGCACGTAATCTCAGATTATTCAGATTGGCGTGCGAGTCGCGCAGCCGTAGTGAGAGGTTGTCCCCTATACGGATGCGACATGACCGTCTCTAGCTGAAGAGCTTGACGTGTGTGGCACTCGCGTCCTGACGAACAGACCGCCCACAATCCACTCTGCGCAGTTGCGAAACTCGAATGGGCGGTTTGTCCGGATGGACGGGAGAATCTGAACTCCCTTGCCGAGGACCTCACCGCGGTGCCTTGCGGCAGCGGGTGGACCTTAGGCGGTGCTGATCGATTACCACTTGAACCGTTCGCCCGCCAGCCGGGGGAGAGTGCCCCAACCGTCGGGGTGATACGTCACGCTGGGGATGTAGACCCTAGTGGAAGTCGAATAGCTTGCCGCCGGGCGGTGGGTGTTCGGCATGAAACTTGGCCACGCCCGCAGGTTGCCGACATGCAGTATATTTCGCGCCGAGACAACGACGTGGCTGGCCGTTCCCCCACGTGAGCTTATCGAATCACCGGGCTGTACGACGACCAGCGCGACCAGCAGCGGTATCGAAATGCCGTCCACTTGTCCTCACCGATTCAGGTTGATGGGGTCAATCCACGCAGCGACCGGAGTAGAAACCGATGAAAGCACTTTGCACTACCCATCACGCGCGCCTATATTTTAGGTCACGTGATGACATGATTCCAGAAAACTCCCGGTGTTCCCGGAGTTCGTGATGGCAGCAAGCAATCGAAAGGCTGGCGCAAGCGCCACGAAACACGACCTCGAGCAGCTATCCGAATTTCGCTACCGGCTGCGGCGCTTCCTGCGTTTCTCGGAGGAAATCTTGCGTGCCGAGGGGCTGACGCCGTTGCAATACATGCTGATGTTGCACACCTGTGCGTTTCCGGACCGCTCGTGGGCGACAGTCGGCGAGATTGCCGAGCGGCTGCAGGCTTCTTCGCATGGCACGGTGGCGCTCGTCACACGCTGCGAAGCGGCCGGGCTCGTCCGGCGCCAGACGAGCGAGCAGGATCGAAGGCAAGTGGAGATCCATCTGACAGAAAAAGGTGCGGATTGTCTGCGCAAGGTCGCGGCTTTGCACAAATCGGAAATTCAGTCGTTCGGCTGGGCATTCCACGACGTCACCGATACCAACTGATCGCGCGGCAGCGATGCGCGCGCAACGGGTTCACCGAACGGCCGACACACATCGCGTCACGAGAACCGGAAGGGTGGGAGAACGAACACACACGCAGCAGGGGGAGGTCGTTTGCAAGGAGTGGAATATGAGCACGACCTCGAGCCTCAATCTGGAAGGCAAGCTCCGGCGTGACGCCGGAATCATCGGGCTGTTGTTCGCCAGCACGACCAGCATGGTCGGTTCCGGCTGGCTGTTCGGCGCCTATCACGCATCGCGTATTGCAGGGCCGCTGAGTATCGGCAGCTGGGTTCTGGGCGCGGTCATCATCATGTTGATCGCGCTTTGTTTTGCCGAGCTCGCCGCACTGTTTCCCCGCAGCGGTGCTCTCGTGCACATGAGCCATGCGAGCCACGGCGCAGGACTCGGACGCATCTGGTGCGGACTGCTGTTTCTCGCATATGTGCCGGTGCCGGCAGTCGAGGCAGAGGCAATCGTCACCTACGCGAACAACTACCTGCCGTGGTTTATCCAGCCGGGAAGCGCCGGCCTGCTGACTGCGATCGGTTTCATGGCCTGTGCCGGCCTGCTCGGGGTCATGGCCCTGCTGAACCTGATGGTGGTCCGCTGGCTGTTGCGCGTGAACTCCACCATGACGTGGTGGAAAGTGCTCGTGCCGCTTCTGACGATTGCCGGATTGCTGGGTGCGAGTACGCACTGGGGCGTGATGCAAGCGGCGCCTGCCAGTTACCATCTATCGGGTATGTTCACTGCGCTGCCGGCCGCGGGCATCGTCTTCAGCTACCTCGGCTTTCGAACCGCGATCGACCTGGGCGGCGAAAGCGCCAATCCGCATCGAAACATTCCGCTGGCCGTGATCGGCGCGGTACTTCTGGCCGCCGTCATCTACATCCTGCTGCAGATCGCGTTCATCTACGCGCTCGCGCCGGCCGACCTTGCCGGCGGATGGAACCATCTCAGCTTCAAGGGCGAGATGGGGCCGTTTGCAGGGCTTGCCGCATCCCTCGGCATGGGCTGGATGGCAACGCTGCTCTACATCGACGCGTACGTGTCGCCCGGGGGCACTGGACTCATGTATGTCACCGGCGGCTCGCGCATCCTGTTCGCGGCGGGCGAACTGCAAGCCGGCCCGCGCATGCTGACGCGGCTGAACGCCAACAGGATCCCCTGGGTCGCGGTGCTGATCATGTGGGGAGTCGGCGTGCTGTTTCTGCTGCCGTTTCCGGCGTGGCAGCAAATGGTGAGCTACATCACGTCGATCACCGTGCTCACGTACGGGCTGGGCCCGATCGCGCTGCTCGTCCTCCGGCGCAACATGCCGGAACTGCAGCGGCCGTTTCGCATGAGCGGGGCCGGGTTGATCGCGCCGCTCGCATTTATCTGCAGCAACCTCGTCATCTACTGGACCGGCTTCAAGACCAACAACTTCCTGTTCTCGCTGGTGGCGATCGGCTTCGCCCTCTACGCGCTTCACCATCATGTCGTGTTGCGCCGTAGCGCGCGAGACTTCGGCTGGAAGCACATCGCATGGTTGCTTCCGTGGTTCGGCGGTTTATGGTTGTTGTCGTGGCTGGGCGGTATCGGCGGCGGCCTGAGCGTCATCGGATTCGGCTGGGACATTCTGCTGGTCGCCGCCTGGAGCGCAGTGGTGCTTGCGTTGGCCATGCGCAGTGCGCTCGATGCCGGCGAGACGTCGGAGATGATGGGGCGCATGAACGAGACCAGTTGACGGATCGACACACTCGACACAGGCGGGCGTCATGACATCGGGACCGACAGGACGAGAGGACAGCGAGGCCGGAGAACTCGCATCGCTTCGCGTGGAAACCGGTCGCGTCCAGCGTTCGTCTCAAACGGAAGATGACGCGTCGCCGATCGACATGTATCGCCTGAGTTGCCTGGGGATCGTGGTTGGCGTCGTCACCGGAATCGGCGCCGTCGCGTTCCGCGGGCTGATCGGTTTTGTGCACAACGCCTTTTTCCTCGGTCGGTTTTCGGTCTCGTACAACGCGAGCGAATTCACGCCGACTTCCGTATGGGGGGCGTTTGTCATATTGGTGCCGGTTGTCGGTGGCCTGGTTGTGACGTGGCTCGTCTGCACCTTCGCTCCGGAAGCGAAGGGGCACGGCGTGCCCGAGGTGATGGACGCGATTTATTTCAAGCGCGGCGTGATTCGCCCGGTGGTCGCTATCGTGAAATCGCTGGCGTCCGCGTTCGCAATCGGCACCGGCGCGGCGGTCGGTAGAGAGGGGCCGATCATCCAGATAGGTTCGGCGCTCGGCTCGACGCTGGGGCAAGCGGTCAGGATGACCGCTGGCCAGCGCATCACGCTCGTGGCGGCAGGCGCGGGTGCCGGGATCGCCGCGACGTTCAATACGCCGATCGGCGGTGTCCTGTTCGCGACCGAGCTGATGATGCCCGAAATCAGCGTGAACACATTCCTTCCCGTCGCATTGGCGACCGGCACGGCAACCTTCGTCGGACGGTTGTTCTTCGGCAGTGCGCCGGCGTTTCTGGTGCCGGCCCAACTGGGCGCGATTCCCGATCGTCCGGGCAGTGTGCTGACACTCCTGCTGTATGCGGCGCTCGGCATTGTCACCGGCACCGGCGCAGCAATGCTGACCCATGGGCTTCATTTTGCGGAGGATGTCTTCGAGCGCATTCCGGGACGCTATGCGCGTCACGCGTTGGGGATGTTGCTCGTCGGAGTGACGATCTACCTGCTAATGCGCTTCGCCGGGCATTACTACGTAGAAGGCGTGGGATATGCAACGATTCAGGCGCTGCTTTACGGACAGCTCGGTGGCTGCCTGTTTCTGATCACGCTTGCGCTCTGCAAGTCCCTCGCGACGTCGATCAGCCTGGGCTCGGGATCCTCTGGCGGTGTCTTCTCGCCGTCGCTTTTCATCGGCGCGGCATTGGGTGCGGCGTTCGCCGCATTCGTCCAGGCCGTACTGCCCTCGGCACCCGTCAGCGCGCCTGCGTTTGCGATGGTTGGGATGGGGGCGATGGTGGGCGGGGGAACCGGCGCGGCGATGACGGCAGTCGCGATGATCTTCGAGATGACCCGCGACTATGACATTGTGCTGCCGATGATCATTGCGGTTGCGGTCAGCCTTGCGACGCGGCGCCTGCTTTGCCGCGAAAGCATCTATACGCTCAAGCTCGTGCGTCGCGGTCACGTGATTCCGAACGCTTTGCATGCCAACATGTTCCTCGTCCAGAACGCGGCGCAAGTGATGGAGACGGACGTGCTCGTGCAGGACGCCGAGGTACCGTTCCGCGACATTCTGGGCAATCTGGATGGCCCCCCGTTCCGCCACGTGGTCGTCACGCGATCGGGCCGGATCGAGGGTGTGCTTCGCATCAACACCGGGTTGCGCCGGGCCATCTCGCACGACCATCCGTCGGTGACGCTCGGTGCACTCGCTCAACGCAATTTCATCGTGGTCGCGCCGGGTGAAGCGGCGTTCGACGTGATCAGCAAGCTGCGTCAGAAGCACGCGACCATGGCAGTAGTTGTGACCCGACCCGAAGAAGAGGGCGCGATGGAAGTGGTCGGGGTCATTGCCAAGGAACACATCGCAGACGCGGTGGCGAGCAGCATCAGGATTTTTCCCGAGAACCGGCGCGGAACGGAGCGCAGCCGGCGGTCAGGGAAACAGCACGGTGACAGCCACGCGTCGACGCGGGCCGAAGCGCATGCCGGCAAGGAGGGGCAGCATGAAACTCAGCGTTGAGCTGGCCGTCCTGCGTCGGCGCCTTGCGGTGGCCCTGCATCTCGATGAATGGAAGGAAGTGTTGGCCGGCAATCTGGAAGACGAGGCGAGTGACGATCGCGAGTGGGTCATCGTCTACAGAACGGCGAATGGATATTGTTGCCTTTACCGAGGGAAGCCGGTCGAGTTCAATGAACTCTCCGATGTGCAGTCCTGGTCCGCCGAGATGGATGTCCGGACGTACTTCATGGGCTTGTGACCGCGATATCGGTGACGAACCATTTCTGTCGGTCAGTGCCTGGCGGGAGCGGGCTCCCGCCACGATAGCGCTTCATCGATAAACGATATCCGCGCGACGATTCTGTGCCCACGACGCTTCGTCGTGGCCCAATGCAACCGGCTTCTCCTTGCCGAAGCTGACTGCCTCGATCTGTGAATCAGGTACGCCGAGCGTTTCCAGTGTGCGTAGCACGGCCTGCGACCGGCGCTCGCCTAACGCGAGGTTGTACTCGCTGGTGCCACGTTCGTCGGTATTCCCCTGGATCAAGACGTGTCGGCTTGGGTGAAGACGCAGATAGTCAGCATGCGCTTGCAGTAGCGACTGATACTCAGGCTTCACCTCATAACTGTCGAAATCGAAATAGATGCTGCGCTTTGCGAGCGGGCTGTTGGGATTGTTCAATTCGTCAGCCATGGTCGACGGTGTTCCGACCGCCTGACCATTTGCGGCACTCTGATTCATCATGCCTGCAGCGCTGGACGTCTTTGTCGCGGAATGGCATCCACCGAACAGCACAAGGGCTAACACCACCGCATATCGCATCAAGCTTTTCATCACTGGTCTCCCGAAGAGGACGTTCGATTGAACGGAATGGGTCGCAGATCAACGGAACGGGTCGTGGCATCACTGCCGGAAGCACAGTGAACGGGGCTGCTCCTGTTTGACGGGCGACGGAGTTTTGTAAATGAATTGAAGGGTGATCCGAAAGGTTTTCTTGGTCACATGGATCTGGAACACGATCGCCTTTACTAGAGTAGGAGAAATGTCACATCGTGACTAGTTGCCATGTTACGATGCGGAAATTCTGCGAAATTGTGAATTCAGATGTGCTCCCTCAGCTCGCGTCACTCGACGTCCGGTCGTCCCGATACGAAAGGCCGGGGCGAGCTTATTGAACCCGGCTACCCAGCTGGGTTTTTTTTGTCCGTTGTTGGATCTGTTCGGTAAATCGCGTCAACGATGTCCCAGTCGTCCACCGTGTCTTCGCGCATGACCGCGCCCGAATTGCGCGCGACCACGTCGCTCGCGGCGATCTTCGCGCTGCGCATGCTCGGCCTGTTCATGATCATGCCGGTGTTCTCGGTCTATGCGAAAACCATCCCGGGCGGCGATAACGTGCTGCTCGTCGGTATCGCGCTCGGTGCCTACGGCGTCACGCAGTCGCTGTTCTACATCTTCTACGGCTGGGCGTCCGACAAGTTCGGCCGCAAGCCCGTGATCGCCACCGGCCTCCTGATCTTCGCGCTCGGCAGCTTCGTCGCCGCGTTCGCGCACGACATCACGTGGATCATCGTCGGCCGCGTGATCCAGGGCATGGGTGCCGTGTCGTCCGCAGTGCTCGCGTTCATCGCCGACCTGACCTCCGAACAGAACCGCACGAAGGCGATGGCGATGGTCGGCGGCTCGATCGGCGTGTCGTTCGCGGTCGCGATCGTCGGCGCGCCGATCGCGTTCCACTGGGTCGGGATGAGCGGGCTGTTCGCGATCGTCGGCGTGCTGTCGATCCTCGCGATCGGCGTCGTGGTGTGGATCGTGCCCGACGCGGCGAGGCCCGCGCACGTGCCGGCGCCGTTCGGCGAGGTGCTGCACAACGTCGAGCTGCTGCGCCTGAACTTCGGCGTGCTGGTGCTGCACGCGACGCAGACGGCGCTGTTCCTCGTCGTGCCGCGCCTGCTGGTCGACGGCGGGCTGCCGGTCGCCGCGCACTGGAAGGTCTACTTGCCGGTGATGGGGCTCGCGTTCGTGATGATGGTCCCGGCGATCATCGTCGCGGAAAAACGGGGCAAGATGAAACCGGTGCTGCTCGGCGGCATTCTGGCTATCCTGATCGGCCAATTGTTGCTCGGCAGCGCACCGCATACCATCCTGATTGTGGCGGCGATCCTGTTCGTGTACTTCCTGGGCTTCAACATCCTGGAAGCGTCGCAGCCGTCGCTCGTATCGAAGCTCGCACCCGGTTCGCGCAAGGGCGCGGCCACGGGCGTCTACAACACCACGCAGTCGATCGGGCTCGCGCTCGGCGGCATCGTGGGCGGCTGGCTGCTCAAGCAGGGCGGCCCGAACATGGTGTTTCTGGTGTGTGCCGGCATGGTTGCAGTATGGTTGGCGATCGCATTCGGCATGAAGCCGCCGCCGCGGCGAACCTGAACGATCCGGACAGCGTTTGAAAATGAACGAGACTGACGAGTGGGCAGGGGGAGACCGATGATCCGCATTTCCGCGCTCGCAGATCGACGCGCGTTGCTGCATGCGCGGCGTCTGTGGCTTCACTATGGCGTGTTCTGGCTGGGTGCGGTGGCGGTCGGCCTCGTCGCGGTGCTTTACGCGAAGCTGATCGATTTCGGCTACGCGGTGTTTCTGGGCTATGCCGCCGAACATGCATGGTTGCCGCTGATCGTCACGCCGCTGATCGGTGCGGTGACGGTCTGGCTGACGCGGAGATTCTTCGATGGTGCGGAGGGGAGCGGCATTCCACAGGTGATTGCCATGCTGCATGCGCCGGGCAACACGGGTGCGCGGCTGCTCAAGATCCGGATCCTGATCGGGAAGATACTCGTCTCGTTCCTGGCCATTCTCGGCGGGTTCACGATCGGCCGCGAAGGCCCGACGATTCACGTCGGGGCCGCACTCATGTTCAACCTGCGGCAGTTTTATCCTCAGCGGTTTCGTGCGATTCGCCCGGGCGTGCTCGAGCACCGGCTGGCCCTCGCGGGCGCGGCGGCAGGCCTTTCCGCCGCGTTCAATGCACCGCTAGCCGGCGTCGTGTTCGCGATCGAGGAGCTCACGCGCAGTTTCGAACAACGGACGAGTGGCGTGCTGATCACGGCGATCATCTTCGCCGGTATCGTGTCGCTCGGCATTCAGGGTAACTACGTTTATTTCGGCACGATCGACGTCGGCGCTCACCTGCCTCAGTCGCTGGCACTTGCGGTCGTCCTCATAGGTGTGATCGCGGGCGTCATGGGTGGAATCTTCTGCTGGTTGTTACTCAACACGCGACGCTGGATGCCGCGAGGGCTTCAGGATTTTCGTGCAGGTCAGCCAGTGCTGTTCGGCGCAGCGTGCGGGCTGGTCGTCGCGGTCGTCGGGGTAGCTACGCACGGCCATACGTTCGGCAGCGGATACGCGGAAGCCCGCGGCATGCTCGAAAGCCACACGAACGTGAGCGTCCTGTATCCGGTGTTCAAGATGGTTTCAATGATTGGCTCGTACCTGCCCGGTGCGCCGGGCGGCTTGTTTGCACCGTCGCTTGCGATCGGTGCAGGGATCGGCAACACGCTGCATATCCTGTTCTCGGGAATGCAGCTGCAAATGCTGATCGCGCTCGGAATGGTCGGCTATCTGGCCGCGGTCACGCAGAGCCCGATCACGGCGTTCGTGATCGTCATCGAGATGATTAACGGCCATGCACTGGTCATCTCGTTGATGGCCACAGCGCTGATCGCCAGCCGCGTGTCGCGATTCTTTGCTCCGCCGCTGTACGAAGCGTTGTCGATACGCTATTTTCCCGCTGACCCCCGATGATCTTTTGAGGGCATCGTTCCAGCGCATCGAACGTCATGAACCGCGTTCGTCTCGACTCGTGAAGGCCCTGCAGATTTCTCTTGCCACGTTGCCCGCGGGTTTGTCGCGACTATGCCGCACCGTGTTCGTCCTGACCAACCAGCAATTCGGTCGGTGAAAGGAACATGTAGCGGGGAACGTCGAGGTTCTGCGGTGCCGGCTTGTCCCGGAATACACGCCCCGCCAGATCATACGTTGATCCGTGACATGGGCACAGGAAACCACCTGGCCAGTTATCGGGCAGGTTTGGCTGAGGTCCGGACTGAAACCTGGGGGTTGGCGTACAACCGAGATGCGTGCAAACGCCGACCACAACGAGAATGTTCCGATGATCGGCACGTGAGCGAAACGGGTTTTTGCAATAGTCCGGCAGCGGCATCGAGAACGCGTGGAGCGAGTCGGGGTCCGCGACCAGCGGGGTCGCCTTGACGACGCTTGCGAGCATGGCCGGCGATCGGTCGACGATGAACACCGGTTTTCCTCGCCATGCAACCGTCGACATCCCGCCTTCTGACAACTGACTGATGTCGACCTTGACCGGGGCTCCTGCGGCGAGCGCGCTGGCGGGCGGCGTCAGCGAATCTACGAAGGGAAATGCAGCTGCAATTCCGCCGACGCCACCCGCGACCGTTGTCGCGATGAGCCAACGACGCCGATTGACGTCGGGTCCCGTAGCCTCAATCGGCTTCTCGTCCATGCCAACTCCTTCGAGACAAAAGAGCGCTCGTGCCTTCACTGCTGCTGTTCCTGAAACGGTAGCCGAACGGGGCAGCACGGCTCCCCGTGTCGATCACATTGTCCAGACGAACACCGCGTGAGAATGCGAAGACGCCTGTATGGCGACGCTCCGGCGCATGACTTTCCCGTGATAAGTGGCCGTCACGGCATAGTGCCCGACCGGCATCGATACGAGCAGAAATGGTCCGGCGGTCACCGTCGAGAGCACGGTGTTGCCATGCGCGTCGACGATCTGCACCGGGATGTCTGCCAAATACTCGTTCCCGCTGCTCGTGTGCCCCGCGAACTCGAGCGCGAGCGAGTATTTGGGCATCTCCTGTTTGATCGCGGCCGATTGGTCACTCCCGATTCCTCCGGACAGATAGGTAACCTTGCCCGAATTTTCGGGAGGTGGAAGCGACGTCAGCTCTGCGGCCAACCCGCTTCGAGCGAAAACGGCAATCGCGGCTGTCGCGACGCCGAACGCCATTCTGGATGAGAACTTCATGACTGCCTCCTGGTGTGCTCCATGTCGATGTGCTTGATTCGAAATGTCTTCAGCTCACATCCATGGTGACAAACATTCGCGTGCCGTTCCGGTCGACAAGGAGCGCTACGTTATGAGCGGAACGCGCGATTCTCTTGAAGAACTGGGTCGTACTCGTCACGGGCGTGTTGTTGATCCTCAGAATGATGTCGCCCGGTTCGATCCCGGCGAACGCAGCCGGCCCACTGCTTTGCTCAACGCGTACACCGCCCTGGACTCGGACAGCCCGTTCTTCGTCACCGGTCAGATTGCGTACCTCCAGTCCGTATGCGCCGGAAGGCGCGCGGGTCATCGCATTGACGGACAGATCGTGGGTGCCCATCGACGACAGAACAAGCGTCGCGTGATGTACAGCATGATTTCGCCAGTAGCCAAGATCGATCGTGGCGCCAGGACTCAGATCGGCCACAGTCGCCGGCAAATGTGTCGAATCCGAGACTGCCGTGCCGTTGATGCCAACGATGATGTCGCCCGCACGCATGCCTGCTTTCGCTGCAGGACCACCCGAGTCGACCGACGTGACGAGCGCACCGTTCGGCCGTGGCAACCCGAACGATCGGGCAAGCGGATCTGTCACGTCTTGCACAGCGACACCGATGCGCCCATGAGTAGCCTTGCCATGCAACTTCAGCTGGCGTTCGACCTTCATGGCTTCGTCGATCGGTATCGCGAAGGCCAGACCTTGGTACGCGTGGCCGTCGTTCGGGAGTGGCGTTTCGATACCGACGACTTCACCGCTGAGGTTCAGGAGCGGGCTACCGCCATCGCCGGCGTTCTCCGTAAGATCGGTCTGGATCAATGGAGCGTACGATTGGTCAGGAAGCAGACGGGATGTATTGCTTACGATGCCCCTCACGATCGAGTTCCCGAGTCCGTATGGGGAACCAATCGACGCGACCCATTCGCCGGCTTTGAGCACCGAGGGCGATCCGATTCTGGCAACCGGCAGCCCTTTCGCGTGAATCTGAAGCAGTGCGACGCCGCTTGCCGAGTCGCTTCCGATTACTTTGGCGGGATACGTTCGGCCGTCGGAGAGGGTAACAGTGACTCTCGAGGCGCCGGCAATGTCGCTGGCGTCGGTGAGGATGCCACCGTCCGACGAGATGATGAAGCCGCTGGCGTGTTGTCGTGCGAGGGCACCGCGGTTGTCGCCAGGTGCGGGAGAGAATTCCCTGAAGAAGCGAAGGAACGGATCGTTTGCGCCGCCTGGCGGAGGCCATAGTTGCTTCACACTCGATGTCGCATCGAGTGGCGACACGTTGACTGTTACGACAGCGGGCCCGTCGACCCTCGCCATGTTCTCGAAGTCGGACACGATTCCCGGATAGGCCGCCATGTCTGACGTTGCGGAGAGAACGCGTTGCGAAGCCCGCGTTGCCTGTGCCGGGGCAAGCGATTCCTTCGACATGCAACTTGCCGACAAGGCTGCAATTGCGACACTAGCGACCGCGATACGCTTGAATCCGATGCTTGCCATGACTACGCTCCTGTCGCGCAGAGGCAAACGTACCGGGCAAAAAACACGCTACGGCGCTTCCATACCGCGACAGTTTTACCGTAGGTCGCGAGTATTAAATTGTGCTTAAAAGACCGGGATCAGGGCGTCGGGCAGGCCCATCGAAGGTGACGACAGGATGTTCTGCATACTTTTCGCTCTACGCGTCGGAACCTGACGACGGGCGCTGAGAGGGCCGTGATCGACGCTTCGCAGTATTGCAAGCCGCGAGGGAGACGGACGGGATGGCTCGAACCGATGTGGCGCGGTACGCGACGAACTACCACGTCGCCATCTATTCGTTGAAGACGACGATCCGGTTACGCCCCCGGGCTTTTGCACGGTAGACGGCAGAATCGGCAGCGTGAAGCAAAGCCGCGAGGTCATCGCCCCGATCCGGCCGCCACGTCACGATGCCGATACTGACTGTCACGCGCCCCGATTCGTTGAGCGCGTGCGCAAGATTCTGGCTTTCGACAGCAGTTCGAATCCGCTCGGCCACGTCGTACGCGTGCCGCTCGGTTGCGTTCGGAAGCACGACTACAAACTCCTCGCCGCCGTACCGACATGCATTGTCGCCGGGATGTCGAAGGTTTTCGACAATGCATCGCGCAACGGCTGCAAGTGCTGCGTCACCGGCCACGTGGCCGTACGTGTCGTTGTAACCCTTGAATCTGTCTAGGTCGATGAACAGCAATGAAATTGGCGTCCGCGCGCGGATTGCCTCATGACATTCGGCCTTGAGGATTCTGTCCAGCCTCCTGCGATTGCTCAGACCGGTCAGCGCGTCGGTGTCCGCCAGCAAGTGCAGTTCGGCTTCGACTTGTGCCCGTCGTCGAAGTTGTACGCCCAGCAAATAGGATAGGGCGAAAATCAGCGCGCCGAGCAACAACACCAGTGCCCCGATGGTTGCCGCACGCTTACTCCAGGGGCGGTAGATGTCGTCATGGGCGGCCGCGACCATGATGATCCACGGCAGGCGCCTCATTTGGGCAAACCAGTAAAGGCGACGTACCCCGTCAAGACTTGCAGTCTCGCTAAACGATCCTTCATCCGAGGCCATGAAGCGCTTGAATGTGGAGGCGCCGCTAATATTTTTTCCAATGACGCTTGTCTGGTATGGCACGCGCATCACCATGAGCCCGTCTTTTCCGATGAGCGATGCTGATCCGCCTGGGCCGAGAGAAAGCACCGACAGCAGCTGGCGGAAGTAGTCGAGACTGATGATCATGACGACGACGCCGCCGAATTTGCCGGCTGGCGCAGGGATTCGTAAGCTCAGAGCGACACATAAATCGCCGCGCCGTGCCCTGGAGTGAAAAGGTGGGCTGAGAAAAAAACCCAGTGCGGGGTGATTACGCTGTGCCGTGAAGTAGATTTGATCGAATAAATTTCTTGCGTGGGGCGTCGCGTCTTCGGAATCAAGTATCACGCGTCCCGTCGGGTCAATGGCAAGGATGGAGCCCAGCGTACTCGAATTCGTCAGACCATCGAGCAAGAATTGTCGACGAAGCGCCGGTGGCATGCGCATGATCGTGGTATTTCCCAGCCTGCCAGCAAGCGTTTGCAACGAACTCTCGTACAGTTCAAAGTTTCGCTCAATGTCCCGCTGTGCGATGAGCGCGATATTTCTGAGATTCTCGCGGGTGTACGTGGTGGCGTCGCGCCGACTCTGATACAACGAGAGCGCACATATTGCTGTCATGAGCATCGCGATGAGCAGGCCGACATAGGGCACGCAACTGGACAACCGTACGACCTTTGTGCGCCACGGCCGGCGGCCAAGCATATTTTTTCGCTTAAGCATCGAATATTTGTCGCGTCACATGCCATTCAGGAGAAAAATATCCTGAATCGGATGTGGCCGCTTTGTTGGTTCGTCTGCAAAAATCCCCGTATGCCTAGCTAAGGTAGTCGATTGAGCGGAAACGTAAAAGTCTCGATGTTCGGAGCGGGCCGCATCGGTGGTGCGATCCCACGGTGCGCGTACCATTTCCTCGGCGGCCGACGGCGATCTCGGGGCAATCAATTGCAATCCCGTCGTGAATCATGAGGCAAAGCCCCCGTCAACGGTCGATAGTTCAACGATTTCTGCAGTGATTTGCTCCTGCCTCAAGCGGTGATAGTCCCGGTTCAGGCGTTGCGCGGTGTCGTCGATATTGCGTTTCGCCGCGATCATTGCGCGCATGCGCGCTTCGTTCTCCGCCGCAAACGACAGGATGATGGCCTCGCAAACCTGTGTGTAGACATATTCCTCGGCCAGTCTTTCCTGCAGTTGCTGTATCGGGAGCGTGACAACCGGCGGAAAGGGGCGCGTGACCGGTTTGAAACGCCGGAAATCGAAGGGCAGCAGCGATGTCGTCAGGATGGCCGCTTCGCTGATCGCTTGTGGTACACCGTGCACGAGCGTGACATGCGATGCGTTGCCGCGACGCAGGCGACGATACAGCGCATTGATGATCTTCGCTGCGAGATCGGGCACGGCATCGGCGTGAACGATCATTTCCGATGACCAGACCACCGGGAGACCGAATTCGTCGGCCGTACTTCGTGCGCGATCGCCCACGACGAAATACTCGACGGCTCCGGTTGCCGGCCGGTTGATTGCCTCAAGCACACGTTGATTGTAGGTGCCGACGAAGCCGTGTTCCGCGCCGATAACGATATAGACATGGGTGTCGTCCGGAAGCGGCGACCTCGGGCTCTCGGGTGACTGTAGTACGGCAACGCTCATCGCGTCAGCGATCGCAAGGCCGATCAGATCGGCGCATGCCCGGATTCCCGGCAGGCGTGCGAGTGCTTCTCGCGTTCGTGTCGCCGCGATGCCGCGCATCGCGCTCACCACGGATTCCAGTTCGCGGACCGTACCCAGTCGATTCTGAACGTCGCCGAGCCGATTGCTCATCGGTCGCTCCGGATTTCCGCGGATTGCGGTATGAGATCGCGGACGATGCGGATGAGCTCGGTGCGATCATCGGATGACACGTTGTCGCCGGCAATGAGCATGGGACCGAGCTTTGTCGCGATACCGGTCGAATCGAGGCGGGCGGGAAGAGCGACTCGCACCGCAGCGATCGCCGACGGTGCGCATGCATCGAATACGCCGTCGGCCAGCGCAAACAGCAATGCGATCTCGCCCACCGGGCGCAGCGGCGCGAATCGCGGTTGCGCAATCAATGCGCGAATGCGTTCCCCACGAGCGATTTGCGCCTTGATTCTCGTATCGCTGAGCCCGCCGAAGCGCGTGAACATCTCGAGCTCGAGAAACTGTGCGTAATCGAGTCGCAACCTTCCAGAGGCAGCTCTCAGTGCCGGAAGCTGGGCCTTGCCGCCGACTCGGCTGATGCTGAGCCCGACATCGATGGCGGGACGCTGGTTGGCCGCGAACAGGTGGGAGTCGAGAACGATCTGCCCATCGGTAATCGAGATCAGATTGGTTGGAATGTACGCCGCGAGATTCCCGGCATCGGTTTCCGCAATGGGCAGCGCGGTCAACGAGCCGCCTCCGCGCTCCGCGGAAAGCTTGGCGGCCCGCTCGAGCAGGCGGGCATGCAGGTAGAAGATATCGCCAGGATAGGCCTCTCGCCCGGGCGGATCTCGTGCCAGCAGCGCCAGCTCACGATGCGTTGCGGCGTGCTTGGTCAGATCGTCGATGACCACGAGTGCGTGCTGACCCCGATCGCGGAAGTATTCCGCAATGCTGAACGCGGCGAACGGTGCGATCCATTGCAGACCGGGCGGATCGGCCGCCGATGCGACGACGAAGATACAGCGTTCCGGTGCGCCGTTCCGTCGAACCGCATCGATTACGCGTTCGACTGCGGTGGCCCGCTGGCCAATCGCCACGTACACGCAGATCACGTCGGAATGCTTCTGGTTGACGATCGCGTCGACCGCGATGGACGTCTTGCCCGTTGCCCGATCGCCGATGATCAGCTCGCGCTGTCCGCGGCCGATCGCGAAAAGCGCGTCGATCAAGAGGATGCCTGTTTCGACTGGTTGAGAGACCGCTGCGCGTTCGATGATCGACGGCGCGGCGCGTTCGATCGGAAGGGTCGACGAACATTTCGGCGGTTGGCCGCGATCGAGTGGCCTCCCGAGCGGATCGACGACGCGCCCGAGTAGGTTCGAGCCCACCGGCACTTCGACGACGCGGCCGGTACCCGAGACGCGCGTGCCGGCCGCAATGCCGCTTTCGGTGTCGAGCAACACGCAACTGAGCGTGTCGACGTCCAGCTTCAGCGCGAAGCCGAACTGTCCTCCGTCAAATTGCAGCAACTCGTTCAGGCGAACATGCGGAAGGCCGCTCACCCGTGCAATGCCGTCAGCGATGTGCTCGACGCGCCCGACCGATTCCGCCCGCGGTGCGAGATTCAGCGCCGCCAGCACGGTTCTGCCGTGCGCCAGCCACGCATCGGCGGTGCCTTCACGCGTTTCGTTCGTCGCCATGGGAAATGAGGTCGCTTTTCAGGGACTCCAGACTATGTCGAAAGCTGTTTCGCACGATGACGTGGGGCGCGACGAGTTCGAGCCCTGCGATCAAAGTCGGATCGACGTCAGCCTGTATCGGCGCGTCGTAACCCAACGCCGTCGCGAGCATCGAGCGACAGCGAGCCAACTCGTCGTCCCGCAACGTACGCGGGGCAATCAGGCGCGGCATTTCACCGTCGCGGCCGAGGCGTGCGCGGTCCTCCGCAGGCAGTGCCCGGACCGCTTCGGCGAGTGGCTCGATGAATCCTTCCACCAGCGTGCTGGCAGGGAGTGTCGTGAGCAATCGGGCCGCGATGTCGATCGCAAACTGGCTGGCCCGTGCCGCGTTGTCACGCCGCGCGTCCTTCTTCATCGCTTCGACTTCAGCCTCGGCGGCTTTTCTCAGCGCATCGGCCTCGGCACGTGCGTCGGCGAGCAGCGATGCCTTAAGGCGCTCGACCTCGACTGTGGCCGCACTCGATCGTTTCAGGCGAGTTGCCTCTTGCTCGGCAACATCTCTCGCCGCCTTGTCGCGATCCTGCTGCGCCGCGTCGCGGGCGGCCGATGCGTCCTGCAGAAGACGCGCAGCGGCTTGCTGACGATCCGCCATGATCTTGGCAACCGGCTTGAACAGAAAGCGCGACAGCAGCCAAATCAGGACGAGGACGTTGATCGTCTGGAAGCCGAGTGTCCACCAGTCGATTCGCATGGCCAATGCTTACTTGGTAAACGGATTGGCAAACAGAACGAGCAGGGCGACCACGAGACAGTAAATCGCCATGGTTTCGATCATCGCCAGACCGACAAACAACGTTCGTGAAATCGTGCCAGCCGATTCAGGCTGGCGTGCCAAAGCATCCATCGCGGCGGCCACGGCGCGGCCCTCAGCCAGTGCCGGGCCGATTGCGCCGAATGAAACAGCAATGGCTGCCGCGACGATGCTTACGATTTGAATCCAGTTGTTCATGATGCTCCTTGCGGTGGATGCGACGCGGGCGCGCCTTCGCTGCCGAGCGCGGCGCCGATGAAGACTGCCGCGAGTACCGTGAAAATGTATGCCTGAACCGCACCTGTCAGCAGGTCAAGCGCCATGAGCGGAATCGGAACCAGCAGGCCCGCGAGCGACAGTACAATGCCAATCACGAACACGCCGCTCATGACGTTGCCGAACAAGCGCACGATCAGCGAAAAGGTACGGGTTATCTGCTCGACCAGATTGAGCGGAATCATGATCCAGGTCGGTTGTGCAAAAGATGCGAGATAACGGGCGAGACCGCGTTCGCGGATGCCGTAGAACACCGTCGACACGAAGACGACACCGGCAAGGGCTGCGTCGGTTTCAAGATGGGCGGTAGGGGGTTCGACACCCGGGATCACGCCGGACCAGTTGCAAGTCAGGATGAACAGGAACAACGTCCCGAGCAACGTCCGGCAACGCGCAGGTTCAACTTGCATCGTGTCCCGCAACTGGTTGTCGAGCGTCGAGACGAACAACTCGGCGGCGGTCTGGAGTTTGCCCGGGGTCAGCGACAGCCGCCGTCGCATCGCTACCACGGCGACGGCAATGAGCGCCATCAGCGCCCAGGTGGTCGCCACCGGCGTAGAGACAGGCACCTCCCCGATGCGAAACAGCGGTTCGGTCATGAGCGGTGAATGCATCATGACGAACCTCCCGGCAGCCGGATCATCACGCGGCGAGCGAGCATGATGCCGGCGAGGCCGCTCAGCAACGCGATGTATCCAATTTGCGCCAGCCCAAATAGCACCAGGGCGATCATGCCGAAACGAACGAGATGCACGATGATGGCGATGCTGATGGCATCCCGTACGTACCAGCGCACGTTGGCGAGCAGCGACGCAAAATAGGCAAGGCCGACGGCCCCACCGGTTAAGCAGCCTGCGGCAGTCTGGACGGGAACCGACAACGTCTGGATTGGCATCATGTTTCAGCTCCCTGGACCTTGGCGATGCATCCAGCGCCATGCGGACCACAGGCCGAACGCCGCACCCAGCATCAGTAGTGGCGCGGAGAAGAACACGCCGGTTTGAAAATGCCGGTCGAGCCAATGGCCCAGCCATAACGCCAGCAAGGCCGGAATCACGATAATCCAGCCGAGCATTCCGATCTGCCCGAGTCTGGAGCCCAGTGTCGGCTCCGGCACGTCACGTGCCTGCCTGTCTCGCTGAACGGCGCGTTGCGCGGTCTGTTCAAGTACCGGCGCGTCGGGCTCCTGAGTTTTCGCCTCCGGACCGGGCCGAGCAGGCGACTCCTTTCCGGGATTACCGCTCATGGCCGGCGCCCTCGTTTGTACCGTCCGCGCGTACGGCTGCGCCCGGTGTGCCGGGACGCAGATACTTCAGTATCTGCCGAATGGCTTGGGCATTGAGGCGCGTTTGCTCGACTCGCACTCTACGCGTCGCATCGAGACGTGATTCGCGGCTTTCCCGTACGCGGGCTTCCAGTGTCTCAAGCGCATCGCCGAGTTCTCCGTCACGGCACGCGATATTGATGTCTTTTCCGTCGATGACCCGTAAAACTCCACCGCTCACCGCACAAAACCGGCGTGTGCCGTCTGCAGTGCGCCAACGCATGACACAGGGTGACAGCACGGTCAGAAAATCCGTATGCCCGGGCAGAACACCGAAACTGCCGGTCGCATCCTCCGCACGGAAGGCGACGACGTCAGGTGAATCGACCAGCATCCCTGCGGGCGTCGCGATGGTCATGTGAAGCGCCGTGCTCATGACGTTTCCCGCTCCCGCTCGCGTGCTTCGTCCAGCGTTCCAACCATGTATAGCGATTGTTCCCGCCATGCGTCGCATTCGCCGTCCAGAATCGCGCGGCATCCTGCAATGGTGTCGTCGGCCGTGACGGAGCGGCCCGGCACACCCGTGAACGCTTCGGTGACGGCGAACGGCTGGGTCAAAAATCGCTGCAGACGGCGGGCCCGGCCGACGATCCGGCGGTCGTCCGCTCCCAGTTCCTCGATGCCGAGCAGCGAAATGACGTCCTGCAACTCGCGGTAGTGCTCGATCGTGCGCCGCACGTCGGTTGCGACCTGGACGTGTTCGGCTCCGACCACCAGCGGATCGAGCAGAATCGACGACGATGCGATCGGATCGATCGCCGGATACATGCCTTCGGCGGCCATTGTGCGCGACAGAACGACCATGCTGTCGACGTGCGCGGCGATGGTCGTGACAGCGGGGTCCGTGAAATCGTCCGCCGGAACGTACACGGCCTCGATCGCCGTGATCGAGACCCCGCCAACGGAAACGATGCGCTCCTGCAACGCCGCGACTTCGCTCGCCAACGTCGGCTGATAGCCGACGCGTGACGGGAGTCGCCCGAGCAAACCCGATACTTCGGCGCCGGCCTGGACGAAGCGGAATACGTTGTCCATCAGGAGCAGCACGTTCTGGTGCTGTTCGTCGCGAAAATATTCTGCAACGGTCAAGGCGGTTAGGGGAACACGCCAGCGCGCCCCTGGGGGTTCGTTCATCTGACCGTACACGAGCACGGTCTTTGGCAGCACGCCGGAATGCTGCATGTCCACCAGCAGTTCATGGCCTTCTCGCGAACGTTCCCCGACACCGGCGAACACGGAAATTCCCTTGTAGCGTTCGACCATCGCATGAATCAACTCCATGACGAGAACGGTCTTGCCCACGCCGGCGCCGCCGAACATCGCCGCCTTGCCACCCCGGGCGAGCGGGGCGAGGAGATCGACGACCTTGATGCCAGTCGCGAATATGCCGGTTGCACTGTCCTGCTCAGACAATGCCGGCGGTGGCTGGTGGATGGGGCGGCGTTGAACATCGAGAGGAAGCGGTTCACCCATGTCGCCAGGTGTACCCATCACGTCGATCAGGCGTCCAAGCACAGCGTTGCCGACCGGAATCGCGATGGGCTGACAGGAAGCTTTCGCCGCCGCCCCTCTCGGCAACCCGCTGGTCGATTGCATGGCCAGTGCTCGGATAGTCCGCTCATCCAGGTGGGCTTGTACCTCGGCAATGATTGAGTTGCGGGCATCGACTTCGATCGAAACTGAAGTGTCCACCGGCGGCAGCATGCCGGTCGGGAACGTGATATCGACGACTGCGCCACGGACTGCCACAACGCGTCCTGGAATCTTCGGGAGGGAGGCGTTGTCGGTCGATGCGGTGTTCATCAGTTCTGTTCGCTGTTGGAGTTGATGTCCGTGTGCCGCTCGGTGCCGTACTGATTTGTGTCTCGGGCATAAGGTACTAGCCAATATTTACTGCGATGCAACCTGTCGACGATTGATCGTGATCAAAGGGCACATCGACAGGCGGGGCGGCCAAGGCGGCTTGGCTATGTGCGCAGCCAAGCCGAAACGTCTGGGATATTCGGCATGGCGAGCCATGGCTACGGCGTTGACTCATATCAACGAACCGATGCGCAGGTTACCTAACCTCGATATCGGATATGCAGGAAGCGCCGTCCAGGGCGCTTGCCTGAAGTAGATTCGAGGAGGCTGACAATGCACGCAATAGATGTCATGACACCCGCAGTGATTTCCGTAAAGCCGGATATGACCGTACAGCAAACAGCAGCGCTGCTCGTCGAGCACGGCATAAGCGGAGCGCCCGTGATCGACGAGAATGGACGTCTGATCGGGATGATCAGCGAGTCGGATCTGGTGCGGCGCGTCGAGATCGACACCGACAGGCCGCATCGCGCCTGGTGGCTGGATTTGCTGACAGCCCGCCGCGACGACGCTGCGGATTATGTGAAAACGCACGCACATCTCGTGAAGGACGTCATGACGAAGCACGTCGTGACCGTCGAGGAGATGACGCCCATCGACGAGCTGGCTCACCTTCTTGAGAAGGCACACGTCAGGCGCGTCCCCGTCGTCCGCGGCAATGAGGTTGTCGGGATCGTAAGCCGGGCCAATCTCGTTCAGGCGCTCGCAATTTCGCCATCAACGCCCAACCTGCAGCAGGTCCTAAGTGACCGCGAGATTCGAGGCATGCTGTTGGCCGAAATCGCAGGTCATAAATGGAGCTTTCCCGGTCGAAACGTGATCGTCAAGAACGGGATTGTGCATCTTTGGGGTTACTACGCATGGGCACCGAACGAGGTGCAAGCGATGCGCGTCGCGGCCGAGGGTATTCCGGGTGTCAAGGGTGTTGAAGATCACACGGGTGTATCGCATTCAGGCGTGTAGAACGTCATGTCCGTGACGGCACGGCGCTGGACATTCTGGACGAGCGTTATGCATGCCGCGACATCGATGCAAGCGAGTACAAGAAGCGGCACGCCGACCGGAAGCATTGGGGTTCCTACGCGCGGAACCAGTCCCTGCGTGGAAGGAGGACATGATGTCCCGTAATTTTAGAATTCGTGTGTTCGCCGTGGCCGCGGCGATGACGTTGCTCGGCGTCACCATGCCAGTGTCGGCGCAGCGCTATTCGGGTAACTCAGACGCGTGGGGCATGATGGGTGGCTACGGCATGGGACCTGGCATGATGGGCGGTTTCTCCAACGGCCCGGGCGGCGGTGGTTGGGGGCGCGAGTCAATGACATACGACCAGGTTCAGGCCTTCATCCGCGACGGCGATCGTCAAGGCAGGGTCGATATCAAAACGAACACAGTCACTTTCGATGCACCGGACGTCACGATCGACATGATCGCCGTTCAACCGGGACATGATGACCAGACGTTCGAAGTTCGCGGCTTGACGAATCCCACGCTGATCGTGCCAGCTAAGGCAGTGGTTCACCTCAATCTGGTGAACATGGATTTCGGAGCTAACATGGAACATGGCTTGATCCTGACGCCGGAGCCGCCGCCCTATCCGTACATGGCGATGATGGCAACCGGACCGGGGCTCGCCCGGATCATGCCGCTACTGCCGTGGCGCAGCAAGAAGACTCTGAAGCAGGCTACTTACGCAAAGCTGTCGACAACGTTTGTCGCAGATGAAGTCGGCACATACTGGTATGTCTGCCCGACGCCGCAGCACGCCGAGGAAGGCATGTTCGGAAAGTTTATCGTGCGTTGAGCGCTGGGGATAGACATACATCCGCCGATTGAAGCTTACCCGGTAGCGACGCTTCAGCACTACCGATGAGAACGGGAGGAAGAAATGGCAAAGACTCTGCTCACCGCCGAACAAATCCGGGACGAGGTGTCCAAGCGCGTCCGTGACGGCAGCGGGAACGATCCGATGCAGGTATCCATCCCGCTGCCAAAGCCTCACCCCACGGACGCCGAAGAACGCAACTGGGATATGGAGACAGTCGGACAGCCGGGTCACGACGCCTATGTCCGCCGCGTGATTGAAGATGCGAGACGTGAGTTCCTGCTGTCCGATGAGGCAGAGCGCGACGAAGCGTTTGGCGATTCGATCGCGCATCCTTGAGGTGCCTGATGTCCTCGGGGAACTGAACGGTTGATCTTACGCGGCCGCGATCAGCTTGGTGTCTGGCAGGGTGTCACGAACTGTTCGTCGGCCTTGTGCCGGTACCGGCGGCGATCGTTCCGTGAGGGCGGGGCGCCGACCGTCGTCGGACGCTCCGGCTTTGTGTGGCGCTCGCACATACCCCGGTGTATAACGATCGTGCCGGCCGCAGCGAGGGCAAACTTGTCGGCTGACCTGAGCGGGCCTGAAAAAGGAGTTGAGATGATCGAGATTCTCAATGAGATGCCACCGGGTGTCGTCGGCTTTGTGGCCAAGGGACAGGTGACCAGGAAGGACTATGAGGACATTCTGATCCCCAAAATGACGGAGATCCTGGCCGCTCACAGGAAGGTGCGCTGTTATTACGAGCTGGGCTCTGATTTCTCAGGCATGGATCCTGGCGCAGCCTGGGAAGACTTCAAGCTTGGCGTTCAGCACATCACACAATGGGAACGCATTGCTGTCGTGACGGACGTTGAATGGGTTCGATTTGCTTTGGCGGCGTTTCGATTCGTGATCCCGGGGGAAGTGCGGGTATTTGCGAGTGGCGACAGCGTGGCGGCACGAGCGTGGATAATCGAAAGCAAATCCACCTGATGTCATATCCGTTCGATGAAGCCGGCTTATATCGCCGACAGGTGACTTCGGATGAGGGGCCGAAAATGCCGCGTGCCTCACACGGTGCTCTTGGTCAGAGTTGAATTGACGAGAAGAACTCGGGTGATCGATGAGCATCGATAGGCAAGTCTCCAAGTACCCCCGACGTCAAATCGGGGCAAGAGCGCGCGCTGGGCGAATGAGGTACCCGATTCCAACTAGTCGATCAGATTCGCCACGATTGCCCGCATTTCGGCTCTGGCGCGCAGCCATCGTCGGCTCCGCGCCAGCGTGATGGCCGCAGCGTTTGGAACTTACATCACGATGAAGTAGCCCGCCATGTAGCCAACCTGGTCGTCGCCACCGTCGCCTTTTGACATCGCCCAGTAGTGGCCTCCCTTATCGCAGGGAGTCAGGCAATGCCACCTGAAAATTCCCTTTTTAGCCGGTGTGAACGAATAGTGCGTGGTCACTGGCGTCACCGTTTGATCCGCATGCTCATGGCCTGGGGCGATCATGACGTTCAAGTTCATTTTTTCGGCCGTGATCGTATGGGCACCTTCGTCATAATTGACGATGGTGAGATCGACCGGCTGGCCCGCCTTGAGCACGACATTGGCCGGCACGATCATGTCGTGTCCGTGCCCATCGGGCCCCTTCGGCGCTTGCTCGCCGCGCAGAACGTAGACCGTGATGTGAGCGCTCGGGCCGGCGGCATGAGCCAGAACAGGCACGATGGCAATTGCGAGCGCCGTGCCCATGATCGCCGAAGCGATGGACTTCCGGAACGTATTCATAATGTGGTCTCCTTTCCCGGGAATAGGGATCTCCCGTTGAAATTGAATCTATGCCCACGCGACCGGTCGCGGTTGACATGAGTCAACGATGCCCAAGCGCCGGCTGATCGGGACGCGGGGGCGTTCCAGATTAAGTACTCCCGGTACCAGTCTGGGGTTTCCGAATCTGTGGTCGTCGTATCGCGATGGTGAGCATAAGTCGTTGTCGGTGCTCTGTACCCACGGGAAACGCTTGTACCGTCGTGTTGCGATGATGCGCGGCGTGCACAATCGCGACTTGACCAAGAAAAGACCCGGGTTTGAACCGGGGCAAACGAAAGTGGCAAGGGGCAAGGCTCCAACCATCCTGAGCCGAAGCGCAATCTGCCGCGTCTACCATCCCTCGGTGTGGACGATCGATGCAGCACTCCCCGTGCTCAAGCTATCGCAGCAAATCTATACGTTCTCGTGCCATACTCACATCTTCCTTACGCATTTCATCGTTAAATTCGGATAACGAATTAACTCGAAATGGTTAACATCGACGCCGAAATGCATGCCGGTGAAGTGTGGCGATCTAAGGCGAACTCTTGAGAATCGGAGGAATGAGTTGGCGGGCCAGGACGGCGGGTATCGAATGCTCACACACCTTGTAGGCAGAAAGCGCAATCAGCACGCACGAACCTGGGGGGACTAGGGTAGGGGCGTTGCAGCGGCGTTGCGCACCGATTTGAACTGCTTGGGCGGCCGACTGACTCCTGCATCAATGCAGGGCGTTTCGGACGACTCTAGACTTAGCGCGATCGGTGTGCAGCCGGAAAGATGAGAGCCCCAATCCCGTCATTCCCGGAAATTATCGCAGCGCTGGGAAAATAATTTATCTTATCACAATAGCATGATTTTTCACCAAAACTAATCGAATCGAAAACGGTGCTGTGCTTTGTACTTGGAACAAGTCGACCGACGCGCAGAGTCCTCTACGGTGGTCGCGGGTGTGGTGAGGGCCCGGTAGCAGAAGGGCGTCAGACCTTGCCGACGTGCTAGCGCATCGTGATAGCTAGCATGCCCAGGTCTGGTGGGCCCGAGGCCTGGGCGCGCATGCCTCCGACGCTCGTTCAGGCGGTCAATGCGGACTTTTCCGAAGAAGCCGGACGGCTACGGGCGGTCGAGTTGCGTTTGCGTGGAAGGGCAGCCATCATTGGCGACAAAGATCATCGGTATAGCGGATACGGTCAGAGCGAAGCGACTACGCGTCGATCCGGTCCGGTGACTTCGAGAGCGAATGAGAATCAGTCCCCGGTGGGGACAATAAAACTACGGGGGCAGCATGCAGATCAAACTCGTCGAAATCGGTAACTTCCGCAAGTTGCAGAAGGTTAGGATCGACCTTGCAGAGAAGACGACGGTTTTCGTCGGTGCCAACAACAGCGGAAAGACGTCCGCAATGGTCGCGCTTCGCCATTTTCTCGTAGGACGTACGGATTTCTCGATCAACGATTTCACACTGTCAAATTGGGCCAAACTCGATGCGCTTGGGCAACAATGGGAGGCCCAGAAGGCTGACGAGGTAGATCCGCCATTCGACTGGAATACAGTGCTCCCGCACCTTGATGTTTGGCTCGATGTTCAAGTGGGGGAACTCCACTATGTTCAAAAGATCCTTCCGACACTTGACTGGGCTGGCGCCCTAATCGGCGTACGTCTGCGCTACGAACCCAAGGACGATCAGGCCTTCAAGGCTGCATATCTGAATGCGAAACTCGCCGCGGAAGCGGTCATGCGTGCCAATGCGGCCGCTGAAGAACCGCCGAAAGCTGTTTCTCAAGGAGCGAATGGCTTCGCTCTCTGGCCCAGATCACTGATGGACTTCCTGTCCGTGAAGCTTCGCTCGATGTTCGAAGTACGAGCGTACCTACTCGATCCGGCCAAGCTTGTCCTCCCGAAGGGCGGCATCGCTGCGCCGCAAGCACTTCCTGCAGAAAGCGAGCCAGTGGAAGGGGATCCTCTCAAAACGATTATTCGCATCGATGAGATTAGTGCGCAGCGTGGGTTTGGATTTGCGCCGGCAACGACACGAAGCGAGGGCAGTTACGAGGAAGGCGCTTCGCGCGGCGGAAAAAAACTGTCCAGTCAACTTCGTCATTACTACACCCAGCATCTAGATCCCTTCGACCAACCTGAGCCAAAGGACCTAGAGGCCTTGCAAGCTCTCCACGGAGCACAATCAGCTTTTGGAAAACGCTTGGAAGTCTGTTTTGCCGACGCACTCCAGGAACTAGAGCAGATCGGCTATCCCGGAGTGGCTGACCCGAAGCTCACAATCACCGCCAACATCAAACCCGTAGACGGCTTAAATCACGCGTCCGCTGTTCAGTACGTCGTGCCTACGCATCAAAGCGCTGGTGCCGGCCATACTCACCAACTTCCGGAGGATTCGAACGGACTCGGCTATCAGAACCTCGTCTCGATAATCTTTGCGCTGATGAGTTTTCGTGACAAATGGATGCGCGTTGGCAAGGCAGGGAAAATGACCGGGGATGGTGATGAATTGATTCCACCGCTTCATCTCGTCCTGATCGAGGAGCCGGAAGCTCATCTTCACGCGCAGGTACAACAGGTTTTTATCAGACAAGCCTATGAGGTTCTTCGCAAACACGAAAGCCTCAAAGCCTCAAAGGATCTGTGCACTCAACTAGTGGTCAGCACGCACTCCAGTCATCTTGCCCACGAAGCCGAATTCACATCGTTACGGTATTTCAGACGGCTCCCGGTGAAAGCCGAGGATGGGTCCGTGCCGGTCTCGTGCGTGGTAAATTTGTCAGAGACGTTTGGTACCGAGGATGGCACTGCCCGATTCGTCAAGCGATACTTAAAGGCGACGCACTGCGATCTCTTTTTCGCAGATGGTGCAATTCTTGTCGAGGGACCAGCTGAGCGCATTCTCGTTCCACACTTCGTCCGCTCCAAGAGCGAGTATGAGTTCATCCGACGCTGTTACGTGACATGGCTCGAGATTGGTGGCAGCCACGCTCATCGATTGAAGTCCCTGATTGAGCATCTCGGCCTGAACACGCTGATCATCACAGATATCGATGCCAAGAATGCTGCCGGTAGTTCGGTCCCGCCTACTCGTGGAGCAAGTCTTAAAGCCCGCAATGAGACGCTGAAAAGCTGGGTGCCAAAGATCGAGTCGCTGGACGCTTTGCTCGACACAGAAGAGGCAGATCTTGCGCTTTGGGACAGTAGTGGTTACGGTGTTCGCGTCGCATATCAACAACCAATAAGCGCTAAGTTTAAGACAGCAGATACGGTGGAGTTGCTCGCAAACACCTTCGAGGACGCCCTAGTCTATGAGAATCTTGAGACTTTTAAGGAAATGGATGGCACTGGGTTGATGGGCCGCCTTCGAAAGTCGATCGATGACGCAACCGATGCTGCTGACCTTGCCAAAAAATTCGCTGTTGACCTCGGAAAAGGGGGCAAGGCTGAATTTGCAATGGAGCTTCTTTATAGTAAAGAAATCGACACGATGGCGGTCCCTGCATATATTAGAAAAGGGCTGCTATGGCTCGCCGCGCAGTTAAAACGAAAGGAGGATGATGTCCTCGGCAAAGAGTCATCCACCATCTCGATGCTGGTAAAGCCTACGCCGAAAGGGCCCGTAACTGATCCGGTGGCCGTATGACAACCGCCATCCAAACAGCAGAACCGAACGATGCGCACGTCGACATTGAGATTGCAGCTTGCCTAAATCTCGATGCTCCGAAGAGTTTTTTCCTGTTTGCAGGTGCGGGATCTGGTAAAACGCGGTCGCTTGTCAGGGCACTTCAGCACATTCAGAACACCTCGGCAGACAGGCTCCGCGTCAAGGGGCAACGTGTCGCCGTCATCACTTTTACCAATGCCGCAAGCGACGAGATTAAGAGACGACTACTGTTCGACTCCTTGATTGACGTCCGAACTATCCATAGCTTCGCATGGTCTCTCATCGAAGGGTTAAATCACGATATTCGTGAATGGTTGCGAGTGGATCTCGCAGAGGATATCGTGCAGCTTAAAGCTGACGAAGCAAAAGGGCGCAAGGGAACAAAAGCATCTGCGAGCCGCCTCAGCAAGATCGAGTCGAAGACACGGCGACTGCAGGACCTACCTTACATCAAGTCGTTCACATATAGTCCAACGGGAGACAACCGCGGGCGCGACGCGCTCAATCATGCGGAGGTCTTGAAGTTGACGGCCCATTTCCTGAGCGCCAAGCCAGCCATGCAAAGCATTCTTGCTGGCCGCTATCCAATTCTGCTCATCGACGAGAGCCAAGACACCCATCGACTTCTCGTCGACGCACTCTTCGTCGTTCAATCCAAATTGAACGAGCGATTTCTGCTCGGGCTGATCGGTGACACGATGCAACGCATCTATTCAGACGGGAAGGAGGGACTCGGGCAGGGGCTGCCAGACAACTGGTCTGAGCCGACGAAAGCCTTAAACTACCGGTGCCCTAAGCGTATTGTGACCTTGATTAACAAGATCCGCGCTGATGGGCAGCAACAGATCACACCGTCCGCCACACCCGAGGGACACGTCAGGCTCTTCGTTCTTCCGAGTAGCATGGCCGACAAACCCACGGCTGAGCGTGTCATTGCCGAGCACATGGCCGTCATCACCGGTGACGAACAATGGAACCAACCGAGGGCAGTGAAGACTCTCACTCTCGAGCATCGCATGGCCGCATCTCGACTCGGGTTTCTCGACGCGTTTTCTGCGCTATATGACTACGAGAGCTGGCGAACTAGCTTTCTTGACGGTACGCTTCCGGTCTTCCGTTTTTTCTCGGAACAAGTCCTTCCTCTCATCCGCGCCAAGCGCGCAGATGACCAGTTCGCCATCGCCCGTATCGTCAAAGCCGACTCCCCGCTCCTGAGTCCCGCATCCTTGCGGCAGTCGAAGGACAATAGGGCGCTGCTTCAAGACGTTAGCAAGGCCATCGGAGGCCTGCTCGAACTCTGGCGCGGCACTGAGGATCCTTCGTTGCTCGCCGTCTTACAGCATGTTGCAAAGACCAATCTGTTTGAGATCCCTGATGCGCTCCAGGCGCATGCGTCTGGAGCAATTGAACGGGCAGCCGCCGATTCGTCCGACGAGGATGAACAAGAGGATCGTCAGACTGAGCGCGACATCGCCATCCAAACTTTTTTGTCGACACCGTTTTCTCAAATTGAACCGATGGCGGAATATCTAGCGGGTAAGGCTCGTTTTGACACCCATCAAGGTGTAAAGGGATTGGAATTTGATCGTGTAATGGTCATCATGGACGACTCAGAAGCACGTGGCTTCATGTTTAAATACGACGATCTATTTGGTGGAAAGCCTTTGGGAGATCGGACAGTAGAGGCGACCAAGCGCCTGTTCTATGTGACGGCAAGCCGTGCAAAAGAGAGTCTTGCGCTGGTTGCTTATTCCGCGTCAACCGAACGTGTCAAATCCTTTGTTTTGAACGAAGGTTGGTTTGCTCCAGGAGAGATCATCTCCGAGCTAGTTGTGGTTGATCGTCTTGCGCGGTCGAACAATCCTGTATAGCCGGAAAGAGAGATGGCGACCAAGAAAACTTGCGAACCAGATTGGACATCGAGCTGATGACCGATGTGACTTTACATAAGAGAATCTAACGAATTAGTCGATTTCGCATATCAAGCTGACCGGAAGCGATTTTCGATTTGCACTTCCAAATAGATCCCGAGGAATCAACCTAGGGTGATAATAGTTCAGATTCCCGTTCTCCGGAGATCAAATGCCAAAATCGTTCCAGCGTCTCACCCTCAATGTGACGCTTCAGCATATCGATCCGCCGATCTGGCGTCAGATTGAAGTCGAAGGAACCGAATCTCTGCGCAAGCTGCATCACATTCTGCAGGCAGCTTTCGGATGGGAGGACACCCATCTGCACGACTTCCTGATCGACGGCATGACCTACGCCATGTTCGAGGTTGATGACGTGGCGGACTTCGCCGATCCGGACACGACTGCCGATGACCGGAAGGTTCGTCTGCAGACAGTCGTGAAGCCAGGTTCGCGCTTCGTGTACCGATACGACTTCGGAGACGGCTGGAATCACGCCGTCGTCGTTGAGAAGATGGAAACGGTCGAGAGCGAACCGTGGGGCGAGGCCCAGGTCATTGACGGCGCTCGTGCTTGTCCGCCTGAGGACGTGGGCGGCCCAACGGGCTATGAAGCGTTCCTGAATACGCTCTCGAACGACCCCAACAGTGAAAAGGCGGAACGTTACCGAAACTGGATCGGCCCCGGCTTCGACGCAGAATTGTTCGATTTGCGTGCCGCCAATGCAGCTCTGTTACGCATGGCTTCCAACCGCTGGGGCAACCGGTAACACACATTGCGTCAACACTCCCATCAGCTTGCAGGCGGAGCCGTCTGGGCATCATGACAGCCATATGCCGGCAAGAAGTTTTGGCACAAAAGCCGGTAGGTACCATCTACGGAGCCCAGTGTTGCGCTGAAGTAGCCGATCCGCGGCTCAGAACGCAACACCTCCAAATGTACCAGGCATGTCGATAATTCACGTTATGTAAACTGTGTTTATGGAGATTCTGGAGTGACAGAATTGAATTGCTCTACACCTCCAGGGACTAGCCTAGGGATTCTGAAAAACTCTAGTCACAGCGACGATCAATCCGGGGCGCGTTTTCGTGTACGTGTATCTGACGTAATCCGGTCTCGTTGCGGAGTTGCCGAATAAGTGAGTCTGTTCGAAATCCAAGGCCCGTCGGCTGAAGGTGATTTCTTTGGCTATCTCTCCTTCGAAAACGCGGAAGCGGCCACGATTGATACCCGGGTCTTGGGCCCACACATAGTCTTTGCCGCCGCTGCCCCCCAACCGGCATCCTCGTGTGTGGCCCGCGTCGTCGGTCAGGCGCCCAAGACTGCGCGCCCAAGCTCGAGACGTCGCATTTGTGCCCGTACCCACGCCGCGACGAAGGTGCGAGGGATCGATCGTCCCAGAGACGGAAATAATCTGACCGGCACTTCCGCGCACAATAATGTCCCCACCGCTGGCATGTAGTCCCAAGGGGTCGATCCAGGTGATCGAACTTTTGGCATAGTTGTACAAGCCGGTGCCACCGGCCAAGCGGATGGGATCGCAACTCGCAAATCTGCCGGCGTGCGGATCGTAATACCGGTAGCGGTTGTAGTGCAAACCGCTTTCCTGATCAAAATACTGCCCCTGCAACCGAAAAGGTTGATCGTGTGTCCTCGTGCCTCGTTGATTTGCTAGTCCCCAGGCCGAATATGCGGCTTCCCAGACAACGATACCCGTCACATCGATCGTCCGAACCGGCGCACCGTTAACCCCGGTTTCGAAGAAAGAAATATCGTTTGACCGAGACGCCGAACTAACCCTTGCCAGCGGCCGAAAGCTGTCTGGATAGTGGACCCACTCCCATGCCTCGCCGCATTGGCCGCCCGCCCCCGGGCGGACGTCGTTCAAGCCGTCCACTCGGACGAGAGCGTCCTCCGGCACCGTGTTTGCGACGGAAAACGCGTCCGACAGTAGCCTGCCGGCTTCCTGATCTCCCTGCGTGAGCTCACCCACCAGCGCATCCCCCTCCCAGAAGAAATAGCTGGTTTGGGACAGCGCCGTCCGATCGGACGCAGCCCCCGTCCGGATGCCGGGATCGTGCTGAATCCGCGTGGTCTTCTTCGTGCGCCGATGGAACACATCGTACGCATAGCGTGTGCAGATGCTCAACGTGCCGCTTGTATCCCCCACGGACTCCGCCTGACGCACGGTCAACGACTCGATCAGCAACCCGTCACCATCCCAGCGCAGCATCAGGTCCTGTTGCCGATCCTGCCTGCGCACCAGATTGCCGATGCGGTCGAATGCGCAATAGCAGCCGTCATGCTCGCCTTCCCGGATCCACGTATCGGCCTTCGTATCCTCGCCAAATACATTGGGCTGGCGGGCCTTACGAATCGATGTCTTCAACTGATCGCCAACCGGGTCATACAGGAACCGATGCAGTTTCCCGACCGGATCGCTGTGTCCGATCAGCCTGCCCATCGGATCGTATTGATAGCGCTCGATGCCCAGGCGGGAGTCGCGCTTCTCGAGCATTTCCCCATTGGCGTCATACGCGTATTCGCTGGTGAACAGGGCGCCTGTGCCAGAAAACAGCGCCTGCGTGGCCAGTAACCCATCAGATGTGTACGATAGCTCGTGCCGAAGCTCGGCCCCAAGGTGCTCGACGCAAATCTGCCCGAGCGCATTACGCTCAAATGTGATCGGCGCAGCCTCGTCGACTTGGATCGATCTGACCGCATCGAGCGCGTCGTAGTCGTAGCGAACCGTATGCGCATTGATGAATTCGCCACCGGCCTGGAGCCGGGTCTGGCGTTCAATCCGATTGCCCGCCGAGTCGTACGTGTTGGCGATTACGAAGTGGTCGCCTTGCCTTTCCTCAACGACACGACCGGCCGCGTCATACTCCAGTTCCACCCGGCTGTCCGGATTCGCGGCGACGATCAAGTTGCCACTGCGATCGTACGAGAAGGTTTCGGTGCGGACTCCATCAGGTTGCCGCGGGTCAGGCACCCGCTTTTGCACGATACGGCCCAGCGCATCCGTTTCGTAGTCGATCGTCTGCCCCAGTGGATCGATGCTGCGTAGCAATTCGCCCGCCGCACCATACTCGTAGCGACGCGCCTGCCCCCAGTAATCGACCTCCTCGACGATCCGCCCCAACGCATTGCGTTTCAGTTGGTACAGTTCGCGGCGCTCGTTGACGACGCCGACCAGTTGCTCCTCGGTGTCGTACCAGTATTCGACGGTGCTGCCGTCCGGCGCGAGCCGCCGGCTCAACTGCCCGAGCGCTGAATACTCCATCTGTGTCACTTGGCTCGCGGGGTCGCGATACCGCACCAGGTTCCCGTCGGCGTCGTAAACGAAATGAAGCTCGCGCCCGCCCGGTTCGATCGCACGCGTCAAGTTGCCGTTGCGGTCGTACTCGTAGTGACTGTGTTGTCCGAGCGGGTCGACCACCTCGACAAGGTTCCCGGTCGCGTCGTGCCCGAACTGCGTGCGATAACCTAATGCATCCGTCCGCGCGGCGGGATAGCCGTCGCGGTCATAGTCGAACCGAGTGAGCGCACCGCGCGGCCCCAAATGTTCGACGGGCTGGCCGTATGCATCGTATGCGTAGCGCGACGTCGTGCCAGACGGCTCAGTCTGCGCCAGCAAGTTGCCGCGAGCGTCCCATTCGTACCGCCACTGCCGGCCGCCGGGCAACGTCACGCAGACGGGATGTTGATGTACATCGTATTCCGTGCGGATCACACTGCCGTCGGGCAGCGTCCGCGCGACGACGTTGCCGTACCGGTCGTAGTCCCACGAGGTCGTGCGGCCAGCAGCATCGACCTGCGCACTCGTGCGCGAGTGTGAATCATATCGGTATGCAGTCACACCACCCAACGGGTCGGTTTCCGCCACCGGCATCCCGCGCTCGTTCATCTGCGTGATCGTCGTATGCCCAAGCGAATCGGTGGCGCGTGTTTCCATCCGCTCGCGATCGTAGGCGAAGCGATAGTCGAATAGGCCGTTGTCACCCCACGCACGATCGACACGCCACACGCCGTCGTCGCCCTGCTGGTAGCTGTAGTAAAACGACACGCCCCGCGCGCTCGTGTGCCTCACCATCCGATGCCCAACTGCATACTCGAAATGGTGCGGATATGCCATCGCGTCAATCGCGGCTGCCAGATTGCGCTCGCGATCATGCTCGTAGCTCACGAGCGGATGTGCGTTTTCGCGCGCATCGATCAGCGTTAGCGACGTTAACAACCCAGCGTTCAGCCCGCGGCCCGTACCGCATTCGACCACGCGCTCGGTCCGCCGATTGCGCTTCCATTCGACGAGACGCGCGAGTCCACCATACGCGTCACGCTCGAATTTCCATGCATTGCCATTGAGATCGGCCATGCGGTCGAGCAGCAGCGTGAGCCGCGAATCGGCATCGAGCGCAGAAGCAGCCTCTCGCCAACGGGGGGGCAGCACGAATCCGTATTCGATTCCCTCACGCGTGCGCAGCACCATCCGCCCGTCGTCGTCATACAACGCATGCCCATGCTGCCAGTCATACGTGCGCGACGTCCAGCCATCGTCCAACGGCACCGCGTTGAAAGCGGTCGCATGATCCGGGAAAAAAACAGCCGCACCGATCCCGTCTTGGTTCCGCATCAGTTCGAGCCGAATATCGGCCGGTGTCTGCCAACCAAAGCCGACAGCGCCTGCATGGCGATTGTGACTCGCGTAATATCGGTCCCACACGAGCGGCAAACGGCCGGACACGGTGAAGTCGTTCTGCTGCACAACCACCTCGCCCGTGGTCACGTCCACCGGCTCCGCCTTCAACACGTTGCACCGCAAGAACCCCGACTTCAGATTCAGCTTATCCGCCAGCGACTTCGCCCACTTCGACCCCCGAAACGCCTTGAACAACCCCTTCGCCGCCGCAGCCATGTTCATGATCGGCGGCCCACCCACCAACACCGGCCGCCCGGTCGGAATCGGCAACATCACCGAACTGGGCATTGACGGATAAGTCCGATCGGTATGCGCGCTGTTGTGCGGAGGCGGCTCCATTCCGACCGACCAGCAACTCAACGCCTCAAGCGCCATGTAAGACATCGGATCGTTGTTGGCGAGCACCGTCTTGCTGCCCATGAACGATTCCCCGTCGTTCGACGGCTCAACTTTGTCAGGCGGCGCAAACGATTCCCCGAGCGGAAAATGCAACCCTGGAACGTGATATGCATGCGTCCCTGCCGTGGCGCGCATCATCCCGTTCACAAAAATCGGCCTGCCGCTGCTACCGCCCGAGCCGACGTTAGAGCCAAGATCGTCACTGATGCGGTTCTTGATCTTGTTGGCCTCTTTCGCCAGCCTCGTCCCCTCCGCGACAGTGGGGTCATTCTTGAAATCAGGTAGCTTGCCTCCGCCCATCAGTTCATTGACCTGCTGAGTCGCTTCGTCGGCGAGATGTTCGAGCTTCGTCACATCTTCGGGATGATCTTCGATGTATTCGGTCACCTTCTCCTGCACGATCATCATTGCAATGCAGCCGACCACGGCCTTTGCGGCCTGGATGTACTCGCGCTTATCGAGCATGAACCCGACATGAGGATGCGGCAGGAACACGGGTGGTGTACCGGGCGTGACCAGTACCGAATGAACGTCCACGCCAACAACGGGATCGAGATGCTTGACGGCTGGAAGTGCCACGGTCTCGGCCCCCGCTCAACGCCCACCGCGCAACGCTGCGACTTTCTCGCTCAACGCGTTGCGCCGCTGGTCCTGTACACCCAACTGCGAAACCATCCACTGAACAACCATCGGCAGATTACTGTTAGCCCGCATCGGCTCATCGATCATCAATCCCGCATCGAGCGCATTGAAACCGGCCTCCAGCGCATGCTCGCGCTCCCCCGCCCGCTCCCAGCACACGGCGCTCATGCGCCACGCCTCGACCGTCATCAGCCCGTCCTGAGCGGCCGTAGTCGACGCCGCCGCACGCTCGTAGCAATACGCCGAGTGCGCGTAATCCTTGTGCGTCAGATGCACGCTCGCCTCGCCGAACAACCCGTTCGCAACGAGCTTGTGCCCCGCCGGATGCCCTGCCTCGACCGCGCGCATGCCGCTGCTGGCGGCACTCCGATACGCATCGATCGCCTTCTCCCGATCACGCCACTTCAGATACGCAGCCCCTGCAATCAGATGCACGACAACGCATTGATCGAACCACTGCTCACGCTCCGCGACCTTCAACGCCGCTGCACGCAATTCCTCCAGTCGAGCAGGATTACCGCCTTCGATCATCTCGGTCAGCATCACGAAATGCCGTCGAAACTCGCCGCTCGGCCCGCGCTCGCCCGATTCCGCCAGCAACTCACGTGGCACGCTCGCCATCGAGTACTTGCCGTGCACGATCCGCACCGCGGCACGGTGCCGTTGCATCAACGCAGCAAACGGCGCGATATCGATACGAGGCACGACGAAGCGCACGCGCTCGGCAAGCTGCGGCGCGACCGCAATAATCGACAGCAAATCGTCGATCCATCGCACCCATGCCGCATCATCCCGAACTTTCGCCGGCTCAAGCACGAAAACCATCGCTGGAAAAATATCCGGATGGTGCTGCATCAGGCTGTCGGCAACCGCGAACAGATACAGCAAGGGATTCTTGCCATCGTCGTACGGCGCTTGCCAATCGGCCCGCACCCCATGCGCATCGGATCCTTCACGCCGGCTGTCGTAGAACGCAATAAGCTCGTCCGTCAGCGCCTTTGCGTACTCCGCTTCATTGACGAACGACGCGCGCATCGTCCTGACCGCACACGACGTCTCGTCCTGAACCTGAAAATAGAGCCGCACGAGCTCCGCATCCGTCTCGTCGGTCTGCCAGATCATCAATCGCGCATCCTGCTCTTTTGCGAAACTCATCCAGTCCGTATGCGCATCCATGAACCTGCGTTCTATCGGATTGGTCGGCTGCCAGTTCTGCATTCGTGCGAGCCTCCGTTATGGATTCAGTTTCAGGATCGCGCCTTCGACCGTGTGTTCGCCGGTCGCCGACGACGTCACCGTCTTGCCGTTCACGCTGTGGGTGTTCGTGCCGGTCGACGCGATGTTGACGCCCTGGATCGTGATCGTGCCGTCACGCTTCATCACGATGCTGGACATCCCGCAGACGAGCGAAAGCTGATCGCCGGCGTTGACGAGCATCTGGTGCTGCACGTTCGTCGTATGGTTCTCGCCGACGTTGACGGTGTGCTCACCGCCGACCGTGTGCGTATGGGCGTTGGCAATCGTCGATGTACGTGCACCGATTTCCTCGGTATGCGACGACGCAACCAGCGTCTTCATGTCCTGCGACGTCGTTTGATACATCTGTCCGACATTCAGCGTCTTGCCTTCGCCGATCGTTTCAGTCTTGGCTTTCGCAACCGTCTCGGTATGTATTCCACCAATGGTCGCGTCGCGATTCGCAGCGATCGTCACGGTTTCGTTCTTGCCGACCGTTCGCGTCCGGTTCCCCCCCACCCCATGCGTCTCGTCCACCCCGATCTGCGCGACCCGGGTGTGCCCGATATTCACTGTCTCGTTCTGCCCGACGCTCCTTTGCCGGTTGTTCTTCACCTGCATCGTCTCGTCGTTCCCGACGGTGTGCGTATGGTTGTTCCCGACGGAAAGCGAATGATCGAGTTCGGTCTCGGCGTCGAAATTGCGCTCGGCATGCATCCACAGCTGCTCCGCGCCCTTCTTGTCCTCGAACCGGAATGCGTTGGCATGGTCGGTCGTCCCGCCCGGCGACGACCTTGACAGCATCCCGCTCTGCGTCGCGCTGCCCGGCAATCCCCACGGCGGCATCTTCTCGCCGTTGTAGACCCGCCCCGTCACGATCGGCTCATCCGGATCGCCGTTGAGAAAATCGACGACAACCTCATCGCCGACACGTGGAATCTGCACGCCACCGAAGCCACCCCCAGCCCAAGGACTCGACACTCGCACCCAGCATGACGAATCCTGATTGCTCTGCCCGTATCGGTCCCACCGGAACTGCAACTTCACCCGCCCATACTGATCGGTCCAGATTTCCTCCCCCGGCGGCCCGACCACGGTAGCCGTCTGCGGCCCGTTCGTCCGCGGCCGCGGCGTTTCACGCGGCGACCGATAAGGCAGGCTCGACGGCTGCACGAGCATCATCGTCTGATGCACCACAGCCTCCGCGCCCTGATCGCTCGCGTACGCGTTCTCCTGGAAACGGTACCGACACCGCACGATCAGGTACTCGCGGTTCTGATCGGCACGCGGGCAATGCGCTAGCGTGAACAGATAGCCCGGCGCGGCGCCGCGCACGTCGGTATCAGCATTTGCCCGCTCATGTTCGGCCTGCTGCTCCTCGAGCCGAACGCGGCTGTAATGCGCACCAGGCGCATCGTCGCGATACCCGCCCGGCCATTCGAAAGACGCAAAACTGTCGTGATCATGCCCACGCGGATCGACCTTCTGCGCGGAAAGATCGGCGCGCGGCTTCGTATAGTCGTAGTCGGTCGTCTGATGCTTGCCGACGCTCACCTCCTGCGCGGGCAGCCAGCCGTCGATGTGCTCCTCGTCGGCGATCGCGGTGCGATCCTGCGCGATGTACGGGATCGTTTCGTAGCCGGGCAACGCGACGTGGGACGACATCGCGTCGCACAGCACGAGCGTATGACTGTCGGCCGCGTGCCGGAAATAGAAATAGATGCCCTCGAACTCCATCAATCGCATCACGAACGCGGCGTCGGTCTCGTTGTATTGCACGCAGAACTCACGCGGCACGTACGCATCGGTCAGCTTGTTTTCGATGGGGAAGCCGTAAGGCGCGAGCACTTCCTGCACGATGTCTGGCACGGTGCGGTTCTGGAAGATCCGGCAATCTGAGCGACGCGTCGCGAGCCACAGCCACGGCCGCACGACCAGTTCGTAACCGTAGTGCCGCTCGGCACGCCGGCCGGCCAGCGTCGCGCGCGCGACGATCCCGTTCAGATAGCGCGTCGACAGGTCCTGCTGCTCGATCCGCACGGTCACGGGCTTGCCGAGCATGTCCTTCAGCGACAGGCTGTGGCTGTCAGCCAGAGCCTCGATCCGGAATTCGAACAGGCGGCCGAGTTCGTCGCTGCCATCGAGCGTGTGGAACTTCAGGTCGTCGCCGTGCGGGCTGTCGATTGTGAATACGCGATTCACGTCGTTCCCTCCTCGTCGAACCGGTAAGCGAATTCGCCGCCGGCGGCGCTCACCTCGATCGACGTCAGCGTGCGCCCTTCGAGCGTGGCTTCTAGGATCGCGCGACCGATCCGCGGCATCACGGTATGCGTGAGAATCGCGTCGACCATCCGGCCGCCGGATTCGATCGTCCGGCAGCGTTCGACGATCAGCGCGGTCGCCGAATCGGTGCATCGCAGCCGGATTCCGTGATGCAGGTCGATCCGCTTCTCGATGCGCCGCAACTGCAACTCGACGATGCGCGCAAGCGTCGCATCGGTCAGCGGGTAGTACGGCACGACGGTCAGCCGGCCGAGCAGCGCGGCGGGGAACACGTCGAGCAGCGGCGCGCGCAGTGCATCGGCGAGCGTCTGCATGTCGGGCAGGCGCTCGGGGTCGCGGCACAGCTGCATCACGCGATCGGCGCCGACGTTCGACGTCAACAAAATCACGGTATGCCGGAAGTCGATGTCGCGCCCTTCGCCATCTTCCATCCAGCCCTTGTCGAACACCTGGAAGAAAATCTCGTGCACGTCGCGATGCGCCTTCTCGATCTCGTCGAGCAGCACGACGCTGTACGGACGCCGCCGCACGGCCTCGGTGAGCACCCCGCCCTGTCCGTAGCCGACGTAGCCGGGCGGCGCGCCCTTCAGCGTCGATACCGTGTGCGCTTCCTGGAACTCGCTCATGTTGATCGTGATCGCGTTGCGCTCACCGCCATACAGCGTGTCGGCCAGCGCGAGCGCGGTCTCGGTCTTGCCGACGCCGGACGGCCCGCACAGCAGGAACACGCCGTGCGGTTTGGTCGGGTCGTCGAGCTTCGCGCGCGCGGTCTGAATCCGTTCGGCGATCAGTTCGACCGCATGGTGCTGGCCGACCACACGTTCGCCGAGCGTCTCGGCGAGCTTGAGCACGGCTTGCGTCTCGTCGCGCACCATCCGGCCGAGCGGAATGCCGGTCCAGTCGGCGACGACGGCGGCGACCGCATGCGTGTCGACGGCGGGCAGCACGAGCGGTGCGTCGCCCTGCATCTCGGCGAGCGCCTGCTGCGTGGCAGCCAGGCGGGACAGGACATCGACGCGTGCGTCGCTCGTGAGCTCGCTCGACGACTCGTCGTCGAGCAGCGCGGCACGCGATTCGACGATCGAGGCCAATGCGTCGCGCTCGGCTTGCCAGCGCGTGTCGAGCCGGTCGAGCTCCGTCTGCACGGTGGCAAGCTCGGCATCGATCGCGTCGCGCCGTGCGGTGTCGCCGCTGCCGAGCGCGCACTCGCGCGCGATCCGTTCCCGCTCGACGCGCAGGCCGTCGATGCGCCGGCGCGCGTCCTCGATCGGCGCGGGCACCGCGTGCTGGCTGACGGCGACGCGCGCGCAGGCCGTGTCGAGCAAGCTGATCGCCTTGTCCGGCAACTGCCGAGCCGGGATATACCGATGCGACAACGTGACGGCGGCCTGCAGCGCGTCGTCGAGCACCAGCACGCGATGGTGGGCTTCGAGCTTCGCGGCGAGACCGCGCAGCATCGTCACGGCGGCGGCCTCCTCGGGCTCGAGAACATGCACGAGCTGGAAGCGCCGCGTCAGCGCGGGATCCTTCTCGATGTACTGCTTGTACTCGGACCACGTGGTCGCGCCGATCATGCGCAGCAGGCCGCGCGCGAGTGCCGGTTTCAGGAGGTTCGCGGCGTCGCCGGTGCCGGCCGCCCCGCCCGCGCCGACGAGCGTATGGACTTCGTCGACGAAGAGGATCGCGGGCCGCTCGGACGACATCGCTTCGTCGATCACGCCACGCAGGCGGCTCTCGAATTCGCCCTTCACGCTCGCGCCGGCCTGAAGCAGCCCGATGTCGAGCAGGTACAGCGCGACGTCTCGCAGTGACGGCGGCACGTCGCCAGCGGCGATGCGCAGCGCGAAACCTTCCGCGACGGCGGTCTTGCCGACGCCGGCCTCGCCGACCAGCAGCGGGTTGTTCTGCCGGCGTCGCAGCAGGATGTCGACGATCTGGCGGATCTCCGCGTCGCGCCCGACGACGGGGTCGATCTCGCCTGCCCGCGCACGGGCGGTCAGGTCGACGGCGAAGCGCGCCAGGGCCGAGCCTTCCGCTGCTGGCATACCGCGCGTCGCGGCGTCGCCGGAGCCGGTGCCCGAGCCCGAATCGGCACGCGCAGCCGGTTGCGCCTCGGGCGAGCCGTCGACGATCGATGCGAGTTCGTCGGCGAGCACGTCGGGCACGATGCGCTCGAACTCGCGTGCGATCGCGTACAGCACGTTGCGCAACTGCGGCGTTTTCAGGATCGCGAGCAGCAGGACCGCGCCGCGAATCCGCGTCGCGTCGTATTTCAAGGTCGCATAGACCCACGCGCGCTCGACCGCGTCGTCGATGTGCACGGACAGGTCCGACACCGATCCCGCGCCGCGCGGCAGCCGATCGAGCGACGCGACGAGGCCGTGCTCGATCGCGGCCTCGTCGATCTCGAACCGGCGCAGCACGCGCTGCAGGTCGCCGTCGGGCCGCTGCAGGAGCTGCTTGAACCAGTGCGCGAGTTCCACGTACGGATTGCCGCGCAGTCTGCAGAATCCGGTCGCCTGCTCGAGCGTCTCGTAGAGGAGCGGATCGAGCTTTCCGAACAGGTTGACGCGGCCGATATCGGACATGACGGTTCCCGTTTAGGCGGTTTCGCGATGAAGGACGGCGCCGGTGCGCGGCGGGCCGCCACGGCGTGCGTCGTAACGGACGACGAGATCGCGCGCGGGGCCCGCGTCGAGCCGTTGCCCGAGCCACGCGGTACGGCCGAGGCCCTGCGACGCGCCGAGTGCGATCGCCGGCACCGCGTCGGCCGCCAGTTCGAGCTGAACGTCCCAGTCGAACTCGATGCCGACGTATTCGCGCACCCAGTGCGCGAGCTGCCGTGCGTGCGGGCCGCCCGGCAGGAAGCGCCGGTACGCGTCGAGCGACAGCGGTCCGAGCACGATCCGGAAATGCGACTGCGCGTCGCGCACCGCGATGCCGAGCGCGACGCCGCCGACGCGCAGGGTCGGCCGCGTCGCACGGATCACGCAGCGCTGCGAGCGTTCGATCGCGACCCAGCGCGACACGTGCTCGACGATGCGCGCATCGACGCCGAAATGGCGTCGCAGGATCTGCACGAGCCCTTCCGGGTTGCGCGTGTGCCGTACGAGATGACCCGCGTGGAAATAAAGCGCATGCGGCGCGAGCGTGTCGGCGGCCGTGCGTTCCGCATCGGGCTGCCCTGGCTGCCCGTTGCCATGCGCGGCGCGCCCGATGAGGCTCGCGACATACGCGTCGAACCGAGCGCGCCCGGGACGATCGAGGCTCACCGTCGGTTGCGCGTCGGCCCATGCTCGGTAGAACAGCAGGATCAGCCGGTGATGAAACAGGTCCGCGAACGCGGCGAAGGTCGGGTCGTCGTGCTGGGCTGCGCGCTCGTGCGCGTATTCGGTCAGGTGGGTCGGCAGCGGCCCGTTCGGTCCGAACAACCCGAAACCGTGGATCGCGATGCGCGGCAGCGTGGCGCTGCCGTCGCCATCGTATGCACCGGCCACCATCGACGCCGCGAACGCGAGCGACGGCTGTTGCCCGAGCCGCACCGGTTCGTCGCGCGGCCGCGCGGCATGGCCGAGCGGTGCACGGCCGGGCGACAGCGCGTCGAGCCAGCGCAACGCCTGGAACAGGTCGTAACCATGCGGCGCAGCGCGCAGTCGCGCCCACCATGCGTCGCGGCGTGCGGCTTCGGCGGCCGATCGAGCGCCGGGTGGCGTGCCGCGTTTCATATCGCGGGCCGCCTGCCGATGCGCGCAGGCCAGTGCGCGAGCGTACCGCGCTGCACGCTGGTCAGCACGCATTCGGCGAACGCATTGATCGATACATGCCGCGCGAAGAACTGTTCGAGCACCGCGCCGAGCAGGAACGGACTGTCGCCGGAGAATGCGTGATCGTCGACGGTCACGTCGACCTGCACGCCGCGCCCGAACATCAGCGGCCCGAGCGCCGGTAGCCGCCGGAACACCGGCGAGAACGCGACGCGCCGCACGCCGTCGATCTGCCGCCGCATCGCGGCATCGGCCGGGTCGGCGTGCAGGCCGAGCAGCTCGCGCAGCGCATGTGCGCCCTCGTCGTCGTCGAGATCGGTCAGCGTCTGCCGGGCGAGCCCGAGATGACGGATAAGCCGCCAGGCCGTCTGCGCGTCGGCGATCGGCGGGCGCGGCCGCGACGGGCCGCGAATCGCGGCGATACGCTCGACGGGCGCCGAGATGCGCAGCGTGAACGTGTTCGCATCGCCTGGCGGCAGCAGCAGCGCGAGATCGCGGTTGGTGCACAGGGTGTCAACGGACAGGTAGCGCATCGACTCGTCGTACGGGGCGCACTGGCTGTCGACGAGCGACACGTAGGTCTCGCTGCCGACGTAGCCGGTGCGCGTGCCGTTCGCGCGTGCCTGCGCGGACACCAGCCGAGGCTCGCGACGCATCGTGTAATACGCGCCGTAGTTGCCGTCGTCGCTCGCGAACGATGCATGGAACGGCCGGAATTCGCGCGACTGGCCATCGTCGCGCTGCTCGCTTGCGAGCCGCTGCACGGCATAGACCTCGTGATCGAGCGGCCGGCTGCGGTCGACGACGACATGATGCTCGCGCGCGCCCGGCTGCAACCGGATGCGGTCGCCGCGACGTGCGAAGAGGTTCACGGCCGGTGTGCAGTTCAGCGCCAGATGCCGCGCATCGACGGCCGCCTCGAGTGCGGCGTCGTGGCGGTCGAACAGCACGGTCAGCTCGCATTCGTCGCCGGTGGCGCGCGCGAGCGCGGCGCGCAGCCCGCCGACGCTGAAGAACAGGAAGCGCGCCGGAAACGCGAAATACTCGCGCAGCAGCCGGTAGCCGTGGAAGCTGCGCCCGTCGTCGGGCAGGATCGCCTGCGCCGGATCGAAACCCTCGTGGACGATCGCATCGGCGTCGAGCGTGTGCAGCCAGCGCGGCGGCTGCCCCGGGTCGTGGCAGACGACGCCGAGCGCATGCGCGGCGATCAGTTCGAGCAGGTGCAGCGCGTCGCGTTCGGGGCCCGCGAGATGAAAGGTCAGCCGCTCGAGCGGCAGTTGCGACAGCCTGGCGCCGCCGCGCGCCTTGAGCCGGATGCGCAACGCGCCGCGCACGTCCTGGCGTGCCGGTACGGCGCCGCGCGGCAGCCACGACGGCGCGCCGGTGACGGCCGCATCTGTCAGCTCGAGCGGCCACAGCGTCAGGTCGTGCGCGGTACGGAATTCGCATGCGGTCTGCTCGGATGCGGCGGGCCGTGCGCGCAACGCGGTGCCGGCCGGCAGCCGCCAGCCCTGCGCGAGGCTGCCTTCGTTCAGCATCGGTGTGAACCGCACGATCGCCATCGACGGCAATGGCGCGAGATACCCCGGATACACGGCGTCCAGCAGCGCCTGGGTGAACCGAGGAAACTCGGCGTCCATCTTCAGCTGCACACGCGCGGTGAGGAAGCTGAAGCCTTCGAGCAGCCGTTCGACGTACGGATCGGGCGGCCCCGACTCGGTGAGCCGCAGCCGCGCGGCGATCTTCGGGAACTGCTGCGCGAATTCGTCGCCGAGCTCGCGCAGGTACGCGAGTTCGCGGTTGTAGTAGTCGAGCAGGCGCGTATCCATCGTGTCAGTTTCCCGCCGCCGACCGCAGCGACATCGCGCCCGTCTCGAGATCCAGGTCGGAGCGCAGCACGAATTCGACCGGATGCGGGATCGACCACAGCGTGCCGCGAATCTCGAACAGCAGCACGTTGTGACGCCGTTCGCCGGCGCGCCCGTCCGATGCATCGGCGAAGCTGCGGACCTCGACGCTGTCAGGCGCGATGCGCGGCTCGAAGCGCACGATCGCGTCGCGGATCGACGCCTCGACCGACATGCGCTCGACGCCCGACATCGGCTTGCCGACCAGCGGCCGCATCCCGTAGTTGAGCACCGAGGCCTGCGCGTGCGCGAACGCGGCCCAGTCGACGAAGCCGTCCTCGGCGTTGCGTGTATTGAGCAGCCACGCGAGATCGCGCAGCACGGCGGCGCGCAGGCGCTCGGCGCCGATCCCTTGCGTGCCGGGCAGATCGGCCGTGCGCTGCGGCGCGTCGTCGGTCAGCCGGTCGAGCAGCGCGGGCTGCAGCCGGTCGCGCATGCCGCCGTGCCGGCCGGCGCGGGCTTGCGGGTCGTCCATCGTCATCGCTCCGCCGTCACATCTCGGTGTTTTCCTTGATGTTCCAGCCGACCGACACCTCGGCGCCCTTGCCGCCGTTGTCGTTCTGCTGCCAGTACTGCTTCTTCACCTTCGCGGCCTGGAAGCCGTAATGCATCATCAGACGGTCGGCCGCGTCTCCCGGATCGATGCCCGCGACCTGCGCGGACGTGACGAGCACTTCCTGCAGCGTCACGCGCATGAACTCGATCTGCGAGCCGCCGGTCTTGCACGCGGAAATCTCGACCTTGGGCAAGTGCTTGCCGCTCGCGCAGTTCTTGATGATCGCGGGCGCACCCTTGTCCATGTACGCGGCCACGACGAGATCGTTGAAGCTCGCCTTGCCCGCATTGCCGCCGCTGCCGCTCGCCATCGCGCCCGGCTGGCTCGCGCCCCACGTGAACGACTCGATGTCGGTCCAGCCCTTGTGCTGCGCGTCCGCCGATTCGCCGGTCACGCCGTCCACCTTCATAAACATTGCCACGCCCATTGCCGTCTCCGTTTCGGTGCGAAATCAGGTTGAATGCCGGATTGAGTGCCCCTTGCCGCTCACTCGTTCGCCGCCTTCGCGGACGGCAGCCGCGAGATCAGCCGCAGCGACACGGTGAGCCCTTCGAGCTGGTAGTGCGGTCGCAGGAAGAATTTCGACGTGTAGTAGCCGGGGTTGTCCTCGACCTCGTCGACGACCACCTGCGCGGCCGCCAGCGGCTTGCGCGCCTTGGTCTCCTGAGACGAGTTCACGGGGTCGCCGTCGACGTAGTTCATGATCCAGTCGTTGAGCCAGCGCTCCATGTCGTCGCGCTCGCGGAACGAGCCGATCTTGTCGCGCACGATGCATTTCAGGTAGTGCGCGAAGCGGCAGCACGCGAACAGGTAAGGCAGGCGGCCGGACAATCGCGCGTTCGCGGTCGCGTCGGGGTCGTGATACTCGGCCGGCTGGTACAGCGACTGCGCGCCGATGAACGCCGCGAAATCCGAGTTCTTCCGGTGCACGAACGGCATGAAGCCGTTCTTCGCCAGCTCGGCCTCGCGGCGGTCGCTGATCGCGATCTCGGTCGGGCATTTCTGGTCGATGCCGCCGTCGTCGGTCGGGAAAGTGTGGCTCGGCAGCCCTTCGACCGCCCCGCCCGACTCGACGCCGCGAATCGACGAGCACCAGCCGTACAGCTTGAACGAGCGGTTGATGTTCGCGGCCATCGCGTAAGCCGAGTTCGCCCACGTGTAGCGGTCGTGATTCGCGGCGTCGGTGTCTTCCTCGAAGTCGAATTCGTCGACCGGATTGGTGCGCGCGCCATACGGCAGCCGCGCGAGAAAACGCGGCATCGCGAGGCCGACGTAACGCGAATCCTCCGACTGCCGCAGGCTGCGCCAGCCCGCGTATTCGGTGTTCTGGAAGATCTTGGTCAGGTCGCGCGGGTTCGACAGCTCCTGCCACGAATCCATCTGCATCAGTTCCGGCGACGCGCCCGCGATGAACGGCGCATGCGCGGCCGCCGCGATCTTCGACAGCTCGCCGAGCATCTCGACGTCCGGCGGGCTGTGATTGAAGTAGAAGTCGCCGACGAGGCAGCCGAACGGCTCGCCGCCGAACTGACCGTATTCCTCCTCGTAGATCTTGCGGAACAGCGGGCTCTGGTCCCACGCGACGCCCTTGTAGCGCTTGAGCATCCGTGCGACCTCGTTGCGCGACGCCGGCAAGGCCTTGATCTTCAGCAGCTCGTCGGTCTCGGTGTGCGTGACGAGGTAATGCAGGCCGCGCCATGCACCTTCGAGCGTCTGGAATTCGTCGTGATGCAGGATCTGGTTGATCTGCTCGGACAGCTTCCGGTCGATCTCCGCGATGATCTGCTTCACGCTGCCGTATGCGTCGGTCGTCATGCCGACCGTATGTTCGAGCGCCTGCTGCGCGAGCGTGCGCACCGCGCGCTCGACCGACTCTCGCGCCTCGGCGGTCTTCGGCTTGAACTCCTTCTGCAGCAGCGCGGCGAACTCGCCGTGCGCGACGGCCGGCTGCGCGGCGTCGCGGGTGTCGCGTACATCTGCGCGGGACTGGACGGGGTCATTCATCGCGGGCCTCCGGTTGGGTCGCGTCGCCGGCGTGCGCGTCGGCGCGCGGTTCGCGCACGAGCGTCTTCAGCAGGTCGGGATCGTTGATCGCGCGCTCGATGAGCTGCTCGGCGCCGTGCTTGCCGTCCATGTACGACAGCAGGTTCGACAGCTCGGTGCGCGCATCCAGCAGCCGGCGCAGCGCGTCGACGTTGCGCGCGATCGCCGCCGGCGAGAAATCGTCGATCTGCTCGAACGTCATGTCGACGTTGAGCATCCCTTCGCCCGTCAGCGTGTTCGGCACCTGGAACGCGACGCGCGGCGCGACCGACTTCATCCGCTCGTCGAAGTTGTCGACGTCGATCTCGAGGAACTTGCGCTCCGGTAAATCCGGCAGCGGCTCGGCACGCTTGCCCGCCAGGTCCGCGATGACGCCCATCACGAACGGCAGCTGCACCTTGCGCTCCGCGCCGTAGGTCTCGACGTCGTACTCGATCTGCACGCGCGGCGCCCGATTGCGCGCGATGAACTTCTGTCCGCTGCCTGTCGCCTTGGTTCTGTCCGTCATCGTCCGCTCCTTCACATCGATCAGATTGCGTGTACGTCGCCGCCGCCGGGCGGCTTGCCTCATTCGCTCCGTTCGCCGCTCAGCAAGTCCAGCTTCGGCAGGCTCTCCGGCGCGAGATCCCGGATGATTTCGTAGAAGTCGAGCGCAAGCAGCCGCTGCGCGCGCCGCAGCAGCAGCGGCGCCGGGTGGCTCGGCTCGTGCAGTTCGAAATAGCGGCAAATCTTGTCGAGGCCGAGCCGCACGTCGTCGCGGCTCGCGACCTCGGCATCGCGCCAGGCCTGTCCGTTCGGCACCGTGGCCGGCGCGGACGCGGCGTGCGCGGCGCCTGGTGCGGCCGGCATTGCCGGAATCGAACCGTCCGCCGGCCCTGCCGCTTGCACCGGTGCCGGCTCCGGCATTTCGCGCACGATGCGTTGCAACGCCTTTTCCGTATCGCTCGCATCGGGCGACCATTCGCTGCCGAGCCGGTCCGTGACGCGCGCGCGGATCGCGTCCAGCGCACCCAGCACCGCGCGCACGGCGTCGATCGGCACGCGGCCGTCGTCGCGTGCGGTCGACAGCGCGGCGACCAGGCCGTCGCGGCTGCCTGCCGACGGGCCGCCCGTTTCGTCGCGGCCGTCGAGCGCGCGTTCGGCGTCGCGCACGCTCGGGCCCCCGTGGAACAGCGGCTGACGCCGCGCCGCGCGCGCGCATTCGTGCGCGCCGGCGACATCGGCGAGCGCGTTCATCCGCGGTGTCGGATCCTGTTCGCCGTCGGCGTCCAGGCGCGGGTGCAGGTCGTCCCACCAGCGCTCGATCAGGCCGGCGACGACCGCGAGCCCGTCCGCGTAGCCCGGAATGCCGTGCTGCTCGGTCCAGCTGCGCGCGAGATGCGCGGCGACACGCAAGTCCTTCGTCCGCTCGCTCAGCGCGAGCGCAAGGCGCTCGACCGCTCGCCAGTCGGGCGTCTCGGCGGGAATCACGGTGTCGCCGTATTGCTGCTCGGCGCGCGGTGTCGCCCGCTCCTGAAGCTGCAGGAAATCCGCGTCGTATTCGAGGTTCGGGCCGCACGGGGCTTCCGGCGAGAGGTCCGCCAGCAGCCGGCCGATCAGCTCGGCGCGCGGCGTCGCCGCCGGCAGGCCCGGTGACGGCGAGGACAATGCGGCGGCGGCCAGCGCCGCCTGGCTGACGTCATTCGAATGCATAGTCGATGTTGACCGGTTTGCTGCCGAAGTCGATCGCCACGGTGCGGTGCAACGGCGGCAGCGAGCCGTTGCGGATCTCGATCTGATAGACACCCGGTGTCAGCGACACCGAGCGCAGCGGCGGGCTCGCGCCGCGCCGTGCGCCGTTCACGTACACGTCGCCCCACGGGCGCACGTTGAAGCGCACCTGAACGGTTTCCTGTTTCGGCGGGCGCTGCTCGGCGGCCGATGCGGTGATCGCGGCGACGGCCGTCGCCGCTTCCGATGGCGATGCCGACGCGGGTACCGGTGCGCTCGACGGCGATGCAGCGGTCTCCGACGGCGGCACGTTGACGATGCGCTCCGATGCGTCGAGGCTGCCGGCCGGTGCGATGGTCGCGCTCGAACCGGCTTGCGACGGCGTGGCGCCCGCGATGTTCGTGGCGGGCGTGGCGACCTGCGGCGCGGGAACGGCAGCCCCCGCGGCGGGCGTGCTGGCCGGAGCGGCGGCGAGCGTTGGAGGCGGCACCTGCGCGGACGATCCGCCCGGCATACTCGACGGCGGCACGACGATCGGCGTCGGGCCGTGCTGCGCGAGCATCGCGTCCGACGCGCCGGCCGAGGACGCGACGCCGGCCAGCGGCTGGCTGGCGCCCGTTTCCGGTTCGCTGGCGACTTTCGCGGGACGCGACAGATAGGTCGCGGCGATGCCAACGACGATCAGTGCTGCCAGCGCGCCACCGACGTAGGTCTTCGTGCGCCGGTTGCCCGCTGCGATGAACGATGGGCGGCGCGGCGGGCGGGTCGGCGGCGATGCACCCGGCGAGGACGTGGATGCGCCAGCGGCGCCAGCAATCGGCACTGCCGTTCCGTTCAGGTTCCCGATATCCGTTGCACGGCCCTGCCCGCTGTCCGCCAGGGCGCTTGCCGATCGCATGCCGGCGTCGCCATGCGCTTCGGTCTTCGAAGTCGACCGTTCGTCGTCCAACGCTTCCTTTGCACGCGCCTCATCACTTTCACGTCCGCCGGATCGCCCCGTTTTCGCGGAGGGCGACAACGCCTGCGATACGGATGACGAAGCAGTTGAAGAAGCGGACGAAGCCGGCGAAGCCAGCGCTCCCGCAGCAGCAGCCGACGCCAAAGACCCGCCATCTTCCGGCTTGTCGCCAGCCCCGGCGGATGCAGTAGACGGCGTACCGGAAGTGCTCGGCTGGCCTTCCGCCCGCTCAGGCTGCGACGACCGCACATCCGTCGTTGCGTCGTCCGATGCCGTCCCGCGTTCACCGGCCGACGCCGCAGCAGCAACCCCGGCCGACGTTTTTCCCGTCACCGCAGACGCACCCGAAACACCGGAGGCCACCTTCCCAGCTCCGCCTCCCCCGGCATCGGCCGTCGGCGGCACAACGGCCGCACCATACCCGCCGCCCGTCGGGTCGAGATCGCGCAACCCGAGTTCCGCCGCGAACGCCGCGACCGACTCCGGCCGATCGGGGATCCGCAACTGGAGCGCGTGATCGATCGCCGCCAGGAACGCCGGGCTGTACACCTCGCCGGCCGGCAACTCGCGCGACGCGAGCGGCCGGTACGTGTCCTTGATGCTGCGCACGACGGCCGCGGGCGGCAGTTCACCGGTGATCAACGCGTGCATCACCGCGCCGAGCGCGTAGAGATCCGTCCACGGCCCCTGGCTGAACGCGGGATCGTCGGTGTACTGCTCGATCGGCGCGTAGCCGGGCTTGATCATCATCGCGCCGTCGTCGACGAGATCGCCGATCCGCTTGCGCGCCGCGCCGAAATCGAGCAGGATCGCGCTGCCGTTCGGGCGGATCAGCACGTTGTCGAGCGCGACGTCGCGATGGAAGCACTGCGCGCGATGCAGCGTGTCGAGCGCGCCGAGCAGCGCGCCGACGATGTTGCGCAATTGCGTCTCGCTCATCCGCACACCGCCGTCGAGCAGCTGCTTGAGCGTGCGCCCCTCGTAGAACGGCATCACCATGTACGCGGTGCCGTGGCTCTCCCAGAAGTGCAGCACCTTCACGAGCCCCGGATGGTCGAATTGCGCGAGCAGGCGCGCCTCGTTGAGGAACGCGCCGCGTCCCGCGTCGAACGCCTGGGCGAACCGCTCGGAGCGCAGCGACACCGTGTAGTCGCCGCCGCGCGTCGCGAGCATGGACGGCATGTATTCCTTGATCGCGACCGCGCGCCGCAACGTGCGATCGAACGCGCGATAGACGATGCCGAAACCGCCGATGCCCAGCACCTCGTCGAGCTGCAGCTCGCCCAGGCGATGACCGAGCGGCAGCGGCCGCACCGTGAATTCGGGTGCGTCGCCGCGGGTCGCCGTGTCGTGCTCGTTGTCTCTCGATGAAGGGTCCTTCATGTCTACCTCGCGATACCGCATCCGTATTGCCTGCGTTGCCTGCCTCCGACCGCCGACCGGCACCGTCAGCTACCGCCGAACAGCGTCAGGAACAGCGCGTTGTCGGGCGCGCCCGTATGCGCATGCGTGCGCAGCGGCGAGCCGTCGGCGCGATTGGTCCACCAGAAGCTCGTCCCGCCGTGCGGATCGAAATAGCCGGACAGCCCGGGCCATGCGGCGAGCGCCGGCCGCTCCGGCAGCGACGCCGGGATCGCGTCGACCACTTCCGCCGTCAGCCCGTCGCCCGGTGCGAGCCGAACGCGGTCGAGCGTCTCCTCGAGGTCGACCGGCGCGCGCGCATGCCGGATCGCGTCGAGCAGCGCATGGCCGATCTGCCAGTAGAACGCGTCGGCCGCGTCCGGCAGCCCGTTCCAGTAATCGGCCGCCGGCATCGGCAGCGTGACGATCACCGGGTAGTAACGCCCGACGCGGTCGCAGCTCGGCGCGAGGCAGCCAGCCTGTACGCACGACGCGCCGGCGCCCGCCGGCACCAGGAAATTCCAGACCGGCGCGACCGTGTAGTGGCGCGCGATCTCGTCCGGGCCGCGTTGGCGCATCGCGGCCATCCCCTGCTGCAGCCAGCGTTCCCACCACTGCGCGAGCGCATGCGGCAGCCGGCTGTTCACGAAGTCGCCGGCGCCGGGAATCTTTCCGTACCAGGCCGGGGCGTCGCCATCGGCGCGCGCGAGCGGCGGGAGGCGGCTCATTGCTTCGGAGGGCATGTAAAGGACTCCATCTGGGGCAGCCTGAACGGATTGCGGACACTGCCCGCATTCACCTGCAGCACGATCGGTTTGCCGTCGACGGTGAAGCGCGCGATCATCTGGTCCGAACCCCGCCCGGCCGACACGGCGGCGCGGTCGAACAGCCGATGCAGCGCCCACGGCCCGTCGGTGGTGAAGCCGTCGGTCGCGCCGGCCTGCCCCGACACCTGCAAGCGGACCTGGTTGCTGCCGCGCGTGCCCGGCCAGTCCACCGCGCTCTGCACGAGCGGGCCGTGCGCATAACGGACGATCTGGCCGTCGACGTCGAGCACCATCTCCGTGAGCGACGGATCCATTTCGAGCGGCTGGATCTGCACCTTCAGTTGCGCGGTGCGTGCGCCGCCGCCGAAGTAGACGTCGCGGATCACCGCGGCTTTCTCGAACGACGAAAGCATCGCGGCCGCCGCCGGATCGGCATCCGCATTGCGGTTCGCGAAACGCCACGGGCGCGACGTCGTATCGACGATCGACTGCAGGTTCTTCTGGAAGAAATCGTCCATCAGGCCGCCCGGCGCGAACATCTGCGCGAAATCCGCCGGTGCGACGTCGCGCGACGATCCGCGCGCGAACGGATAGCGGCCCGCGATCGCCTGCCGGCAGAAATCGCCGACGTTCGCGCCGGCCCGCTGCGCGACGCTGCGCTGCTCGACGGTCGCGACGCTGCCGTTCGCGACGTTCGACAGGTCGTCGAGCACGTCGCGGAATGGCGTGGGCAGCCGCCCGGCCTGCGCGCGCAGCCGCGCGGGCGCGTCGGACGGCGGCGGCTGGGCGCCGCTGCGCAGCGCATCGTCGGTGGCCGTCAGGTACGTATAGAGCGCGTCGATCGACTTCAGCACCGCGTCGAACGCCTGCGCCTGGTCGCCGCTGCCCGGCGCGAACGCGCGCAGCCCGGCGAAGTGGTTGTCGACCACCTGCTCGGGGCTCGCGGGCGCCGCGGCTGACGGATTCGCGTCGCTCGCGCCCTGCCCCGCGAAGATCTGCGACAGCGAACTGCGCGCCTCGTCGACCTTGTCCTGCGCGCGCGACGCGAGATTCCGACCGCCGCCCGGCGCATCGCCGAGCGCCGTGTCGCGCGCGAGCGCGATCATCAGCCGGGTGAGCGGCGAATCCGCCGACGACAGCGCGCGCGCGACCTGGATGCTCTGCGCGAGCGTCGCCGTGCGCTGCAGCTTGATGTCGGCGAGATAGTCGTCCCAGATCTTCAGATAGTCGTTCAGGTACAGCTGGCGGATGTCGCGCGCCCATGCGGCGGCGTCGTTCGGCCCGGGGATCTCGGACAGCCCGAGATTCAGCACCCACACTTCCTCGCGCCCGTATGCGTCGACTTCGCCTGCGAGGCGCGGCGCGAACACGTTCCGGTAGCCGTTGCGCGTATACAGGCCCGGCACGCCTTCCGACAGCGGCTTGCCGCTCTGGCGGCGGAACACGAGCGACGCGTCGGGCCCCACCGCGCGCGCGACGCTGAAATCGAACGCGGACGTCGCCGGCCGCAGCGTGCGCGTGAGCTGGCGATATAGCCGCTGCGAGAACGGCACCTGCCGCAGCCGGTCGCGTACGTCGGCCACCAGCCGCTCGTTCATCGGATACGGCGACACGGCCACCCGGTTGCCGAACAGCGCGGCAAGATGCGCGCGCAGCGCCGAGCGTTCGGCCGGCGAGAAATCGGGCGGCAGCGAGCGCTCCATTTCCAGGTCGACGACGGCCTGCACGAACGCGGGATCGTAGTGCGCGCTGTCGTACAGCATCAGGTAGGCCTTCAGCGCCGCATACGCATAGTCGGTTTCGTCCGGCCGTGCATCGCTCAGCGCGGCCTCCATCCGGCGCGCGGCAATCGGCAGCAGCACGTCGTCGAGCGCGCGCCGGTACACGACGTCGACGGCCTCGTCGATCTTCTCGCCCTGAAAGAGCCCCCAGCGGTACGCGAGCGGCGGATGCGAGCGGTCGACGCCGCCGGCATTCGCGAGCCCGCCGAGCGCATCGAGCACCGGCAGCAGCCGCGCGATGTCGGCCGCATCCGAGAACTTCGCGCCGGCGATCTGCGCATCGACGGCGGGCACCTGCTGCGCGATCCGGTCGAGATACGCGCGATTGTTCGCGTAGCTGCGCAGCCAGGCAGCCAGCACGACCACGCTCACGACCGCGAGGAGCGCATAGCCGGCGATCTGCAACACGCGCCGCTTCTGATGCCAGCGCAGGTCGCTGCCGGCGAGCGCGGCTTCGCGGAAGATGTGTTCCTGCAGCAGCGACTTCAAAAAGAAACTGCGCCCGGTCGAGCCGACCTGGGCGACCGGCGGCATGCCCTCGATCTTCAGGAAGCGCTTGATGCCGCTCATCACGCGGTCGAACGCGGTGCCTTCCTGTGTGCCGCTCGTCAGGTACACGCCACGCAGCATCGGCATCGGCTCGAAACTCGACACGGAAAACACTTCGGCGACGAACTGGCCGAGCATGTCCTGCAAGTCGGCGACCTGCTGCGGCAGCAGGTACGCCATCTCGCGCTGGCGCGCATCGGTCTGCGTCGCGAGCAACTCGGGCAGCCCGTCGTTCAGCCGCTGATGCAGCAGCCGGTATTCGCGGTCGAACGCGGCACGCAGGTCGAAGCCCGGCGCCTCGCTCTGCGCGAGCGGGAACGTGAAACCCCACACCTGCGCGCATTCCGCGCGGCCGAAGCCGCCGAAATACTCGGCGAAGCCAGCCAGCAGGTCGGCCTTCGTCACGAGCAGGTAGACGGGAAACCGGATGCCGAGCTGGGCGCGCAGCTCGAGCAGCCGCTTGCGCAGCACCATCGCGTGCTGTGTGCGCTCGGCTTCCGACGCGCCGACCAGGTCGGCGACGCTGATCGTCAACATGGCGCCATTCAGCGGCTGGCGCGTGCGGTACTTCTTCAGCAGCTCGACGAAGCCTTTCCACTCGGCTTCGTCGAGTGCGCGATTGCCTTCGTGGGTGGTGTAGCGGCCGGCCGTGTCGATCAGCACCGCGTCGTTCGTGAACCACCAGTCGCAGTGCCGGGTCCCGCCCACGCCGCGAATCGCGGCACGGCCGAACTGCTCGGCGAGCGGAAAACTGAGCCCGGAATTGACGAGCGCGGTCGTCTTGCCCGAGCCCGGCGCGCCGATAAACACGTACCACGGAAGCTGGTACAGATACTGGCGCGACATCCGGTCGAACCAACGCGCCAGCCCCTTGCGCGCGGTGTCCGCCTGCCCGAAGCGGACTTTCTTCAGCAGCGCCGCGGCCTCGTCGAAGCGGCTGCGCAGCTCATCGAGCTGGGCCTTGGCCGGATCGTCGGCGTTGGCCGGCCCGGGCGCGGCCTCGCGCAACTGGTTCAGCAATTGCGCGTTCAGGCGGCTCGCGTGCCAGCTTCGCCACGCCACGCGTGCGCCCCACGCGGCGAACAGCACCGCGATCGTCGCCGCGCGCACCCAGCCGCTCTCGAGCGGCCGGATCTCGGCGAACGCAAACAGCGGCCCGGCGAGCCACACGAAACACGCGAGCACGACGAGACCGACGAAGGACCAGATCTCCCGCGACGGCAACGGCCGGATAAAACGCGCGACAGCCTGGTTCATGTCAGTGCGCTCCCTGCGTCGCGCCGACGGCGGCACTGCCGGGCGCCGGCAGCAGCGTGATCTCGACGCGCCGGTTCAGCGCGCGGTTCGCGGGCGTATCGTTCGGCGCGACCGGATCGAGCGTGCCGCGCCCCTCGGCCGCGAGTCGCTCCGGACGGTCGAGGCGCGCGGCGATCATGCCGCGCACGGCCTCGGCGCGCTCGCGCGACAGGTCCCAGTTCGACGCGAAGCGTGCCGTATGCACCGGCGTGTCGTCGGTATAGCCGGTCACGCGCACGTTGCCGGGAACCTGGTTCAGCGCATCCGCGACGCGTGCGAGCACTGGCGCGTAACGGTCGATCACCGACGTCGAGCCGGACTTGAACAGCCCGTCGCCGCGCAGCACGATCACGCTGCGATCCGCGTCGTCGCGCACCGCCACGAGGTCGGCTGCGATCTCGGGCGCCAGGAACTTCGCGACGCGCGGCGCCGGCGCCGGGCGCGGCGGAGCCTGAGCAGGCTGAAGCTTCGGTACGTGCAGCGCATCGATCGACGCGAACAGCCGGTCCGAATGCCCGGCCAGCGCGATGCGCAGCCCGACGAACACGCCGAAGCCGATCAGCAGCGCGAGCGCCACGCAGACCCATAGCGGCACGACGAAGCGACGCGAAACGTCACGCGTGACGACGTCGCGCCAGTGCGGCGACAGCGCGGGATCGAATTCACCGCGCACCGAGCGGATCGTGTGGGCCAGTTGCCAGCGCAGCGCGTCGAGCTCCGCATGACCGTTGTCGAGCACCCGATAGCGGCCTTCGAAGCCGAGCGCGAGACAGAAATACAGCAGCTCCAGCAGGTCGAGGTGCTGGCGCGGCTGCTGGGACAGGCGTTCGAGCAGGTGGAAGAACTTCTCGCCGCCCCAGGTTTCGTTGTGAAACGACACGAGCAGGCTGTGCGACGACCACACGCTGCCGCCCCAGGGCGTCAGCGCGGCTGCTTCGTCGAGCGCCGTGCACAGGCAGTAGCGCGCGCCGATGATCGCCTCCGACGGCACGCCGGCTTCCTGCGCGCGCGCCTCGAACTGACGGATCTCGACGACGAGATGCTCGCGCAGCCACGCCGGGTTCGGATGATGGACGGTCGAACGGATCTGCGGCACGAGATTGAGCAGCGGGTTGGCGGCCGCGACGAGCGGGTTCGTGCCGCTCGCGGCCCAGCGGCCGGGGCGCGGCTGCGTGGCGGTCGGCCCCGCCGCACCGGACGCGGCCGGCGGATGCATGCCGCCCGGATTCGGCGGCACGAATCCGCCTGCGCCGGCGGAAATCGAATCGGAGGAAGAATTCATCGCGCTGCCCGCCCTCACCCGCGAATCGCCCAGAACTCCATCGAGAGCCCCGGAAATTCGCCGGCGAAATGAAATGCGAGACCGCCGGAGCGCGCCAGCTGCTTCCAGAGGTCGCTGCCCTTGTCGATCTCGAAGTACGTATGACCCGCGTGGTACGGGATCTGCCGCGGCGCGACCGGCAACTGGCGCATCGTGATGCCCGGCAGCTGCAACTGCACCAGGTCGCGGATCCGCTCGACCGGGCCGAGCTTTGCCTGCGCGGGAAACCGCGCGCGCAGGCTGTCGGCCGGCACGTCCGCGCGCACGGCCAGCACGAAGCCGGCCGTGTCGCGCAGCGCGGGATCGGCGAGCGTCGCGACCCGGATGCCGTTGCCCGCGTCGTGCAGCTCGATCTGGATCGCGTTTTGCTCGAGCACCGTCGACAGCGACCGGCGCAGCTCCGTCATCAATTCGGCGAAGCTCGTGCGCAAGTCGTCGTGCACGTAGACGGCGAGCGATTGCGGGCGCCGGCCGGCCGCCGTGAACGTGCTGAGGTCGCATGCGAGCTTCAGCCAGTCGCGGAACAGCGCCTCCGGATGCGTCGCGACGTCCTGCTGCGCGTGCCAGGTCAACGCCAGATAGCGGTTCACGAGCTGCAGCAGCAGGAAATCCGCGACTTCCGATACGCCACCGCGCCCCGGCTCCGACAGGCGCTCGGCCAGCGCGTCGCTGCGCTGCGTGAGCAGTCCGTGCAGCTCGCGCGTGTACGCGAGCAACGCCGCATCGCGCTGCGCGACCAGGCGCGGCGGAATGTAGCCGTCGTCGACGAGCAGCCGCGCGTCGGTGCGTCGCTCGACGATCCGCACGACGCCGAGCGCATGCCAGTCGCCGGTCAGCTCGGAGTCGAGCATCAGCCGGACGTTCAGGCGCCCCGTTTGCAGCAGTGCGGGCCCGAGCGCGACCGCGTTCGCATCGGCCACTTCGTATTCGCGCACGACGTAGCGCGCGACGTCCGCACCGCCGCTGCCGCCAGCGTCCGCGCCGAACGACACCTCCTCGCCGCCGCCGCGCCACAACGGCAGCGCGAGCACGACGAGCTGGTCCTTCGCATCGGCCGGCACGTCGAGCGGCTCGGGCAGATCGTCGGGATGCGACAGATCGAACGGCGTGCCGTCGCGCATCACGCCCGCCGCCGCGCGTAGCGCGACCTTGCCGAGCGCGAGCTGCTCGCGGTCGATCTCGAGCGTGTCGAAGCCCCAGTAGAACCCCTGCAGCGGCAGGCAGCGCAGCGCGACGTACCGTTCCCAGTGCCGTTCGAGCTGCTGGAAATGCTGCGGCCGAAGGAACATCCCTTCGGTCCACACCACGCGCTGGCGCAGAGCGGCGACGGGCGTCGCGGACATCGTCGGTTCAGTCATGGGCGCCCCCGCGTGTCGTTCAGCGCGAGACCGCCGTTCCTGACCGCGATCGACAGCTTCAGCTCGCCGGGCGACGTCTGCCAGAACTTGTATACGTTGAGCTGCTTCGCGCGCGGCAGCGGCACCGTCAGGCGCCAGCGGTTCTTGTCGAGCATCCGGTATTCGGCGATCACGCCGATCGCGCCGGCTTCGACGTTGCCGCGGTAATGCAGCGTGCGCGACTCGCCCGGGCGCAGGATCACGCGGTCGGTGCCGAGGAGGTCCGCGCCGAGGATGTTCTCTGGCTTGTCCTGGAGCGAGAAGAAGTCGGCGCCGTCGAACGCGGACGCCGCGCGCAGCTGGAACACCTTCAGCACGATCGGCGAAGGTTTGCGGTTGAAGTCCGGATTGACGTCGGGCGCCACGTCGACCGTGATCGCATACGGCACCGCGGCGGCACGCTCGGTGGCGCCGCATCCGGGCAACAGCAATGCACATCCCAATACGATGAACCCGCTCGACCGCCAGCGCATATTTCATCCTCGCAGCGCAATAATTCCCCCGTCGATTTCCGTACGCGAAATCGACACCTCGAATTAAAAGGGGACAATTAATTGACCGGTAATTATGTGGCTTGCATATCCTTCCGCTCAAATTTCATTCGGCAATTTATTCTTGTAAAAAGCCGGGTCAAATCGCCAATTACGGGACGGGATCAAGATCGGGGAAATGACGATGAATTGAATTGATTTCGGTCATTTTTAAAAGGCGCGTTAATTCGACCGGTTCGCCACGGCGGCCCGGTTCTATTGCATGGACACTGGCCGCATGGACGCTGAACCCAAGCCTGACGGCCGTCGGCGGCGGGTGGTTACGCCCTGCGGGTCGTGTCACGCTGTTTGCGTTGCCCGAACGGAGGGCCGGCTTTTCCGATCATTGACCTGCGCCGGGCAAACAACTGACGAATCCCAAAAGCACAGCGAACTATAGAATCGATTTTATGGATTAACAAGTCGAAAACCCGGAATCGATTTGAGCGATAACTCGAACGCAATTTCCAAAATGAAACAAAACGTAACGGCGACATCACCCGCCTTGATTGGCACTAGAATCCAACAGCGCTTGTGCGCCACCTTCCAATAACGCAAACATTTCATTTCAGAATGAAAGGCCATTCATCGATCGTGATTTTCCTCGGCGCCTTGTTGCTGGGAATCGGCGGGTGCGGTACGTCCCCTACGCAGTCGGCGGCGCGCGCCGCGGTCGACAGCGCGCGCGCGGCGTATGGCGCGGGCGACTACGGACGCACGATCGCGATCCTGAGCCGGGCGAAGGAGATCGACGGGGCCGATACCGACACGCAGGTCTCCGCTCACAAGTTGCTCGCGTTCAGCTATTGCGTGACGAACCGCGTCGCGCAGTGCCGCGCCGAATTCTCGAAGATTCTCGACCTCAACCCGCGCTTCGACTTGTCCCCCGCCGAGAAGGGACATCCGGTCTGGGGGCCCGCGTTCGAGTTCGCGCGCCGCAGACATGCGTCGTCATCCTGACCGAACCGGATTCCCCGCGAGCGTTTCCTTACCGAGCGACGTATGACATGCAACTGATCGTGATCGAACATGCCGGCGAGCCGGTCGAAAGCGACTCCTACGACGCCGTCGTGTTCCACCCGCCCGGCGGCACCATCGGCCGGGCGACCGACAACCATCTCGTGCTGCGCGACGACACCCGGCAGATTTCCCGGCTGCAGGCCCTGCTGCAGGTCGGTGACGATGCGTGCCTGCTGAAGAACCTGAGCAGCGTGTCGACGATCGAGGTGAATCGCGAGCCCGTCGGCTATGCACAGGAGCGCCCGCTCAATACCGGCGACATCATCCGCATCGGACCGTACGTGCTGCGTGCCGAGCGTGACGACGGACATGAGGCGCCGGTCGTCGACATGCCCACCGCCTCCAGCGCGAGCGCCGACCTGCGGCGCACGCCGGAAACCGCCGCACACGCACACGTCGACGCTAAGACGACCGGCAACCGGTTGTGGGGCCTGCTGCAGGATCGTCTCGCTCCGCGCGGCAAGGCGGCGGACACAGGCACGCGATCCGGCACGTCAGCGCGCAGGGAGGCGGCGCAGCCCGCGAACCGCGCCACGCCGACCGCGCCATCGGCGCCATCGCAACGCGACCTGAATCAGCTGTCGACCGACCCGCTCGACTTGTTTGTACAGTCGTCGCCCGATATCGGCGAATCGGGATCGGCGTCACCGTCCGGACGCGGCAATGCGGATCGCGGCGCGTCGTCCGCGACGCAAGCCGACCATGCGCCCGAGTGGACGCAGCACGTGCGTGTGCAACCGGCGACGGCGCATGCCGAGCCACGTCCCGCCGACGAGCCTGCACCGCAGGCGAACCGCGCGCCGACGCCCGATGAATTACTGAACGCGTTCTTCGAAGGCGCCGGCCTCGATACCGCCGCCGAGTCGCATCAATGGTCGGCCGAGCAGCTGTACATCGCGGGGCAGTTGCTCGCGCTGTTCGCGAACGGCACGGTCGAGCTGCTGTCGTCGCGCAGCATTCTGAAGCGGGAGGTGAAGGCGCACATGACGATGCTGCTCGATCGCGAGAACAATCCGCTGAAGCTGCTGCCCGACGGCGGCGCCGTGCTGCGCCAGATGTTCGGGCTGCCGCTGCCGGGCTTCATGTCGCCGCAGAGCGCGGTCAGCGACGCGTTCCAGGATCTGCACGCGCACCAGATCGGCATGGTCGCCGGCATGCGCGCCGCGCTGATGGATCTGCTGACGCGCTTTTCGCCGCAACGTCTGCGCGAGCGCGACGATGCGATGCGCTGGTACGAGAAGCGCGTGCCCGCGCTGTACAAGGCGAGGATGTGGGACCGCTACGCGGCGACGCATCGCGACACGGTGTTCGCGATCGAAGACGATTTCGCGTCGGTATTCGGCAAGGCGTTTCTCGCCGCGTACGACGCGGAGGTGGAAAGCTATCGCGGCAGCAGCCGGCATTGAGCGTCGTATGTCCCGTGCTCGACGGGAACGACCGCCACTCCCGCGCGAAGCCGACTGCCAAGACTGCCATCGACGCAGAAATGACAAAGCCGGGCAGAACGCCCGGCCTTCGGCAACGATATGGCGCGTGCGCGCCGCGCAAACGGCGGCACGCTCGCGCTCGAATGGTCGTCAGACCGCCATCACCGTCACCGACTTCGTGACGAGGTACGGTTCCAGCGCTTCCGGCCCGCCTTCCGACCCGTAGCCCGAATCCTTCACGCCGCCGAACGGCATTTCCGGCCACGGCGTCGCGGGCTGGTTGATCCACAGCATCCCGACTTCCAGGCGCTGCGTCAGCAGGTGCACGTTCGCGAACGAACGCGTGAACGCATAGCCGGCCAGCCCGAACGGCAGACGGTTCGCTTCGGCGATCGCGTCCTCGAGCTTGTCGAAACCGCGGATCGCCGCGACCGGGCCGAACGGCTCGTTGTTGAACACGTCCGCTTCGAGCGGCACGTTCGCGATCACGGTCGGCGCGAAGAAGTTGCCTTCCGAGCCGATCCGTTCGCCGCCGGTCTCGATGCTCGCGCCGACCTTGCGCGCGTTCTCGACGACCGACGCCATCGCGGTCAGCCGGCGCGGATTCGCCAGCGCGCCGAGCGTCGTGCCTTCCTCGAGGCCGTTGCCGACCTTCAGCCCCTTCGCATGCTGGACCAGCGCGCGCGTGAATTCGTCGCGAATGCTGTTGTGCACGAGGAAACGCGTCGGCGAAATGCACACCTGGCCGGCGTTGCGGAACTTCGCGCCACCGGCGGCCTTCACCGCCAGCGCGACATCCGCGTCCTCGGCGACGATCACCGGCGCGTGGCCGCCCAGTTCCATCGTCGCGCGCTTCATGTGCTGGCCCGCGAGCGACGCGAGCTGCTTGCCGACCGGCGTCGAGCCCGTGAACGTCACCTTGCGGATCACCGGGTGCGGAATCAGGTAAGACGAGATTTCGGCGGGATCGCCGTACACGAGACCGATCACACCGGCCGGCACGCCCGCGTCGACGAACGCGCGCAGCAGCGCGGCCGGCGACGCCGGCGTTTCTTCCGGCGCCTTCACGAGGAACGAGCAGCCGGTCGCGAGCGCGGCGCTCAGCTTGCGCACGACCTGGTTGACCGGGAAATTCCACGGCGTGAACGCCGCGACCGGACCGACCGGCTCCTTCACGACGGTCTGCTGCGCGCCGAGATTGCGCGGCGGGACGATCCGGCCGTACACGCGGCGGCCTTCATCCGCGAACCATTCGATGATGTCGGCTGCCGACAGCACTTCGACACGCGCTTCCGTCAGCGGCTTGCCCTGCTCCTGCGTCATCAGCTGCGCGATCGTGTCGGCGCGCTCGCGCACCAGCGCGGCCGCCTTGCGCATCGTCGCCGCGCGCTCGTGCGCGGGCACCTTGCGCCATGCTTCGAAACCGCGCTGCGCCGCGGCCAGCGCGCGGTCGAGATCGGCGATGCCCGCGTGGGCCACCTTGCCGATCGTCTTGCCCGTCGCCGGGTTCACGACATCGATCGTCTTGCCGCTCGCGGCGTCGACCCACTCGCCGTCGATCAGCAGTTGTGTATCCGTATAAGTCACGTTAGCCATCCAGACACCCCAGTTTTGCGTTCGATAAAACGCGCGCTGCCGCGAACGGCCGCGCGCCGGTTGACAGAAAGCACTGCGTTGCCGGGCGCCCTGCACCCGGCAACGTTCGACGACGCGCACGCGGCGCGCATGCCCGTCGTCATCCGCCACGCACGGCCGCGCTCAGCGCGCAGCCGCCGTCGCCTTGCGGAGTTTCGCGACGTCCACCGCCTGCACGGCCGGCGCGCCATTGTTCCAGCCGGCGCGCATGAACGTCAGCACGTCGGCGATCTGCTGGTCGTTCAGCTGATTCGCGAACGCCGGCATCGGATACGCGGACGGCACGCCACCGATCACGAGCGACTCGCTGCCGTTCAACGTCACGTTGATCAGCGACGATGCATCGGTCTCGAGCACGTTCGGGTTGCCCGCGAGCGGTGCGAGCAGCGGCGCGTAGCCGCGACCGTCCGCGCCATGGCAATTCAGGCAGTAAGCGTTATACACCTTTGCACCCGGATCGTTCGCCGGCCGGCCCAACGCGACCTGCGTCGGCTTCGGATCATAACGGTAAGGCGGCGCGCCCGTGCCACCCGCCGCCGGCAGCGATTTCAAATAGCGGGACATCGCCGCGAGATCGTCGTCGTTCAGTTCCTGCGTGCTGTGGTTGATCACGCTGACCATCGAGCCGAACGCGGTCGCATGCTGGTTCGCGCCGGTCTTCAGGAATTGCACGACATCCGCATCGCTCCATCGGCCGAGCCCGGTATTGTGCTCGCCGGTCAGGTTCGACGCGAACCAGTTGTCGATCGGCGCGCCCGACAGGAACGCCGAGCCGCTTTCGTCCAGCGCCTTCTCCTGGAAGCCGACGCCGCGCGGCGTATGGCACGACCCGCAATGCCCGAGCCCCTGCACGAGGTACGCGCCGCGGTTCCACATCGCATCCTTCGCCGGCTTGTCGGTATATGGCGTCGTGTCGAGGAACACCGCGTTCCACAGCGCCAGCGGCCAGCGCATGTTGAGCGGCCACGGAATGTCGGACGCACGGTTCGCCTGCTTCACCGGCTCGACGCCATGCATGAAGTACGCGTAAAGCGCCTTCACGTCGTCGTCGCGCAGCTTTGCGTACGACGGATACGGCATCGCCGGATACAGGTGATGGCCATCCTTCGCGACACCCGAGCGCAGCGCGCCCGCGAACTCGGCCTCCGTATAGCCGCCGATGCCCGTGTCCGGGTCGGGCGTGATGTTGGTCGTGTAGATCGCGCCCATCGGCGTGATCATCTTCAGGCCGCCGGCGAACGGCGCGCCGCGCGGCGCGGTGTGGCACGCCACGCAATCGCCGGCCTTCGCGAGATACGCGCCGCGTGCGAGCAGCGCGCTGTCGGCGGGCGCCGTTTGCGCGGCATGCGCCGCCGTGCCGGCCATCAGCGCGGACAGCGCGATCAACGATGCGCCAAGCGTGCGAGCGGCGCGATTCAGACTGTTCGGGGTGAGGTTTCGCATGTTCGTTCTCTCCCCTCAGGCCGTCTTCAGCTGGTTGCCGACCGGGAGCTTGCGCAGCCGCGTGCCGGTCGCCGCGAAGATCGCGTTGGACAGTGCCGCCGCGGTCGCAGCGGTGCCCGGTTCGCCGATTCCGCCCGGCGCCTCGGCGCTCTTCACGAGATGCACCTCGATCGGCGGCGTCTCGTTGATGCGCATCATCCGGTAGTCGGTGAAGTTGCTCTGCACGACGCGGCCATCCTCGATCGTGATCTCGCCATACAGCGCGCCCGTGATCCCGAAGATGATGCCGCCCTGCACCTGCGCCTCGATCGTGCCCGGATTCACGGCCATCCCGCAGTCGACCGCGCACACGGCACGCTTGACCTGCACTTCGCCGCCCTCCACCGCGACATCGATGACGATCGAGAAGAAGCTGCCGAACGCGTGCATCACCGATACGCCGCGCCCTTGCCCCTTCGGCAGCGGCGCGCCCCATCCCGCCGCCTTCGTCGCGACGTCGAGCACGTTCAGCGCGCGCGGCGTCTTGCCGAGCAGCGCGCGGCGATATTGCACGGGATCGGTCTTGGTCTGCGCGGCCAGTTCGTCGATAAAGCTCTCGACGACGAAGGTGCTGCGCGTCGGGCCGACGCCGCGCCAGAATGCGGTCGGCACGTGACGCGGCTCCTGCCGCACGTAATCGATCAACTGGTTCGGCAGGTCGTACGGCAGGTCGGTCGCGACTTCGACCGCGTCGGGATCGACGCCGTCCTTGAACGCCGGCGGTGCGAAGCGCGCGAGGATCGACGAACCGACGATCCGGTGCTGCCACGCGACCGGCTTGCCGTTCGCGTCGAGGCCGGCCGAAATCCGGTCGTAGTAGTACGGCCGATACATGTCGTGCTGGATGTCTTCCTCGCGGGTCCAGACGACCTTCACCGGCGCGTTGACCTGCTTGGCGATCTTCACGGCCTGGCCGATCATGTCCGTTTCGAGCCGCCGGCCGAAACCGCCGCCGAGCAGGTGGTTGTGCACGACGATCTTCTCCGGCGGAAAGCTCGTGAGCCGCTGCACGGTGTCGACCGCGCGCGTCGGCACCTGCGTGCCGACCCAGATCTCGCAGCCGTCGCCGCGCACGTGCACCGTGCAGTTCACCGGCTCCATCGTTGCGTGCGCAAGGAGCGGCTGTTCATAGACGGCGTCGATGCGGGTCTTCGCGCCAGCGAACGCCTTGCCGACGTCGCCGTCCTTGCGCGCGACCGCGCCCTTCCCGTTCGCGGCGGCCTGCGCGAGATCGGCGACGATGTCCTTGGTCGACACCTTCGCGCCCGCGCCTTCGTTCCACTTCACGACGAGCGCCGACGCGCCGCGCTTCGCGGCCCACGTGTGATCGCCGACCACCGCGACCGCGTTGTCCGCGCGCACGACCTGACGCACGCCCGGAATCTTCTTCGCGGCCGTATCGTCGACGCTCGCGACCGTGCCGCCGAACACCGGGCTGTTCACGATCACCGCGTACAGCATGCCGGGCAGACGCACGTCGAGCCCGAACTGCGCGGTGCCGTCGACCTTCTCCGGCGAATCGAGCCGCTTCACCGGCTTGCCGATCAGCTTGAAATCGGCCGGCTGCTTCAGCGCGACGTCCTTCGGCACCGGCAGCTTCGACGCGGCGTCCGCGAGCTGGCCGTACGATGCGCGCCGGCCGCTCGGGATGTGCCGCACTTCGCCGTTTTCCGCCCGGCAGGTGGCCGGATCGACGCTCCATTGCTTCGCCGCCGCGGAAACCAGCAGCGTGCGCGCGGTCGCACCCGCGCGGCGCAGCGGTTCCCACGCGTAGCGCACCGACGTCGAGCCGCCCGTCAACTGGCCGCCGAGCAGCGGATCGAGGAACAGCTTCTCGTTGGGCGGCGCATGGTCGAGCGTGACGTTCGACAGCGGCACCTCCAGTTCCTCGGCGATCAGCATCGGCAGCGCCGTGTAGACGCCTTGCCCCATCTCGACCTTCGGCATCACCAGCGTGACCTTGCCGCTGCGGTCGATCTGCACGAACGCGTTCGGTGCGAATACGCCGGCGCGCGCACTTTCGTCCGCATCGCCGCCGATCACCGAGCGCCGTGCGTCATCGCCCGCCGCCGGCATGCTGAAACCGAGCAGCAAGCCGCCGCCCGCCGCCGCGCCGAGCGACATGCCAGCCTTCAGAAACGAACGGCGCGACATGCCGGCGCCGGCCGCTTGCCCGGCGACCTTGCCTGCTTCGATCAGTCCTCGCGACATGTCACGCTCCCTTCGCGGCTTGCTTGACGGCCGCGCGAATCCGGTTGTACGTGCCGCAGCGGCAGATGTTGCCGGCCATTGCCGCGTCGATGTCGGCGTCGCTCGGGTTCGGGTTCGATGCGATCAGCGCCGTGGCCGCCATCACCTGCCCGGACTGGCAGTAGCCGCACTGGACGACGTCGAGCTCGCGCCACGCTTCCTGAACCTTCTGCCCGGCCGGCGTCGCGCCGACGGCTTCGATCGTCGTGATCCTGCGGCCCGCGACGGCCGCGACGGGCAGCACGCACGAGCGCGCGGCAACGCCGTCGAGATGGACGGTGCACGCGCCGCATTGCGCGATCCCGCAGCCGAATTTCGTGCCGGTCAGGCCCACGACGTCACGCAGGACCCACAGCAGGGGCATGTCGTCGGGGGCGTCGACCGTGCGGTTCTCGCCGTTGATGTTGAGGGTGACCATTCAGACTCCGGGGCCGGTGTGTTGGGGAAGCGGCGCGAACGATCCGCTGCGCCGCGTTGTCGTTGTCATTGCCGTCGCGTCATGCGTGACGGTTGCCGCGCGGCCCGGGCTCGAGCGAGCCGCGACGACGGTGCCGTGCCGTCACTCGGCCACGTCGATGCCCGACAGCACCTTGATGACGGGCGGCGCCGCGAACCAGTCGGCCGACTTCACGCGGAATTCGGTGAAATGCGGGCTGGCGAGATGCGCGTCGAACGCGGCCTGGTCGTCGTAGATCTCGTACAGGTGCAGGTTCGGCGAACCGTCCTGCTCGCGGAACAGGTCGTAGCGCCGGTTGCCCGGTTCGACGCGCGTCTTGGCGACCATGCTGCGCAATTCGGCCTCGGCGGCCTGCGCATGTTCGGGTTTCAGGAACAGGGAAGCAATCACGTGAAGCGCCATCTTGTCACTCCTTTCGAAACGGAATCGAGCATGCCACAAGCTGGCGTCTCGCGACGCCAGCGTGCAATCGTTGTGTGTCGTCTTGCGCCGGTGTCAGGCCAGTTCGTCCGGACCCACGCGCACGACGACCTTGCCGAAATTCTTGCCGGCGAGCAAGCCGATCAGTGCTTGCGGTGCTTCGGCGAGGTCGGGGACCACATCTTCGAGCGTCTTCACCTTGCCCTGCGCGACCCACTCGCTCATCTCCTTCAGGAACGGCGCATAGCCGGTCGCATAGTGATCCAGAATGATGAACCCCTGCATGCGGATGCGCTTGCGCAGGATCGTGCCCATCAGCGCCGGCACGCGGTCGCGGCCGCCCGATACCGCGGTGTCGTCGTACGCCGCGTCGTTGTAATGCGCGATGATTCCGCACACCGGCACGCGCGCATGATCGTTGAGCAGCGGCCACACCGCGTCGAACACGGCACCGCCGACGTTCTCGAAATAGACGTCGATGCCGTTCGGGCAGGCGGCCTTCAGTTTCTCTGCGAATTGCGGATCGCGGTGATCGACGCACTCGTCGAAGCTGAGCGTGTCCTTCACGTACGCGACCTTGTTTGCGCCGCCCGCGACGCCGACCACGCGGCAGCCCTTCAGCTTCGCGATCTGGCCGACCACCGCGCCGACGGCCCCGCTCGCGGCGGCCACGACCACGGTTTCGCCCGCCTTCGGCTCGCCGATCTTCAGCAGCCCGGTGTACGCGGTGAACCCCGGCATGCCGAGCACGCCGAGCGCATGCGACGGATGCGGGAAGTCGCGGCCGAGCGCAATGAGGTCGCTGCCGTCGGACAGCGAATAGTCCTGCCAGCCGCCGCCCGCGACGACCAGGTCGCCTTCGCGATACGCGGGCAGGTTCGATGCCACGACACGGCTGACCGTGCCGCCGACCATTACGTCGCCTAGCTGGACCGGCGGTGCATACGACGGCGCGTCGCTCATCCGGCCGCGCATGTACGGGTCGAGCGACAGCCAGACCGTGCGCAACAGCACCTGACCGGCGCCGGGCACCGGCACGTCGAGGGTCTCGGTACGGAAGTCGTTCGGGGTGGGCGCGCCGACCGGGCGCGCGTTCAGGATGATTCTGCGGTTTGCTGCCTTGCTTTGCGGCATGGGAACCTCCGTCAACAGGAAGGGACGTGCACCGGGCACGATCGGATCAACTTGGACAACCTTGATGCGAGGCTGCGGGTCGTGCCAGCCAGTCGGCCGGCTGAGCCGCAGCCTCGCGGGTAAAGCAACGGGATTTCAGTTTAAGTAGACCAGTCGTCTAGTACTCATCCAAAAAACAAGGCGCGCCTGCGCGCGCCCACGTTACGACTGCGCTCCGTCCGGCTCGAAGGACGGCAGGTTCAGCATCCGCCGTGTTTCGAGCATCGCGCGTTCGAGCGGTTTGCGGTTCCGGTGAATCTTCTCCAGCAGCGTCGCACCCAGCCACAGCTCGTAAAGGATCGCGGCCGTATGCGCCGGATCGTCGACGCCGCTCAGCGAACCGTCGGCCAGCCCGGCCTCGATCCCGCCCGCGAGCCGCTCGATGATCTGGCCGGTGCCGCGCCGCAGCACCGCGCGCATTGCCTCCGACAGATCGGACACTTCCGCGCCGAGCTTCACCGCGAGGCACTTGCCTTCCGGATCGTCCGCGCACTGCGTGTGCAGCCAGTTGCCCCAGTACGTCATCAGGCGTTGCGCACCCGTGCCGGCCTGTTGGCCGAGCAGGTTGTCGAGATGCTCGAGATAGCCTTCGAAATACGATTCGAGCAGCGCCTCGCCGAACGCCTCCTTCGAGCCGAAGTAATGGTAGAACGAGCCCTTCGGGATGCCCGCCGCGGCGAGAATCTCGTTCAGACCGACCGCCGAGAACCCCTTGTGGAGCATGATCGGCTTCGCGATATTCAGAATGTGCTGGCGGACTTCCGCGCCTGAAGATGCATTCATGATGGCGTATCTTAACAACGATTAGACCGGTCGTCTAGCAACGTCGAGCCGGCGAGTTGAGCGGCACTTTACCCGAATCGCACCGCGTCGCGGATGCGTTATCGCCGTACCGTGGCGCCCATGTCACGCGGGTTTGGGAGCGCGCTTCCTGGCGACCGGTTTCGCCGCACGCAGACTGCCGCCCGCCGGCCGACCGGGCGCCCTGCGCACGGGGGCGCGTGATGCGCGTTCCGCACGCAATGCATCGAGTTCACCGACATACGCGGCATTGGCCGCGCGGGCGCCGTCGAGCTGACCTTCAAGCACCCCGCAGCGGTGCTGCGTGTCGGCCAATTGCGCCTGCAGCGCCGCGAGATCCTTGCGGTGCTGCGTATCGCGCTGTTCGGCGCGCGTCGCGGCCGCATCGAGTTCCTTTTGAACGCGCGCGGCCGCGAGCCGTTCGCGGTCGATCTCCTGAAGCGCCCGTTTCTCCGATGCTCGCAAGCGTTCCTCCGCCCGGCCCGCGTCGTCGCGCAGCCGGTCGAGCTGCGACGTGAAATCGGCGCGCGCTTGCGCCAGCGCACGATCGGCGTCTGCATTGTCGGACTTCAGCCGTTCGACTTCCGCCTGCAGCGCGCGGTGCGACGCTTCGTCGGCCGCCCTTGCCTGCTCGAGCTCCTGGATGCGCACCTGGGCCGCCAGCAACGCGCTCGTGCGGTGCTCCAGCGCGGTTTCGGTACGGGACAGGTCGGTTTGCAATGCAGCGACCTCCGCCTTCGCCGCCGCTCGTTCGGCTTCGACTTCGGCGCGCAGTGCATCGAGCGCTGCGGCGGCATCGGTAGTCGAGCGACTCCACAACGCGGCGACGAGCTCGCCGGCCGCAGCCTGCAGGTCGGCCGGCAAGTCGGGGTGCTCGATGCGCACACGACTCTTCTCCCTCAACTCGGCCCAGAACTCGCCGAGAACCGCTGTCGGCGTGCTCATGCTGCCCTTGCGCACGAGCTGGTACAGGCGGTTCGCGGTGGGCGTGATGCCGAAGCGGAAGAACATCAATGCGCAGACCTCGCGATACAGCTCGCGGGTTTTCGGGAAATCGACCTTCAGGCGGTCGATTTCGGCGATCAGGCGGGATTCGTCGGCAGCGAGGTCGGACATGGCGGTTGCGTCGATAATTTTTCGAATAATATAACGTAAACCGTTAGATATCCAATCACCGGCCGCGATTGATTTGACATTATTTCTATAATGATGAGATCAGTGGTCGCCGGTCTCGCGTTTGGCATCGCCGCCTCTTTGCACGAATTTGTAACCGTTGCCGCCTCCCCCTGCCGTGGCCGAAGAACGGCTAAGCCTCAATGCGCTCACGCAATTTGTGTCTGATATTCCACGCAATTCCGCTCCAAACGCAGAGTTCACCGTTTAGAGGCACTTTGCGTGGCGATCAAAGCGGACGACTCGGAATTTCGGCTTGACTTAGGTGGTTGACGGTTTTGACATGGTCAGCATGACCGCCGGTGCGGATGAACTTGAATGGTCGCAGTCACGTGGACCTTGAGCCTTGATTTCGTCGCTTCGGCAACTTCGAGCGCAGCTGCAACTGCTCTTCGCAATACAACCGGTACACCTGGTTCCGGCCCAACTGCCAGCCTTCCCGGCGCAGCAGTACACGGACACGGCGATACCCGTAACGCACACGCGTATAGGCGATCTCGCGCATACGTGAGCGCAGTTCCGGACGCGGATCCTTGACGCTTCTGCATTACTGAACGCTGCGTGGTTGCTTCACGAGCCGACAGGCCCGCCTCATCGTCAATCCGGAGTGGCTCACTACGTAATCCACCACGTCTCTCCTCAGCGCGGGGCGGACCATACATTTTCTGATGCCACGTTCTGCAGGATGGCCTCGTCCAGGCTCAGTTCGGCGACCAGCTTCTTCAGCCGCGCGTTCTCTTCCTGCAGTTGCTTGAGTTCGCGTACCTGATCCGACTGCATGCCGGCGTATTGCTTCTTCCACCGATAGAACGTCTGTTCCGAAATACCGACCTGCCGGATCACGTCGGCCACCGGCATGCCCAGCTCGGCTTGCTTCAGCACCGCCACGATCTGTTCGATCGAACAGCGTTGCCGTTTCATGACAAACCACCTCCTGGTTCAGGGTGAAGTTGACCGCAAAGCTCACTCGCTGATCGGTCCAGGATTCCTGAAGCGGATCAGCTCAAATGCACTAACCGTCCCAGTGCATTTGAACATGACGCGCGTGAAACAGCCTCTCTACAATGAGTGCCGGGATATCGAATGGCTTCACGGATGTGTTCCATCGTTGTCCCGATGGTTAGGCAACCAAATTGAACGACGAGGTCGATCATGTTCGAAAAGACGGAAGGCACCGTGCAGAAGCTGGCGGGCAAGGCGCAGGAAGCGGTGGGCGACGCCACGGGCAGTGCCGACATGCAGTTCGAGGGAAAGGCGCGTCAGGTGGCCGGCGCAGTTCAGCAATCCTATGGCGAGGCGCTCGAGCAGGTGCGCGACGTTGCCGCAAGCAATCCGATTGCGGCGCTGGCGACCGTCGCGGCGGTGAGTTTCATCATCGGCGCAATGTGGTCGAAGCGCTGATCGGCTGTCGCGAGCCCGACGGCATGCGTTGAAGTCATCATCGGAGCATGTCATGGTTTTGCTTTCGAGAATCAGGAAATGGCAGGATGTCGCGCAATTCTCGGTCGCGCGTCTGACCGATTACGCGGGTCTCGCGGCAATCGAATTCGATCTCGCCAGGAAGTACTTCTTGCGCGATCTGATGCTGTATGCATTGCTCGGCCTGAGCGTAACGTTCGGGCTGGCTTTCGTGTGCGTAGCGGCGATCGTCAGTGCAGCGCGAACGCCGTACCTGATCGAGACGTCATGGGTCGTCGCCGGATTCTGGGTGTGCGTGTCCGTCGGTTCCTTCGCGGCGGTGCGCATGCGTGACGAGCGCGGCACGTTTTCCGTCCTGACGGAGGAATTGCGGCGCGACATCCAGACCATCAAAGAGAGCCTGTGATGAAAAGACGAATCCCCGACGATTCGCCGGAATCGATGCGGCGTGTTCTGCTGGCTCGCATGGCGGCGACCCGGGCCGAATTGTCCGCGTCGAATCACGTCGTCGAAATAGCCCGGCGAGCACGTTCCGGCGACATCGCGGAATATCCGGTGATGAGGCTGCCGACCCTCGGCGGGTCGACCGGCGCAGCCGTCGCGGTGGCGCTGGCCGGTTTCGTGATCCTGGGGCCGCGACGGCTCGTAACGACGGCCGTTCGCGCCGGGCTGGTCGCGTTGATCGGGCAAATGACGCGGGAGATCATGCAGAAGTAGACCGGCGCACACCCGGGCGAAGCGGCCAGGCGAGTGCCGGAGCGGCCGCTTCCATCGGAGGCCTGCCCGGACGTCTACCGCACGCTGTCCGGCTCCGCCCCGCTCCCCGCCGCATACGCGACGAGCGACGGCTGGGCCGCCGTCGCGTCGCCCGAGGCGGCCACGACATCGTGCACGAAGCGCAGTTTCGCGACGACGGCAGGCGCCAGCACGAACGGATAGGCGTCCGGCGTCCCCATGCTGCGGTTCAGGCTGTTCAGCGCGTAAGTCAACGGGAACCAGCGCCGCATCAGGCTGCTGAAGCTCGCTTCGTCGACGGACGTCTGGTCGGCCAGCGTCGGCAGGCTCGCGTCGTCGGGGGCAAGCACGAGCCCGCACGCGGTTGCGGTATCGAGCGTATCGACGATATGCAGGTAGTGCGCCCACGTCTCGGCCCAATCTTCCCACGGGTGCATCGTCGCGTACTCGCTGACGTACGCCTTCTCCCAGCCTGCGGGTTCCCCGTTGGCATAGTGTGCGTCGAGCGCCGCCCGGTAATCGGCGCGCTCGTCGCCGAAACAGGTGCGAAACGATTCGATCCAGCGGCTGCCGCTCACGAGGCGGTCGAAGTAGTAGTGGCCGATTTCGTGCCGGAAGTGGCCGAGCAAGGTGCGATAGGGCTCGCGCATGTCCGCGCGGATCCGCTCCCGCTTCGCGTCGTCTGCTTCGTCAAGGTTCACCGTGATGAGGCCGTTTGCATGGCCGGTCATGACAGGCTCGGTGTCCGTCGACGCCTTGAATGCGAAGCTCATCCCGCGTGCCGGTTGCTGCGCGCGCGATTCCACCGGCAAGCCCAGCACGAGGAGCGTATATAGCATCCGTCGCTTCGCAGCCTCGAGCCGGAACCACAGCAGCCGGTTGTCGGGAGACGACAGGTTTGGGATCGTCTCGGTAAGCACGCATGCGCGGCACAGCGCGTCGTCGCTTTCTGCCGGAATCATCCAGTTGCAAACGCGCTCCATCGCGTAGTTCGCGCATTGCCGATAGCGTTTCCCGGGCGCGGCCGCGTGCAGGCTACGCCATGTTCCGTCGCCCGCAGGCTCGAACGCGCCGACTTCGCCGACGTCCGGCAGATAACCGAGCAATGCATCGCAGCGCTCGCACTTCACGTTCTCGAAGAACACCAGTTGCGAACATTGGCCGCAGTGGAAGGTTTTCATGATGTGCCGTCCGGGTAGAGGATGACGTCGTCGGCCGCTATTCGTCCGCCAGCCGCGCGTGCATGCGCCGATAGTCGTTCCGGTATCGCTTCGCGAGCGTCGACTTGGCCGTATCACGCAGGATCTTTCCGGATATCTGAAAGAAGATCTTCTCCTCTTCTTTCAGATGATCGTGCAGTTCTCCAGACAGTTTCCTGGCAGTCGCCAGCCAGCCGCGTGAGCCGGGGTCGCGGCCGCGCAGGTCGTCGACGATCTCGTCCATCCGGTGATGATCGGCAAGCGCATCGCGCGACGGATGAAGCCCGCGATCGTCCATCAGCATCGGAGCGTACAGAAAGCGCTCCTCGGCGGCCTCGTGCGCGCCAAGCTCGATGCGCAGCTGTTCGAACAGGGTGCCCCGATCCGGGCCTGGCCTCGACCGCAACAACCGGCGCATCAATCCGCGCTGGATCTCGTGACTTTCGCGCAATGCATCGAAGATCGTTTCGGACATGCGTGGCTCCCGGGTGGTCGGCATATGGCGCATTGCGCCGTGGATTCGACATGGTCACAAACCTTCGTGCCGCGCGAAAGTTGCAAATGCACTAGTGCATATCTACGCTACCGACGAACCTGACGGGCGAAGTCGCCGGGCGGCAACGGTCGGTTCGCCACGTCAAGTGCCTCGGCGCACGTCAGGCCGAGCATCTGCAATACCATCGCCGCAGCTCGCTCGGGGAACTTGCCCTCGTCCTCCATCGGCTTTCGTGCCGCGCCCGCCGCCGCGTAGGACTCCGCAGCAATCACCGCCAGGATCGTCCCCGTCGTCGCGAGCACGCTCATGAACGGATCGCCGACGACAAAGCGGCGCGCCGAGATTCCTCGCTCGCTGTCCCGCCGCAAGCGTTGGCCCAGCCCGTGGCCGAGCGCGCGCTCGGAAAGTCCCTCCCGCATCAGGAACCGTGCCCAGAGCCGCTCGCGGCGCGCGCGCATCAGTGTGTGGCGCACGCAGACGGAAACGACCTCCGCCGGATCCGACAATCCGCTCGCCAGACGCTCGAGCCCGTCCGCGAAATCGTCGAACACCCACTCCGTCAGCGCGGCGAAGATGCCGTCCTTCGATTCGAAGTGGTAGTAAAACGAGCCGAACCCCACATCCGCCGCCTCGGTGATCTCGCTGATCGCCACGTTGTCCCTGCCCTTTTCCGCCATCAGGCTGAACGCCGCCTGCAGCAGGCGCATCCGCGTCGCCTGCTTGCGCCGGGCGCCGCGCGGCTGACGCTGCTCCGCCTCGCCCGCTGATGCGTTCGACCGGCGGGGCCGGACCGGTGCGTCGCCCATGAGCGCGCCTCCCTTTTTCGAAAGATTTTTCTGCATGGGGCAATTCTAGATTTTTCTCTCATACTTGACAACATTATCAGTTATGAGTCTAATCTCGGACATCGCAGAGCCGGTCCCTGTCCAGACACCGTCCACCCCACGCTAGCGAGCGTCGGCGACGTGCGGACGGCCGCGTCGGCGCATGCGCGGCTATCGCCAGGCGGGAGCCGCGCCAGGTCGGCAAATGGAATGGTCTGCACCCGGAACATTGGAGTACTGATTGATCGTCAGGCGTACCGCCGCGGAAACGCTCACGTGCGCCTGCATAAACCAGGGCGACCCGCCGTGGTCGCCGACCTCTTTTCAGTTGGCCCTCACTTGTCTTGGAAACATCGTGAAATCACCCGGTCTTGACGCGCTGACTTCAACGCGCCCGTTTATGACACGCATCGCGCCGCCGCTTCGGCGAGCCCCGATTGCGTTCGCCTGCTGTGCGATTCTCCTCACGGCGTGCCACTCGCACGAGGCCCCCGCGCCCGAACTGCAGCCGGTGGTCGCGCTGCCCGTTCATGCGGACAACGGCGCAGTGCAGCGCGTGCTGCCCGCGCAGGTTCAGGCGCGCTATTCGACGCCGCTGTCGTTTCGGGTCGGCGGCAAGATCGTCGAGCGCCGCGTGCGGATCGGCGACACCGTCAAGGCCGGCCAGACCCTCGCGATGCTCGATCCGGCGGACCTGCACAACACACTGCTGAACGCGCGCGCCCAGCTCGATGCCGCCGAGCATCGCGTTGCCTATGCGAAGCAGCAGCTGGATCGCGACCGCGCCCAGGCTCAGGCCAACCTGATCGCACCCGCGCAGCTCGAGACGACGCAGGACGCGTATGCATCGGCGGTCGCGCAACGCGATTCCGCACTCGCGCAGATGGCGCTCGCGAGCGATCAGCTGCGCTACGCGACGCTGGTCGCGGATCACGACGGCGTCATCACGTCGGAAGATGCCGATACCGGGCAGAACGTGCAGCCCGGCCAGGCGGTGTTTCATCTGGACTGGAGCGGCGACCTCGACATCGTCTGCGACGTCGCGGAGCGCGAACTGCGCGATCTCGCGGTCGGCCGCACCGCACACGTCAGCCTGACGGCCCTGCCGGGCAAGGTACTCGACGCACGCGTGCGCGAAGTCGCGGCGGCCGCCGATCCGCAGAGCCGCACCTGGCGCGTGAAGCTGACGCTGCTCGCGCCGGGGCCGGACGTGCGCTCCGGGATGACCGCAAGCATCACGTTCGACGGTGCCGCCGACACTGCCGCGGACCACGCGGTCACGCTCCCGGCCACCGCGCTCTTTCATCACGGCGACGCGCCGGCCGTATGGGTCGTCCGCAAGGGCAGCGACACGCTGGAGCTGCGCCCGGTGTCGGTCGGGCGCTACGAAGAACGCACGATCACCGTCACGTCGGGTCTCGCGGACGACGAACGTGTCGTGATGCAAGGCGTTCACACGGTCAGCGCCGGCCAGCGCGTGCGCGTCGTGCCGCCGCTGCATGCGGAGGACTTCGCATCATGAATGCTCCGGAACACCAGCCGTCGACCGACGGCACGCTCGCACGAACCGGCGCGGCATCGCACGACGGCGGCCGTTTCAACCTCTCCGCATGGGCGCTGAAGCATCAGCAACTGGTGATCTTCCTGATCGGCCTCGCCACGATCTTCGGCGTGATCGGCTATACACGACTCGCTCAATCGGAAGATCCGCCGTTCACGTTCCGCACCATGGTGATCCAGACCTACTGGCCGGGCGCCACGGCGCGCGAGGTGCAGGAACAGGTCACCGACCGGATCGGCCGCCAGCTCCAGGCCGCACCGTACGTCGACAACATCAAGAGCTATTCGCGGCCCGGCGAGTCGATGATCTTCTTCGCGATGAAGGATTCGGCGCCGGTCGATCAGGTGCCGGAAACCTGGTACCAGGTTCGCAAGAAAGTCGGCGACATCCGCGCGACGCTGCCCAAGGGCGTCGTCGGCCCGTTCTTCAACGACGAATTCGGTGACGTCTATACCAATATCTATGCGCTCGAAGGCGACGGCTACTCGCCGGCGCAACTGCACGATTACGCGGACAAGCTGCGCACCGTGCTGTTGCGTGTGCCGGGTGTCGCGAAGGTCGACTACTTCGGCGATCCCGCGCAGCACGTATTCGTCGAGATCTCGAACGCGCAGCTGACGCGGCTCGCGATCACGCCGCAGCAGCTCGCGCGGGCGATCGATGCGCAAAACGCGGTCGCGCCGGTCGGCACGATCACGACGGGGGACGATCGCGTGTTCGTGCGCCCGAGCGGCGCGTTCAAGGACACGCAGGCGCTCGCCGACCTGCTGATCGACGTGAACGGCCGGACGTTCCGGCTCGGCGACGTCGCGAAGGTCACGCGCGGCTACGACGATCCGCCGGTCACGCAGATGCGTACGAACGGTCACGCAGTGCTCGGCATCGGCGTCACGATGCAAAAAGGCGGTGACGTGATCGATCTCGGCAAGGCGCTCGACGCGAAGGCAGCCGAGCTGCAGCGCGGTTTGCCGGCCGGTCTGAAGCTGGCCGCGGTGTCCAGCATGCCGCATGCCGTGAAGCACTCGGTGGACGACTTCGTCGAAGCGGTCGCAGAAGCCGTCGCGATCGTGCTCGTCGTCAGCCTCGTGTCGCTCGGCCTGCGCACCGGCATGGTCGTCGTCATCACGATTCCGATCGTGCTCGCCGTGACGGCACTGTGCATGCACGCGTTCGGCATCGGCCTCGACAAGGTGTCGCTCGGCACGCTGGTGCTCGCGCTCGGGCTGCTGGTGGACGATGCGATCATCGCCGTCGAGATGATGGCGGTGAAACTCGAGCAGGGATGGAGCCGCGCGAGCGCGGCCGCATTCGCGTACACGAGCACGGCGTTCCCGATGCTGACGGGCACGCTCGTCACCGTGTCGGGCTTCCTGCCGATCGCGCTCGCGAAATCGAGCACCGGCGAATACACGCGCTCGATCTTCGAGGTATCGGCGATCTCGCTGATCGTGTCGTGGTTCGCGGCCGTCGTGCTGGTGCCGCTGCTCGGCTATCACATGCTGCCGGAGCACACGCATCGCGACGGTCACGCGCATGGCGACGAGGTGTACGACACGGGGTTCTACCGCCGGCTGTCCGGCTGGATCTCCGCTTGCATCGACCGCCGCTGGGTCGTGCTCGGCGTGACGGCCGTGCTGTTCGCGATCGCGATGGTCGCCTTCACGCGCGTTCCGCAGCAGTTTTTCCCGAATTCGGAGCGGCCCGAACTGCTCGTCGACATGCGCTTGCCGGAAGGCGCTTCGTTCGACGCGACACTGCGTGAGGCAAAGCGGCTCGAGAAGGCGCTGAACGGTCGGCCTGAAATCGATCACGTCGTGGACTTCGTCGGCACCGGTGCGCCGCGCTTCTATCTGCCGCTCGATCAACAGCTTCAGCAGCCGAACTTCGCGCAATTCGTGATCACGGCCAAGGACATCGAATCGCGCGACCGCTTGTCGCATTGGCTCGAGTCGACGCTGGCAAACGGCTTCCCGACCGAGCGCACGCGCGTCGCCCGCCTCGAAAACGGCCCGCCCGTCGGCTTTCCGATCAGGTTCCGCGTCAGCGGCGACGACATCGCGACCGTACGCGGCATCGCGGAAAAGGTCGCGGACAAGGTGCGCGCCGACAACCGCACGCGCAACGTGCAATTCGACTGGGACGAGCCGGCCGAGCGATCGGTGTCGTTCGAGATCGATCAACTGAAGGCACGTCAGCTTGGCGTGACGTCGGAAGACGTGTCCAGCTTCCTCGCGATGACGCTGTCAGGCTATACCGTCACGCAGTATCGCGAACGCGACAAGCTGATCGACGTCGATCTGCGCGCGCCAAAGAGCGAACGCGTCGATCCGTCCAGGCTCGCGGGCCTGGCGATCCCGACGCCGCACGGTCCGGTGCCGCTCGGCTCGATCGGCCATGTGCGCGACACGCTCGAATATGGCGTGATCTGGGAACGCGACCGCCAGCCGACGGTCACCGTGCAAGCTGACGTGCGCGGCGAAGCGCCGAGCATCGGCGTGACACGCGACCTCGACGCCGCCCTGTCGACGCTACGCGCCACTTTGCCGGCCGGTTACCGGATCGATATCGGTGGCGCGGCCGAGGAAAGCATGAAGGGCCAGACGTCGATCAACGCGGAGATGCCGCTCATGATCATCGCGGTGCTGACGTTGCTGATGATCCAGCTCAAACGCTTCTCGCGCACCTTCATCGTCGTGCTGACGGCGCCGCTCGGCCTGATCGGCGTCGTCGCCGCGCTGCTGCTGTTCGGCAAGCCGTTCGGCTTCGTCGCGCTGCTCGGCGTGATCGCGATGTTCGGGATCATCATGCGCAATTCCGTGATCCTGGTCGATCAGATCGACCAGGACATCGCGGCCGGGCAGCCACGCTTCACCGCAATCGTAGGTGCAACCGTGCGCCGCTTCCGGCCGATCATGCTGACCGCCGCGGCCGCCGTGTTGGCGCTGATTCCACTGTTGCGTTCCGGCTTTTTCGGCCCGATGGCCACCGCGCTGATGGGCGGCATCACGATCGCGACGGTGTTGACCATCTTCTTCCTGCCGGCGCTCTATGCGACCTGCTTCAAGGTGCGCGCCGACGAACGCGAGTCGCGCGCAATGGACGTCGCGTCCTCGGAGACATGCTGATGAAACTCTCTCGTATCACATCTTTGCTGGCCGCCAGCGCGGTGCTTGGCCTGGGCGGCTGTGCGATGGCCCCGAGCAGTGCGCCGCCCGCGATGCCGTCGCCGGCGCACTACGGCGCGACGCCCCAGGCGCCGCGCACCGCCGAGGCGGCGGGCGTCGCGCAGCAATTCGACGTCGGCGCCGCGCCTGTCCCGCAATGGTGGAGCCTGTACCGCTCCAGCGTGCTCGACGCGCTGGTCGATGAAGGCCTGCGCGCGAATCCGACGCTGGCCGCGACGGAAAAGACGCTCGCCGCCGCGCACGAGGAACTGCGCGCGCAAATCGGCGCGTCGACGCTGCCGTCGATCGACGCGAATGCGCAGGTCGCCCGCACGCGCACACCGGACATCTCCGGCGCAGGCGCGCAAAGCCTGCGCTACAACGTGTTTGTCGGACAACTGCAGGCGCATTACACCTTCGACCTGTTCGGCGCCACGCGCTACGCGAACGAGGCAAGCGCCGCGCGCGTCGACGTGCGCGGTTGCGAGTTCGAAGCGGCAAGGCGTGCGCTGGCGGCCAACATCGTGGGCACCGCCATCCGCGCCGCGACGCTCGACCGCCAGATCCTGCTGACGGAGCGCCTGATCGCCGTCGCCGAGGCGTCCGCAGCCGAGGACCAGCAGCGTTACGCGCTCGGTGCGGTATCCCATGTGCAGGCGCTGGCGTCGACGCAGGGCGCGGCGTCGCTTGCCGCGACGCTGCCGCTGCTGCGCCAGCAACGCGCGAGCGCAGTTCACGCGCTGGCGATCCTGCTGGGCCGCACGCCCGACGCGCCGCCGCCGGTCCCGTCATTCACGGGCCTGTCGCTGCCGGAACACGTCCCCGTGGTCGTGCCGTCCGACCTGCTGAAAGCACGCCCGGACATCCGCGCGGCCGCGGCGGCCGTGAAGGCGGCATCAGCGGACGTCGGCGAGGCGACCGCGCAGTTGTTCCCCAGCCTGTCGCTCACCGCGACGATGGGGCGCGGCGGCTTCAGCTGGCCGGCGCTGTTGTCGGGCGCGGGCGGGCTGTGGGCCGTCGGCGCCGGGCTGTCGCAGCCGATCTTCCACGGCGGTGCATTGCTTGCGCACCGGCGGGCGTCGCGCGATGCGTACGACGCCGCAGTGCTGCAGTACAAGGCGGCGGTGTTGTCCGCGTTCGGTGACGTCGCAGATTCGCTCGCCGCGCTGGACAACGACGCGCAAGCGCAGGCCGCGAACGAACTCGCGGCGCGCGCGGCAGGCGAGGCGTTCCACGAAACGGCGCAACGCCGCACGTTGGGTGCCGTTCCGATGTCCGCGCAACGGTCGAGCGAGCAGGTCTATCTGAACGCGGAGCTCGATGCGGTGCGTGCCGCGAGCCGCCGGATGACCGATACGGCGGCGCTGCTGCAGGCAATGGGCGAACTGCCACCCGACACCGGCACGACCGTCGCGGCCCGGCAATAGCCGCTGCTTGCGTCGACGGACCGGCCGGCGCCTTCCGGCCGCACCGGTCCGCACTCTCGAAGCCCGATGCGAAACCGGCGCCGCATTGGTCGAAGACGTCGTTGCCGGCGTGTCGGTCGACGTCGGCGCCGAGCGGTCGGGCCGCACGACCCGTGCCGTCGCGCAGTGCGTCCGGGAATCCGCCGTTGGAACGCAGCACCATCGCAAATTCCGAGTGAACGCAGTCATCGGATAGTGTCCAACGAGGGGGACTCCAAGGCTTGACGCCATCAACCTCTCTATGGCGCTCGGCGCATCGCCGCCGCGGAATCCTGCCCGGTGCGCGCATTGCTCGTTCGCAAGAAATCGGCAATGTTCAGCGAAACAGTATCCGCCTTGGCCTTCGAGCGCGCCTTCCGAGCGACGCTCAGGATCGAGCTCAGTTGCTCATAAAAGCATTCAAGTTGGCGCGCATCGGACGCCAATCGCTCAAGATCGAGTGCCTTTTCAAGAACCGTGCGTGCGACATGAAAACGTTGAAGTCCGCGCCCCACTCGAACCTGAAAGACCACACCATCGCTGTTGTGCGGCACCCCTGCCCATACAAGCGAACCGCTGTCCATAAAGCCTCCGAAGATTCGCAATCGTCACATCAATATGCCAGAAGCGCTCACTGCGCACATTGGTATTTCAAAATTGTGACGTTTGGCGCATCGGAATTTTCACGGCAAGCCGAATATTGCAGCGCAACAGGAATGCTCGTAGACTGGGTTCGCACCTTCGATGTAGTTCCCCAGCGTCGCCCCATGACGGGAGAGCACGCCATGACGACTTCTTCACCATCACTGAGTCAGTCGCCCCCGGTCCTCCATGTATTCGAACAAGATGGGGGCTGGCATTGGGGCATCACGATTCCTCGCTGCACGGGAAGCGGCTTCAAACTGATCGCATTCAGCGAGCACATCTTTTCCGCTGAAGACACTGCGCAACGCGACGGCGATCGCGCGCTGGCCTCCATAGTGGCAAGTGGCGGGAACTAAGCGTTTCCGGCAGTTGCACGCTCCTTGAGTTTTCACATCCAGATGCAATACTCCTATCACCCTCCCATGCGAGACCTCTCACCGCGCGCCATGACGGACCACACCACTTGTCTGACATACCCAATCGTCTGCGACGATCTGAGCCTGTCGTTCTCTGCCTATGGCACCGGTTGGGGGTACGTTGCGGTTAAGCTCCCGGCCAACATCATTCGAGAAAAGCTCGGCGCAAACACAGCGACACCGGAGCAGTTGCTCACGGCTTTTGAAAGCAATCGCGACAGGATCACGATCGCGGTCAATCAACATGCATTGCCGAGCGACGGCCGGCACATCCAGCTCGACAAATCAGACTTCTAGATCGTAACCAGCGTGTGGGGCCGGCATGCCGACCGCAGACAGGAGGTTGTAAATGAACATCCGGATCCTGATTTTCTGCACCTTCGCTATTGTCGCCACCGCCGGTCAAGCCGCCGATATCACCGGTGCCGGGAGCACGTTTGCAGCACCGATTTACACGAAATGGGCTGATGCGTACAGGAAGGCAGGCGGCGGCAGGGTCAACTATCAAGGCATCGGTTCGTCGGGCGGCCTCAAGCAGATCAACGCGAAGACGGTCGATTTTGCCGGTTCGGACGCGCCGCTGAAGGATGAAGAGCTCGCGAAGGCAGGCCCGTTCCAGTTCCCGACGGTGGTTGGCGGCGTGGTGCCGGTCGTCAACGTGCCGGGCGTGAAGTCAGGCGAGCTGACGCTGTCGGGCCCGGTGCTCGGCGACATCTACCTCGGCAAGATCAAGAAGTGGAACGACCCGGCGATCGCCGCGCTGAACCCGAAGGTCAAGCTGCCGGATACGGATATCGCAGTCGTTCGCCGCGCTGACGGTTCGGGCACGAGCTTCATCTGGACGAACTACCTGTCGAAGGTCAACGACGAGTGGAAGTCGAAGATCGGCGAAGGCACGACGGTCAACTGGCCGACGGGCACGGGCGGCAAGGGCAACGACGGCGTCGCGGCCTTCGTGCAGCGCCTGCCGGGCGCGATCGGCTACGTCGAGTGGGCGTACGCGAAGAAGAACAACATGACCTACACCGCGCTGAAGAACTCGACGGGTGCGGTGGTCGAGCCGAAAACGGAAACCTTCAAGGCTGCTGCTGCCGGCGCGAACTGGTCGAAGTCGTTCTACCAGATCCTGACGGACGAGCCGGGCAAGGACGCATGGCCCGTCGTCGGCGCGACGTTCGTGCTGCTGTACACGAAGCAGGACAAGCCGGAACAGGGCAAGGAAACGCTGAAGTTCTTCGACTGGGCATTCCGCAATGGCAACCAGGCCGCCACGGATCTCGACTACATTTCGCTTCCGGATCCGGTCGTCGCCGAAATCCGCAAGCAATGGAAAGCGAAAATCAAGGACGCCACCGGGAAAGCGCTGGCCGATTGAGTGCGGTGGGATCGACAACAATCTCAATGGCACGCATGGCGCATGCGAACCAGTTGTTCGGCCACCTCGACGATCCGGAATTGCGTGCGTCAAGCTGGCCGCACTCCCCGCGTGCACTTCCCCGTCCACGGGGTTCTCCACGCTCCCGGCCAATGACAGCGGGGGCAGCATCTCCGGCGTCAAATGCGACGCCGAATGATCAACACGCTCATCATCCTTGTGCCGGCTCCCGTGCCCGGCAGCCGACTGGTCATGCACGCAAGTCCGACACGGGGCACCAGCCTCTATGACGATCGCTGTGCCTCACCTGTCGGCGACGAGATTCGCCGCCGTGCGCTTTCAATTCCGGTGACGCACCTGGTCGAACGCGGTCGGCGTGCACCGACTGGACCACAGACGCCAGGCTCGGCACAGCAGTCGGCTGACAGCTACCGCACCAGCGCTCGGGATGGCCTCGCCGGCGCCTGCGTCGCCCCGTCGGTCACTGTGCCGTTTCGGCCGCTTCCACGACCGGCAGCGGCCGGCTTGCGATCTTCTCGGCATCCGCACGCTTGAGCCCCAGCATATGCAGGAGCGTCGCCGCCGTGCGTTCCGGGAAATGCTCTCCGTTGAAGCCGAGTTCCTTGAGAACACCGGCCGCCGGCGCGCCCGGAGCGACGAAGTTGAGTTCGGCGGCAATTGCGGTCAGCACCGTACCACCAACTGAAAGGAAGCCGATGAACGGGTCGGCAACCACGAAGCGTTTCTCGGCGATACCGCGCTCGATGTCCCGCAGTAGGCGTTGACCCAGGCCGAGCGTCAGGACGCGCGCCGAAAAGCCCTCGCGTATCAGGAAGTGTCCCCATACCGGCTCGCGCCGGGCACGCATCAGCGTATGCCGTACCGAGACGGAGATGATTTCCGCCGGGTCGGACAAGCCGCTGGCCAAGCGATCGAGCGAATCCGCGAACTCCTCAAACACCGATTCCACCAGCGTGGCGTAGATCGCCTCCTTCGATTCGAAGTGGTTGTAGAACGAGCCAAAGCCGACGTCGGCGGCCTCGGTGATTTCGTTGATGGCGACGCCTTCCATGCCCTTCTCCGCCATCAGTCTGAGCGCGGCGTCCAGCAGGCGTGCACGGGTCTCCCGCTTGCGGCGCGCGCCACGTGGCTCACGCTCTTCGGCGACCGCTGGACTGGATGCTTCCGGAGCGGAGCGCTTTGGTGTCCGGCGACTCGGTGTATTCGTCATGAGGTTTCCGATGCTTGTTCGTGCCCAAGTATAGATTCAAATGTCTATATTGACAAACTTATCATCTATGACTTTAATGTCATCAAAGGTGACTGACAAACCCTCGAGAACCGATCGAACGACGAATGGAGATACGGTGGAGACACAACTGCACACGGGCGCCCGCGCGTCCATCAACAACAACTCGCGCTCGTCGACGGAGCGTGCGCTGCCGTTGGCGCTCGGCACACTGATTGCCGGATTCGAGGCAGTCGGCGCCCCGATGGCCAATCGGCGGGTCTGTCACGAAGTCGACGTCTTGATCGTCGACGAGGCTGCCGAGATACGCGTCGCCCCACGCGCGATCGCATTCGGCAACGAAGCGCTGCGGACTCCCGGCACCTGCGCCGTGAAGCGCCGCCTCCATGCGAAATCGACGATCGACTTCGCAATATTTACGGGCCGGCCAGTCACGTCGCGCCCCGATTCGATCGCATGCCTGCCGTTGCGCGGCAAGCCCCTCGGTGCGACGGCGTGTGCCCTCGCGAGCGTCACTCGATCTGCCTGATTGTCATCCGCCATGAAACTGACCACCACACAACCGGCTCGCCACCCTCACCCCACAACGAAGGCATCGGCGCTCGCCTATTTGATCTTCGATCGCCCCGATCTCGACGAGGCAGAGCACTTTCTCAATGACTTCGGTCTCCGAACGGTGCTGCGGGATGACACGCAATTACTGCTGCGCGGAACCGGCACCGCACACTTCTGTTATGTCGTTCGCCGCGCGCCGAAGGCTCGCTTCGTCGGCTTCGGATTGCGGGTCGACAGTCGCGCCGATCTGGAGGCGCTCGCCAAACTCCCTGGCGCGTCGGAGATCGAGGCATCGGATTGGCCTGGCGGCGGCCATCGGGTGCGGCTCGCCGATCCGTCGGGTTTTCGGGTCGACGCGATCGCGGGCCAGACACGGGCCGACACGCTGCCGCATCGTGCTCCGCTTCCATTCAACTCGGTCGACGCGCCCGTGCGGATCAACGAGACGCAGCGGCCACCCGCACACGCGCCCGAGATCATTCGTCTTGGGCACGTCGTACTCGAGCTGGCCGACTTCCAGGAAACCTGCGCGTGGTACACGCGACATTTCGGATTCGTCCCGAGCGACGTCCAGGTGCTGCCGGACGGCTCACCCGCGGTTGCATTCATGCGGCTCGATCTTGGCGAGAGGCCGGCCGACCACCATACGCTCGCGCTCGCTCAAGGGTTCGTGCCGACGTATAGCCACAGCGCATACGAACTGGTCGACGCCGACGCCGTCGGCATGGGCCAGCGCATGCTCCGCGACAGAGGGTGGACGCACGCGTGGGGCATCGGCCGGCACATCCTGGGCAGCCAGATCTTCGACTACTGGCAGGATCCATGGGGCGACAAGCACGAACACTATTGCGACGGCGACCTGTTCACGGCCGACGAGCCGACGGGCACGCACGCAGTCAGCCGCGAAGCGATGGCGCAGTGGGGCCCGACGATGCCGCGCAGCTTCACGAAACCCCGGTTCACGCCCTCGAGCCTTGCGGCGCTGCTTCGCAACCTGCGCCGCAGTCCCGATCTGACGATCCGCAAGCTGCTGACCCTGGCGAAGTTGTTCGCCTGATCCCCATCCGCCTGTTCGACTCACGAGAGACACATTCATGTCACTGCATGTCCTGCACTTCCGGCACAACGGCCGCGCCCAATGGGGTGTGGTCGCCAACGGCGCCGTCACGCCGATTCCCGGCGACTTCGAAACAACCGCGAGCTTTCTCGCGGCGAATCCGGTTGAGCGGCTCGTCGCGCTCGACGGGCCGACGATTCCGGAGACAGATGTGGAGTGGCTGCCCCCTGTAACAGCCAACCAGCAATTCGTTTGCCAGGGCGCGAATTATCGCCAACACATGATCGAATCGGGCATGGATCCGGACGTGAAGAAGTTCAACATGATCTTCACGAAGGCGACGAGTTGCATCGTCGCGGCCGACTCCCAGGTCGTGAAACCGCGGCACGTCAGGTTTCTCGACTACGAAATCGAGCTCGGCCTCATCCTCAAACGCAACATCACGTCTCACCGGCAGATCACGGACACGAACCTGCACGAGTATGTTGCCGGCACCGTGATCGTCAACGACTATTCCGCGCGCGATGTCCAGATCCCGCAGATGCAGTTCTACAAGGGCAAGAGCTTCCGGACCTTTGGCCCGGTCGGCCCCTATCTGTGCCTGCTCGAGCGGCGTGACTTCCCGAAGCTGAAAGCGCTCGACCTGACGCTGACCGTCAACGGCGCGGTGCGTCAGCAGGACTCGACGTCGAACCTCGTCTATGGTCCGGCGGAAACCTTGACCGAGTTGTCGGGCGTGCACGACCTTCGCGCCGGCGATCTGCTCGCGACCGGCACGCCGGCGGGCTGCGCACTGAGCATCCCGTCGCCGCTCAAGCAGCGAGCGGTCGCGCTCTTTCCCGAATCCGTCAAATGGAAGATGTTCATGAAGGTGCAGGCGGGGCGAGCGCAGTATCTGAAGGCAGGAGACATCGTCGAAGCCCGGATCGCGAGCCGCGACGGAACGATCGATCTGGGCGTGCAACGTAACGAAATCGTGGACGAAGCAGCATGAACGGCATCGCGACCCGGGACGACGTGCTTGCGATTGAAGCAATGGCCCTTCCGCCGGACCTTCCGACCAGCACGTACGAGATGATCTGCGCCGGTGCGGCCATCGATCCGTCCGCCCCTGCCCTCTCCTTTTTCATGACCGCCGACGCGCACCGCGACGCCGAATGCTGGACCTATCGCGAGCTGGTCCGGGACATCACGCGCACGGCGAACACGTTCGCGCGCCTCGGCGTGAATTCGAATTCCGTGATCGCTTACGTGCTGCCCAATCTTCCCGAAACGCATTTCGTGATCTGGGGCGGGCAGGCGACCGGCATCGTATGCGCGATCAATCCGCTGCTGGAAGGCGAAGCGATAGGCAATCTGCTCAACGCGGCCGGTGCCAGCGTGCTTGTGACGCTCGCGCCATTTCCCGGGACCGATCTCTGGCAAAAAGTCGCGGAGATCCTTCCCCGGGTCGAGCCGCTTCGGCATCTCGTGCTCGTCAATCTGGCCGATCGCGTGCGGGGCACGGCACGGTCGGCGGACCGGACGCTCCAGCATGACGCGTGTGCGCAGCCTTACGGCGCTGGCGCCTTGCGCGAGACGGTGCCTGCGCACATCCAGATCCACGACTTCGGTGCGGCGATCTCACGGGAATCCGGTACAGCGCTCGACAATGCACGCCGCATTCAACCCGGGGACATGTCCTCTTACTTCTGTACCGGTGGAACCACCGGGTTGCCGAAAATCGCGATGCGCAGTCACGGCAACGAAGTGGCGAATGCGTGGAGCGCCGGGCGATTCTTCGGCAACAGTATCGGCCCCGGCAAAACGACTTTTTGCGGCTTGCCGCTCTTTCACGTCAATGCCGCGATGGTGACCGGCCTTCTGCCGTTTTCGCGCGGCGCCCATGTCGTGCTCGGCACACCGCAGGGCTACCGAGGTAACGGTGTCGTCAAACGTTTCTGGGAAATCGTCGAACATCATCGCATCAATTTCTTCAGTGGCGTCCCGACACTTTATGCTTCGCTGCTCGACATTCCGGTCGGCGATCATGTTATCGACTCGCTCGAATACGGCCTGTGCGGTGCCGCGCCGATGCCGGTCGGGGTCTTCAAGGCCTTCCAGGAAAAGACGGGCATCCGGATTCTCGAAGGTTACGGCCTGACCGAGGGAACGTGCGTGAGCAGCGTCAACCCGACGACCGGCGAGCGCAGGCTTGGATCGATCGGGCTTCGCATCCCCTTCCAGGCGATGAAAGCCGTCGTCGTGGACGAAGCCGGACGGTATCTGCGCGATTGCGCGGCTAACGAAGAGGGGCTGCTGGTCATCTCCGGCCCGAACGTTTTCACCGGCTACACGCATGCCGACCAGAACAAGGCCCTCTGGCTCGATCTCGGCGACGGCAAGCGCTGGCTCAACACCGGCGACCTCGGCCGATGCGACGTCGACGGTTACTTCTGGCTGACCGGCCGCAAGAAGGATTTGATCATCCGCGGCGGACACAATATCGACCCGGCGACAATCGAGGAACCGCTGCATCGGCACCCGGCGGTCCAGATCGCCGCGGCAATCGGGCGCCCCGACGCATATGCAGGTGAATTGCCGGTCGCGTACGTTCAGCTCAAGCCGGGCATGACCGCCACCGAGCACGATCTGGACATGTTCATGCAGCAGGAGATCACCGAACGCGCCGCCCTGCCCAAGCACGTCCGAATCGTCGAAGCGATCCCGCTCACAGGCGTCGGCAAGATATTCAAACCGGAACTCAAACGCCGCGAGACGGGTGACGCGATACGTGCCGCATTGGACCAAGGCGGCGCCCCCGGCGCATCAGTCGACGTCGCAACCAACGATTCCGGCGGAATGTCGGTCGTGGTCGAACTGAGCGATCCAGTGCACGAGACTGCAGCACGCCTGGTGCTGGGCCGGTTTCCGTTTGCGTTCTCGATTTCGATCGCCGCGAGGCCGGTACGGTCGCCTGGATCGACAGCGACAGATCTGCGGTGACGGAGGCGCACGACTAGCCGCGATAACACAAACTCGGAAAGCGGCTCGTCATTATCAATAAGGTATCCAAATTAGTTGTTATTCATGAACCGGATCGAGACAGAGGAGACACACGATGAATTTGACGCGAATGACGCGTTTCGCAGGCGTGGCGGTTTGTATCTGCACGGCTGCACTTGTCGACAATGCGGATGCACAGACGGCCGGAAGCATCACCACATCGGTGGGATGGCTGCACATATCGCCACAGGGCAACGCAACGCCGCTGACCGTGCAAAGTGTTGGCGGCGTGCCGGTGGATCAGCAAATGGCCGGTACCGGAGCGCACGCCAGCTCGACCGATACGATGGGAATCACCACCGAGTACTACGTCACCGACAACATCGGTGTCGCCATGCTGCTTGGACTGCCTCTGAAAGTGAATCTGATCGGTGACGGGACGTTGCACAAGTATGGCACCCTCGGCACCACACGGCCGATGCCGCCCGCCATCGAACTTCGATATCACCTGTTTTCCGCTGCTTCGAAATTCCGTCCCTATGCGGGACTTGGCGTGAACTACACGTGGTTCACTCAGGTTCGGGCAACCAATAGCCAATTCATCTCCGACAGCTTTGGGCCGGGCGGCTCGGCGCGCGCGACACTCAGCGCATCGTGGAACCCCGTATTCGAGCTGGGAGCGAGTTACGCGATGACAAAACACTGGTCCGTCGGCACTTCCATCAACTACATGCCGGTGAAGACCCACCTCACGTTATACGGACAGACTGCGACCGGAACACAGATCGTTTCCACATCGACGCTCCGACTCAATCCCGTCAGCGTTTTCTTGAACGTCGCTTATACGTTCTAGCCGACGCGCCCGCATGGAAGCAACACTTTGGATCGAACGATGAAACGACAGGCTCTCAAGACCATTCTCTTTGCCTTGCCCAAGGTTCTGGACCTGACGGCGCGCCGCTTTCCCGCCTATCGTGATCGCCTCGAGGAGCGCAATCTCGTCGCATGGATCGGGCTCATGGATCACAGCATCGGTCGCGCCATCGAGTTCAGGAATGGCCGCATTCGGTCGCGCGCCGGCAAGCATCCGCGGCCCGACGTGCGCATGGCGTTCAAGGATGTCGCCACCGCCCTGAAGTTCCTTTCCCCCAGCCCGGACCAGGGCGAAATCGTCCACGCCGCCAAGAACTTCAAGGTGGTCACCGAAGGCGAGGACGAACTGCTGGTCTGGCTCATGCAAACCCTGAGCATGATGCGCACGGTCGGTCTGCCGATGGGCACGCCCATGCGCGACGGCACGCGACGCTACACCACCTGCACCAATGGCGGGCCCCTCTTCGTCTACGTGAAGGATGGCCGCATCGTTCGCGTGACCCCCATCGAGCTGGACGATACGGATGCATCGAGTTGGGTGATCGAGGCACGTGGACGCCGCTTCAGCCCGCCACGGCGAGCATTGGTCGCACCGCACGCGTTGACCCTCAAGTCGCTGGTGTACTCCGACAAGCGCATCCTTCATCCGATGAAACGGGGCGACTTCGACCCGGACGGCGAGCGCAATCCCCAGAACCGCGGCAAGTCCGGCTATGTGCGTATCAGCTGGGACGAAGCCCTGGACATCGTCGCCAAGGAGATCAACCGGCAGAAGCGCGTTCACGGCCCCGGTTCCATCACTTTCCCGATGTCGTCTCACCACCAGTGGGGCAACGTGGGCTACTACCTCAGCGCGCTGACGCGCTTCGCCAACCTGATCGGCTTCACGCGGGTCGCCGCGAATCCGGACAGCTGGGAAGGCTGGTACTGGGGCGCCATGCATCATTTCGGCAACTCGATGCGCGTCGGCGTGCCTTCCGGCTACGGCGGCATCGAGGATGGTCTGAAGGAGGCCGAAATGATCGTCTTCTGGTCCTGCGACCCCGAAAGTACCAACGGGGCCTATGCAGGATTCGAGGGAACGCCACGTCGCCTATGGGCCAAGGAACTCGGCATCGAGTTCGTTCACATCGACCCGCACTGCAATCCGACCGCACAGTTGCTGGGCGGCCGCTGGATCCCGGTCCGGCCGCAAACCGATGCCGCCCTGGCGACCGCCATCATGTACGTCTGGACCGTGGAGGGCCTGTACGACAAGGATTACGTCGCGACGCGCACGACCGGTTTCGACGACTGGAAAGCCTACCTTCTGGGCGAAACCGACGGCATCCCCAAGACGCCCGAGTGGCAGGAAAGCGAGACCGGCGTGCCGGCCAAGGACGTCCGTGCGCTCGCGCGCCTGTGGGGAAAGAAGAAAGTGCATCTCGCTGTCGGGATGACCGGCGCGGGATTCGGTGGCGCGGGCCGCGGAGCGACCGGCGCGCAATGGGCGCGCTGCATGATCATGATGATGTCCATGCAGGGCTGGGGCAAGCCGGGCGTGAATTTCGGCTGCCTCGAAATCGGTGCCCCGCACGATCTGCAGTTTTACTTCCCCGGTTACGCGGACGGCGGCATTTCCGGCGACCTGGCGTGGACCGCCAATGCGGTGGACAACTACCAGCGCATGCCGCACATCCTGACCATGAATCCCGTCAAGCAGATGGTGCCTCGACAGCAGATGCCCGATGCGATTCTCAACGGTCACGCCACCGGCTATCTCTGGGACGGCATGTCCCAGGAAGCCCAGTTTGCGCCGTTCACCTACCCGATGCCCGGCTATTCGCCGATCCACATGATCTATCGCTACGGCGGATCCGCGTTCAGTACCGTGACCCATTCCGGACGCTGGACGGAGGCCTATCGGCACTCGAGCATCGAGTTCGTCGTCAATCAGTCGATCTGGATGGAAGGCGAAGCCCAGTTCGCCGACATCATCCTGCCCGCGTGCACGTCGCTGGAGCGTTGGGACATCGGGGAATGGGCGAATTCAGGTGGTTACGCCCACCATGGGTATGGCACGGTCAACCATCGGATGCTGACGCTGCAGCACAAATGCATCGAACCCTTGGGCGAGTCCCGCTCCGACTACGACATTTTCACCGCTATCCTGACCCGGTTGGGCCTGGGTGGCGTTTTCACCGAGGGCTGTGGCGATCTCGACTGGGTCAAGCGCGTCTTCGATTCGTCGGATCTGCCCGATCACATTTCGTGGCGCGCATTTTGCCGCAAGGGCTACTTCGTCGTGCCGCCCGAAAAGCCCGAGTTGCGCCATCCCGTGGACATGCGCTGGTATGCGGAAGGCAGGAAGAAGGACCTGCCGGAACCTCATCCGCTGCCGTCACAGTTCTCGGAAAAATTCGGCAAGGGCCTGCAGACGCCGAGCGGCAAGCTGGAGTTCGTGCCCGAGTTGCTGAAGCGGCACACTGCGGACAATCCGGAGCGACCACCGCTCAACCGGTATATCCCTTCCTGGGAGGGATTGCGCTCGGACCAGGCTCGGCGCTACCCGCTGCAATTGATCGCCACCCACAGCCGCTTCAGTTTTCATACCCACTGTGACGGCAAGAATTCTGCGGTGAACGGCATCGACGATCATCGCGCGCTGATCGCGGGGCACCGGTTCTGGCTCCTGAGGCTCAATCCGGCTGACGCCGCCGTTCGACGCATTGCCCATCGCGATCTCGTCAAAGTACACAACGACCGCGGCGCCGTGATCTGTGCGGCCGATGTCTCGCCCCTGGTGAACGCTGGCGTGGTGAAGTCCTACGAGGCGAGCGCGGAATTTCAGTTGATCGAGATCGATGGTGAGCAAGTCGAGATTGGCGGTTGCATGAACATGCTTACCCCCGACCGCCCGCAGACCTCCGGCACCAGCAGCATGAGCCCGAATTCCTGCCTGGTGCAGGTCGAGAAATGGCGCGGTGCCGAAGCATTCATGCTCGGTCGCGCAGCGTGAGGAATTTCACATGAGCAAATGGAACCTGATTATCAAAGTCGGCCGTTGCGAGAACTGCCACAACTGTGTGATCGCCGCGCGGGACGAGCACGTCGGCAATGACTTCCCCGGTTACGCGGCGCCCGCCGCGGCCAACGCCGAGAGCCCCATCCGCATCCTGCGTCGTGTACAGGGTGCGTCGCACATGATCGAGACCACTTATCTGCCGGTCATGTGCAACCACTGCGACGACGCGCCCTGCATGCGTGTGGGCGGTAGCGCCATTCGCAAGCGCGCCGACGGCATCGTCATCATCGATCCGGACAAGGCACGAGGCCGAAAGGACATCGTGAAGGCATGCCCCTACAAGGCGATCGTCTGGAACGAAGAACTGCAACTGCCTCAGATCTGGATCTTCGATGCTCATTTGCTCGACCAGGGATGGTCGCGTCCGCGTTGCCAGCAGTCGTGCCCCACCGACGTTTTCGAGACGGTCAAGCTCGATGACACGGCGATGGCCGAGAAGGCCCGGCGCGAGGGACTCAAGGTATTGCGACCCAACCTGAGCACGAAGCCCCGCGTGTGGTACAGCGGCCTTGAGCGCTGGGAAACGTGCTTCATCGGCGGAAGCGTCAGTGCCCAGGCAGGGGACGTGGTCGAGTGTGTCGCCGGTGCGGTCGTCACCTTGTATGTCGGTAATCGGCAAGTAGCCGAAACCGTCTCGGACGACTTCGGCGATTTCCGGTTCGACGGCCTGGCCAGGGGGAGCGGCCGCTACCGAGTCGAGATCCGACATGCCCTCGGCAACGCCTGGCGCGAGTGCGAATTGGGCGACAGCACCTACCTGGGCGAGATCAGGCTCAGTCAATCGAAAAACGCCGTGGCCGTCGAGTGCGCATGATCCGCAAGGCTGTCGGCTCGCACGTGCGGACCGATGCGCGTCGTCGTTGCTCGCCGCGCTCGCGATCGGCGCAGTCGTGATCCGCACCGGCATCGGGCTCATCCGGCGCGGCTGTGCGCAGTGGCCGGCATTGGCCGGCATTGGCCGATTGCGCGTATCGCTCGACGCGAGGGTCGTGAACGCGGGCCGCCGCGCCGGCCGTTGACCCGCCGATACTCGTGATCGGCGGCACGGAATGAAGAAGAGGCTCGCGCGGTGCGAGCCTCGTTTGCATGATGTCGCCATCACCGTGTCGCGCGCAACGCATCGGCCGATGCCGACGTGTCGCCGGGCGAACGCATCCGTTGCCGATGCGGCGGCATCGACTCCGCCGCTTACCCGAGCGGCACGACACTCCCGAGCAGGATCCGCACGAGCGTCGCCTGGCGCGTGACGCCCGTCTTCGAGAAGATCGCACGCAGGTGCGTGCGCGCCGTGTTCTTGCTGATTCCCGATTCGTCCGCGGCCTCCTCCAGCGTCAGCCCGTTGGTCAGCAGCAGCGCGAGCGACGTCTCGGCCGGCGTCAGGTCGAACAGCTTGCGGATGATTTCCTGCGCGCCCTGCGGCTTGCGGTCGGGGTCGCGCAGAAACAGCGTGACGGCCGGTCGGCGCTTGTTGTCCTCCGACCAGTCGGACAGCAGCACGGTGCGCACCAGCAGCCCGAGACGCGGCTTGTCGAAACTGCGCGTGATCGGCATCGCCTCGACGGTCGCCGCAGCCGTGCCGTGATGTCCCATCACCGCGTGGCGGATCAGCCGCTTGAGCGTGCGGTTCTCCTGCGCATCGGTCGCCTCGATCGTGCCGCGCGCAATCGTCAGACCATTGTTCTGCTTGAGGATCTCGTCGGCGACGCTGTTCATGTCGATGATCGTGCCGTTCTCGTCGAGCGTGATCGTGCCGATCTGCATCCGGTTGATCGCGTTCGCATAGATCGACCGCTCTACCTCGGCCGTGTCGAGCCGCGAATGGAGCTCGACCGCGCGCTTCAGGTGCGGCAGCAGCAGCGCGCAGATCGCCTTGTCGCGCGCGGAGAACTGCTTCGACGCATGGTTGCGGCACACGCGGAACCGGCACTCGACACCCGACGGCGTGCGCAGGTCCGCGCCGAGGATGTAGCGCACGTCCGCCGGCTTCAGGAACTGCTTGTACAGCTCGCTCGACAGCCAGCCCGTATCGCCGAACACGTCGTCGACCGTGACCACGCGATCGGCCGGCAGGCCGACGAACGGGTCGAGCGAATAGTAGTAGTTGTTGTACGACGCCTCGCCGTCACCCGGCACGACCGGGCCGTATTCCGAAGCGTGCACGGACAACGGCGCGCGGCGGTCGCTCGCAGCGGCGCGCAGGATCAGCGTCACGTAGTTGGCCTGCAGCAACCGGCGAACCAGCTCGAGCGCCCCCGCCCACGGCGGCGTTTCCAACGGTCCCTGGTAGATGCGCGCCATCAGCTCGCTGAAATCCGCGACGCCGATGTCGGCCTCCTCACTTGTTGACTGGCTCTCTTGCGGAGCCCATCTCGTCTCCATCAGCACGCTCCATCCTCCATGCAACTTGTATTCGGTGCGATTCATCCGCGCCGCCATGATTAAGACTCGTCTTAATTCCGGCGTCATCGGGACATTCACTGAATGGTGAGCTTTGGCCAATCGGACGCGCGAACCATCGTCCGATCGGATGATGTGGCGCCCTGCCTGCTGCGCTGGAATGCCCGTCAAGCCGTGCCGACAAGCGTCCGGCGCGGGCTCAGGGAAAACCGCGATGCGGGTTTACCTGATTCAGACCGCATCCGATTCAGACAGGAGTTCCAATGCCGCTCGACCCTCAGGCGCAGGCGCTGCTCGCCGCGCTCGCCCAAGCGCCCGCGATCGATTTCGATCAACTGACCGTGCCCGCGTACCGCGCGAGCCTCGCCGGAGGCAGCGCGTTCGCGCCCGGCGACGCGATTGCCGCCGAAGAGGACTGGCAGATCCCGGCACCGGGTCGTCAGTTATCCGCACGACTGTATCGGCCCGATGCCGACGGGCCGTTGCCGCTGACCGTGTTTTTCCACGGCGGCGGCTTCGTCGCGTGCGGTATCGACTCGCACGCGAACGTATGCCGCAGTCTTGCCAGACGGGCACGCACGCTCGTGCTGTCGGTCGATTACCGGCTCGCGCCCGAAGCGCGCTTCCCGGCGGCCGCGCAGGACGCATGCGATGCCGTGCGCTGGGCCGCCGACAGTGCGCGCGATCTCGGCGCGCGCGCCGGTGCGATCGCCGTGGCCGGCGATAGCGCCGGCGGCAACCTGGCCGCGGTCGCCGCATTGCAGCTGCGCGGCTCGGGCATCGCGATCGCGCACCAGTTGCTGCTGTATCCGGTCGTCGATTGCGCGACCGAGCATCCGTCGTACGAATCGCTCGGTGAAGGCTATTTCCTGACGGCGGACGCGATGCGCTGGTTCAAGCGCCAGTATTTCGACGACGGCGCCGACCGCGCATCGCCGCTCGCGAGCCCGCTCGCGGTGGCGGACCTGTCGGGCGCGGCGCCGGCCACGATCGTGAGCGCGGAATTCGATCCGTTGCGCGACGAGGCCGAAGCGTATGCACTGCGTCTCGCGCAGGCCGGCACGCCGGTCTCGCTCGTGCGCTGGCCGGGCCAGCTGCACGGCTTCGCGAGCATGCTCGGCGCGGTCGACGCGGCCGATCGCGTGCTGACCTTCGGCGCCGACGCGTTGCGCCGCGCATTCGATGCGATGGAGGCGCAATGACGCTCGCCACCACGCCGGAAATCGTCGACGAGCTGCGCGCTGGACGGATGGTCCTGCTCGTCGACGAAGAGGATCGCGAAAACGAGGGCGACCTCGTGATCGCGGCCGATCACGTGACGCCCGACGCGATCAACTTCATGGCGCGCTTCGGGCGCGGGCTGATCTGCCTGACGCTGACCGCCGAGCGCTGCGAGCAACTGCGCCTGCCGCCGATGGCCGACCACAACGGCACGCCGTTCGGCACCGCGTTCACCGTCAGCATCGAGGCGGCCGAAGGCGTGACGACCGGTATTTCCGCGGCCGATCGGGCGCGGACGATCCGCGCGGCGGTCCGCGCGGGCGCGCGCCCCGACGATCTCGTGCAGCCCGGTCACGTGTTTCCGATCGCCGCGCGCCCGGGCGGCGTGCTGGTGCGAGCCGGGCACACCGAGGCCGGCTGCGATCTCGCGGCGCTTGCCGGGCTCACGCCCGCGTCGGTGATCTGCGAGGTGATGAGCGACGACGGCACGATGGCGCGGCTGCCGGAGCTGAAGACGTTCGCCGCGCATCACGGGCTGAAGATCGGCACGATCGCGGACCTGATTCACTACCGCCGCGAGCACGAGTCGCTCGTCGAACGTGTCGGCGAGCGGCCGCTGCATACGCCGTGGGGCCGGTTCCGCGCGATCGAGTATCGCGACACCGTGCACGGCGCGCCGCATCTCGCGCTGGTGCGAGGCGAGCCCGATCCGTCGACGCCCGTGCTGACGCGCGTGCACGAATGCCATTCGCTGCTCGACCTGCTCGACGCGGAACCGTCCGCGCATTCATGGCCGCTGCATGCGGCGCTGCAGCGGATCGATGCGGCCGGCTGCGGCGTCGCGGTGCTGCTCGACTGCGACATGCGCGGCGACGCGATGCGAACGCCCGCCGGCCACGCACGCCGCGACGGCCGCGTGACGGGGATCGGATCGCAGATCCTGCGTAACCTCGGCGTACGACGGCTGAACGTGCTGTCGAGCCCGTTCCGGCTGCCGGCGCTGTCGGGGCACGACCTGGAAATCATGGCGTTCATCCCGCTCGGCGACGACGATCCGGAAAGCGCGCGCGCCGCCCACGCCAGCCCGGTGCGGGCGGCGTGATGCCGAGCTGACGAGCGCGCACCGCCCGCCCTTTTACCGACCCACGGGTGCCCGTCTGACAGGCTATCGTTTGTTTTTATGAATTACAGTCTCAGGTTTGTATTTTGACAATACATACCATAGACTGTATTTTTCGATTACAAGCGATCGCCTGTCATTTCGCGGAGAGCCCATGCCATTCCCGGTCCAGACCTTGAGCCAGTTGCGCCCGATCCTCGTCGGCTTCCGGAAGTCGGCGGGGCTCACGCAGGCGCAGCTCGCCGCCCGCCTCGGCGTGACGCAACAGTCGTACGCGCAGCTCGAAGCCAATCCGTCCGCGGTCAGCATCGAACGGCTTTTCAAGGTGCTGAACGTGCTCGGTGTTCGCCTGACGCTCGTGCCGGGCACCCCGGAAGACACAACGGTGCCCGATGACACCACGCCAGCGCTCAAGCGCGCACCGGCCGCACGCGGCCGCTCGCCCGGTTCGTCGGATGTGCCGGCTCGCCCGCCGGCCGCCGCGAAGGCTCCATCCGCCGCCGCGCGGAAACGGTCTGCCGCGGCGACACCCGGCAAGTCTCGGAACCCCACGCGGGAGGACTGGTGACGATGGGCCGCCGTCCCCGCCACGACCGCCTCGACCTGTGGATGAACGGCATCCCGGTCGGATACTGGGAAGTCCGGCGCGGCATCGAGCGCCTCGTCTACCTGCCGGCATGGGTCGACGATCCGCAAGGGCGTCCGCTGTCGCTGTCGCTGCCGTTCACGCCGGGCAACCAGCCGCACCAGGGCGCGATCGTCGCCGATTACTTCGACAACCTGCTGCCGGACAGCCAGCCGATCCGTCGCCGCATCGCGCAGCGCTACCGGCTCGGGTCGACGACGCCGTTCGAACTTCTCGCGTCGATCGGCCGCGATTGCGTCGGGGCGCTGCAGTTGCTGCCGCCGGACGAAACCCCGATCGACCTCGAATCGATCGACGGCACCGTGCTCGACGACGCGGCCGTGGCCGACGTGCTGCGCCACGCAACCGCCGCGCCGCTGCCCGGCCAAGCGGAGCCGGACGGCGAGCTGCGCCTGTCGATCGCCGGCGCGCAGGAAAAGACCGCGCTGCTGCGCGACGGCAAGCGCTGGCGGCTGCCGGCGGGCAGCACACCGACCACGCATATCTTCAAGCTGCCGCTGGGGCGTGTCGGAAACATGCAGGCCGACATGCGCACGTCGGTCGAGAACGAATGGCTGTGCTCGAAGATCGTCGCCGCATACGGCCTGCCCGTCGCCGCGTGCGATATCGGCCGGTTCGACGACCAGAAGGCGCTGATCGTCGAGCGCTTCGACCGCCGCCCGTCCCGCGACGGCACGTGGATCCTGCGGCTGCCGCAGGAGGACATGTGCCAGGCGACCGGCACGCCGTCGGGCGCCAAATACGAATCCGACGGCGGCCCGGGCATCGCGACGATCATGGGCATCCTCGCGAATTCCGCCGATGCCGCGCAGGACCGCAGGAATTTCTTCGTCACGCAGCTCGTGTTCTGGGTGCTCGCGGCCATCGACGGCCACGCGAAGAATTTCAGCATCGCGCATCTGCCGGGCAATACGTATCGCAGCACGCCGCTGTACGACGTGCTGTCCGCGCACCCGATCATCGGCACGCGACGCAACCAGCTGCCGCCGCGACGCGCACGGCTCGCGATGGCCGTATGCGGGAAGAATCGCCATTACGTGATCGGCGACATCCAGCCGCGTCACTGGATCGCGCAAGGCGCGCGCGTCGGTCTGACCGAACACGACGTGCGCGCGGCCATGGCCGATGTGGCCGCGGGCACCGAACCGGTGATCGCCGCCGTCGCGTCGGGGATTCCGGCGGATTTCCCGGCGGACGTGGCCGATGCGATCTTCGACGGGATGCGTCGTCAGGCACGCAAGCTGGGTACGGCCGAGTAGGCGGTACGGGCGCGGCCCCGGCGGCGGGTCATCCACGTGGACGATGCCGCCCCGCACCGACTCAGCACAATGGTCGCCGTGCCCATTCCCGACGCCTGCCCGATATGGAACCCGCCACGCTCGATACCGCATTCAGCCCGCTGCAGATCGGTCCGCTGACGCTGCGCAACCGCCTGATCAAATCCGCGACCAACGAAGGGATGACGCCGAACGGCGTGCCGTCGCGCGCGCTCGTCGGGTTTCATGAGCGTATCGCCGCAGGCGGCGCCGCGCTGACGACCGTCGCGTACTGCGCGGTCAGCGACGATGGCCGCACGTTCGTCGACCAGGCGCGGCTCGATGCGCCGACGGTCCGGCAATTCCGCGCGCTGACCGACGCGGTCCATCGTCACGGCGCGGCGGCGTCCGCGCAGATCACGCATGGCGGCTGCTTCACGTTCCTGCCGTCGCTGTCGACGAAACGACCGTTGAGCGCATCCGGCGGCTTCAACAAGGTCGGTGTGATGAGTGGCCGTTTCCTGAAGCAGGCGATGACGCGCGACCAGATGACCGCGATCGCCGACGAATTCGCACGGGCGGCGCGACATGCGCGCGACGCGGGCTTCGACGCGGTCGAGATCCACATGGGACACGGTTATCTGCTGAGCCAGTTCCTGTCGCCGCTGTACAACCGTCGTCGCGACGCGTACGGCGGCGATGCGGCGCGCCGCGCGGCGTTTCCCGTCGAGGTGCTGGGCCGCGTGCTCGACGCCGTCGGCCGCGATCTCGCCGTGGTCTGCAAGATCGGCGTGACCGAAGGCGTGCGCGGCGGCGGAACCGCCGACGACGCGTGCGAGATCGCGCGGCGGCTCGAGGCCGAGGGTGCGCACCTGCTGGTACTGAGCGGCGGGATGAACGTCGAGTCGGTGTGGCAGCTGTTCGGCAGCCCGCTGCCCGGCGATGCGCGCGCAAACGCCGACAACGCGATCGTGCGTGCGGCGATGACGCTGCAGAAGCTCACCGAGCCGAGGATGGGCGCATTTCGGGAGATGTATTTCCTCGAGCATTCGAAGCAGGTGCGAGCGGCCGTCCGGATGCCGCTCGCGTATCTCGGCGGTGTGCGTTCCCGCGAGAACGTCGCGCTGGCGATGCGCGAAGGATTCGACGCGGTGGCGCTCGCCCGCGCGCTCGTGTTCGAGCCGGACTTCGTGAACGAGCTGCACGGCGGCCGGCTCACGCAGTCGGGCTGCACGTCATGCAACCGCTGCGTCGTGTCGATGTACACGCCGGGTGGTACCGCGTGCGTGCTCAAGCCGCCGAACGACCCGGCGCCGAACCGCGTGCCGGCCGTGGGCGCTTGAGGTTACGCAGCGGCTGATTCCGCGGTCACGATCGTGCGCCTGCCGCTCAGCCGGCGTCGCGGGCGCGGGCCAGCGCCGCGAGGTTCCCTTCACCGAATCCGTGGTGCCCCTGCCGCTGCACGATCTCGAAGAAGATCTCGCCGGGCCGGCGCTTGACGAAGGTCTGGAAGAACAGGCGCGGCACGCCATCGCTGCCAATCTCGCCATCGACCAGCACGGCGCGGCGGCGCAGCGCGTCGAGATCGACGCCGTGCCCCGGCAGCCGCGCATCGACTTCGTCGTAATAGCGCGCCGGCGGCTCGATGAATTCGACGCCGTTCGCGCGCAGCGCATCGACGCTCGCCAGGATGTCATCGGTCGACAGCGCAACGTGCTGAACGCCTTCGCCTGGGTGGTCGGGCAGATACGCGTGCATCAGTTCGGTGCGCCGCGTGCCTTCCTCGTAGACCGGAATCCGCACCGCGCCGCAAGGTGACACCATCACGCGCGATTCTTCCGACACATGCCAGTGCGCGTCGATTTCGTGGATTTCGCGGAAGTGCAGCAGGTCGTGATAGAAGTCGAGCCACTCGCGCATGCGCCCCGCGCCGACCGTCTGCGTGAAGTGGTCGACCTGCTGCAGGCCCGTGCCGACGCAGTCGACATCGGTATGCGCGGTCGCGATGTCGATCGGCCGGAAATCGATGTCGAAGATCGAGATGTCGCCGACGCCGCCGCGCTGGCCGTCCCGCCCGCGCCAGCGGTCGACGAAATAGAGGTGCGAATCGCCGATCCCCTGGATCGCGGGAATCTTCAGCTCGCCGACCCCGATCCGCTCGCCCTCGAACGCCCACGCGCCGAGCTCGATCGCACGCTCGAACGCGCGGCGCGCGCTGGCCACGCGCAGCCCGATCGCGCAGACGCCCATCCCGTATTCCTCTGCATAGCGCGCGGCGAACGAATCGGGCTCGGCATTGATCAGGAACTGCATCTGTCCTTGCCGGTACAGCGTGACGTTCTTGCTCACATGGCGCGCGATCGCCTTGAACCCGAGCTGCTCGAAGCGTTGCGCAAGCGCGTCCGGCACCGGTGCCGCGAACTCGACGAATTCGAGTCCGGCCATCCCGAGCGGATTGGCGGCCGGATCGGCAACGGGCGGCGTATCGCTGGACAGGGGGTGGGAATTGCCGGGCATTCCAGTCTCCGGGGGCATGCGGTCGATGGGGATGACGCCCGGCGCGCGCGGCACGCCCGGCCAATGTGGCGGCCGGACGTCCGCCCGATTCGGGCGAGGTTTCGATGGTCCAGATTTTAACCAGATCGTTCACGGCGGCACACCCTGGCTGAACGGGATATTGGTGTCGCGCCTAGTGCAAACCCGAAAATCGTTCGATAATCGCACACAACTGAACGATAATCGCGCATTTTGACCGATCGTCTAATTGCCGCCGTGCGGCGCGCGCCCTATTCTCCGTTCACCCATCGACTTCAATGCAGCATCGGACGCGGCGCCGCCACGCTTCCACGATGCGCCGTGCCAGGAGACACCACCATGACCACAACCTTCGCCACCCTCGACGCCGCTGCCGGCGCCCGCGCACGCAGCCAGGCCCGCAAGGCCGCGATCGGCAGCTTCGTCGGCGCCGTCGTCGACTGGTACGACTTCCTGCTGTACGGGATCGTCGCCGCACTCGTCTTCAATTCCGAATTCTTCCCGAAGGTCAGCCCGACCATGGGCACGCTCGCGGCTTTCGCGACCTTCGGCGTCGGCTTCCTGTTCCGCCCGCTCGGCGGTGTCGTGTTCGGCCATTACGGCGACCGGCTCGGCCGCAAGCGGATGCTCGTGCTGACCGTGATGCTGATGGGGCTGTCGACCGTCGCGATCGGCCTGCTGCCGACCTTCGCGTCGATCGGCTGGTGGGCGCCCGTGCTGCTCGTGCTGATGCGCGCGCTGCAAGGCTTCGCGGTGGGCGGCGAATGGGGCGGCGCGGCGCTGATGGCCGTCGAAAGCGCACCGAAGCAAAAAAAGGCGTTCTACAGCAGCGGCGTGCAGGTCGGCTACGGCGTCGGGCTCGTGCTCGCGACGGGCATCGTGTCGATCCTGAGCCATACCCTCGGCGAAGCCGCGTTCAAGGCCTGGGCCTGGCGCCTGCCGTTCGTGTTCAGCATCGTGCTGGTGCTGATCGGGCTGTGGGTCCGCAAGAGCATGGACGAGTCGCAGGAGTTCGTCGAGAAGGTCGAGCACGGCAACCGCAAGCTCCGCCTGCCGGTGCTGGAGGCACTGACGCGCCATCCGAAGGCGTTCCTGCTGATCGTCGCGCTGCGGCTCGCCGAGCTGTTCACGATGTATATCGTCACCGCGTTCGCGCTCAGCTATTCCACGTCGAACCTCGGCATGTCACGCGACCTGTTCCTGAACATCGGCCTGCTGGTCGGTGCGGTGAGCTGCGTGACGATCCCGTGCTTCGCGTGGCTCGCCGACCGCTTCGGCCTGCGCCGCATCTACCTGATCGGCGCGGTGATCGGCCTCGCGTCGGCGGTGCCGTTCTTCGTCGCGCTGGAATCGCGCTCGATCGCGTGGATCGTGGTCTTCTCGATCCTGCTGGCGAATGCCGCGCACGACATGGTCGTGAGCGTCCAGCAGCCGCTGTTCACCGAACTGTTCGGCGCCGAATACCGCTACAGCGGCGCAGGCGTCGGCTATCAGTTCGCGAGCGTCGTCGGCGGCGGGTTCACGCCGTTCATCGCGGTGGCGCTGGTAAGCGTGGCCGGCGGTTCGTGGCACCTCGTCGCGGGCTATCTCGCGGTGGGCTGCCTGATCTCGCTGGTGGTCGCCGCGCGCATGCGGGCGGCGCAGTGAGGCTATGACCGAATGGCCGGCCGCGATCCGCGCCGGCCATTTCCGCACCGACGGCCATCTCCGACCGGGCAAGGGAATCGCGCCCCGCCCAACGTCAAACACGGTCAATCCCGCGGGCAGAAGCCCCTTTTCCCCTCTGAACATTCCACGCCACCCGCCGACCAATGGCATCATATGGGCCTACGTCAGTCACAGATACGCCCCCATATCATGTCGAATCTCATCGTCCACGGCGGCACTCCGCTGCGCGGGGACATCAAGCCGTCCGCGAACAAGAACGCCGTCCTGCCGATTCTGTGCGCCACCCTGTTGACCGATCAGCCGCTGCGCCTCGTCGGCGTGCCGGACATCACCGACGTGCGCAAGATCCTCGACATCTTCCGCACGCTCGGCAGCGACGTGTCGGTCGACTTCACGACAGGCATTCTCGATCTCCACCATCGCAACACGACGTTCGACCCGGCCGTTCACCGCCTGCCCGAGGCGATGCGCTCGTCGATCATGCTGATTCCGCCGCTGCTCGCGCGCTTCGGTGTCGCGCGTCTCGAGAACGACGTGAAGGGCTGCACGCTCGGCGTGCGCGAAATCGATCCGCACGTCGAAGTGTTCGAGCGCTTCGGCGCGCACATCCAGCGCACGCCCGATTCGCTGATCGTCCGTGCCGACGGCCCGCTGACGGCCAACGATCACTGGCTCGACTACGCATCGGTGACGACCACCGAAAACTTCGCGCTGTGCGCGACGGCGGCAGGCGGCACGTCGACGCTGATGAATGCGGCCTCCGAGCCGCACGTGCAGGAGTTCTGCCAGTTCCTCGCGATGATCGGCGTCCCGATCGAAGGCATCGGCACGTCGCGCCTGTGCGTGACGGGCGGCGGCAAGCTCGGCGGCGGCGAATTCCGCTTCGCCGAGGATTTCCACGAAATCGCGACGTTCCTCGCGCTGGGTGCGATCACGGGCGGCGACATCACCGTGCGCAACTCGTCGCCGGAGCATTTCCCGCTGATCGACCGCACGTTCGCGAAGTTCGGCGTGCACGTCACACACCGCGATGGCTGGTCGCGCGCGGAACGCGACGGCCCGCTGCGCGTGCGGCGGCCGTTCACGCAGAACATCCTGACCAAGGTCGAAGCCGCGCCCTGGCCGTACCTGCCGGTCGACCTGCTGCCGATCTTCATCGCGCTCGGCGTGCGTGCGGAAGGCAGCGCGATGTTCTGGAACAAGGTCTACGACGGCGCGCTCGGCTGGTCCGGCGAACTGTCGAAGTTCGGCGCGCACGTGCTGCTGTCCGACCCGCACCGGCTGATCACGTTCGGCGGGCTGCAGCTGACGCCAGCGCGCGTCGAGAGCCCGTACATCATCCGCGTCGCGATCGCGCTGCTGATGGTGGCCGCGAGCATCGAAGGCCGCTCGGAAATCATGAACGCGCTGCCGATCCGGCGCGCGCACCCGCATTTCGTCGAAAATCTGCGTTCGGTCGGTGCGAACGTCGAGTGGACGAGCAGCGAGTAACGTCGATCCGGATGCGGCGTGGGCGATGTCCGCGCCGCGTATCCTGTCCGCCCCGCATTCATCGGACGCCCGGACAATCCGCCGATCGGCCCTGACCAATCAGGGTCCCGCCACCAGCTCCAACCGGCCGTATCGTCGGCACCCGGTACATTCCCCCACCTCGTCACCCATCGCACGTCCGGTCCATTGCTTTCGCTCGATCTTGGATCTGCGCGATAATCGCCCATTCCCGCGCGAACACCGCGCGCCCACCCGTGCGCACCGACGATGAAAAAGCCCGACCTCGACCGACGCGACTGGATTGCCGGCCTCGAAAAGGGCCTGATGATCCTCGAAGCGTTCGACAGCCAGCATGCACGAATGACGCCCACCCAGGCGGCTGCCCGCACCGGTCTCACGCGCACGGCCGCGCGACGCTACCTGCTGACGCTCGAATCGCTCGGCTACGTGTACACCGACGGCAAGCTGTACGGCCTCACGCCGCGCGTGCTGCGGGTCGGCTGGTCGTACTTCGACTCGGCGCGCCTGCCGCGCACGGTCCAGCCGTATCTGCAGCAACTGAGCGCGTCGCTGAACGAATCGGCGTACGTGAGCGTGCTCGATGGCTGGGAACTCGTGTTCATCGCCCGCAACGGCGTGTCGCGCGTGATGACGACCGGCTTCGTGCTCGGCGCGCGCGTGCCCGCCCCGCTGACGTCGCCGGGCGTCGTGCTGCTCGCGCATCATCCGGATCGCGAGGCCGTCCGCGCTTGGCTCGACGACACCGCGCTCGCACCGTTTACGCCACACACGATCACCAACAAGGCACGCCTGCTCGAACAGGTCGATCACGCGCGCGACGCGGGCTTCGCGGTCATCGAACAGCAACTGCAGGTCGGCGTGCGCGGCATCGCGGTGCCGCTGAAGAACCGTCACGGCGAAGTCGTCGCCGCGCTGAGCACGAACATGCCGATCGGTGCCGAGTCGACCGACGCGGCCGTGCGGCGCGTGCTGCCGCATCTGCAGGAAGCCGCGCTCGCGATGCTGAACGTGCTTTAGGGATTCATGCAAGCGGGTGCACGACGCCCGTCCGGCAGATCACCCGATCCGCCACCACCGCGGCAACAGATCGCGCACCTCGCGCCGCCGGTAACGATCGTCGATCAGATGCACGACGCCCTCGTCGTGTTCGGTGCGGATAACGCGTCCGGCCGCCTGCACGACCTTCTGCAAACCCGGGTACAGATACATGTAGTCGTATCCGTTGCCGAAACGCGCATCCATCGCGCGCCGCATCTGTTCGTTGACATCGTTGACCTGCGGCAGCCCGAGCGTCGCGATGAACGCGCCGATCAGTCGCTCGCCGACGAGATCCACGCCCTCCGAGAACGCCCCGCCCAGCACGGCGAAGCCGACCCCGCGCCCGCCCGCGTCGAAGCGCGCGAGAAATGCGTCGCGCTCGCTTTCGGCCATGCCGGGCGCCTGGGCCCACACGGGCACGTCCGGGTGGCGCGTCTGCATCAGCGCGACGACGCGCCCGAGATAGTCGAAGCTGCTGAGAAAACCGAGGTAATTGCCGGGCCGCGTCGCATACTGCGCGGCGATCAGGTCCACGATCGGTTCGAGCGAACGGTCGCGGTCGCGCCAGCGCGTCGACACGTGGCTCGCGACGCGCACGGTCAGTTGTTCGGCGCGGAACGGCCCGTCGACGTCGAGCCAGCCCGTGTTGGCCGGCAGTCCGAGCGTGTCACGATAAAAATGAAACGGGCTCAGTGTGCCGGAAAACAGCACGGTCGCGCGCGCGGCTTCGTAACGCGACGCGAGAAAGCCGGCCGGAATCACGTTGCGCACGCACAGCGTCGACTGGATGCGGCGCCGGCGCGCGGCTGGCGCGACGCCGTCGAGCCCGGACTGGCGCGGCAACGGCTCGCCGTGCAGCGTCGCGTCGAAGATCGACGCGCCGTCGAACGCGTCGGCGAGCACACCGAACTGGATCGCCTCGAAATGAAAGCGCAACAGCGCGTCGCCATTCGCACGCGGCGCATCGGTCAGGTGTTCGCCGATCGCCGCGACGAGGTTCTGCACGGCCGTCACGATCGGGCCGGGAATCTCCGGATACGCCGCGTAGCGCTCGGCCTGTGCGCGATTGAGCGTGCCCCACGCGCGCGCGAGCCGGTCGAACGCCTTGCGCAGAGCCGCGGGTGCGGCCTCGCGCGCGGCCGCGAACGCGAACGGGTCGAGCGATGCGCTGTACATCTTGCGGGCGCGATCGAGCAAGTTGTGCGCCTCGTCGACGAGCACGCCGACACGCCACTGGTTCTGCTGCGCGAGCGTATGCAGCATCGCGCTGCCGTCGTAGTAGTAGTTGTAGTCGCCGATCATCATGTCCGACCAGCGCGCAAGCTCCTGCGCGAGGTAGTACGGACAGACGTCGTGTGCGAGGGCCGCCTCGCGCACAGTGTCGCGATCGAGCAGCCCGGTGGCGATCGCCGCGTCGCGCGCCGCCGGCAGCCGGTCGTAGAAGCCTTGCGCGAGCGGGCACGATTCGCCGTGACACGCGCGGTCAGGATGCTCGCACGCCTTGTCGCGCGCGACGAGTTCCAGCACGCGCAGCGGCAGCGCCGGCGTGCCGGCCCCAAGCGTGGTCGCCGCCTCGAGCGCGAGCGCCCGGCCGGGCGTTTTCGCGGTCAGGAAGAACACGTGATCGAGCTCGCCTTCACCGCATGCCTTCAGCAGCGGGAACACCGTGCCGAGCGTCTTGCCGATGCCCGTCGGCGCCTGCGCCATCAGGCAGCGTTCGTCGCGCGCCGCCCGATAGACGGATACGGCCAGCTCGCGCTGACCGCTGCGGAATTGCCCGTGCGGAAACGTCAGCGCACGCAGCGCCGCGTCGCGAGCCGCGCGATGCGCGGTCTCGCGCTCGGCCCAGCCGACGAAGCACGCGCACTGCTCGGCGAAGAACGCGGCGAGCGCGCTTGCGCCGAGCGTCTCCGTCAGCACGGTCTCGCGCTCCGACACGATGTCGAAATACACGAGCGCGACGTCGATTTCCGTGAGGCCGCGTGCGTCGCACATCAGGTGCGCATAGACCTTCGCCTGCGCCCAGTGCAGCGCGCGATGATTGGCCGGCATCGCGTCGAGGCTGCCGCGATAGGTCTTGATCTCCTCGAGCCGGTTCGCGACGGGATCGTAGCCGTCCGCGCGCCCGCGCACGGTCAGCGTGCCCCATGTGCCGGTCAGCGCGATCTCGGTTTCATAGCGTGCGCCGCGCTTCGACGTGACCGCGCCGTGACCGGCGATGCCTTCGAGCGCGGTCGGCGCGGGCGTGAAGCGCAAGTCGAGATCGCCGCGCCGCGCGGTGAACTCGCACATCGCCCGCACCGCGACGACATAGCTCATGCGGACAACCCCGCCGCTTCGTCCTGCCGGACGCCCGCGCCGGCCCATTCGACATCGACGACGCGCACCGGCATGGCATGCGCGATGCAGTATGCGAGCCAGCGCGTCTGGTTGTCCTGCAGCCGGTCGCCTGGGCCCTTCACCTCGATCAGTTCATAGCGCCGCTCGCCGGGCCAGAAACGGACCAGGTCGGGCAGCCCCGAGCGGTTGCCGCGGATATCCGAGAGCAGGCGCGTGAACCACAGCCGCAGGTGCTCGGGCGGCAGGCATGCCAGCGCCTCGTCGAGCAGTTCGTCGGTCAGCACGCCCCAGAACACGAACGGCGATTGCAACCCCATCTTCGTGGCGTAGTGCCGGCGGATCGTGTCGCGGTACGCGCCCGAATCGAGTTGCGCGAAACAGCCGTCGAAGGCGGCGGTGCGGCGTACCGCGAAATCGGGTGCGTGCAGGTCGGCCGGGCCGCGCTGGAACGGATGAAAGAACGCGCCGGGCACGGCCGAGAACACGGGCTCCCAGCACAGCAACCCGAACAACGAATTGATCAGCGTGTTCTCGACGTAGTGAACCGGCGCGTCGGGCCGTGCAAGGTGATCGCGCACCGCGTATTCGACGCTGACGAACGCGTCGGGGCGCGCAAGCACGAGCGTCTCGCGCGGCACGTCAGGCGCGCTGCCCGCGCGTTCAACCCGCAGCCCGAGACGGCGCTGCAGGCGCGGCAGCATCCGCTCGACGCGCTGACGCTCCTCGTCGCTTTCGAAGGCGCTGCGCGCCTCGAGCGCCAGCGCGAGCGCATCGTCGTCGCGTCCGCAGCGTTCGAGCACGCGAATGCGCCGGTGCCGGCTGCCCGGCCACGCGCTGCGCACATACGCGTCCAGCGCGGCGGTCCAGTCGGCGCGGCGCTCGCAGGTCTGCCCGAGCGTGAACAGCAGCTTCGCGCGGCGCGTCGCGAGCCACGGCTGCACGCAGCCGACCGCGTCGATCGCCTGCAGCAGAGCGTCGAACGGCAGGTCGTCGGGCCACGCATCGAGTGCTTCGCGGCAGGTCTGCAGCGCAAGATACGTCTCGATGTCGTCGCGCTGCTGGAACGCGCGAGACGACGGCGCGAACGGCACGCTTTCGTACTGGAACACGCCGAGATCGGCGAGCACGAATTCGCTCCAGTCCTGATGAAGATTGCCGAAGAACATCAGTCGCAGCCGGTCGCACAGTGCGCCGACCGTCACGCGCAGCACGCAATCGTCGGTCTGCGCGCACCAGGCGTCGAGCGGCTGCGCCACGTCGTGCGCGGGCCGCAGCCGTTCGAGCCAGTCGGGCTTGCGCTCGCCCGCGTGCGCGCCGAGCGACGGGAACACCTTCAGGAGATCGGCCTTGGTCGACAGCGCGAACAGTTCGTCGAGCGTGAGCGCGGGCGCCGGATCGACCCAGCCGAGCTCGACGAGTGGCGTGGCCGCGTCGAGCGTGCTGCCGATCTCGTCATACACGAGCTTGCTCGCACGGAAGTCGGACCCGCTGCGCATCAGCATGCGCACGAGCAGCGCGCGCGACACTTTTGGCAACTGTGCGAAATCCCGAAGAAACGCGTGTTCGCGCGCATCGAGCAGGTCGTCGTAACGCTCGCCGAGCCAGGCCAGCGCGCGTTCGAAATTGGTCAGGTAGTAAAACGCCGGGGGCGTCGGCGATGCAGGCGTCACGGGGATCGATCACTGTACGTTTGTACAGGTCGGAATCATATCAAATGTGACGAAAAATGCTGCATGCCGCGGCCCCTTCCGGCCGCCTTTCCGGCGCCGATCCGATCAGAACTGGTAATTCACCGACATGTCGAACACGCCGTTCGTCGACTGCTGCGTGATCGGGCTGCGCCTTGCGCGGCCGACGAGCTGTTCGATCGCGCCGTCCATCGTCACGAACCAGTGCTTGTTGACGAACCAGACCATCGTCACGCCGGCGCCGAACGACTTCATCCCCGCGCCCGACGAATAGGTCGGCAGCCCCGAACGCGCGGACGCACCCGGGTTCACGCCGAACCAGCTGTTCATGTAGCGCGAATCGGCGAACGACACCGTCGGCCCGGCGAACCAGAAGAACTGCTCGTTGCTGCCCGGCATCGGCACGTACGCGGAGAAATCGCCGATCCAGCCGTTCGAGCCGCCGATGCTGCGCCGAACATCGGCGCGCAGCACGAGCGGAAAATCCTTCGAGATCACGTAATCGGCCGCGAGCTTCATCACCGGCGCCGCGTTGATGTTGTCGAGCCCGTTCAGGTGGTCGAGGTCGTCGGCCGAGCGGCGCCCGAGGTCATAGCCCACCGACAGGCTCACGCGCCAGTTGGGCCCGCGCAGCACGTTCGCGCCGAGCCCCTCGCCCGTCGACAGGAAGAACAGGTCGCGATAGCGCACGTCCACATTCGGGCCGCCCATCACGCGGTAGCGATCGGAACCCGCGTAGCGCGGCTGGAGCGTCATCGCCGCGCCGACGCTGACCTGCCACGTCGGAACTGTCGGGCTGAACAGCTTCTGCAGCGGGACGCCTGCCGAGTATTGCCATTCGCCGAGCGGCGAAGGCGTCTGCGCCGACGCGTCGCGGGCATCTGCCGCCGCCAGCACGGCGAAGGCCGACAGGCCGGACACGACCCGGCGGATGCCGGGCGACAACAACGGGCGGGCAACGGTCATCAAGGCGATCTCCGTCGGTTGCATGAAACGAACCTAAGGGAAAGCGCGTCGCATCCCGATCGGCTGGAACGGCAGGCAGCCAACGGCGCGAACGTAGCGTGCGCTGAATTGTCATCATCCTACGCGACGCGCGGCGAAGCCGCAAAGCGCCCGTTGAACACGGGCACTTTGCCGATTTCCGGCATGAACCGGTGCAGGATTGCGGAATCAGAAACGCTCGACGTGATAGTCGCCGGCCAGCGCGGCCGGACTGCGCTTCGCCATCATGCGCGAGAAGCCGTCGGCGAGACGCCCGAGCGCGAGCTGCTTCTGGCTCGCGTCCCAGTGCGTGTAGGTGTCGTAGGCGGTGTCGTCGAACGACACGGTGACCGCGACCGGGCGTCCGCTCGCGCGAAAGCCGATATGCAGCACGCCGCCCGGCAACTCCTCGATGTGATAGCGCAGCGAACGCGACTCGAAATAACGGCCCAGCACTTGGGCGATCGCGCGCTTGTCGGGCGATTGCACGTGAATGTCCATGATGGTCCTCCTTTCAGTGTTCGCTCGGCCGGCCGTGGTTGGCTGTGCCCGCCCGGCATGCGCATCGGCGGCGGCTGCGATGGCGGATCGCCTAGCGGCTGCCCCGGGGGCACGGGCGGATCGAACGGATCGTCGTGCTCGGGCAGCGCCGGGTCGGGATCGACGTCGGGCGTCGGCTCGGGACGGTGCAGCATGGATCGCGTGCTCATGTCACTCCTGCGCGGCGGCTCGCGCGTGTCGATTGGCGTGGCGAGCACGCGCAACGGGTGTGCCTGCCCGGCGGGGCCGCCGCGCATGTGTCGAACCGTTCGCGCACATCACGGAAATCGCCGCTACACACGCTCGCGTCGTAACGTATCCTTTCCCTGGGTTCAATCATCACGATGTCCTCTCGTCCATACCGGCTGCGGGCAGCCCGAATGGTCGCCCGCCCGGCCGCCTCGACGACTGCAAGCGTCATGCCGCCCGCGCCGCGCGGGCACGGCGCTTGCGATCCTCGTACCCGTAAGGAGGTTCGATCATGACCGCATCCGCCCCCGGCAGCCGCAACGCCGTGTCACCGGCTGCCGGCCCGCTCCCGCTGGCCACGTCGCGCAAGCCGTCCGAAGACAAGACGGAGGAACGCATCGACGAAGGGCTCGAGGAGACGTTCCCGGCAAGCGATCCGCCCGCCGTCGGCGGCGCAACCCGCATCGACCCCGCCAGGCCGTCAGGCGAGCGCGAACGTCGCGCGCCCGACGCCCCGCCACCGCCCCGCGATCACGGCTGACGGCGGCACCCGGCCCGCGATGCGCGGCAGCGCGGCAACGGGCCGGCTCAACCGGAGCGAACTGATGAAACGCATTGAACGTGCATGGCACGAAGTCAGCGGTGCCGCGGGCGTCGCGGCGCTGGCCGCGATCGAGAGCGCGCTGGTGCTCGCCATCGTCGTGATGACGGGCGTCGGCCACTGAGCGCAGCGCGCGGCCCGGCCACGGCTGCCGCCGTGGAAGATGTACAACCCGGCTGGCAAATTTCTCCGTGGCACGGCCGCGCAGGTCCGGCACCTGTCGATTGAACGCGGCACGCGTCCTGCTCCCGCATCGTCTCGCTCACGAAGGAGGCGTTCATGTATCGCGTCAATGAAATCATGTCGCGCGACGTGGTGTGCGTCGCGCCCACCGACACGATTCGCCATGCAGCCGAATTGATGCAGCGCTTCGACATCGGCGTGCTGCCGGTGTGCGACGGCACCGGGCTCGTCGCGATCGTGACGGACCGCGACCTTGCGGTACGCGCGCTGTCGCGCGGGCATCCGCCCGATACCCCCGTGAAAGTGGTCGCATCGGCGCCGGTGCAGTGGTGCGTCGAGGACGACGGCGTCGGCGACGTGCAGCAGCGGATGGCCGACATACAACTGCATCGGATGCCGGTGCTCGACGCCAACCACCAGATCGTCGGCATGGTGTCGCTCGGCGACATCGCGACGCGCGCGGGCGGCCCGGCACGCGACGAGTTGGCGAATACGCTCGAGGACGTGTCCCTGCCGCGCCGCCGCTGAGCGCCCCCCATCCGTGCAGCCCGCGCGCCGTATGCGCCGTGCGCTTCGACCAGGAGAAAAGCGATGACAACGGACAGACCGTCGCGCACGCAGGCGCGCATTGTCGGCGACCGCGGCCGTTCGGCCGGCGGGCCGGGGCCGGACGTGATGGCCGCCGGCACGCTGGAAAACGATCGCGTGCTGACGATCGACGGCGACGACATCGGCAAGGTCACGAACATCATGCTCGACGTCCACTCGGGCCGGATCGCGTACGCGGTCGTGTCGTCGGGCGGATTTGCCGGGATCGGCGACAAGCTGCTCGCGGTGCCGTGGAACGTGCTGACGCTCGACGTCGAGCGCCGCTGCTTCGTGCTGCCCGTTCCGACCGAACGGGTGCGCGACGCACCGGGCTTCGAGAAGGACCGCTGGCCGGCGATGGCCGATCCCGCGTGGGCCGAGGCGCTGCACGCGCACTACGGCGCGTCGCCGTACTGGCTGATCGAGGAAGGCGAGACGGCGCTCGACTCGCCGCCATACGAGGCGTCTCCGAACGGCCCGGAGAGCGGCACGCGACGCCACTGACCGACGCGACAGACGCGCGCGGCCGCCGTGCGGATCAGTGCGCGGCCGCGATCGAACGCTCGAGCGCGCGCGCGGCGCGCAGGTGCGCCTTCAGCGTCGACAGCGTGTCTGCCGCGAACGCGCGAAGCTGCGGGTCGTGACCGTTGCGCGCTTCGGCTTCGTAGACCCTGATCGCCGCCTCGTGCGCGTTCGGTCCCGCCAGCGCGATGTAACCCTTGTCGAATGCGTCGCCACGCATGGTTCGCAGGGCCGTCAGCCCAGGATCGACCAGCATGCGCGTCTGCACGGGCAGGCCCTTTTGCGCGCCGAGCCGGCGCAATTCCGCGGCCATGCGAACGTGATCGTCCACCATCCGGCGCGCGAAGGCCTTCACGTCCGGATTCGACGACCGATCGAGCGCGAGCTGGCTCGCCTCCAGCGCCGTCTTGCCGACGATGCCTGCCTTGTCGACGAATTCCGCGTCGATGCCGTTCGGCCGCCGCGTCATGTCCGCCTCGTCGGCGGTCTCGCCGGGACGGACGACGCCCGGCGCGACATGAACGGACGATGCTGGCGGCGCCTGCGCATGCGCCGGCGTGAATGCCGACGCGCAGAACGCGGCGAGCACGCCCGATACGAGCAAGCAGCCATTTCCGGCGAACGGGATCCGCACGATCAGCGGCATGCGCCCGGAGCGCGCCGGCTTGCCGCCCGGGTCGTCGCGCTGCGTGTTGTTCGATCTCTTCATCGCGCCTCCTGGCGGGTGTTGCGGAGGCCGCCGGGCGTCAGCGGTGCCGTCCGGCGGCCGCCACGTCGACGATCACGCTGGCCAGTGTCGGCATGTCGACCGGCTTGCCGAGAAACGCGTCGAAGCCGGCGGCCATCACGCGGTTCCGGTCCGCGCCCGCGTGTGCGGTTACCGCGACGACGGGCAGACGCCCGCCGGCGTTCGGCAAATGGCGGATGTGGTCGAGCAGCCAGAAGCCGTCGCCGTCCGGCATCGCGAGATCGGACAGCACGACGCTCGGGTGCTGCCGCGCGACCACGTCGAGCGCGTCGCGCCCCGATTGCGCGGTCGACACCTGGGCACCCAGCGTTTCGAGCGCCGCCGCAAGACTCTCGCGCGACGTCGCATCGTCGTCGACCACCAGCACGCGCTGGCCGTCGAGCGCCACCGCCGTCGACGCCCCGCTCGGCCGTGAGGGCTGGCCGATCAGATCGTCCGCGCGCCAGTCCACCGGCAGCATGACGGTCACGGTCGTGCCACGCCCGACGCCTTCGCTCGCGGCCGCCACCTCGCCGCCGTGCAGCCGCGCGATGTTGCGCACGATCGACAGGCCGAGCCCGAGGCCGCGTTTCGGCGACGCGGACGCGCCTTCCGGCCGGTTGAACGTATCGAACAGATGCGGCAGGCGATCCGCGGAAATGCCCTGCCCCGTATCGGCGACCGACAGCCGCACGCGCGCGCCGGCCCGGGTCAGCGACACTTTGACGTGGCCGCCCGGCAGCGTGAACTTGATCGCGTTCGACAGCAGGTTCGACAGCACCTGACGAATGCGCTCGCCGTCCGCGTAGATCACGCAGTTGGACATCGCGCACGCGGTCGACAGTTCGAGTCCGTTCGCCTCCGCGCTCGCGTCCAGCTCGCGCACTGCCTCGTTCACGGCGCGCACCAGGTCGACGGGCGTGCGTTCGAGCCGCATCCGGCCCGTCGCGAACGATGACGCGTCGAGCAGGTCGCCGACCATCCGCGACAGCGACCGCGCGCTCCGATCGATCGCGTCGATCGCCTGATGCGCCAGGCCCTGGGCGTCGGCGCTGCGCAGCACCTCGACCCAGCCGTAGATCACGTTCAGCGGCGTGCGCAATTCATGCGACACGGTCGCCAGCAGTTCGTCCTTCAACCGGTTCGATTCGTCGGCCTGCACGCGCGCGTCGCGCACGCCGCGCAGCGAGCGCAGTTCGCGCCGCTCGTCGCGGCGTTCGTGCGCCTCGCGCAGCGTCATCGACAGGCCGGTGCAGTTGCCTTGCGCGTCGACGATCGGCGCTGCCGCGAAGGTCGCGCGAAAGCGGCCACCGTCGCGACGTACACACAGGATGTCGAGTGGGCCGGTGGGCGCGCGCGCGTTCGCGAACGACGCAGGAACGGGATGCAGCCGCAGCCAGCGCGGCGCGATCAACGTCGTGACGTCGTGTCCGATCACCGCCGAGACGTCGATGCCGAAGAGGCGTCGCGCCGCCGGGTTCCAGCTCGTGATCCGCCGTGCGGCATCGACGCCGACGATCGCGTCGGGCGATGCGTCGACCACGCGGCGCAGCAGGATGTCGTCGAGTGCGAGCGGGGCGCGCGCCGGTTCGCGGCTCGCCGGGCGCGCGTCATCGTCTTCGGTATCGTCGGCTCCGCGCAGCCGGTCGTTCGCGAGCAGCGGCTTGACGGCCAGCACGAGCATGCATTCGACGAAACCGATCGCAACGAAGACGCCGGCCCGCGTCAGCAGCGCGAGCAGCGGCACGTCGCGCCACCACAACGCGCCGATCACGGCCGCGCTCGCGGCGGTCGCGGCCAGACCGCCGCCGAACGACGTCAGCCAGGCCGCGGCCGCGACACCGACGTAGAAAGGCAGCGGTGCAAACGGTTCACGCATCCCGACGGCGTGAATCGCCCACACTTGCAGCGCGGACGCCAGCCCGACGGCCAGCACGACCCATGCGCCCTGCCGAAACAGCTCGCGGGTAAAGGTTCTCATCGTTTCCCTGCATCGCCCTGCGACCGTCGCTCGACGATCTGCCCTCGAGTGGACCGGGCGAGCCTACGAGCCTTCGCAACGCGCGTACCCGCCGCATGGCGCGTGGCGACTTCGCGGCAAAGCCGGGGGTTGCACGTACCGTCGCGCCGCCGCTCAGCCGCCGGTCGCGTTTGCCGAGAACGCGATGGCAGGCGTGTTTCGATTTTTCATACCTCGGCTGTAAAAAAGCACCATGGGGCGGCATCGGCAGCCGCCTGTCGGCATCGTGCCCTAGCGATCGCATATTTCTTCCGTCGTCGCACCCGACATTGGAATTTTCTAAATCGCGGCACCTTCCGTGCGGTTTCGCTGTCGATGATAGATATTGCAAAGAAGGGAGTGCGCGGTGCCGATTTTCAAAACGGCCCGCTGAACACCTATGGTCGACTCTGCAAACCGTCCGAAGCCACGCGCCGACGCGCGCCGGCTGTCCGGCCGCTCCGCGGCGATGCGCACGCTGCTCGGCCGTATCGAGAAAATCGCTCCGACCCGCGCCAGCGTGATGATTGCCGGCGAAAGCGGGGTCGGCAAGGATATCGTCGCGCGGCGACTGCACGATCTGAGCGCGCGATGCGACGGACCATTCGTCCCCGTCAACTGCGGCGCGATTCCGGCGGACATCGCCGAAGCGCAATTGTTCGGTCACGAGAAAGGCAGCTTCACCGGCGCGATCGCGCAACGCGAAGGGTTCTTCGAAGCCGCGTTCGGCGGCACGCTGCTGCTCGACGAGATCGCGGAGATGCCCGCGTCGCTGCAGGTGAAGCTGCTGCGCGCGCTCGAATCGAACACGATCGTGCGGGTCGGCGGCACCGAGTCGATTCCACTCGACGTGCGCATCGTGTCGGCGACCCGTCACAATCCCGCCGAAGCCGTGCGCGACGGCCGGCTGCGCGAGGACCTGTTCTACCGTCTCGCCGCGTTCGCGCTGTACGTGCCGCCGCTGCGCCAGCGCAACGGCGACGTCGAGGCGATCGCGCACGAGCTTGTCGATGCGCTCAACGTGCGGCACCACTCGCACAAGCGCCTGACCGACGCGGCGATCGCCGCGCTGCGTGCGTATTCGTGGCCAGGAAACGTGCGCGAGCTGCACAACACGATCGAGCGCGCGTACATCCTCGCGGACGACGGCATCGACGTCGCGCTGCCCAAGCCGACGATGTTGCCCGACCATACGTCGGACGATGCGATGGCGCTACCGCTCGGCGCGACGCTGCACCACGCGCAGCAGCGTTTCATCGCGGCGACGCTACGGCACTTCGACGGCAACAAGCCGCAAGCGGCGAAAGCGCTCGGCATCAGCCTGAAAACGCTCTACAACCGGCTGGCGCTGATGCGCGACGGCGGCCACGGCTGAGCGTCGCCGCGCGCGTGGCGCGCAGCGATCCGGCCCGCATCACGCGATGCAGGTCACGCGACCTTGAACTGCCCGACCGTCGTCGCGAGCGCGTTCGCCTGCGTCTGCAGCGCGGTCGCCGCAGCGGTCGATTGCTCGACGAGCGCCGCGTTCTGCTGCACCATTTCGTCGAGCTGCGTGACCGCGCGGTTCACCTCCTGGATGCCGCGCGTCTGCTCGTTCGCCGCGTGCGTGATCTCGGAGATGATCGTCGTCACATTGGCGACGTTCGACACGATTTCACGCATCGTGTCGCCGGCCTGGCGCACCTGTCCCGACCCGGCCGACACGCTCGCCACCGTCGACTCGACCAGCACTTTCACCTCGCGCGCGGCCTGCGCGCTGCGTTGCGCGAGACTGCGCACTTCCTGCGCGACGACCGCGAAACCGCGCCCTTGCTCGCCGGCACGCGCGGCTTCCACCGCCGCGTTCAGCGCGAGGATGTTGGTCTGGAACGCGATCCCGTCGATCACGCCGATGATGTCGCCGATCCGGCCCGACGCTTCCTCGATCTTCCCCATCGTCGACACCACGTCCGACACGACCACGCCGCCGTGCGACGCGATGCGCGACGCGGCGGCCGCCCGTTCGTCGGCCTGGCTGGCAGCGGCCGCCGACTGGCCGACCGTCGCGGTGATCTCTTCCATCGATGCAGCCGTTTCCTCGAGGCTCGCCGCCGCCGATTCGGTCCGCGACGACAGGTCCTGGTTGCCCGCCGCGATTTCGTTCGCGGCCGTGCGCACCGATTCGCTCGCGTCGCGGATCTGCCGCATCACGTCGTTCAGTTTGTCGACGAAGCTGTTGAACGAGCGCGCGATGTCGGCGACTTCGTCGCGGCCTTCCGCCGGCAGGCGCTGCGTCAGGTCGCCGGTGCCCGAGCCGATCGACGCCATCGCCTGGCGCACCTGCGACAGCCGGCGGAACGCGGTTGCCGTGATCGCGCCGACGATCAGCGACGCGACGCCCACGATCACCACCAGCGTGATCAGCGACGCGGTCAGCAGCGAGCGCATCCCTGCCGTCGCTTCCGATTTGTCGAGCAGGACCAGCGCGTACCAGTCGGTGCCCGGCACGGCCTGCGCGCGCACCAGCTTCGCGTCGCCCCCCACGTGCACTTCGACCGGCGCGGCGGCCGCGGCGAGCGACGCGGCGCCCATGCCGCCGAGATCAGGCGACACGTCGGCGACCGGCTTCAGCGTGAGCTTCGCGTCCGGATGCGCGACGACGTGGCCGCTGCTGTCGATCAACATCCCGAAGCTCGCGGGCGTCGGGTGGATCGACTTCACGTTCGCGATCACGCTGTCCATCGCGACGTCGGCCGCGACGACACCCTTCAGCGCGCCGTCGCGCAGGATCGGAACCGCGAACGTGACGACCAGGTTGCCGGTTCCCGCATCGACGTACGGCGGCGTGACGACCGGCTTGCCGGCCTGTGCGGCCTGCTTGTACCACGGGCGGCCGGTCGGATCGTAGTCGGGCGGGATGCCGGTGGGGTCGGAGAAACGGAACGTCTTGTCCGCATAGCCCGCGTACACATTCGTGAAGCCGCCGGCCGCGGCCATCTGCTTGAACACCGGCAGCGGATCGGGCGACAGCGCGGCGTCCTGCAGCGACGCGATCATCCGGCTTCGGGTCGCGACCCAGTCGCCGATGCCGACCACGTGGCCGCTGGCGACGGATCTCAAGTTTCGGTCGATCGCATCGTCGTTGTACGTGCGTGCGATGAAGTAATTGATCAGCGTGGTGGCGACGAGCGCGAATACGACGATGGCGACGCACGCTGCAAGAATGCGGGTGCGGAGGGACGAGAGCATGGCAACGACTCGGTAAGGGAGCGCGAACGCCCGGTGGACGAATTCACCGGGTAAACGGCATTCGCGCCGCGAACTTGAGGCCGTTGTGTCGATTCGATGAAACGTATGACGAAAAACGCCGGCGGCCGCGGGGGCGTTGGGGGCGCGCTTGCGCGCAGCGGTTGCCGATACGGCATGCCTGCGCGTCGGCGTCGGTCGGCAGTCGGCCGCGGTCCCGGCGTCAGTGGCGCTGGCCGCGGCGGGCCTCCTTACAAACGCCGACTGGTACTCGTATCCGGCTCCCGGTTCGGCGTACTGGCTGGCGTGTCGCGCTCGAGTTCGTCCTGTCTGCGCATCCGTTCGCGCAGGTGGCGGATCGCGAACACGTGGATGTAGTCGTGCACGCGGGCATCGGACGACAACGCCCGCACTTCGTCGTCGAGCATCGTGCGCAACTGGTCGGCGCCGATCGCGCGCTCTTCGGCGACGGCCTTCAAAGCATCAAGCAGATTGTCCTGTGACATCGACGAGCTCCTGACGGTCGAGGAACGAAAGGAAAATGACACTACCGGAAGATTAGAGACTGGAAAGCCGCCCGGCGTACGATGCGCCGAAGCGTGTTTGCGCGCGATCAACGGCACGTCGCGTGCCGCCGCGCCGATCCGTCGCTGGATCGGCTCGTGCGCTGGATTCGCGGCGCGCGTGGCCGGCGAATGACTGGAAGGATTGCCCACGCCCCCCGAGGCGCGGCACCGCCGATCGCGCGTACGACGAACCGTCGCGCGACGCCGATGCAACGGGAAACTTAGACCGGCCGAAATCCCGCGTCAAGCGATGATCACCGGCCGCGATTCGTCTGTTCGAATGCACCGGATCGGGGTGCCGCACATCGCGTGACGGCCCGCCTTGCGCCACCGCAACCGATCGTCGGCCCTGCGTGTCAGCGGATTCCGATACCGCGCGCGCAATGTCTGACAGCGACTTCAGCCCGCGCCGATTGGCAACGCGGCCTGGCCGGCGGATACTGACATCATGAACAAAGCGTTCATACCCGGTCATCGCTCAGCCGGCCATCGAGCCGGCACGCGGGGTCGGGCGCAGGAGACCATCATGGCCCATCGCAACTTCCCGGCGCGGGACGGACAGCGGCGCACGCGCATGCTGTTCGCGACTGCCGCGCCGGTCGCAATCCGCCCGCCCGACGATCTCGACGCGTTGCTCGCGCTCGCGCGCGAATCGGGCTTGCTCGTCACGCTCGACGGGCAGATCGGCCGCGAGAAATACCAGAGTGTCGCGGGGTCGGTGCTCGCGCTGCAGCGCTTCGCCGCCGCCCTCTGCGCGCGGGCCGGCGCCGACGCACCGGTCGTCGTGAGGCCGCGCCGAAAGACGCGCCCCGGCTGGCCACGGTTGCGCAATCGCATGCCGGGCGGACGAGGACGGCTGCATGGCGTGCGCCGGCGCGCACGCGTATGCCGCGGCGCCCGCAGCCGGCACGACCTGCGAGCGCCTCACCGCGTGTAAAAGCCGAAAGAAGCCGAACGCAGCCGATGCGGCACGGGGGCAGCGCGATGGAGACGAAGGCTGTCACGCCAATCGGCAACGACCGCTGCGCGCCAGCACATCGCGTGTCGCCACACGCCGTTCCGCACGGCGGCATCGAGCAAAACAATACCTGCGAGGAAAGTAGTTTGCACGGGGCCAGGAAGCGGACGGGGTGAAAATCACCCCGTCCGTCGTTCCAAGGCAGCCGTCGGCTGCCTACCCTCGCGCCAGAGAGTTCGTGATCGGCTGATGCGCCACGCGCTGCGTGGCACGAGCCCGGAAATCGCTTGAAGCGCGAACAACGGCGTCGGATATGCGCCCGTTCGCGCGGTTCTGCACCCGACGTGTCGAATCGCCGCGTCGCACACGGACGACGCGCAACCCGCCGCCCCGGACGTTCTGTCACCATCTCATGCGAGGCGCACGGCGATTCTGATCCAGATCAACGAAAGTCCGCTTCGCCACCATTGCGTCGCGATTTTCACTCCGCGCCGCGTACGAGCAGCACCGGCACCTGCGCGAGATGCGCGATCCGGCGCGCCACGCTGCCGATCAGCCAGGCCGCAATGCCGCGCCGGCCGTGCGTGCCGACCACCAGCAATTCCGCATGCCAGTGCACCGCGTCGCGCATCAGCGCATGGGCGACGTCGTCGCTGGTCGGCCGCGTTTCGACAATGCCGCGCTTGGTCGGGTTCCCCGTTGCATGGAACAGCGGGCCGATCCGCGCCAGCGCATCCTCGCCCTCCGCGCGATACGCATCCTCGAGCGCGCGCACCGGCACGAGATCCGTCAGACGAACCGCGCGATCGACGACATAGGCCGCATACAGCAGCGTCGTCGGCGCCGCGAAGCCGAGCCCGACGCGCACTGCATGCAGCGACGGCTCGCTGCCGTCCACGGCGAACATCAGGCGCTGCAGCGGTCCTTCCGACGGCCGCGTGTAGTTGGCGGGTACGATCAGCAGCGCGCAGCGTGCGCGCGAGGCCAGCGTGTCGGACACCGCGCCCTCGACGAGCCGCAACAGTCCGTGGTGCGGATTGGCGCCGACCACGAGCACGTCGGCGTGCGATGCCGACGTGTCGTTCGCGAGTGCATCAGCCACCGTGCCGCCCGTGACCGACGTATCGATGATCACCTGTTCGATCTCCGCGCCGCTCCCGGCGAACAGTGCCGCGATGCGCTCGAGCGTGGCCTGCGCTTCGCGCGTCATCTCCTCGCGCGCCGAGGTCAGCAGCGCGTCGACGCGCGGAATGTCGGGCAGCACGAGACGCGGATTGTCGATCGCGCAGACGATGCGCACCTGCATGCCGGGACGCAGCAGCGTGCGCATGTAGCGCGCGGCGGCCAGCGACTCCGGCGTCAGGTCGACGGCCAGCGAAATTCGAGCGAGCGGCGGGATGGTCGGGCTGGATTGCATGGCGAAGGTCTCCTGGCGGACGCGTCGTCGCGGACGACGACCGGAGCTTCGCGCGGGCGGCTGCGCGCGGCGGACGAACGGCCGACGCGGTCGCAGGGAACGGCGGACGGCCACGCGAAGCGTGGACAAGCGATTCAAACAGCATATGTCGTCCGGCCCCCACGTGCATGATCGCGATCAATACGCGTGCGGGCCGCGATGCGCCGCCGGGCGCGTTCGGCGCGCGGCGCGGCGACTTTTGCCCGGTTTGCTTACGACTTCGTCGACGCGGGCGCGCCCGCGCGGTTCGCATAGAACACCGCGTATGCGATGCCGAGCAGCACGATCCACGCCGGGCCGATCACGAGCGCCACACGCGTGTCCGGCGTGAATGCCATCAGCACGACGACCAGCGCGAGAAACCCGAGCGCAATGAACGAGCCGAGCGGATAGAACGGCACGCGGATCGGCAGGCGCGCGATCCTGTCGGCCGACAGCGTGCGGCGAAAGCGCATCTGCGCGATCAGGATCACGCACCACCTCCAGATCGCACCGAACGTCGACACCGACGTCAGCCACGTGAACACCTGCTGCGGCGCCAGATAGTTGAGCAGCACGCCGATCAGCAGCAGCGCGACCGACACGGCGACGCCGTACACCGGCACACCGTTGCGGTTCACGCGACCGAGGCTCGCCGGCGCCTGGCCCTGCTGCGCGAAAGTGTGAAATCGGAGGCGAAATCGGGATGTGCGCGGAATCCCGCGCACGATTTATTTCGACAATGTCGCCCGCACCGTATATTCGCCTGCGAGCGCCGTATGCTCGGGCCGCACGAAATACCTCGATGAATCGAGATCGGCCGGCAGCGGCTCGACCGGATAGCCGTGCTTCTCCCACGCGTCGAGCCCGCCCTTCAGCGCCTTGATGTTGTGAAGCATCTTCTTGCGCTGCATCTTCGCGATCAGACGCTTCGCCGTTGCCTCGTTCGGGCACACGCAATACACGACGATCGGCCGCTTCAGCAGCTCCGGATCCAGCAGGTCCGGCGAATCGAGATCGACCGGCACCGCGCCGGCGATCCGATACGGCTCGCGTTCGCGAATCGCGCGCGGCCGCGCATCGAAGATCAGCGGCGGCTCGTTCGATGTCATCATTTCGACGAGCTGCGGCGGGGAGATGCGCACCTGCGCGAGGTAGCGCCGGAACTGCACGCGGCGCACCCAGCGGTAGAGCAGGAACGTGATGAAGATCGCGAGAAACGCGTCGAGGATCGTACCGCCGCTCGCGCGCACCCACAGCACGAACTGCACGATCTGGTCATGCACGGCCGCGCCGCCGATGAGCCAGAACGCAGCCCACAGCGACGCACCGGCCAGATCCCAGAACAGGAACACGCCGATGCCGATCGCGGTCGTGCCGAGCAGCGGCGCCGACACGAGGCCGAGGCCCGGCAGGAATTTGGAGAGGACGAGCAGCGGCGCGCCGTATCTTTCGAATACATTACGCGCGAAGCGCAGCGTCGTGTCGAGCGACAGCGAGAATCGCACGAGGCCGTTCAGCAAGCGACGGCCGCGCGTGCGGCCCATGAAGAACCACAGCGAATCGGCAAGCATCGTCGCGCCGATCGCCGCCGCGAACATGCTTGTCCAGGACGCCTGCCCCATCGCCGCCATCGTACCGCCGAGAATCAGCATCGGCACGGCCGGCACCGGCACGCCGAGCTGCGTGATCAGTACGCTCGCGAACACGGCCCACGGGCCGAGCGACGAGGGAATCGCAATGGGAAAGTGCCACACGGCGGCGCTCCTGAAAGACATGCTGACCGTGCCACGGGGGAGGCCGTCGATACGGCTGACAGCGATCGCCGCGGCACGTCCGCGGCCGATCCTGCACAGTCGTGCATTCTAAACGGGTTTGGCCGGGACCGCGCGGAACAGCTACGGTTGGAGGCGGCCGCCGCGTTCACGCGTCGGGGCGCTGCGCAAGCCCCGCCACGTATTCCGCGTATTCGGGGAACGTGGCGGCCAGTACCGTCGCGTCCGCGAGTTCGAATTCCGCGAACTCGAACCCTGGTGCGACCGTGCAGCCGACGAGCGCGACGTGCTCCGGCGACGCGCAGCGCGCGCCGAACCAGCGCCCGGCCGGCACGACCGCCTGGAATACGGTGCCGGGATGCGTAAGCGGGTTGCCGAGCCGGTGGATCGTCAGCCCCTCGTGCTCGTCGAGCACCCACACTTCGAGCGGATCGCCCGCGTAGAAGTGCCAGACCTCGTCGGAACGGATCCGGTGCCACGACGAATACGCGCCGTCGCACAACAGGTAATAGATTGCGGTCGACGCCGCGCGTGGCGCGCCGTCGGCCGGACGCACGACCGTGTCGGCCGCACGGTAGGTTTCCCGGAAATAGCCGCCCTCGGGGTGCGGCTGCAGATCGAACTGGTGAATCAGGTCGGCGGCGGAAATCGGCATGGCAGATGACGTCGGTGAAGGATTGAACCGGGCACGCGACGCACGGCCCGACCAATCGGGAACCCCACCGGCCGACGTCGCGTGCCGCTGCGTCGATCGCCGCGGCCATGCACGCGGCGACTGGATCGCGCGCCGAACGCGGCGCGCGACGATGAAGCGAACACCGGGCGATGCTGCCAGAAGTGCGGGACGCGACGCAACCGGCGCTACGCGATCACACCGTAGCGACGCAGCGGCGCAAGATATCGGCGGCACGTCGATCGATGCAGCGGACGCACCGCCGCACCCGCCGTCACACCGCCGTCACACTGCCATCCGCGCGACAGCCGCCTGCCCGCCGCTCACGGCGCGACGCCGCACCGCGTCGTCACGCAGTCGGCGCCGCGGCCTGCTCGTCGTGGCGCACCAGCAGCACGGGCCGATCGGCCGCGCGCAGCAGCGATTCCGCGACGCTGCCGAGCAGCAGCCGGCGCAGGCCGTGCCGCCCGCTCGTGCCCATCACGATCAGATCGGCGCCGGCCTCGGCCGCCGTGCGCATCAGCACCGCGGCGATGTCCTCCCCGTAGGCGTCGAGCGCGCGCACGGTGCCCGGCACGTGCCGCTGCGCGAGGGCCGCCTTCGCATCGTCGAGCACGAGCGTCGCCGCTTCGGCTGCCGCCGCGTCGCCGTCGTGTTCGGCCGCGAAGCCCGCATCGACGTCGACGAGCTGCGGCCGGTGCTCGACGACAAACGCGCACGTGACCTCGCCGCCGGATGCCGCCGCGATCCGGATCGCCTCGTTCAGCGCGAGACGCGCACTCGGGCCCCCATCGAGCCCGACGAAAATCCGCTTGTACATGGTCCGCCCTCCGACCGGAAGCCCGTCGCCCATCGCGCGAACGACGCCCCCGTCATCGCAAGCCGGCCCGATGCCGGCTCGCCTGCCGAACAGTCTGCCCCACGTGCGGACACACCGGTTGACGCGTGTCAATCGCGGCCGGAACGCCCGCTGCACCGCCTGGCTATCTCATTTTTAACTGACCCTATTACAAAAAACGTGTAAAACGCGCACAATTTCATCTTGAAAATAGATGCCGCACGCGGCCGGTGCGATTTTTCCCGGTTATACCGCGCCGCCCGAGTGCCACGGGCGGCCCCGACACCAGAATGGCCATCGAATGACCGCCAGTGGAACCCCGCCGCGTGACGCCCGAGGGCCCACGCGCTTCCAGACCATGTTACGCCAGCCGCTCGCGGCTGGCGTCGTTGCGCTGTTCGCGGGCGCGGCGCTGTCGCTCGGCGTTGCGCTGCTCGTTCGCGAGCAGTGGCAAGGCGCCGTCCATACGCGCTTCGAACGACGCACGACGCACGTGACGGCGATGCTGCGCCACGAGCTGCAAGCCGCCGTCGCCGTGCTCGAAAGCACGCGCGGCGCGTTCGCGCTCGCGCCACAGATGACGCCCGAGCAATGGCGCCGGTATGCCGACACACTCGAGCTCGACAGCGGGCGTTCGCCGATCCGGCAGTTCGGCTATGCGCCGCTGTCGCCCGCGGCGCGCAGCGCCCTCGCCGGCCACGCGCCGATGCCGGCCGGCCCGCTCGCGGTGGCGACGCTCGGCGCGCCCGCGTCGAGCTCGGCCGGCGTGCGCTTCGGTGCGCCGGATCAGGCCCCCCTCTCGCGCGCGCTGCAGACCGGCGATGTCGCACTCGGCATCCATTCGGCCGACGACGACACATCCCGCGATGCGCGCACCCTCACGCTGTTCCTGCCCGCCACGGCTTCACCGCGCCCGACCGCCGCACAGTCCGGCGCCCGTGAAACCGGCGCCGACGGCGTGCTGTTCGCGCAGGTGAGCCCGAATCGCCTGATCGAGCGCGCGCTCGACGCGGAGCGCGGGCTCGACCTGAGGATGAGCGCCGGCGACGATCCTCGGCCGATCGCGAGCGCCGAGACGACGACCGACGAGGCTTTGGCATCGCCCGACCTGATGCGGCGCAGCGACCAGCTGAATTTCGGCGGGACCGTCCTGACGCTCGCCTATTCCGCAGACGGCCGCCCGAGCGCGACCGGCGCGCAGCGCGCGGCGGGCACGGTGCTCGCCGCAGGGCTGATCGCGTCGTTCGCGTTCGCGGCACTCGTCCATGCGTTGCTGCGCGGCCGCGCCGGCACCGCGGATACGGGCGCCAGCAGCCGCGGCATCCTGAACGAGGCGCGGATGATGGGCATCATCCGTTCGTCGATGGAAGCGATCATCACGATCGACGAGAAGCAGACGGTCGTGATCTTCAACCCGATGGCCGAACAGGTATTCGGCGTATCGGCGATGGAGGCGATCGGCGCGCCGCTGTCGCGCTTCATCCCCGAGCGGTTTCGTGCCGCGCATGCGAAGCACGTCGACCAGTTCGGCGTGACGGGCGTGTCCGAGCGGCAAATGGGCCGTCAGCGCGTACTGTTCGGGCTGCGCGGCAACGGCGAGGAATTCCCGATCGAGGCGTCGATCTCGCAGATCCGCGACGCGTCGGGCAAGCTCTACACGGTGATGCTGCGCGACATCACCGAACGGCAGCGCGCCGAGAATGCGCTGAAGCAGTCGCGCGAAGAACTGCGCGAACTGTCGGCCAATCTGCAGAACGTGCGCGAAGAGGAAAAGACCCGCATCGCGCGCGAACTGCACGACGACCTCGGGCAGCAGCTCACCGCGCTGAAGATGGACCTGTCGGTCATCGAGCAGCAACTGCGCACGCCGAACCGTGCGCAACCCGACGACGACGTGCTGTCGCAACTGCAGGGCATGCGCCGGCTGATCGACGCGACCGTCGCGTCGGTGCGGCGCATCGCAGCCGATCTGCGCCCCGTGATGCTCGACGATCTCGGCCTCGTGCCCGCAATCGAGTGGCTGGCGAACGACTTCACGAACCGCTACGGCATCGACGTCGAACGCCACATCGAAACGGGCGGGCTCACGTTCACCAGCACCGGGGCGACCACGCTGTTCCGGATCGTCCAGGAAGCGCTGACGAACGTCGCGCGCCATGCGGATGCGACGCGCGTCGCGCTGCGGCTCGACATCGAGGAAGGCTTCTGCGTGCTGCGCGTCGCGGACAACGGCCGCGGCGCGGCACCGGGCGGCACCGCCCACGAGGACAAGTCGTTCGGCCTGATCGGCATTCGCGAACGCGCACACATGCTGGGTGGCAGCGTGACGATCGATACCGCGCTCGCACGCGGCTTCTCGATCACGGTCGCGTTCCCGCTAGGCACCGTTCAACAGGAAACCACCCTCACATGATCAAGGTGCTCATCGCCGACGACCATACGCTCGTGCGCGACGGTCTGCGGCACATTCTCCAGAACGCCACCGCATTCGAAGTCGCCGGCGAAGCGTGCGACGGGCCGTCGACGATCGCGCTGATTCGTTCGACGCCCGCGCAGGTGCTGGTGCTCGACCTTTCGATGCCGGGCCGCAACGGCGTCGAGCTGATCAAGCAGATCAAGGACGAGAAGCCCGCGCTGCGCGTGCTCGTGCTGACCATGCACGCGGAACAGCAATACGCGGTGCGCGCGTTCCGCGCCGGCGCGTCGGGCTACCTGACCAAGGAAAGCGCGAGCGCCGAACTGGTCGGCGCCGTGACCAAGGTTGCAGCGGGCGGCGTCTACGTGAGTCTCGCGATGGCCGAGCAGTTCGCGCAGAGCCTGAACGAACCGGCCGAGACGCTGCCGCACCAGCGGCTGTCCGATCGCGAGTTCGACGTGTTCCGCCGGATCGCCGCCGGACAGACACTGACCGAGATCGCGCAGGCGCTGTGCGTGAGCGCGAAGACGGTCAGCACGTACAAGACCCGGATTCTGGAAAAGATGCAGATGCCGCACGAAGCGGCGCTGGTCCGCTACGCGATCCGGCACAAGCTGCTCGACGAAGCGGACGACGTCTAGGCGCACCGTGCCGGCCGCGCGGCGTGCGGGCCAGCCGGACGTCGCACGGCCTTACTTCCCCGGCACCGGACAGGCCAGGTCACCTTCCTCGCAGGACAGATAACCCTTCAGCGTCTCGTTGCGCGTCTTGGTCAGATCGTCGAGGCAGGTCGACACGACCATCGGATACACGCTGCCGCCTTCGGCGTTCGCGCTGGAGAAGTTGCATTCGGCGTCGCGGTAGGCGATCCACGCACGCTGCGCGTTCACGAGTTTCTCCGCGAGCGGCTTCGCATCGCGCAGCCGTGCGGTGACGGCCTGGTAAGTGCGGTTCAGGTCCGCGTCGGATTTCTTGTACGCGCGATCGGCGCACGCCGTCATCGCCGCCTGATCCGTCGCATCGGCACAATTCGCCTGCGCATGGGCAACGTTCGCCGTCAGCGCCAGCGCGCACAGCAGACCGGTCAAGACACGCATGGATGCTCCTGTTTGTTTTCGTTGAAGTCGTGGAACGTGATGCCGGGCTTGCCGCCGCGCCTCGGTGCGCGACCTCGCCGGCCGATGGGCGCGACCTCCGTCGCGGCCGCCGCAGCGTGGCAATGCCGACCGCGATGCTAGCGCACACGCGATGGATTGTCAGCCCGCGCCACGCTTGCCGCGCACGCAAAAAAGCCCGCACTCGACACGAGTGCGGGCTTTTCGCTACGGCTTTGCAGGCGGCCCGGCGGCCGCGCGGCGAACGGCTTGCTTAGTGACCGAAGTACACCGACGAACGATCGGCTGCTGCCGGCACGACCACGCGCTGGCCCGACTGCGACGACGCGACCGGGCTCGGGCCGTAACCCGTTGCGTCACCCTGCGCACCGGTGTTCTGTGCCGCGGCGATCTTTGCCTGTGCGGCCTGGATGTTTTCCGGATAGTTCATCCAGTCGTTCGGGTTGTAACCGGCCTTTTCGAGCTGGACCAACTCGGCACGCACTTGCGCGCGCGTCAGCGGCTGCTGGTTCGATTGGGCGAACGAGACGACCGGTGCGGCCACCAGAGCGGCCAGTGCAACTGCCTTGATCAGCGATTTCATGATGCGTTACCTCCAGATTGTTTTGTCAGGCGCTTCGGACTCGGTAGTCATTGCGCATGAATGGAAGTCTAGGAGGCTTGCCTATCAGGGTAAATACTTAAATCGCAAATTCACTGTTGACCGAATCCGTACAATTGCCACGTATTCGGTCGAAACATCAGAGGATTATGGCCGCATCCGAACCCAATATGCGGCAGCATGCTTTCGCCCGGGGATCGACTCGCCGGGCGGTGGACAACCGCGCCGCGGCTGCCAGGTTTGCCCCGTTCAAGGCATCAGCGAACCTGATCCGCGTCAGTGGCCCCCATGGACAGGTCGAACAGCAACGCCTTGAGGCGAATCCGGTCGTCGGCAGCCGTTTCGTCGAATGCCGCGTGGTGAAGCGCCCAGCCCGGCACCACCGGATCGGCATGCACCGCGCGCACCGTGCCGTCGAGCGTGAGCAACGCGACACGATCCTCATCCGTATACGGCAACTGCACGTGCAACGGTTCGCCGGCCGCCGCGAGCGCCCGGTCGAGCGCGATCGACAGCCCGTTCAGGCTGAGATCGCGAACGATCCCGATACCCTCCGCGTGCACCGGCCCGCCCGTGCAGCGGGCCGCGATCCGTACCTGGACGCGCGGCTCCGCGCGCGTGCGCAGCCGGTCGACGAAGCCCGGCGGCGAAAGCACCATGAACGGCGCGGCGCCCGTTGACTGCACCGCTTCGACCGTCGCGCCGAATCGCGACACCGCCGACCGGCCGATCGCAACCGCCTCGACGTCGTCGCCGTGGACAAAGTCGAGCACGACCGCCGGCTGCGGCTCGACGAACAGCGCACCCGATGCGCCGATCCCGATCAACCGGCAGCGCTGCAGCACGCGGGTCGCGCCAACCCGCCGCCGGATGCCGATCGCGGCGCCGGCCGACAGCCCCATGCGCGCGGCCCCCGGCACGGTGTCGGGCGCCGGCACGGCGGGCTCGGCGTCATCGCGCCGGCGGACGGGCTGGAAGTGATCGAACAGGAAAGCATGCTGCGCGGGATCGTGCAGCGTCGTGCCGGCGGGCAGCAGCGCGGCGCCGCCCGCATCGTAGAGATCGAAGCCGAGCGGTACGCCGGCGGGGACATCATCGCGCGCGAGCGCGACGTGATCTGTGATGTGCCGCATCGGAAGGGCGCGGAGCGACCGCGCGAGCTGTCGTGACAACGTTATTACGGCAGCATCGCGCGAAATCTGAACGTCTCGTTACTCCGAACCGCTGGTCGCACCGGGCGAAACCGGCGCCGGGGCTGGAGCCGGAGCCGCCGACGGAGCCGGTACGGCCGAAGGTGCGGCCGGGGCGGAGCCGAGGCCCCCGCCGCCCGTGTTGCCCGCAGGCGTCGCGCTGCCTCCCGCCGCCGCCGGCTGCGCGGCCTGCGGTTGCGACGCGCCCGACGACAGCGCGGCGGCCGATGCAGCCACCTCGGACGCCGGAACCCACTCCTCGACGATGCCGCCGGATGCCGCCTCGGGCGCCGACGCAGCCGATGCGGCGGACGCCGCGGCGGCGTCCGCCTCCGGCTGCCGCTCGATGCGCTGCGTTCTGACCGGCGCCGGCGCCTGCTTCGGCTCGGGCCCGAACCACCCGTCGAACAGATCCGTCACGCGTTCGCGCACCGACGCGAACCAGCCGGGCGACGGCTCGGTATCGAATTTCAGCTTCGCGTCGACGATCCGGGCGCGTTGCGCGCGCTGGAAGAAGTCGCCGACGATCGGCAGTGCGCTGTGCGCGCCTTGCCCCCAATAGTCGCTGCGCAGCGTCACGCGGCCGTCGTCGAAGCCGACCCACGCGCCGGCCACCAGCCCGGGCTGCATCAGGATGAACCAGCCGTCCGCATTGTCCTGCGTGGTCCCGGTCTTGCCGGCCACGTCGCCGCGAATGCCGAAGCGCGTGCGGATGCTGCTGCCGGTGCCGCGCGTCACCACGTCGCGCATCACGCCGAGCAGCGTCTTGTCGGTCTCGGCGTCGAGCGCGCGCTCGGGCGGCGCCGGCGCATACTCGGCGAGCACGTCGCCCTGGCGGTTCTCGATGCGCGTCACCATCTGCGGCTCGAGGTACAGCCCGCCGTTCGCGATCGTGGCGTACGACGCGACCATCTCCTTCAGCGTCACCGGGCTCGTGCCGAGCGCGAGCGACGGCACGCGCTCGAGCGGACTTTCGCGCACGCCCATGTCGCGCGCGAGCCGCGCCACCGCCGCCGGTCCGACCTTCTCCATCACCTGCGCGGTGATCCGGTTGCGCGACAGCGCGACCGCGTCGCGCAGCGTCATCGGTTTGCCCGACGGCGGCACGTCGTCATTCGGCCGCCAGATCTCGCCGCCCTTCAGCGGAATCTCGACCGCCTGGTCGATGAAGGTGTCGTCCGGCTTCATCCCGTTCGCGAACGCGACGCCGTAGACGAACGGCTTGAAGGTCGAGCCCGGCTGACGCCGCGCCTGAGCGACGTGATCGAACGGCTCGTTGGTGAAGTCGCGGCTGCCGACCCACGCGCGGATCTGCCCGTCACGCGGATCGATCGCGACGAAGCCGGCCTGCACGTCGGTCTTCGCCTTGCACAGCGCGCGCATGAAACCGCGGTCGGCGGCGAGTTGCTTCATCGCGACGGCATCGTTCTTGCCGGCATCCTGCGCGGCCTTGTACTCGGGCGATTCGCGCATGAAGGTGCGGAACACCTCGTTGTCGGTGCCGCAACCGTCGCGGCCGCTCCACGCGTTGTTCGCGATGCCCTGCAACTGGTTCGCCTGCAGCGTCAGCGCCTGGGTCGCCATCTGCTGCAGCCGCGAATCGATCGTAGTGCGCACGACCAGCCCGTCCGAGTAGATGTTGTAGTCGTTGCGGTCGGCCCAGCCGATCAGCCATTTGCGGAGTTGCTGCGCGAAGTGCGGCGCAGGCCCGGGCGGTTCCTTCTGGCGCTCGAAATCGATGCGCAGCGGCCGGCGCTGCAACTGCGCGAACTGCGCCGGCGACAGCTTGCCGTACTTCACCATCTGGCCGAGCACCGTGTTGCGCCGCTGCAGCGCGCGCTCGGGGTTCAACACCGGGTTGTAGTAGCTGTTGCCCTTCAGCATCCCGACGAGCGTTGCGCTGTCCAGCACGTCGAGCTCGTCGGCCGACTTGTCGAAATAGGTGCGCGCTGCCATCTCGACGCCGTACGCGTTGTACAGGAACGGCACCGTGTTCAGGTAGGTCTCGAGGATCTGGTCCTTGCTGTACACGGCCTCGATCTTCAGCGCGGTGATCGCCTCCTTCACCTTGCGCGTGAGCGTCGGCGCGCGGCCGATCTCGTCCGGATACAGGTTGCGTGCGAGCTGCTGCGTGATCGTCGAGCCGCCCTGGCGGCTGCCCGAGAACGTATGGAGCGCGGCCGACGCCGTGCGCTTCCAGTCGAGGCCGTGGTGCTCGTAGAAGCGATGGTCCTCGGTCGCGATCAGCGCGTCGACCATGTGCGGCGAGATCTGCTTGAGCGACACCCATTCGCGGTTCGACGGCTTGAATTCCGCCAGCACCTTGCCGTCGGCGGACAGCACCTGCGCGGGCTGGTCGACGCGTGCCTTGCGGATGTCGCCGATGCCGGGCGTGAACGGAATCAGCACCAGCACGTACAGCAGCAGCAGCGCCGGCACGGCGGCGGCCGCGCGCAGCACGCCGCGGCGCGTCGGATGACGGAGATGGCGCCAGGCGATGGCCAGGACACGCTTGACGGGCACGGCGGCAGCGGCCGCGACGGGTTGGGCGCGCGCGACCCATTTGGCACAGAGGTCACGCACTGACGACACGTTTCGGCGATTCACGCGGGTGGGGGATCTGCTGGAAAGGCTGCATCGTACCAAAACTCGCGCGGCCCACCGGCCCGCGGCAGTCCCGGGCCCGTGCGAACGGCGCCGGATCGCGCATCTTTACAACAAAAAAGGCGCGCGCCCCGTAAAGGAACCGCGCGCCAAGCCTGGTACAACCGGGTGCCGTACGCGACGCTCAGCGCACGAGAAAACCGTAGGTCAACGGATCGCGCTCGTCGACGATCCAGTTCGCGAACCCGCAGATGTGCGCGCTGCCCTCCACTTCCGGGATCACGGCCGAAATATCGCCGACCGTCGTTTCGCGCAGCACGCGCCCCTTGAACACAGTGCCGACGATCGACTCGTTGACGAGCGTGTCGCCGGCCGCCAGCAGGCCGCGCTGGTACAACTGCGCGACGCGCCCGCCGGTGCCGGAGCCGGTCGGCGAGCGGTCGACCTCGCGATCCGCGAACACGCAGCAGTTCGCCTGTGTCGAGTCCGGATGGCGCGGCGCGTTCGCGATGATCGTGCCGTAGATATGGTTGATGTCGGGGATCTCCGGATGCACGACCGGATATTTCGCGTTCGCGGCGGCCTTCACTTCGGCGCCGAAGCGGATCAGTTTTTCCACCGCCGCTTCGCGCACCGGCAGGTCGAACGGCGCGCCGTCGACGTAGAAATAGAATGCGCCGCCGTACGCGATGTCGCCGGTCACGGTACCGAAAGACGGCGTGTCGACCGACACGTCGCGCTGCCAGATGAACGACGGCACGTTGACGAAGCGCACCGGCCCCGCGTGTTCGCCGTCCCATTTCACGAACGCCTCGATGAAACCGCACGGCGCGTCGATGCCGACGCGCGTCTCCGGCACCGTGCGCTGCACCCAGCCGAGCTCGACCGCGGCGGTCGACAGCGCGATGATGCCGTGTCCGCAATGGTCGCTGTAGCCTTCGTTGTGCACGAATATCACGCCGAAATCCGCGTTCGCCGACACCGGCTCGGTGAGGTAGCCGCCGTACATGTCGGCGTGGCCGCGCGGCTCGAACATCAGCGCCGTGCGGATCTCGTCGGCGTTCTCCTTGAGCCACGCGCGGCGCTTGACGATCGTGTCGCCGGGCAGGCGCGGCAGCCCGCTCGTGACGATGCGGAACGCTTCGCCGCCGGTATGGACCTCGACGGTGGAAATGGATCGGGAAATTTTCATGGAGGATCGAAGGCGTGAAAACGAAGGACGGCGCCGCGGCACCGTCCGGTGACGGATTACTTGGCGTACGGCTCGGGCAGGCCGTTGCGGATCACGTAGACGGTGGTCGGCGCGCCCTTCAGGTCGCCGCGTTCGTCGAACGAATAGGTGCCCGCGACGCCCGCGTAGTTCGACTTCGCCAACTGCGCGATCAACTTCGCCTTGTCCGTGGTCGTGCCGGCCTTGACCATCGCGTCGGCGAGCAGCTTCATGCCGTCGTAGTAGTTGACGCCGTAGACCTGCGTGTCCGTGTGATAGGTATCGTGGTACTTCTTCAGGAATTCGCGGCCGGCCGGCGTCTTCTCGAGCGCGACACCGCCCTGCGCACAGTAGACGATCGACGCGGCCTCGCCCGCGACCTTGCCCATGTCGGCCGAGCAGATGCCGTCGCCGCCGAGCAGCTTCGCGCGCAACCCGCGCTGCTTCATTTGCTTCGCCATCGGCGCGCCTTGCGCCGCATAACCGCCGAGGAAGATCACGTCGGGATTGCTGGCCTTGATCTTGGTGAGAATGCCGAGGAAATCGGTCGCCGACGAGTTCGTGTACTCCTGGTCGACGATCTTGATCCCGTTCGCCTTCGCGACGTTCATGAACTGTTCCGCAACGCCCTGCCCGTACGCGGTGCGATCGTCGATGACGGCGGCGGTTTTCGCGTTCAGCGTCTTCGCGGCGAAAGTCGCCATCGTGCCGCCGAGCTGTTCGTCGCTCGCGCCGATCCGGAAGATGTTCTTGAAGCCCTGCCGCGTGAGCGCCGGGTTCGACGCGACCGGCAGGATCGGTACGCCCGCGTTGCTGTATACGCGCGACGCCGGAATGGCGACACCCGAGTTGTACGGCCCGAGCACCGCGACGACGCCCTTGTCGACCAGGTTCTGCGCGACCTGCACGCCCGCCTTCGGGTCGGCCTGGTCGTCCTCGGACACCAGCTTGAACGTGACCGTCTTGCCGGCCACTTTCACGCCGGCCTTGTTGAGCTCCTCGACGGCGAGGCGTGCGCCATTTTCATTGTCCTTGCCGTTCGCGGCCTGCGGGCCGGTCAGCGGTGCCGAATGACCGATCATCACGACTTCCTGCGCGTGCGCGGAAGTCAGCGCGCCGGCGGCAACGGCCACCGAGAGCGCGGTAACGAAGTGTCGCATGGTGTCTCCTGATTGGTTTTGTGTGAAACCAATGTAGGACACATGTGGTCATGACGCAAGCAGTTTCAAAATGATTTTTGTGCTTTTGGTCATTTTTAAGACCAGACTGACGGGATGCAGGTCATTTCGGCGTGATGTCTCGCCGCACACGAAGAATGTGCTGTTCGACGTAGAAGGCGGCCGCATCGGCGTCGCCCGACACGATCGCCTCGTAGATCAGCCGGTGCTCGGACACGTAGAGCCGGATCCGGCCCGCGTCGTAGATGCCATCGTCCTTCAGCCGCTTCCACAGGGGCTGGTCCATCGTCTTCGCGACTTCCTCCGCGATCTTCACGATCAGCGCGTCGCCGGTCATCAACGCGAGCTGCCGATGGAACAGCCGGTCGCTCTCGTTCCACAGCGCCCGCTGCTGCGGATCGTCGATGTCGGCGATGGTTTCCATCTGCGCGAGATAGCCTTCGGCGACGGGATCGGCGCGCCCGTGCGCGGCGGCGAGGCGCGCGATCGCCGGCTCGAGGATGAGCCGCACGTCGAGCGTCGACGTCGGACTGAAGTCGGCGTCGGGCACGCTGCGCGTGTCGCCGCGCTGCGCGAGCACGTCGAGCGGCGCCGGCACGACGTAGGTGCCCGAATTGCGCTTCGTGAACACCAGCCCTTCGTTCTGCAGCGCGCCGAGCGCCTCGCGCACGGCCGGTCGGCCGACCTGGAACAGCGCCGCGAGTTCGCGCTCCGACGGCAGCCTCGAATCGGCCGCATAGCGCCCCGCGCGGATCTCGTCGCGGATTTTCTCGGCGACCTGTTCGTAGATCTGCAACGGTCGGAAACCGGCTTCGAGCGATTCGGGACGTGCGGACATCATCTGGGGCTCCTGCCCGGGCGGGTGGTGGACGGGGAAACGGGTTCGCACTATACCGGAGCGATACCGGAGCCGGCGTGCGCGACGCCCATCTGGACGGATATTAGAACCAAAATTGACGGTCCGCTTGTTTTTCCGGCTTGCCTGCCGACGATCAACTGGTATAGATTTGATCCAGAATGACTGCCGTCTCGATATTTGGCAGCCTCCGTGGCGAGCGCGGCATGCGCCCGTCGTCCACGCCCACCGACACAAAACCGATCGATACGATGACCGCTCTCCCCCGGATTCCCGCGTTCGACGCCGCCGAAACGGCCGCGCTGCTCGACTACCCCGCGCTGCTCGCCACGCTCGCACACGCCGTCGCCGAATACGCGGCGGGCGAGATCGTCAGCCCCGAACGCCTGGTCGTGCCGCTGCAGGCGGGCGGCGTGATGCTGTCGATGCCGTCCAGCGCACGCGACCTCGCGAGCCACAAGCTCGTGAACGTGTGCCCTGGCAACGGCGCGCGCGGACTGCCGACGATCCTCGGCCAGGTGAGCGCGTACGACGCGACGACGGGCGCGCTGCGCTTCGTGCTCGATGGCCCGACGGTCACCGGGCGCCGCACGGCAGCCATTACCGCGCTCGGCATTCAGGCGCTGCACGGCGCCGCGCCCCGCGACATCCTGCTGATCGGCACCGGCAAGCAGGCGGCCAATCACGCGGAAGCGCTCGCGGCGATCTTTCCGGACGCGCGCCTGCACGTGCGTGGCTCGCGCGCCGACAGCGCGGCCGCGTTCTGCGCCACGCACCGCGCGCAGGCGCCGCAACTGGTGCCGCTCGACGGCGACGCGATTCCCGATGCGATCGACGTCGTCGTCACGCTGACGACGAGCCGCACGCCCGTCTATCGCGAAGCGGCACGCGAAGGCCGCCTCGTGGTCGGCGTCGGCGCGTTCACCGCGGATGCCGCCGAGATCGACGCCGACACCGTGCGCCACAGCCGCCTCGTCGTCGACGACCCGGCCGGCGCGCGCCACGAGGCCGGCGACCTGATCGTCGCGCAGGTCGACTGGCGGCAGGTCGCATCGCTCGCCGACGTGTTGCGCGGCGCCTTCGAGCGCAGCGGGCCGCTGCTGTTCAAAACGGTCGGCTGCGCCGCGTGGGATCTGGCCGCGTGCCGCACGGCTCGCGACGCGCTGGACGCGCGCGCGGCTGGCTGATTCCACGGCGGCGGACCTCGATCCGCCATCATCTTCGCGGGCCCCACCCGGCGTCGCCGGGCAGGCGGCCTCGCCTCTTTCTCCTGTGCGTTGTAGGAAACACCCTACAACGCGTCGCAGCGGCCTACACAAACTTCCAGTTCGGCCGATTTCATTTTCGGCGGCGCAACAGGATACTGCCGGCATGAATGCCAGCCTGTCACCCGCCGACGCACTCCGGGTGTTTCTCGTCGATCACGCCATTGCCGTCCGGCAAAGGATCGCGCTGCTCGTCGGCGCGATCCGCGGCGTCGTGGTCGTCGGCGAAGCGGAAGACGGCGAGGACGCACTGACGCACATCCGCGGCAGCCACGCGGACGTCGTGATCGTCGACCTGCGACTCGCGGACGGCAGCGGTCTCGAGCTGATCGGGATGCTGTCGAAGGCCGCGCCGCGGATCGTCACGATCGTGCTGACGAACCATTCGGCGCCGGCATTCAGGGAGGCATGTGCGACGGCGGGAGCGGACTACTTCTTCGACAAGACCGCCGAATTCGACGCCGCATGCCACGTCATCGAATCCCTGGTGCGCGCTCGTGCGCACCGCCCCTGACCGAGCCGGAGTGACTCATGTCCACAGCCACCGCCTGCGCCGCCGCCCCATCCGTCGCGCCTCGGCCAACGATTCCGCTTCCCGCGGTCTCACGTAACGACGGCGCCAAACACCCCGCCGCGCGCTGCTCGGCTTGCCTGATGCGCTCGCTGTGCCTGCCGCCGCACCTGACCGCCGCCGAATACGGCCGACTGGACGCGATCATCTGTTCGACGCGCCAGGTTCGCCAAGGCGACGCGCTGTTCCGAACCGACGATCCATTTCACAGCATCTACGCCGTGCGCGCGGGCTCGTTCAAGACGGTGATGATGCATCGCGACGGCCGCGAGCACGTGACCGGCTTCCAGATCGCGGGCGAAACGCTCGGCATGGACGGCATCGGCGGTGGCCAGCACTGCTGCGACGCGATCGCGCTCGAGGACAGCGTCGTATGCGTCATCCCGTTCGGCGCGCTCGAGGCGGCGTGCCGCGAAATGAAGCCGATGCAGCATTTCCTCTACCAGATGCTGAGCAGCGAGATCGTCCGCGAGTCGAGCCAGATGCTGCTGCTCGGCACGATGTCGGCCGAGCAGCGCGTCGCGCATTTCCTGCTGAACCTGTCGTCGCGCTTCGAGGCGCGCGGCTATTCGGCATCGGAATTCAACCTGCGGATGACGCGCGAGGAGATCGGCTGCTATCTCGGCATGAAGCTCGAGACCGTCAGCCGGATGTTCTCGCGGTTTCATCGGGATTCACTCGTCGAGACGCGCGGCAAGCGCGTGCGGATCATCGACGCGCAGGCGCTCGCGCAGGTGTGACGCACGGCGCGTCGCGCGTCATTGCGCGGTGGCGCCCGGCGTGAGCGCATGCAGCACGACCGCCCCGGATTCGCCCGCCTGCGATACGGACAGGGTCTGCTCGGCCAGCGCGAACACGCGGCCAAGCACCTCGATCACGTCGTCGCCAGTGCCGCTCGGCAGCGATACCGGCGAGCGGCCGCGCATGGCCAGCTCGAGCCGCACGTCGTAGGTCCGGCCGCCGTCCACGCGCGGGCGCAATTCGATCACCAGACGGCAATCCTCCAGCCGTGCGCGGAATCGTTCCAGCCGCACCAGTTGCACCGCCGCTTCTGCTTCCAGCGCAGCGGAACCTGCGAATCCGACGCAGACGATCTGCATGCCCACGCCCATGGCGCTTCTCCCGACGCGGTCGCCGCTCGTCGACGGCGTTGCCTGTTCCTGTGTCTCCGTGCCTCGGTGTCCCACGCGCGGCACGATCCTGCTTCACGCAGCGCGATGACGGCCGCGGCGATTACTGCCCTGGCAGCCTTGCATTCGCGCGTCCATCGGCACGATACGGTTCAAACGTTGAATGTCTGCGACGCCTTCATTTCGATCCATGTCATCCCGGCCCGCAACCCTTCGATCGCCGCCTCGTACTCGGTCGGGTACGCATGACTGTGCTCGAACGTGTGGTGAAAGCGCGCTGGCCCGGTGCCATGCTCGACCGACACACGACATCGGAACTCGCCGGATTCACACCGCCGCGTCTCGATCTCGACCGACCAGTCGCGCTCATGAATCGTGCCTTGCAGTGTCATGCCTCCTCCTGCGGTATCAATCACCCATCCGAAAGTGACCGCTGTGCAGCAACACCGGCCGGCCGCCGATTTCGTCGAGCATCCGTCGCGCCATCGCCTCGATCGCCGAACGGTGCGCTTCGAACGCATGCAGCAAATCCCGCTCGAGCAGCGACGGCGCACCGAAATGGTCTTCCAGCGCCTCGGCCGTGATCGCGCACTGCACGCAGCGGCCGTCGACGAGCGCCGAAAACGCGACGACCAGATCGCGTGCGCAATATTCGGGCGGTTCTGGTGGAAAGGCTATCTGCATCTGTGCGCCTGTCATCGTCGGGACGATTCATGACGTGAGCATAACGGCCCACGCCGCCGCACGCTTGACCCACGTCAACCGGTTCGCTGCACCTCACGCGGCGGCGCAACGTCGCGCCGCCCGACGGCGGTTCAGCCCGCATCCGCATCGATCGCCGCACCGCGCTCCGCCAGCAGTTCGCGCAGCACGCTGCGATGGCAGCGGCGCTCGTCCTCGCAGTAGCAGCCGATCGAAAACGCGCTCGTCGCCGACAACGCGGCGAGCAGGTCCAGCACCTTCGACGCGTCGCCATGCGCCATTTCCGCTCGGAAGTGGCGCGTGAACGCGCGCCATTCGGCGTCGGTTTCGGCAGCCTGCGCCTGCGCGACCAGCTCGGGGCTCGGCGACAGCGTCGGCAGCCATACATCATAGTAGTCGCGCGATGCGAATTCCGCCTTGGGAACGCCGCGCGGCGGTCGCCGCACCGTGCCGATCCGCAGGCCCTCGCCGGCCGTGCGCGGCGTGCCGAGCCGTACGATTCGAATAGCCATGCCGCTCCTTCATCATGCGTTCGATCCGCCATCGTACCGCCGCGCCGCCGCCGCGCAAGAAAAAACCGGCTGCCTCCACGACGGAGACAGCCGGTTTCGGCGATGCGATCGTGCGCCCGCGGGCGCGCCGTCAGACGCCGCTCTTCAGCACCTTGCCGATCGCGTCCGCAACGATGCCGACGTTCGAATCGTTCAGCCCCGCGACGCACATGCGCCCGGAACGCAGGATGTACACGCCATGCACTTCGCGCAGCGCGTCGACCTGCGATTCGGTCAGGCCCGTGTACGTGAACATCCCGCGCTGTTTCACGTAGCGCGTCAGCGCTTCGCCGCTGACGTGGTCGCGCAGGCCGTCGTGGATCGACTGGCGCATCCGCGCGATGCGGCGGCACATCGCGGCGAGCTCTTCTTCCCACTGCTTGCGCAACGCGGGCGTGTTCAGCACGGTCGCCACGACCTTGGCGCCGTAGGTTTGCGGGTTGCTGTAGTTCGAGCGCACCGCGCCGGCCAGCTGGCCCAGCACGCGCTCGGCCGCGGCCGCATCCTCGCAGACGACGCTCAGGCCGCCGACGCGCTCGCCGTACAACGAGAAATTCTTCGAGAACGAGTTCGCGACGAGTGCCGGCACGCCGCGGCGGGCCAGTTCGCGCACCGCGAACGCGTCTGCGTCGAGGCCTGCGCCGAAGCCCTGGTACGCCATGTCGACGAACGGCAGCAGCCCGCGTGCCTCGATCACGTCGATCAGCTTCTCCCACTGGCCTTCGTCGAGATCGACACCGGTCGGGTTATGGCAGCACGCGTGCAGCAGCACGATGCTGCGCGGCGGCAGCGCGTCGATCGCCGCGAGCATCGCGTCGAACTTCAGGCCGCCCGTCGCTTCGTCGTAGTACGGGTACGTGTTCACCGTGAAGCCCGCACGCTCGAAGATGAAGCGGTGATTTTCCCAGCTCGGGTCGCTGAGCCACACCTGCGCGTCCGGGAAGTAGCGCTTCAGGAAATCGGCGCCCACCTTCAGCGCGCCCGAACCGCCGAGCGTCTGCACGGTCGCGATGCGGCCGGCCGCGCGCGCCGGATGATCGGCGCCGAACACGAGCGCCTGCACGGCGTCGCGATAGGCGGCCAGGCCGACCATCGGCAGATAGGGCTTCGGGCCGAGGTCGCGCTGCAGCGCGGTTTCGGCTTCGCGCACGGCGCCCATCACGGGAATCCGGCCTTCGGCATCGAAATAGATGCCGATGCTCAGGTTGACCTTCTGATCGCGCGGATCTTTCTGGAAGTTCTCGTTGAGCGTCAGGATCGGATCGCCCGGGTACGCGTCGATGTGTTCGAACATGGCTATGTCGGTCTCGTTTGGAAGAGTGGTCGTGGTGCCCGTGTCAGCCGGCGGACGCGCCGTCGCGGATCGCGTAGCCCGCATTCTTCTGACGGAAGCGATACCCGATCGCGAGCACCGCGAGCCATACGGGGATCAGGTACACCGACAGGCGGAGATCCGGCGTCAGGTACATCACGACGAGAATGCCGGCCATGAACGCCAGGCACAGGTAATTCGTGAAAGGATAGCCCAGACTACGGAAGGAAGTCTGCTCTCCGGCGATGCGCTTGGCCTGGCGGAACTTCAGGTGGATCAGCGTGATCATCGCCCAGTTGATGATCAGCGCCGACACGACGAGGCCCATCAGCACTTCGAACGCCTTGCCCGGCATGAAGTAGTTGACCACCACGCACGCGCCGGTCGCGAGCGCCGACGCGCCGAGCGCGGCGAGCGGAATGCCGCGCTTGTTCACCGAGCACAGCACCTTGGGCGCGTTGCCTTGCTTCGCGAGGCCGAACAGCATCCGGCTGTTGCTGTACACGCCGCTGTTGTAGACCGACAGCGCGGCCGTCAGCACGACCACGTTCAGCACGTTGGCGACCACGTTGCTGCTCAGCGCGTGGAAGATCAGCACGAACGGGCTGCCGCCGGTGACGACTTTTTCCCACGGATACAGCGACAGCAGCACCGCCAGTGCGCCGATGTAGAAAATCAGGATCCGGTAGATCACCTGGTTGGTCGCGCGCGGAATGCTGTGCTTCGGATCGTCGGCCTCGGCCGCGGTGATGCCGATCAGCTCCAGTCCGCCGAACGAGAACATGATCGCGGCCATCGACATCACGAGCCCCGACACGCCGTTCGGGAAGAAGCCGCCGTGCTGCCACAGGTTCGCGATGCTCGCTTCCGGCCCCGCATGACCGCTCGCGAGCAGCCAGCCGCCGAAGCCGATCATCCCGACGATCGCGGCGACCTTGATGATCGAGAACCAGAATTCGGTCTCGCCGTACGATTTCACGCTCGCCAGGTTGAGAAGGTTGATCGCGACGAAGAACACCAGCGCCGACACCCAGGTCGGCACGCCGGGCCACCAGTACTGCACGTAGATCCCGACGGCCGACAGCTCGGCCATGCTGACGAGGATGTACAGCACCCAGTAGTTCCAGCCGGACAGGAAGCCGGTGAAGTGGCCGACGTACTTGTCGGCGAAGTAGCTGAACGAGCCGGCGACCGGCTCGTCGACGACCATCTCGCCGAGCTGGCGCATGATGAAGAACGCGACGATGCCGGCCACCGCGTAGCCGAGCAGCACGGACGGGCCGGCCATCTTGATCGTCTGCGCAATGCCGAGGAACAGCCCCGTGCCGAGCGCGCCGCCGAGCGCGATCAGCTGGATGTGCCGGTTCTTCAGCCCCCGCTTCAGGCCGTCCTTCTCGTTTCCAGAAACCATGTCTTCTCCATTCTGCCCGCCGCCGCCGGAAGCGGTGCGGCGCGCCTTGGTGTGCCGGGCGCTGTTTTGCTGTGCCGGCGGCCGTTCGTGGAGCCGCCGGGTTGGGGACTGCAATCTTCGCGCGGCAACACCCGTTTCCTGTCGGCAGGCCCGCCAGACCGGCCGCCGACCGTCGCCCTCGCCTGCATTGCTGCGGGCGCACACGAAAATCCGGCGTCAGTTTAGCGTCGCGGCAGCGAAATCGGGTTGCGTAACCCGCTCATGCAAACCCTACATTATGAGATAAGATTGCATCCGGGAGACAGATGAGGAAACAAAAATGCCTGAACCGGTTCTCGATCGCATCGATCGCCACTTGCTGTCGGTGCTGCAGGAGAACGGCCGCGCGTCGAACCTCGACCTCGCGAAGGCCGTCGGCCTGTCGCCCGCGCAGACGCTGCGACGCCACCGGCGGCTGGAGGAAATCGGCGCGATCCGCCGTTACGAGACCCGCCTGTGCCCCGACACGCTCGGGTTCGGCGTCACCGCGTTCGTGCACGTGACGATGGAACGCGGGCATATCCGCGACCTGTCGAAGTTCCAGAAGCTCGTGTCGGATCTCGCGCAGATCCAGGAATGTTTCTCGGTGACGGGCGATATCGACTACGTGCTGAAGGTCGTCGCGCACGACCTGAAGGGGCTGTCCACGTTCCTGCTCGAAACCCTGATGCGAATCCCCGGCGTGAGCGGCGTGCATTCCAGCGTGTGCCTCGACGAGATCAAGTGCACGAGTGCGATGCCGGTGGAAAGCTGACACGGCACTGCGCGACCGCCCGGGCGACGCAATGCTCGGCTGCCGCGCTCAGCGCACCGCCTCGAACGCGCTGATCAGCAGCGCGCCGCCCGCGATCACCATGCATCCGGCCGCGCGACGCGGCGTCAGCCGCTCGCCGAGATACACGCGGGCAATCAACGCCGCGAACACCACGCTCGTTTCGCGCAGCGCCGACACCGGGCCCATCGGTGCGCGATCCATCGCCCAGATCACGATGCCGTACGCAAGCGCCGCGAACACGCCACCGCATGCGGCCTTCGCCGTTTCGCCGACATCCTGCGCGAGCCGCAGCGACCCCGCGCGCAGCCGGTAGTACACGGCCATCAGCAACGCGGTCAGCACGAACATCCACGCCGTATAACCGACCGTGCTGCCGCTTTCCCGCACGCCGATCCCGTCGACCACGCTGTACGCGGCGATCGATACGCCGGTGGCGAACGCGGTCGGCAACACCTGCGTCATCCGGTGCCGCGCGCCGCGGCCTCGCTCCAGCCCGATCGCCAAGATGCCCGCGCAGATCAGCACGAGCCCGTATTGCGCGCCCGCGTTCAGGCGCTCGCCCGCGAACACCGCCGCGCCCAGCGTGACGAGCAGCGGCGCGGTCCCGCGCGCGACCGGGTACGCGACGGTGAGGTCGCCGTGCTCGTAAGCCCGCACCAGCAACAGCGTATAGACGACGTGGATCACCGCAGATGCGACGACGCAGGCCCAGCTCGCGGGCGTGATCGGGGCGGCGGCCGGCAGGAGCAGCAGCGCGAACAGCCCGATCGCGATCTGCAGCACCGTAGCCGAGCGCAGCCGGTCGCCGCTGCTGCGCACGAGTGCATTCCAGGACGCATGCAGGAAGGCGGCACACAGGACGGCAAACAGAACGGGGATCGGCACGCTGAATACTCGCTGACGGCCGGCAACGCGAAATCGTCGCCGCGGGCCAACCATCGTATGAATCCGTCACGCGATTGTCAAAAAAGTGGGCGGCCCGGCATCCCGGACGAACCGGCCCGCCGTGCGCCGTCGCCCGCCCGGCGCGACATTCGCGGCGGTGACGGCGCCGATCGCCGAATATGTTGCCCAGGTTGCATCCGCTCCGTCCCTTTCCGCTTTCTTTCGCGCCGCCTCGCGCCGTAATGAAATCGATACCGCGGCGCAACCGTCGCGAAACCGTTCCGCCCCCGTATCTTCATATCAGGCTGTTTCAATGCCGGTGCTCTATCGCGAGCGCCGCGCCGAACCGACATGGCGACGGGGCCGCTATCCACCATCGAAAACCTACCTGGAGTGTCCCGATGTTCCGTCAAGCCTTGCTCGTCACCGCGTGCGCCGGCGCGGCGCTTGCGCTGTTCGCCTGCGGCGGCAGCGACGATCCCTCGTCGACGCCCGCCGTGTCGTCGCAGGATGCGCTGCAGACCGCCACGCCGATCAAGCACGTCGTCGTGATCTACGGCGAAAACGTGTCGTTCGACCACTACTTCGGCACCTACCCGAATGCGTCGAACCCGTCCGGCGAACCGGCGTTCACCGCGAAATCCGGCACGCCAACGATCAACGGGCTGACGGGCACGCTGCTCACCGCGAACCCGAACTTCACGAACACGGCCAACGGCACCGACGCCGCGAACCCGTTCCGCCTCGACCGCACGCAAGCCGCGACCGCCGACCAGAACCACGCGTACACGGCCGAGCAGCAGGCCGAGGACAACGGCCTCGCCGACCTGTTCCCGAAATACACGGGCAAGGGCTCGTCCGGCGGCGCCGGCGCGTTCGGCACGAAGGGCCAGGTGATGGGCTACTTCGACGGCAACACCGTGACCGCGCTGTGGAACTACGCGCAGCGCTTCGCGATGAGCGACAACGCGTATACGACGGTCTACGGCCCGTCGACGCCGGGCGCGCTGAACGTCGTGTCGGGCCAGACCAACGGGATGCAGATCGTCAAGACGTCGAAGCAGCCGTCGACGCTCGCCGCCACGTCGTACTACATCAACGACGGCCAGGGCGGCTTCACGATGATCAACGATGTCGACCCGGGCTACGACGTGTGCTCGAGCACGACCGACCAGGCGATGATGAGCGGCAAGAACATCGGCGACCTGCTGAACGGCGCAAAGATCACGTGGGGCGGCTTCATGGGCGGCTTCAACCTGTCGACGACCAACAGCAACGGCACGACCGGCTGTAGCCGCAGCACCGTCGCCACCGCCGTGAACGCCGCGACGGCCGACTACATCCCGCACCACAACTGGTTCCAGTACTACGCGTCGACCGCGAACCCGCAGCACACGCGGCCGAGTAGCGTCGCGGCGATCGGTTCCAGCTTCGAAGCCGACGGCAAGACGGCCGAGCCGGCGAACCACCAGTACGACAGCGACGACTTCTTCGCGGCCGTGAAGGCCGGCAACTTCCCGTCGGTCAGCTTCCTGAAGGCACCGGCTGCGCAGGACGCGCACGCGGGCTATTCGGATCCGCTCGACGAGCAGGCGTTCGTGACGAAGGTCGTCAACTTCCTGCAGCAGCAGCCGGACTGGCAGAACACGGCCGTGATCGTCACCTACGACGACTCGGACGGCTGGTACGACCACGCATACACGGCGCCGACGCATTCGTCGTCCGACGCGGTCGACCAGTTGAACGGCAACGGCGTGTGCGGCTCGGGTGGCACCACCGGCGTGAACGGCGGCACCGTGAACGGCCGCTGCGGCCCGGGTGTGCGCATCCCGCTGGTCGTGATCTCGCCGTATGCGAAGCAGAACTACGTCGATCACACGATGATCGACCAGGCATCGGTCGTGCGCTTCATCGAGGACAACTGGCTCGGCGGCAAGCGCATCGGCGGCGGTTCGTTCGATGCGACGGCAGGCGACCTGCGCGGGCTGTTCGACTTCGCGTCGAAGCCGAATACGGCGCCGCTGTATCTCGATCCGACGCAAGGCACCGTGCTGAGCGCGGCGCCGTCGATCTGACCGGCATCGCGTAACCGGTAGCAGCAGGCCGGCGCATCGTGCGCCGGCCGTTTCCATTTGATGCGCCGCTTTCACGCGGTGCCCGACTTTCGACCGACAGCATGACAGCCCGTCCCGCGTTCCCGTCTCCCGACGCATCCGGCGCCGCCGCGCCGCGTTCCCCTGCCCGCGCGGTGCGCCGCGCGGCGTTCGTGCTCGGCGCGGCCGTGCTCGGCTACGGCGCGTTCGCGATCGCGTTTCCGGCCCGCACGCCGGCGGCGATCGGCGACGTCGTCGCCGACTGGACGGGCGCGAATCCGCATCCGGTCGCGCTGCAGCGCCCGGCCGCGCAGCCGCTGTCCGCGGTCGCGCAGCTCGGGCGTGCACTGTTCGCCGATCCGTCGCTGTCGGCATCCGGCAAGCAGTCGTGCGCGTCGTGCCATAGCCCCGATCACGCGTACGGGCCGCCGAACGGGCTCGACGTGCAGCCGGGCGGCCTCGCGATGACGCAGCAGGGTTACCGCCCGCCGCCGTCGCTGATGTACCTGTATCGTCAGCCGAACTTCAGCATCGGCCCCGATGCGGGCGAAAACGACGCCGCGCCGAGCGTCGCTCAGCAGGCTGCATCGGCGGCCGGCGTCGTCAAGGCGCAGAAGGTGGCCGGCACGTCGGCCGCGCCGCAGCTCGTGCCGCAGGGCGGGATGTTCTGGGACGGCCGCGCCGATACGCTGCAGCAGCAGGCGTTCGGGCCGCTGCTGAATCCGGTCGAGATGGCGAATGCGAGCATCGACGACGTCGCGCGCAAGCTCGCGCAGTCGTCGCATCGCGCGCAGTTCGAGCAACTGTTCGGCCCGCGTGTGTTCTCCAGCCCGCAGCTTGTGGTGTCGGAGGCGATGTTCGCGATCGCGCGCTATCAGGTCGAGGATCCGTCGTTCCATCCGTACGACAGCAAGTACGACCGCTGGCTCGAAGGCCGTGCACGCTTGACGCAGGCCGAATTGCGCGGGCTGCGGCTCTTCAACGATCCGGACAAGGCGAATTGCGCGGGCTGCCACCTGTCGAAGCCCGGCAAGGACGGCTTGCCGCCGATGTTTACCGATTACCAGTACGAGGCGCTCGGCGCGCCGCGCAACATGGCGCTCGCGCAGAACCGCAACCCGGCGTTCCACGATCTCGGCGTGTGCGGGCCGTTCCGCGAGGATCTGAAGGACCAGACGCAGTACTGCGCGATGTTCCTCACGCCGACGCTGCGCAACGCGGCGACGCGCCACGTGTTCTTCCACAACGGCGTGTTCCACACGCTCGATCAGGTGTTGGCGTTCTACAACGAGCGCAGCATCTCGCCGCAGAAGTTCTATTCGCGCGGCGCGGACGGCAAGGTCGACGAATATGACGACATTCCGCCGAAGTACCGCGCGAACGTCGATGTGACCGATGCGCCGTTCAACCGCAAACCCGGCGACAAGCCCGCGATGACCGTGCAGGACATCAAGGATATCGAAGCGTTTCTCGGCACGCTGACCGACGAGCCGGCACGCTGAGCCTCGGCGATCCGCCGCGCTTCGTCAGCAGCGCGCGCGGATGCAGAGGAAGGCCGGGGCCAGCGACAGCTCCGCATGGAGCCGCTCCGACACGGCCTTCATCGTCGGCAGCGGCGTCGGTTCGACGAATCGCTCGAGCCGCCAGCCGGCGTCCGCGAGCGCGTTCAGGATGTCGGCAAGCGGCCGGCGCCATGCTTCGACATAGGGCTTCGTTTCGCCGAAACCCGACCAGTGAAAGCCGAAACGGCTCGTATCGAAGTACGTGCCGTCCCCGCGCGTACGCTCGTCCATCCAGTCCCGCATCGGATGCGCCATCGAGAACACCAGCGTCGCGCCTGGCCGCGCGACACGCCTGAATTCGCGCAACGTCGGCGCGATGTCCGCGTACCGTTGCGCGAAGCTCGCATACGCGCGGCGGGCGGATGGTTCGTTCGGATCGGTCATACGGCATCCGTGGGCGGGAATCGGAGGCTCGATTCTGCACGATCGGGGTGCCACTAGCGACGTTCGAGGTGCCGTTCATTCATGAAAGGCTGCGAGCTGACCGCGCCTCGCCACACCGGCGGCGATATGGAAGCGCTGCAGTCCGTGAAGCGGCATCGGCCGGGATCGGCGCCGAGCGCCTGCACGGAAGCAGGGAACCGGAAACCGGGAAGGATTGCGGCGTTGCGGGCTGGCTACCGGGCCGCCGTCGCCGGCGTGCCGACGGTTGCGGTGGCATCCATCCGCCGCTCCGCCAACTGCTGCGCGAACCGGTACGCAACCAGCGAGCCGGCTACGGCCAGCAGCATCGGCACCAGGCTGTCGTGATTCACGCGCGTGAACTCGAGCAGCAGCACGACGGCCGTGATCGGCATCTGCATCGACGCGGCAAGGAACGCGGTCGCGCCGATCAGCGCGCATCCGCCGATCGACGCCCCCGGCCACACGAGACTCCACACCGCACCGAGCACGACGCCCAGCAGCGCGCCGTTCGCAAGACCCGGCGTGAGGAGCCCGCCCTCGGCACCCGCACGCAGGCTGCCCGCCTCGATCAGCACCTTCAGCACGAGCAGCGTCGCCGCGAGGCCGAGCGTCAGCGTGCCGTCGAAACCCAGTGAAGCTGGCCCCTTGCCATTGCCGAGCAGTTGCGGAAACCACATCGCCAGCACGCCGATGACCGCGAAGTTGATGAGCGAGAGCACGGGAAGCAGGCGCCCCTTCGGCGCATCTGCCCGCGCGCGGGTCGTGAGGCGCACGAAGCCGTACGCGGCAAAACCGAACAGCGGCCCGCAGACGATCGACCACGCAACCAGCGGCGTGCTCAGCGCGAACGAGGGCACCGTGTACTGATGTTCGTTGCCGAGCCCGATCCATGCGACGGCCGCCGCGATCGCCGACGTGACGACGGCCACCACCAGCGCGCGCAGTTCGAACGTGCCGAGCAACACTTCGAGCACGAACACGGCGCCGCCGAGCGGCACGTTGTAGACGGCCGCGAGGCCGGCGCCCGCGCCGCACGCGACCATCAGCCGGCAATCGGCGGGCGAGAGCCCCGCGCAACGCGCGAGCCGCCCGGCCAGCAGCGAGCCGATCTCGCGCGGCGCGACTTCGCGGCCGAGCGGCGAACCGAGCGCGACGGTGACGATCTGGAGCAGCGCGTGCACCGTCGTGCTGACGAACGGCATCCGCGGATCGGCTGCGCGAACGGCCCGGCGGATGCTGACGAGCGGTTGGCCGAACCGGTAAAGCGCCCACCAGCCGCCGCCTGCGACGAGCCCGCAGACGATGAGCACCGCGAGCCGGCGCAGCGGCTCGGCGTAGGTCACACCCGCGAGAAAGCTCTCGGCCCCGACCAGGTGCGCCAGGCTGTAACCGTAGGCCACATGCTGGATCGCGTGCAGCAGCAGCGCGAGCAGCATCCCGCCGACGCCCGCGCCAACGCCGGTCAGGATCGTGACGGCAGCCATCCGCGCGAACGGGCTGGCCGGCGGCGAAGAAGAAGCGGGAGCGGACGGGAGATCGAGGCGCATGAGGTTGGCGAACGAGGATCGACACGACGGCGCGCACCATGCACGCCGCCGTCAGGACCGCATCGTAGGCTTCGGCCTCTCATGAGGCAAACGTATTTTTCTGATCAACTCATGCAATTTGTGAATACATTAGTGGCGGCAATCCGCGGCGGCGCGTGCCGCCAACAACGCGATCGCACTACTCCGGATACGTGACGCGCTCCGGCTCCCGTCGCATGATCACCTTCCCGTGGCGCACCGACAGCATGGCCTTCGCCTGCCGGCGCACGGCTTCGTAGTCGCTGTCCGCGTCGAGCACGACCAGATTCGCCGGCCGTCCGACCGCGATCCCGTAGCCGTCGCCGAGATGCATCGTCGTCGCGCCGTGATCGGTCACGAAGTCGAGGCAGCGCTGCAGGTCCTGGTAGCCCATCATGTGGCAGATATGCAGGCCGGCATCGAGGACGCGCAGGATGTTGCCGTTGCCGAGCGGATACCACGGATCCTTGATCGAATCCTGCCCGAAGCACACGTTCAGCCCCGCGCGATCGAGTTCCGCGACGCGCGTGACGCCACGCCGCTTCGGAAACGTATCGAAGCGCCCCTGCAAGTGGATGCTCTCGGTCGGGCACGACACGAAATTCAGGCCCGCGCGCTTGAGCAGCCGGAACAGCTTCGAGCAGTATGCGTTGTCGTACGAGCCCATCGCTGTCGTGTGGCTCGCCGTCACGCGCGCGCCCATCCCGCGCACGCGCGCTTCTTCCGCGAGCACTTCCAGAAAGCGCGAATGCGGATCGTCGGTCTCGTCGCAGTGCACGTCGACGAGGCAGCCGGTGCGCTCGGCCAGATCCATCAGGAACCGGATCGAACTGACGCCCTGCTCGCGCGTGTTCTCGAAATGCGGAATTCCGCCGACGACGTCCGCGCCAAGCTCGATCGCCTGCTCCATCAGCGCGCGGCCGCCGTCGAACGACTCGATGCCCTCCTGCGGAAACGCGACGATCTGCAGGTCGATCAGCCCGCGCGCTTCGTCCTTCACTTCGAGCATCGCCTTCAACGCGGCCAGCGTCGGATCGGTGACGTCGACATGGGTGCGCACGTGCTGGATGCCGTGATCACGCAGCATGCCGATCGCCGCATGCGCGCGCGTCTTCGTATCCGCGTGCGTGATCGTCGCCTTGCGTTCGGACCAGCGCTCGATTCCCTCGAACAGCGTGCCGCTCATGTTCCAGGCGGGCTCGCCGGCCGTGAGCACCGCGTCGAGATGGATGTGCGGTTCGACGAGCGGAGCAATCGCGAGACGGCCGCCCGCATCGACATCGTCGACGCCGACAGCGGCGACCGGCGCGGCTTGCGCGTCGATCCGCGCGATCCTGTCGCCGTCGATGCCGATCGTAAACAGCCCGTCGCGACCGCGCAGGCGTGCATTGAAGAGGTTCATGTGGGTCCAGGCGTCATGCGGCGCAAGCGCCGCGTGGTGGGGAAAACCGGCTCCGGCGATGCGTGCCGCGCTTATTTGAAATCCTCGATCGTCAGGCCGGTGGCCGCGCGCATCTCGTCGTTCGTCACGTCGCGCACGTGCTTGCCGAACGTCCACACATGCCGGCCGGGATCGCGCGCGCGATATACGCGATCGCCGTAGAACTGGTCGGCCGGCGCCTGCAGGATCTCCGCGCCGGCCGCACGCGCGCGCTCGCAGTGCGCGTCGATGTCCGCGTCGTCGGCAAGGTGCACGTGGACGTGCTGCGTGTTGCGGTCGCCGGTGTCTTCCGGTGAGGCGATGAAGTCGGCCCACGCGCCGCCGATCATGACGAGGCTATCGCCGAATTTCATTTCGGCATGCGCGATGTCGCCTTCCGGCGTGGTGACGACGATCGAGCGCTCGAAGCCGAATGCGCGTTCGAGCCATGCCAGCGCGGCTTTCGGGTTGCGGTAGCACAGCGCGGAACTGAACGACGGACGGCGAGGCGTGGTCATCGGGTGTCTCCGGATCTCGGCATTGGTCTGCTCATTCTCCACGCGCGCGGCGCGGCAATCAACTCCCGCGCCGGCGACGCGCGTGTTGTCAATGCGCGACACGGCGAACGCGGCCACCCGGCATTTCGCGTCGCGCCGTCGACGAAAACGCACGCCATCCGGCCTCCGCATCGATTTGTGAACGCCGTGTGACGCACTCTTGCGCAACTCGCAACGGTGCGCTCGCGCGCCGGCGGCCGTCATCGCGCGACCCCGCCCCTACACTGGCGCCGAACTTTAGTCACTTGTCCCACACGCAGGAGCAGTTACATGAAGAAAACCCTGATTGCCGCCGCATCCGCCACCGCGCTGTTCGCCCCGCTCGCGCATGCACAGAGCTCGGTCACGCTGTATGGCCTGATCGATGCCGGCATCGCATACACGAACAACGCGGGCGGCGCCTCGCTGTGGCGCATGACCAGCGGCACCGTCAACGGCAGCCGCTTCGGCCTGCGCGGCACGGAAGATCTCGGCGGCGGTCTGAAGGCGCTGTTCGTCCTCGAGAACGGCTACAACGTGAACAACGGCGCGCTCGGCCAGGACGGCAAGCTGTTCGGCCGCCACGCGTATGTCGGCCTGACCAGCAGCGGCTACGGCACGCTGACGCTCGGCCGCCAGTACGACACGATGGTCGACTTCGTCGCGCCGCTGTCCGCGACGTCGGGCGACTTCGGTGATACCGGCTTCGCGCACCCGTTCGACAACGACAACCTGAACCACTCGGTGCGCATCAACAACGCGGTGAAGTACACGAGCGACACGATCGCGGGTTTCAAGGTCGGCGCGCTGTACGGCTTCTCTAATTCGACGAACTTCGCCGGCAACCGCGCGTACAGCGTCGCGGCGAGCTACACGAACGGCCCGCTGAAGCTGGCCGGTGCTTACCTGCAGATGAACGGCACGAAGGGCTCGACGAGCGCGAGCCCGGGTGCGACCGACGTGGCCGAAGCGAAGAGCGTGAGCCAGGGCGGCTGGTCGGTGGGCGCGGACCGCATGCGCAGCTACGGCGGCGGCGTCAGCTACGTGTTCGGCCCGGCGACGGTCGGCTTCGTCTATACGCGTTCGCAGTACGACAACTCGGGCTCGTTCGGTTCCACCGGCCAGGTCGCGTTCAACAACTACGACGTGAACGTGCGCTATGCGGTGACGCCGGCCGTCAGCCTCGGCGCCGCGTACGTGTACACGGACGCCAGCGTGTCGAATCCGGACAGCAAGCACGGCACCGATCCGAAGTGGCACCAGGTCGACCTGCAGGCGGTGTACAAGCTGTCGCGCCGCACCGACCTGTATGCGGAAGCGATGTATCAGCATGCGTCGGGCCGCGGCTACCAGGCGTTCATCAACACGTCTGGCGGCGCATCGAGCACCGCGAACCAGATCGTCGGCACGATCGGCATGCGTACGCGCTTCTGAGTTCAGCGCCGCAGGACCGCACGTCGCCCGCCAGCCGCGAACCTGTCTTGACGGACGGGTTCGTGCAGTGCGGGCGACGTGCGTCAGTGTTGTTCCATCTGGAAATCTGCTTGCCTGGAATCGGGGTTTTTGTGCCGGCGCGCGCTGCATAGACTGGCATCAATGGTTCGGATCACGCATCGATCGCCGGACCGGCCTCACCCCCGCCTACAGGAGAACATCGTGAAATCGCTCGTCGTTACCGCCGCCGCTGCCGTCCTGCTTGCCGCACCGGCCGTGTCGTTCGCTCAGTCCGCCAAGTCGCCCGTCACGCGCGCACAAGTGCTGCAGGAGCTCTACGACCTCGAATCGGTCGGCTACAACCCGTCGCTCGGCGACGCCGGCAACTATCCGGACGACATCATGGCCGCGCAGGAGCGCCTGGCGGCAAAACGGCTCGCCGAGCACAAGGCCGCGCATACCGCATATGGCCCGGCCGGTGCGGGCGCAACCGAATCGGGCGTCGCCGTCAGGCCCGCGCTGTGAATGCATGACGCCTCGCCGCGCCCGCACGACGCGTGTCATGCGGGCGCGGCGCATATCGCGCAAACCGGTCCGTGACGATGGATGCGGCCGGACAGCGTGCCGTCCGGCACGCGGCCATCCTTTTCTTTCTGTATTCGCCCTCAGGCGGCCTGCGGTTCCCGCTCGATCGCGTTCAGCATCTCGACGTCGTGCGCGATCATCCCCGGCACCTGTGCACGCAGCATCTCGACCCAGGTGCGTACCTTCGCGTCGACGAAGCGGCGCGACGGATACAGTGCATAGACGTTCATCTTCTGCAGGATGTGACCAGGCAGCACACGCACGAGCGTGCCGTCCTGCAACGCGTCGATCGCCGAGTACAGCGGCAGCATCCCGATCCCGATGCCGTCGCGGATCGCGAGCGCGAGCGACTCGGCCGTGTTGGTCTGCACCGGCCCGGCGACATGGATCTGCTCGACGCCCTCGGCACCTTCGAGCACCCATTCGTGGGTCGGAAACGCCGGCGTACAGAGCGTCAGGCACGCATGCGCGCCGAGATCCTGCGGGCGCGCCGGCGCGCCGTGGCGCTTCACATACTCGGGTGACGCGCACAGGATGCTGAAAGTCGAGCCAAGCAGGTGCGACACGAGTTCCGAATCGGGCAGCGACGATGCGGTCACGACCGCCATGTCGCTCGTGCCGTCGAACAGGTCGGGCATGCGCTGCGACAGCGACAGCTCGATCGACACGTCCGGAAATTGCGTGTGGTAGCGCGTGAGCGCGGGCATCACGTAGTGATGGCCGACGCTCGCGAAGCTGTGCATGCGCAGCACGCCGGCCGGCCGCTCGTGCGCGCAGCTCGCCTCTTCCTCGGCGCGATCGACGTCGGCGAGGATCTGGCGGCAGCGCCGCAGATAACTTTCGCCGGCCGACGTCAGCGCGAGGCGGCGTGTCGAGCGATTCATCAGACGAGTGCGCAGGCGCGCCTCGAGTTCCGACACCGCGCGCGACATCGCGCCCGTCGTCGAATTCAGCGATTGCGCGGCCGCGGTGAAACTGCCGGTCTCGACGACGCGCGTAAACACCCGCATGTTTTGTAGGGTATCCATACCTGTGAGCCACCTGTAGCGGAGCCGCTATTTTCCTCCAGCAGATGCGACAGATTGTTACGCGCCCTGCAACTATCGTTTCCCTGCAGCTGCGTTAATGCCCGCGCGCCGCACTCCTACAATCGGCGCCTCATCAGTCGAATGGACCCGTCCGGACGCGCCGCGACACCGCACGCGCCCCCTCTTTCTTCATGAAGCCACAACCTGCGAGCGAGCGACCTTCCATCGAACCGGCACGATGGAGAACCTGGCTCGATCCGCTCGGCGGCGCCGCGCGCGACTGGGCCGCAAGCGACGGGCTGATCTGGCTGCACCTCGCCAAGACCGTGCTCGCCGCGCTGCTCGCGATGGGGATCGCGATGCGGCTCGAGATGTCGCAGCCGCGCACGGCGATGACGACCGTGTTCGTGCTGATGCAGCCGCTGTCGGGGATGGTGTTCGCGAAGAGCTTCTACCGCGTGCTCGGCACCGCGGCCGGCCTCGTCGCCGCGCTCGCGCTCGGCGGGCTGTTCGCGCAGCAGCCTGAGCTGTACATGGCCGGCATCACGCTGTGGATCGGCGGCTGCATCGCGCTCGCGGTCCGCAACCGCCATTTCCGCTGGTACGGGTTCGTACTCGCCGGCTACACGGCCGCGCTGATCGGCCTGCCCGCGGTGACGACGCCGCAGACGCTGTTCCAGTCCGCGCTCACGCGCGCCGCGGAAGTCGCGCTCGGCATCGCATGCTCCGGCGCGGTCAGTGCGCTGATTCTTCCGCTCAGTTCCGCGAAGGCGCTGATGCGCTCGCTGACCGCCCGTCATGTGAAGTTCGCGGCATTCGCGGCCGGTGCGCTGTCGGGCGACCTCGCACGCGGCGATTTCGAGCGGCGCTTCGCCGATTTCGTCGACGAGATCGTCGGCTTCGAGGCCAACCGCGCGTTCGCGTCGTTCGAGGATCCGCACATTCGCGCGCGCAGCCGCCGGCTCGCGCGCCTGAACAGCGAGTTCATGAATGCGTGCACGCGCCTGCATGCGCTGCACCAGCTCGTCAAACGCTTGCGCGCGAACCGGTCCGACGCAGTGCTCGACGCGCTCGCGCCGCACATCGATGCGCTCGCGCAGCGGGTGACCGCGTTGCGCGACGAGCGGCAGCGCGGGATCGCGTCGACCACCGGCGCGCTGCTCGAACTGCGCCGCTTTCACGGCGCGCTGCCGAAGGCCGCGCGCGCGTCGCGCCGCGAGATCGAGGATCACGCGGCCGGCGGCCTGCTCGACTTCGACACCGCGATCGAGCTGATGTATCGCTTCATCGGCGAGTATCTCGGCTATGCCGACACCAACGCATCGCTCGACCGCGACGATCACGCGTTCGAACGCTCGGTCACGCACTACGCGGTGAAGACCAATTCGTTCTTCGTCGGTTTCACGTTCCTGCGCACGCTCGTCGCCGTCGGCGCGATGAGCGCGTTCTGGATCGCGTCCGAATGGCCGAGCGGCCCGCTCGCCGTCATCGCCACCGCGATTGCATGCGCGCTGAGCTCCACGTCGCCGCGGGCGCCGAAATTCGTCGCGCAGATGGGCGTCGGCGCGGCATTCGCGACAGCCGTCGGCTATGTGTTCCTGTGCTACGTCTATCCGAACATCGACGGCTTTCCGCTGCTGTGCGCGACGCTCGCGCCGGTGCTCGGCCTCGGCGCGTTTCTCGCGATGCGTCCGGGCCTGTCCGGCTACGGGATCGGCTTCGCGGTGTTCTTCTGCCTGCTCGCGGGCCCGGACAACGCGATCGCGTATACGCCCGAGGTGCTGATCAACAACGGTTTCGCCGTCGTCGTCGCGATGCTCGCGTGCTCGATCGTGTTCGCCGTGGTGTTTCCGACCCACATGCCGTGGCTCACATCGCGTATCGCGCACGACCTGCGCCGCCAGGTCACGCTCGCGTGCGAAGGCACGCGCGACGGCCTCGCGGCACGCTTCCAGTCGAGCACGCACGACCTGATGGCGCAGTTGCGCACGCTGCTCGTCAAGCGCACGCGGCATCATCGCGACGCGCTGCGCTGGATGCTGTCGACGCTCGAAGTCGGCCATGCGGTGATCGACCTGCGCGACGAGCTGCACGGGTTCTGCGAATCGAAACCGCCGCAGACGCTGCACTGGACCGCATCGATCGATGCGGTGCTACGCGAGCTGCCGCGATTCTTCGACGATCCGACGCCGGCCCACCATGCGCGCACGCTGAAATCGGTGAATCTGGCGATCCGAGCCGCCCAGCACACGCTGCACGCGTGGTACGCGGTGCCCGACGAACGCCATCGCATGCAGCGCATCATCGGCTGCCTGCACTTCATCCGCAGCGCGCTGCTGGACAAGGACGCACCGTTCAATCGCCATCGTCATTGACCGTCGGCGGCGATCGACGGCAATCGATGCGCGCGCAACCTCATCCTTGTTCCGATTGGAAATAAGCTCTGCACCCGCGGTGATTAATCTTTAAGCAGTGCGAGCCTATAGTTTCCTCACTGCCAGCGAGACTGGCACTGAACCAGGAGAAACCCAAATGAAGCCGCTGCACCTCGCCCTCGTTGCCCTGTCGCTCACCGCCGCTGTCGCGCATGCGCAGCCCGCGCCGGCCGACGTCGCGCAGCAACCGGCGAACCGCGCCGAAGCCGTCCAGGCCGCGGGCCGCGCCGATCGTGCGCAATCGAAGCAGGAAGACCCGAACGCATGCGTCGGCCCCGTCAGCTTCTGCAACGTCTACTTCGGCAGCTGAGCATGACGCCGCGTCGCCACGGCCAGGCCCGCCGCGCACGCATCGCATGCGCGCGCGCACGACGCGCCGGCCGATCGCCGCAACGACACTGTCCGCCACGCCGCTTCGATTGAAGCGGCGCATGCCGTTTCAGGCGCCGCGCCCCGGCCGCCACCCCACTTCGCGCAACGCATCCAGCAAACGCGCCTGCCCCAGCCCTTCGACCCGCGCGCCGCGCGATTCGACGTCGCGCCCCGCGACCAGCGCATTCACGATTGCCTCCTCCACCGCCTCCGCCGCCGCGACGAACAGCGCGGAGATGTGGTCGTTGTTCACCATCTTCACGGCCGTCGTCGGCGCGCCCTTGCTGCCGTAGTTCGCGGCCGGCAGCCCGTCGTTGCCCGTCGCGAACGCCAGGAAGATGTCGCCGCTCGAATCCTCGGTGCCGCCGCCGACGCGGGCCAGCCCGACGCTCGCCCGCTGCGCGAGGCGCGTGCACTGGTGCGGCAGCAGCGGCGCGTCGGTCGCGATCGTGACCACGATCGAACCCATCCCGGCCTCGCCTGGTGCATCGGATGTGCGAAACGGCGAATACACGTGCCGCAACACCTCGCCGACCGGATAACCTGCCACGCGCAACATCTCGCGCACGCCGTAGTTCGCCTGCACGAGCGCGCCGACGGTCCAGCCGCCCGCATCGGCCGCGACCACGCGCGACGCGGTGCCGATGCCGCCCTTGAACTCGTGGCAGATCATCCCGGTGCCGCCCCCCACGCCGCCTTCGGCGACCGGCCCCGACTGTGCGGCGGCCAGCGCGCGCTGCACGTGCGCGGCGTTCACGTGCTGCCCCCAGATGTCGTTGAGCAGGCCGTCGTAGGTTTCCATGACGACCGGCATGCACCAGTACACGCGGCCGGCCGCGGCTTCGCGCTCGTTCGCGACCAGCGCATCGCGCACCGCGCCGACGCTGTGCGTGTTCGTATAGGCGATCGGGGTCGTCAGCAGGCCGGCTTCGCGGATCCATTCGAGCCCGGTCGCGTCGCCGTTGCCGTTCAGCACATGGACGCCCGCGAAGCACGGCGAATCGTGCGCCGCGCCCGCGCGCGGCTCGATGACGGTGACGCCGGTGCGGATCGACGCGTTGCCGTTCTCGACGTTCAGCGTGCAATGTCCGACCCGCACACCCGGTACGTCCGTGATCGCGTTGAAGCGGCCCGGCGTGCCGAGTCCGACGCGGATGCCGAGATCCCTCGTGCGCATGATGCAATTCCTCCCGTCTTTCAATGGTTCGGTGTGTCGAAATGGTCAGAGCGAGCGGAACGCATCGCTGTGGCGCGCCCAGACCGCATACATCGCGAGCGCAGCTACGAGCAGCCCGCCGATGATGATCAGGTCGGTCGGCTTGGTCGCCGTCGCCAGTGTCGTGTAGAGCGTGTAAGCGGCGCCCGCGACCGCGACGAGCGGCGTCACGGGCCACAGCGGCATCCGGTAGTGATGCTCGACGTCGCGGCGCACAAGGCGACTCGCCAGCGCGGCCAGCCCGACGACGAGGTAGATCAGCAGCAGCAGGTCGACCGTGAACGCGGTCAGCTCGTCGAGGCTCGACACGAATACCAGCCCCGACGACGGCACCGCCAGCGCGAGCGTCGCGAGCCACGGCGACTCGAAGCGCGGATGGATCGTCGAGAACGCGCGGTTGCAGGTGTGCGACCAGAGTGCATGCCGGCCGCTGCTGTACAGCAGGCGCCCCATCGTGATCACGATCGCGATGATCGCATTGAACACCGACAGGAAGATCCCGCCGCTGACCACGCGCGACACCGCCGGGTTGCTCAGCGAACGCACGACATAGCCGATCGGGTCCGCGCTCTTCGTCAGCTCCGTCAACGACGGCGCGCCGAGCACGATCGCGGTGAGCGGAATCAGTTCGACGACGAGGATCACCAGCAGCGAATAGATCACCGCCTTCGCGACGTTGCGGTTGCCGCCGCGCAGGTCTTCGGCGAGATAGGCGGCGGAGCCGAATCCGTTGTAGCAGAAGATCGCCGTGCCGATCGCGGGTACGATCGCCGCGAGCGTGGCCGGCACCAGCGCATTGCCGCTCGCGACGACCGGCGCCATCAGTGCGTCGGCGCCGCGATGCGGGGAGCCGAATCCGAGCCCCGCAATCAGCATCAGCACGCCGATCTCGACGACGAGAAACGCGCCGGTGATCCACGCATTCGTCTTGATGTTCAGCATGCCGAGCACGTAGCTGAGCAGCACGATCGTGAGCGCGACCGACTGATTGCCGAAGTGCGTGCCGAGCGCATTGTTCAGATACGGCGCGGCGCCGCTCGCGAGCACGGCCGGGATGAACACGCTGACGGACAGCACCGTGATGAACGTCAGGTAGCCGGGCAGCGTGCCGAAAACACGTTTGGCCATCACATATTCGCCGCCCGCGCTGCGATGCGCGGCGCTGAGCTCCGCGTAGCAGAGCGCGAACGCGAGCGCGAGCACGCCGCCGAGCAGGAACGACAGCACAGCGCCGCTGCCGGCCTGCTGGATCGCGAATGGCGCGATCACGAAGATCGAACTTGCGGGCGTCACGCCCGACACGGTGATCATCACCGCGTCGCGCACGCTGAGCGTCTGCGACAACGCGCGCGGCGCGTCTTCCGTGGCAGGCGTCGCTTGCAGCGTGCCCGTCGATTCCGACATCATCGCCATTTCGTTCTCCTGTTGCTCCTACCCTGCTCTTTTTTGAACACCCATACTCGGGCCCGATTGATTGCGTGGCAGTCTAGGAAGCCAAATTCAGGACCGCTATTCCCCCTTCGTGTTACACCCTTCGGTGGTGGTATGGATCGACTTTTCTCCGAATTCGCGATGCACCAGGCGCTTGGCCGCGCGATCGATCATCTGGGCGAGCCGCGCTTCTGGCGCTTCCTGGTGCTGCTGCTCAACGAAATGGTGCCGTTCGACAACGCGCTCGCGACCGCGATCGGCCGCGACGGCGTGCCGCTCGTGCTCGACGAATACGACACGGGCGGCTCCGACAGCGCGTCGCCGGTGCCGCTCTACCTCAATGGGTTATATCTGCTCGATCCATTCCTGCAAGCCGCGCACGACGGGCTCGCCGACGGCTGCTACCGGCTCGAGGAAGTCGCGCCCGACCTGTTCCGGCAGAGCGAGTATTTCCTGAGCTACTTCCGCGACGCGGTGGGCGACGACGAGATCCAGATCCTCGTGCGGCCCAACGCCGACACGCTGCTGTCGCTGTCGCTCGGCGCGTCCGCGCGCTTCGACGTCGAGCCGCTCGGCAAGCTGACGGCCGCGATGCCGTGGGTGCTCGCGACGATCCGGCAGCACTGGCGGCTGGTGGGCGATGCCGCGCGCACGACGCCCGACGACGATCTCGGGGCGCGCGTCGAGCAGGCGCTCGCGCGCTTCGGCGCGGGCGTGCTGACCGATCGCGAGATGTCGATCGCAAGAATGGTGCTGCGTGGCAATTCGTCGAAGGCGATCGCGGAGCGGCTGGCGATTTCACCCGAGACGGTGAAGGTGCATCGGCGCCATCTTTACGCGAAGCTCGGGATCTCGTCGCAGCCGGAGCTGTTTTCGCGGTTCATTCAGGCGCTCGGGGAGGATGCGGCGGGCTGAGCGCGACGCCGCCGCGTCACGACGATGCGACGTTCGCCGCCGACCGCGTCGGCGCGATCGCCAGGTGCAGCGCGCGCGTCGGCCGCAGCGTCACGTTCAGCGTCGCGCCCGGTGCCGCCATGCCGGGCGGCACTGACAATTCATGGCGCTGCAGGATCATGGCCGCCACCACCGTCATTTCCGTCATCGCCAGATGCTGCCCGAGGCACACGCGCGGCCCCGTGCCGAACGGCATGTACGCGCCGCGCGGAATCGGCGACGCTTCGCCGAGGACGAATCGTTCTGGATGTACCGGCTCTGGGTATGACGGGCCGCTGCCCGTCACGCATCAGCCGCCCGATTCGATGAACCCGCCCTCTGGCGCCTGGTGCGGCACATACCAGCCGAAATACACCTCGGCCTCGACGATCCGGCCATCGCGGACACGCAACCGCTCCGCATTCCGGAACCGCCTGCCCGCAATCGTGTCGGCTTCGTACACGACGAACACGTATTCGCCGTGCACGGCGACGTCGACAAACGCGAAGCTGGCGAGCATCGCGCTGTTCGGCCAGCAGCGCGCCAGATACGTGTCGCGGTCGAGCCGGTTGTCGAGCGGGCTCGTGAAATGGAAGTCTGGTGCGATCAGCGCTTCGATCGCGTCGCGGTCCTTGTCGACATACGCGCGATAGCTGGCACGCGCAACGTCACCGGGGTCGTCTGTCATCGTCGTTACTCCGCGAAGGGCGGGGCCGACGCGACAGCCCGCGTCGCCCCGAGGCATCGATCAAACGCATGCGGGCGGCACGAACGACCACGACCGCCCGCGCATGCAGCTATGCGCGCATGCCCGACTCGATGCCATTCACGAAAACCCGCACCGGGCGATCGCCGCGGCCGCCTGCACGCGCCGTGCCACGCCACGCCACGCTTTCCGCCGCGAGCACCGATGCCGCGGCTGCCCGTTGCCCGTTTCCGCACGCACGGGCATGATGTCCGCCAGCGTGCCGGCCGGGCCGCCCGGCTTCGGCGGTCATCGGCGCCGCGACCGGCATGTCTTGCATGCGCCGCCGGCATCATCGAGCAATCCGCGTGCCGGCCCCGGCCGCCCACCTCATCGAGTCCATGTCACTACGCGCATTCAGAACGCTGGTCGCGATCGCCCGATACCGAACCTTCGCACGCGCCGGCGAAGCGATCGGGCTCACACAATCGGCCGTGAGCCTGCAGATCAAGGCGCTCGAAAGCGAATACAACGTCCGGCTGTTCGACCGTTCGCGCCGCCAGCCGGTGCTCACCGAAGCCGGCAACATCCTCGTCGCGCAGGCCGAGCAGGTGCTCGCGATGGTCGACCGGATTCCCGATGCGCTCAGCGACGAGAAGAAGCTCGTCGGCCGCCTGCGGATCGGCGCGATCCAGACCGCGCTGTCCGGCCCGCTGCCCGATGCGCTGCTCGCGCTGCGCGCGGCGCACCCGTCGTTGCGCGTGCACGTATCGGCTGGCATGTCGGCCGAACTGGCGAACCGCGTCGCCGCCGGCGAACTCGACGCCGCGATCACGACGCGCCCGGTGCGCCCGCATCCGGCGGAACTGACATGGACCACGCTGTACGAAGACCGCTTCTGGCTGCTCGCGCCGCCGCAGTATGCGGAGCGCGACGCGGGCACGCTGCTCGAGGAATTGCCGTTCATCCGCTTCGACGCGCAGGCGTGGGCCGGCCGGATGATCGCCGCCGAGTTGCGCCGCATCGGCGTGCGCGTGCGCGAGGAGATGGTGCTCGACAGCGCGGAGACGATCGCGCGGATGGTCGCGCGCGGGCTCGGCGCGGCGATCGTCGCGCTCCCCGACTCGACGCTCGCGCGACTGCCGCCCGTCACGCGCTTGCCGTTCGGCCAGCCGCAGATGGGCCGCGCGGTCGTGCTGCTCGAACACCAGTCGCGGCCGGCGGAGCGTTTCGCGCGCGCGCTGGCCGCCGAAGTCACCGCGTCATCGATGAGAATTTCTCATTGAACACCCGATAATTAACCATTATTCCTGCTGCATCCGCGTGTTAACTTGGCGGCATCGTCACTCTTTCGATTGCGTGCCGCCATGTTGCCCGCCGGATGGATTCCCGCTTCGTTCCGCTGCTCCGCGTGCCTGCCGTCCCGCCCGTGTCGCCTGAAGGCGCGTCGATGATCGGCCCGATCCTGCTCGCGCTCGCGCCGGTCGCGCTGCTGGTCGCGCTCGGCCACGGCCTCCGGCGCACGGGCTTCATCGGCGATGCGTTCTGGCCGCACGCCGAGCGGCTGTGCTACTACGTGCTGCTGCCGGCGCTGTTCGCGAACGGTCTCGCGAATGCCCGGCTGCAAGCGCTGCCCGTCCTGCCGCTCGCGGCGGCGCTGGTCGGCTCGACCGTGTTCGTCTCGATGCTGCTTCTGCTGGTCCGCCGCTTCGTGTCGGTCGACGGCGCCGGGTTCACGTCGGTGTTCCAGGGCGCGGTGCGCTTCAACAACTATGTCGGCACCGCACTCGCCGCCGGACTCTTCGGCGCGCACGGAATCGCGCTCGCGGCCGTGTGCGTCGCGGCGATCGTGCCGACCGTGAACCTGATGTGCGTGCTGGTATTCGCGCGCTACGGCGACACGCGGCTCGGCGCGTGGGCGCTCGTGCGTCAGATCCTGTCGAATCCGCTCGTCGTCGGGTGCGCGCTGGGGATCGCGATGCAGGTTGCCGGCATCGCGTTTCCGGCCGCCGTCGAACCGGCCGTGCGCGCGCTCGGCGCCGCCTCGATGCCGCTCGGCCTGTTGTGCGTGGGCGCCGCGCTGAAGTTCGACGCGGCGCGCGAATGGATGCAGCCGACGTGCATCGCGTCGGCGTTCAAGTTCATGGCGATGCCGCTCGCCACACTCGCGGCCGGCCGCCTGTTCGGGCTCGGCGATGTCGCACTGACCATCGCGCTGCTGTTCCAGGCGCTGCCGACGTCGTCCTCGTCGTACATCATGGCCCGCCAGCTCGGCGGTAACGCGCCGCTGATGGCCGGCATCACCGCGTTCCAGACGATCGCCGCCGCGCTCGCGATGCCGGCCGTGCTGACGGCGCTTGGGTCGGCGCCGGTGTTTCGCTGACGGCCCGGCACCTCGGCATGTCGCTTTCCGTCGTGGACGCGCGGCCGCAGGGGCCAGTTCAACTCGCGAAGGTTCGGGGACGGATGGCGAATCCCGCCGCACGCGCGCAACTGCCGCGTCGTTGCGCGAGACACACGCATCGCCGATGTGCCCCCGGTTCTTCTCGCAGCCCCGCCAAAAACCGCCTATGGTGAATGAAGCGCGTCCGTGCCTCCGCCATTCGACTTCACGTCGCTCGCACCGGCGGCCACGGCGCCGCGTTCCGGCACCATTCCCCGCAGTCGCGTGCACGCCCGGCCATGCGTGCGGCTGCGCCGCCCACCGGGCTACAAGGAGGTAATCATGAAAGCCGTGCTGCTCGTCAGCTCCGCCGTGCTCGCCATGGCGTCCGTTTCCGCCTCGGCTCAAGGCGCGATCACCAAGGTCGAAAACGGCGCGCTCGTCGCCGCGAACGGCATGACCGTCTATGTATTCGACAAGGACAAGCCCAACGCCGGCACCAGCGCATGCACGGGCCAATGCGAATCGTTCTGGCCGCCGTACAAGGCCAGCGCGACCGACGTCCCGGTCGGCCCCTACACGATCGTCAAGCGCGGCGACGGTAGCCCGCAATGGGCCTACAAGGGCAAGCCGCTGTATTTCTTCTCGAAGGACATGAAACAGGGCGATCGCAACGGCGACAACTTCAAGAACATCTGGCACGTGGTCGCGCCGTAAGCGCGCCTTCGCCGTCTTCCGAGGCGGCACGGCCGCCGCACGTGTAAAAAGGCCCGCCCCGGTCATCGACCGGGCGGGCCTGTGCGTCTTTACGCCGGCCGCGTGGCATCACGCCGCCGGCCGGCACGCGTCGCGGCCGGATCGCGCGTCAGCGGTTCGACGGGAAGCTGAACACCGTCCCTTCGCGTACGCCGGCCGAGGGCCAGCGCTGCGTGATCGTCTTGCGTTTCGTGTAGAACCGCACCGCGTCCGGGCCGTACGCGTGCAGGTCGCCGAACAGCGAGCGCTTCCAGCCGCCGAACGAGTGGTACGCGACGGGCACCGGCAGCGGTACGTTGATGCCGACCATGCCGATCTGGATGTTGTCGCTGAAGTAGCGCGCCGCTTCGCCGTCGCGCGTGAACAGGCACGTGCCGTTGCCGTATTCGTGCGCGTCGATCAGCGCCATCGCCTCGTCGAGCGACTTCAGGCGGATCACGCCGAGCACCGGCCCGAAGATCTCGTGCTGGTAGATCGGCATGCCGGGCTTCACGTTGTCGAACAGGCACGGGCCGAGGTAGTAGCCGCCGTCGTGGCCGTCGACCTTCACGCCGCGGCCGTCGACGACGAGCGTCGCGCCCGCTTCCACGCCCGCGTCGACGAAACCCGTCACCTTCTCGAAATGCTGCTGCGTGACGAGCGGGCCCATGTCGACGCCCGCGCCGTTGCCCGGGCCGACCTTCATCTTCTCGATCTCGGCCTTCAGGCCCGCGACGACCTTGTCGCCCGTTTCATCGCCGATCGCGACGACCAACGGGATCGCCATGCAACGCTCGCCGCACGAGCCGTACGCGGCGCCCATCAGCGCATTCACCGCGTTGCCGATGTCGGCGTCGGGCATCACGACCGCGAAATTCTTCGCGCCGCCGAGCGCCTGCACGCGCTTGCCGTGCGCGCAGCCGGTCGAGTAGATGTATTCGGCGATCGGCGTCGAGCCCACGAAGCTCACCGCCTTCACGCGCGGGTCGGTCAGGATCGTGTCGACCGCTTCCTTGTCGCCGTTCACGACGTTCAGCACGCCAGGCGGCAGGCCAGCCTCGAGCGCGAGCTCGGCCATGCGCAGCGTCGACGACGGCGTGCGCTCCGACGGCTTCAGCACGAACGTGTTGCCGCACGCGACGGCCATCGGCCACATCCACAGCGGCACCATCACCGGGAAGTTGAAGGGCGTAATGCCGGCCGTGACGCCCAGCGCCTGGAACTCGCTCCACGAATCGATCGCGGGGCCGACGTTCTTGCTGTGCTCGCCCTTCAGCAGCTCGGGCACGTAGGTCGCATATTCGACGTTCTCGATCCCGCGCTGCAGTTCGCCCATCGCGTCGGCGAGCACCTTGCCGTGCTCGGCGGTGATCAGCGCGCACAGCTCGTCCGCGTGTTCCTCGAGCAGCGTCTTGAAGCGGCTCATCACGCGCGCGCGCTTCAGCGGCGGCGTGTTGCGCCACGCCGGGAACGCGGCCTGCGCGGACGCGATCGCGGCTTCGACGGTCAGCTTGTCGGCAAGCGCGACGCTCTTGTGCGATTCGCCGGTGGCCGGGTCGAACACCGGCTGGACGCGGCTGCCGCCGTCGACGCGCTTGCCGTCGATCAGGTGGCCGACGGTGGAGGTCACATTGCTGTCGTGTTTCATGTTTCTGGCTCTGTCGTGAATTCGGTTGTCGCAGGGAACGGGCCGCGGCTCAGTCCACTTCGTTCAGCGCGTCGGACAGCGCGTTGACCAGGTTGTCGATCTCGCGCTTCTCCGAGATGAACGGCGGCGCGAGCTGGATCGTGTCGCCGCCGTAGCGCACATAGAAGCCCTTCGCCCAGCAGCGCATCGCGATCTCGTACGGGCGCCGTGCCGGCTCGCCCGGCAGTGCCGCGATCGTCAGGCCGGCCGCGAGGCCGTAGTTGCGGATGTCCGTGATATGGCGCTGGCCCTTCAGCCCGTGCACGGCCGCCTCGAAATGCGGCGCGAGATCGCGCACGCGGGCCACCGCGTCTTCCTTCACGAGCAGGTCGAGCGCCGCGACGCCGGCCGCGCACGCGACCGGATGCGCCGAGTACGTGTAGCCGTGCGGGAACTCGAGCATGTACTCGGGGCCGCCCGCGGCCATGAACGTGTCGTAGATTTCCTTCGTCGCGATCACGCCGCCGAGCGGCTGCACGCCGTTGGTCACCTGTTTCGCGAAGTTCATGATGTCCGGCACCACGCCGAACGCGTCGGCGCCCGTCATCGCGCCGGCCCGGCCGAAGCCCGTGATGACTTCGTCGAAGATCAGCAGGATGTCGTGCGCGGTGCAGATATCGCGCAGGCGCTTCAGATAGCCCTTCGGCGGCACGACCACGCCCGCCGAACCCGAGAACGGCTCGACGATCACGGCGGCGATGTTCGATGCGTCGTGCAGCGCGATCAGGTCGAGCAGGCGGTCGGCCAGCTCCGCGCCGTGCTCGGGCATCCCGCGCGAGAATTTGTTTTCGGCGAGCTGCGTGTGCGGCAGGAAGTCGGCGTCGATCCCCTGGCCGAACAGCTTGCGGTTCGGCCCGATCCCGCCGACCGAAATGCCGCCGAAGTTCACGCCGTGATAGCCCTTCTCGCGGCCGATCAGGCGCGTCTTCGTGCCCTTGCCCTTGGCGCGCCAGTACGCGCGGGCCATCTTCAGCGACGTGTCGGCCGCTTCCGAGCCCGAGCCCGTGAAGAATACGTAATCGAGGCCGGCCGGCGTCAGGTCCTTGATCTTGTTCGCGAGCTCGAACGACTTGGGGTGGCCGAACTGGAACGCCGGCGCGTAGTCGAGCTGCGCGACCTGGCGGCTCACGGCTTCCGTGATTTCCGTGCGGCCGTGACCGAGGCCCGTGCACCACAGGCCCGACAGGCCGTCGAAGATCTTGCGGCCTTCGCCATCCGTGAAATACGCGCCCTTGGCCGACACGATCATGCGCGGGTCGGACTTGAACTGGCGGTTCGCCGTGAACGGCATCCAGTGGGCGTCGAGCCAGGCGGCGTCGGTGCGGATGTTCGTCTCGTCCTGCTGGCTGGCGGTGATCGTATCGGTCATGTCGGTCGGCGCGGCGCGCCCCTCCTTCTTGTGATGATGTTGCGCATTGTCGGGAGGCCAATTAGTCTCTTCAATATCGCAATATCAATGTTCACTTGCGCAACTATGCAAGCAAAGAAACCAAAGAGCCGCGCGCTGCTCGGGCAACTCAGCGACATGGATCTGCGGCTGCTGCGGGTCTTCAAGGGCGTCGTGCAGTGCGGCGGGATGGCGGCGGCCGAACTCGAGCTGAATATCGGCATCTCGACGATCAGCCGGCACGTGAAGGACCTGGAAACGCGCCTCGGCCTCGTACTGTGCCGGCGCGGCCGCGCCGGCTTCACGCTGACCGCCGAGGGGCAGACCGTCTACGAGGAAACGCTGCGACTGCTCGCGTCGATGGAAGCATTTAGAAGCAGAATAGACGGCATTCACGACAAGATGGGCGGAGAATTGCACGTCGCCGTATTCGACAAGACGGCCACCAACCCGAACGCGCGGCTCGGCGACGCGATCCGCCAGTTCACGGACGAAGCGCCCGACGTCGCGCTGAACCTGCATGTTGCGTCGATCAACGAGGTCGAGCGCGGGATCATCGACGGCAGCTATCAGGTCGGGATCATCCCCGCGCACCGCAGCTCGGGCAGCCTCGTGTATTCGGAACTGTTCGACGAGCGGATGCTGCTGTACTGCGGCCGCCAGCACCCGCTCTTTGACGCACCGCACGGCAAGCTCACGTGGACGACGATCCGCAACCACGCGTTCGCCGGGCTCGGCTTCCATTCGCCGAACATGGAGCTGAGCCATCGCGCGAAGCTCACGCGCAGCGCGACGGCATCGGACCAGGAATCGATCGCGACGCTGATCCTGTCCGGCCGCTATCTCGGCTTCCTGCCCGACCATTACGCGGAGAGCTTCGAAAACAAGGGGCTGATGCAGCCGATCGCGCCGCACCGCTTCAACTACCGGTGCCGGTTCGTGAGCCTGCTGCGCCGCTCGCCGCGGCCGTCGCGGGCCGCGCTGCTGTTCCAGTCGTGCCTCGAAGCCGCGCATGCGGCGGCGCGGCCGGGCGCCGACGTGTAGCCGCGGACGTGCAGCCGCGTTCAGGCTTCGCTGGCGCCGCCGTCCGACGAGGGGCTGCGGCCCGATCCGGCTCTGCGATAATGCGCACTTCCCGTTTCCGCTCCGCCTCCCGCCATGACGCAGCCGTCCGCCCCGCTCCCCAACGACCTGCCGCCGATTTCCTGCCTGCCCGGCGATGCGCTGCCGTGGCTATCGATGAGCGCCGACCTGCCGGGGCTCGCGATCAAGTATTTGCATATCAATGCGGCGGAAGACACGCTGACCGCGCTGCTGAAAATGCCGGCCGGCGGCACGCTGCCGCGCCATCGCCACGAAGGCGAGGTCTTCGTCCATACGCTGCAGGGTGCGTGGCGCTACCGCGAGTACGAATGGATCGCGCAGGCCGGCTCGACGGTGCTCGAACCGGCCGGGTCGGTGCATACGCCGGAAACGCTCGGCGCGCCCGGCGACGACGTGATCACGCTCAACGTGATGCGCGGCGATCTGGTTCTGCTCGACGACGACGGCCGCGAGACCGCGCGCGAGAATTGCCGCGTCGCGCTGCTGCGCCAGCGCAAGCATGCGCGCACCGCGCCGCACGATGCGGCGCCGTTCGTCACGCGGTAAGACCGGCGACATCGTCGCGTCAGGATCCGCACGGTGCCGGCACTCGCCAACGCGCGCATGGCTGCCGGCGCACTGCGCCAGCCAGCCTGGCCGCCCCCGGGCGGCGTTACCGGAAACGCCGGAAGAATCGCCGAATATCGTCGGCCAGCAGTTCCGGCTCTTCCATCGCGGCAAAATGGCCGCCGCTCGGCATGTCGGTCCACTGCACGACATCGAACACCCGTTCGAGCCAGCTGCGCGGCGGACGACTGATTTCCTTCGGAAAGCGTGCAAACGCGACGGGCGCCGCCACACGTTGCCCAGCTGCGAAGCGCATCGGCTGCAGCCGGTTTTCCCAATACATCTGCATTGACGAGCCGATGCAGCCGGCAAACCAGTAGAGCGAGATTCCGGTCAGCAGCGTGTCGTGCGAAAACCGTTTTGCGACGTCACCATCGCAATCGCTCCACGCGCGGAATTTCTCGGCGATCCACGCGGCCAGCCCGGCCGGCGAATCGTTGAGCGCGACGGCCAGCGTCTGCGGCTTCGTCATGTGCAGATGCGCGTATCCGCCCTCCAGCGCAGCCCACTCTCCACGCTGCGTCACAAAGGCCCGTTCGTCCTCGGTCAGCGGCGAAGCCGCGTCGACCGGAGGCTCGTAGCTGCCGGGCAGGTAGTTCAGATGGATACCGTCCACCGCATCGGGATGCCGCGCGCCGAGCGCAATCGACACGCCTGCGCCCAGATCGCCGCCTTGCGCGCCGAAGCGGCGATATCCGAGCCCGGACATCAACGTCGCCCAGCAGTCGGCGACCTGAAATGCCGACATGCCGGGTGCCGCGGGCGCTGGTGAGAACGCGAAGCCGGGAAGCGACGGCGCGACAACGTCGAACGCGTCGTGCGGATCGCCGCCGAAAGCGGCCGGATCGCACAGGCGATCGATCAGCGCGTCGAATTCGAATACGGAGCCCGGCCAGCCGTGCGTGATGACGAGCGGATACGGCTTCGGCCCCGCCCCACGCCGATGAATGAAATGCACGCGTTGCCCGCCTGCGTCCGCGACGAACTGCGGCTGCCGGTTCAGCGCCCGCTCCGCCGCACGCCAGTCGAAGCGCTCGCCCCAGTACGCAACCAGTTCGCGCAGCCACGCGCCATCCACACCCTGCTGCCACGGCGCGGCGGGTGTCAGCACCGGCGCGCGCATGTCGCGCAGGCGCCGACGCAGGTCATCAAGCGCGTGATCGGGAATCGCAACGTTGAACGGGGCGGCGTGCATGGTGTCTCCTGGCGAGGAATGCCGGAGATTCTGCGCGATTTTTCAGACCCGCGCTGGCGGCGCCCGCCCGCGAGCGTCAGCCCGTTTCGCGCGCGTCCGCCCGCGCGTCGCGCCGCACGGCCTGGGGCGGCACGCCGAAGCCGCGCACGAACGCATCGCGCAGGTGGCGCCGGTCGCGGAAACCGTTCTCCTTCGCGATCACATCGAGCGAATGCCGGCTCTGCTCGATCATCAGCCGCGCGGCCTCGAGCCGCAGCCGCTCGATCGCCTTCGCCGGCGACTGCCCGGTTTCGAGCGTGAACACCCGGCTGAACTGGCGCGGGCTCAGGTGGACGGCGTCGGCCAGTTCCTCGACGGTCAGCGCGCGCCCGAGGTTCTGCCGCGCATAGTTCAGCGCATTCTGGATCCGGTCCGATTTCGGCGCGAGGTCCAGCATTTCCGAATGCTGCGACTGCCCGCCCGCGCGACGCTGGTGCATCACGAGCTTGCGCGCGACCGAGCGCGCGACGTCCGGGCCGAGATCCTTCTCCACCATCGCGAGCGCCAGGTCGAGGCCGGCCGTCATCCCGGCGGACGTCCAGATCGGGCCGTCGACGATATAGATCCGGTCCTCCTCGACACGAATGTCCGGAAACTGCTTCTGCATGTCGCGTCCGTACGCCCAATGCGTCGTCGCGCGGCGCTGCGCGAGCAGCCCGGCCTCGGCGAGCACGAACGCGCCCGTGCAAATGCCGGCGATCCGGCGCGCGCGCGCGTTCGCGCGCCGCAGGAACGCGACGACGCCGGCCGGCGCCGGCGACGCGAGCGGATCGTTGACGCCCGCGACGATCCACGTATCGACGTCGATCCGCCCGCGCAGCGCGCGCGTCGCGACCGGCAATCCGAGCGATGAACGCACGTCGCCGCCGTCGACGGAATAGTTGTCCATCACGTAGAAAGGCTCGCCCACGCCCATGTTCGCGTACTCGAACACCGACTGCGCGGCGAGCGCCATGATCTGGAAGCCGTCGCTGATCAGAAAGCCGATGCGGTGCATGCGTATCTCCAGTGCCGGGACATGATCCTCACGACCCACCCGATGTCCTAAATCATACCCATCTAGGTCATTTGTGTCGCGGCGATTCGAGGCCAGAATGCCTTCACGCACTCACCCTTTCCTCGACATGGAGCGACATCATGACTGAAGCACATCGCGGTACCGCCGTCATTACCGGCGCATCGTCCGGCATCGGCGCGATCTATGCGGACCGCCTCGCGCGCCGCGGCTACGACCTGATCCTGGTCGCACGCAACCGCGACCGGCTGGCCACGCTTGCCGAGCGCATCACGAACGACACGCAGCGCAGCGTCGAGATCGTCGGCGCGAACCTCGACGACCGCGCGGCGCTCGCCACCGTCGAGGCGAAGCTGAAGCAGGACGCGAGCATCACACTGCTCGTCAACAACGCGGGCGTCGGCACGCACACGTCGCTGCTCGACAGCGACGTCGACGCGATGACGCGGACGATCGACCTGAACGTGACCGCGCTCACGCGCCTGACCTATGCCGCCGTACCCGGCTTCGTGGCGCGCGGGCGCGGCGCCGTGATCAACATCTCGTCGATCGTCGCGCTGTCACCGGAAACGCTCAACGGCGTCTACGGCGGCAGCAAGGCATTCGTGCTCGCGTTCAGCCAGTCGCTGCACCACGAACTCGCGGACCACGGCGTGCAGGTGCAGGCCGTGCTGCCCGGCGCGACGGCCACCGACTTCTGGCAGACCGGCGGCCTGCCGCTCGAACACCTGCCGAAGGAGATCGTGATGTCGGCCTCGGACCTGGTCGACGCAGCGCTGGTCGGCTTCGATCGCGGCGAGCTCGTGACGATTCCGTCGCTGCACGCGGCCGACGAATGGGATGCGTACGAGGCCGCGCGCCGCACGATGGCGCCGCACCTGTCGACGGATTCGCCGGCGCCGCGCTACGCGGTTGCGCGCTAGTCGGGCAGTATCCGCGTCGCGCCCGTGCTGTCCGGGCGCGACGCTCCCGAATCGACGCGCGTCGACGGCGCTTGCGCCACCGCAGCCGTCGACGCCGGGACGCATTCCGGACCCTGCGTTGCGTTCCCGCCAAAGCCGGTTGCGCCCCGCTTGCCACGCATTTCCCGCGACGATAAGCTGCGCGATTGCAACTCCCGAAGCAGCGCCAGGCGGCATTCGTCCGATCATCGGCGCAATCGACCGTCGCGGAATTCAACCATGCGGTTCCGAATGTTCACCTCCGGGGCCGGCGACACACCCGCCTCCTCTCGCGTTCCCGCCGACGATCGCCCGGCGCTCGCGCCGTTGCCCGAACTCGAGACCGTGTGCCGTCTCGCCCGCGCGCACGTCGGCACGGCTGGCGCGTTCGTCACTTACGCCGAAGCCGGCACACAGCATGTGGTCGCGTCCGACGGGACGCTGCCCGCCACGCTTTCTTCCGTGCACTTCCCGCAGCGTGTCGAGCGCACCTCGGCGCCCGACCGGCGATTCATCACGCCCGATGCGGGTGGCCTGCCGCTCGACGCACCGCATATCGTCGCGGCCTGCGAACTGATTGCGGCCGACGGCACCACGCGTGGCGCACTGTGTATCGTCGACGACGCGGGCCTGATGCTCGACGCCGCGCAACGCGCTTTCCTGCATGACCTTGCCACGCTCGCGGAACACGCGATCGCCCGCGCGAACGCGCAGGCCGCGCTGCACGAACGGCTCGGCATCGTCGCGGAACGCAGCGCGCTGACCACGCTCGCGCTGACCGAAAGCGGCACCGGCGTGTGGGATCGCAACGTGGAAACCGGCGAGATCCATTATTCGGCGGCCTGGAAGGCGCTGCTCGGCTACGCGCCCCACGAACTGACGAGCCGGATCGAGGATGCGTACGAACGGCTGCACCCGGACGATGTCGCCGACGTGAAGGCCGCGATGATCGCGCATTTCGAAAACCGCACCGACAGCTATGCGGTCGAGCACCGCATTCGCTGCAAGAACGGCACGTACAAATGGATCTGCAGCCGCGGCAAGGTCATCTCCCGCGACAGCAACGGGCGGGCGTTGCGCATGGTCGGCACGACCACGGACATCACCGCGCTGCGCGAACTCGCCGGCCGGCTGAGCGACTCCGTCACGCTCGTGACGAACCTGACCGATCAGGTTCCCGGTCTCGTGTTCCAGCTGCGGCAGACCGCCGACGGCCGCCGGTTCTTTTCGTACGCGAGCGCGGGTGTGCGCGACATCTACGAACTGACGCCCGAGCAGATTGCCCACGACGCGGATGCGGTCGAGACCCGGATTCATCCGGCCGATCTGGTCGCCTACCGCCAGTCGCTGCTGACGTCGGCCGAGCGACTGGCACCGTGGCGGCTCGAATACCGCGTGCTGCTGCCGGACCAGGGGATGCGCTGGCGCGAAGGCGACGCACGGCCGCAACGCATGCCGGACGGCGGCACGGTCTGGCACGGCTTCATCACGGATGCGACCGAGCGCAAGCACATCGAGACCGAGCTGCACCGGATGGCGACGACCGATCACCTGACCGAACTGTCGAACCGCCACGCGTTCATGCGGCTAGGCGAAGCCGCGTTGCGCCGCGTGCGCGCGACCGGCCAGGACGCCGCGGTGCTGATGCTCGACCTCGACCACTTCAAGGCGCTGAACGACCGCTGGGGACATCCGTTCGGCGATCGCGCGCTCCGGCATTTCGCGCGGCTGCTGCTCACGGAAATCGGGCCGGACGGCATCGTCGGGCGCATCGGCGGCGAAGAATTCGCGATCGTGCTGCCGCACGCCGGAATCGATGCGGCGTGCGCGCTCGCGCGGCGCGTGCAGCAGCGCGCGGCCGATTCCCGGCTCGTGCACGAGGATCAGGCGCTTGCGCTGACCGTCAGCATCGGCATCGACGCGATGCGGACGTCCGACTTGGGCGCGTACCAGGCGCTATCGCGTGCGGACAAGGCGCTGTATGTCGCGAAGGAACGCGGCCGCAACCGGATCGAGGTGTATCGACCCTAGCCGCGCACCGCGCCGGTGCACACCCGTCAACGCGACGCGAGCGCCGCGTCACGCGAGGTCGCGCGCACGCCCAGCAGCATCGCGACCGCGCATGCGGCCAGCAATCCCGCGATCATCAGCATCGCCGAGTCCATGCTGCCGGTGCGGGTGCGAATCATCCCGACGATCCACGGCGTGATCATCCCGCTCGATACGCCGATGCTGCTGATCAGCGCGATCCCGCCCGCCGCGCCGGCGCCGGAGAAATACGCGGACGGCACGGCCCAGAACACCGGATGCGCGGCGAAGATCAGCATCGCCGCGATCGACAGCAGCGCCATCATCGCGACGATGCTCGGCAGGTGCAGCGTCAGCAACGCGAGCGTCAGCGCGCCGCCGAATGCGCACGCGGCGAAGTGCCAACGACGCTCGCGCCTGCGGTCCGAGCGCCGCGCGATCACGAGCAGGCCGGCCGCGCCGATCGCGTTCGGCACGATCGACAGCAGGCTGATCTGCACGACGTCGTGAATGCCGAATTCGCGAATCATCAGCGGCATCCAGAACAGCAGCATCAGCAGCGCGGTCGTCAGCGAAAAATAGATGAACGCGAACAGGTAGGTGCGCGGCTCGGCCAGCACCTGCCGCAGCGATGCGGCCGCGTGCGCGGGTGCGGCCGCGCGATCGGCGGCCAGGTCGGCCTCGAGCCGTTGCCGGTCGTCGTCGGACAGCCAGCGCGCCTGTTCGGGGCGGTCGCACAGCCAGAACCACGCGATCACGCCGAGCAGGATCGCGGGCGCGCCCTCGATCGCGAACATCCACTGCCAGCCGTGCAGCCCGAGCACGCCGGACATCCCGCGCATCAGCCAGCCCGACAGCAGCCCGCCGACCATCCCGGCCACCGCGACGCCCGCATAGAAGATCGACAGCACCGACGCGCGCCGGCGCGCGGGATACCAGTACGTCAGGTAGAACACGACACCGGGGAAGAAGCCGGCCTCGAAAAGCCCGAGCAGGAAGCGCAGCACGTAGAAGTGCTTCGCGCTGTCGACGGTGATCATCGCGACCGACACCGCGCCCCACAGGAACATGATCCGCGCGAACGTGCGGCGCGCGCCGAAGCGGCGCAGCAGCGCGTTGCTCGGCACCTCGAACAGCACGTAGCCGACGAAGAACAGCACCGCGCCGAGGCTGTACATCGCGTCGGTCAGGCCGAGATCCTGCCGCATCTGCAACTGCGCGAAGCCGATGTTGCTGCGGTCGAGGATCGACACGATGTAGCAGATGAACAGGAACGGCACGATCCGCACGCCGATGCGGCGGTACAGCGCGTCGTTGTCCGACGGGCGCGACGCGGATGCGACGGGATGCGCGGCGTCCGCTTGAAGATGGGCTGACATCGATCGTCTCCTCGATGGATGCGAATACGGGGCCTGCAGGACACGCAACGCCGGACGCCACCGGCCCGCATGCAGCGCCCCGCCGTGGTTCAGGCCCGCCGCGCGGGTTCGCCCTTCACGCCGAGCATCAGCGCCGCGCCGCTCAGCGCGAGCAGCGCCGCCAGCAGGTACACGGCGAGATCCATGCTGCCGGTGCGCGTGCGGATCAGCCCGATCACCCACGGGCTGACGATGCCGCTCGTGATCCCGATGCTGCTGATCAGCGCTATCCCTGCCGCGGCCGCATTTCCCGACAGATAGCGGGTCGGCACGGCCCAGAAGATCGGCAGCGCGGCGAAGATCAGCGTCGCCGCGATCGACAGGCACGCAAGCATCGCCGCGAAGCTGTGCAGGTGCAGCGTCAGCGCCGCGAGTGCGAGCCCGCCGCCGATCGTGCAGCATGCGAAGTGCTTGCGGCGCTCGCCGGTGCGGTCCGAGCGGCGCGCGATGAGGATCAGCCCCACCGCGCCGACCGCGTTCGGCACGACCGTGTAGAGGCTCACGGCCACGACGTCGGTCACGCCGAAGTCGCGGATCATCAGCGGCATCCAGAAATTGAGCGTCAGCGACGCGCAGGTCAGCGAGAAGTAGACGAACGCGAACAGGTAGACGCGCGGGTTCGCGAGCGCGGCCATCAGGCTGCGTGTGTCGTGCGCGCCGTGCGCACGGCTGTCGCCGCACAGCGCGGCGACGCGCGCCTTTTCGTCGGACGTGAGCCACGCGGCGTCCTGCGGCCGGTCGACGAGATAGGCAAACGCGAAGCACGCGAGCACGATCGCCGGCGCACCTTCGATCGCGAACATCCACTGCCAGCCGTACAGCCCGAGCACGCCGCTCATGTCGCGCATGATCCAGCCCGACATCAGGCCGCCGAGCACGCCGGCCACCGCGACGCCCGCGAAGAAGACCGAGATCGCCGCCGCGCGGCGGTTCGCGGGGAACCAGTAGGTCAGGTACAGAACGATGCCGGGAAAGAAACCGGCCTCGAACACGCCGAGCAGGAAGCGCAGCACGTAGAAATGCGACGGCTGCGACACGAACATCATCCCGGTCGACGCGATGCCCCACAGCAGCATGATCCGCGTGAACGTGCGGCGCGCGCCGAAGCGCGCGAGCAGCAAGTTGCTCGGCACCTCGCAGAACACGTAGCCGACGTAGAACACCGCGGCGCCGAGGCCGTACATCGCATCGCTGAAGCCGAGGTCGTGCTTCATCTGCAACTGCGCGAAGCCGATGTTGATACGGTCGAGGAACGACACGACGTAGCAGAGGAACAGGAACGGCACGATCCGCCATGCAATCTTGCGGAACAGCAGCGCGTCGCCGGCGTCCGACGCCGGTGTGGATTCATATGTGGAAGCCGACGCCGCAACACTCGCGTGCGCGATCGTCGCTTCGGCGGGAAGCGATCGGGGCATGTCTCTCTCCAAACGGGCCGCGCGATTCGAGCGCGCAGCAGTCTCCGAGGGCGTACGTGCGCCCTGCATTCTTGTGAGACCGGAAGCCGGCGCCCTGAACCGCGGCCCAATGCCGCCGTCGTTCAGGCGCCTTCAGTAAAACGGCACGACGCCCGCCTGGACACCGCGCCGCGGTGAGCGGCTCAGTCCTGCAGCGCGTCCCACATTTCCTTGTCGCGCTGCGCGGTCCAGATGCGCGGATGCGTGATGCCGCTCGCCTCGTCGAACGCGCGCGACACGTCGAACGGCAAACAGTGCTCGTAGATGAACACGTGGCCGAACTTCGGATCCATCGCTTCGCGCGTGAGCGCCATCGACGCCTTCAGGTCGAGCTTGCGCTCGACGGCTTTGCGGCCCTGCGCGAGCAGCGTCGTCACGAAGTCCTTCGTGTAGTCGAGGCCCTTGTCGACCTCGGCCGGATTCAGCAACGCGGGGCCGCGGCCGGGCACGAGCTTTTCCGCGCCGAGCGCGCGCAGCGCCTCGAGCGTGGCCGGCCATTGTTCGAGCTGCGCGTCGCCGCAATAGCAGGCCGCGTCGTATTCGACCAGGTCGCCGGAGAACAGCACCTTCTGCGACGGCAGCCAGACGATCGTGTCGCCCTTCGTGTGGCCCGAGCCGACGTGCATGATCTTCACTTCGAGCTTGCCGAGGAACAGCGTGATCTCGCGCTCGAACACGAGCGTCGGCCAGGTCAGGCCCGGCACCGTCTCGACGCCCGCGAACAGGCGCGGAAAGCGTTCGATCTCCGACTTCATGTCGGCCTCGCCGCGCTCGACGATCATCTCGTACGTGCCGCGGCTCGCGATCACGTGCTGCGCGCCTTCGTCGAAATACGCGGACGCGCCGAGCACGCGCACCGCGTGGTAATGCGACAGCACGACGTGCTTGATCGGCTTGTCGGTCACGCTGCGGATCTTCGCGATCAGGTCTTGCGCCATCGCCGGCGTCGCGGTCGTGTCGACGATCAGCACGCTGTCGTCGCCGATGATCACGCCCGAGTTCGGATCGCCTTCGGCGGTGTACGCGTACGCGTTCTCGGACAACTGCGTCCAGGTGACTTTCTTCTCTTCCAGATCGGCTTGGGAGGCGAATGCTTTGGCCATGTTGCGTTCCGTGGCTGCGAGCCATGTGTTGAGGGGAGTGAGCGGATCATCTGCCCGCGACGATTATTTGTCAATGACAAAGTCGCTTGCTATTGTTTAATACGGGTAAACCTGTGGGCTGGCGCGTCAAATGGCGTCGGATACCATGCGGGGTTTCGTCAACGGAAGAATCATCGCGTGCAGAACCATGAAGTCAGCGCGGACGACGCGCCGCCCAAGGCGCAGCGCGGGATCCAGAGCGTCGAGGTCGGCGGCCGGCTGCTCGACGCGCTCGCGCGCCGGCGCAAGCCGCTCGGGCTGTCGGAGCTGGCGGCCGCGGCCGACCTGTCGACCGCGCAGGCGCACACCTATCTCGTCAGCCTGACGCGGCTCGCGCTCGTGAAGCGCGATGCGCTCACGGGCAACTACGAGCCAGGGCCGCTGTCGCTGCGGCTCGGGCTGATGTCGATCGAGCGCCAGCCGGCCTATCGCGCGGCGCTGCCGCACGCGGCGCGGCTCGCGGAAGCGGTCGGCCTGAGCGTCGCGCTGTCGGTGCCGGGCGTGCTCGGGCCCACGATCGTGCGCATCGAGCATGGCGGCTATCCGCTGCACGTGAACCTGCACGTCGGATCGGTGATGTCGCTTGACATGACGGCGACCGGCCGGGTGTTCCGCGCGTTCGGCGACCCCGCGCAGCTCGACGCGATGGCGGCCAGCCAGGCCGGCGCCGGCGACACGCTCGCGGGTGCGGAAGGCGTCCAGCCCACGTCCGACGCCGGCGCGTGGCAGGCCGAACTCGACGCGATCCGCGCGCGCGGGATCGAGCGCGGCGTGGACCGGCCGAGCCCCGGCGTCAGCGCGATGTGCGTGCCGGTGCTGGACGCAGACGGACGCCTGCAACTCGCGTTGACGGTGATCGGCTCGACCGGATCGATCGATGTCGGATGGGACGGCCCGATCGCGACGGCGCTGCGCGACGCGGCACGGCAAGCCACTGCGTCGCTCGGCGCGGGACGCGATGCGCCGCCGATCGCGCCGGGCATGCTCCCGGCCACGCAGCGCATGCCGCCCGCGCTCGCTGACGATACGAAAGCGCAACGCGGCATCAACGCGCTCGACAGCACGGGCGAACTGCTGCTGGCACTCGTCTCGGCGGGTCGTGCACTGCCGCTGCGCGACCTCGCGGCGGCGGCCGGCATGCCGGCCGCGAAGGCATTTCCGCATCTGGTGAGCCTGCAGAAGATCGGCCTGCTGAGCCGCGACGACGCCGGCTGCTTCGGCGGCGGGCCGCTCGCCCAGGCGCTCGGCCTGATCGCGATGCAGCGCGTGTCGCCGACGCGCGATGCGGAAGCCGAGATCGTCGCGCTGGCGGCCGCGACCGACATGAGCGTGGCTGCCGCGACGCTCGGGCCGCTCGGGCCGACCGTGATCCGCCTCGAGGAATCCGCCCGGCCGCAGCACGTGAGCCTGCAGGTCGGCACGGTGATGTCGCTCGTGAATACCGCGATAGGGCGGATCTTCGCGGCCGGCATGTCCGACGACGTGCTGGCCGGCCTGCTGACCGACGAGCCGGTGCGCCTCGCCGGCCGCGCGACGCAGATCGACGACGCATTCCGCGCGCGGCTCGCGACGATCCGCGCGGACGAGCTCGATTTCGCGTTCGATGCACCGGTGCCGGGCATCGGGACGATCGCCGCGCCCGTGTTCGATCACACCGGCAGCATCCGGCTCGTGATCGCGATCATCGGTTCGTCGCGCGGCTTCCCGCGCGGGCCAGAAAGCGAACTCGCGCATGCGCTGCTCGCCGCGACGCGCCGCCTGTCGTGGCGCTTCGGATGGATCGGCGGGTAAGCACCGCTCTGCTGCCGCCCCCTTTCTCCCCGCCTGACATCCCTTTCCGTCCGTCAATGCGCGGCCGTGCTCGCCACGGCCTCGTTACGCCTGTCCGCCATGCAGGCTCAGGCGCAATTCATGTTGCGCAGCAGCAACAGAAATTGTCAGTAATTCTCATATAACGAAATCGCATTTCACAACGCGGCGACGCTCCTCTATCATTAGGGTTATCCCTAACTCGCCACCTACATGGGGCTTCGTCATGCAAACGTCTAATGTCTCCGATCGTTCCACCCAATCCTCTGGCTGGCTCGCACGTGTTGGCGAGCTGCTTGCAGAAGCATGGGCACTGCACCTCGAGAATTGCGAAGTCATCGCTGAAGCGCACGCACGCCTGCCGCGCTGAGCGCAGCGTCACGCCGCCGGCCGGCGGGCACGCCATCCGTCCGACCCGCCTGCCGGGACGCGCACCGAAAGGCCGCCGCGCCCGGCATCGGCGTGACGGATGAAGGCCGCAAAAGCTGGCGGAAGATTCATCCGTTTTACCGCCCCGCAGGCATTTCCCGCCTGTTTCCGGCTCCGGGCCGCGCCCTCTGGACGCGACAGCCCGATTACCACTCTGCTTCGGCACAACCGCGAATCTCGTCGTCGCGACGATCCGCGGCCCATCTCGCCTGTCGTCACACTTGAATCGACGGCACGTCTTTCATGCACCGCAGCGCGAACATCGAGCGGCTATGGCGGATGCTCGAAATCCGGTACAGCTTCTCGCGCAGGAAGCGCTCATAGCCGGCCGTGCCGTCCACCGCGACCTTGATCCAGTAGTCGTATTCCCCCGACACGAGGTAGGCCTCGAGCACTTCGGGCAGCGCCGCGAGTTCAGCGCCGAAACGCGCGAGCGCGTCGTCCTCGTGGCGATCGAGCGTGACTTCGAGGATCACGATGTCCGCGTAGCCGAGCATGCGCTGGTTGACCAGCGCGACGTAGCCGTCGATGTAACCGTCGAGCTCGAGCTGCCGCGTGCGGTTCCAGCATGCGGTGGTCGACATGCCGATCTGTTCGGCCAGTTCGGCGTTCGACAGACGCGCATTCTTTTGCAGTGCACCGAGGATCTTGCGGTCCTGGTTGTCGAGGGTTTTCGGCGTGCGTTCGCGGGTAGCCATGATGTAAAGAATTTTCTACTTGAAATCGGCATTCTATCTGAACAGGATTCCGGTTTCGGGCGTGCTTTACTGGAAAACAGGAAGCCTTTTAACCGGCTCGCTTGATACATTTTCTCCATGCCTGTTGTCCGGCACGCTCCCCGCGACAACCCCTTCGCACCGGGACGCACGACCGCAATCACGAGTTGCGGCGCCGGACACGCAGGCATGCAATGTCCCGCCTCCCGCGCGCCTATCCGGCTGCACGGGCCGGCGCCTGATCCTTCGTTTTCCGCACCTCCCGTCATGTCGTTCAGGCTCTATCTGTCGTTCCTCGCTGCGTCCGCCGTCCTCATCTACGCCCCCGGCCCCGTCAACCTCCTCACGATGAACCAGGCATTGCGCACCGGCTGGCGCCGCGCGCTGCCGTGCGTATGGGGCGGCACGCTCGCCGTGCTGCTGCAGCTCGCGCTGACCGCGCTGTGCCTGAATTCGCTGGTCCATCTCGACGAGCACGCGCTGAACGTGCTGCGCTGGGCCGGCGCCGCCTACCTCGTGTGGCTCGGCGGCAAGCAATGGCTAGGCCGCGCGCAGCTCACCGCGCCCGCCGCGTCGACCCAGCCCGGCAGCGCCGCACCCGACGACACCGACAGCGGACGCGCGCTGTTCTGGCGCGGCCTCGCCACCTCCGGCCTGAATCCGAAGACGCTGCTGTTCTTTCCGTCGTTCTTTCCGCAGTTCATCGTTCCGAGCGCAGACTGGAGCCTGAACGCGCAGTTCCTGCTGCTCGCGACGTCCTTCGCGCTGCTGTTCGCCGGTGGCATTGCGTCGATGGCGCTCTTCTCGCACCGGCTGAGCCATGCGCTGCGGCGTCCGGCACGGATGCGCGCGATGAACCGAGTGACCGGCGGTCTGCTGGTCGGCATGGGCGCGATCATGGTCGGCTGGAACTGAGACCGCGCGGCCGCACGCGCAGGTGCTGGGTCACCCGCGCACCCCGCGAAAAAGCAGCCGATCGCCGAATGCTTTAGGGTAGCGCCTGGTTCGTTGGACATGCCCGGCTCGACCGGGTGATTGCATGAAGCACGTCACTACCCGCCTGCGGCGGCTGTTCGCGCCGATCGGCCTGCACTGGTATCTCGCTCTCCTCCTCGCGCTCGATGCACTGATGGTGCTGCGCCCCGTCGTCGCCCATGCGAAGCTCGGCGTGCATCGTGCGTGGCTCACCGACGCGCTGAATCTCGTCGATAACGCCGGCCTCGTCGTGCTGCCGCAGGTCGTCGTCGCGACCGGCCTCGCGACGATGGCCATCGGCATCGTGCTGCGTGCGCGCGTCGCGTGGGTGCTGTCGATCCTGCTGCTGGTCGCGGCCGCCGCGATCAGCATCCTCGGCGGCTACCGCAGCAACGCGGTGTTCGTGTACACGGCCGTGCTGGCCGTCACGCTGATCTACTACTGGCGCCATTTCGACCGCGCGAGCGTCGCCGCGAGCAGCCTGTTCGCGCTGCTCAGCATCGTGTCGCTGTTGATCTACGCGACCTTCGGCGTGCTGTATCTCGGCGACGAATTCACGCCGCCGGTCCACGACCTCGCCACGGCCGTCTACTTCTCGATCGTGTCGATGTCGACGGTCGGCTACGGCGACATCGTGCCGCACGCGCCCACCGCGCGCCTCTTCACCGCATCGGTGATCGTGCTCGGCATCACGGTGTTCGCGACGTCGATCAGCGCGGTTGTCGGGCCGGTGATCGGCGGCAACCTGAAACGGATCGTCAAGGGAGGCATTTCGAACGTGATCCGCAAGCATCATTTCCTGATCGTCGGCGCGACGCCCGTCGCGCATGCAGTGCACGAGGGGCTGCGCAAGCGCGGCTACGCCGTGACCGTCATCGTGCCGGCCGGCGTCGAGCACAACTATGCGGGCGGGACCGACCTGATCGTCGGCGACGCCACCGACCACGCGGTGCTGGAAAGCGCTGGCGCGGCAACGGCCCGCGCGGTGCTCGCGCTGCGTTCCGACGATGCCGAGAATGCGTTCATCATCCTCGCGATCCGCGAGATCGCGTCGACGGTGCGTACCGTCGCGCTCGTGAACCAGCAACGCAACCTCGAGCGGCTGCGCCTGCTGAAGCCGGACATGGTGTTCTCGCCGCAGCAGCTCGCGGGCGAACTGCTCGCCAGCACGCTCAACGACGAACCGGTCGACAAGTCGGTGATCTCGCACCTGCTGTTCGGCACCGACGCCGCCGCGTGACCGGTGCCGGCCGACGCGCGGCCGGTACAATCGCGCGATGTCCGAATTGCTCACTTACGGCGGCCTGTTCGCCGTGTCGATGGTCGCCGCGACCCTGCTGCCGCTCCAGTCCGAAGCCGTGCTCGCCGGCCTGCTGCTCGCCGGACGCGAGCCCATGTGGGCGCTGCTGCTGGTCGCGAGCGTCGGCAACGTCGCGGGCTCGGTGGTCAACTGGGCGCTCGGCCGCGGCATCGAGCATTTCCGCGACCGCCGCTGGTTCCCGGTCAAGCCGGCCGCGCTCGCGCGCGCCGAGCGCTGGTATGCGCGCTACGGCCGCTGGTCGCTGCTGTTGAGCTGGGCGCCGGTGGTCGGCGATCCGCTGACGATGGTCGCCGGCGTGCTCCGCGAACCGCTGCCGACCTTCCTCGCGATCGTCACGATCGCGAAGGTCGGGCGGTATCTGGCCGTCGCGTGGCTCGTGATGCACTGACGCTGCCCGCCTGCGTCGGGCGAGCCTGCCCGCCCCCTCCGGCTTCGCACCGCTAAAGAATTCACCGAAGCTGCCGTATTCCTTACGGTATGCGGTGGCGCGTGCGTTCCGCCTCTCTCCCTCTCGACTCAGGATTCATATGAGATTGACCCAATTGGGCCGGGCGAGCGTCGGCGCGCGCCTGGCCGCGCTGGCGTGCGTGCTCGTCGCACTGCTGTTTACCGCCTTCGCATGGGCGCTCGCCCACTTCGCCGGCCAGCAACTCGCCGACGAGGCCCATGCGCGCATCGCGGACAAGGAGCAGTCGATCCGTGCGATGGTCGAAATGTTCGACAAGGCGCTGTCCGCCGAAGCCACCCGCGCGATGGTGCTGTTCGCCAGTTTCCTGCCGGCCGATTTCGCGCTCGACCCGGCCCGCACCGTCGACATCGGCGGCGTCGCCGCGCCGACACTGTCCGCGGGCGGCCAGCCGCTCGACCTCGATTACGCGATTCCCGACCAGTTCCTGAAGAAAAGCGGCGCGATCGCGACGATCTTCGCGCGCGACGGCGACGATTTCGTCCGCATCACGACGTCGCTGAAGAAGCAGGACGGCTCGCGCGCGGTCGGCACGCGCCTCGATCGCGCGGGCCCCGCCTACGCTCCGCTCGTCGCCGGACGCAGCTATACGGGCCTCGCGAAACTGTTCGGCCGGCCGTACATCACGCAGTACAAGCCCGTCACCGACGCGACGGGTCGCGTGATCGGCGCGCTGTTCGTCGGCCTCGACGTCGGTGCCGAGCTGCAAGTCGTGCAGGACGGCATCCGGGCGTTGAAGATCGGTGAAAACGGCTATTACTTCGTGCTCGATGCGTCGCCGGGTACATCGCGCGGCACCTTCGTCGTCCATCCCGACGCGGCCGGCCAGCGCGCCGACGACGCGCGCGCGCCGTACACGCAGATGCTCGCCGCCGGCCAGGGCCGGCTCGCTTACACGTCGGCCGATCCGGCCGCGCACGACGCCGCGCCCAGCGCCAAATTCGTGTCGTTCACGACGATTCCGCAATGGCAGTGGCTGGTCGGCGGCATCGCGCTCGACGACGAACTGCTGGCGGGCATGCGCACCGTCCGCAACCGTTTCCTGATGATCGCGGCCGTGCTCGTCGCGGCGTTCGCGGCGTTGTTCCTCGTCGTCGTGCGACGCGTGGTGAGCCGACCGCTCGACGCGGCGGCGCGTGCATCGGAACGCTTCGCGGCGGGCGACCTCAGCATCCGCATCCGCGACGGCGCCGCCGCGCGCGGCGCGGCGGGCAACGACGAGATCGGCCGGCTCGTGCAGGCGGTCGACGGAATCGGCGACGGCCTCGCGCGGATCGTCGCGCAGGTGCGCAGCAGCTCGTCCGACATCGCGCGCGGCACGGTCGGCATCGCGGCCGGCAGCGGCGACATCGCGGCGCGGATCGCGACGCAGGCGAGCAGCGTCGAACAGACGGCAGCCAGCATGGAGCAGATCACGGCCGCCGTGCAGCAGAACGCCGAACACGCGGCGCAGGCGAACGCGCTGGTCGCCGACGCATCGGCCGCCGCGACAGACGGCGACACGGCCGTGCAACGCGTGGTCGCGACGATGGACGACATCGGCCGTGCGACGCGCCGGATCGCCGACATCACCGGCACGATCGAAGGCATCGCGTTCCAGACCAATATCCTGGCGCTGAACGCTGCCGTCGAGGCCGCGCGCGCGGGCGAGCACGGCAAGGGCTTCGCGGTGGTCGCGGCCGAAGTGCGCACACTCGCGCAGCGCAGCGCGGCCGCGGTCAAGGAAATCGACGCGCTGAGCGCCGAATCGTCGACGACCGTCGAACAGGGCTATCGGATCGCGGACGCCGCGCGCGGCACGATGCGCGACATCGTCCAGCGCGTCGATCAGGTCAGCACGCTGATCGGCGAGATCAGCGCCGCGTCGCGCGAGCAATCGACCGGCATCGAGCAGGTGAATCAGGCCATCACGCAGATCGGCGAGGCGACGCAGCAGAACGCGACGCTGATCTCGAATGCCGAACGCGCGGCCGTCGCATTGCGCGACCAGGCCGCGCAACTGGCGGAAGCCGTCAGCGTGTTCCGGCTGGCCCGCGACGCGTGACGCACGACGAACGGCCGGGCAACTGCCCGGTCGCGTCGATTACTTCTTGTCCCCGGCCAGGTCGATCGCCTTGTCCGACCCGACCGCGTTGCGCAGCTGGAATTTCTGGATCTTGCCGGTCGACGTCTTCGGCAACTCACCGAAGCGCACGACCTTCGGCACCTTGAAACCCGCGAGCAACTGCCGGCAGTGCGCGACGATTTCCTCCTCGGTCGCGCTCATGCCGTGGCGCAGCTCGACGAACGCGCACGGCACCTCGCCCCATTTCGGGTCAGGCATCGCGACCACCGCCGCGACCTCGACGGCCGGATGCCGGTACAGCGCGTCCTCGACCTCGATGCTCGAGATGTTCTCACCGCCGGAAATGATGATGTCCTTGCGGCGATCCTTGATGCGGATATAGCCGTCCGGCGTCAGCACGCCGAGATCGCCCGTATGGAACCAGCCACCGTGGAATGCCTCGTCCGTCGCGTGCGGGTTCTTCAGGTAACCCTTCATGCAGATGTTGCCGCGGAACATGATCTCGCCGAGCGTCTCGCCGTCGGCCGGCACCGGCGCCATCGTGTCCGGGTCGAGCACCGTCGCGCCCGCTTCCAGGTGATAGCGCACGCCCTGCCGCGCATTGAGCCGCGCGCGCTCGTCGTCGGGCAGTTCGTCCCAGTGCGCCTGCTTCGCGCACACGGTCGCCGGGCCGTAGACCTCGGTCAGTCCGTACACGTGCAGCAGGTCGAAGCCGATCTCCTTCATCTTCGCGATCACGGCCGGCGCGGGCGCGGCACCGGCGACCATCGCGTGCACCGTGTGATCGATGCCCGCGCGGAACTCGGCCGGTGCATTCGCCATCGCGCTCTGCACGATCGGCGCGCCGCAGTAATGCGTGATGCGTTCGCGGCGGATCAGGTCGAACACCGTCTTCGCGTCGAACTTGCGCAGGCAGACGTTCACGCCCGCGCGCGCCGCGACCGCCCACGGGAAGCACCAGCCGTTGCAATGGAACATCGGCAGCGTCCAGAGATACACCGCGTGCTTCGGCATGTCCCATTCGAGGATGTTGCTGATCGCCGCGAGATACGCGCCGCGATGGTGATAGACGACGCCCTTCGGGTCGCCGGTCGTGCCGGACGTGTAGTTCAGCGCGATCGCTTCCCACTCGTCGGCGGGGGGCGTCCATGCGTAGTCCGGGTCGCCGCCCGCGACGAACGCTTCGTAGTCGGTCGCGCCCGCGAAGCGCGCGGGGTCGGCCGGCATCGCGTCGGCGACGCTGACGATCTTCAGGCCCGGCACTTCGAGCGCCGCGCGATGCGCGAGCTCCGCGTATTCGGTGTCGACGATCAGCACCTTCGCTTCGCCGTGACGCAGCATGAACAGCACCGACGAAATATCGAGGCGCGTGTTGATCGTGTTGAGCACGGCGCCGGCCATCGGTACGCCGAAGTGGGCCTCGACCATCGCCGGGATGTTCGGCAGCAGCGCCGCGACCGTCTCGCCACGCGCGACGCCGGCCCGCGCGAGCGCGCTCGCGAGCTGCTTCGCGCGCTTGTAGGTCTCGCCCCACGTGCGCCGCACGTCGCCGTGCACGATCGCGAGGCGCTCGCCGTAGACTTCGGCCGCGCGGACCAGAAAGTCGATCGGCGTGAGCGGCACGTAGTTGGCCTCGCGGCGGCCGAGTCCGGCCTCGAACATCTGCGTCATGATCCTGTCTCCCGTTTTCTGCCGGCCGGCGTGCATGCACCCCGATCGGTTTTGATGTGGTTCAATTGCCGATAGCCTAACGGGCGCTATTGTGAGCCGTCTGTCATCGAAACGACAGAGTGCCCGATGAACGCTGCGCGTTATCCCTATCCTCGCAAACCCGCACCCATGCACGATCACTCCGTTGCGCCGCCCGACGCGGCCGCTCCGCCGGACCACTCGCCGGCCAACCCGCCGCTCGAACCGGGCCCGTTGCCCGCCCTGTCCGCGCTGTTCGGCCAGTGCGCGTGGTTCCGCGCGCTGGCGCCGGAACACCAGGCGCTGGTGCTCGCGCAGTCCCATGCGGAACGGCACGAAGCCGGCGACGTGATCGCGCAGCGGCTCGCGCCGTCCGAATACTGGATCGGCGTGCATCGCGGACTGCTCAAGCTGGCGATCTTCAACGCGTCGGGGCGCGGCTGCACGTTTTCCGGCGTGCCGTCGGGCGGCTGGTTCGGCGAAGGCAGCGTGATCAAGCGCGAGCTGCGCAAGTACGAAGTCGTCGCCGTCCAGCGCTCGATCGTGCTGTTCGTCCCGGTCGACACGTTCCATGCGCTGCTCGACACCAGCCTGCCGTTCACACGCTTCGTGATCCATCAATTGAACAACCGGATGGGCGAGTTCATCGCGTCGATCCAGAACAGCCGGCTGCTCGACGTCGACGCGCGCGTCGCGCAGGCGCTCGCGCAGTTGTTCAACCCCGCGCTGTACCCGGACACCGGTCCGTCCCTCGCGATCTCGCAGGAGGAACTGGGGATGCTCGTGGGTGTGTCGCGGCAGCGGATCAACCAGGCGTTGCAGCAGCTCGAGAAACTCGGGGTGCTGCGGCTCGCGTACAACCAGATCGAGGTCGTCGATCTGGCCGCGCTGGCGCGGGTCGGGATGGAACAGATCTGAGCGACGCCGGATGAGTGGAACCGTCGTCGATGCGGCATCCGCATACGGCACGGCGGCGGTTTCCGGGTGCCTGCGCCCGCGCGCCTTTCATCCGATGAATCGGCCTTTCGTCACCCCGCCCCAACCTGACAATTCCGCCAGTTTCGCGCCAGTGACCCGTTCCGCCCCGACGCCTATCATTCGGGTTCCCTTCACCGACGCCTGATCACCGCCTGTCCCGCTGCCTCCATGTGGATCGTCAATCTCGCGCTCAGGCGCCCCTACACGTTCATCGTGATGGCCATCATGATCGTGCTGGCCACCCCGCTTGCGCTGATGCGCACGCCTGTCGACGTCCTGCCGGCGGTCAACATTCCCGTCATCAGCGTGATCTGGAATTACAACGGCTTCTCCGCGAAGGAGATGACCAACCGGATCACGGCCGTCCATGAACGGATCCTGACGACGACCGTCAACAACATCCAGCACATCGAGTCGACCTCGCTGCCCGGCATCGCGGTGGTGAAAGTGTTCCTGCAGCCCGGCGCGAACGTGCAGACGGCGATCGCGCAGACGGTCTCGTCCGCGCAGGCGATCGTGCGGCAGATGCCGCAGGGCGCGACGCCGCCGCTCGTGATCACCTATTCCGCGTCGAGCATCCCGGTGATCCAGCTCGGGTTATCCAGCAAGACGCTCAGCGAACAGTCGCTCGCCGACATCGCGCTCAACTTCCTGCGCCCGCAACTGATCACGATCCCGGGCGCGCAGATCCCGTTTCCGTACGGCGGCCGCACGCGCGTGGTCGCGATCGACCTCGACCCGCAGGCGCTGCTCGCGAAGGGCCTCACGCCCGCCGACATCGTCAACGCGGTCAACGCGCAGAACCTCGTGCTGCCAACCGGCACCGCGAAGATGGGCCAGACCGAATACCGGATCGACACGAACGCGTCGGCCGACACGGTCGCCGACATCAACGGCCTGCCGGTGCAAACCGTCAACGGCGCGACGACCTACCTGCGCGAAGTCGCGTCGGTGCGCGACGGCTTCGCGCCGCAGACCAACGTCGTGCGCCAGAACGGCCAGCGCGGCGTGCTGATGTCGATCCTGAAGACCGGCGACGCGTCGACGCTGAAGGTCGTGTCGGACCTGAAGGCGTTGCTGCCGAAGGTGATCCCGACGCTGCCCGAAGGGCTCACGATCACGCCGCTGTTCGACCAGTCGGTGTTCGTCAACGCCGCCGTGCAGGGTGTGATCCGCGAGGCGCTGATCGCGGCCGTGCTGACCGCGATGATGATCCTGCTGTTCCTCGGCAACTGGCGCAGCACGCTGATCATCGCGATCTCGATTCCGCTGTCGATCTTCACGTCGCTGATCGCGCTCTCCGCGCTCGGCGAGACCATCAACATCATGACGCTCGGCGGGCTCGCGCTCGCGGTGGGGATCCTGGTCGACGACGCGACCGTCACGATCGAGAACATCGAGCGGCACCTGCATCTCGGCACGCGCCGGGCCGACCCTGGCGAGCCCGGCAGCCCCCTCGGGGGGCCGCGACCGGAGGGCGCGCTGGGGTCCTCGTCGAGCACCAACCTGCACGATGCGATTCTCGAAGGCGCGGGCGAGATCGCGGTGCCCGCGTTCGTATCGACGCTGTGCATCTGCATCGTGTTCGTGCCGATGTTCTTCCTGACGGGCGTCGCGCGCTTCCTGTTCGTGCCGCTCGCCGAAGCCGTGGTGTTCGCGATGCTCGCGTCCTACGTGCTGTCGCGCACGCTCGTGCCGACGCTCGCGATGCTGCTGTTCCGCCCGCAGCAGGCCACCACCGGCCCCGACCACTCGACGTCGCGTTTCGCGCGCCTCCATCACGCGTTCAATGCCGCGTTCGAGCGGCTGCGTGCGTGGTACATCGTGCTGCTCAGCATCCTGCTGGTGCGCCGCCGCTTCTACGCGACGTGCTTCCTCGGCTTCTGCGTGCTGTCGACCGGCCTCGTGTTCGTGCTCGGCCGCGACTTCTTCCCGAACGCCGATTCCGGCAACATCCGGCTGCACATGCGCGCTCCGACCGGCTACCGGATCGAGGAAACCGCGCGCCTCGCCGACCAGGTCGAGCGCGTGATCCGCGAAGCCGTGCCGCCCGACGAACTCGGCGCGATCGTCGACAACCTCGGGCTGCCGGTGAGCGGCATCAACCTGTCGTACAGCAACAGCGGCACGATCGGCACGCTCGACGGCGAACTGATGATCGCGCTGAAGCCCGGCCATCGCTCGACCCAGCACTACGTGCAGACGCTGCGCACGCTGCTGCCGCAGCGCTTCCCCGGCGTCGAGTTCTTCTTCCAGCCGTCGGACATCATCACGCAGATCCTCAACTTCGGTCAGCCGGCCGCGATCGACGTGCAGGTGCTCGGCAACGATCTCGCGAGTAACATGGCTATCGCGAGCAGCCTGATGAAAAAGATCAGGCAAATCCCCGGCACCGTCGACGTGCACGTGCTGCAGCGCAACGACGAACCGACCCTGGTGGCCGACATGGACCGTACGCGCATGCAGCAGCTCAGCCTCTCCGCGCAAAACGTCGCGCAGAACATGCTGATCTCGCTGTCCGGCAGTTCCCAGACGACCCCGTCGTTCTGGATCAACCCGCGCACCGGCGTCCAGTACCCGCTGCAGATCCAGACCCCGCAATACAACATCGCGTCGATCGACGACCTGCTCGGCACGCCGATTTCCGCGAGCGGGCGCACGGGCATGCCGCTGCAGTTGCTCGGCAACCTCGTGCAGATCCACCCCGTCTCGAACCCGGCCGTGATCACGCATTACAACATCCGCCCGGCGATCGACCTGTACGTGAGCGTCGAGGGCCGCGACCTCGGCTCGGTCGCGGGCGCGATCGACCGGATCGTGTCCGACGCGCGCGCGACGCTGCCGCGCGGCACCGACCTCACGGTGCGCGGCCAGGTCGAGACGATGCGCACGTCGTACATCGGTCTCGGCGCGGGCGTCGCGATGGCGATCGTACTCGTCTACCTGCTGATCGTCGTGAATTTCCAGTCGTGGCTCGATCCGCTGATCATCATCAGCGCGATGCCTGCCGCGCTCGCCGGCATCGCGTGGATGCTGTTCATCACCGGCACGCACCTGAGCGTGCCCGCGCTGACGGGCGCGATCATGACGGTGGGCGTCGCGACCGCGAACAGCATCCTGGTCGTGTCGTTCGCGCGCCAACGCCTCGCCGCCGGCGCGCCACCGCTCACGGCCGCGCTCGAGGCCGGCGCGACGCGGATCCGCCCGGTGCTGATGACGGCGCTCGCGATGATCATCGGGATGGTGCCGATGGCGCTCGGTCTCGGCGAAGGCGCCGAGCAGAACGCGCCGCTCGGCCGCGCGGTGATCGGCGGCCTGCTGTTCGCCACCGTTTCGACGCTGCTGTTCGTGCCGCTCGTGTTCGGCGGCGTGCATTCGCGACTGGCCCGCCGGCGCGCGCGCCAGGCCGGACGCTGACATTCGCCCCTAGCCTCTAGACCCGGTCAATTCATGGAAGAGAAACATCACAGCTCCGTCGGCATCCAGGTGGACGAACACGGCATGCACCTGCCGACGCGCACGTCGGTGTCGCGGCGCGGGCGGATCGTGCTGATCGTGGTCGGCGTGCTGCTGGCCGCGGGCGCCGCGCGCACGATCGTCGTCAACGTGCTGAACCGCAACCGGCTCGACGCAGTGGCCGAGCAGAACACGCGCCAGTACGTGAACGTCGTGCATCCGGTCGATGCCGCCACCGGCGGCAAGCTCACGCTGCCCGGCACGTTGCGCGGCTTCGTCGAGGCGCCGATCTATGCGCGCGCGAGCGGCTACGTGCTGCGCTGGCAGGCCGACATCGGCGCGCACGTGAAGCAGGGGCAACTGCTCGCCGAGCTCGACACGCCCGAGCTCAACCAGGAACTCGCGCAGGCCACCGCGCAGCGTCAGCAGGCGCAGGCCGCGCTCGCGCTCGCGAAGACGTCGTTCGACCGCGCGCAGCAACTGCGCCAGCGCGATGCGGTGTCGCAGCAGGAACTCGACGACCGGCAAGGCGCGTTCAACCAGGGCAGCGCGAACCTCGCGGCGGCCGATGCGAACATGCGCCGGCTCACCGAACTGAAGGGCTTCCAGCGCATCGTCGCGCCGATCGACGGGATCGTCACGCAGCGCAACGTCGACGTCGGCGACCTCGTCAGTTCCGGCAACGCGGGCCGCTCGCTGTTCACGGTCGTGCAGGCCGACCGGCTGCGCCTGTATGTGCAGGTGCCGCAGGCGTATGCGCAGCAAATCAAGGTCGGCCAGCACGTAAGCGTCGCGCAGGCCGAGCTGCCTGGCCAGACCTTCGACGGCACGATCACGCGCACATCCCAGGCAATCGACGTCGCGACGCGCTCGCTGCAGATCGAGATCACGCTGCCGAACCCGGACGGACGGCTGCTGCCCGGCGCATACGTGCAGGCGACGCTGCCGATGACGCCGGTCGGCCGCCTGCAGATTCCGGCCAACACGCTGCTGTTCCGCGCCGAAGGGCCGACCGTCGCGACCGTCGACGCGAACGGCCAGGTGCGCCTGAAGGCGGTGACGATCGCGCGCACGATCGGGCAGACGCTCGAAGTGGACGGCCCGCTCACGCCGAATGACCGCCTCGTCGCGAACCCGAGCGATGCGCTCGCGAACGGCGACGCCGTCATCGTGCAAGCGCCGCCGGTCGTGAAGCCGGCGTCCGCCGCCGCGGGAGCGAAGTCGTGAGCGCGATGCGCGCCCGCCTGCGCCCCGCCGCGCTCCTGGCCGCCGTCGCGGTCGCGGCCCTTGCCGGCTGCACGGTCGGCCCCGACTACCGGCGCCCCGCCGTCGAGACGCCGGCCGCCTGGCGGCTCGACCCGGCAGACGCGTACTGGCACCCGGCCGCGCCTGCCCGTGCGCCGCTCGATCCGGCCTGGTGGACCGCCTTCGGCGACGCGCAGCTGGACGCGCTCGAAGCCGACGCATTGCGCAACAACCAGAACCTGAAGGCCGTCGCCGCACGCTACGACCAGGCAAAGGCGACGCTCGCGTCGGTCGCGTCCGCGCAGTATCCGGCCGTCGGCCTGAACGCGAGCGGCCAGCGCTTCAAGATCTCCGCCGACCGGCCGCAGACCAACTACGCGACGCGGAGCACGTCGACCGTCCAGAACGACATCCAGGTCGGTGCGAGCGCCAGCTATGAACTCGACCTGTTCGGCCGCGTGCGGCGCAGCGTCGAATCCGCGCAGGCCAGCTCCGAGCAGGCGCGCGACGATTTCGCGAACGCGCGCCTCGTGCTGACCGCCGATCTCGCGTCGAGCTACTTCGCGCTGCGCGAGCTCGACACCGAGATCGACGTCGTCAAGCGCTCGATCGACCTGCAGCAGAAGGCGCTCGACTACGTGAGCGCGCGCCACGACCTCGGTGCGGTGTCCGGCCTCGATCTGCTGCAGCAACGCGCGCAGCTCGACGCGACGCGCACGCAGGCACAGCTGCTGATCCAGCAGCGCGCGCAGGTCGAAACCGCGATCGCGACGCTGGTCGGTACGCCGGCCCCCGAATTCTCGCTGCCGCCGCGCGTGGTGGCGATCAACGCGCCCGCGCTGCCGACCGGGATGCCAAGCGACCTGCTGCAGCGGCGCCCCGACGTCGCGTCGGCCGAACGCGCGATGGCGACCGCGAACGCGCAGATCGGCGTCGCGCGCGCCGCGTATTTCCCGCGCATCACGCTGTCGCCGGACATCGGCTGGGATGCAACGCGCTTCGCCGGCCTGTTCACGGTGCCGGCGCTGCTGTGGTCGGTCGGCGCGTCGGTCAGCCAGCCGCTGTTCGAAGGCGGCAAGCTGAAGGCCGGCGTCGATTTCGCGCAGGCCGGCTACGTGGCCGCGCAGGCCAGCTACCGGCAGACCGTGCTCACCGCGTTCCAGGAAGTGCAAAATGCGGTGACGGGCCTGGCGGTGCTGGCCGAAGCCGCGCAGCAGGCGTCAGCGGCCGTCGACGACGCGCGCAAGCTCGTGTCGCTCGCACAGGACCGCTATGCGGGCGGCCTCACGCCGTTCATCGACGTGCTGACCGCCCAGCAGCAGTTGCTGACGAGCGAGCGCCAGGCCGTGCAGATCCAGGGCCAGCGCGCGGCGCTCGTCGTGTTTCTCGCGAAGGCACTCGGCGGCGGCTGGGACGGCGGCGCGACCGGCGGCGCCACGCCGACCGACGTCGCGACGGCAAACCTCCCGCGCGCCGCGAGCGTCGGCCCCTAACCCGGTTACAAGGACAAACCCATGAAAGTCCTGATCGTCGAAGACGAACCGAAAGTCGTCGAATACCTGAAGAGCGGCCTCACCGAGGAGGGCTGGGTCGTCGACACCGCGCTCGACGGCGAGGACGGCGCGTGGAAGGCCGTCGAATTCGAATACGACGTGGTCGTGCTCGACGTGATGCTGCCGAAGCTCGACGGCTTCGGCGTGCTGCGCGCGTTGCGCGCGCAGAAGCAGACGCCCGTGATCATGCTGACCGCGCGCGACCGCGTCGACGATCGCGTGCGCGGGCTGCGCGGCGGCGCCGACGACTACCTGACCAAGCCCTTCTCGTTCCTCGAGCTGATCGAGCGGCTGCGCGCGCTGACGCGCCGCGCGCGCGTGCAGGAATCGACGCTGATCTCGATCGGCGACCTGCGCGTCGACCTGATCGGCCGGCGCGCGTCCCGCGACGGCACGCGCCTCGACCTGACCGCGCAGGAATTCCAGCTGCTCGGCGTGCTCGCGCGGCGTAGCGGCGAGGTGCTGTCGAAGACGACGATCGCCGAACTCGTATGGGACGTGAACTTCGACAGCAACGCGAACGTCGTCGAGACTGCGATCAAGCGCCTGCGCGCGAAGCTCGACGGCCCGTTCGCGGAGAAGCTGCTGCACACGATCCGCGGCATGGGCTACGTGCTCGAGGCGCGCGAGGACGCCGACAACGAGAGGCACGCATGAAACGCTCGATCACCCTGCGTCTGTCGGCGATGTTCGGCATCGTGTCGCTGCTCGTGTTCACGCTGGTCGGCTGCGGGCTGTTCGTGATGATGGAGCGCCAGCTGTTTGCCGAACTGCGCGCGACGATCGACACGCGCGCGAAGGTCGCGCAGATGATCGTGTCGCACGCGACCACGGCCGCGCGCGGCCGCCTGATGCAGGAAAAGCTCGCCGACCTCGAACCGCCCGACGGGTCGACGCGTTACCAGATCGACAGCCCCGACGCCAACTTCCGCTTCGGTCATCCGGTCGACGGCATGCCGGTCGGCAAGCCGTTCGGTGCGTTCCAGCAGTACGCGCTCAACCACAGCAGCTACGACGTGATGACGAAGACCGTCCCGATCGCGGGCAGCGGCGAGCGCCCCGATCTGAAGCTGATCGTCGCGTCGTCGTGCGAGCGTACGCAGCGGATGCTGCGCCGTTTCGTGTGGACGCTCGCGGCGCTGATCGCGATCGCTACCGCCGTGACGCTGCTGCTGGGCCGCGCGGTCGCGCGCTTCGGGCTCGCGCCGCTCGAACGGCTGTCGCAGGACGCGGCGGCGATCAACGCCACCAACCGCCGCCAGCGGTTGCACACCGACGCGCTGCCGACCGAGCTGCGCGATCTGGCCGCGTCGTTCAACGGCGCGCTCGAGCGCATCCAGCAAACCTACGCGCGGCTCGAGGCGTTCAACGCGGACGTCGCGCACGAGTTGCGCACGCCGATCAGCATCCTGATCGGCCAGACCCAGGTCGCGCTGACGAGCCGTGACCGCTCGGTCGACCGGATGCGCCAGACGCTGCAGTCGAACCTCGAAGAATTCGAACGGCTGCGCGTCATCATCAACGACATGCTGTTCCTGTCGCGCAGCGATCGCGGCGAGCGCGCGACCGACCTGAAGCACGTGTCGCTCGCCGACGAAGTGCGGCGCATGCTCGACTTCCTCGAGATTCCGCTGGACGAAGCGCAGTTGCGCGCCGAACTGCACGGCGATGCGCACGCAGCCGTCGACCCGTCGCTGTTCCGCCGCGCGATGACCAACCTGCTGATCAACGCGATCCAGCATTCGGCGCCCGGCGCGACGCTGAACGTGACGATCACGCCGCGCGACACGCTCGTCGACGTGTCGGTTGCCAACCCCGGCGAACCGATCGACCCCGTGCAGCGCTCGCACGTGTTCGAGCGCTTCTACCGGCTCGAGGAAGCGCGCGCGAACAGCAAGGAGAACCACGGGCTCGGGCTGTCGATCGTCAAGGCCGTCGCGGAGATGCACGGCGGCAGCGTGTTCGTCGCGTGCTCCGGCGGCGTCAATACGTTCGGCTTCTCGGTGTCGACGCAGCTGTGCAGCGTCGGCCCGCTGCGCGCGGCCGACGCGGGCGACCCGCACGCGCTGCGGCCGGCGCACGCGCCGCGCGCGGTGCACTGACGGCGCCCGCGCCTGTCGGATGCCCCGAACGCGCCTGAGCCTGCCGCGAACGCGGCCCGGAACGCGTCACGCGCGTGGCTTGCTGCCCTGCTCGCGCCACGCCCGCGGCGACATCGCAAACCGCTCGCGGAACACGCGGCTGAAATGCGACATGTCGTTGAATCCCCAGCGCAACGCGATGTCGGACACGCGCAGCATCGCGCATTGCGGATTCACGAGATCCTGCGCGCACCGCTCGAGCCGCAGGTTCCATACGTAACGCATCAGCGACGTGTTCTCCGCCTCGAACAGCTTGTTGATGTAGCGCGACGAAATGCCGATCGACCGCTCGATCATCATCGGGTTCAGCTCCGGGTCGCGCAGGTGCTCGAGCAGATGCCGCTTCACCCGCGTCAGCGTCAACGCCTTCATCCTTGATTGCGCGAGATCGTTGCGCTGCAAGCCCCCGACCGTCATCGCGATCAGCGAGATCGCGGTATCCGACAACTGCCGCATCTCGTCCTCGGACACGTTACGGATCTGCGACGACATCTGCTCGAGAAACGCGCGCATGACGCTGCCGACACCCTCCCCGGTTTGCGTCGGGCACGCCGTACGGTGCTCCATTCCGACGACGAGCTGGTTCAGGGTCGTGCGGGGAATGCTGACGACGATCTCGCGCCACGACTGGCCGAACGTCAGGTGGTGAGGCCGTGTCGCGTCGTAGATCGCAAAATCCCCGGGGTGCAGCGTGACGATCTTGCCGTCCTGCTCGACCGATTGGCTGCCCTCGAGCATCAATACTCCGAAATACTTGTCCTCGTACTCGCTCCGCGCCTGGCGATAACGCCGGATCACGGCCTGCTCGCTTGCGTAGATCTCGGAGATGCGCATCTTTTCGCATCTACGCTGCCGAACCTGGCCGAAGAAATCGGCTTTCTGCACGGCCGCGATCTGCACGTCCGCGAACAAGCGCAGAATCGTCTCGCGCCAGAATTCGATACGCTGGCTGATCGAGCCGTTGGTCGCCACCTCGATTGCCGAATTCGTTCGTTCGCCCGGCGGGCTGTCGGAGTCCAAGCCGGGCGCGTCGCCGCTTGCGGCGCGCGGGAAAGGACGCATCGTCATGGTCGTGCCCCACATGGGTTGGCAAATACGCAGCCGGTAGCGTGCCCGTTCAAAAGCACATTGTCCAATCGATTCCACCGCGCCCGCCGCGTTGCCGGCCGGACCGACACGCAGCGCGGCGGCGAGGCTCCGGGCACGTTATGCGAATGTCGCCTGACGCCAGTCGGAAGATTGTTCATACGCATACGCACAGCGATAGATCGTCGCCTCGTCGAAGCGGCGCCCGACCAGTTGCAGCCCGATCGGCAGATCATCGGCGACGCCGCACGGGAGCGACATGGCCGGATGCCCGGACACGTCGAACGGCGCGGTATTCGCAATCATCTCGAACGCCCGCGTCAGCGACTCGGACATCGCACAACCCGGCTCCGGCAGTTTCGACGCACGCATCGGCACGGTCGGCATCAACAACACGTCGCAAGACTGCAGCGCCGCGTCGTAATCCGCCCGCAAACGCCGCGCGATGTTCTGGCACTTCGCGTAGTAGCGGCCGCGATACCGGCTCGTGAAATACTCGCCGAGCAACATCGTCACCTTCACGGTATCCGGCAGCTCATCAGCGCGCTCGCGCCAGCCCGCATGGTGATCGATCATGCCGGTCACGTAGAGGCCACTCCAGTTGAAACCGTGGCTGTTGCCCTTCATCATCTGCTGCGTCGCGCCCTCGGCCGCGATCGGCAACCAGATCGCGGTGCCGGCCGCATGCAGCGGTACCGACACTTCGGCGACGCTCGCACCCAGCTTGCGCAACCGGTGCGCGGCAACCAGCACGGCCTCGTCGACGACTTTCTCCGAATTCGCGAGCCCGAACGCTTCGCGCAGAATGCCGATCCGCAGGCCGGCGATGCCGTCGCGGATCGCGCCGAGATAATCGACGCGCGGCGGCAGCGCCCGCTGGCGCGGATCGAGTCCGTCGTCGCCCGCGATGACATCGAGCAGCAGCGCATTGTCGAGCACGCTGCCCGTCATCGGCCCGAGATGATCGACCGTCGCCTCGATCGGCATCGCGCCGGTGTACGGCACGAGCCCGTGCGTCGGCTTCATCCCGTAGATGCCGCAGTAGGCGGACGGGATCCGCACCGAGCCGCCCTGATCGCCGCCGAGCGCCATGTCGACCTCGCCGCTCGCGACCAGCGCACCGCTGCCGGACGACGAGCCGCCGGACGAGTGCCCGGCCTTGCGCGGATTGTGCACCGGCCCCGACGCGCTCGTGTGCGAGCCGCCGGAAAAGCAGTAGTACTCGCAGGTCGACTTGCCGGCGATCGTTCCGCCGGCGTCGAGCACCCGCGTGACGACGGTCGCATCGACGTCGGGCACGTAGCCCTCGAACGTGCTCGAGCCATTGCGCATCGGCACGCCGGCGACGCAGATGTTGTCTTTCACGACCACCGTCTTGCCGCGCAGCTTGCCGTCGGCGGCGCCGTGGATCGTGCTCTTGCGCGCCCATGCGCCGTAACGGTTCTCGTCGCCTTCCGGGCGGTAGCCCGGCGTGCGCGGATACGCGACGACGGGCAGATAGTCGGGCAGCGCGTCGATCGCATCGTAGGCGTCGAAATTCGCCTGCAGTACGTCGTCGTATTCGGCGAGTTGGCGGGAATCGAGATGAAAGCCGAAGCCGGCTGCAATATCGGACAGTTGTTCGCGGGTCGGGCGTTTGATGGCCATCGACGTTCTCCAGTTCGGTAAGCGGCACCGCCGGCCCCGGCGGTGCCGGCGGGATTCAGCGGGCGACGGCGTCGCGCATCATCCCGGTGCGCGGATGGCAGTTCACGTATTCGTAGACCTGATGCTTTGCGTCGAAGACGGAAACCTCGTGATACAGCCGCAGTTTCGACAGCCCGGTGACGACGCGGAAGAAGGTGACGAAGATCCGCAGGTGCGTCGGATGGGATTCGGCCCACCGTTCGAGGCGGTCGAGCGAGCGCCAGTGGCCGATGTTGTAGCTCTCGTCGAGCACGTTGCCGTCGAGATCGATCGAGCGCACGTAGCGATTGCTGTAGCAGCCGACGTCCGTGCCGTTGTCGCGCAGGAAGTCCATCCCGCTGCGCAGCGTCGGCTCGATCTCCTCGAGATACAGTCGGCGCTCGTCGCGCTCGGCCGCGCGCCAGTCCTGACCGGAGCGAATCAGCGCGATGTTGTCGTGCGCCAGCACGACCACGCGGCCGCCGCGGGCCGGATCGCCCTCGACGACGCGCAACTCGCCGTCCGCGCTCATCCAGTCCGTCTGCGAAATCGGGAACCGGTCGCGCATCGATCCCCAGTAGCCGTGCTCCTCGATCTCGCCGCTGACGCCGTCCATGATCGCGCCGACGCCGGGGAAATCGCTCGTAAATGCGTAAAGCGTCTCGAACTGCTCGGCGCGCGGCGCGACGATTTCCCGGAAGTAGCCGATGCCGTCCGCGAGGCGTGCGTCGGAGGTCCACCATTCGACGAGCGCCGGCGACGTAATCCAGCGCGCATACGCGGCCGGATCGCGCCAATAGCCGACGGCAATCAGGTTCTCGTAACCCTGGTCGTCGGTGTGTTGCGTCAGATCGTAGGTTTTCGGCCCGTCCTGCGCACCGAAATCGGCGACGATCCGGCGCAACGCGGCCAGTGCCGCCGCGCGCTTGTCGGCGCCGCTGTATTGCACGCCGAAATAGCCCATCACGACCTGGCTCAGGTCTTCGGCGGCCCGGGCGACGTACATCGGGAACGGCGGCTGGTAGTCATCCGCGACGCGGCGCGACAGCGTCCGCGGGCAGACCAGGTGTTTGTCGATGGCGGATTCCATGCATGACCTCTCTGGAAAGGGAATCGGATGTCGAGGTATCGACGTTGGGAACACGGAGCCACATGCACCGGACGTATCCCGGCGCATGCGGGTGGTCAGAAGATGTGCGCGTAACGCAGGCCCGCGAGCACGCTGTTCTTCGGCCCGTTGCGCACGCTCAGGTCGGTGCCGAGCTGGATTTGCACCTGATCGGCCTTCGTCACGAATTTCGCCGCGCTGATCCGCATGCGCGTCGTGCGAAGCGCGTCGTTGTTGTCCGCGCCGTCGACGCTCGTTTCACCGCCCCAGAGCTGGGTGATGCCGATCGCGAGCGACGTGCCCGGATCGGGCATGTAACGCACCATCGCCTGTGCGCTGTAGCTCATCCGCTGATGCAGCGTCGTGCCGCTCGCGCCGTACGACCTGTTGTTGCCGTACCAGATCGCGTCGCCGACGAGATCGAGTGCCCACTGTGGCGAAAAGTGCTTGATGTAAGCCGCCTGGAAATCGAGCGACCAGCGATTGGCACCGAGATTGAGACCGCGGTTCTGGTCGTAACTCCCTGTCGGCGCGTATACGTAGATGGTCGCGGCGGCGACGTCCTTCGCGTCGTTGAGGCGAAATTTCAATGGAGCCGTCAGGATCACGTCTCCGACACCATTCGTACTGCCAAGCGAATTTGCGTTGCCGAAGCTGCTGACGTGACCGAACGGCAGCAACACCTGCGGATCGATCGTGAGCCTGTCGGTGAGCTGGAACACATGCAGCAGGCGGGCGATGCCGACATTGGACTGCAGATCGAAATCCGACGTCCGGTGGCCGTTCGCGTAGTACGCGTTCGTCGCTGAATAGTTGTAGTACAGCACGCCGATCGTCGCGCCGATCGGATACTGCTCATAGTCGCCGGGATCGACCTCGACCGCGCCCGCGTAATGCGATGCGACGGCGATCAGCGACAAGCCGATCCAGCGCGCGATTCGCTTCAGTTTCATTCTGTTGACGTTATCCATCATGCTCCTCACCTGGTTGCGCAGACACCGCCACGCCCGCCGCATGACGAACGGGAACCGTCGCCGGACGGTGGAATCGCGGGGTGCTGGCTGACTGTTGTTCCGCCGGTACATCGGGGATGCCGGCGATTCGCGACATCGAACGGCCATCGCTTGAGGATGAGAATAGAAAGGCAAAATCCGCAGTTCTGTTTTCCGGCGGAACAAGAAATTGGCTGTGACGGATCTGCGCTTGCGATGCCATAAAGCGGTCGCAAAAAGTGCGCCGGTCGCCACGGTTTTCGCGCCGGGAGCCCCGTCGATTGCCGCCAATCGCCGTGCATGCGTTGCGTGTCGGCCCCATGCCGCGCAACGGGGCCGTCTCAGCATAGTTTCCGATCCGTGCCGGCAAAGAACCGCGCTTTTTCTCTTCTTACCCTGCTCGTCGAGCGTGGCCGACACCACGCGGCCGCACCCTGCCAGGGCAGTCCCGACCCCGTGGCGGCGGTCAATCCGAACCACCACAAGGAGCCCCAACAATGAGTACGACCCCTTCCGCGGAAACGGTCTCGACGCCCGGCGAACGTGCCTGGGCGCTGTTTCGCGTGATGAAAGAGAAGAACCTGATCCCCGACGGCTATATCGCAGGCCTGACCGAGCTGATGTCCACGACCTGGGATCCGGCCAACGGCGCGCGCATCGTCGCGCGTGCGTGGGTCGACCCGGCGTTTCGCGAACTGCTGCTCAAGGACGGCACGACCGCGTGCGCGCAGTTCGGCTACACCGGCCCGCAGGGCGAATACATCGTCGCGCTCGAAGACACGCCCACGCTGAAGAACGTGATCGTCTGCAGCCTGTGCTCATGCACGAACTGGCCTGTGCTCGGGCTGCCTCCCGAGTGGTACAAGGGCTTCGAATATCGTGCCCGGCTCGTCCGCGAGGGGCGCACGGTGCTGCGGGAGCTCGGCACCGACCTGCCCGACGACGTCGTCGTGAAGGTCTGGGATACGACCGCCGAAAGCCGCTATCTCGTGCTGCCCGTGCGGCCGGCCGGCAGCGAGCACATGACCGAAGAACAACTGCGCACGCTCGTCACGAAGGACGTGCTGATCGGCGTTGCGCTGCCGCGCGCGCGCTGACGCCCACCACGTTTCGCTCTCGACCTTCATCTCGGAGATCACATATGGACGGCATTCACGACCTCGGCGGATTCCAGGGTTTCGGCCCGGTGCCGCATACGATCAACAGTCTCGGCTACAAGCCGGTCTTCAAGGAAGACTGGGAACATCTCGCGTACAGTCTGATGTTCGTCGGCGTGGACCAACTGAAAAAATTCAGCGTCGACGAGGTACGTCACGCGGTCGAACGCATCGACGTGCGCCAGCACGTCGGCACGCGCTACTACGAGCGCTACGTGATCGCGACGGCGACATTGCTCGTCGAAACCGGCGTGCTCACGCAGGATGAACTCGACCGCGCGCTCGGTTCGCATTTCCGGCTCGCGAACCCGCCGAAATCCGGGGGCCGGGCGGCACCGCCCGAATCAACGCGGTTCGAGGTCGGCGATCGCGTCGTCGTTCGCGACGAATACGTCAGCGGACACATCCGCGCGCCGGGCTACGTTCGCGGCAAGGAAGGTGTCGTGCTGCACCGGACGACCGAATCGTGGCCATTCCCGGACGCGATCGGCCACGGCGACACCGGCGCCGCGCATCAGCCGACCTACCATGTCGAATTCCGCGTGAAGGATCTGTGGGGCGACGCCGCCGACGACGGCTACGTCGTGGTCGACCTGTTCGAAGGCTACCTGGATCGCGCGTCCGGGCAGAGCGCATGACGACACCGGGGAATCAGGGAACGCCGGCCGCCCCTGGCACGAGGATTCCGGTCACCGTGCTGTCCGGCTTCCTCGGCGCCGGGAAGACGACGTTGCTGAACCACATCCTGCGCAATCGCGCAGGATTGAAGGTCGCCGTGATCGTCAACGACATGAGCGAAGTGAACGTCGACGCCGACGACGTGCGGCGCAACGTCGAGCTGCATCGAGGCGAGGACGAACTGGTCGAGATGAGCAACGGCTGCATCTGCTGCACGCTGCGCGCCGATCTGCTCGAGCAGATCAGCACGCTGGCGCGGCAGCGCCGCTTCGATTATCTGCTGATCGAATCGACCGGCATCTCGGAGCCGATGCCGGTCGCGGAGACGTTTGCGTTTCTCGATCGAGACGGTTTCAGCCTGAGCGAACTGGCGCGGCTGGACACGCTCGTCACGGTGGTCGACGGCGAGACGTTCGAGGACATGATCACGTCGGCTGAACCGGTCGCGCACGACGCGACGCTCGCGCACGACGGCAATTCCGGTCCGCCACGCAAGCTGTCGGACCTGCTGCTCGAGCAAGTCGAATACGCGAACGTGATCCTCGTGAGCCGTCTCGACCGGATCGGCCACGCGGGTTTCGACCGGCTGCGCGCAATTCTTGCATCGCTGAATCCATCTGCGCGAATCCTGCCGATGCAGCACGGCAAGGTCGATCCGTCAGACGTGCTGGATACCCGGCGCTTCGATCTGCCGGCGCTCGTCGAATCGCCGGGATGGATGCAGCGCATGCAGATCGACGAACGCCCCTCGGAGTCGGATGCGTACGGGATCGCGTCGTGGACCTATCGCGAACGTACACCGTTTCATCCGGCGCGCCTGCTCGCATGGCTGCGTCGTCCGTGGGACAACGGCCGACTGCTTCGCTGCAAGGGTTATGTCTGGGCCGCGCACCGCTATGCCGAGATCGCCATGCTCGTGCAGACGGGCGGAGCATTCCAGTGGGGTTACGTTGGGCGATGGTGGCGATTTATCCCGCAGTCGGACTGGCCGCACGACGACTATCGTCGCGATGGCGTGCTGAAAAAATGGGAGGAGCCGGCCGGGGATTGTCGGCAGGAAATCGTGTTCATCGGGCAGTCGATCGATCACGCCACGTTGCGTCGCGAACTCGATGCGTGCCTGCTGACGGTCGACGAAATCGACGCAGGCCCGGAGTCGTGGCTGCAGCTTCCGGAAGCCGACGCGTTCGACGCGCTCGCGACGGCCGCTCATCCGTGATGTAAGACTCGATGCCTTCGGCTGCAACGCCTGCGTCCAACGACTTTCGAGCGCCGGTGAGCGCTGTGCCCGGTTCGGCGTTACGTGAATCCCGGCAGCGCCGCCGAGGGCAGTTTTCTTCAATACGGACATGCGCGGCTTCTTTAGTCTCGATGCGACTTTCACATTCGCATGGAGACACATGATGAGCATGCTGGTTTCGATGGCCGCGTTCGCGCTGGCGTCGTCGATCACGCCCGGTCCCGTCAACCTCGTCGCGCTCGGCGCGGGCGCGCGCCACGGTCTCGGCGCGAGCCTGCGCTATGCGGCCGGCGCGACGCTCGGCTTCGTCGCGCTGTTCCTGCTGATCGGCCTCGGGCTGCACGCGGCGCTCGCGCGCTGGCCGATGCTGACCACGGCCACCCAATGGTCCGGGATCGCGTTCCTGCTTTACCTCGCGCTGCGGCTGGCGCTCGACGACGGCCGGCTGTCGGCCGATCCGGCCGATCCGGACGCGCGAAACGTCGCCGGCCCGTCGGCGGCGGCCGGCGCGGCGATGCAATGGCTGAATCCGAAGGCGTGGCTTGCGTGCGTGGCCGCGATGGGCGCGTATGCGGCCGATGGCGATCGCGCGCAGGTGTGGCAATTCGCGGCGCTGTATCTGGTGATCTGCTTCGCGTCGATCGCCTGCTGGGGGTATGCGGGTGCGTCGCTGCGGCACTGGCTCGCGAATGCGCGGCGGATGCGGCTGTTCAACCGCGCGATGGCGCTGCTGCTCGCGGGCAGCGCGCTTTATCTGCTCGATGTTTAGTGCCGGTGCCGCCGGCGACCGATGACACGGGCCCTCGCCGGTGTGCGGTGTGCGGTGTGCGGTGTGCGGTGTGCGGTGTGCGGTGTGCGGTGTGCGGTGTGCGGTGTGCGGTGTGCGGTCTGCGGTCTGCGGTCTGCGGTCTGCGGTCTGCGGTCTGCGGTCTGCGGTCTGCGGTCTGCGGTCTGCGACGCCGGCACCGCCCCACGGTTCGCCGGTCAACTCGCGGCGCTTCGATACTGCCCCGGCGTGGCGGCCGCGATGCGCCGGAATGCGCGCTGGAAATGCGCCTGGTCCGCAAAGCCCGCATCGAGGGCGACCTCGGCGATCGGCCGGCCGCGGCGCAGTTCCGCGCGGCCGTACTGCACGCGACGGTCGACCAGGAACGCATGCGGCGTCATCCCGTAGCGGGCATTGAACGCGCGGATCAGGTAGGACGGCGACAGGTCGGCGGCCGCGCAGATCGCATCAAGCGTGACGGCCTGACGGCAATGCGCAGCGATGTAGTCGGCCGCGCGGGCGAGCTTCGCGTTGTCGGCCCCGCGCCGCGTATCGACGGGCAACTCGCGATCGAGCGCGCCGTGCAGCCGCGTGAAGAATTCGACCGCCGCGCTTTCCTTGCCAAGCGGATCGATGCCGGGTGCCACGAGCGTGCGGTAAAAGCCGCCGAACTGCGCGAACAGGTCGCGCCGTGCCGTCAACTTTGGCGAAAAACCGTGAAAATCGCTGTTCGGGTCACGCCCGAGCGCATGCTGCAGCCGTGCGAGCCACGGCACGTCGACATAGACCATCCGGTACGCCCATGCGTCGGGGCCATACGGATTGCACGCATGCACCTGCTCCGGATCGATGATCACGAGCACGCCGCGCCCGACGCGTTCCTTCGTCGCACCGTTCAGGTAGGTGCTCGTCCCGCCGACGATCGCGCCGAGCGAAAACGTGTCGTGCGTGTGCTTCGCGTAGCAGAACGTCCGGCCGTCGTCGACGGTGCGCGCCTCGATGAACGGCAGCGCGGCGTCGCGCCAGAACGGCGACGGCACAGCGAGGGGGTTGGCGGAACGGCTCACGCGACGGGCTCCCGGATCGGACGGCGAACGCACACCGTACAAGACTGCGCTGCGCGATGCAACCGCGACACGACACTTCGCAGCCGGATCGCCTAAGCTATGAATTCGGCCGCCGCGGCCTCCCCCGGCGGTTCCCGTTCCCTCTTCCAACCGGTACATTCATGCACATCGATCTGACAGGCAAGACCGCGGTCGTCACCGCTTCCACCGCCGGCATCGGGCTGGCGATCGCCAAAGGGCTCGCGCAGGCCGGCGCACGTGTCGTCGTCAACGGACGCAGCGAAAAGTCGGTCGATGCTGGGCTCGCACTGCTGCGCAGCGCGGTACCCGGCGCGGACATCGACGGCGTCGCCGCCGACCTGGCCGACGCCTCCGGCGTCGCGCGCGTCACGCAGCACACCCCGGAGGCCGACATCCTCGTCAACAACGCGGGCATCTACGGGCTGAAGGCGTTCTTCGACATCGACGACGACGAATGGGCGCATTACTTCCAGATGAACGTGATGTCCGGCGTGCGTCTCGCGCGGCACTATCTGAAGGGGATGCTCGCGCGCAACACGGGCCGCGTCGTGTTCATTTCGTCGGAATCCGGCCTGAACATCCCGGTCGACATGATTCACTACGGGTTCACGAAAACCGCGCAGCTCGCGATCGCGCGCGGCCTCGCGAAACTCGCGGCCGGAACCAACGTGACCGTCAATTCCGTGCTGCCAGGGCCGACGATGTCGGAAGGCGTGCGCGCGCTGCTGAAGGAAACGGCCGACGCAACGGGCCGCAGCATCGACGACGTCGCGGTGGATTTCGTGCGCAGCGAGCGCGCAAGCTCGATCATCCAGCGCCCGGCTACGACGGAGGAAGTCGCGAATATGGTCGTGTATGTCTGCTCGCCGCAGGCCTCGGCCACGACGGGCGCGGCGTTGCGCGTAGACGGCGGCGTGGTCGACACGATAGCGTGACGACTGCGTGACACGCTCGCACGGCGCATGGCGGCCGCGCTACCGCGAAGCCGCCTTGTCCGACTGAAGCGTGCCCTTGCGGTCGGCGTCCATGCAGGTATCGAAGCCGTGTTGCGTGACGGCGCCGGCCTTGTCGAACACGACGAAGTACGCCCGGTGATCGTTGCCGTGCTCGATGAAGTAGTTGTAACAGACGCCGCTGCCGTTACGGACCATCCACACGCTGCGCGGGTTGCCGCCCGCGCGGACGACGTCGGCGCGCGTCGCGCCGTGCCGCGACGCGGCCCGCGCCAGCGGCGTGCGCGAATACGAGAACGGCAGCCACGAGTCGAACCACGCGCAACCGTGCAGCATCAGGCAACTGGCGGCCAGCGACAATGTCGCGGCGCGACGGGACATCGGAATCAATCGCATGCTTGGAAAATCTGCTGCGCCGTGCCGGCGTGATCGAAAGCCCCATGCTACTAGACCTTTGGGTCCGGATCGAAAAGAAATGTAGAGACTTGTGTCCGACGTCGCGCCCGGCGCGGCCCGGCGCACGCCCGATCGTCGCGAAACATGAGGCGCCGCGCGGACCCGCACGGGCGTCAATGCCGTTGCGCCGATGGCCCGGAACTGCGCAACGAGCCTTGTCGTCAGGCGACCCACTCGGCCCACAGCATCGTCAGCACCGTCATCAGCGCCGGGCCGACGAACAGTCCGATCAGGCCGAACGACTCGGCGCCGCCGAGGATGCCGAACAGCACGAGCAGGAACGGCAGGCGGGTCGAGCTGCCGATCAGCACCGGCCGCACGAAATGCTCGGCGACGAACACGACCACGAAACCGAGCACCAGCACCACCACGGCCCACGCGGTCGCACCCTGCACGAACAGCCAGAGCGCCGCGCCGCAGAATACGATCGGCGCGCAGAACGGCAGCATCGCGGCGACGGCCGTGACGAGGCCGAGCAGCGCCGCGTGCGGAACGCCCGCGAGCGCATACGCGACGCCGAGAATGGCGCCCTCACCCAGCCCGACGACGACCAGCCCCGTCACCGTGCCGTACACGGCCGCGACCATCCGTTCGATCAGGTCCGCCCCGCCGCGGCCGAACGCACGCCGCGCGCCCTGCAGCAACGCGCCCGACAACTTGTGGCCGGCCCTGATGATCACGAACAGCGTGACCAGCATGAAGCCGAACTCGAAAAGCGCATGCGCGAGCTTCGTGCCGAACTGCCGGCCGAACGCGATGAACCGCTCGCCGCTCGCGCCATGCATCGCGGTGCCCGCGTGCAGCGGATGACCGAGATTGGCCTGCCACCACTCGGTGATCTGTGCGGCGCCGTACGGCAACCGGCCGACGACGTCCGGCAGTGGAATGCCGTTGTCCTGGATCGAATGCAGCCAGATGCGCAGGTCGTGCGCCTGCGAGATCGCCTGGCCGAGCGCAATGGCGATCGGCAGCACGACCAGCAGCGACACGCCCGCGGTGATCGCGGTCGCGATCAGGGTCGGCCGGTCGCGAAACCAGCTGCCCGATTCGAAGCGTTCCAGCAACGGCCACAACGCGATCGCGATCACGCATGCCCACGCGATAGCGGGAAGAAAATCGCGGATCACCCACAGCGCGAGCACCAACAACGCCGCATACAGCACGGCGCGGGCGATCTGCTGGGCACGCGGCCGCCCGGCGGAATCGGGGGAAGGCGAGACATGTGCGCGCATGGCACCTCTGTCGAAATGAAAAAATGGCGGTTCGCATGGGCCAAAGGCCGGTGCGAACCGCCATTCTATCCATCGATACCGCCACGGCACGCGGACGCGATGCCAAGCATTGTCAAATGCGTGCCGCGCACGTCGCGCGCGCCGCGCGGTGCGATGCGCGCTCAGGCCACCTTGTCGGCGACGCGATAGCGTTCGAGCCAGTGCGCGTACGGCGCAGGCAGCGTCCACGACGGACGCTCGACGCCGAGCTGTTTGGCCGCGTAGTACGGCCAGTGCGGATCGGCCAGATGCGCGCGGCCGACCATCACGAGGTCGAGCTGCCGTTCGGCGACGACGCGCTCGGCCAGTTGAGGCGTGTCGATCCCCCATGCGGACGACACCGGCATGCCGGCCTCGCGGCGCACGCGTTCCGCGATCGGCGCGAGGAACGCCGGGCCCCATGGAATGCGCGCGTCGGGCACCGAAAAGCCGACCGACACGCTCAGCATGTCGAGGCCTTCCTGCTTCATCCGCTGCGTGAGCGCGATGGATTCGGCGAGCGTCTCTTCATCGCGGCCGTCATATTCGATCACGCCGAGACGCGCGGTCAGCGGCAGGTGCTCCGGCCAGACCTTGCGGACGGCCTTCAGCGTGTCGACGAGGAAACGGCCGCGGTTTTCGGCCGAGCCGCCGTACTCGTCGTCGCGCTGGTTCGAATGCACGGAGAAGAAGCTCTGGCCGAGATAGCCGTGCGCGAAGTGCAGTTCGAGCCATTCGAAGCCGAGGTCGCGGGCGCGCTTGGCCGACGCGACGAAGTCGGCCTGCACGCGTGCGATGTCGTCGTGCGTCATCGCGCGCGGCATCTTCGGCAAATGCGCGCCGAACGGTACGGCCGACGGTGCGATGGTCTGCCAGCCGCGCGGATCGCCGTCGGCGATGTGGTCGTCGCCTTCCCATGGACGGTTCGCGCTCGCCTTGCGACCCGCATGCGCGATCTGGATGCCCGGCACCGCGCCGGCCGCCTTGATCGCCGCGACGGACGGCGCGAACGCCTCGGCCTGCGCATCGTTCCACAGCCCGGCGCAGCCCGGCGTGATACGGCCTTCCGGCGACACGGCCGTCGCCTCCGCGATCACGAGGCCCGCGCCGCCGCGCGCGATGCCGGCCAGATGCACGTGATGCCAGTCGTTGACGACGCCGTCTTCGGCGACGTACTGGCACATCGGCGGCACCGCAATGCGGTTGCGCAGCGTGACATCCTTGAGTTTGAACGGTTCGAACAAGGCAGACATCCACCACTCCTTTGCTTGGTTCTACGAAACGACTGGATGAGCCGTCGTGCGGTGCGCACGACGGAACGGTTCGGGTCGTCGCCGGGCCGGATGCGCCCGACGACGGCACGGCCAGGTGCCGGTCATGCCGGCACCGCGCCGGCTTACTGACGGCCAAGCTTCGCGAGCAGCGCCTCGGCAGCGGGCTCCGACGACGCGGGGTTCTGCCCCGTGATCAGCAGCCCGTCGGTGACGACATGCGGCGCCCAGTCGGCGCTGCGCTCGAACTGGGCGCCGTTGGTCTTCAGCATGTCCTCGACGAGGAACGGCACCACTTCCGTCAGCTCGACGGCCGCTTCCTCGCTGTTGGTGAAGCCCGTCGCACGCTTGCCGCGCACGACGGACTCGCCGGTCTTCGGATCCTTCACGTGGCGCAACACACCCGGTGCGTGGCACACGGCCGCGACCGGCTTGCCCGCCGCCAGCGCGCGCTCGATCAGGCCGATCGAGTGCAGGTCCTCGGCGAGATCCCACAGCGGGCCGTGCCCGCCCGGATAGAACACCGCGTCGTAATCGTCGACCGACACGTCGGCCAGCTTGCGCGTGGCCGCGAGCGCGGCCTTGGCCGCCGGATCGGCGTCGAAGCGGCGCGTGGCGTCGGTCTGCGCGGCCGGATCGCTGCTTTTCGGGTCGAGCGGCGGCTGGCCGCCCTTCGGCGACGCGAGCGTCAGCTCGACGCCCGCATCCTTGAACACGTAGTACGGCGCGGCCAGCTCCTCGAGCCAGAAGCCGGTCTTCTTGCCGGTGTCGCCGAGCGTGTCGTGCGAGGTCAGGACAACCAGAATCTTCATGATCGACACTCCTTCGAAATGGGGGAACGGGGCCGCGTCACGGCGGCGGCCAACGCGGCGCACGCCACGTGCCGGCAACGACGGCACGCCTGCCGGTTAGGCCGCTGGCACACGTCAACGTGCCAGCTCCGTACAAAAAATATTGCCCGACTCTATTAGACCAGTCGTCTATAACTGGCTCGAAAAAAATCGACGACCACGCCTGCACGACAAGCATCGCAGCGCGATATGGCATTTTCGCGTCCGTTGGCAGGCACGACGTCGCATTCATGAGGCCGGATGATAGCCCTCCATTAGACCGGTCGTCTAGAGATCTGGCATTCAGCCCTGCCGCCGTCATGGCTTTTGCGACGGAGCGCGTCCCGCAACGCTCGTTGCCGATCGCCCCGCCGCTACGTGCCGCCGTCGTGGCTAACCGTGCAACGGCCCGTCCGTATCGCCTGCCTCGATCATCGGCATTTCGAGCCGATGCTCGCGAACGCCGTCGGCGAGCAAGCCCAGCATCAGGTCCGCCAGCGCACGCCCCGTCGCATGTCCGGTCGGCTGCACCACCGCCGTCACCCGATGCGGATACGCGACCTCCGGGGGCACCCCGTCATAGACGATGAGCGACATGTCCCGCCCCAGCCGCAAGCCGCTGTCGACCAGCGCCCGGAACGCGCCGCCGCCCGAGATGTTGTTGTCGACGAGCAGCGCAGTCGGTCGTTCGGCCTGCGCGAGTAGCGCCTGTGCGCCCTGCTGCCCGCCGTCGCGCGTAAACGGACCCTCGACGAGCAGCGCCGGATCGGGTTCGATCCCGGCTTCGCGCAGCGCCGCGAGGTAGCCGGCGCGGCGCTGCATCGCGAAATTCAGCGACAGCGGCGCACTGATCATTGCAATGCGGCGATGGCCGAAGCCGATCAGGCGCCGCACCGCATCGCGCGCGCCCGCTTCGTTGTCGAAATCGAACCATGCGTAAGGCTCCGCGGTTTGCGTACGGCCGTACGCGACATACGGAAACGCATTCGAGCGCAGGTACGCGAGGCGCGGATCGTCAACCAGCGTGCGCGCGACGATCAGCCCGTCCACGAGCCTGCCGTCGACGAGCCGGCGATACGTGTCGAGTTCGGCGTTCGGCCGCGCGGCCGCGATGATGAAGTCGAGATTGCGCTCGCCGAGCCGCTCGGTAATGCCCGAGACGACTTCACCGAAGCGCGGGTCCCCCAGATCGCCGGCTCCGAACGGATACACGATGCCGATCGTATCGGCACGCCCCGTCGCCAGCCGCCGTGCGGTCGGATCCGCGACATAACCGAGTTCGCGCGCAGCCTTCATCACGCGCTCGCGGGTCGCCTCGCTCACATCGTCGTAGCCGTTCAGCGCCCGACTGACCGTCGTGCGCGACAGTCCGAGCGCATCCGACAGCGCCTTCAGATTCACCTTCACGTCGCTCCTCGCGTTGTGCGTGCCATTCGTTCAACCCGCTCGCGGCGGCAATTATTTCCGAATGGTAGTTATTACCGTCAAATATTTATCTTTTGACGTCCAAACCGGTTTGAAATAGCATCCAAACCGGTTTGGATATCGATACCACCTCAGCAGTTCCTTTTCACCGCAAACGGAAACAACGCCGACATGACTTACTTTCCTTTTTGCCGCGCGACCGCGGCCAAACGTTTGCTGTTCGCTGGCGCAGCACTGGCCGCCTTCGCGTCCGCGTCGTCCGTCGCGCACGCGCAGAGCACCGGCGCCCCCGCCCCCACGCCGCATACGCAGCAGGCCTACGATCCCGAAGGCAACTTCACGATGCGCTGGACCCGCGCGGACATCCGCCAGATCGTCGCGCAGTCGCACACGGCCGGCGCCGACAAGAACTCGCTGCCGCAGTCGCTGACGATGCCGGACATCCCGCAGGATTTCCCGCTGATCAACTCGAACGTATGGGTCTGGGATACCTGGCCGCTGGCCGACCTGCGCGCGAACCAGCTCAGCTACAAGGGCTGGGAGGTGATCTTCTCGCTCACGGCCGATCCGCACGCCGGTTACACGTTCGATGACCGCCACGTCCATGCGCGCATCGGCTTCTTCTATCGCCGTGCCGGCATTCCCGCGTCGCAGCGTCCCGCGAACGGCGGCTGGACCTGGGGCGGCCATCTGTTCCCGGACGGCGCGAGCGCCAAGGTGTTCGGCACGTCGCCGATGACCAACAACGCCGAGTGGTCGGGTTCCGCGCGCCTCACGCATGGCGACAACGTCAGCCTCTACTACACCGCGACCTCGTTCAACCGCTCGGCCCCCGGCGGCGCCGACATCACGCCGCCGCAGGCGATCATCACGCGCGCCGACGGCCACATCCATGCCGATGACAAGCACGTGTGGTTCAGCGGCTTCGACGATCACAAGGCGCTGCTGCAACCGGACGGCAATTACTACCAGACCGGCCAGCAGAACACCTATTTCTCGTTCCGCGATCCGTTCGTGTTCACCGACCCCGCGCATCCGGGCAAGACCTACATGGTGTTCGAAGGCAACACCGGCGGCCAGCGCGGCGCCCGGACCTGCACCGAGGCCGACCTCGGCTACGCGCCGAACGATCCGCAGCGGGAAGACCTCAACGCCGTCATGAACTCGGGCGCAGTGTATCAAAAGGCCAACGTCGGCCTGGCGGTCGCGACGAATCCGCAACTGACCGAGTGGAAGTTCCTGCCGCCGATCCTGTCTGCGAACTGCGTCGACGACCAGACCGAGCGCCCGCAGATCTATCTGAAGGATGGCAAGTACTACCTGTTCACGATCAGCCACCGCACGACGATGGCCGCGGGCGTCGACGGGCCGGATGGTGTCTACGGCTTCGTCGGCAACGGCATCCGCAGCGACTTCCTGCCGTTGAACGGCGGCAGCGGCCTCGTGCTCGGCAACCCGACCGACTTCTCCGCACCGGCCGGCGCGCCGTATTCGCAGGACCCGAACCAGAATCCGCGCGAATTCCAGTCGTACTCGCACTACGTGATGCCGGGCGGGCTCGTCGAGTCGTTCATCGATGCGATCGGCCCGCGTCGCGGCGGCACGCTCGCGCCGACGGTGAAGGTGAATATCAACGGCACGTCGACGGCGGTCGACCGCACGTACGGACGTAGCGGCCTCGGCGGCTACGGCGACATCCCGGCAAACCTGCCGGCGACGGGCGCCGACCACAACGGCGGCCCCGGCACCCGTCCGTAACGGGTCCGCTACGGACGCGGCGGGCACCGCCCGCCAGCGTCGAGGCGGCGCACATCGCGCGTGTCGCGTGTGTGCCGCCTCCCTCCTTCGCAGAATCGCGCATGCTGCCGTCGCAAGCGGCATGCACCCTCCTTTCCCGCTTCGCGCGCCGAAGCACGGAACCCCGCATGAGATCGACGTTTTTTCGCTTTTCCCTCCGGATTGCCCGGCTGCTGCTCGCGTGTACGGCAAGCGCGGCCTGCACGCACGCCAGCGCCGCGCCCTGCGACGCACCGCCCGAACCCGGCACGCAGCAATGGCGGCCGGCCGTGCACTACACGCCGCAACGCAACTGGATGAACGATCCGAACGGCCTCGTCTACGAGAACGGCCGCTATCACCTGTTCTATCAGTACAACCCGCTCGGCCATGACTGGGGCAACATGTCGTGGGGCCATGCGACCAGCACCGACCTCGTCCATTGGCGCGAGCAGCCGGTCGCGATGCGCGCGAGCGCGACGGAGGAAATTTTCTCCGGCTCGATCGTCGCCGACACGCGCAACACGTCCGGCCTCGGCGCGCCGGGCGACACGCCGCTGGTTGCGCTTTACACGAGCGTCTATAAAGACGGCTCCGGCCACGCACCGGGCACGCAGGCACAATCGCTCGCGTACAGCCTCGATCACGGCGCGACGTGGCGGCCCTACGCGCACAACCCCGTGCTCACGCTCGATCCCGAGTCGAAGCAGTTCCGCGACCCGAAAGTGTCGTGGTACGCGCCGGGACGCTACTGGCTGATGACGACCGTCGTCGCGGACGCGCAGGTCGTGAAGCTCTATCGGTCTGATGACCTGATCCACTGGTCGTTCCTGAGCGACTTCACGCTGCCGGACGTGCCGCATGCTGGCGTGCTGTGGGAAATGCCCGATCTCGTGCCGCTGCCCGTCGACGACGATCCGCGACACATCAAGTGGGTGATGATCGTCAACGTCAACCCGTGGTCGATCGCCGGCGGCTCCGGCGCGATGTATTTCGTCGGCGACTTCGACGGTCGCACGTTCACGCCTGACCACGTCGCGCCGGCCGGCTCCGATCCCGCGCGATTCCGCTGGGTCGATCACGGCGCCGATTTTTATGCCGCCGGCACGTTCTCCGGCACGCCGGGCGCGCGGCCTGTCGCGATCGCATGGATGAGCAACTGGGATTACGCGGCGAAAGCGCCGACGGCGCCCTGGCGCGGCGCGGCGACGTTGCCGCGCGAGTTCGCGCTGAAGACGATCGGCGGCGAACCGACGCTCGTCGTGACGCCGGCCGCCGCGTTCGATGCGTGGGCCGACGGGCGGCCCGCCGTGCATGAAGGCAACCTGAACGTCGAGTCCGTCACCCGCCCGCTGTCGGACGCCACGCGCGGCATCGTCCAGCGCATCACGGTAACGATCGCACCGCAGCGCGCGGCCCGCGCGGGTCTGATCGTCCGGGGATCGGCGGATGGCTCGATCGGCACCCGGATCGTGTACGACACGGCGAAGCGCACGCTGACGCTCGACCGCTCGCGCTCCGGCACGACGGATTTCGCCAGCACCTTCAGCCGCGAGCACATCGTCGATCTGCCGCTCGAGCACGGGCAACTGCGGCTCGAAATCGTCGTCGATCGCGGGTCGGTCGAGGTATTCGCGAACGGCGGCCGCGTCGCGCTGACGGACCTGATCTTTCCGCCGCTCGATGCGGACCGCGTGGCCGTGTTCGCCGAACACGGCAGCGCGGCGTTCTCGGGGCTGACGGTGACGCAGCTCCACGGACGCGATCGGACCGACGAAGTCCGTGACGCCTGTGCATCGCACTAGCGATGCGATCGAACGGCGGGGCTGCACCGCCCGACATCGCGTCGGGTCGCGCAACCCCGCCGGTGACGCGCTCAGAGCAAACCCATCCCGCCCGACGCGATGATTTCCGCGCCGACGATGAACGCGGACTCCGGCGCGCTCAGGTGCAGCACCGTCGACGCGATTTCGTCCGGCGTGCCGAACCGGCCGATCGGGACGAGCCCCTTGATCTTCTCGGCCGTCTCGTCGAGCGTCGCCGCGTCGAGCCCGAGCTTGCCGTACAGCGGCGTCTGGACCGGGCCGGGGCTCACCACGTTCACCCGCACGCCGTGCGGCAGCAGCTCCGTCGACAACGTCTTCGCGAACGAATTGACGGCCGCCTTGCTCGCCGCGTACACCGACGAGCCGGGCATCCCGATATGCGCGTTGATCGAGCCGTTGATCACGATCGACGCGCCGCGGTTCAGCAGCGGCACCAGCGACTGGATCTGGAAATACGCACCCTTCACGTTGGTGTTGAACACGAGGTCCCACATGGCCTCGTCGCTGTCGGCGAACGGCGCGAGTTTCGCGACGCCCGCGTTGATGAACACGGCGTCGAGCCGCGCGCCTGCGGCCGAGATCGCGTCCGCCAGGGCGCGGGCCGACGCGACGCTGCCGGCCTCGTTGCGGATCGCGAGCGCGCCGTCGCCGAGCGACTCGCGCGCGGCGGCGAGCGTCTGCTCGTCGCGACCGGTGATGATGACCCGCGCGCCTTCGGCCGCGAATGCCCGTGCGGCCGCCAGGCCGATGCCGCTGTTGCCGCCCGTGACGAGTACCGTTTTTCCTTCGAAGCGTTGCATGATGTTCTCCTTTGAACCGGTGAGTTGACCGTGAACACAGGATGCGCGCGGCGGGCCGCCTTGCCGTACGACCGGCGCGGCAGACATGTTCGAAATCTTCGAACGTGTTTGTCGGGACCTTTCCGTGCGTTGCGCGGCTGACGCACTCAGCCGACCACGTCGATCCCGTCGAGCAGGCGCTGCGCGAGCCGCGGCTCGCGCAGTTGCTCCAGCCACCATTGCAGCGCCCGGCCCTCGCGGTCGCCGCGCCACGCGACGTACAGCACGTTCGGTTCGCGCGGATCGGCCGTTTCCTTCTCGACGAGCTCGCCGCGCGCGAGCAGCGACGCAACCCGCCGGCGCGGCACCCAGCCGACGCCGAGCCCGTCGCGCTGCGCGAGGATCTTCGCGCGCATCGACGGCACCGCGAGCACCGCCTGCCCGCCGAGCAGCCCGTATGCGCGGCCGACGGCCCGCCGCGACGAATCGGCGACGACGACCGCACGATGCGCGCAGATCGCGTCGCGGGTCAGTCGCTCGCTTGCCGCGGCCAGCGGATGGCGCGGCGATACGGCGAACACCCATTCCATCGCGCCGAGTTCGAACCATTTGAAACCCGGAATCGCCGGCGGCTCGTTGGTCGCGCCGACGACCAGATCCGCGCGACCGTCGCGCAGCGCTTCCCAGGTGCCGCCGAGCACTTCGTACGTGAAGCGCAGCGACACGCCCGAATCGAGCGCATCGAACGCGCGGACGACCGGCAGCAGCGTATCGAACTCCAGCACCTCGTCGCTGACGATCCACAGCCGGTCCTCCCAGCCGCTCGCGACCTGCCGCACGCGCTGCGTGAGCCGCGCGACGTCCAGCGCGAGGCGCGACGCCTCGTCGGTCAGCAACTGGCCGGCCGGCGTGAGCTGCAACCGGTAGCCGCGACGGTCGAACAGCAGCGCGTCGAAACGCGTTTCGAGCTGTCGCGCGGCGTGCGACACCGTCGACGGCGCCTTGCCGAGCCGCGCGGCCGCCCGCGACAGGCTGCCGGTGGCGCGGATCGCATCGAGCAGCGCGAGTTCGTCTTCGGACAGCATGGGGGCACTCCGGTCGTGGATTGTGATGGATCGTAAGGCACCGGCGGGCGGCGGTCCAATCGAATGGCGCCGCGCCCCTGTGTTCGGCGGATGCCGGGCCGGCCACGAACTTCCGGTATGCTCATCGGCATCAAATTGCCTTATTCGGAGTAACCACTGCGATGGACATCGCGATCCGCATCGAAGGCCGTCACGACCTGACCGGGCAAATCTTTCGGCAACTGCGCACCGCGATCGTCGACGGGCGGCTCGAAGGCGGCGCCCGGCTGCCGTCGACGCGCGATCTCGCGAAGCAGCTCGGCGTGTCGCGCAAGACGACGCTCGACGCGTTCGAGCGTCTCGTCGCCGAGGGCTTCCTGAACACGCGCGCGGGCGACGGCACGTTCGTCGCCGACGGCCTCGCGCGGGTTCCGCATGCGGCGGCCTCGACGCCGTCGCTCGTCGAGGCCACACCGCCCGTCCATGCCGTCGACGCACGCGCGCTGTGGAACGACCTGCCCGATGCGCTCGCGATGCCCGCGCCGCAGGACACGCCCGCGTTCAACTTCCGCGGCGGCGTGACCGACAAGACGCTGTTCCCGTTCGACGCGTGGCGCCGCTGCCTGCATCACGCGTTGCGCCAGCAGGCGCGCGGCCCCGGCCAGTACCACGACCCGGCCGGCGATCCGCAGTTGCGCGGCGCGATCGCGCGCTACGTCGCGTTCAGCCGCGCGGTCGCGTGCGGCTGGGACGACGTGCTCGTCACGCACGGCGCGCAACAGGCGCTCGACCTGATCGCGCGCGTGGTCGTGCGGCCGGGCGACGTCGTCGCGGTCGAGAATCCCGGCTATCCGCCGGCGCGCGCGGCGTTCGCGTCGCTCGGCGCGACGGTGATCGGCGTGCCGGTCGATGCGCACGGCCTGATCGTCGAGCGGCTGCCCGACGACGCACGCCTCGTCTACGTGACGCCGTCGCACCAGTTCCCGCTCGGGATGCCGATGACGCTGGACCGGCGCGTCGCGCTGCTCGAATGGGCGCAGCGCCGCCGCGCGGTGATCATCGAGGACGACTACGACGGCGAATTCCGCTTCGAAGGCCGGCCGGTGGAGTCGCTCAAGAGCCTCGACCGCACGGGCCTCGTCGCGTACGTCGGCACGTTCTCGAAGACGATCTTTCCCGAACTGCGCATCGGCTACGCGATTCCGCCGCGCGCGCTGCGCGGCGCGCTCGCCAAGGCGAAGCAGATCGTCGACTGGCATACCTGCACACTCACGCAGGCGGCGCTCGCGCGCTTCATGCACGAAGGCGATTTCGCGCGGCATCTGCGGCGCGTGCAGAAGCACTACGACGCGCGCCGCAAGATGCTGCTCGCGCATTTGCGCGGCAGCCTCGCGCCGTGGTTCGACCCGATCGTGCCGACCGCCGGCATCCACCTCGCCGCGCACTTGAAACCGGGGCTCGATGAAGCCGCGCTGGTCCGTGCCGCCCGCGAGCACGACATCGGCCTGTACGGAATCGCGGCGTTCCACGTCGGCTCGGCGGCGCGCGCCGGGCTGCTGTTCGGCTATGGCGGGATCGACGCGCTGCGCATCGACACCGCGCTCGCGAAACTGGCCGCGCTGCTGGACTCGGGCAGCGTCGGCGGCGCCGCACTGGTTACCTGAATTTTCCAGGAATTGGCCATTCAAGCAGGCCAGTGGCACGCTTAAAGTGGGTCCTGTCGCGCCACCGTGCGCATCAACCGAAAAAGGACCTGCCATGCAACCGCGCCTGAACTTCTATACCGCCAGCCCGAACGCAATCAAGGTGATGCGCAACGCCGAGGAATTCATCGCGAAAAGCTCGATCGAGAAGCCGCTCGCCGAACTGGTCCGGCTGCGCGCGTCGCAGATCAACGGCTGTGCGTTCTGCGTCGACATGCACACCACCGATGCGCGCAAAGGAGGCGAGACCGATCGCCGCCTCGCGACGGTCGTCGTGTGGCGCGAAACGCCGTTCTTCACCGAGCGCGAACGCGCGGCGCTGGAGTGGACCGAAGCGCTGACGCTGGTCGCCGACAACCATGTGCCGGATGCCGTCTGGGAAGCCGTGAAGCCGCACTTCAGCGACGCCGAGCTGTTCGAGCTGTCGATGCTGATTGCGACGATCAACACGTGGAACCGCTTCGCGATCGCGTTTCGCAAGATGCCCGAGTAAGGAGACGACGATCATGCGCTCCAGCTCCACGCTCCGCCGCGCGATGCTGTGCACGTCGCTCGCGCTCGTCGCCGCGCTGCCGGCCGCCGCCCGTGCGCACGATGCCGGCGACAACGTGCACGCGATCATGCAGCAGGCCGTGCCCGAAGCGCCCGGCAAGCTCGCCGTCGTCGCGACCGTCGACTATGCGCCTGGTCAGGCGTCCGAAGCACACAGGCACCTCGGCTCGGTGTTCGCGGTCGTGTCGAAAGGCGAAGTGCTGTCGCAGGTGAACGGCGGCCCGGTGCGCCGCTATCGCGCCGGCGAAGGCTGGTATGAGCCGCCCGGTTCGCGCCACCAGGTGTCGCGCAATGCGAGCGCGACCGAGCCTGCGCAACTCGTCGTGTTCGGGTTGACAGGCGAGCACCAGCCGTTGAAGTCGCCGATTGATCAGTAACGACGTTTCCGGGGTGCGTGCCGTGTCGGGCGCGCACCCCTGCCGTGCTGCCGGCTTCCCTGCCCGCGACGCGCGGCTTCCTCGCCAGCCTTTGGCGCGGCCGCTCCACCCATTCCTCCACCGGTTCCCCGCGCTTCCCCAGTAGCCGCTCCCTACACTCCGCCGCCGGCACACGGCGTGCCGCCGCGCCGCGTCCCCGCTCGTCCGCACCGCCATTCGGCGCACGCCTGATCTCGATCAACGCGGGCAAAAACCCTTCCTTGAAATTAACTAACTCATCAATTAGCGTCGTCTGCATGAACGCGAAATCCACCGTCGCCAGGCCGCGCGGGCGCCGCCCGTCGGCGGACGACTTCGACCTGCGCGACCACATGCTCGACGTCGCGATGCAGTTGTTCGCCGAGCGTGGCATCGCGGCGACGACGGTCGCGCAGATCGCCGCGGCCGCAGGCGTCACGTCGGCGATGGTCCATTACTACTTCACGAATCGCGAGCAGTTGCTCGATGCGATCGTCGAGGAGCGGCTCGCGCAGGTCATCGCGTTCGTGTGGCGGCCGACCGAGCCGCAGATCGAAAACGATCCGTTCGCGCTCGTCGCCGAACTCGTCGACCGCTTCTTCGACGTCACGCATCGCATGCCGTGGCTGCCGTCGATCTGGCTGCGCGAGATCGTCCATGAAGGCGGGCTGCTGCGCGAGCGGATGCTGCGGCGCATTCCGCTCGAGCACGTCGGGCGCTTTGCCGAGCGCATCCGCGCCGCGCAGCAGGCCGGCACGCTGAACCCCGCGCTCGAACCCGCGTTCCTGTTCCATTCGATCATCGCGCTCGTGATGCTGCCGCTCGCCACCGCGAAGCTGTGGCAAAGCGCGCGCGGCCTGCCGCCGGTCGATCGCGACGTGCTGCATCGCCACGTCCGCGCGCTGCTCGGTTCCGGCCTGCAGCCACCGCCCGCCGCCACACCGGATGCCGGCGCGCATTCGCCGCGGAGGCCGTCGTGAACGTGTCCCGCCCGCTGCCGCTCGCCCTGGCCGCCGCCGTCGCGCTGCTCGCCGGTTGCGGACGGCCGGCGAACGACGTCGCGACCTACCAGGGCTATGTCGAAGGCGAATTCGTGTACCTGTCGTCGTCGCAAGCGGGCACGCTGACGCAGTTGTCGGTCGAACGCGGCCAGGCCATCGCGGCCGGCATGCCGGTGTTCTCGCTCGAAGCCGTCAACGAAACGGCCGCATTGCTGCAGGCGCAGCATCAGCTCGCTGCCGCACGCGCGCAACTTGCCGACCTGCAGACCGGCAAGCGGCCGCCGGAAGTCGCGGTCACGCGTGCCCAGCTCGCGCAGGCCATCGCACAGGCCGCGCGGGCCGCCGCGCAACGCGCGCGCGACGAACGCCAGTACGCGGCCGGCGGCCTGTCGAAGCAGCAGCTCGACGATTCGCGCACGTCCGCGCAGACCACCGCCGCGCAGGTCCGCGAGTTGCAGAACCAGGTCGACGTCGCGCGCCTGCCGGGACGCGCGCAGCAGCTGGCCGCCCAGGCCGCGCAAGTCGATGCTGCGCAGGCGGCGGTTGCCGAAGCGCAATGGAAGCTCGACCAGAAGCGCGTCGCCGCGCCCGCCGCCGGGCGCGTGTACGACACGCTGTACCGCGTCGGCGAATGGGTGCAGGCCGGCAATCCGGTCGTGCAGATGCTGCCGCCGCAGAACCTGAAGGTGCGCTTCTTCGTGCCGGAAGCCGTCATCGCATCGATCGCGCCGGGGCGCACCGTCGCGATCCGCTGCGACGGCTGCGCGGCCGACGTGCCCGCGCGCGTCACCTATGTGTCGCGCGAGGCCGAATACACGCCGCCCGTGATCTACAGCAACGAGAGCCGGACCAAGCTCGTGTTCATGATCGAAGCGCGTCCCGCCGTCGCCGACGCGTCGAAGCTGCACCCGGGCCAGCCCGTCGCCGTGAGGATGCGTTGAACGCGCCGGCCGCTCCGTACGCGATCGACGTCGATCGCCTGAACAAGCGCTTCGGCGACAAGCACGTCGTGAAGGACGTCTCGCTGCGCGTCGCGCGCGGCGAGATTTTCGGCTTTCTCGGGCCGAACGGCAGCGGCAAGACGACGTCGATCCGCATGATGTGCGGCCTGCTCACGCCCGACTCGGGCAGCGGCACCTGCCTCGGCTACGACATCGTGCGCGACAGCGCGCAGATCAAGCGGCGTGTCGGCTACATGACGCAGCGCTTCTCGTACTGGGAAGACCTGTCGATCCGCGAGAATCTCGATTTCGTCGCACGCGTGTACGGGATGCCCAACCGCCGGGCGGCGGTCGCCCGCGCGCTCGACGGGCTCGGCCTCGCGAGCCGTGCGGACCAGCTCACGGGCGCGCTGTCCGGCGGCTGGAAGCAGCGCCTCGCGCTCGCCGCGTGCATGCTGCACGAGCCGGAATTGCTGCTGCTCGACGAGCCGACCGCCGGCGTCGATCCGGCCGCGCGCCGCGACTTCTGGGAAGAACTGCACCGGCTGGCCGCACAAGGCATCTCGGTACTCGTCAGCACGCACTACATGGACGAAGCCGAACGCTGCCACAAGCTCGCGTACATCGCGTCCGGCGAACTGCTCGCGCAGGGCACGTCGGCGGAGATCGTCGCATCGCAGCACCTGTCGACGCGTACGATCACCGGCGGGCACCTGACCGAACTGTCCGCGCGGTTGCGCGCGATGCCGGGCGTCGATCAAACCGTCGTGTTCGGTTCCGCGCTGCACGTGAGCGGCCGCGATCGCGCGCTGCTCGACGCGACGCTCGCGCAGGTCGCGGCGCAGGCCGACGGGCGCGCACCGCTGCAGGTCGCGCCGATCGACACCGGGCTCGAAGACGTCTTCATCTACATGATGGGCCGCGCATCCGCGCCGCCCGGCGGAGCATCGCCATGAACGCGTGGGCGGGCCTGCGCGAATCGTTCTCGGTCGCGCGCTGGTGGAGCATCGTGCTGAAGGAATTCCTGCAGCTGCGCCGCGACCGCGTGACGTTCGCGATGATCGTCGGCGTGCCGATCATTCAGCTCGCGCTGTTCGGCTTCGCGATCAACACCGACCCGAAGCACCTGCCGACCGCGGTGATCGTCGCCGACTCGAGCCCGTTCGCACGCAGCTTCATCGCCGCGATGCGCAATTCCGCGTACTTCGACATCGTCGCGACGCTGCCCGACGAGACGGCCGGCCGGCATGCGCTCGCCCGCGGCGACGTGCAGTTCGTGCTGAGCGTGCCGGCCGATTTCTCGAAGCGGCTGCTGCGCGGCGAGCGCCCGACGCTGCTCGTCGAGGCGGACGCGACCGACCCCGTCGCGACCGCGTCGGCGATCGGCGCGCTGCCGGGCCTCGTGCAGCCCGTCGCGGACAAGGATCTCACGGGGCCGCTCGCGCACCTGAACGGCCGCCCGGCCGCGTTCGACGTCGTGCTGCACCGGCTGTACAACCCCGAAGGCATCACGCAGTACAACGTCGTGCCGGGCCTGATGGGCGTGATCCTGACGATGACGATGGTGATGATGACGGGCCTCGCGATCACGCGCGAACGCGAGCGCGGCACGATGGAGAATCTGCTGGCGACACCCGTGCGGCCGCTGGAGGTGATGACCGGCAAGATCGTCCCGTACGTGTTCATCGGGTTGATCCAGGTGTCGATCATCCTCGCGGCCGCGCGCTACGTTTTCGACGTGCCGTTCGTCGGCGGCCTGTTCGCGATCTACCTGTCCGCGCTGCTGTTCATCGCGGCGAACCTCACGGTCGGCATCACGCTGTCGTCGCTCGCGCAGAACCAGCTGCAGGCGATGCAGCTCGCGGTGTTCTACTTCCTGCCGAACATCCTGCTGTCGGGCTTCATGTTCCCGTTCGCCGGGATGCCGAAGTGGGCGCAGTTCATCGGCAACCTGCTGCCGCTCACCTACTTCAACCGCCTCGTGCGCGGCATCCTGCTCAAAGGCAACGGCTGGGCCGACCTGTGGCCGTCCGTGTGGCCCGTCGCGCTCTTCACGCTCGTGGTGATGGGCATCGCGCTGCGCTTCTACCGGCGCACGCTCGACTAGGGGCCGCGCGATGAAACCGGCTTCGCGTCGCGCCACCCACACCGCCCGCTGCTTGACGTTGGCCGCTGCTGCGCTGCTCGTCGCCGGTTGCGCGGTCGGGCCGGATTTCCGCATACCCGATGCGCCGGCCACGCAGCGGTACACGCGCGATGAACCGCCCGTCACGACGGTAGCCGCCGGTGGCCCGACCGGCGGCGCGCAGACGTTCGCATCAGCCGCGCACACGCCGCGACACTGGTGGACCGAGTTCCGCTCGGAACCGCTGAACCGGCTCGTCGATACCGCGTGGCAAAACAGCCCGACGCTCGCCGAGGCCCGCGCGCGGCTCGACGAAGCACGGCAGAACCATGCGGCGGAAGCCGGCGCGACGATGCTGCCGCGCGTCGACGCGAACGTGTCCGCCACGCGCCAGAAAGTCGACATCGCTGCGTTCGGGCTGCCCGCCAACGTGCCGAATCCGGGGCCGTTCACGCTGTACGACGCGTCGGTGAGCGTGTCGTACGTCCTCGACGTGTTCGGCGGCAACCGGCGCGCGCTCGAAGCGCTGCGCGCCCAGGTCGACTATCAGTCATACACGCTCGACGCCGCGCGCCTGACGCTCGCGGGCAACGTCGTCGCGACCGCGATCCTGCGGGCGTCGCTCGCGCAGCAGATCGCGCTCACGCGTGAGCTCGTCGACGCGCAGGCGCGGCAGTTGCGCATCGTCGCAGCGCGCTTCGCGGCGGGTGGCGTATCGCAGGCCGACGTGCATGCGCAGCGCACGCTGCTCGCGCAGACGCAGGCCTCGCTACCGCCGCTCGCGGCCCGCTTCGCGCAGGCCGGCCACCGGCTCGCGATCCTGCTGGGCGCGCCGCCGTCCGACGCCGCACTGGCCGACCTCACGCTCGATGCGCTCGCGCTGCCGCACACGCTGCCGGTCGCGCTGCCGTCGACGCTCGCGCGCGAACGGCCCGACATCCGCGCGGCTGAGGCCGTGCTGCATCAGGCGAGCGCGAACGTCGGCGTGGCGACCGCGAACCTGTATCCGCGTTTCTCGATTTCGGCGGGAATCGGTTCGGAACGCACGCGCATCGCCGATATCGTGAGCGGGCTCAATGTCTGGAATGTCGGTCTCGGCCTGACGCAGCCGCTCTTTCATGGCGGCGAACTGCGCGCGAGGAAGCACGCGGCCGAAGCCGCATACGATGCCGCGTTCGCAAGCTATCGGGAAACCGTGCTGCTGGCGCTCCAGCAGGTCGCCGACGCAATGCGCGCGGTCGAACACGATGCGGCGGAGCTGGAGGCACGAGACACGGCCGCACGGGAAGCGGCGGCCGGCAACGCGATTGCCGGCGACCGTTACGCGGCAGGCGGGATCAGCACGTTCGCGCTGCTCGATGCGCAGCGGCAGGCACTGCAGACCGCGCTCGATCGCACGCGCGCGCAGGCCGACCGGCTTGCCGATACGGCGGCGCTGTTTCAGTCGCTGGCGGGGAACTGGTCGGAGGACGATTCGACCCGGTGACGATCAGGACGACGTGTGCCCGCGCGATGCGCGCGGCACGCATCCGCGAAAAAAAACCGGCCCGAAGGCCTAATGCCGTTCAGTTAAGGTTCTTTCTGAGGAACCGGACAGCGTAACGAGTAGGACGGGACTTGACGGCCCGATCGC
>NZ_CABVPN010000008.1 GCF_902499115.1 Burkholderia diffusa
GAAGATCAGCTCGCTTCCATCAAGCGCCCACACTTATCGGCTGTTAATTTTTAAAGAGCATTTCTGCGAGAAACCTGAAGTTTCTCAGCAGCGCTGCGTTTTCAGCAGCAGAGAAGCGAGATTATGAACCGTCTTTTTCAGTCAGTCAACAACTTTTTGAACTGCTTCGTTGCGGCGACTGGGTTCAACTTCATGTGCGCCGGGGCTCTACAACCGACCCTCCATCGCACCGCTTCCCTTCTTCCTCCGCGCCGCGTTTCCGTTAGCGCGAAAGAGGCGCGATTCTAAGCAGCTCCCGGCAATCGCGCAAGGGGTTTCGTAAAAAATATAAGGCCCCGCACGCTGCCGCGTGCGGGGCCTTATATAGAAGCAGCCGAATCGTCAGGCCACACGCACTTGGCGCGCCACTATCTCCATATAGTGATCGAGGCCGGGCGTCACCTTGCCCTCTTCCTTCGCCGTATCGTCCCAGCGGCGCAGACGAAGCGCGTCCTCCGCAAACGGGCGCTGCAGGAATGCCACCGTCTCATCTTCACTGAAGATACCGCCCTGCAGCGCGAGGCTACGCACCGAATCCGGCGACAGGCTCTCGAAGTAGCCGACGTCCGTGCGGCACAGGCAACGCTTCGCGTCGACATGCAGCCGGATCGGTTCCAGTACCGCGTCCGAAAACAGCGGCCGCAGGAACGGCAGCACGAAATACTGATGCAGATCGTCGATACCGCGCGCACTCGGCGTCTCGCCCTGTCGATTCAGCAGATGCCCCAGGTCGTGCAGGAACGCGGCCGCAACCAGCGCTTCGTCCGCGCCCGCCTCTTCCGCCAGCAACCCGCTTTGCAACGCATGCTCGAGCTGCGTGACAGGTTCACCGCTATAGGCCACATGGCCGTGCTCGCGATACAGCCCATGAATCTCTTCCACCGTCAGTGCCATCCGCTCACTCCCAAGGCAGCGAAAACGTCTTCAGGTTCGTGAAGCTCTTCATCGCCTCCTGAACGCCTTCCTTGTAACCGAGCCCCGAATCCTTGATCCCGCCGAACGGAGAAAGCTCAATCCGGTATCCGGGCACTTCCCATACATTCACGGTCCCGACGTTCAGCTCGTTCACGAAGCGCACGACGGCCGCCGTGCTGTCCGTACAGACACCCGACGACAGCCCGAATGCCGTCCCGTTGCTGATCCGGATCGCGTCGTCGATCGTGTCGAACGCGATGACGGGCGAGACGGGGCCGAAGGTCTCCTCGCGCACGATCGTCATCGACGGATCAACGTTGTCGAGCACGGTCGGCGAATAGAGCGCCCCCCGACGCACGTTCCCGATCAGCAAGCGCGCACCCTGTGCGACCGCCTCGCGGACCCGCGCCTCGAAAAGCCGCGCCGCCGCGCCGTCGATCACCGTGCCCATTTCGTTCGCGGGATCGAATGGATCGCCATATTTCCATGCACGCGTCTTCTCGACGAGCAACTCGGTGAATGCCGGCGCGATCGAGCGCTGTACCAGGATCCGCTTGACGGCCGTGCAGCGCTGCCCCGAATTCCGGTACGAGCCGAGCACGGCCAGCGATGCGGCACGCTCCAGATCGGCATCGTCAAGGACGATCAACGGATCGTTGCCGCCGAGCTCCAGCACGATGCGCCGGTAGCCGGCCCGCGCAGCGATCGCCTTGCCGATCGACACGCCGCCCGTGAAGGTAATCAGCGATGCGTGCGGATGCGTGACGAGCTCGTCCGCGATTTCGCGCGGGTCGCCGGTCAGCACCTGCAGCATCGGCTCGGGCAGGCCGGCCTCGTAGAGCAGGTCCGCCAGATAGAACGCCGACAGCGGCACCTTCTCCGACGGCTTCACGATCACGCGGTTGTTGGTCGCGATCGCCGGCGCGATCTTGTGCGCGACCTGATTCATCGGATGATTGAACGGCGTGATCGCGACGATTACGCCGTCGAGCGGCTGTCGCTGCGAAAACACGCGGCGCGCCTTGCCGTGGGGCGTCAGGTCGCAGGAGAAACTTTGCGCGTCGTCGCGCAGCGCCTCGACCGCCGCGAACTTCAGCACGTCGGCAACGCGGCCGATCTCGTAGCGCGAATCCCGTTTCGACAATCCCGATTCGAGCGTGATCAGGTCGGACGCTTCCTCGGTACGTTCGCGCAGCAGCGCCGCCGCGCGTTCGAGAATCTGCGAACGCTCGTAACGCGTGAGCGCAGGCCGGTACGCCATCGCGTAGTCGAACGCGGCGCGCACGTCGTCGACGCTCGCCAGCGGCACCGTGCCGACACGCATGCCGGTGTACGGATCGGTAACGTCGAGAACTCGATCCCGCGTCGCACGCGTGCCGCACCAGCGCAGCGCCTCGGCGCGAAAGGCGAGGTGATCCTGTCGGGGATGAGCCATCATGACGCGACCCGGTTCAGCACGAAATCGAAGACGTCGAAATTGCGCGGACGACGTGCAGGATCGTCCCGCTCGATCCGACGGTTGAACAGCAACGGCACTTCCTGCTCGGACACGCCGCCGTGCGAACGCAGCGGCACGGTCAGGCCGGACAGGTCGTGTTCGCGCTCGCGCGTGCCGAGCGTCATGTCCCGCCGACCGATCACGACGAGGTCGCCGATCCGATCGGCCGGCAATTCGAAGCGCGCGGCGGCTTCCGCGTTGTCGAGCACGAGCTCGACGCCGTCGATCCCGCCGACGCGCCACATCGCCTCGGTCCGGTCGACGCCGGGTGCCAGGTAGACGGTCGCGAACGAGCCAAGCGCGCCGTGGTGCACGACGTACGGATCGGTGATCGGCAGGATCACGCGCGCAGCCTGCGCGCCGTACCAGCCGTCGAACGCATCCTGCAGATAGATCACGTTCGGGCGACCGGTCGCGGGATCGTGCTTCGCGTTCATCCCGTGGTCGGCCGTGAGCCCGATTGCCCAGCCAAGCGCGTCGAGCTGCGCGAGATAGCCGTCCATCATTGCGTAGAACGCGTTTGCGCCGGCACTGCCCGGCTCGCACTTGTGCTGCACGTAATCGGTGGTCGACAGGTACATCAGGTCGACCTGCCGCGTCTGCGCAAGCCGCACGCCGGCCGCGAACACGAATTCGGAAAGCGCCGCGCTATAGACATCCGGCGACGGCAGGCCAACCCAGTCGAGTACGTCGACGATGCCGTTTTCCGCGAGATTCGCCTGCGCGGCCTTCTCCGCGGAAAAGCAGATGCCGTTCATCTGCCAGCCCAGCAACCGGCGCAGCTTGTCCTTCGCCGTCACGACGGCCACCCGCGCGCCGGCGTCGGACGCCGCCGCGAGCAGCGTGCCGGCACGCAGATAGGCCGGGTCGTTCATCATCACTTCGGCGCCGCGCCCGCCGTCGGCGGCCGGATCCCAGAAATAGTTGCCGCAGATCCCGTGGACCGACGGCGGCGCGCCGCAGACGATGGACAGGTTGTTCGGGTTGGTGAAGGTCGGCACGACGCAATCGGCGCGCCACGCCGTGCCTTCCGCGATCATCCGGCCGATGAACGGCGCAACGCCCGCTTCCACCGCACGTTCGAGATAGTCGTACTCGCAGCCGTCGACACAGACGACCACGGTCGGCTCGACCGGCAGCCGGTAGCGCCGGCCGTTGACGTCGACGGAGCGTCCCGCGAGATTCGGCGATGCGCCGCTCGCCGACGCTTCACCCGGATGGCGCAATGCAAACGCGGCGTTCATGATGCCGCCCGCTTGCCGCGCGGCACACGCGCGGCGATCAGCAGCAGCGCCGCGAGCGACGCGCCGAGCATCAGCAGCGACAGCGCCGATGCCGGAAGGTAATAACCACGCTCGACCTGGCCGATCACGACGATCGGCACGGTCGCGAAACCCGGCGGGTAGACGGTCAGCGTCGCGCCGAGCTCGCCTAGCGACAGCGCGAAGCCGAGCGCGAGGCTCGCACGCAGCGCCGGCACGAGCTGCGGCAGCAGTACGCGGCGCAGCACCATCGCGGGCGGCGCACCGAGGCTCGCCGCAGCTTCGCGCAGCACGGTCAGCTCCGGGCGCAGCGCGGCGGCCGCGCAGCGATAGCAGAACGGCAGAATCAGCGCGAGCTGCACGAGCACGACGATCGCGGCGGAACTCGACAGGTCGAGCGGCTTCTGGTGATACGCGATCAGCACCGCGAGTCCGAGCACAACGCTCGGCACGCCGTTCGGCACCATCACGAGCGCATCGACAACAGCGCCGAGGCCGCGCCGGTCGCGCCCTTCGAGCGCGAGTGCAAGCCACAGCCCGAGGATCGTGCCGATCGCCGACACGCCGAAGCCGATCTCGAGGCTCGTCAGCAGCGCGTCGTATTCCGGCGAACCGAGCCGCTCGAACCAGCGCAGGCTGTAGCCGGCCGGCAGGATCGTGCCCGACCACTGCGTCGACACGCTCGACAGTGCAACGACGATGACCGGCAGCACGAACAGCCAGAAGCAGGCGAACGCGGCCAGCGCGAGCGCCGCGCGCGACGCATGCTTGAGCAGCGTGTCGCCCCAGCCGATCTGATGGCGCGGCACGGCTTGCCCGATACGGAATTCAGCGGACATCGTTCCCTCCCGTCGCACGCCGGTTTACCCGACGATAAACCGCATAAAGCGCCAGCGACAGCGCGAGCATCACGACCGCGCCGGCCGACGCGGTCGGCAGGTCGAGGTCGACGGTCGCGCTGCTGTAGATTGCGACCGGCAGCGTCACGAGCCGCGCGCTGCCGAGCACGAGCAGAATCCCGAATTCGTTCAGCGTCAGCAGGAAGCACAGCACGGTGCCGGCGGCGATGCCCGGCCACGCGATCGGCAGCACGACGCGACGTGCAAGCATCCAGCCCGACGCGCCGAGGCTGCGCGCGGCTTCGATCAGGCGCAGGTCGAGCGTCGCGAACGACGCGAGCGTCGGCCGCACGACGAACGGCGTATAGAACACGGTCTGCGCGAGAATCACGCCGCCGATGCCGAACAGGAAATCGAGCGGCGCGCTCTCGAGATGGAACAGGTGCTGCAGCGCGATGCTGATCGAGCCTTGCGAGCCGTACAGGAAGATCAGCGTGAACGCGACGAGGAACGACGGGAACGCGACGTACAGTTCCAGGAAGCGCGTGACGAGCGACGCGCCCGGAAACGGCTTGAAGAACAGCAGCGCGGCCAGCAGCACGCCGAGCACCGATGCGGTGCCGGCACTCGCGAACAGCACGCCGAGCGTCGTCAGCAGCACGTTGCGCGTATCGGGGTTGCCGAAGAACGTCCGGTACGCGGCAAAGCTCAGCCCGTGATCGCCCGATACGCTCAGCAGCACGAGCCGCACCAGCGGATAGACGACGAGCGGGCCGAGCACGACGATCGCGAGCACGGCGAGGTGCAGGTCGCCCATGCGCTTGCGGCGCCGCGCGGCAGCGGCATGCGCGGCGGCCGACGCGAGCACATGCGGCGGCAGGCCGGCTTCAGGGCTCGATAAGGACGACATCGTCTGCCTCGCAATGCAGGGAAACGCGCGCCCCGCGCTCGGGGGCCGCGCCGCGGCCGCGTTGCATCGTCACGCGCACGGGTTCGTCGGGCGCCGCATCGATCACGACCGCGATCGACAGGTCCGCGCCCTGCCATTCGACGGAAGACACCGTGCCGTGCAGGCCGCCCGCCGCGAGCGGCATCACGGTCAGGCGCTCGGGGCGCACGCACGCGACCTTGTCTCGCACTTCGTGACGCGGATCGCCGAGCGGAAAGATCACGTGCGGCGGCAGCAGGTTCGCCGGGCCGAGATAGCGCGCGACGTAGCCGTCCTGCGGCGCGTCGTACAGTTGTTGCGGCGTGCCGAGCTGCGCGATGCGGCCGTCGCGCATCAGCAGCGCGCGGTCGGACAGCACGAGCGCGTCGTCGCGGTCGTGCGTCACGCAGACGACGGTCAGGTTCGGCAGGCGCTCGTGCAGCGCCTTCAGCTCGCTGCGCACCGACGCGCGCAGGTTGGCGTCGAGCGCCGACAGCGGTTCGTCAAGCAGCAGCACGTCCGGCTCGATCACGAGCGCGCGGGCCAGCGCAACGCGCTGCTGCATCCCGCCCGACAGTTGCGCGGGCAGGTGGTGGCCCGCATCGCCGAGCTGCACGAGCTTCAGCGCGTCGGCGACGCGACGTGTCACTTCGGACGAGGCCATCCCGCGGGCGCGCAGCCCGAATGCGACGTTCTCGAACACCGACAGGTGCGGGAACAGCGCGTAATTCTGGAACAATAGACCGAGATTACGCTTGTGCGGCGGCGCATGGGTCAGGTCGCGTCCGGCCACGGTCAGCGTGCCGGTCAGGCCGTCGGCCTTCACGAACCCGGCGATGAAGCGCAGCAGCGTGGTCTTGCCGCAGCCGCTCTTGCCGAGCACGGTCAGAAATTCACCGGCGCCGATCGACAGCGACAGATCTTCCAGCACAGTGCGTGCGCCATAGCGCACGCTCAGGTGTTCGATCTGCACACCGCCCGGCGCGCCGGACCGCAGCGTGGCGTGCGGTTCGGCGGCGCCGAATGCGCCGGGATGGGTCAGGGTGGTTTCCACCGGGTTCATCCTCTTGCTCGCTAATACAGGCGGCGTGTGCCGATCACTTCGGCTTGACGACGTCGAGCTGCTTGCCCGAGCTGCCGATCACGTCCTTCTTCCAGCGCTCGATCCACACCGGCTTCTTCGCCATCACCTGGGTCCAGTCGACCGGGATCAGCTTCACGCCCGCGATCGCCTTCTTGACCGCTTCGCCGTTCTTGCCGGCCAGCGGCACGTCGGTGCGGCCCGGGATGCCGTACATGTCCGGCACCTTCGACTGCACTTCCGTCGACATCAGGTAGTCGATCAGCTTCTTGCCGGCGTCCTGGTTCGGGCCGCTCTTGATCAGGCCGATGCCGTACGGCAGCTGGAACGTGGTCGGCTGGTCGCCGTCCTTCGCGGACAGGAAGATCGGCTTGACGGACAGTGCACCGTGTTCGGCGTCGTCGAGGTCCATCTGCAGGTCGCCGTTCGCGACGCTGATCTCGTTGCGCGACAGCAGCACGTTCAGGTAGCCCGTGCCCTTCGTGTGGAACTTCACGCTCTGCGACAGCTTCGCCAGGTAGTCGAACGCCTTGTCCTCGCCCATCAGCGAGGTCGTCAGGATCAGCACGGCCATCCCGTCGCCGGCCGTGGCCGGGTTCGAGTACGCGACCTTGCCCGCGTAGGCCGGCGACAGCAGGTCGGCGAACGTCTTCGGCTGGTTCTTCACGACGTCCGGGTTGATCGCGAACGAGAAGTAGTTGTTCACGAACGTCGCCCACGTGCCGTCCTCGGCCTTTGCGATCGCCGGCACGTTCTTGTAGTTCACGCTCTGGTACGGCTGCAGCAGGCCCATCTGGCCGGCTTGCTGAATGAACGGCGGCAGCGTGACGATCACGTCGGCCTTCGGGGAATTCTTCTCGATGTTCGCGCGGTTAACGACCTCGCCGCTGCCCGCCGTCACGATGTTGACCTTGACGCCTTCCTTCTTCTCGAAGGCCGGCAGCACATCGCGATAGAGATTCTCGAGACCGTCCGCCGTATACAGCACGACCGCGTTTGCCGCATGTGCGGGCATCGCGGCACCTTGCAGCAGACCGGCGGCGCAGGCGGCCAGCGCGAGCTTGCGGAACGCGCCGGCAGCGGCGCGCGAGGAATTCTGCAGTGTCATCTCACTTCTCCGTAGGCGGAACACCAAACGGCCGGGGCACGATCCGGCTCCTTTCAGTCGGACAGACCGACAACCGGCCTGCCTCGCTGCCGCGCTGCGGGTGGTCTCGCGCGGCAACCGAAGGATCACAGCGTTCGATGACAACGCCGTGACGAGTGCCACAATTTCCAAAAAATGACACATTTTGCCAATATCATGCAAATCACCCAGAAATGCCGCCCCGGCGTTTCGCCCGACCTTTGCTGGAGAAAAAGCCATGCCCGACCCGATTCTGCTCACGCCCGGTCCGCTCACCACGTCCGCCACAACACGCCACGCAATGCAACATGACTGGGGCTCGTGGGACGCCGCTTTCAATCAATTGACGGCCAGTGTCTGCGCGGATCTCGTCGCGATCGCGCGCGGCGGCAACGAATACGTGTGCGTGCCGATGCAAGGCAGCGGCACGTTTTCGGTCGAGGCCGCGCTGGGCACGCTCGTGCCGCGCGACGGCGTCGTGCTGGTGCCGGACAACGGCGCGTATTGCGCGCGCATCCTGAAGATCCTCGGCCGGCTCGGCATCGCGGCGATCGCGCTGCCGTTCGATGAGGACGCCGCGGTCGACCCGGCGGCGATCGAAGCCGCGTTCGCGCGCGAGCCACGCGTCACGCACGTCGCGCTGGTGCACCTGGAAACGAGCGCCGGCATCCTGAATCCGCTCGACGCGATCGCGGTCGCGTGCCGACGGCACGGCAAGCGGCTGATCGTCGACGCGATGAGTTCGTTCGGCGCGTTGCCGATCGCGCTGGCGGACAGCGGAATCGACGCGCTGATCTCGGCAAGCGGGAAATGCCTGGAAGGTGTGCCGGGGATGGGGTTCGCGATCGTGCGGCGCGATGTACTCGACGCGAGCGAAGGCAACTCGCCGTCGCTCGCGCTCGACTTGCATGATCAGCACGCATACCTGCGCAAGACGGGCCAGTGGCGCTTCACGCCGCCGACCCACGTGATCGCCGCGCTGCGCGCCGCGCTCGACCAGTACCTGGCCGAAGGCGGCCAGCCGGCGCGCGGTGCGCGCTATGCGGAGAACTGCCGGACCTTGATCGAATCGATGCGCGCGCTCGGCTTCACGCCGTTCCTCGACGCAAGCGTGCAGGCGCCGGTGATCGTCACGTTCCATGCGCCCGACCATCCGGCTTACGATTTCCTCCGCTTCTACGACGCAGTGCGCGACGCAGGCTTCATCCTGTATCCGGGCAAACTGACGCAACTCGAGACGTTCCGCGTCGGCTGCATCGGCGCGATCGATGCCGGCGACATCCGGCTTGCGGTCGCGGCGATCGCGCAGGCGGTCGAATCGCTCGGGATTGCCGTGCAGCGCGCGTGAGCGCTGACGCGTGCCCCGGCCCGCAAGCGGGAACGGCAGAAACAAAAAAGCCCGGCGACCCACAGGTCGCCGGGCGAACGCACCGAGTGTGCGTGGAGCCGGTAGTTACAGTTCGATCCGCTTGATGTCGCCGACGACGAAGATATACGACAGCGCACCGATCAGCGCGATCACGCCGATGAACACGAGTGCGCCGACGAACGATCCGGTCGATGCGACGATGAAGCCGACGACGAGCGGCGTGATGATGCCGGCGAGGTTCGCCGCGAAGTTGAAGATGCCGCCGGTCACGCCCAGCAGGCCGTCCGGCGCGATGTCGGACACGAGCGTCCAGCCGAGCGCCGCCATCCCCTGCGCGAAGAATGCGACCGACATGATCGCGATCACGGCTTCGTTGCTCTTCACGTAGTTCGCGAGAATGATCGTCGACGCGAGCAGCAGGCCCGCGATGATCGGCAGCTTGCGCGCGAGGTTCGCGGACTTGCCGCGGCGCAGCAGCCAGTCGGAGAAGATCCCGCCGAACATCACACCGACCGACGCGGCGATGAACGGCATCACCGCGAAGAAGCCGATCTTCAGCCAGCCCATATGGCGCTCGGTCGCAAGATAGGTCGGGAACCAGGTCAGGAAGAACACGAGCGTCGAGTTGCCGGCGAACTGGCCGAGGCAGATACCCGCGAGCTGACGCTTCTTCAGCAGCCGGCCGGCCATCGACCAGCTGAACTTGGCCTGTGCGGGCTTGCCGCTCTTGTCCCCGTCCTTGCGCGCGCCGTGCACGAGACCGCCGCCCGCTTCGATGTACGCGAGTTCTTCCGAATTGGCGGCCGGATGGTTGCGCGGCTCGTGATAGAACTTCCACCAGACCAGACCAAACACGATGCCGATCGTGCCGACGACCCAGAACAGCGAGCGCCAGCCGAACGCACCCATCAGCGCGAACAGCACGGGGCTGAAGAACGCGAGACCGATGTACTCGCCCACGGTGTAGGTGCCGGTCGCCATCGCGCGCTCGTTCTGCGGGAACCACGTCGCGACGACCCGGCTGTTGGTCGGGAAACACGGCGCTTCCGTCACGCCGAGGCCGAGCCGGCATGCGAGCAACGTCCCGACACCGGGCACGAAGCCCTGCAGCAACGTGCACAGCGACCACAGCGTCATGGACCAGTAATAGGTGATCTTGCTGCCGAAGCGGTCGAGGAACAACCCGCCGGGCACCTGCATCGCGACGTACGTCCACGAGAATGCCGAGAACATGATGCCCATCACCGCCGCGTTGATGCCAAGCTCCTTGGTGAGCTGCGGCGCAGCCACCCCCAGCACGGTACGATCGAGATAGTTGATCATCGTGCCGATCGCGAGCAGCGCGAGGATCTTGTAGCGCGCCGAGGTCCGCCGGACCGTGCCGGCCGCCGCGGGCGCGGCGTTCGTGTGGGTGGTGTGCTGCATGGTCGTCTCCTGGTCTCTTTTTCAGCTAGTCGGTAAAAGGTCAGCGCGCGACGAGCGACTGAAAGTGTTCGAACATTCGCTCGTCGTCCGGCGTGCGTCCGGTGAAGATCTCGAACGCATCGACGGCCTGGTACACGGCCATCCCGCCACCCGGCAGCGTCGCGCAGCCGGCCGCGCGGGCGGCGCGGATCAGTTCGGTTTCGAGCGGGAAATACACGATGTCGGCAACCCACATTCCCGCGCGGAGCAGCTCGGCCGGCAGCGGCAGGCCTGGATGCTTGGTCATGCCGGTCGGCGTGGCGTGGATCAGGCCAGTCGCGACATGCATCGCGGCCGCGAGATCGCTGCCCGGTGTAACCCGGGCGGCCGGGAAGCGCTGCTGCAGTTCGCCCGCGAGCGTGGCGGCACGCGTGCCGTCGACGTCGAAAATCGTCAGTTCGGCGGCGCCCATCTGCAGCGCAGCATGCGCGACGGCCGCACCCGCGCCGCCCGCGCCCAGCTGCACGACACGCTCGAGCGACACGTCGGGCAACCCGCGGCGGAACGACTTCGCGAAACCCGACCAGTCGGTGTTGTGGCCGATCCGCTTGCCGTCCTTGAACAGCACGGTGTTCACCGCGCCGAGCGCGTGCGCGTCGTCCGACAGCGAGTCGAGGTGCTCGATCACGCGCTGCTTGCACGGATGCGTGATGTTGAGCCCGTTGTAGCCCATGCGCTGCGCGGCATCGAGCAGTTCAGGCAGCGCGTCGGCGGTCACGCCGAGCACGTCGAGATCGATGCGCCGGTACACGTAGCCGAAACCCTGGCGGAAGCCTTCTTCCTCATGCATCGCGGGCGACAGCGAACCGCCGATGCCCTGGCCGATCAGGCCGATCAGAAAAGACGGGCGGCTCATCGTGCGGCTCCCTGCGCAAAAAGGGTCGACAGGCGCTGCAGCGCGAATACGTAGCCTTCGGTGCCGCAGCCGCAGATCACGGCTTCGGCCACCGCCGACACATAAGAGTGGTGACGGAATGCCTCGCGACGATGCACGTTCGAGATATGCACCTCGATCACGGGTTTCGCGATCGCGGACAACGCGTCGGCCAGCGCGACCGACGTGTGCGTATACGCGGCCGGGTTGATCACGATGCCGTGCGTATCGTGACGCGCGGCATGCAGCCAGTCGATCAGCTGGTGCTCGGCGTTCGACTGGCGGAAGTCGATCTCCAGCCCGAGCCCTTCGGCCGCCGTGCGGCAACGCTGCTCGACGTCGGCAAGGGTTTCCGCGCCGTAGATATGGGGCTCGCGGGTCCCCAGCAGATTCAGGTTCGGGCCGTTCAGCACCAGCACCTTGTGCTTGCTCATGGTGTTTCTGCTCCTAAAACAGGGGCGAATCGCTAGCCGACTGCGCCCCTTGACGTCAAGATTTGGCGCTAGTGTGCGCTTGCGCAAGCGCAATGTCTTTTCGGGTTTTCGCTAATTTGTACCATCTAGTTAGTTTGTATAATTCCCCATACTCCCCTAGTAAATTCGGGATGTGGCGCCCGCAGGTAATTCAACGACTGGTTCATTCCGGCCCGATCCGGCCGACGCCACGCCCCGCTCATCCGCAGGATTCGCCCATGCAGCGCTCGATCGCCACCGTGTCACTGTCCGGCACGCTCGCCGAGAAGCTCGCCGCCATCCAGGCCGCCGGCTTCGACGGCGTCGAAATCTTCGAGAACGACCTCGTCTACTTCGACGGATCGCCCGCCGACGTGCGGCACATGGCCGCCGATCTCGGCCTCGACATCGTGCTGTTCCAGCCGTTTCGCGACTTCGAAGGCGTGAGCCCGGCCCAGCTCGCCCGCAATCTCGACCGCATCCGCCGCAAGTTCGACGTGATGCACGCGCTCGGCACCGACCGCATCCTGGTGTGCAGCAACGTGTCGCCCGACACGATCGCGGACGATGCTTTGCTGGTCGACCAGCTCGGCGCGCTCGCCGAAGCCGCGCGGCAGGCCGGCGTGGTTGCCGCGTACGAGGCGCTCGCGTGGGGCCGCGTCGTGAACCGGTACAGCCACGCATGGCAGCTCGTGAACGCGGTGAACAGCCCGCATCTCGGCCTCGCGCTCGACAGCTTCCATACGCTGTCGCTCGACGATTCGCCGGACGCGATCGCCGACATCCCCGGCGACCGGATCGCGTTCGTGCAGATCGCCGACGCGCCGAAGCTCGCGATGGACGTGATCGAATGGAGCCGCCACTTCCGCTCGTTCCCCGGCCAGGGCGACTTCGACCTCGCGCGCTTCACGGCCCGCGTGATCGAGTCCGGTTATACGGGGCCGCTGTCGCTCGAGATCTTCAACGACGGCTTCCGCGCCGCGCCGACCGCGATCACGGCCGCCGACGGCCACCGCTCGCTGCTTTATCTGGAAGAGCTGACGCGCGCGCGGCTCGCACAGGACGGCCACGCGCCCGCCGCCGGCCAGCCACTGTTCGCGCCGCCGGCGCCGCCCGCGCACGTCGGATTCCAGTTCATTGAATTCGCGGTCGACGCGCAGGCGGCGGCCACCGTCGGCGAATGGCTCGGCCGGATGCGGTTCCGGCTCGCGGGCCGTCATCGATCGAAGGACGTGACGCTGTTCCAGCACGGCGCCGCGTCGATCGTGCTGAACGCCGAGCGCGACTCGTTCGCCGACGCGTTCTTCCAGCAGCACGGGTTGTCGCTGTGCGCGTCGGCATTCCGCGTCGACGATGCGAAAGTGGCATTCGAACGCGCGGCCGGCTTCGGCTACGCGCCGTTTTCCGGGCGCGTCGGCCCGAACGAGCGCGTGCTGCCGGGCGTGCAAGCGCCGGACGGCAGCCTCGAATACTTCGTCGACGAGACGCCGAACGCGCCAACGCTGTATGAGTCGGATTTCGTGCTGACCGACATCGACGGCCCGACCGAGGTCGGCCCGCTGACGGGCATCGATCACGTCTGCCTCGCGCTGCCGGCCGACGCGCTCGATACGTGGATCCTGTTCTTCAAGACCGCCTTCGGCTTCGAGGCCGAGCGCAGCTGGCTCGTGCCCGATCCGTACGGCCTGATGCGCAGCCGCGCGGTGCGTAGCGCCGACGGCTCGGTGCGGATCGCGCTGAATGCGTCGGTCGACCGCCATACGGCCGTCGCCGAATCGCTCGAACGCTATCACGGCACGGGGCTGAACCACGTCGCGTTCCGGACCGACGACATCGTGCAGACGGTCGCCACGTTCGCGGCCGACGGCGTGCCGTTCCTGCGGATCCCGCCGAACTATTACGACGATCTCGCCGCGCGCTACGCGCTGCCGGACGAGCTGATCGACACGCTGAGCGCTCACCATCTGCTGTACGACCGCGACGAAAACGGCGGCGAATTCCTGCATGCGTATACGGAACTGGTCGACAACCGCTTCTCGCTCGAAATCGTCGAGCGGCGCGGCGGCTACGACGGCTACGGCGCGGCCAACGCGGCCGTGCGGCTCGCCGCGCAGGCCCAGCGCAGGAAATAAGGGAGCAAGCGAATTTCGCGCAGGGGCGAATCGAACGAGAAAACCACGACGACCCTGCGACGTGCGTCGCGCGGACGCACCATCGTGGTGAATGCCGCGGCGGTGCCCCGCCCGGCAAGGCAGGCCGCTCGGGGCCGGAAACGGGGCCGGAAGCGGCCGCCCGGCTGGGGTTACATCCCGTAACGCACGCCGCACTGCAGCATCCGCTCGGCCACCGCGGTTTTAAGAATCGCTTAAGTCTTCGACGGCACCATCCGCAACCAGTACCCGATGGTTATCTCGAAAAGGAGGACAGCGATGAGCGCCGTAGAAGCACCCGCGGGCCGCCCGGCCGCGCCCCCTGCAAAGAAGACGATGCTGCGCCGCCTGCTCAGTCATCACGAAATCGCGACGTTGCTCGTGCTGCTGCATGCGCCGATCGGCGCGAACGCCAAAGCCGAATTGCCTGCGCTGCAGGAAGCCGGTCTCGTCGAGATGGTCAGGCTCGACCCCGATACGGCCCCCAGCTTCCGGCTGACCGAAGACGGCACGGCCGTCCTGAAAGGGCTCGGCTACCGCTGAGCCACGGTTTTCACCGCTTCCCCGCATCGCCCCGATCCTTCAGACCCGCCGGCCCGCCCGGCGCGACACTTCACCCTGCCCGATCCTGCAGCATCAGCCGATATTCCGTCGGCGTCATGCCGACCGTCGCCTTGAACTGGCGCGTGAACGCGCTGTGATCCGTATAACCGCATAGCGCCGCGACGTCGGTCACCTTGTCGTGCGTGACGAGCAGCGCCGTGGCCGCGTCGAGCCGCGTTTTCAGCAGCACCTGGCGCGGCGTCAGGTGAAACACCTTGTGGAAGTAGCGTTCGAGCTGCGCGACCGACATCCCGGCCATCTGCGCAAGCTGCTTCAGGTTCAGCGGCTGCACGTAGTGATCCTGGATGTGCTGCACCACGTCGGCGAGCTTGCTGTAGGCCGGATGCGACCCCTCGTGCGCCTTCAGGTCGCGCGAGATGCCCGCGAGGCCGACCACCTTGCCGGCCGCGTCGCGCAGCGGCTCCTTGCAGGTCAGGCACCAGCCCGGCTGGCGGCCCGGATACAGATGCAGCTCGAGCTGGTCCATCAGTTGCTGGCCGGCGGTGATCGTCGCCATGTCCTGCTCGAAATAGGTCCGGCCGAAGCGGCGCGGAAACACTTCGTCGGTCGTCTTGCCGAGCAGGTCGCGCTTGTCCTTGTAGCCGCAGCGCATCGCCAGCGTGCGGTTGACGAGCGCGTAGCGGCCGTTCGCGTCCTTCACGAAGAATGCAACGTCGGGCAGCGCATCGAACACCGGCTCGAGCAGGCGGAAGTGCGCGAGCATCGCGCCGAGATCGGCGTTGTCGGGCTGGTAGCGCAGCGTGTCGGACAGGCTCATGGGCGGTGCGGCAAGGAAGGTCGTCATCCCGGCATCTGCGAAGGGAGTGGCTGATGGCGTCGATTATAGGAGCGCGCCCGAGAACACGTCGTGGCGATCTCGGGCAAGCGATCGGGCGGCTCGGCGAACGGCGGTCCGCGCAACGCGCCGCCGATCGGCGACGATTGGCGACGATCGGGTGGCCGCATGCGGCGGCGCATCGTACGCCGTGCTGTTGTGCGCGCAACCACTGCGCCGCGCGCTTGCCGGGCGGCGTCGAATACGCATCGGCCCGCTGCATGGCGCCGGGCATCGGTCGGCAACGTCGGCGATATCGATGCACCCAACTGACGCCGAGACAACCTGCGCCGGACCCGCCATCCTAGAAATGCCGGCGCGTCACGTCTTGGCGCGATTGCGCGTTCTACATGACGATTTCGGCATATATCAGGGTTATCGACGATATGCCGAAATCGTCGCCGGTCGCGCACCGAACGCGCAAGACGCGCGCATTTTCGCTACCTAGACTTCGATCAACGGTTACGAGACGACATCCCGCCAACACCACGCACGCCGATTCCGGCACAACCCGCGCGGCGCATGGCACACCCCGCACGGCTGTCGCACAGGCCTGCAGACCGATACGTCTCGCCCGGTTTACCGCACCGGCCCGCTGGCCGGCGGCGGCCCAACCACGCCATCAAGGGGAAGTGAAAGTGAAGCTGAAGGTATCGCACGTCGCGCTGGCCGCTGCCTGCGCACTGTCGGGCGCACACGCCATCGCCGCCGACGTCGTCAAGATCGGTTTCGCCGCACCGCTGACGGGGCCGCAGTCGAACTACGGCACGGACATGCAGAAGGGCGTGCAACTCGCGATCGCCGATTTCAACGCGACGCATCCGACGATCGGTGGACAGCCGGTCACGTTCCAGCTCGACTCGCAGGACGACCAGGCCGACCCGCGCACCGGCACGACGGTCGCGCAGCGGCTGATCGACGACAACGTCCGCGGCGTCATCGGCCACTTCAACTCGGGCACGAGCATTCCGGCGTCCGACCTGTACGATCGCGCGGGGCTGCCGCAAATCTCGATGGCGACGTCGCCGCAATACACGGCGCGCGGCTACAAGACCACCTACCGGTTGCTGACGAGCGACGCGCAGGCCGGCCGCATCGTCGGCACGTACGCGGTGAAGACGCTGCGCTTCAAGCGCATCGCGATCATCGACGACCGCACGGCCTACGGCCAGGGCATCGCCGACGAATTCGCGAAGGCCGTGCAGGCCGCGGGCGGCACGATCGTCAAGCGCGACTTCACGAACGACAAGGCGCTCGACTTCTCGGCGATCCTGACCAACCTGAAGGGCCTCAACCCCGACGCGATCTTCTACGGCGGCGGCGACGCGCAGTCTTCGCCGATGATCCGCAAGATGCGCCAGCTCGGGATGAAGTCCGCCTTCGTGACCGGCGAGATGTCGCGCTCGCCGACGTTCCTGAAGGTCGGCGGCGACGCGGCCGAAGGCGCGATCGTCTACATGGGCGGGCTGCCGAAGGAAAAGATGCCGGGCTTCGCCGGCTACGCATCGCGCTACAAGGCACGCTTCAATGAAGACGTCATCACCTATTCGCCCTACTCGTACGACGGCACGATCGCGCTGCTCACCGCGATGAAGAACGCGAACTCGACCGATCCGAAGGTCTATACGCCGTATCTCGGCAAGGTGTCGATCAAGGGCGTGTCGGCGCCGAGCATCGCATACGACGCGAAGGGCGACCTGAAGGATGCGCCGGTGACGATCTACAAGGTCGAGCACGGCGCGTTCAAGCCGGTCGATACCATCGCCGGCAACTGATCGCGCAGTCCCTGTCACGCGCGGCGCGGCATGCGGGTCACCCGCCTGCCGCGCCGCGTGCGTTTCGGTTCGACGAAGTCCGAAGCATTCCTCGGCGCGGCCCCGCGCGCGCGCATTTCGCGCTCCTGTAGAATCCCCCCACCCGCTTTGACGCTTCGTCTGCGTCGTGCCCCATCCCGGTGCGACGGTGCGTGTCGCGTGCCCCATCCGGCGCTCGGCACACGCTCGACGACGCAAGCCGCGCCTTGCCAGTCCATGCCGATAGCGGGTTCTGGAGACGCAGCACCGACAACAACATTCGAAAACCGATCGTCCTGACCATGCAAGCTTCCGAATTGAGCGGCGTGCCTCGCGCCGCCGAACGCGCGCTCACGCGCAGCGACTATAAAACTCTTGGCCTTGCCGCACTCGGCGGCGCCCTCGAGTTCTACGACTTCATCATCTTCGTGTTCTTCGCACCCGCGATCGGACAGCTGTTCTTCCCGCACGACATTCCCGACTGGCTGCGCCAGCTGCAGACGTTCGGCATCTTCGCGGCCGGTTATCTCGCGCGTCCGCTCGGCGGCGTGATCATGGCGCACTTCGGCGACCTGTTCGGCCGCAAGCGGATGTTCACGCTGAGCGTGCTGATGATGTCGGTGCCGACGCTGCTCATGGGCCTGCTGCCGACCTACGACTCGGTCGGCATCCTCGCGCCGGTGTTGCTGCTGCTGTTCCGCGTGCTGCAGGGCGCGGCGGTCGGCGGCGAAGTGCCGGGCGCATGGGTATTCGTGTCGGAGCACGTGCCGTCGCGCCACATCGGCTATGCGTGCGGCACGCTGACCGCGGGCCTCACGGCCGGCATCCTGCTCGGCTCGCTGGTCGCCGCCGGCATCAACAGCCGTTACTCGGGCGCCGAAGTCACCGCATTCGCCTGGCGCATTCCGTTCCTGCTCGGCGGCGTGTTCGGCCTGTTCTCCGTCTACCTGCGCCGCTGGCTGCACGAGACGCCGGTGTTCGCCGAGATGAAGGCGAAGAAGGCGCTCGCGGCCGAGATTCCGCTGAAGGCCGTGCTGCGCGACCACGGCCGCGCGGTGATCGTGTCGATGCTGCTCACGTGGATGCTGTCGGCGGCGATCGTCGTCGTGATCCTGATGACGCCCGCGCTGCTGCAGAAGCAGTTTCATCTGACGCCCGCGACCACGCTGTTCGCGAACAGCGTCGCGACGCTGTGCCTGACCGCCGGCTGCATCACCGCCGGCTCGCTCGCGGGCTGGATCGGCGCGAAGCGCGTGCTCGGCATCGGCGGCCTCGTGCTGGCCGCGTGCTACTACCTGCTGTTCGCGCAGGTCGCGGCCGACGCGTCGACACTGCCGCTGTACTACGGGATTGCCGGCTTCACGGTCGGCACGATCGGTGCGGTGCCGTTCGTGATGGTCAAGAGCTTCCCCGCGGTCGTGCGCTTCTCGGGCATCTCGTTCTCGTACAACGTCGCGTATGCGATCTTCGGCGGCCTGACGCCGGTGATCGTGTCGCTGATGATGAAATCGAACCCGCTCGCGCCGGTCGTGTACGTCGCAACGATCTGCGTGCTCGGCGCGATCGCCGTGCAGTTCTCGAAGGATGCGAAGGACCTGAAGGACGCACGCTGAACGCCGGCGCGCACGCGTTGGCTGGATGAACAAAGGGCCGAATCCCGCGGCGTGCGGGATTCGGCCCTTTTGTTTTGGTTCAGCGCGGCGCGCGACGTGCGTGCGTCGCGCCATTCAGCCCGGTGCGATTCAGCGCAGCGCGCCGTACGACGAACTCGGCCGGCGCAGCGCGTCGATGCTCGCGCCGCCCGCACCGGTCACGAACAGCAGCAGGAACCCGCCGGCGATCGCGACGTTCTTCCAGAAGTGGATCACCATGTCGTGCTGGACCGCGGCGTCCGTCGCATCCCAGAAATTGTGTCCCACCATCGCGGTCGCGATCGTATAGAACGCCATCAGCAACGCGAGCGGCTTCACCTTGTAGCCGACGATCAGCAGCAGGCCGCCGAGTGCCTCGATCGTGACGACGACCGGGCCCATCACCTGCGGATAGGGCACGTTCAGCCCATGCAGATAACCGATGAAATCGCTGTAGCCGAGCAGCTTCATCACGCCGCCCCACAAGAACAACGCCGCCAGCGCCAGGCGCGCGAAAAAAATGACGCCGGAATCGACGGAACGCGTCATGCCTCTCTCCTCGTATGCAGTTCGGCCGTCCGCGCGGGGCGTGCCCGTGCGGTTCGGAGCCGCGCGGCCCTGTCGGGCCCGCGGCAAATGGGCCAGCATAGAGGGTCTTTTCGCGGTGTCCAAGAAAAAGGTTGTAGCAAATCTTTACGCTGCGGCGGCGACGCAAGCATGACGGCGCCATGAAGAACGACGCCCGGCCGTCGCCGCGAATAAAGGGAACAGGCCCTAACCGGCGTCGCTCAACAGCACGCCTTTCTTGAACAGGAAGCAGCCGTAGCCGCGCAGCTCGCCGGTGACGATCACCGCGTACGCCTGCTGCGCGCGCTCGTAGAACGCGAATCGATCGACGCCCGCGAGCGGCACGGCGCGCCCTTCCGCGCGATCGATTTCGGCCTGCACTTCGCGCTGCACGGGCGGCACCGCGGCGGGGTCGCCGACCACTTCCATCCGCCACGCGGGCGTATCGACGAACGTGTCGAGCGGCAGCACGGACAGCACCGCGCGCGCGACGCGCGCCGAGTCGGCGCCGTCGATGCGCAGCGCGCGGCCGACCACCGTGTGCTCGGCGACGGACTCCGCGGGAAAATTCGCATCGCAAATCGCCACTTCATCTCCGTGGCCCATCGCGCGCAGCGTGTGCAGGATGTCGGCGTGCAGCAGAGGATCGAGATTCTTCAGCATGTGGGCAAATCTCCGGGATCGGGAACGAATTGCATAAGTTACCCGATCCCGGCGGCCACCGGGCGTGCATCGCTCACGTCACGATGCCGCGGCCGGCATTTCGTCGATGAAACCCGTGACCGACTTCAGGCGGCCCGACGCATCGACGGTGCCGAAATCCGAACCCTTCACGATCGCCGCGCCGTCGGGCGACACGAGCGCCCACGAGAAGCGCAGGTGCTGGCCGAAGCCGTCGACGTCGGTCGTGCGGCGGAACCGGAACGCGGGGAAGCGCGCCTGCACCGCGGCGATCATCGTGTCGATGCCCGCGTGGCCGTCGCCGGCCATCAGCGGATCGCGATAGGCCGCGTCGCTCGCGTAGGTCGCATCGATCAGCGCGCGCCGGCGTGCGACGTCGGGCTCGTTCCAGGCGTCGAAATAGCGGTCGATCAGGTCGGCGTGAGCGGACTGGACGGTTTGGGCGGTGTTCATGCGAGGCTCCTGGTCTGGATGAAGGAAGGACGGCGCCGCGGACGTTTCGTGTTCGCGTGCCGTCATCGTCACCTGCCTCGCATGGGCGGTCGATTACGTTCGAGGTAAGGAAATCGCGCCGCCGCAATCAAGAACGGGCGCTCGAAGGCGCCCGCATCGTCTGCCATCGCAACCGCGCGTGTCAGGTCACCGGCGCCGGGTTGAACAGCGTCAGCGCATTCGCGAGCTTCCATTGCTCGGCCCAGGTGCGGCGCTTGCCGCTCGCGACATCGAGCATCAGCCGGAACAGCTCCCAGCCCACGTCCTCGATCGAGGCCGCGCCGGTCGCGATCTGCCCCGCGTCGAGATCCATCAGGTCGTGCCAGCGGCGCGCGAGATCGCTGCGCGTCGCGACCTTGATCACCGGCACCTGCGCGAGGCCGTATGGCGTGCCGCGGCCGGTCGTGAACACGTGCAGGTTCATCCCCGCCGCGAGCTGCAGCGTGCCGCAGATGAAATCGCTCGCGGGCGTCGCCGCGTACAGCAGCCCCTTCTGCCGCGCCCGATCACCGGGCCGCACGACGCCGGCGATCGGCGCGCTGCCCGACTTCACGATCGAACCCATCGCCTTCTCGACGATGTTCGACAGGCCACCCTTCTTGTTGCCGGGCGTCGTGTTCGCGCTGCGATCGACGCGGCCGCGCTGCAGGTAGCGGTCGTACCAGTCCATCTCGCGGATGATTTCGCGGGCGACGTCCTCGTTCGCCGCGCGCGACGTGAGCTGCGCGACGCCGTCGCGCACTTCAGTCACTTCCGAGAACATGATCGTCGCGCCCGCGCGCACGAGCAGGTCGGCCGCGAAGCCGACCGCCGGGTTCGCGGTCAGCCCCGAGAATGCATCGCTGCCGCCGCACTGCACGCCGACGACGAGATCGGACGCCGGGCACGTCTCGCGACGGCGGCGGTTCAGCCGCTCGAGGTGCGATTCGGCCATCTTCATGATCGAGTCGATCATCGAGTTGAAGCCGACGTGCGCGGCATCCTGCAGGCACACCACGCCGCCGTTGTCCGCCGCGCCGTCGGCCGCCAGCGGAATCGCGCCGGGTGGCAGCAGGCGCTCGGGCTGCAGCTTCTCGCAGCCGAGGCTCACCGTCATCACCTCGCCGCCGAAGTTCGGGTTCAGGCTGATGTTGCGCAGCGTGCGGATCGGGATGTCGGCATCGGGCGCATCGATCGCGACGCCGCAGCCATAGGTGTGCTCGAGCCCGACCACGTCGTCGACATTCGGGTAACGCGGCAGCAGTTCGTCCTTGATCCGCTTCACCGCATGCTCGACGACGCCCGACACGCACTGCACGGTCGTCGTGATCGCGAGGATGTTGCGCGTGCCGACCGAACCGTCCGGATTGCGGAAGCCCTCGAACGTATAACCTTCGAGCGGCGCCAGCGGCGGCGCGGCACGGGTGGCGAGCGGCAGGTTGTCCAGCCCCGGCGGCTCGGGCATGCGCATCGTGCGCTCGTTGACCCAGCTGCCGCGGCGCAGCTCGGTGAGCGCGTAGCCGATCACGACGTTGTAGCGGACGATCGGGTCGCCGGCCGCAAGGTCGACCAGCGCGACCTTGTGCCCTTGCGGCACGCCTTCGCGCAGGGTCAGGCCGTCGGCGAACGTCGCGCCCTCGGGCAGGCCGCCGTCGTTGACGACGATCGCGACGTTGTCGTCGGGGTGCACGCGGATATAAAGCGGGGAAGCAGTCATCGGAATTCCTGGAAGGCCACCAGTCAAATCGTTAGTCATCATACGACATTCAACACCAACCGGGATGCTGAGTAAACCCTTATCCGGAAAGACCCTAACCCCCGCCCGCCAGCAAATCGCTTGCGTCACCTTTTGCCTCGTTGTACGATGACATACAACGACATCGCCAATATGGCTCGGATGCCGTACCCGACGAACCCAGCACTCGCGCTAGACGGACGACCCAACCATGACTTCACCGCAAGAACTCAAACAGATCATCTCCCACGGCCTGCTGTCGTTTCCGCTGACGGACTTCGACGCAGACGGCAGCTTCCGCCCGACCACCTATGCCGAGCGTCTGGAATGGTTGGCACCGTATGGCGCGACCGCGCTGTTCGCGGCCGGCGGCACCGGTGAATTCTTCTCGCTCACGCAGCGCGAGTATTCGGACGTGATCCGCGTCGCGACGGAAACCTGCAAGGGCAAGGTGCCGATCCTGGCCGGCGCCGGCGGCGCGACGCGCGTCGCGATCGAATACGCGCAGGAAGCCGAGCGCCTCGGCGCGAGCGGCGTGCTGCTGATGCCGCACTACCTGACCGAAGCCAGCCAGGAAGGCATCGCCGAACACGTCGAGCAGGTGTGCCGCGCGCTGAAGATCGGCGTCGTGGTGTACAACCGCGCGAATTCGAAGCTGAACGCCGACATGCTCGAGCGCCTCGCCGATCGCTGCCCGAACCTGATCGGCTTCAAGGACGGCGTCGGCGAAATCGAGAGCATGGTCACGATTCGCCGCCGCCTCGGCGACCGCTTCGCGTATCTCGGCGGCCTGCCGACGGCCGAAGTCTACGCAGCCGCGTACAAGGCGCTCGGCGTGCCGGTGTACTCGTCGGCCGTGTTCAACTTCATCCCCAAGACGGCGATGGCGTTCTACGAAGCGATCGCGAAGGACGACCACGCAACGGTCGGCCGCCTGATCGACGAATTCTTCCTGCCGTACCTGAATATCCGCAACCGTCGCGCGGGCTACGCGGTCAGCATCGTGAAGGCGGGCGCGAAGCTCGTCGGCCATGACGCTGGCCCGGTGCGCGCGCCGCTCGTCGACCTCACCGACGCCGAAATGGCCGAACTGGACGTGCTGATCAAGAAGATGGGCCCGCAGTAAGCGCGTACGGCCGGCGCGGCGTCTTCAATGGCACCGCGACCGGTTTGTTGCCCGTGTTGCATCGCGGCCGGCGCCTGCCGGCCGCGGTCGTTTGCAGCGGCGGCCATGCCACGCATCCCATCGCGATGCGCGCGGTCACATCTGCGCGATGACGCCGATGATCCGGTGACGCACGTTGCCGAGCTTGATCCGGGTCGCCTCGATCTGCCCTTGCGCGCCCGCACGCACGCGTGCGTTCGACTCGTCACCGAGAATCTGCCCCAGCACGTCGCGATCGACGACCGCATCGAAGAACCGGCCGACCGTGATCGTTGCCGACTGCTTCGCGGTCAGAAGCGCGCTGTTGGCCTGCATCAGCGCTTCGGTGCGCAGGCCCTGGTCGTGTTCGTCGATGCCGCGGCGATGCTCGAGCGCGAACACCAGCGCTTCCATGTCCTGTCGGAAACGGCGCACGGCGAGGCCGAACATGAGCGAATGCGCGTCGGAGCCGGTAACGGGCCGCCCCTGGTTGATGGTCACGTCGAATTCGCTGCCGCCCAGGTCGCGCTGGAATTCCAGCAACGCATTCGCGAGCACGCGCCCTTCGCTGTACTGGCCGATCCGGCTGCGCACCGAATGCGCAACGTCGCCGATCGCCTTCCACAATCCGGCGGCGAACAGGTGGTCGCCGCGCTTGCTGATGTTCATCGGATGGTTCCCGCTTGGAATGTTGTGATCTCTCAGGCCCGCCTGCGGGCCGTGCGGCCCGAGGCCCCGCTACTGTAGGAGAAATTCCGGTGACGCGGAAGCCATCATGAAAAAAGCGGAGGCAGCCAGCCGGCCGCCCCCGCTTTCATTCCTTCAGCATGCGGCCCGGCTTCGCGCCGCGCCGCCGCACCGTCACTCCGCCTTCCCGTCCCGCAGCCGCGGAATGCCGAGCGGATTGCTTTCCTGCAGCCCCTCCGGCAGCAGGTCGTCCGGGAAATCCTGATAGCACACGGGCCGCAGGAAACGCTCGATCGCGGTCGCGCCGACCGACGTGACGGCCGGGTTCGACGTCGCCGGGAACGGCCCGCCGTGCACCATCGCGTCGCACACTTCGACGCCGGTCGGATAGCCGTTGACGAGCAGGCGCCCGGCCTTGCGTTCGAGGATCGGCAGCAGGCGGCGCGCGAGCGGCTTGTCGTCGGCGTCCATCTGCAGCGTGGCCGTCAGCTGGCCCTCGAGTGCGTCGAGCACGCGCGCGACTTCGTCGAGATCACGGCAGCGCACGATCAGCGATGCCGGCCCGAACACTTCGTGGCTGAACGCCGGCTCGGCCAGGAACGCCTGCGCGGCGACTTCGTACAGCGCGCCGCCTGCCTGGCATTCGGTCTGCGCCGCCTCGCCCGCGCCGATTTCGCGCACGCCCGGCAGTTCGGCCAGCTTGGCGCTGCCATTGCGATACGCGTCGGCGATGCCGCGCGTCAGCATCACGCCGGCAGGCTTCTTCGCGAGCGCCTGCGCGGCGACGGACTCGAAGCGGTCGAGGTCGGGACCGTCGACCGCCAGCACGAGGCCCGGGTTCGTGCAGAACTGGCCGGTGCCGAGCGTCAGCGAATCGACGAAGCCGGTCGCGATCGCGTCGCCGCGCGCGGCCAGCGCGGCCGGGAACAGCACGACCGGGTTGATGCTGCTCATTTCCGCATAAACAGGAATCGGCTGCGGGCGCGCGTTCGCGAGCTGCACGAGCGCCATGCCGCCCTGCCGCGACCCGGTGAAGCCGACGGCCTGCACCGCCGGATGGCTGACGAGCGCCGCGCCGATCACGCGGCCGGGGCCGATCAGCAACGAGAATACGCCGGCCGGCATCCCGCATTGCGCCACCGCGGCGCGAATTGCGCGGCCGACCAGCTCGGACGTGCCGAGGTGCGCCTCATGGGCCTTCACGATCACCGGGCAGCCGGCCGCGAGGGCCGACGCGGTATCGCCGCCGGCCACCGAGAACGCAAGCGGGAAGTTGCTCGCGCCGAACACCGCGACGGGCCCGAGGCCGACCTTCTGCAGCCGCAGGTCCGAACGCGGCAGCGGCGTGCGTGCGGGCTGCGCGGGATCGATCGACGCGGCGAGGAAGCGCCCGTCGCGCACGACGCGCGCGAACAGCCGGAGCTGGCCGACGGTGCGGCCGCGCTCGCCCTGCAGCCGCGCGACGGGCAGACCCGTTTCGGCGTGTGCGCGCTCGATCAGCGCGTCGCCGAGCGCGACGATCTGGTCGGCGATCGCTTCGAGAAACGCCGCGCGGGCCGCGAGCGGCTGCGCGCGGTACGCATCGAAGGCGTCGCGTGCGAGTTCGCACGCGCGCTCGACGTCGGCCTGCGTCGCGACGCCGAAGGCCGGCGCATCGATCGGTGCGCCCTTCGTCGGGTCGAACGCGTGCAAGGTACCGGCCGAGCCGGCTACCGCTTCGGCGCCGATCAGCATCTCTCCAGTCAGTTGCATGGGGTGTGCTCCGTGTTTCGGGAATGATGGTTCATTGTAGCTCAACAGATACGATGTCTGCTGACAGCATTTCATAAATCGTGCCGCCCGTCGATCTTGCCACACCATGCATGAATCCCTTATTGATTCAGCTTTTGCCCACACTTTGACCAATTTGCATGGCTCATCAAGGGAAAACCCGAGGTTTCTGAGCGCGACCAACCCTCATAAACTTCCACCCATGTTATACGACGACGTACATTAAAGTGCCCAATCAAACCGCTCCTCGCGATCTTCCGATCGACCTTGCGCGCACCGCGCGCCGCACCGCCGTGCGCTACTGGATCCTGGCGATGCTGTTCGTCGTCACGACGCTCAACTATGCGGACCGCGCGACGCTGTCGATCACCGGCACGCCGATCCGCAAGGCTTTCGGCATCGATCCGGTGACGATGGGCTACATCTTCTCGGCGTTCAGTTGGGCGTACGTGCTCGCGCAATTGCCGAGCGGCTGGCTGCTCGACCGCTTCGGCGCGCGCCGCGTGTATGCGACCAGCATCTTCCTGTGGTCGGCGTTCACGCTGCTGCAAAGCACGATCGGCCTCGGCGGCAGCGCCGCGTTCGCGGTGACCGCGCTGTTCGTGATGCGCTTCGCGGTCGGCATCGCCGAGGCGCCCGCGTTTCCCGCGAACGCGAAGGTCGTCGCGAGCTGGTTCCCGACCGCCGAGCGCGGCACGGCGTCGGCGATCTTCAATGCCGCGCAATATTTCGCGGCGGTGGTTTTCTCGCCGCTGATGGCGTGGCTCACGCATGCGTACGGCTGGCACCACGTGTACCTGTGGCTCGGCCTCGCCGGCATCGCGCTCGCGTTCCTGTGGCTGCGCGTGATGAAGGATCCGGTCGACCATCCGGCGGTGAACCGCGCGGAACTCGAGCACATCGAGCAAGGCGGCGGCCTCGTGCGCACCACGGACCGATCGACCGGGGCGCGCGGCGCCGGCGCGGGAACGGCATCCGGAGGCCGCCGCGTCGCGGGCTGGTACTACGTGCGCCAGCTGCTGTCGAACCGGATGCTGCTCGGCGTCTATCTCGGCCAGTACTGCGTGAACGTGCTCACGTATTTCTTCCTGACGTGGTTCCCCATCTACCTCGTACAGGCGCGCGGAATGTCGCTGCTGAAGGCCGGCTTCATGACGTCGCTGCCGGCGATCTGCGGGTTCCTCGGCGGCGTGCTCGGCGGGATGCTGTCGGACATGCTGATCCGCCGCGGCGTGTCGCTGACGCTCGCGCGCAAGATCCCGATCGTCGGCGGCATGCTGCTGTCGATGGTGATCATCGGCTGCAATTACGTCGACAGCGAAGCGCTGGTGATCGTGCTGATGGCCGTGTCGTTCTTCGGCAAGGGAATCGGTTCGCTCGGCTGGGCCGTCGTCGCGGACACCGCGCCGAAGGAAGCGATCGGCCTGTCGGGCAGCCTGTTCAACATGTTCGGCAACACGGCCGGCATCGTCGCGCCGATCGCGATCGGCTACCTGGTCGGCGCGAGCGGCTCGTTCAACGGCGCGCTCGTGTTCGTCGGACTGAACGCGCTCGTCACGGTGCTCAGCTATCTCGTGATCGTGAAGGACATCAAGCGCGTCGAGCTGCGTCATCGCGACGCGTGACCTTCGGCGGGAATGGTGGGAAAACGACGGCGGCCGCGCATGAGCGGCCGCCGTTCTTACATCGCTCAGGCTGCAGAATGGGCGACGCGCAGCATGTCATGCACGCCGGACGTCATCAGCGCGAGAAACGCGAGCAGGCCGACGTAGAAAAGCGCGTAGGTCGTCTTCGTCTCGACCGACGTCGTGTAGTACGCGCGGTTCTCCGGCGCGTCGGGATCGTAGCGCCAGGCACGTTTCAACTGCGGCAGCGCGAGGATCGCCATCACGATCAGGAGCGGGCTCGGCCGATACGCGAACAGCGCGATCAGCACGGGCACGCCCGCGAACCAGATGCGCGGCGACAGCACCGCCGTGATGCGCCCGCCGTCGAACGGCGACAGCGGAATCATGTTGAACAGGTTCAGGAAGAAGCCCGTATAGGCGAGCGCGAGCAGCAGATTGCTGTCGTAGTGCCGCGCGGCCGCGTAGCAGGCCAGCGCGCCGAGCGTGCCGACGAACGGAATGAACGTCGGCAGCCCGACGTCGAGCCCGCGCCGCTGCGCGGCCACGTAGTGACCGGCTTCGTGGACCAGCAGCAGCGCAACGAAACCGGCCGCGAAGCGCCACCCGTAGAACAGCGCGTAGACGGCGATCGACGCCAGCATGGTGCCCGCCGACATGAGCACCTTGCCGAGCTTCAGGCCGCCGAAGATCAGCAGCAGCAGCTTCGTCATTCCTTGCGCTCCGTGCCGGACACGGCGGCTGCGTCGGTTGCATCGGCGACGATCGGCACGGCTGCCGGCTTCGGCTTGCGCCCGAAGAAGCGCTTCAGCGCCGCGCCGCCCGCCAGCAGCGCGACCGCGCCGATCTTGAAGAACTTCACGGCGAACGCGCCGATCAGCGCGAGCAGCCCGAGCTTCTTCGCGCCGACGCCGACGATCAGCGCCGCGAGCCCGTACTCGGCGACGTGGTCGGTCGACTTGTTGAAATCGGCATAGCGCTTGCCGTCGTTGAAGCGGATGTTCGCGAGCAGGCCGTCGGCCGAGGCCTTGTACTTCGGCAGATCGGCGAGCGTCGACGCCATCGTCAGCGACAGGTAGCCGTCGCGGCCGAGCACGAGCGTCCGGTAGTTCACGCCGTCGCTCTCCGCGTTCGCGGCCGCACCCTTGTCGCGGATGATCGCGGACCACACGAGCCGGTGCGTGGCGGCGTCGTACGCGGGCGCCTGCGCCCAGCCGACCACCTCGGTCTCGGGCAGCCCGCGCTCCTTGCGCGCCGGGTTGTTTTCCTCGGTGCCGGCCTGCAGGCTCTTCAGCAATTCGTCGGGTTTCCAGTCCTTCGCGTCGTCGTCGCGAATGTAGCCGCTCGGCTCGAAGGACACGACCGAGATCCAGTCGGCGTCCGGGTCCTCGGGCAGCACGAGGCCGACCAGCTTCGATTCGTCGATCGAGTTGCCCATCGAGCGCAGGTAGCGGCCGGCTTCGGCGGCCGGCACGAACGATTCGCCTTCCTTCAGCTTCAGCACGGCTTCGTGCTTGACGTCGATATCGGCCGGCCCGTTCACGACGGCTTTGTTGGCGGCCGCGGCGGCGGCCCTCATTTCGACCTGCGCGGCTTCGGTCTGCGCATGGCCGCTGGTTGCGGCGAGCGCGAGCATCGCCACGCAGGCGACGCGGAGGGCGAGTTTTTTCATTGTTGGATTCCCCTGGAATGCCTTGTTGTGAATGTGCGCGGCATCCGGCCCGGGGCGTTGTGGTCGCGGGTCCGGCACCGCCTCTCAGGTGGCACGGGGGCTATGGTATCGCAGCGTCGGGGCCGCGCCGGGCACGAAATGCGGGGGCGGAGGGACGCCTCGGGCGGCCGCGGGCGGAGTCGGCGATGCACACCCGATACACATCGATCCGGAATGCTTACGTCGCAGGTAATGTCCGGGGCACGCGGGATTGCCTATCATCCTCGTCATGAACTCGACCGCCGCCCTTCAATCGCTCCCCCCGTCAGCCGGCCGCGCGTCCGGCATCGGCTCGCTGCTGCGCACCTGGCGTCAACGCCGACGCCTCAGCCAGATGGCCCTCGCGCTGGAGGCCGAGGTGTCCGCGCGGCACCTGAGCTTCGTCGAATCGGGGCGGGCACAGCCGAGCCGGGAGATGGTGCTGCATCTCGCCGAGCGCCTCGACGTGCCGCTGCGCGAGCGCAATGCGCTGCTCGTCGCGGCCGGCTATGCGCCGCTGTTTCGCGAGCGGCCCTTCTCCGATCCGCAGCTCGATGCGGCGCGCCACGCGGTCGAAGCCGTGCTGCGCGGCCACGAGCCTTACCCGGCACTCGCGGTGGATCGCCACTGGACGCTGCTCGCCGCGAACCGGATGCTCGGCGCGCTGGTCGCGCAGGCCGATCCGGCGCTTCTGCAGCCGCCCGTCAACGTGCTGCGCCTGAGCCTGCATCCTGACGGCCTCGCGCCGCAGATCGTCAACTGGCACGAATGGCGCGCGCATATCCTGCACCGGCTGCAACGGCAAATCGACGCGAGCGGCGACCGCACGCTGCACGCGCTGCGCGACGAGCTCGCCGCCTATCCGGCTCCGGCCGGCCAGCCCGACGATTCGCACGCGCGCACCGATTTCGCGGATATCGCCGTGCCGCTTCGGCTGAGCACGGCGAGCGGCGAGCTGACGTTCTTCAGCACGACGACGGTGTTCGGCACGCCGGTCGACGTGACGCTGTCGGAACTCGCGATCGAGGCATTTTTCCCGGCGAATCCGGAGACGGTGGATGCGATGCGGGCGCTGGCGGACGCGCTGCCGGCGCAGTAACGCCACGACAACACCGACCAGGCGGTTTCGACGCACGGATACCTGCGTCGAGTGGACGGCCTGCAAGCGAAGGTCGATGCCGCCTGTCGCGTGAGCAAATGCGTTCGGGCAGTGTCGCCCTCTCCTCGTCACCGGCCCGCCCGTGATCATCGGGCAACCGGCTGCTCGGCGCGGGGAATCCCTTGCCGTTTCCTCATGCACACCCCCGAACGAATGTCCGCCGAAACATAGCGTTCAGCGGCTGCGGCAAACATGTGCGCGACTCAAACCCATCAAAATGCGTCGTCGCGACCCGAGCTTCGGATTCGCGAAGTTTTTGACGTAGCCGTGACGACAGCAAGCAAGTAACCGCAATCCGTGCCCGGCTCCCGTCGCGTCGAGACCGACGAATGTTCAATTTTGTTAGTAGACCTTTCATTTTTACAGATCGAAAAATCGATGCCTGTCACGAAAGAGACACGAACGAATCGATGCGACCGGGATATCGCGAGCGGAGCCATGCAAACCGCAACACGATTTTTACATCGAGCTCAGGAAAACAAATGAACAAGCATCAACGAGGGTTGGGAAATTCCGTACAACGCGCACCGCGCAAGTCGAAGGTCGCGCTTGCCGTCACGGTCAGCGCAGCCATGGCCGCATTCGCCGTTTCCGCGCCCGCGCGAGCCGACTATGTGCAGAACGGCACGTCGACCGAAACGTCGGCGGGCTGCGTCGGCAACATCGCCATTTCGGGCAGCAGCACGTATCCGGCCGCGGCAACCGGCTGCGACAACATCGCGATCGGCACGGCGGCCGTCGCGAATTCGGGCTCGTCGACCGGCGCCTATAGCGAGACCGTCGCGATCGGCCGCATGGCGGCCGCGACCGGGACGTTCGCGACGGCCGTCGGCGGAAACGCCGTGGCAACCGGGGACCAGGCGACGGCGATCGGGACGGCTTCGAGCGCAGTTGGCACCCAGGCCACGGCGGTCGGTAACGGCGCGATCGCGAACGGCGCCACGGCGTCCGCCTTCGGTCAGGGCGCATTCGCCGTCGACCAGTCGACAGCGGTCGGCCAAAGCGCGAGCGCCACCACGACGTTCTCGACCGCCGTGGGCAAGGGCAGCATTGCAGCGGGCGGTACGGCCCTCGGCTTCCAGGCAAATGCCGGCGCGGCCGATGCGGTCGCGCTCGGTGTCGACAGCTCGGCATCCGCGACGGGCAGCGTCGCCATTGCCCGTGCGACGGCCTCCGCCGTGAACGCGGTCGCCATCGGCGAAGGGGCGAACGCCGCCGACGCGAATTCCGTCGCACTGGGCTCGAATGCGACGACGCGCGCCTATACGACCGTCAACAGCGTGGCGCTCAACGGCGTGACCTACAGCGGCTTCGCGGGCACGCCGGTGGGCGTGGTCAGCGTCGGCAGCGCGGGCGCCGAGCGTCAGATCGTGAACGTCGCGGCCGGAGCAATCAGCGCGACCAGCACGGATGCGGTGAACGGCTCGCAGCTCTTCTCGATCGCCAATCAGGTGTCGACGCTGACGACGGACCTGGCCAATCTCACGACGACCGTCGGCAAGATCTCGTCCAGCGTCCCGAGCGGCACGGTGACGGACCCGACGGACACCGCGATCGGCCCGAATACGTCGGTCACCGCGGCGAACGGCACAGCGGTCGGCAACGGCTCGAACGTCTCGGGCGACAACGGTACTGCTGTCGGCGTCAATTCCACGGTCACCGCAACGAACGGAACGGCCATCGGCACGAATTCGAAGGTCACGGCGGCAAACGGAACGGCAATCGGCACGGGCTCGAATGTGTCCGGCACGGACTCGACCGCCATCGGCACGAACAGCCGGGCCACGGCGAACAACGCGGTGGCGCTGGGCGCGAATTCGGTTGCCGATCGGGACAACACGGTGTCGATCGGTTCGCCCGGTGCCGAGCGCCAGTTGACCAACGTGGCGGACGGCACCGCGCCGACGGATGGCGTGAACGTGCGCCAGTTGAACGGGGCGATCAACTCGGTGCGCGAGGAAATGTCGAAGTACCGCAAGGACGCGAACGCGGGCACGGCGAGCGCGATCGCGATGGCCAACCTGCCGCAAGCCGTGCTGCCTGGCGAGAAGGTCGTCGCGCTCGGCGGCGGCACGTACGGCGGTCAAAGCGCCATGGCGGTCGGCTTGTCCGTTGCGACGACGAAATGGCTCGTCAAAGGCTCGGTCACGACGGCGGTATCGGGTCACGGCTCGTTCGGCGCCGGCGCGGGCGTCGGCTACCGCTGGTAATCGGGCTGCGGCAGCGACGCGTCAGGACGCTGTTCCTGACGCCGGGCGGTCAGCCATCGGCGCCACGGCGCAGCTGGCTGACCGTCGTCACGTATACAGCGACGCCTGCGGCAATTCCCCCGTCAACGCGAACCGGCCGACGTCGCGCAGCCGATAGTCGAGCGGATCGTGCAGCGTATGCGTGCGCGCGTTGCGCCAGAAGCGATCGAGGCCGAGCGACGCGGCCGTCGCGCGCGCGCCGCACGCATCGAACAGCGCCTCGCCGTTGTCGAGCGCCGCGCGCTGCGCGACGATCTTCGCTTCCGACACCGCGAGCGCCGCTTCGGCACGTTCGTCGGCCGTCAGCGCGTCGCGCCGCGTCCATGCGCGCTGCAACGCGACAGCCGCGCGATCGGCCAGCGACGCCGCCGCAACCGCCTGCACGCGCATGTTGCCGAAGCGCTGCAGCGTATAGGGATCGTCGCCCGCCTGCGCGACGCCCGAGTTGATCCACGGCCGGCCGTGCGCCAGCACGTATTCGCGCGCCTCGGCCAGCGCGCCTTCCGCAAGCCCGACGAACAGGTTCGTCAATACGAGCTGCGACACCAGCGTGCGCAGCGTCGCGCGCGGCGTCGGCGGCGTCTCGGACCGGTGCAGCACCTCGTCCGCCGCGAGCGTCACGCCGTCGAAGCGCACGCTGCCGCTGTCGGTCTGGCGCTGGCCGACGGGATCCCAGTCCTCGTTGACGGTGATCCCGTCGCGATCGGTCGGCACGACGCCGAATACGGCGCGGCCCGTTTCCGGATCGTGCGCGGACACGGTCATCCGCTGCGAGCCGCGCGTGCCCGAGCAGAATCCCTTCACGCCGTCGAGCCGGTAGCCGCCGTCCGGCGTCGCGGTCGCCACCAGCCGCGTGTCGAGCGGGTTCACCGCATTGCCCCACCACCAGCGATGCTCGACCGTGCCGCGCAGAAAGCGTTCGCGCTGCGCCGCACTGCCCCACACGTCGACGCTCACCACCTGCAGGATCTGGAACCCGACCAGATGCGCGAGCGCGCTGTCGACGCGCGCGATCCGCCGGATCGTGTCGTAGATCGCGGGCCACTCGGCTTCCTGGCCGCCGAATTCGCGCGGCACCGCGAGCGTCAGCAGGCCTGCGTCGGCGAGCCGCTGCTTCTCGTCGGCCGCATGACCGCCTGCGCGGTCGCGCGCGACGGCCGTCGCACGCAGCGCGTCGATCGCACGCGCCAGCGCATCGGCGTTGATCGCGCGTGCGTCGGCGTCCGGCGCCAGCTTCGCCAGGCTGCCAGGATCGTTCATGCGACGGCTTCCTGTGCAAGCGATGCGTGCGCAACGGCGTCGTTCGACAGCGGCACCAGCGCGCCGAGCTCACGGCCGGTCAGCCGCGACAGGATCTCGCGCCGCCAGTCGTCGTAGATCGCGCGGTATTCGGCGATATCGGCACCAAACACGTGCGCGGTATGCGCGTATTCGTCGTGCAGATACCCGTCGAGCCGTGCCTGCGTTTCCTCGTCGGCACCGATCACGCGATCGATCAGCACCTCGCGCTCGACGGCCGGCAGCGTCTTCAACCTGTCGAACCACCACTGGACGATCTGCACGCGATGCCACTCCTCGTCCGGGCGAATCCGATTTTCGCCATGCTCGCGCATCGCGCCGTCGGCGATGCGGCCGGTCTTGCGCTGGATCCACAGCTTCGCGAGGATGTGCAGTTCGTAATGCCATTCGAACGCGAGAAAGCCCGCGACGTCGCGCACCGCGATATCGCCGATGCGTTCCCAGTGCGCGGCGACGAGCCGCTCGACTTCCGGCACAGGATCGCGGCCGGTCAGTTGGGTCACGCGTTCGCGACCAATCACGGCGTGCGCGCCGTCGTCGCCGAGCTGACGCGACAGGATCAGCTGGAAGTGCAGGTCGTCGCGGAACAGCGTGTCGATCGCCTTCGCGACGACCTGAACGATGAACAGGTCGTGCGACGCCATCTTCGTGTAGTAGTCGGCGACGGCGGCCAGTTCGTCTTCATCGCGCGGCTCGCGCGGCGGTGTCGCCAGCTTGTCCGGGAAGCCGGGACGATGACGTCGCGCGACGTCCAGAAACAGCGCTTCCTCGAATTGTCCGTTCCATTCGCGCGGCGCGCCGGTGGGTAAGGTCATGGGTATCGTTCTCTCAGGGTCTTCAATGAAAAGAGCCGGCGCTCGTGGCGCCGCTCAGGTACGCCGGGTCACGCGTCGGACCAGGCGGTCGCCCGTGATTTGCACGGCCGAAACGAGTGCGATCAGGATCACGATCACTGTCACCATGACGGTGGTGTCGAAGCGCTGATAGCCATAGCGGATCGCGAGATCGCCGAGCCCGCCCGCGCCGACGGCGCCCGCCATCGCGGTCGAGCCGATCAGCGCGACGACGGTGATCGTGAAGCCGCCGAGCATGCCGGGCAGCGCCTCCGGCAACAGCACGTGCCACACGATGTGACGGCGTTTCGCGCCCATCGCGAGCGCGGCCTCGATCAGCCCGCGATCGACTTCGCGCAGGCTCACCTCGGCAATCCGCGCGAAGAACGGAATCGCGGCGATCGACAGCGGCACGACGGCCGCCCACACGCCGATGGTCGTGCCGATCAGCACGCGCGTGAACGGCAGCAGCGCGACGAGCAGGATGATGAACGGCGTCGAGCGGAACACGTTGACGAGCGCGCCGAGCACCGCGTTCACGCCGCGCCGCGCGTAGATGCCGCCGGGCGCGGTCGTCACCAGGATCACCGCGAGCGGGATGCCGATCAGCGCGGCGATCGCGGCCGACGCCGCGACCATCGACAGCGTGTCACGGATCGCGTCGAGCAGTTCGGGCCACCAGAGTTCAAACATAGCCGAGCACCTCCGCGTGGTTCGCGTGGCGGCGCGCGCGTTCGAGCAGTGCCGCGACCGCGCCGCCGCGAGCCGACGACTGGCCGGCTTCATCCGCGCGCGGTGTGGCCGCGATCACGAGCCGCCCCTGCGCATGCCCCTGGATCCGGTCGATCCCGCCGTGCAGGAAGCGCACGGAGCCGCCGAGCGCCGCCGCGAGCGCGCCGACGTCCGGCTCGCCGCCGCTCTCGCCCGTATAGCGGACGTCGAGCACCACCTGCGCGCCGTCGGGCAATGCGGCCTGCTCGGGCAACGGCCGCACGCGCGCGGCCAGGTCGGCCGGCAGGTCGTGCACGATCGTGCTGAGCAGCGCACGCGTCGCGCCGTGGCGCGGATCGCCGAACACGCGCCACACGGGGCCCGTTTCGACGACCTCACCCTGTTCGATCACCGCGACCGTGTCGCACACCGCGCGGATCACTTCCATCTCGTGCGTGATCAGCACGATCGTCAGCCCGAGGCGGCGGTTGATGTCGGCAAGCAGCGCGAGGATCGACTGCGTCGTCTCCGGATCGAGCGCCGACGTCGCCTCGTCGCACAGCAGCACCTCGGGATCGTGCACGAGCGAACGGGCAATGCCAACGCGCTGCTTCTGCCCGCCCGACAGGCTGGCAGGATATGCGTCGCGCTTCGCGGTCAGTCCGACGAGTTCGAGCAGCGCCTCGACCTTGCGCACGCGCTCGGCCTTCGGCACGCCGGCAATCTTCAGCGGCAGCGCGACGTTCTCGAACACCGTCTTCGCGGACAGCAGGTTGAAATGCTGGAACACCATGCCGGTGCGACGCCGCAGCGCGACGAGCCCGTCCTCGTCGAGCGCGCCGACATCGACGCCCTGCACGCACACGCGGCCCGAACTCGGCCGTTCGAGGCCGTTCATGAGCCGCAGCAACGTCGACTTGCCTGCACCGCTGCGGCCGATGATCCCGAACACCTCGCCGCGCCGCACGTCGAGCGTCACGTCGCGCAGCGCGGCGGCCTGGCCGCGCGGCGTCGCGAACACCTTGCCGACGTGCGCGAGCGACACGGCGACTCCGTCAGCACGTACGGCCGCTTCGTCATGCGCCCCATGTGCGTGCGCGCCTGCGCCGGCCCGCACGGCCGAAGCCTCGATGAAACCCAGCGTATCGAACAATTGCGTCATCGCTTCGCTCCGTCACGTTCAGGCATGCGCGGGATGCGCGGGTTCGGGCACGGCGGCCGGCCGATGCTGCGCGCCGGTGTGCCACGCCGGCAGGCGCGCACCCGCGCCGAACAGCTTCTCGCGCAGCGTCGGGGCGGGATCGTAGTCTTCCTTGTAGATGCCGCGGTTCTGCAGTTCCGGCACGACCCAGTCGACGAAATCCTCGAACGACTCGGGCATCACGGTGCGCGTCAAATTGAAACCGTCGATGCCCGTCTCGTCGATCCACGACTGCAGTTCATCCGCGACCTGCGATGGCGAACCGACGATCGGCGCATAGCGACCGCCGAGCGACATCTGTTCGAGCATCCGGCGCACGGTCCACGTGCCGGTCGTGCTCTTGCGCGAGATCGCGTCGACGGCCGACTGGATCGAGTCGGTCTTCACGTACGAGATCGGCTCGTCGAGGCCGTACTTCGCGAAGTCGATGCCGGTCGAGCTCGCGAAATGCGCAAGGCCGGCTTCCGGGCTCGCGTAGCGCCGGTATTCGTCGAACTTCTCGCGCGCGAGAAGTTCGGTCTCGGCCGTGACGACGCTCACGCCGGCGAAAATCCTGATCGACGCCGGGTCGCGGCCCTGCCGTGCGGCAGCCGCGCGAATGTCGAGCGCGGCCGCGCGCGCGGCGGCCTTGCTCTGCCCGTTCACGAACACGCATTCCGCATGTCGCCCCGCGAACTCGACGCCGCGCGCGGACGAGCCGGCCTGGTACAGCACCGGCGTGCGCTGCAGCGACGGCTCGCTCAGGTGAATCGCGTCAACCGAATAGAACGGCCCGTCGTGCTTCACGCGCCGCACCTTTCCCGGCTGCGCGAACACGCGCGCGTGCGCATCGCGGATCACCGCGTCGTCGTCCCAGCTCTGTTCCCACAGCTTGTAGACGACCTCCATGTAATCGTCCGCGCGTTCGTAGCGGTCGTCGTGGCCGATCTGCTGCGCGAGGCCCATCCCGCGCGCGGCGCTGTCGAGGTAGCCGGTCACGATGTTCCAGCCGATGCGCCCCTTCGTCAGGTGGTCGAGCGTCGACATGCGGCGCGCGAACAGGTAAGGCGGCTCATAGGTCAGGTTCGCGGTCACGCCGAAGCCGAGATGTTGCGTGACCTGCGCCATCGCGGGCACGAGCAGCAGCGGGTCGTTGACGGGCACCTGCACGGATTCGCGCAGCGCGGCGTCCGGGCCGCCGCCGAACACGTCGTATACGCCGACGATGTCCGCGAGAAAGATCCCGTCGAACTTGCCGCGTTCGAGCGTCCTCGCGAGATCGGCCCAGTAATCGAGATCGGTGTAGTGCGCGGAGCGATCGCGCGGATGCGTCCACAGCCCGTGGTTGATGTGCCCGACGCAGTTCATGTTGAACGCGTTGAGCAGGATCTTTTTGCGGTTCGCCGTCGTCATGTCGCCTCCGTCACCACGCGATCGCGTACAGCGAGCCGAATGCGTTGTCGAGCGCCCGGCGCACCGCCGGCGAGTGCTGGTAGATCGCGATGAACTTGCGGATGCGCGCGTCGTTCACGCTCTCCGGCCGCACGACCCACTGGATCGCGAAGTTCTTGTTCTCGGTGCCGTCGAACAGCAGCGCGCTGTTCGGGTCGGTCGTGCCGGCGAGCTTGATGAAGCTCGGGTAGCCCTGCGCGAGGTCGACGTCGTCGAGCGAGCGCGCGAGCTGCGACGCTTCCAGCGGGATGATCTTCAGGTGCTTCGGGTTGGACACGATGTCGCGCGTCGTCGCGCGGTAGTCCGCGCCCGGCTTCAGCGTGATGAGGCCCGCGCGCTGAAGCAGCAACAGCCCGCGCCCGCCGTTCACCGGATCGTTCGCGATCGCGACGCGCGCGCCGTCCTTCAGCTCGTCGAAGCGCTTCACCTTCTTCGAATAGAGGCCGATCTTCATGATCGTGCCGGGCGCGATCGAGATGAAGTTGTAGCCGCCTTGCTTCTTCGCGTTCTCGAGAAACGGGATGTGCTGGAAGTAGTTGACGTCGATGTCCTTGTTCGCGAGCGCCGCGTTCGGCGTATTCCAGTCGGTGAACTCGACGATCCTCACGTCCAGGCCCTGCTCCTTCGCCTCCTTGGCGGCAATCTTCAGCGCCTCGATCTGCGGGCTCGTCGAGATGCCGACCTTCAGCGGCGCGGTGTCGGCGCGCGCGCCGTTCAGCAGCGCGACGCTGAGCAGCGCGGCCGCCAGCAGGCGGACCAGGCTGGCCACGCGGCCGGCGGAAAAGCGGGCGGAAAAAACGGGATGCAGCATGGAAACCACTCTCCTGTCCAAAGACGGTATCGACGGATGAGCGGCGCCGCGGCGAACGCGCGGGCGTTCTCCGGACAGTCGTCGTCGCATCGGAAAAAGATCAGCCGATGATAGAGAGCGGCGGGAGGGCGGTCTACGAAGCGATTGTGCGAAGAAAATCGCGTGCGGCGATATGGCGGGCGGCGGACATGGCCGGCTGCCCGGGCCGCCGCCAGGCCGAAATTTCGGCCTGCCCGCCGCGCCGATTCCGAAATCTCGGCCATCCCGTCTGGCAAACCCTTTCCGCAGACGAAATAAATCCCTTATGAATCAATGCATTGAAAATATTCCGGCAGGCCGGAATCCTGGCACGGGGGTTGCGTAATAGACGGCACACGATGCCGCGAAGCGATGCAGGCATTCCAAACATCAGGAGACACGTCTTGCAGACCTCTATCCATACCCCGTCCCAACCCGAGCCGATTGCCGCAGCCGGTCCCGCCACGCGCGAGCGCTTCTGGCCGGAAGGCTGGTGGAAGCTGATGGAAATCCGTATCGGCATCATCCCGCTGCCGGTCTACGTGATCCTGTTCGGGCTGATCGTCGGCTTCGCGGTGACGGGCAAGGTGCCCGGCGAGATCTCGATGGCGATCGCCGTGCTCGCATTCTTCGGCTTCACGTGCGCGGAACTCGGCAAGCGCCTGCCGCTCTTGCGCAACATCGGCGCGGCCGCGATCTTCGCGACCTTCGTGCCGTCGGCGCTCACCTACTACCACGTGCTGCCGAAGCCGGTGCTGAACCTCACCGTCGAGTTCACGAAGTCGACGAACTTCCTGTACCTGTTCATCGCGTCGATCATCGTCGGCAGCATCCTGAGCATGGACCGGCGCGTGCTGATCCAGGGCTTCGTGAAGATCTTCATTCCGCTCGCCGCCGGTTCGGTCGCGGCCGCGATCGTCGGCACGGCGGTCGGCACCGCGCTCGGCCTCGGCGCGCGCCACACGCTCCTGTACATCGTCGTGCCGATCATGGCCGGCGGCGTCGGCGAAGGCGCGATCCCGCTGTCGATCGGCTATTCGGAACTGATGCACCTGCCGCAGGGCGAGATGTTCGCGATGGTGCTGCCACCGGTGATGCTCGGCAGCCTGACCGCGATCATCCTGTCGGGCGCGCTCGACATGCTCGGCAAGCGCCTGCCGCACCTGACCGGCAACGGCCGCCTGCAGGTCGGCGAATCGGGCGACATGACGCCCGAGAACGAGGAAATCCGCGGCCACGTCGACGTCACGCACATCGCGGGCGCCGGCATCACGGCGATCACGTTGTACCTCGTCGGCCTGATGGCGCACAAGCTGTTCGGCCTGCCCGCGCCGGTCGCGATGCTGTTCCTCGCGGTGCTGGTGAAGCTCGCGCGCGCGGTGTCGCCGCCGCTGCAGGAAGGCGCATTCGTCGTCTACAAGTTCTTCTCGACCGCCGTCACGTATCCGCTGCTGTTCGCGATCGGCGTCGCGATGACGCCGTGGGACAAGCTGACCGCCGCCTTCACGATCGTCAACGTCGTCACGATCGTGTCGACCGTCGCGACGCTGATGGGCACGGGTTTCGTGGTCGGCCGCCTGCTGAAGATGTACCCTATCGACACCGCAATCGTGAACGCCTGCCACAGCGGGCAAGGCGGCACCGGCGACGTCGCGATCCTGACCGCCGCGAACCGGATGCAGCTGATGCCGTTCGCGCAGATCGCGACGCGCATCGGCGGCGCGATCGTCGTCACGGTGACGCTGATCCTGGTCTCGCACTTCGGATGACGCGCTGCTGCGCGCACCGTCGCGCAGGCTGCTTCGCACGCGCCGCCGCCGGCCTTGCCGGTGCGCGGCGCGCGTCGTTCGGGGCGTCGTTCGGGGCGTCGCTCCGGGCGGCCGGTCGCGGACGGCCGGTTGCGGACGACCGGTTGCGGGCTTCGATGAGGGCGAACGTGCAGAAGAGCTTCAAGGGAATCCCGTGGTGGGGCTGGGCGTCGGCCGCCGTGCTGTATGTCGGCGTGGCGGGCGCGGCCGTCGATTTCGCGTGGGAACGCGCGATCGACGCGCTCGAGGAAACCGGCGCGCATCGGCTCGACCTGTATGCGTCGAGCCTGAAGAGCGAACTCGGCCGCTTCGAGATCCTGCCCGGCCTGGTCGCCCGTCAGGACGGCGTGCGCGCGCTGCTGCGGGCCGCGCCGCGAGACCGGCCCGCGCTCACGCACTCCGTGAACACGTATCTCGAAGCCGTGAACCGCGACGCGGGCAGCGGTGCCGTCGACGTGATCGACTTGCAGGGCGAAGTGATCGCCGCCAGCAACTGGAACGAGACGATCAGCTTCGTCGGCACCAACGTGTCGTACCGGCCGTACTTCAAGGATGCGCTGGCACACGGCAGCGGTCGCTTCTTCGGAATCGGCACCAACACCGGCGTGCCCGGCGTCTACTTCGCGAGCGCGGTGCGCGACGACGGCGTGCCGATCGGCGCGACGGCCGTGAAGATCAGCGTCGACCCGCTCGAGTCCGCGTGGCGCGCGCCGGGCGTCGCCGCGATGGTGGTCGACGGCAACGGCGTGGTCGTGATCTCGACCGAGCCGGCGTGGAAATTCACCGCGCTGCGTCCGATCACAGCGCAGCAGCAGCGCGACATCCAGGCGTCGCGGCAATACGCGGGCCGCACGGTCGACGTGCTGCCGTACCGCCACATCGGCGACCGCAGCGCCGCCGCCTGGTTCGGCACGTTCCCCGATCCGCGTCACACCGGCCGCAGCACACGCTATCTCGTGATGTCGCGGCCCGCGCCGCAGGCCGGCGATTCGCTGATGGTGCTGCTCGACATCGCCGGCGCACGGCGCCAGCAGCAGACCGCGTTCGTGTTCGTCACCGGCGCGTTCCTGATCGCCGCGCTGCTGGTCGGCTACGCGATCCAGCGCCGCCGGGCGATCGTCGCGCGGTTGAATGCGCAGGACGCGCTGCGCCGCGCGAACGACCAGCTCGAACTGACCGTCGCGCAGCGCACGGCCGCGCTGACGGCCGCGAACGAGCGGATGCAGCGCGAGATCGTGGAACGCGAACGCACCGAGCAGCGGCTGCGCGATTCGCAGCAGGAAGTCGTACACGCGGGCAAGCTCGCGGTGCTCGGGCAGATGGCCGCCGGCCTCACGCACGAGCTGAACCAGCCGCTCGTCGCGATCCGCACGTTGTGCGACAACGCGCGCACGTTTTTCGAGCGCGGCCAGCCGGCACCGGCGTACGCCAATCTCGAACGGGTCGGCAAGCTGGTCGACAGCATGGCCGTGCTCACCGGCGAGCTGAAGACCTTCGCGCGCAAGCCCGACGTCGAACGTGTCGCCGTGTCGCTGAACGAAGCCGTCGCGCACGCGCGGCTCATCTACGATGCGCGGATCCGCGACGAAGGCGTGCAGCTCGAGGTGAACATCGCGCCTGGCACGACGGTGTCCGCGGAGTCGAGCCAGTTGCAGCAGGTGATCGTGAACCTGCTCGGCAACGCGCTCGACGCGGTGCATGACGCGCCCGTGCGGCGCATCGTGATCGAAGCCGCCCAAGCCGACGATGCGGACGATGCGGACGAAGGCGGCCGCGTGCGCTTCACGGTCGCCGACAGCGGCGCCGGCATCGCGCCCGAGGTGCTGCCGCACCTGTTCGAGCCGTTCGTCACCACCAAGCCGCGCGGCCAGGGCCTCGGCCTCGGCCTCGCGATCACGTCGCGCATCGTCGAGGCGTTCGGCGCGAAGATCGCCGCGACGAACCGCGACACCGGCGGCGCGCAGTTCACCATCGAATTCGCGGCGGTCACGCCGCAACAAAGGACAGAGCATGGAAGATGAGATTCGCGTGCTGGTCGTCGAGGACGATGAAAACGTCCGGATCGGCGTCGAGCAGGCCGTCGCGCTTGCCGGGTTCCCGGTCGACGCATTCGCGTCGGCGGCCGACGCACTCGCGCACGTCGCGCCCGGCGCACCCGTCGTGATCGTGTCGGACGTGCGGATGCCGGGCATCGACGGGCTGCAGCTGCTCGAACGCGTGATGGCCGTCGATACGCAGATTCCGGTCGTGCTGATCAGCGGCCACGCCGACATTTCGACGGCCGTCGGCGCGATGCAGGACGGCGCATACGACTTCATCGAGAAGCCGTTCTCGTCGGACGTGATCGCCGGCCGCGTCGCGCGCGCGGTCGAGAAGCGCAGGCTCACGCTCGAGGTGCAGGGGCTGCGCGCGGCGCTCAACAACTGGCAGGGCATCGAGGCGTTCGTGCTCGGCAAGTCGCCCGCGATGGCCGACGTGCGCAAGAAGATCCTGCGCCTCGCCGATACGTCGGTGTCGGTGCTGATCACCGGCGAGACAGGCACCGGCAAGGAGCTGATCGCGCGCAGCCTGCACGACTTCGGCGGCCGGCGCGATGCGCATTTCGTCGCGCTGAATTGCGGCGGCCTGCCCGAGCAGGTGTTCGAGAGCGAGCTGTTCGGCCACGAGGCCGGCGCGTTCACCGGCGCGATCAAGAAGCGCATCGGCAAGATCGAATGGGCGCACGGCGGCACGCTGTTCCTCGACGAGATCGAGACGATGCCGATTCCGCTGCAGATCAAGATGCTGCGCGTGCTGCAGGAGCGCGTGGTCGAGCGGCTCGGCGCGAACGAGCTGATTCCGGTCGATTGCCGCGTCGTCGCCGCGTCGAAGGCCGATCTCGCCGAACTCGCGGCCGACGGGCGCTTCCGCGCGGACTTGCTGTATCGGCTCAACGTCGCGCAGATCGAGCTGCCGCCGCTGCGCGAGCGGCGCGAGGACGTGCCGCTGCTGTTCGAGCATTTCGTGCTCGCGGCCGCGCGGCGCTTCGGTCAGCCGGCGCCGGTCGTCACCGCTGCGCAGGTGTCCGAACTGATGACGCACGCGTGGCCCGGCAACGTGCGAGAACTGCAGAACGTGGCCGATCGCTTCGTGCTCGGGCTGACCGGCGACAGCCTGCTGTCGTCCGGCGGCGAACCGGCGGCAGGCGGCACGCTTGCCGAGCAGATGGCGTATTTCGAGCGGATGCTGATCGAGGACGCGCTGCAGCGTCACCACGGCAACGTGGCGGACGCAAGCGTCGCGCTCGGCATGCCGAAGAAGACGCTTTATCACAAGCTGCGCAACCTGCGGATTCCCGCGCGCGGCGACGCGGCTGCCGACGGCGGCGAGTGACGCGAACGAGGATACGCACACCGGCATGGATCGCATCGACATCACCGAACACGGCCGCCTCATTGGCCAAACCCGCGGCCACCTGATCCGCGGCGTCACGCGCGCGCAGAAGACCTTCCGCCCGAGCGACTGGCCCGAACGGCTCGCGGGCGTCATCACGCTGTTCGTCGGCGAGCGGCGGCCCGGCTATCCCTGCGCGCTGTCGCGGCTCGCGATGCCGATCGTCGACGGCGGCGTCAAATGCCTGTTCGTGTCGGACGAATTGCGCGACGTATGCGCCGACGCGTTCGACTTCGCGATGCAGTTCGCCGCCGACAACGATCTTCCCGTCGAGCTTCAGACCGCGCCCGCGCTGGCGGTGCGGTAATGCGCGGGCCGCATTCGGCGGCCCTTCCCCCGCTTTTTCCCGTTCCGATGCGCGCGTGCGCAGGCGTCGGCATGTGCTTTCAGCCGCGCAACCAATCGTCATACGATTGAAAGGTCCGACACATCCCCAAGCTGCGACAAGGGTTTTCAGCCTTGCCATCAATAAAATTGATCGTGACGATGAAAATTATGCGTTTTCCTTGCAGCTTGCCGTGAGGCATAGTTGCGACGTGATGACGCACCCATTGAGTTTTCAGTCATGAACATGCGAATCGAGCCGTCGGTGCTCGCGAACCCCGACCTGCAATTTGCGACGCTTTCGTCGGGCATCAGCCTGCCGTATGTCGAGCGGGGGAGCGGCGCGCCGATGGTGTTCGTGCACGGATCGTTGTGCGACTACCGTTACTGGGATCCGCAACTCGCGTCGCTGTCGGCCCACTACCGCTGCATCGCGCCGAGCCTCAGCCACTACTGGCCGGCCGTCGAAGCGGGCATCCAGGATGACTTCAGCTGGCAGAACCACGTCGACGAGCTCGCCGAATTCATCGACGCACTCGACCTCGGCCCCGTGCATCTCGTCGGCCACTCGCGAGGCGGCAGCGTCGCGTTCAACGTCGCCCGCCAGCATCCGCAGCTCGTCGACACACTCACGCTCGCCGATCCGGGCGGCCCGCTGCAGCAGCCGGGCGTGCGCGAAGCCGCGCTGCCGGCCGCCGCGATCGCACTGCGCACGAAGGCCGTGAACCTGATCGGGCAAGGCGAAGTCGAAGCCGGCCTCGAGATGTTCGTCGATTCGGTCAGCCTGCCCGGCGCCTGGAAGAAGAGCACGTCGCGCTTTCGCACGATGGCGATCGACAACGCGAGCACGCTGCCGAAGCAGCTTCAGGATCCGCTGCCCGCGTATTCGCAGCACACGGCGTCGGACATCGCATGCCGCACGCTGCTGATCGACGGCCAGCGCAGCCCGAAGATGTTCCGCAACAACGTCGACACGCTGTCGCAGTGGATCGGCGCTGCGCAACGGCAGACCGTCGCCGGTGCGTCGCACGGGATGAACGCGGCGAGCCCCGCGGTGTTCAACCGTTACGTGCACGAGTTCGTCGCCGCGTAACGCTCGTGGGCGGCATGCGCGCCGCCCGTGACGCCCCTTTCTCATATGATGCGAAGCGATGCGGACTGCCTGCATCGCGTCGCTTCGTCCGCCTCCGCGTCACATGATCGGTTCGGGCTTGCGCGTCACCGCATCAGGCAACCCGAACACGCTGTCGAACGACCAGTTGTACGCGAACGTGAAGATCGGGAAGAACACGATCAGCACCGCGTCGTACAGGAACGCCTGCAGCAGCGACACGTCGAGCCACCACGCGATCAGCGGGATCAGGAACGTCACGAGCGCGACCTGAAAGCCGATCGCGTGCACGACGCGCCGCGCGACGGTGCGCGTCGTTTCCGCACGCCGCCGCTCCCACGCCTCGAATCCCAGGTTGTACAGAAAATTGACGATGACGCCCGTCGTCGAGATCATCACGCCGAGCAGGCCGCTCGTCGTCGCGCTCGCGCCGCTCAGCATGCCGAGCACCGACGACGCGACGAGGATGCCGAGCACCTCGAACATCACGACGTAGACTATGCGTCTCTTCCATCCTTGCATGACCCACCACCTTCCTGTCGAACGAGGTGGCGAGACTACAGCGGGCACTTCGCCCGCAAAAGTCAGGTCCTTTCAATTTTTCTGACAGGAGGCCGCCGATGCTGACCAGCGACCATATCGACATGCTGCTGACGATCATCGACAAGGGCTCGTTCTCGGCGGCCGCGCGCGCGCTCGGCCGCACACCGTCGGCGGTCAGCATGGCGATCGCGAACCTCGAGGCCGAGCTGGACCTCGTGCTGTTCGACCGCGGCACGCGCGAGCCGACGCCGACGGCCGCGATGGCCGCGCTGCTGCCCGATGCGCGGTCGATCGCCGAACGGTTGCAGGCATTGCGCGCGCATGCGCAGCATCTGTCGGAAGGCGTCGAGGACACGCTGCGGCTCGGCCTCGCGGCGGAGCTCGACGGCGCGCCCGTTGCGCGCGCACTGACCGCCGTCGCCGCGAAATATCCGGCGCTCGCGATCAGCATCGTCTCCGCGCCGCAGGACGCGATCGTCGACGCATTGCATCGCGGCGCGGTCGATCTCTGCGTCGCGTACGGCGGGCTCGATCTTCATCCGCAGGAACAGATCCACGCGCTGTGGACCGAAACGCTGATCGCCGTCGCCGCGCCCGGTCATCCGACGATCGCCGAAGCCGCGCATCCCGGGGCGATCGAGCGGCTGTCGGGATTCCGGCAGATCGTGATCGCGGACCCGGAACGGCCGCTCACCGACGTGCGCCCCGTGATCGGCAACCGCACGTGGAAGGTGACAGACATGGCCACCGCGATCGCGCTCGTGAAGGCCGGGCACGGCTGGGCGAACCTGCCCGACTCGGTGATCGGCCGGTATGTCGCCGACGGCGAACTCGCGCCGCTCGTGTTCGCGAACATCCGCAACGGGCTGCGGCTGCCCGTGTACCTGCGCCGGCCGAAGCACACGGGGCTCGGCAAGGCGGCCAGCGAACTGGTGCGGGCGCTGCGGGCTGAAGACAGTCTCAGCTGAACGGTGCGGCGAATCATCGCCGCGCCGTGGGTCAACGCACGGCGGATCGACCGTTAGTTGCAATCAACGCATCGTCGTTGCCCCGTTGATCGACCGATCCGCGTCGCCGCGGATCGGTTGTTTCGATCGTCGACCAAACACCGGTTTCGGTGACGCATGGCGAACCGCCACGCGCACCGACGCCTCAACGCACGGCGACTTCCTGCTTGGCCGTCGCCGCATCGCCGACCGCCGTCGGCGCCGCGCCCCACCCGCCGCCGAGCGCGCGGATCAGGTTGACGGTCGACACGGCCTGCGCACCGGTCAGCTGGTTCGCCTGCAATTGCGACTGCAGCACCGACCGCTCGCTGTCGATCACGTCAAGATATGCGACCTCGCCCTCCTGATACTGCGTACGCGACAGTGTCGCCGCACGACGCGACGCATTGACGGCCGCATCCTGCGCGCGGATCTGGTCGTCGAGCAGACGCAGATCGGCGAGATTGTCCTCGACCTCGCGGAACGCGACGAGCACCTGCTGCCGGTAGTTCGCGACCTGTTCGTCGTACTGCGCGCGCGCCTGCTGCACGCCGGCCGCACGGCGCCCGCCGTCGAACAGCGGCAGCGTCAGCGCGGTGCCGGCGAACGGCCCGAGCAGGAACGTGCGGCTCGACCACAGGAACAGGTTGCCGAGCGTCGACGCTTCATAGCCGAACGCGCCCGTGATATCGAGCTTCGGGAAATACGCCGACTTCGCGAGGCCGATCCGCGCGTTCGCGGCCGCCATCGCGCGTTCCGCAGCCGACACGTCCGGGCGGCGTTCGAGCAGCGCGGACGGCAGGCCCGCGGGGACCTTCACCGCGACCGGCACGATCGGCGTCTCCTTGAACGCGAAGTCCGCGGGCGCCTTGCCGAGCAGGATCGCGAGCGCATGCTCGGACGCCGCGCGCCGGCGCGCGACGCCGACCGCATCGGCCTGCGCGGTCGCCAGTTCGTTCTTCGCGCGCGACACGTCGAGCTCGCTGATGTCGCCTTCGTCGAAGCGGCGCTGCACGAGCTTCAGCGCCTGGTCGCGCAGTTCGACCGTGCGGCGGTACAGGTCCTGATCCGCGTCGAGCTGGCGCAGTTCGAAGTAGTTCTGCGCGACGTCCGCCTGCAGCGCGAGCTGCACCGAACGGAACAGCGCTTCGCTCTGCGCCTGGTCGGCACGCGACGCCTCGACGTTGCGGCTCACGCGGCCGAACAGGTCGGCCTCGTACGACACCGTGCCCTGCGCGCGCCACAGCGTCGCGTTGGTCGGGCCCGTGCCCTGCGGCTGGAACTGCGACGCCGACGACAGCCCTTCCCGCGTCGGCCCGAACCCGGCGCCGACCTGCGGGAACCACTGCGAGCGCGCGGTGCGGGTCGCCGCGCGCGCTTCCTCGACTCGCGCCGCCGCGGCCTTCAGGTTCTGGTTTGCGGCGAGCGCCTGCGACTCGAGCGAGTCGAGCACCGGATCGCCGAACACCTTCCACCATTCGCCGCGATGCTCGCCGTCCGCCGGTTCGGCGGTCTTCCACGTGCCGGCCTGTTCGCCGGCCGCGAGCGTCGGCGCTTCCTTGAACGCCGCGGGCGTCGACACGTCCGGGCGCTTGTAGTCGGGCCCCACCGCGCACGCGGCGAGCAGCGTCGCGAGCAGGGTGCTCGCGGCCGCCACCTTCGCGAAGCGCATCAGGCCATTCGTGTTGTGCATGTTGTCCATCTTGTTTTCCTCAAGCATCCGATGCCGGCACGCCCGGGGCCGTCACGCCGTAACCGGCCGAGTCCTTGCCCGCGACGTGGATCTTGCCGCCCGCGAGCGTACGCAGCACGACGTAGAACACCGGCGTCAGCATCAGCCCGAACAGCGTCACGCCGAGCATCCCGAAGAACACCGCGATACCCATCGCATGCCGCATCTCGGAGCCCGCGCCCGTCGACATGACGAGCGGCACGACGCCCATGATGAACGCGATCGACGTCATCAGGATCGGGCGCAGCCGCAGCCGGCTGGCCTCGATCGCGGCCTCGAGCGGCGTCCTGCCGTCATGCTCCAGTTCGCGTGCGAATTCGACGATCAGGATCGCGTTCTTCGCCGACAACCCCACCAGCACCATCAAGCCGATCTGCGTGAAGATGTTGTTGTCGCCCTGCGTGAGCCACACGCCCGTCAGCGCCGACAGAATGCTCATCGGCACGATCAGGATCACCGCGAGCGGCAGCGTCAGGCTTTCATACAGTGCGGCGAGCACGAGGAACACGAGCAGCACGCTGATCGGGAACACATACATCGCTGAATCGCCGGCAAGAATCTGCTGGTACGTGAGGTCGGTCCATTCGAACCGCACGCCACGCGGCAGCGTTTCATGCGCGATGCGCTCGATCGCGGCCTGCGCCTGACCCGACGAGAAGCCCGGCGCCGGGCCGCCGTTGATGTCGGCCGCCGTGTAGCCGTTGTAGCGCACGACCATTTCCGGGCCGAACGTCGGCGTCACCGTGACGAGCGACGACAGCGGCACCATCTCGCCACGGTCGTTGCGCGTCTTCAACTGCAGGATGTCGTCCGCGCGCTGGCGGAACGGCGCATCGGCCTGCACGCGCACCTGGTACACACGCCCGAAGCGGTTGAAGTCGTTCACGTACAGCGAGCCGAGATACACCTGCATGGTGTTGAACACGTCGGTGACCGGCACGCCGAGCTGCTTCGCCTTCACGCGGTCGAGATCGACGTTGAGCTGCGGCACGTTGATCTGGTAGCTCGTGAACAACGGGCCGAGTTCAGGCGCCTGCTGCGCGCGCTTGATGAAGTCGTTGGTCGCATCCGACAGCTTCGCGTAGCCGACCGCGCCGCGATCCTCGATCTGCATCTTGAACCCGCCGAGCGTGCCGAGGCCCAGCACCGGCGGCGGCGGGAACACCGCGACGAACGAGTCCTTGATCGCACCGTACTGCTGGTTCAGCGCACCCGCGATCGCACCGGCCGACAGCGCCTTGCCGTGCCGCTCCGAGAACGGCTTGAGCGTGACGAACACGATGCCCGCGCTCGAACTGTTGGTGAAGCCGTTCACCGACAGCCCCGGGAACGCGACCGCGCTCTCGACGCCAGGCTGCTTCAGCGCGATCGAGCCCATGTCGCGGATCACCTTCTCGGTGCGATCGAGCGACGCGCCGTTCGGCAGCTGCGCGAACGCGATCAGGTATTCCTTGTCCTGCGCGGGCACGAAGCCGCCCGGCACGATCTTCGACACGAGCACGGTCGCGCCCACCAGCACGAGGTACACGCCGAGCATCAGCGTCTTGCGCGACAGCACGCCGCGCACGCCGCGGCCGTAGTTCTCCGCGCCGCGATGGAACACCTTGTTGAAGCGCTTGAAGAAGCCGCCGAGCACGCGGTTCATCACGCGCGTGAGCCAGTCCTCCTTGTCGCCATGGCCCTTCAGCAGGATCGCGGACAGCGCCGGCGACAGCGTCAGCGAGTTGAACGCCGAGATCACCGTCGAGATCGCGATCGTCATCGCGAACTGCTTGTAGAACTGGCCGGTCAGGCCCGACATGAACGCGAGCGGCACGAACACGGCGACGAGCGTCAGCGCGATCGCGATGATCGGCCCGCTCACTTCCTGCATCGCCTTGTAGGTCGCCTGCCGCGCGTTCATCCCGCTTTCGATGTTGCGCTCGACGTTCTCGACGACCACGATCGCATCGTCGACCACGATACCGATCGCGAGCACCATCCCGAACAGCGACAGCGCGTTGATCGAATAACCGAAACCGAGCAGCAGCGAGAACGTGCCGATGATCGACACCGGCACCGCGATCAGCGGAATGAGCGATGCGCGCCAGGTCTGCAGGAACACGATCACGACGAGCACGACCAGCGCGATCGCTTCGAGCAGCGTGTGCACCACGGCCTTGATCGACGAGCGCACGAACTGCGTCGGGTCATAGACGATCTTGTAGTCGACGCCGGCCGGCATGTCCTGCTTCAGCTCGGCCATCGTCTTGCGCACTTCGTCGGAGATCTGCAGCGAGTTCGCGCCCGGCGACTGGTTGATCGCCATCGCGACGGCCGGCTTGTTGTCGAGCAGCGAGCGCAGTCCGTACTCGGACGCATCCAGCTGGATCCGCGCGATGTCGCGCAAGCGCGTGACGCCGCCGTCCGGCGTCGTCTTCACCACGATGTCGCCGAATTCGTCCTCCGTCTGCAAGCGGCCGCGCGCGTTCACCGACAGCTGCAGCGGCGTGCCGGGCAGCGACGGCGACGCGCCGATCACGCCGGCCGCAACCTGCACGTTCTGCTCGCGGATCGCCTGCACGACGTCCTCCGCGGACAGCCCGCGCTGCGCGACCTTCTGCGGATCGAGCCATATGCGCATCGCGTAGTCGCCCGAACCCCACAGCTGCACCTGGCCGACGCCCTGGATCCGCGACAGGCGATCCTTCACGTTGATCAGCGCGTAGTTGCGCAGATAGGTCATGTCGTAGCGGTTGTCCGGCGAGATCAGGTGGACCACCATCGTCAGCGTCGGCGAGCTCTTCACCGTCGTGATGCCGAGCCGCTGCACGTCTTCCGGCAGGCGCGGCAGCGCCTGGTTCACGCGGTTCTGCACGAGCTGCGTGGCCTTGTCCGGATCGGTGCCCAGCTTGAACGTGACGGTGATCGTCATGTTGCCGTCGCTGTTCGCCTGCGACTGCATGTAGAGCATGTCCTCGACGCCGTTGATCTGCTCCTCGAGCGGCGACGCGACCGTCTCGGCGATCACTTTCGGGTTGGCACCGGGGTACTGCGCCTTCACGATCACGGAAGGCGGCACGACTTCCGGATATTCCGAAATCGGCAGCAGGAACATCGCGATCACCCCGCCGAGCAGGATGATCACCGATAGGACTCCTGCAAAGATCGGCCGGTCGATAAAGAATTTGGAAATGTTCATGTGTGGCTCTGTCTGGTTGAACGCGGAAACCGTAGCGGCGGGCCGCTTACGATTCCGCCTTCGCCGGTGCGGCCGGCTTCGCGGTATCCGCGAGCGGCGCGGACGGCGCATCGCCGCCCGTCATCGGGACCATGTGCGGTTTCACCTGCTCGCCCGGCCGCACGCGCTGCGTACCGTTCACGATCACGCGGTCGCCGGCGGACAGGCCGCTCACGATCACGCGCCGGTTGCCGTGCTGCAGGCCCTGCTGCACTTCGCGATACGACACGCGGCCCTGCTGGTCGACGACGAACACGAACTTCTTGTCCTGGTCGGTGTTGATCGCCGCGTCGTCGACGAGCAGTGCCTGGTGCGGCGCGCTGCCGCCCACCTTCACGCGTGCGTAGAGGCCCGGGACGAGCGCGCCGTCCGCGTTGTCGAAACGCGCGCGCACGCGGATCGTGCCGGACGACGTGTCGAGCCGGTTGTCGACCGAGTCGATCTCGCCGCTGCGCGAGTAGCCGGTTTCATTCGCGAGGCCGAGCTCGACCGGCACCTTGCGGCCGTTACGCGCGCCGTTGATGTATTGCAGGTAGGTCTGCTCGTCCGCGTCGAACGATGCGTAGATCGGCGACACCGACACCAGCGTCGTCAGCGGCGCGGCCGATGCACCGGCCGACACGACGTTGCCGAGCGTGATTTCCGCGCGCGACACGCGGCCCGACACAGGTGCGGTGATGCGCGTATAGCCAAGGTTGATGCGCGCCGTTTCCAGCGCGGCTTCGGCGGCCTTCAGGTTCGCGCTCGCCTCGCGCGCGGCGTTCTGCTTCTCGTCGTAATCGCGCTTCGCGATCGCGTTGTCGCCGATCAGCCGCTGCGCCCGCTGCCAGTCGCTCTGCGCGTAGCCGTTGCGGGCCTGCGCGGCGGCGAGCTGCGCGGCCGCGCGGTCGGTTTCGGCCTGATACGGGCGCGGGTCGATCACGAACAGCACGTCGCCCTTCTTCACGAGCGCGCCGTCCTTGAAGTTCACCGCGACGATCGTGCCCGACACCTGCGGGCGCACGTCGACTTTCTCGACCGCCTCGAGGCGGCCCGAATAGCTTTGCCAATCAGTGACGGTCTGCGGCACGACGGTCGCGACGTCGACTTCCGGCAGCGGCGCCGCCGCTTTCTCGGGCGCGTTCGCGTTCACGCGCATCGCGCCGAACGTGCCGAGGCCGACGACGGCGAGCGTCACGATCGCCGCTGTCGCGATTCGGGAACGGGAGGTGCGTAGGATGGCCATGTGGATCTCCAATAAGCGTGGATTGGTGTGGTTATTCGGAACGATTCGGCTGGCGCGCCTGGAAGCGGCACTGGAAGAAGCGCACTGCTTCCTCGAGCGCGGCTTCGTGCATCGCGAGCGCCGCGTGCGTGACGTCCGGGTAGCGGATCACCTGCGTGAGCACGCCCGATGAAATCAGGCAGCCCGCATATTTCTCCGCTTCGACGTGCAGCACGTCGTTCTGCGCGGTGACGACGAGCGTGGGCGGCAGGCCCGCGAGGCGCACCGATTCGAGCGGTGCCGCGTACGGGTGCATGCGCTGCGCCGCCTGCGGCAGATAGGCGCGATAACAGGCCGCGCATTCGCGCGCGGTGATGTCCGACGAAAGGCGTTCGGCGTCGCCGATGCGCGTCATGCTCGGGTCGAGCATCGGCCCGAACAGCGCCTGCGCGGCGATCGACACTTCACCGCGATCGCGCGCGATGAACGCGAGACAGTTCGCGAGCTGGCCGCCCGCGTCGTGCCCCGCGACGCCAATCTTCTTCGGATTGCCGCCGAACGCGCGGGCACGCGTTGCGGCCCATACGGCGGCGCGATACGCATCCTCCGGCGCGGCCGGAAAAGGAAAGGCCGGCGCGAGCGAATAATCGACCGACACTACGAGAGCTGGTAAGCGTTCTGCTAAAAAGCGCGCGGCGAAGTCGGCGTCGTCGAGCGTGCCGCGCACGAAACCGCCGCCGTGGAAATAAAGCACTACTGGCAGCCCGGTCTTGTCCGGGCGGCGGTAGAGGCGCAGAACGATGTCCTGCGCGTAGCCGGGGATTTCCACCTCAGCGACCGTCAATGCCGCGCCGGCTCTGGCTTCGGCAGGCAATGCGGCTTTCAGGAATTTGCTGAATTCAGAAGCGTCCATGACGATGCAGCATCCATTTCGAGATGGAACGAATTCTGGGTCCGGCAGACATCGGGATAAATGCCTATAATCCGGCAACACAATTCAACACCCCCGAACAATCCCAGGCTGCTCCGCCTACAAAGCGGCGCAGCCTTGTTGTTCCGGCGGCAAATTAGATTGCGGAGGTTGTGATGGACCGGCTTCAGGCCATGCAGGTGTTTACGCGCGTCGTCGATACGAGCAGCTTCACCAAGGCAGCAGAAACGCTCAGCCTGCCGCGGGCGTCCGTCACGACGATCATCCAGAATCTCGAAGCATTCCTCGGCGTGCGCCTGATGCACCGGACCACGCGCCGGCTGTCGCTGACGCCTGACGGCGCCGCGTACTACGAACGCTGCGTGCGGATCCTCGCCGATGTCGAGGAAACCGAAGCAAGCTTCCAGAACAACAACCGGAAGCCGCACGGAAAGTTGCGTATCGACATGCCGGGCTCGATCGGGCGGCTGCTCGTGATCCCGTCGCTGTGCGAATTCCACACGCGCTATCCGGACATCGACCTGCAGCTCGGCCTGTCCGACCGACCGGTCGACCTGCTGCAGGAAGGCGTCGACTGCGTGATCCGCGTCGGTGCGCTGCAGGACTCGTCGCTCGTCGCGCGCCGCGTCGGCCTGTTCGAATGCGTGTCGGTCGCGTCGCCCGCGTATCTCGAGAAGCACGGCGAGCCGCAAGCGATCGAGGACCTGAGCGACCACAGGGCCGTCAACTACTTCTCGAGCCGCACGGGCCGCACGATCGACTGGACCTTCCTCACGGACGGCAAGGAAGTCGAGGTCAAGATGAACTCGATCGTGTCGGTCAACGACGCCGATGCGTACGTGACCTGCGGGCTCGAAGGCTTCGGCCTGATCCAGCCGCCGTTGTTCATGGTGCTGCCGCACCTGCGCGACGGCCGGCTCAAGGAAGTGCTGCCCGGCCTGAAACCGCTGCCGATGCCGATCTCGGTCGTGTATCCGCACAGCCGGCACCTGTCGCCGAAGGTGCGCGTGTTCGTCGACTGGATCGCCGAAGTGTTCGACCGCTGCCCGCTGCTGAGCGGCAAGGGCAGCCTCGACGCGACGTGCAGCAAACGCACGTTCGAGGAAGCCGAGCGTGCACCGGCGCTCGACACGCCGGTCATCAACGAGTGGGTCGCGTAATAGCCTGAACCACGGCGCGCGGGCTGTCCGGCCCGCGCGCCGCCCCGCCTTCGTGCCGCTTCGGTGTCACCTTCGTGCCACCTTCCTCGCCGCGCACCTCGCCTTTTCCGAATCCGCATCAGACCTTTGCGCCGCGTGCGGCAATCGTCCGCGCACGTCATCGCGCGAGCGGCGGCATACCGCCGCGAGGCCCGCTGCAGGCGGCTGCGGGCGATTTCGACGTCACCCTGACGACATTGCGAATCGCGATTGTTCCTCGAACACGACAAATCAATTCGCGTCTGCCGCATTTATCGCGTCCGAACAGATACCTAGAGTAAACCCTGTCGCGCACCTCGATGCGCATCGAACAGCCCCGTTTGACGGGGCCGGAGCGAGCGCTCAGGCGCCAACTCCGACCAACACAGGAGTTACGTCATGAACCGCCGCCATCTTCTCTCCGCCGTTGCCCTCGCACTCGCCGTGTCCGCACCGGCCTTCGCCGATACGAACACCCCGCACGCCGGCGACTACGGCAACACGTCGTGGTACACGCAGCACAACAACGGCCCGCGCACGCGCGCCGAAGTGAGCGCCGAAGTCGTGCAGGCTCGCCGCGACGGCACGCTGGCCTGGCTGCGCAAGGCGAATTCGTATCCGCAAGGGCTCGAACTCGCGGAAGGCCCGTATCGCCCGATGCCGGAAAGCAACCAGCTCGCAGGCGGGGGCCGCTAAACGTCGGTCAATGTGCAACGCCGCGCAGCGGATGATCCGCCGCGCGGCGTCGCGATACCGCCGTCGAACACTCGATTAGTCAGTTAGTTGCAGGAGTCTGTGATGAACGATCAACTTCCTTCGCCGCTCGATCATTGGGACGACACCACACCGGTGTGGACGCCGTTCCGTTCCACGCCGCAATCGCATTGACCGTCGCGCCGACGCCTCGTCGACAGCGTCCGGCCGTCAACGGCGCGGCACACCGTCGCGCCATTCGCCCCAGTGCGTGACGATGTCCTGCACGAGCGGGTTGCCGGCGCGATACAGGTTTTCGGTCGCCGGCGCGAAGCCGCCCTGCTCCGCGTAGTTCAGCAGGTTGTCCGCGCTCGTCTGCCCCGCATACGGCCGGTCGAAATCGGAGCCCGTGCGCAGCACCGCGACGCGCGACAGGTCGACCCGCTTCACGCTCGCCGCGCGTTTGAGCGCTTCATACGTCGCGTTGTCTTCCTGCGCGGTCATGCAGTAGGTGCCCTTGCCGTCGGTGAGGATCTTCGTCCACTGACGCGCGCGCTCGCCGATCAGCGTGCCCGAGAACCACGTATTGCCCGATGAGGTGTCGCACTGGATCACCGTCGGCGGCCGGTTCGCCGGCGCATACGTGAACTTCGCGCGCGCGGCCTGGGCCTGCGCGCTGTCGGCAAGCACGACGTTGCGCGACAGCGCATAGGCGGCGTCCGTCAGCTGCGGGTTGAGCTGGAATACTTCGGTGCGATAGTCGAGCGGCGGCTTGTCGTTCGGGCTCTTGGTATTGATGCCGAGAAAGCCGGTGTTCCAGCCGGCCGGAATCTCGCGCGCATCGAGCTCCCACTGCAGGCTGAAGTCGACCAGATATTTCGACCATGCGGCGGAACCGACCGTGCCTTGCGCGGGGTCGACGCCCGCGATGCCCGACACGAGGAAATACGTGCGGCGCAGGTCGAAGCGCTGCGAGAACGTGAGCGCCATGATCGTCGCGGAGGCGTTCGCATAGCCCATGCCGGTCGTCACCACGCACACGTCCTGCTTGTTGCAGTGAACGGCCGGATAATCGGGCGACAGGCCGGGCACGGTGATGTCGCGCCACGGGCCGAGCCGGTCGAGCCATGCCTGGCCTTCCGGACCGAACATCGTGATGATCATGACCTTGACCGGGCGGCCCTGTGCACCGGTCTCGGCGAATGCAGCGTTGCCCGCGTCGTTGCCCTGGTTGTCCTGCGCGATCGACGGCGCGGTCGCACAGGCGGCAAGCGAGAATGCAGCGGCGGAAAGGATGGAGCGAGTCAGCATCGGCGTTCCTTGTTTCGGGGATGTTGGGTGAGAACGGCTCTCGGAGACTGCGCGAGGGAGTATAGAACGCGCATGCGCGAGGAGGAACCCGGCTACGAAACGGGCTGCGGTGTTTGGTCACGCGGTTCTTGCGCGCGTGGTTCGAACGATATCCGACAAAAAATCAGGAATGCCATTCGATTGAGCGACGCGACATTGCCGCTACCGATCGTGACGGACGACGGCACCCGATTCGCTAAAGCTAAACGCGCAGCATCCCCGCGACGCCATAACCGAGCACGACCAGCGCCGCCAGCACATGGCTCGCCACGAGCCATCGCGTCGACTTCACGATGCGCCCGATCGCGCTGCCGCCGAACGCGAACACGAGTTGTCCGACGAGACTGCCGGCAAACACGCACAAGGCGCCGAGCAGCCAGTGCCGATGCGCGCCGGCCGCGGCAGTGGCATAGCCATAGAACAGCAGGATGGTCAGCGGATTCGCGAGCGTGACGAGGAACATCGACGTGAACGGGCGCGTGCCCGGCGCCGGGGCGACGCCATCCAGCGTGCGGCGCCGATCCTTCAACGCCTGCCACAGCATGCGTGCGCCCATTGCGAGCAACACGAGCGCGCCGACGACGCGAAACAGCGGCAGGTACGATGCGAGCGTGCTCGCGAGCAACGCCCCGATCGTGAACGCGACGAGCGCATAGCAGCCGTCGGCCGACGCCACGCCGACCGCCGCGCGAACGCCGCTCGCGATGCCGGCGCGCATCCCGTGGTTCGCGATCATCAGCGCGACGGGCCCGACCGACAGCGCGATCGTCAGCCCGAACAGGAAATCGTTCATCGGTCGTCGATGCCTTCGAGGGAAGGTCTCGATTCTAGCGACCGAAAGCGATCCGCAGTCAGGAAACGCGTCAGGCGACGTCGACGCGCGCGGGGCCGTCCACCATCTCGCCGATCACCGCCGCGCGGTCGAAACCGTCGGCGCGGAAGCACGCGAGCACGTCGTCGACCGCGTCCGGCGCGCACGCGACCAGCAGGCCGCCGGACGTCTGCGGGTCGGTCAGCAGCGCCTGCGCGACCGGCGGCAGCCCGTCGGCGAGCCGCACGTCGGCGCCATACGCGGCCCAGTTGCGGCCCGATGCCCCGGTGAACACGCCGTCGGCGACGAACGCCTCGACGCCCGCCAGCCACGGCAGCGACGCGTAATGCACGCGCGCGGTGAGGTGCGCGCCGCGCGCCAGTTCGAGTGTGTGGCCGAGCAGCCCGAAGCCCGTGACGTCGGTCAGCGCATGCACGCCCGGCAGCGCGGCAAGTTCGGTGCCCGGCCGATTCAGCTTGGTGGTCGTCGCAACCATCTGCGCGTAGCCCGCGTCGTCGAGCTGGTTCTTCTTCAGCGCGGCCGACAGCACGCCGACGCCGAGCGGCTTGCCGAGCACGAGCACGTCGCCCGCGCGCGCGGCCGCGTTACGCTTCACGCGCGACGGATGCACGACACCGATCGCCGCGAGCCCGTAGATCGGCTCGACCGAATCGATCGAGTGGCCGCCCGCGACCGGAATACCGGCATCCGCGCACACCGATTCGCCGCCGCGCAGCACGGCTGCGATCGTCTCGTGCGGCAGCACGTTGATCGGCATCCCGACCAGCGCGAGCGCGAGAATCGGCTTGCCGCCCATCGCGTAGACGTCGGACAGCGCGTTGGTTGCCGCGATGCGGCCGAAGTCGAACGGGTCGTCGACGATCGGCATGAAGAAGTCCGTGGTCGCGACGATCGCCTGTTCGTCGTTCAGCCGGTAGACGGCCGCGTCGTCGGAGGTCTCGGTGCCGACCAGCAGGTCCGGGAACAGCGCTGGCGGCGTGGCCCGCTTCAGCAGTTCGGACAGCACGCCCGGCGCGATCTTGCAGCCGCAGCCGCCGCCGTGGGACAGGCTCGTGAGGCGCGGAACAGCGGGCGGGGTGAGGGTGGCTTCGGTCATCGTCGGCATCCGGTGAATAACAACGCTCCATTATCGACAATTCCGCGCGAGCGCGCCGGATACCCACATAATTGATGGCGCTCGCCGCTCCCCCTCCCGTCCGCACCTTCGTTCATGGATCACCTGTTCATCGGCCTCGTGCTGTGCTCCGCGTTGCTGCACGCGATCTGGAATGCCTTCCTCCACGTCAGCGAAGACCGGCTCGTCCAGCTCGGCACGATGTCGCTGCCGTATCTCGCGTTCGGCATCGCAGGCGCCGTGCTGCTGCCCGCGCCGGCGCCCGCCGCCTGGCCGTATGTCGCGGCGTCGGCGGTGCTCGAGGTCGCGTACTGCTTCACGCTGGCGCGTGCGTACCGCAACGGCGAGTTCGGGCAGATCTATCCGATCGCGCGCGGGATCTCGCCGCTGCTCGTGTCGGTGCTGGCGCTCGCGATGCTGCACGAGCGGCCGACGCCGTTCGGCTTCGCGGGCATCGCGCTCGTGTCGTTCGGCATCATGTCGCTCGCGCTGCGGCGCGGCTTCCGGTTCTCCGGCGAAGGCGTGCCGTACGCGCTGCTCACGGGTGTGTTCATCGCCGCGTATTCGATCTGCGACGGGATCGGCTCGCGCGTGTCCGGCAGCGCGCTCGGCTACATCGCATGGGTGTACCTGCTGTGGAGCGTGCCGCAGCTCGTGCTCGTCTGCGTGCTGCGCGGCGGCCCGCGCGCGGTGCTCGGCTCGCGCACCGCCCTCACGCAGGGCGCGATCGCCGGCACGATCTCGCTCGCCGCGTATGCGATCGTGATCCTCGCGTACCGGCACCTGCCGGTCGCGACGGTGTCGGCGCTGCGCGAGACGAGCTCGATCTTCGCGGTCGCGATCGGCTGGTTCGTGATGCGCGAGCGGCCCGGTGCGCAGCGGCTTGCCGCATGCGCGCTGGTGGTCGCGGGCGCGGCGTTGATTCGGCTTTGACGTGCGGCAACGACGGGCCGGTACGGTGGAGACACTCATTGGCCAATCTGCCGACGCCCCGCCCCGCAGCACGCGCATGCCGCCGTCCCGTTCTCGTCAGACCGTCGCGACGACCTGGTCGAACGCCCGCTCGTCGATCGCCTCGGCCAGCGTCGCGAACGCCGTCGCGATCTCGTCCTCCGGCACGCACGCATAACCGAGCAGCAAGCCCGATGCCGCACGTTCGCGCTGCGCGTAATAACCGGACAACGGCCGCACGACGATGTTGCGTTCGAGCGCGGCCTGCGCGACCGCGCGATCGTCGACACCGTCCGGCAGCCGCGTGACGAGATGCAGCCCCGCGTCGCTGCCGAGCGCCTGAAGCGTGTCGCCGTAGCGGCGCGCGACCGCGTCGAGCAGCACCTCGCGGCGCTGCCCGTACAACGTGCGCATCTTGCGGATATGCGACACGAAGTGCCCTTCCGCGATGAACTCCGCGAGCACCGCCTGCTGCAGCAGCTGACCTTCGCGATACAGCTCGGCGCTCGCGGTCGCGAAGCTCTCCGCGAGCGGCTCCGGCGCGACGAGATACCCGACCCGCAGCCCCGGGAACAGCGTCTTGCCGAAGCTGCCGACGTAGATCACCTGCCCGGCCGTATCGAGCCCCTGCAGCGACGCGAGCGGGCGGCTGCCGTAACGGAATTCGCTGTCGTAGTCGTCCTCGATGATCCAGCAGCCGTGCTGGCGCGCGTATTCGAGCAGCATCCGGCGCCGCGCGAGGCTCATCACCATCCCGAGCGGATACTGGTGCGACGGCGTGACGAGCATCAGCTTCGGCGGCTCCGCGAGATCGGCGGCCGACGGCGCGATCCCTTCGTCGTCGACCGGAATCGGCCGCGTGGTGAGCCCCGACACGTTCAGCACGCTGCGCACGCCCCAGTAGCACGGGTCCTCGGTCCAGATCGCGTCGCCCGGATCGGTCAGCAGCCGCACCGCGAGATCGATCGACTGGTGGATCCCGGTCGTGATCACGATCTGCTCGGGCGTGCAGCGCACCGAGCGCGACGTGCGCAGGTAGTCGGCCAGCGCCTCGCGCAACAGCGCGAGCCCGCCGCCCGGCGCGTAGGTCAGCAGATCCGGGCGCAGGCGCCGCCAATACTTGTTGTGCAGCCGCGTCCACACGCGCGCCGGAAAGCGCGACACATCGGGCACGCCCGGCATGAACGCGCCGCCCTGGCGCTTCGACACGCCCGCGCCTTCGACGAGCCGCGTGCCGCGCGAGGACAGCCGGCGCGCGGAAGAAGGCGCCACCGCCGGCCCGGCACCCGCGTCTGCCGGCGCGCCGACGATCTCGTCCGGCGCGCTGTCGGCGACGAACGTGCCGCGCCCCGTCGCCGAGTTCACATAGCCTTCGAGCGCAAGCTGTTCGTAAACCTGCGTAACCGTGTTGCGGGCGATCCCCAGCTCGGCCGCGAGCAGCCGCGACGACGGCACGCGCGTGCCGGCCGGCAGTTCGCGCGACAGGATCGCCTGCTGCAGCAGCCGGTGCAGCTGCCGGTAGATCGGCTGTTCGCCGCCGCGCACGAGGCGCTGCGCCAGCCAGTCCGACAACACGCTTGCGCGCATGATTGGCTCCTGAATATTTATTGAAATGGCTCTGATTGCCAGAGCCAAATGTGATTATAGTCGCCTCCATGGGCTGCCAACGCGGCCGTTTTTTATCCCACCGGACATAACATCAAGGAGATGACCGTGAAGAATGCCGACCTGCAGGCCCGCAAGAACGCCGCCACCCCGCGCGGCGTCGGCGTGATGTGCGATTTCTACGCAGCCCGCGCCGAAAACGCGGAGCTGTGGGATGTCGAAGGCCGCCGCTTCATCGATTTCGCCGCCGGCATCGCGGTGCTGAACACGGGCCACCGCCACCCGAAGATCGTCAAGGCGATCGCGGATCAGCTGAACAGCTTCACGCACACCGCTTACCAGATCGTCCCGTACGCGTCGTACGTCGAGCTGGCCGAAAAGATCAACGCGCGCGCACCGGGCGACTTCCCGAAGAAGACCGCGTTCTTCACGACCGGCGCCGAAGCCGTCGAAAACGCGATCAAGATCGCGCGCGCGGCGACCGGCCGTCCGGGCGTCATCGCGTTCTCGGGCGGCTTCCACGGCCGCACGATGATGGGCATGGCGCTGACCGGCAAGGTCGCCCCGTACAAGCTGAACTTCGGTCCGTTCCCGGGCGACGTGTTCCACGCACCGTACCCGAACGCGCTGCACGGCGTGACGACGGCCGACTCGATCAAGGCGATCGAGATGCTGTTCAAGGCCGACATCGATCCGAAGCGCGTCGCCGCGATCATCTTCGAACCGGTCCAGGGTGAAGGTGGCTTCAACCCGGCGCCGGCTGAGTTCGTGCGCGCGCTGCGCAAGATCTGTAACGAGCACGGCATCCTGCTGATCGCCGACGAAGTCCAGACGGGCTTCGCGCGTACCGGCAAGCTGTTCGCGATGCAGCACTACGACGTGCTGGCCGACCTGATCACGATGGCGAAGAGCCTCGCGGGCGGCATGCCGCTGTCGGGCGTCGTCGGCCGTGCCGACGTGATGGACGCGGCAGCCCCCGGCGGCCTCGGCGGCACGTACGCGGGCAACCCGCTGGCCGTCGCCTCGGCGCATGCGGTGCTCGAGATCATCGACGAAGAGAAGCTGTGCGAGCGCGCGACGCAGCTCGGCGACGTGCTGAAGGCGAAGCTGAATTCGCTGCAGGCCGACGTGCCGCAGATCGCCGACGTGCGCGGCCCGGGCGCGATGATCGCGGTCGAGTTCCTGAAGCCGGGTTCGGGCGAGCCGGACGCGGAATTCACGAAGCGCGTGCAGGCGCGTGCGCTTGAGCGGGGGCTGCTGCTGCTCGTGTGCGGCGTGTACTCGAACGTCGTGCGCTTCCTGTTCCCGCTGACGATCCCGCAGGCCGTGTTCGACGAAGCGCTCGTGATCCTCGAGGAAGTGCTGAAGGAAACGGTCGGCGTGCCGGCCTGAGTGCCCGTCCGCTTCAACTGAACGTGCCGCCGCCGTCGTGAAGACGGCGGCGGTCGTTTTCATCCGTCCTTATCCGTCCTTTTCAAAGCAGGCGAAGCATATGAGCACTGTTCAGGAAACCCTGGCACTGAAAGACCCGTCGCTGTTCCGTCAGCAGGCGTACGTCAACGGCGAATGGCAAGGCGCGGCGAACGGCGAGTCGTTCGAGGTCCGCAACCCGGCAACCGGCGGCCTGCTCGGCACCGTGCCGGCGATGGGCGCGGCCGAGACGCGTCACGCGATCGAAGCCGCGAACGCCGCATGGCCGGCATGGCGCAAGAAGACCGCGAAGGAACGCGCGGCGATCCTGCGCAAGTGGCACGACCTGATGATGGAAAACGCCGACGACCTCGCGCTGATCCTGACCACCGAGCAGGGCAAGTCGCTGGCCGAAGCGAAAGGCGAGATCGGCTACGCGGCATCGTTCCTCGAGTGGTTCGCGGAGGAAGGCAAGCGCGTGTACGGCGACACGATCCCGACGCCGGCGAGCGACAAGCGCATCGTCGTGACGAAGGAAGCGATCGGCGTGTGCGCGGCGATCACGCCGTGGAACTTCCCGGCGGCAATGATCACCCGCAAGGTCGGCCCGGCGCTCGCGGCAGGCTGCCCGATCGTCGTGAAGCCGGCGGAAGCCACGCCGTTCTCGGCGCTCGCGATGGCCGTGCTGGCCGAGCGCGCGGGCGTGCCGGCCGGGGTGTTCAGCGTCGTCACGGGCGACCCGAAGGCGATCGGCGGCGAACTGACGTCGAACCCGATCGTGCGCAAGCTGTCGTTTACCGGCTCGACGCCGGTCGGCCGCCTGCTGATGTCGCAATGCGCGGCGACGGTCAAGAAGGTGTCGCTGGAGCTCGGCGGCAACGCACCGTTCATCGTGTTCGACGACGCCGATCTCGATGCGGCCGTGCAGGGCGCGATCGCGTCGAAGTACCGCAACAGCGGCCAGACGTGCGTGTGCACGAACCGCTTCTACGTGCATGAAGCCGTGTACGACCAGTTCGCGCAGAAGCTCGCGGCGGCGGTAGGCCAGCTGAAGGTCGGTCGCGGCACGGAGCCGGGCGTCACGCAAGGCCCGCTGATCAACGAAGCGGCCGTGCTGAAGGTCGAGGCGCACATCGAGGACGCGCTCGCGAAGGGCGCGACCGTCGTGACGGGCGGCAAGCGCCACGCGCTCGGCCACGGCTTCTTCGAGCCGACCGTGCTGACGGGCGTCACGCCGGCGATGAAGGTCGCGAAGGAAGAGACGTTCGGGCCGCTCGCGCCGCTGTTCAAGTTCGGCAGCGACGACGAGGTGATCCGCCTCGCGAACGACACCGAGTTCGGTCTCGCCGCGTATTTCTACAGCCGCGACATCGGCCGCGTGTGGAAGGTCGCCGAGGCGCTCGAATACGGGATGGTCGGCGTCAACACGGGCCTGATCTCGAATGAAGTCGCGCCGTTCGGCGGCGTCAAGCAGTCCGGCCTCGGCCGCGAAGGCTCGCACTACGGCATCGACGACTACGTCGTGATCAAGTACCTCTGTCTCGCCGTCTGACGGTTCAGGGCCGGTCGCGTCCGTGACCGGCCCTGACCGCCCGGCCGGAGCCGGGCGGTCACGACGCGGGCCGGCGCCCCCTCTCCGCCGCGCCCGCGTCACCTCCCTCCGCCGCCTTCAACGAAACACGTTCACCGCATCGACGAGTCGCGTCGCCTGCTGCTTCAGACTTTCCGACGCCGCCGCGCTCTGCTCGACCAGCGCCGCGTTCTGCTGCGTGATGTTGTCCAGATGCACGACCGCCTGATCGACCTGCGCGACGCCCGTGCTCTGCTCGGCCGTCGACGAACTGATCTCCGCGATCAGGTCCGACACACGCTTCACCTGCGTGACGATGTCCTCCATCGTCCTGCCCGCGCCGTCGACGATCCGTGCGCCCGATTCGACCCGCTCGACGCTCGCGCCGATCAGCGTCTTGATCTCCTTTGCCGCGTTCGCGCTGCGCTGCGCGAGCGCCCGCACCTCGCCGGCGACCACTGCGAAGCCTCGCCCCTGATCGCCCGCGCGCGCCGCCTCGACCGCCGCGTTCAGCGCGAGGATGTTGGTCTGGAACGCGATGCCGTCGATCACGCCGATGATGTCGGAAATCTTGCGTGAACTGGCCGTGATGTCGTTCATCGTCGTCACGACCTCGCTCACCGCCTGCCCGCCTCGCTCGGCCGCCTCGCTCGCGGAAACCGACAACTGGTTGGCCTGCAGCGCCGTCTCCGCATTGCTCGACACCGTGGCCGTCATCTCGGCCATCGACGCGGCCGTCTGCTGCACGCTGGTCGACGCCTGCTCGGTGCGCGCGCTCAGGTCGTTGTTGCCCTGCGCGATCTCGTTGCTCGCGCGCTGCACGTTGTGCACCTGCTCGCTGACGTCGTCGACGAGCCAGCGGAACATCAGCCCGAGCTGGTTGATCGTGCGCAGCGTCATGCCGATCTCGTCGACGCGGTTCATCGCCACGCCGGTACGGCTCTCGCCGGACGCGACGCGCAACGCCTGGTCGCGCAGCTGCATCAGTGGACGCGCGATCTGCGCATCGAGCCACAGGCCAGCGGCCACCGACACGCCGGCCGTCGCGGCGGCAAACGCCGCGAGCCCGCCGCCGGTCAACCCGCATGCCCAGCCCGCGCCGACGACGGCCGGCGCCAGCACGCACAGCGTCGAATGCAGCCGCGCGCGCACCGACATCGTCTGGAACAGCGACGCGACGCGCATCAACCCGGTCCGGACGATCAGCCCCTTGTGGAACCGGCGATTGCCCGCCTTGCCTTCGCGGAATGCGCGATACAGCGCGTCGGCCGCGGCGATCTCGTCGCGCGACGCCTTCGTGCGCACCGACATGTAGCCGGTCGGCTGCCCGTTGCGCATCACCGGCACCGTATTCGAACGGACCCAGTAGTGATCGCCGTTCTTGCGGCGATTCTTAACAAGCGCGGTCCACGGTTCGCCGTTCTTCAGCGTCGCCCACATGTCGGCGAACGCCTCCTTCGGCATATCCGGGTGCCGCACGACGTTGTGCGGCTGGCCTTCGATCTCCTCGGGGGAAAATCCGCTGACCTGGATGAACGCGGCATTCGCGTATTTGATGTAACTGTCCGCGTCGGTGGTCGACATCAGCGTCGCGTCATCGGGGAATTCGAATTCGCGTTGCGTGACAGGCTGGTTATTGCGCATGGTGTGGAGTTCCCGGTTGCGGATCTTGCGTCCGCTTGTGAATTGGATCGAGACCGTACGCATCGCGGTCGTCCCGCATGCGTTCGATCACACTCCTGCGCTTTCGGCAAATCTGCCGAAAACATTATGCCGACCACGGGTAAATATGCATTAATTTCGCACCATCTTGATTCAGCCGAAAATTTTGTTTACAGGTGAATCAAAAAAACCGTCTTATCAAATACTTGGCCACTAATTGTCTGATTAATGTAAACATATCCTCCGCCCGGATCAGCGAATAAATCCGGGCCCGGAAATGAGAATTCTTCTCGTTCTATATATATTCGAATCGAATCGGAACGCCGGGATTTAACCAGCTCGCCGCGACGGAACGCGCAGGCGCCCGCCCCCGTCGATTATCGAAACACGTTCACCGCATCGACGAGTCGCGTCGCCTGCTGCTTCAGGCTTTCCGACGCCGCCGCGCTCTGCTCGACCAGCGCCGCGTTCTGCTGCGTGATGTTGTCCAGATGCACGACCGCCTGATCGACCTGCGCGACGCCCGTGCTCTGCTCGGCCGTCGACGAGCTGATCTCCGCGATCAGGTCCGACACACGCTTCACCTGCGTGACGATGTCCTCCATCGTCCTGCCCGCATCGTCGACCCGCCGCGCGCCCGACTCGACCCGCTCGACGCTCGCGCCGATCAGCGTCTTGATCTCCTTCGCCGCGTTCGCGCTGCGCTGCGCGAGCGCCCGCACTTCGCCCGCGACCACCGCGAAGCCTCGCCCCTGTTCGCCCGCGCGCGCCGCCTCGACCGCCGCGTTCAGCGCGAGGATGTTGGTCTGGAACGCGATGCCGTCGATCACGCCGATGATGTCGGAAATCTTGCGCGAACTCGCCGTGATGTCGTGCATCGTCGTCACGACCTCGCTCACCGCCTGCCCGCCTCGCTCGGCCGCTTCGCTCGCGGACACGGCGAGCTGGTTCGCCTGCAGCGCGGTCTCGGCATTGCTGTCGACGGTGGCCGTCATCTCGGCCATCGACGCGGCGGTTTCCTGCACGCTCGACGCCGCCTGCTCGGTACGCGCGCTCAGGTCGTTGTTGCCCTGCGCGATCTCGTTGCTCGCGCGCTGCACGTTGTGCACCTGCTCGCTGACGTCGTCGACGAGCCAGCGGAACATCAGCCCGAGCTGGTTGATCGTGCGCAGCGTCATGCCAATCTCGTCGACGCGGTTCATCCGCACGCCGCGGCGGCTTTCGCCGGTCGCGACGTTCAGCGCCTGGTCGTGCAGCCGTTTCAGCGGACGCACGATCTGCGCATCGAGCCACAGGCCAGCGGCCACCGACACGCCGGCCGTCGCGGCGGCAAACGCCGCGAGCCCGCCGCCGGCCAGCCCGCATGCCCAGCCCGCGCCAACGACGGCCGGCGCCAGCACGCACAGCGTCGAATGCACGCGCGCGCGCACCGACATCGTCTGCGGCAGCGACAGGATCCGCATCAACCCGGTCCGGACGATCAGCCCTCTGTGGAACCGGCGATTGCCCGCCTTGCCTTCGCGGAACGCGCGATACAACGCGTCGGCCGCGGCGATCTCGTCGCGCGGCGCCTTGGTGCGCACCGACAGGTAGCCGCGCGGCACGCCGTCGCGCATCACCGGCACCGCGTTCGCGCGCACCCAGTAGTGGTCGCCGTTCCTGCGGCGGTTCTTCACGAGTGCGGTCCACGGTTCGCCGTTTTTCAGCGTCGCCCACATGTCGGCGAACGCCTCCTTCGGCATATCCGGGTGCCGCACGACGTTGTGCGGCTGACCGACGAGTTCGTCGTTCGAGAAGCCGCTCACGTATTCGAACGTCGTGTTCGCGTACGTGATGATGCTGTCGGGATCAGTGGTCGACATCAGCGTGACGTCATCGGGAAATTCGAATTCTTGTTGGGTAACAGGTTGGTTGTTGCGCATGCAAGGCTCCGAAAGGCGGATCCGTCTGCGGGATCCGCGCGGCGCGAAAATCACGCTCAGTAGCCGAAAAACGGTTTATCGCTTTACGACGGTCTCGTCCTTACTGTCGGCAACCACCGGGAAATCCTTAGTCCGAAAGCGCATGAAATATCGGATTCCGTCATCGACATGATTTCGATCAAATATTCCAGCGATAATCGCGTCCAGCGCTTCGCGGATACAGCCCGATGCTTGGCGGGATTACGTCACGCGACGCATCGGTTCAGACAACCATTGCGCACAGCGAAACGATTCGGCCTGATCGACTCCATTCAACCGGCATATGAATTCGACGCAATAATCCGGCGATCAATGGAATCGGTCGTGTCGGAATGCGGTGGCGGACATGCCGCTCGGCGCGAGATCATCCGTCATCCGTACGCGCGCGAACGCAACCCGTGCGTAGAATTTCCGCTCGCTCACCACCACCGCCCGCTCGGAGAACGACATTGCAGAACGCGTCGCCGCCACCCGCCTCGCCGAAGATCCTCGTCAGCATGTGCGTGCTCGGTCACCCCGTCCGTTACAACGGCTCGGCGAAGACCGCGGCGCACGAAACGCTCGCACGATGGCAGCGCGAAGGGCGCCTGGTGCCCGTGTGTCCGGAACTGGCAGGGGGATTGAGCGTGCCGCGTCCGCCCGCCGAAATCGCCGACGGGGAATCAGGGCAACGCGTTTTGTCGGGTGCCGCACGCATCGTCGACGTGCACGGCACCGACGTGACAGCGCCGTTCGTCGACGGCGCGCACACCGCGCTCGCGCTGGCACGCGCGCACGACTGCCGCTACGCGATCCTGGCGGACGGAAGTCCGTCGTGCGGAAGCAGTTTCATTTACGACGGGCGTTTTGCGGGCCGGCGGCATGCCGGCGCCGGTGTGACGGCGGCGCTGCTGCGCCAGCATGGCGTCGAGGTGTTCGCGGACACCGAGATCGACGCGCTCGTCGCACGCCTCGCGCAACGATCGCAAGCTGAATGACGATGTGGCCGGCACGTTGATCGCGTGCCAGCCACATCGTTTGGAGAGGGAACCCGGTCAAGCGGCGTGAACCTCGCCACGTGACCGGATGACGCGATCAGACGCGCTCGATCGCGATCGCGATGCCCTGGCCGACGCCGATGCACATCGTGCACAGCGCGAAGCGGCCGTTGGTGCGGTGCAGCTGATACATCGCCGTCGTCACGAGGCGCGCGCCCGACGCGCCGAGCGGATGGCCAAGCGCGATCGCGCCGCCGTTCGGGTTCACGCGAGGATCGTCGTCGGCGACGCCCAGCATGCGCAGCACCGCGAGGCCCTGCGACGCGAACGCTTCGTTCAGCTCGATCACGTCGAACTGGTCGATCGTCATCCCGAGCCGTGCGAGCAGCTTCTGCGTGGCCGGCGCGGGGCCGATACCCATCACGCGCGGCGCGACGCCCGCCGTCGCGATGCCGAGCACGCGTGCGCGCGGCGTCAGGCCGAAGCGCTTCGCAGTGGCTTCGTTCGCGAGCAGCAGCGCGGCGGCGCCGTCGTTGACACCCGACGCGTTGCCGGCCGTCACCGAGCCGTCCGGACGCACGACGCCCTTCAGCTTCGCGAGCGTTTCGAGCGACGTTTCGCGCGGATGCTCGTCACGCGAAAAAACGACCGGATCGCCCTTCTTCTGCGGAATCGTCACCGGGACGATTTCCTCGGCGAGCGTGCCGTCCTGCTGCGCACGCGCGGCCTTCTGCTGGCTGCGCAGCGCGAACAGGTCCTGGTCGGCGCGGCTGATGTTGTAATCGACCGCGACGTTCTCGGCCGTCTCCGGCATCGAATCGACGCCATGCAGTTGTTTCATCAGCGGATTGACGAAGCGCCAGCCGATCGTCGTGTCGTAGATGTCGGCCTGACGCGCAAATGCGCTGGCAGCCTTTCCCATCACGAACGGCGCGCGCGTCATGCTTTCGACGCCGCCGGCCACCATCAGCGCGGCTTCGCCCGATTTGATCGCACGCGCGGCCACACCGACCGCGTCCATCCCCGAACCGCACAGGCGGTTGATCGTCGAACCCGGCACGCCCTCCGGCAGACCCGCGAGCAGCGCGGACATGCGCGCGACGTTGCGGTTGTCCTCGCCGGCCTGGTTCGCGCAGCCGTAAATCACGTCGTCGATCGCCGTCCAGTCGACGTCGCGGTTACGCTCGACGAGTGCCTTGAGCGGCACCGCGCCGAGGTCGTCGGCGCGCACGCCGGACAGCGCGCCGCCGTAACGGCCGATCGGGGTACGAATCGCATCACACAGAAAAGCTTCGGTCATCAGTGTCTCCGGTCTCATGCAAGGCTGGGAAGTGAATGAAACGCGCCCCTTGCATTGCCCGCCGGGATGCGCTTAAATGTTCTATATACGAACATAAGATCGTGTATCGAACGTTCAAAGCATCATAGGGAGTGCGGGGACGACCTGTCAAGCGCCCGGTCCACGGTGCGGTTGGCGTGTCAGGCCCCATGCGCTATCTTCTCGGCTGCACGACAATCCGACCGTTCATGACAACCGAAGACATCCAGACGAAACCGGGCGACTCCTATGTGCAGTCGTTCGCGCGCGGCCTCGCGGTGATCCGCGCATTCGACGCCCAGCGCCCGGAGCAGACGCTCACCGAGGTTGCCTCGGCCACCGGGCTCACGCGCGCCGGCGCGCGCCGGATCCTGCTGACGCTGCAGACGCTCGGCTATGTCGAGGCCGACGGCCGGCTGTTCCGGCTCACGCCGAAGATCCTCGAACTCGGCTTCGCATATCTCACGTCGATGCCGTTCTGGAATCTCGCCGATCCGGTCATGGAGCAGCTGTCCGCGCAGATCCACGAAAGCTGCTCGGCCGCCGTGCTCGACCGCACCGAGATCGTCTACGTGCTGCGCGTGCCGACCCGCAAGATCATGACGATCAACCTGTCGATTGGCAGCCGCCTGCCCGCATACTGCACGTCGATGGGCCGTGTGCTGCTGTCCGCGCTCGACGACGCGGCGCTCGACGAAACGCTCGCGCAAAGCGGCATCCGCGCGCACACGCCGCGCACGATCACCGACATCGGCGAGCTGAAGGCGACGATCGCACAGGTGCGCCAGCAAGGCTGGGCCGTGGTCGACCAGGAACTCGAAGTGGGCTTGATGTCGATCTCGGCGCCGATCCGCAACCGGCGCGGGCAGGTGATCGCCGCGATGAACATCAGCGGCAACGCGCAGCGGCACACCGCGAAGCAGATGGTGAAGGAGTTTCTCGGGCCGCTGCAGCAGGCCGCGCAGACGGTGTCGGAGCTGGTGGCACGGCGCGGATGAGCGAAGGGGCGCGCGTCGTACCTGAGGGTGGTGCGCGGGCGGTAAGCGCGTATCGCCGCTTGCCGCCCGTCGTGCCGCGCCATGCTGTGCGTCAGTCCATCGATTCGCGCGCCGTCTCGCGCAGCATCGCGACCGCGATCAGCGACAGCACCACGCACGCGGCCACGTAACCGGCCGGCGCGAGCTTGCTGCCCGTCGTCTTCACGAGCCAGGTCGCGATCAGCTGCGCGGTGCCGCCGAAGATCGTCACCGCGAGCGCATACGCGATCGAGATGCCCGTCGCGCGCACGTGGCGCGGCAGCGATTCGCACATCAGCGCCATTTCGGATGCCGAACCGAGCGAATAGAACAGCAGCATCAGCGCGGTCAGCGGCAGGATCACCGGCAGCGTCGGATGATGGTTCATCAGCCAGAACGCCGGGAACAGCAGCAGGACCAGCACGCCGCGTCCGACGAAGATCGGCAGGCGCCGGCTGCCGAGGCGGTCCGACAGCCAGCCGAACAGCGGACACGTCACCAGCATCACGCAACCCGACGCCACGCCGACGAACATCGACAGCTTCATCGGCAGCCCGAGCGTATGGATCGCATAGGTCGGCATGTAGAACGTCAGGATGTAGGTCGACACCGTTCCGCCCATCACCGTCAGCATCAGCAGCAGCACCGTGCGCGTGTGCTGCGAGAACAGCTCGCGCAGCACACCGCGTTCGATCCCGTGATGGCTGTCGCCGGGCGCATCGTCCGCGAGCCGGCGGCGCAGATACATGCCGACCGGCGCGATCAGCACGCCCACGAGGAACGGCAGGCGCCAGCCCCAGCCCTCGAGCGCGTCCTTCGTCAGCGTGTTCGACAGCAGCGCCGCGAAGCCCGACCCCATCAACGCCGCGCCGCCCTGCGTCGCCAGCTGCCAGCTCGCGCGGAACGCGCGGTGCGACGTGCCGCCCTGCTCGATCAGCGTGGAAGTCGCCGCGCCGAACTCGCCGCCCTGCGAGAAGCCCTGCATCAGCCGCGCGCAGACCACCAGCAGCGGCGCGGCCACGCCGGCCTGCGCGTAGGTCGGCGCGATCGCGATCAGGCCGGTGCCGAGCGCCATCAGCATGATCGTCAGGTTCAGCGCGGCCTTGCGGCCCTTGCGGTCCGCATAGACGCCGAGCACGACGCTGCCGAGCGGCCGCGTGAAGAAGCCGGCGGCGAACGTCGCGACCGACAGCAGCAGCGACGTGGTCGGATCGCTCGACGGGAAGAACAGCTTGCCGATCAGCACCGCGAAAAAGCCGTACACGGTGAAATCGAAGAACTCCAGCCAGTTGCCGATCACGGCCGCCGCGATCGCGCCGCGCTTCGTGACGGCCGGTGCGCCGCGCGCATCGGTTTCGGCAGCCCCCGTCGACGCGGGGTGCAGCGCGAGATGGTCTTTCTGCATCGTTCGTTTCTCCTCTCAATGCGGCCGGAAGCGCCGGCCGCGCGCCGCCGCCGGGGTTACTGCCCGAGGTATCGCTCGACCAGACGCGTCCAGAACGCCGCGCCGATCGGCAGGTTGCGATCGTTGAAGTCGTACTTCGGGTTGTGCACCATGCAGCCGTCCTCGCCTTCGCCGTTGCCGAGCCGCACGAACGAGCCCGGCCGCTGCTGCAGCATGAACGCGAAATCCTCGCTGCCCATCAGCAGGTCGGCCTGCTCGACCACGTGCGCGTCGCCGACCAGCTCGCGCGCGACCTGCGCAGCGAAATCCGTTTCGGCATCCGTATTGACGACGACCGGATAGCCTTCGATGTACTCGACGTGCGCGGTCGCACCGTAACTCGCGGCCTGCGACTCGGCGAGCTCGACGATGCGGCGCTTGAGCAGCGCGCGCACGTCGGGGCTGAACGACCGCACGCTGAGGTCGAGGCGCGCGCCGTTCGGGATCACGTTGTTCGCGGTGCCCGCGTGCATCGAGCCGACCGTGACGACCGCCGGCTGCGACGGGTCGACGTTGCGCGCGACGATCGTCTGCAGCGCCATCACGATGCTCGCCGCGACGACCACCGGGTCGACCGTCAGGTGCGGCCGCGCCGCGTGGCCGCCGACGCCCTCGATCGAGATGATCGCCTTGTCGCCGGCCGACATGAACGGGCCGCGCCGCGTGAGGAACACGCCGGGCGCCGCGCCCGGATGGTTGTGCATGCCGAACACCGCATCGCACGGGAAGCGCTCGAACAGGCCGTCGTCGATCATCTTCTTCGCGCCGCTGTCGACGCCGTGCTCCTCCGCCGGCTGGAAATACAGGTGCACGGTGCCGGAGAAGTTGCGCGTCTTCGCGAGGTGTTGCGCGGCGCCGAGCAGCATCGTCGTGTGGCCGTCGTGGCCGCATGCGTGCATCTTGCCGTGCGTGCCGCTCGCGTACGGCAGGCCGGTCGCCTCCAGGATCGGCAGCGCGTCCATGTCCGCACGGATGCCGATGCTGCGCGTGCCGTCGCCGACGCGCAGCGTGCCGACCACCCCCGTCTTGCCGACCCCGCGCGTCACTTGCCAGCCCCATTGCTCGAGCTTGTCCGCGACGAGCGCGGCCGTCTCGTGCTCCTCGTACGCGAGCTCCGGATGATGGTGAATGTGGTGGCGAATCTCGCGCAGCCCGCCGGCGGCGGGCATCAGATCCTCGATTTCGGTGAATCGGACGTCGGTGGTCATCAAGCGGCTCCTGCTGATCGTCAGCGTGTCAGCCGCACGCGAACGGTTGCGTGCGGGAAAGCGAGCCACTATAGCGAGCCGATATCGGTTCAATAAGATGCGGAATTTTTCACCGCGATAAGATTTATTAATCAGGGTTAGTACGGGCACGGCGGAGGCCACTTCGCGTCCCGACCTCGTCGGCGCTTGTGTGATGCCCCTCGCAAACAAGCGCTGCTGGAGATTGCGTCTACCGGCTGCGTGGCCTCGGCACGAAAGGCATGAATTGGCCGAACGATCAAAAGAGAAGCGCGGGATGAAAAGAAGTAATTTTCTTTACAATCATGGCCTTGGACCATCACGCAGGGAAGCACGTCATCCCGCGCGCCGACGAACCGATCGGCGGCAAGGTGCGCGGCCGCATCGTCGTGGACGTCAGCGCACGACGCCGGCAACGGCCATCCGTCGATTCGATTCAGGCCGGCGGCTCGTGCGTCGAGACCGCGCGTACCACTTTATCCAGGAGACCTCATGACCGCTGCAGACAACGCGCCCGTCAGCCGCTTTCCCGTGCCGGCACTCGAAGACCTGCCCGACGACATTCGCGAACGGATCGCGACCGTCCAGGAGAAATCGGGCTTCGTCCCGAACGTATTCCTCACGCTCGCGCATCGCCCGGACGAGTTTCGCGCGTTCATGGCATACCACGATGCGCTGATGGACAAGCCGGGCAACCTCACCAAGGCCGAACGCGAGATGATCGTCGTGGCCACCAGCAGCGTGAACCAGTGTCAGTACTGCGTGATCGCGCACGGCGCGATCCTGCGCATTCGCGCGAAGGATCCGCTGATCGCCGACCAGGTCGCGATAAACTATCGCAAGGCCGACATCACCGCGCGACAGAAGGCGATGCTCGACTTCGCGATGAAGGTTTCGCAGACCGCGCACCAGGTGGGCGAAGCGGACTTCGATACGCTGAAGTCGCATGGCTTCACCGACGAGGACGCCTGGGACATCGCGGCGATCTCGGCGTTCTTCGGGATGTCGAATCGCATCGCGAACGTGACCAACATGCGGCCCAACGCGGAGTTCTACGCGCTAGGGCGCTGAGGGCGGCCGGCAACGGCGATCGTGATCGAAGACCGGCGTGCATGCGACCGGGCGTCATCCGGTCGCCGCGCGTCGGCGGGGCGTCGGCGCCGCGCTCGAGCGAACCCGCGCTGCCCCGGCTCCCAGACTTACCCGACCTTCTTCAACGCCTGCAGTCCCTCCGGCAACTTCGCGTCCGGGAACATCGTCGACAGCGTCGTATCGCGCCACCGCGCCGCCTCCTCTGCACGCTGCGCTTCCGCCTGCTCGCACACGAACAGCGCATCGCCGCCGAGCAGCAGACGCATCGGCACGTCGTCGCGACGCGACAACTCGACGATCAGCTTCGCGATCCGCGCCGGATCGCCGACCTCGTGGCCGCCGTACGCGCCGAGCAATTCGAGAATCTTCCCGACCGACGGCTGATAGTCGGGCAGCAGGCCGTCGACCTCGCGCTTCGCCTGCGCGGCCCATTCGGTGCGCATCCCGCCCGGCTCCAGCGTGCAGACGCGCACGCCGAACGGCGCGACTTCCTTCGACAGCACGTCGCTGAACCCGCCGACCGCCCACTTCGCGGCCTGATACGCGGACAGCCCGGGCGTCGACGTGCGCCCGCCGACCGACGACACCTGGAAGATGTGGCCCGCGCGCTGCGCACGCATCGTCGGCAGCACCGCGCGCGTCAGGTTGACCACGCCGAACAGGTTCGTTTCGATCTGGTCGCGGAAGTCATCGGCGCCGATCTGCTCGAACGGCGCCGTATGACCGTAGCCCGCGTTGTTCACCAGCACGTCGATGCGGCCGAACGCGTCGCGGGCAGCCGCAACCGCATGCGCGGCTGCCGCTGCGTCGGTCACGTCGAGTTCAATCGGCAGCAGCCGGTCGCCGTACCGTTCTTCCAGATCCGCGAGCCGCGCGGGATCGCGCGCACCGGCCGCCAGACGATCGCCCGCCGCCAGCACCGCTTCCGCGATCGAGCGCCCCAGGCCGCGTGCGGCCCCTGTTACCAGCCAGACTTTCGACATTTTCCACTCCTCGACAAGGTTGAAATCGCAAAATGAACGATTACTCACTCATTAATATGGGCGCTGAAACGGTGACTTTCACCGTGCCGCGCCCTGCCTGAAACCGCCTTCCGCCGCGGCGGATGCGCCCGAACCGAACGCGCCGCCAATCACCCGTCTCCCGCCGTCCGCCAGGCCGCCCGCCCGGCGAGCCGTCCACTCATACCGCGTGCAACACGGCCCACAGCGCACGAAACCCCGCTTCCCGGTATCCGTCGGCCAGCGCCGGATCGCGCGCGATCGATTCCATCGCCGTTTCCGCGATCGACGTGAACAGCGCCGCGCAGAACGCGTGCGCGTCGTCGGCCTTCAGCCCGCCCGCAGCCGCAACCTGCGCGCGCAGCAGCGAGCTGATCGCGCCGAACCCTTCGCCCCCGGCCGCGCGATGCGCGTCGTCGATGCGGCCACTCACGCCGAGCTGCTGCAGCGCGCGGCGCCCGTCCGGATTCGCGACGCCCCACGACACATAGCCGTTCCACGCATGCCGCATCGCCTGTTCGGCCGGCGCGTGTTCCGGAAACCCGGTCATCATCGCCTCGCGCATGTCGGCCTTCAGGCTCAGGTACAGCGCATTCAGCAGCGCATCCTTGGTCTCGAAATAGGTAAACACCGTGCCTTCCGCGACGCCGGCGAGCCGGGCAATGCGCGCGGTGGTCGCGCTCGCGCCGTCCTCCGCGAGCGCGCGGGCGGCGGCGGCGAGGATGGCGTCGTGCTTGTCGGGACTGCGCGGTCGGGCCACGTTCGATTCCTTTAATGAGTGAGCGCTCAATCATAATTACAACATGCGTGCCATGCAAGCGCTGTTACAACACGGGAACACATACACAATCGATCAAAAGCGTGCACTATTAGCGTTTTCACGTACTGGCGCGCCAACGAACCGGCGCCCGGCGCTTCGACGTTCGTTCCACGCTCACACCGCTTCAGACCGCGATCCACTCATGACGAATAAGCCCAACCAGACCGAAGCCGACCAGCCCGTCGACATGATCATCTTCGGCGGCGGCGGCGACCTGGCCGCCCGCAAGCTGTTGCCCGCGCTGTACATGGCGCACCTGCACTGCAACCTGCCGCCGGAGACGCGCATCATCGCGGTCGGCCGGCGCGACTGGGGCATCGACGGCTATCGCAAGTTCATGGACGAGCAATCGCGCCCGTTCATCGACGACAAGGCGTTCGACGCCGACGCATGGGCCCGCTTCCTCGACCTGTTCAAGTACGTGCTGATCGACGTGAACGCGCCGGAAGACTACGCACGGCTCGCCGACGCGGCGCGCGGCGATGCGATCCGCGTGTTCTACCTGTCGACGTCGCCGGAGCTGTTCACGACGATCTGCGACAACCTGTCGGCCGCGCACCTCGTCGATGCGCGCTCGCGCGTCGTCCTCGAAAAGCCGCTCGGCCACGATCTCGCGTCGGCGCAGGCGATCAACGATGCGGTCGGCAAGCATTTCGCGGAATCGCAGATCTACCGGATCGACCATTACCTCGGCAAGGAAACCGTGCAGAACCTGATGGTGCTGCGCTTCGGCAACCCGATCTTCGGGCCGCTGTGGCAGGCGCCGAGCATCCGCAGCGTGCAGATCACGGTGGCGGAGACGGTCGGCGTCGGCAGCCGCGCGGGCTTCTACGACCATACCGGCGCGCTGCGCGACATGGTGCAGAATCACCTGCTGCAACTGCTGTGCATCGTCGCGATGGAACCGCCGGTGTCGCTCGACCCGGACGCGGTGCGCGACGAGAAGCTGAAGGTGCTGCGCTCGCTGCGGCCGATGGCGCTGTCGGACGTCGCGCGCGACACGGTGCGCGGCCAGTACACGGCCGGCGCGGTCGACGGACAGCCGGTCAAGGGCTATCTCGAGGAGGACAACGTGCCGGCGGACAGCCACGCGGAAACCTTCGTCGCGCTGCGCGCGCACATCAACAACTGGCGCTGGGCGAACGTGCCGTTCTTCCTGCGCACCGGCAAGCGGCTGCAGCGCCGCCAGTCGGAAATCGTGATCGAGTTCGCGGACATGCCGTTCTCGATCATCCCGAGCGGCCCGCGCCACTACAGCAACCGCCTCGTGATCCAGCTCCAGCCGGAAGAGTCGATCCAGTTGCAGATGCTCGCGAAGGAGCCGGGCAGCGGGATGAAGATGGTGCCCGTGAGCCTGAACCTCGACCTGCAGCAGGCGATTCCGGAGCGGCGCGCGGAAGCGTACGAACGGCTGCTGATCGACGTGATCCGCGGCCGCCTCACGCACTTCATGCGCCGCGACGAGCTCGAAGCCGCATGGTCGTGGGTCGAACCGATCCTCGACGGCTGGAAGCAGCTCGGCGATCGCCCGCGCCTCTACACCGCGGGCACGTTCGGACCGGCGGCATCGTCGGCGCTGCTGGCGCGCGACAACATGTCGTGGTCTGAGGAAGCGTAAGCCTTGCACGACGGTGTGCCCGCGGCGCAAGCGCCGTGCGGCACGCCGGGTCACGCCGGCGCCCGAAGCCGGTCGCCCGCTGCCCTTCCAGCGCGCCGCCGTTACAGCGGCCCCATCCACGCAGCCTTGCGCCGCGTCGACCCATCGCTGCCGCTGCTCCCGCCGCCCAGCACCTCGATCATGTAATCGACGAACGACGCGATCCGCGACGAGATCGCAGTGTTCCGGTAATACACCGCGTTGATCGGCTGCTCGACCTCGAGCGTCTGCCGCGCGAGCACCTGCACGAGCCGGCCGGCCTCGCGATCCTGCGCGGTCATGAAGTCCGACAGGCACACCACGCCCGCCCCCTCCAGCGCGAGCTGCCGCAGCGTCTCGCCGCTCGACGACCAGATGCCGGGCTCGATGCGGCTCGGCTCGCCGTCCGCGCCGAGGATCGGCCACACGTTCAGCGATTCGGGCTGCGTGAAGCCGAGCAGCGTGTGCTTGCCGAGATCCTCCACCTTGCGCGGCTGGCCGTGCGCTTCGATGTACGCGGGGCTCGCGAGGATGCGCAACCGGCTGTTGCCGATTCGCCGGCTGTGCAGCGTCGAATCCTTCAGGCGGCCGATCCGGATCGCGACGTCGGTGCGCCGCTCGAGCAGGTCGATGATCCCCTCGTTGCTGTTCAGCTCCAGCTCGACCTTCGGAAAGCGTTCACGGTAGCCGCGCACGAGCGGCACGATCACATGCAGCATGAACGGTGTCGCGGCGTCGACGCGCAGCCGCCCCGACGGCATCTCGCGCCGCGCGAGCATCTGCTCCTCGGCGTTCTCGACCGATTCGATGATCGCGCGCGCATCCTGCAGGAACGCGCGCCCCTCTTCGGTCAGTTCGAGCCGGCGCGTGGTCCGGCGCAGCAGCGTGGTCTTCAGCTTCTCCTCGAGCCGCGCAAGCGTGCGGCTCGCCGCCGACACGGTGACGTCGAGCTGCTGCGCGGCGGCGGTGATCGAGCCGGTGTGGACCACGGCGGCAAAGGCCTGGAGTTCGTCGAGCGTGATTTTCATTGTTGACCTGAAATCAAAACAATTTGGTTTATAAACCAGTTTTTCAGCAAAAGTAAAGGCGGCACACTGCGATCCATTCTTACTGGAACCTGGATCCCGCCATGCCACTCGCCCTGCTTGCGCTGACCATCAGCGCCTTTGCCATCGGCACGACCGAATTCGTGATCGTCGGGCTGATCCCGACGATCGGCGCCGATCTCGGCGTCAGCCTGCCGTCGGCCGGCCTGCTCGTCAGCCTCTACGCGCTGAGCGTCGCGATCGGCGCGCCGCTCCTCACCGCGCTCACCGGCCGCGTGCCGCGCAAAACGCTGCTCGTCGCGCTGATGGCGCTGTTCACGATCGGCAACCTCGTCGCCTGGCAGGCGCCGGGCTACGAATCGCTGATCGTCGCGCGCGTGCTCACCGGCCTTGCGCACGGCGTGTTCTTCTCGGTCGGCTCGATCATCGCGACCACGCTCGTGCCAAAGGACAAGGCCGCCAGCGCAATCGCGACGATGTTCAGCGGCATGACCGTCGCGTTCGTCGCCGGCATCCCGCTCGGCACCTTCATCGGTCAGCACTTCGGCTGGCGCGCGACGTTCCTGATCGTCGCGCTGTTCGGCTTCGTCGCGTTCCTCGGCGCCGTGGCCTTCGTGCCGCGCGGCCTTCCGCGGACGCCGCCGGCGCCGCTCGCCCGTCAGTTCCGCGTGCTGGCCCAGCCGCGCCTGCTGCTCGTCTATGCGATGACGGCGGTCGGCTACGGCGGCTCGCTGATCGCGTTCACCTACATGGCACCGCTGCTCGAACAGATCGCCGGCTTCACGCCGTCGCAGGTCAGCCTCGTGCTCGTCGGCTACGGCGTGTCGGTCGCGTTCGGCAACGTGTGGGGCGGCAAACTCGCCGACCGCGTCGGCCCGGTCAAGGCGCTCAAGCAGATCTTCCTGCTGCTCGCGATCGTGCTGCTCGCACTGACCTTCACGGTGCACGTGAAGTGGCTCGCGGTGCTGACGATGCTCGCGTGGGGCGCGGTCGCATTCGGCAACGTGCCGGGCCTGCAGGTGTACGTCGTCAAGCAGGCGCGCCACTTCGCGCCGGACGCCACCGACGTTGCATCGGGCTTCAACATCGCCGCGTTCAACCTCGGCGTCGCCGGCGGCTCGTCGCTCGGCGGCCTGATCGTCGCGAACGTCGGCCTCGGCCACACGCCGTGGATCGCCGCCGTCGTCACGCTCGGCGCGTTCGCGCTGACCGCGCTGAGCGGCCGCCTCGATCGCGGCCAGGGCCTGCCCGAACGCACGGCCGAACCCGTCGAACTCGCCCATTGAACGTCACTTTCTGCAGGAGCCGCACAGCATGAACGCATCGACCCGACGTCCGCCGTTCGCCGGCAAGACTTTCGAAGTCCGTTACGACGGCCTCACCGCCCTCAACGCGTATGACGAGGACGGCCTCCACATGCGTTACGAGATCACCGAAGGCGCGTACGCCGGCGCGACGGGCGAAGTCGCCTTCACGTGGCAGCACGTCGCCGGCGAGACCTACGCGATCTCGTGGCAGGAAGCCGACCGCGCGACGGTCGTGCACATCGACGATTTTGCCGCCGGCACGTCGCGCTCGTTCTTCACCGCGTCGTCGCTCGACTTCTACCGGCTCGAAGGCAGCCTGCGCGCGATCTGAACGGAGACGCCCGACCATGTCCACTTCACTCGACAAACTCGCCGAAGGCGGCTTCACCATCGGCATCGAACTGCCGCTCGACAACGACTGGTCGCCGGCCGGCGACGCGAAGCGCCAGCATGACGGCCGCCGCCCCGGCGTGCCCGACCTGGAAATCCACGCGGAGCTCGCGCAACTGGCCGACACGCTCGGCTTCCGCGCGCTCTGGGTGCGCGACGTGCCGGTGTACGACCCGTCGTTCGGCGACGCCGCGCAGGTGTTCGAGACCTTCTCGTATCTCGGCTACCTCGCCGGCATCACGCGCGACATCCTGCTCGGCACGGCGGCCGTCGTGCTGCCGCTGCGCGAACCGCTGCTGACGCTGAAATCGGCCGCCACGATCCAGGAACTGAGCGGCGGCCGCCTGCTGCTCGGCGTCGCGAGCGGCGACCGGCCGGTCGAATATCCGCTGTTCGGCCGCGACTTCGCATCGCGCGGCGCCAACTTCCGCGACCAGATCGCGCTGCTGCGCGACGGCGCGCGCGCGCATCTGCCGCCCGGGCTCGACGTGCTGCCCGCCGCGCGCTCGACGGTGCCGCTGCTCGTCGCGGGTCTCGCGCAGCAGACGCCCGCATGGATCGGCGAGCACATGGACGGCTGCCTCGCGTATCCGGGCACGCCGGCCGATCACCTGCAGCGCGTCGCGAACTGGCGCGCGGTGGCCGGCAACAAGCCGTACGTGAGCTTCATCCACCTCGACCTCGCGGAAGATCCGCACGAGCCGCTGCAGCGGCACCGCTTCGGCGCGCGCGCCGGACGCATCGCGCTGACGGAGGAACTCGCAGCGATGCGCGCCGCCGGCGTGCAGCACATCGGCCTGCATTTCCGCCGCAACCGCCGCTCGCTCGACGAGACGCTGGCCGAGATCGCGTCGGACGTGCTGCCGGTGTTCCATGCGAATGCCGCGGCCGATGCGAACGCGCTGACGGGCGCCGCCTGAGGCCGCCACGCCGCCAGCCAGCGGGATCCACGACCAATATTTGACTTTAAATCAAATATTTTTGACCTCTAAAGGCGTTTATCTCATCAGTCCAGGGCGCCAGAATGATTTCCATACCGCAATCGCTCCACCTCTTCCAGGAACACATGATGAGCAACATTCCCGCATTCGGCCTCGGTACCTTCCGCCTGCAAGGCCAGGTCGTCATCGACTCGGTCCGCAACGGCCTCGAGGTCGGCTACCGCGCGATCGACACCGCGCAGATCTACGGCAACGAAGCCGAAGTCGGCGAAGCGATCGCCGCATCGGGCGTGCGCCGCGAAGACCTGTTCCTCACGACGAAGATCTGGGTCGACAACTACGCGCCGGAAAAGCTGGTCGCCAGCCTCGAGGAAAGCCTGCGCAAGCTGCGCACCGACTACGTCGACCTGACGCTGATCCACTGGCCGGCGCCTGAGAGCGGCGTGTCGGTCCAGGCATTCATGACCGCGCTCGCCGACGCGAAGGTGAAAGGTCTCACGCGCCGGATCGGCATCTCGAACTTCAACATCGAACTGACGAAGGAAGCGATCGCGGTGGTCGGCAAGGATGCGATCGCGACGAACCAGATCGAACTGAGCCCGTACCTGCAGAACCGCAAGCTGGTCGAATTCCTGAACGGCGAAGGCATCCACGTGACGTCGTACATGACGCTCGCATACGGCAAGGTGCTCGGCGACCCGGTGATCGGTGCGATCGCGCAACGTCACGACGCGACGCCGGCGCAGGTCGCGCTGGCCTGGGCCCTGCAGCTCGGCTACTCGGTGATCCCGTCGTCGACGAAGCGCGAAAACCTCGCAAGCAACCTGCTCGCGCAAACGTTGCGCCTGACCGACGAGGACATGGCGCAGATCGCCGCGCTCGAACGCAACGGCCGCGAAGTCGACCCGGTCGGCCTCGCGCCGAAGTGGGACTAAGGCCTGCTCCCGCTGATAACAGGCCCCGGCATCGCCCCCTCAATCGAACCGTCCGCGGCCAGCCGGCCGCGGCACCGACAGGAATCCCTCATGACCCAGGACCCGCTTTTCCAACCGCTGCAATTCGGCTCGCTGACACTGCCGAACCGCATCGTGATGCCGCCGATGACGCGTTCGCGCGCCAGCCAGCCCGGCGACGAAGCCAACGAACTGATGGCCGCGTATTACGCGCAGCGCGCGAGCGCGGGCCTGATCGTCAGCGAAGGCACCTACATCGCGCCGCTCGGCAAGGGCTACGCATGGACGCCCGGCATCCACACGCCGTCGCAGGTCGCCGGCTGGCGCAAGGTGACGGACGCCGTCCACGCAGCGCATGGCCGCATCTTCGCGCAGCTCTGGCACGTCGGCCGGCTGAGCCACACGAGCCTGCTCGGCGGCCGGCAACCCGTTTCGTCGTCGCCGCTCCAGGCGAAGGGCGTGAACGTGTTCGTCGCCGGTGAGGACGGCAGCACGCCGGGCTTCGTGCAGGCGTCCGAGCCGCGCGCGTTGTCCGTCGACGAAATCGGCGAGATCGTCGATCAATACCGCGCCGCCGCGCGCAACGCGATCGAAGCCGGTTTCGACGGCGTCGAGCTGCACGGCGCGAACGGCTATCTCGTGAACCAGTTCATCGACTCGAACGCGAACACGCGCACCGACGCGTACGGCGGCTCGCTCGACAACCGGCTGCGCTTCCTGCGCGAAGTCGCGCAGGCGTTGATCGAAGGCACCGGCGACGCGTCGCGCGTCGGCATCCGCCTCGCGCCGCTGACCACGCTGAACGGCTGCGTCGACGACGATCCCGAGACGACCTACCTCGCCGCCGCGAAGCTGCTCGGCGAACTCGGTGTCGGCTACCTGCACATCGCGGAAGCCGACTGGGACGACGCACCGCTGATGCCGGTCGAATTCAAGCAGCAGCTGCGTGCCGCGTTTCCTGGCGTGCTGATCTACGCCGGCGCGTACACCGCCGAGCGCGCGCGGGAAGGGATCGCCGCCGGCTGGGCCGACCTCGTCGCCTTCGGCCGACCGTTCGTCGCGAACCCCGACCTGCCCGAGCGCCTGCGCACCGGCGCCGCGCTCACGCCGCACGATCGCAACACGCTGTTCGGCGGCGGCGCACGGGGCCTGACCGACTATCCGACGCTCGCGCAGGCCGCGGCCTGACCGATCGACAGGAGTCCGACATGAGAATCACGTCCCCTTCCCGCCTGGGTTTCGGCACCGCGCCACTGGGCAACATGTATCGGGACATCCCGAACGAAGAAGCACTGGCCACCGTCGACGCGGCATGGGAAAGCGGTATCCGCTACTTCGACGCGGCGCCGCTGTATGGCGCCGGCCTCGCCGAGCTGCGCCTCGGTGAAGCGCTCGCCGGCCGGCCGCGCGATGAATATTCGCTCGGCACCAAGGTCGGCCGCCTCGTGCTCGACGAGCACGAGGATGCGTCGCAGCGCGATCTCGGCGAGAAGGGCGGCCTGTTCCGCCATGGCCTGCCGAACAAGATCGTCTACGACTACACGGAAGACGGCACGCTGCGCTCGATCGAAGCAAGCCTCGAGCGGCTGCGCACCGACCGCCTCGACACCGTGTGGATCCACGATCCGGCGATCGACTTCCACGGCGAGCGCTGGCTCGACGTGTTCGACGTCGCGATGTCGGGTGCGGCCAAGGCACTCACACGGCTGCGCGACGAGAAAGTCATCAAGGGCTGGGGCCTCGGCGTGAACCGGATCGAGCCGTGCGAGCTCGCGCTCGAGCGCTCGGACCCGGACGGCTTCCTGCTCGCCGGCCGCTACACGCTGCTCGACCATGCCGGCGCGCTCGAACGGCTGATGCCGGAAAGCGCCGTGCGCAGCCTCGGCATCATCGTCGGCGGCCCGTACAACTCTGGCGTGCTCGCGGGCGGCACCCACTTCGAATACCAGCCGGCCACGCAGGAGATGCTCGACCGCGTCGCGCGCATCCGGCAGATCAGCGAGCAGTTCGGCGTCGATGTCCGCGCGGTGGCGCTGCAGTTCTCGCTCGCGCACCCGGCCGTCGCGGCCGTGATCCCCGGCGCGAGCCGGCCCGAGCGCATCGACGAGAACCTGCGGCTCGCGTCGGCGCCGATTCCGGCAAGCCTGTGGGACGCACTGAAGGCCGAGCGCCTGATCGCGGAACACGCGCCGACACCGGCCGGCGCGGCCTGAGCCGCTTGCGCGCGACCGCCGCGACGAGCGGCCGCGCACATCCATTCCCGTGCAATCGCGGCGGCTATCGCCGCGATTGCCATTTCCGAATTGCAGCCTGCGCAATCGCCGTCTAACGTTCATAAGATCGACTTCGCACGACCGTCACCCGACCTGAAAGGACGCTCCGCCATGCCAAGCCGCTTTCCGAAACGCGACATGCTGCAGGCCCTCGCGGCCCTTTCGTTCGCGGCCTGCATCTTGCCGGCCCATGCCGACGATGCAACCGGTCTCGTGCCGCCCCAGCCGGCGTCGCCCGTGCTGTCGACGACCGCGACCGGCGTGCAGATCTACGCATGCGAATACGACGCCGGGCACCGGCTCGCGTGGGCATTCCAGCGCCCGGAAGCGATGCTGTTCGACGCCACCGGCGCGCTCGTCGTCCGGCACGGCGCGGGACCGTCGTGGGAATCGCTCGACGGCAGCCGCATCACCGGCAAGAAGCTCGCGGAAACGCCCAGCGCGCACCCGGGCAGCATTGCGCAACTCCTGCTCGCCGCGACGCCGGCAGCAGCCGGCACGCTCGCCGGCGTGCGCTTCGTACAGCGGCTCGATACCGTGGGCGGCACGCCGCCGGAGGCGACGTGTGCGACCGAACATGCGATCGGCCGCTTTCCGTATTTCGCGCGATACGTGTTCCTGAAGTAACGCGCGGCGGCATCCCGAAGCGCGGACGCCGCTACCGTGATGCTCACAAGTCCATTTGATCAGTTATCCTGCATTTACCGATCGTATGTCCGGTGTATTCATCGTCATCGATCCGGCAAGCACATGATGCGCGCGCGTCAGCGCGTGCGCATCGACAGCTCGACGTCGCCGCCGAACGGGACCGACAGATAGCCGTTTTCCGGCGCGCGCACGTAGGCGAGGTAGTCGGGACTGTATTGCGCGTTGTCGGCAATGACGAACGCGCCGGGCCGCAGCCGGCGCTCGACCAGCGCGAGCACCTCGGGATACAGCGCCTTCGCACCGTCGAGCAGCAGCAGATCGACCGTCTCGGGCAGATCGGCCGCCAGCGTGCGCAGCGCATCGCCTTCGCGGATCTCGACGAGATCGGCCAACCCGCCGGCCGCCAGGTTCTCGCGCGCCCGCGCGACCTTCGACGCCTCGAACTCGCTCGTGATCAGCCGGCCGCCGCCGTTGTCGCGCAGCGCGGCCGCGAGGTGCAGCGTCGAGATACCGAACGACATGCCGAATTCGACGATGGCGCGCGCGCCGTTACTACGCGCGAGCATGTACAGCAGCGTGCCCGTCTCGCGCGACACCGCGAGCGGATAGTCCTTCAGGCGTGCATAGAAATCGGCGTAATCTGTCTTGCTGCGCATCAGCCGCGCGTGCTCGTCGTGCGTCAGGTCGGCGAAGTCCGGGCTCGACGCGGGCGACGATGCGTCGGCTTCGTCGAACAGGCGCGCGAGCAGCGACGCCAGCGGGTCGTGAATCAGGGTGGTCATGCGAATCTCCGGTGTCAGGTTGAGTGCGTCAGGGCGCCCGACTAGAATATGACGAACTATTCAGGTTTTACTATTCGCATTGGCAGACCCGTCATGACCGACCGCCGCAACGCCCCGATCGCCTCGCGCAGACTGCCTCGGCAGGCCCGCTCGACCCAGCTTGTCGATGACGTGCTGCAGGCCGCTATTCAGGTTCTGGCGACCGAAGGCGCGCAGCGCTTCACGATGGCGCGCGTCGCCGAGCGCGCCGGTGTGAGCGTCGGTTCGCTGTATCAGTACTTCCCGAACAAGGCGGCCGTGCTGTTCCGGCTGCAGCACGACGAGTGGCGCCAGACGTCCGGGATGCTGCGCGGGATACTGGAAGATCCGCACAAGACGCCGCCCGAGCGGCTGCGCACGGCCGTCCATGCGTTCATCCGCTCGGAATGCGACGAGGCGCGAATGCGCATCGCGCTCGACGACGCCGCGCCGCTCTATCGCGATACACCCGAGGCGCAGGAAGCGAAGGCCGCCGGCAACCGGATCTTCAGCGCGTTCATGCTCGACGCGCTGCCCGACGCACCGGATGCCACGCGCGCGCTCGCGTGCGAGCTCATCACGAGCACGCTCACGAGTTCCGGCAAGGCGTTTTCGGAAACCGAACGCACGCCGGCCGAAATCGACGCGTACTCGGCCGCGATGGCCGACATGTTCTGCGCGTATCTCGCGCAGCTCGCGCGCGGCTGACGCAACGACGGAGACGACGGCAACGACGCACGCCAGCGCAGCACGCGCGCGGCCCCGGTATGATCCGGACTCACGTTGCGCACGGCGGCGCGGCGCGTCACGCGCGGCCGTATTCACGCACCTGCGCGGCCTCGATGAAAGACATTCGTAATATCCGATGCGTCACCCGCTCCGCCCCTGCCCGCCGATCCAGCATTCGAATAATCGCCTTAACGGATTCGAACTAGGCGTATACACGCGTTCCGCGACGACGAAGCCCCGTTGCACGCCGATATAAGCGCTGCGACATGCGCTGCATGCTCGTCCCCCAATGGGACGTGACGGGCCGTTCGCCTAACCTTCGCTACGGCAAAGCACACGTGACGGGGTCGACTACACCACGCGTCGTACGACGCGACACGCGCGCCCATCGACGCGCGGACGACGACACGAATCGCGCGTGATGCGTCCCCACGACGCTGCCGATAATTTCAACCAGATTCGAGACACCCTGACGACGGCCTGCCACGGGCCGTTTCAGCATGCTGATAAAGGAGCAAGCTCATGAGTGATACCCCGGTGCAGCCGACGGTCGGCGTCGGCGCGGAAGAAACGGACTTCGGCACCAAGGGAGTCATCGACCGGTACTTCGGCATTTCGTCGCGCGGCAGCACGCAGCGTCGCGAAATCGTCGCGGGCGTGACCACTTTCCTCGCGATGGTCTATTCCGTGTTCGTCGTGCCCGGCATGTTCGGCAAGGCCGGCTTCGACACGAGCGCGGTATTCGTCGCGGTCTGCCTCACCACCGCCTTCGGTTCGCTGCTGATGGGCCTGTGGGCGAAGCTGCCGATCGCGATCGGCTGCGCGATCTCGCTGACGGCGTTCACGGCGTTCGGCCTCGTGCTCGGCAAGGGCCTGCAGCCGACCGTCGCGCTCGGCGCCGTGTTCCTGATGGGCCTCGTGTTCACGGGCATTTCGGTCACCGGCGTGCGTTCGTGGATCCTGCGCAACCTGCCCGCGGGCGTCGCGCACGGCACCGGCATCGGCATCGGCCTGTTCCTGCTGCTGATCGCGTCGAACGACGTCGGTCTCGTGATCAAGAATCCGGGCGCCGGCCTGCCGGTCTCGCTCGGCCAGATCACCGCGTTCCCGGTCATCATGTCGGTCGTCGGCCTCGCCGCGATCTTCGGGCTCGAGAAGCGTCGCGTGCCCGGCGGCATCCTGCTCGTCGTGGTCGCAATCTCGCTGATCGGCCTCGCGTTCGATCCGGCCGTGAAGTATCGCGGCATCTTCGCGCTGCCGTCGCTGAGCGCACCGGGCCACGCCTCGCTGATCGGCGCGATGGACATCAAGGGCGCGCTGTCGATGGCCGTGCTGCCGAGCGTGCTGGCACTCGTGATGACCGCCGTGTTCGACGCGACCGGCACGATCCGCGCGGTCGCCGGTCAGGCGGGCCAGCTCGACGAGAACGGCCGCATCATCAACGGCGGCCGCGCGCTGACCGCCGATTCGGTCAGCTCGATCTTCTCCGGCTTCCTCGGCGGCGCGCCGGCCGCGGCCTACATCGAGTCGAGCGTCGGCGTGGCCGCCGGTGCGAAGACGGGCCTCGCGGCCGCGGTGGTCGGCGTGCTGTTCCTGGTCGTGATGTTCTTCTCGCCGCTCGCGGGCCTCGTGCCGTCGTACGCAACGGCCCCCGCGCTGATGTACGTCGGCCTGCTGATGCTCGGCAGCGTGAGCAAGCTGCACATGGACGACATGGTCGATGCGATGTCGGGACTCGTGTGCGCGGTATTCATCGTGCTGACCGCGAACATCGTGACCGGCATCATGCTCGGCTTCTCGACGCTCGTGATCGGCCGCATCGCCAGCGGCGAATTCCGCAAGCTCAACGTCGGCACCGTGCTCATCGCGGCCGTGCTCGTCACGTTCTATCTCGGCGGCTGGGCGATCTGACCGCGCATCATGCGCGACGTCGCCGGCACAAGGGCGGCGCGCATCGGGACGATCCCGTCTCCTCCACCATCGTCGTTGATGGTCTCCAGGCCTGGAAACGCATGTTTCCAGGCCTTTTTTGTCGGTGCGGCCGGCGGTGCGGCGCGTCGCGCCGCGCGTGCGCACGCGGTGCTACGATCGCATTTTGTCCCCCGGAACGCCCATGAATCCGTTCGGCATCGTCTCTGAATCAGACACGCGGACCGCGGCGAGCAAGCCGCCTTTCATCCCGTCGTTCGGCTTCGTCGAAGTTCATGAATCCCGGCCGATCGACGCGCCGCCGTCGCGCATCATCGACGCCGTGGCCGCGCTCGACATGCGCGCCGATCCGGTCATCGATGCGCTGCTTGCCGTGCGCGAATCGCCGGCGGCCATCGCGCGTGCGCTGGCCAACCGCCCCGCCGAAGGCGCACGCGAACGCTTCGGCTTCGATACGTTCACGCTGCTGCATCGCGACGAGACGTCGCTGTCGCTGGGGCTCATCGGACGCTTCTGGCGCCCGACGCCCGACGTGCGCACGATCGACGACGCCGAGGCCTTCGTCCGGCACGACGATCCGCGCGATGCGAAGCTGGTGCTGCGGTTCGAGGTCGTCGGACTGTCGTCCGGCACGCGCCTGCTGCGCACCGAAACCTTCGTGCACTGTCCGAGCACGCGCACGCGCCTGCTGTTTCTGCCGTACTGGCTCGCGATCCGGCTCGCGAGCGGCTGGATCCGCCGCCGCACGCTCGCGGCCGTCGAACTGGCGCTTGCCTGACACACCCGGCCGCCACGATATCTTCACGCGGTGCGTCGTAGCGCGGCGCATCGCGACGACGTCACGCCCCGCATGCACCATCATCTGCAATCCTGATCGGTTCGCCGTCGATCTCGACGAAGAAATGCCGTAGCGTGCCCCGCGGTTTTTGTTTCGCCCGGCGTTCGCCGCCGCGGCGCGCTACCCTATCGATCTTCGCGCCGGCGCCCCGGCCCGCCGCCAGATCCGAACCGATCGATGACCCGCATCCGAAACCACCTGAACATCGCGCAACTCCAGGCGTTCGTCTCCGCCGCGCACCTCAAGAGCCTGCGCGCCGCCGCGCGCGAACTCGGCGTCACGCAGCCCGCGATCACGCACACGATCCGCGAACTCGAGTCGGCGCTGAACGCGGAGTTGCTCGCGCGCAGCGTGCGCGGCGTCGAGCTGACCGCGTGCGGCCATGCGCTGCTGCCGCGCGCCGAACAGCTGCTCGGCGACATGCGCCGCACCGTCGAGGCCGTCGAGCAGGTGAAAGGCGAGATGTCCGGACGTGTCGCGGTCGGCACGATGCCGTCGATCGCGCTGACCGCGCTGCCGCGCGCGGTCACCGCATTCCGCCAGTCGATGCCGAACGTGAGCCTGCATCTGGTGGAATTGACGGTGCCGGATGCGCTCGCGCAATTGCGCAACGGCACGCTCGACATCGCTGCGATGCACCATGTGCCCGCGCTCGACCGCGATTTCACGCAGGTGCCGCTGCTGTCGACCGAGTTCACCGTCGTGATGCGCGAAGGCCACCCGCTCGCGCACGCGCGCCGGTTAGAGGAACTGCTCGACGCCGAATGGATCGTCACGGTCGGGGCCGAGCAATTCCCGCACAGCGTGATGGTCGGCATGTTCGAGGCGCGCGGGCTGCCGCTGCCGAAGCGCCTGCTGCGCTCGCCCATGTCGTTCGCGGTGACGCTCGGGCTCGTGGCGCGCTCCGACGTGATCGGCTGCTTCACGCGCCCGCTGGCCGCGATGGTGGCGCCGCTCGGAATTCGTACGGCCGACCTCGACGAAAGCATGCCGCGCTTCGACCTGTCGATCATCGCGCGCCGCGACCTGCTGCCGACGCCGGCCGTATCGCAATTCGTCACCTGCCTGCAGCGCGCGGTCAACGAAACGCTCGGTTGAATCGTTCCTACGTCTGAAACGGTCGTGCGCCGCGCGCATGGCCGTCGGGTCCGGTATCGGGGCATGTCCTAGGCGCCCTGCCGGTATTTTGTCTTGATAATCTTGCGCACGTCGCGCGCCCGCATCGGGCAGCGAAACGGACAGCTCGACGCGAAGCCGCGCCGGGCCGAAGGCTTACGGCGCGGCACAACCGCGCACCCATCGAACAAAACGAGGAGTCACCGAGTGAAAAAGATTCTTGCGGCTGTGACCGTAGCCCTGCTCGCCGTATCGGCCGGCACTGCATACGCGAAGGACTGGACGACCGTGCGCTTCGGCGTCGACGCAAGCTACCCGCCTTTCGAATCGAAAGGCGCTGACGGCAAGGTGGTCGGGTTCGACGTCGACCTCGGCAACGAAATCTGCCGCCGCATGAACGCGAAGTGCGTGTGGATCGAAAACGACTTCGACGGGATGATCCCGGCGCTGAAGGCACGCAAGTTCGACGGCGTCCTGTCGTCGATGTCGATGACGCCGGCGCGCCAGGAACAGATCGCGTTCTCGTCGAAGCTGTTCAACACGCCGACGCGCCTCGTCGCGAAGAAGGGTGCCGGCCTGATGCCGACGGCCGAATCGCTGAAGGGCAAGTCGGTCGGCGTCGAGCAGGGCACGATCCAGGAAACCTACGCGAAGACGTACTGGGCCCCGAAGGGCGTGAACGTCGTGCCTTACCAGAACCAGGACCAGGTCTACGCCGACCTGATCTCCGGCCGTCTGGACGGCGCGCTGCAGGACGCGGTGCAGGCTGAAATCGGCTTCCTGAAGACGCCGCGCGGCGCGAGCTTCGATTTCGCCGGCAAGGACATCGACGATCCGAAGACGCTCGGCAACGGCGCCGGCATCGGCCTGCGCAAGGAAGACACCGACCTGAAGGCGAAGATCGACGGCGCGATCGCCGGCATGCGCAAGGACGGCACGTACGACAAGATCGCGAAGAAGTACTTCGATTTCGACGTGTACGGCAAGTAACACCGCGCAACGCGCGCTTCGCATCCGCGCAGACGGGCTCCGCAAGGAGCCCGTTTTTTTTGCCCGCGCGCGACGAAAGACTGCGGGGCACGCATGAACGACCGGCCGCGGCACCGTTATTTTTTACGCAACAACCCGATGATTCGTAAAGGAAATCGACTTGCCCGGCGCGCGGTTTGATAGGTTCGCGCAAGGCAACGTACAATCGATCTTCCACGCATACCGGATCACTCGCGGCTGCGCCGCCCTCCCCTCATCATGCAAACGCAGACCCATCCGCTGATTTCCCCCGCCGTCGGCACCGAACGCCAGATCACGAGCTTCCACTACGGCCCGCGCGGCCAGAAGAAGGTCTACATCCAGTCGTCGCTGCACGCGGACGAACTGCCCGGCATGCTGGTCGCCGCGCTGCTGCGCCGCAAGATCGCCGCGCTCGAGACGGCCGGCAAGCTGCGCGGCGAGGTGATCATCGTCCCGGTGCCGAACCCGATCGGCCTGTCGCAGCATGTGTTCGGCGATCACCTCGGCCGCTTCGAGCTCGGCTCGATGCAGAACTTCAACCGCAATTTCTACGATCTCGCGGCGCTCGTGCTGCCGCGCATCGAAGGCCGCCTGACGAACGACGCGCAGCGCAACCTCGCCGCGGTACGCGCCGCGATGCGCGAGGCGCTGGACGAACAGAAGCCGCGCACCGAGCTCGAATCGCAGCGCCTCGCACTGCAGAAACTGTCGTTCGACGCCGACATCGTGCTCGACCTGCATTGCGACAGCGACGCGGTGATGCACCTGTATACGAACCCCGATCTTTGGGAAGACGTCGAGCCGCTGTCGCGCTATCTGGACGCGCAGGCGTCGCTGCTCGCGCTGAATTCGGTCGGCAATCCGTTCGACGAGATCCACAGCTTCTGCTGGTCGGATCTGCGCAACCGCTTCGGCGATCGCTTCCCGATCCCGAACGGCGCGATCTCCGTCACGGTCGAACTGCGCAGCGAGCGCGACGTGTCGTACGAACTCGCGGAGAAGGACGCGCAAGCGATCGTCGAATACCTGACCGAGCGCGGCGTCATCGACGGCACGCCGGCGCCGCTGCCGCCGCTCGCGCATCCGGCCACGCCGCTCGCGGGCACCGATCCGCTCGTCGCGCCGGTGTCGGGCGTGATCGTGTTCCGCACGCCGGTCGGCGCGTGGATCGAGGCCGGCCAGGACGTGGCAGACATCGTCGATCCGCTGACCGATCGCGTGATCACGCTGAAGAGCAGCGTGTCGGGCGTGCTGTACGCGCGCCAGATCGTGCGCTTCGCGACCGCCGGGATGGAAGTCGCGCGGATCGCCGGCGCGACGCCGATCCGCACCGGGTCGCTGCTGTCGGCCTGAGCCCCTGAACCCCTGCGCCGCCTGAGTAGCGGCCGGCCCGCGCGCCGCAGCACGGCGCGCCAACGAAATCGCCCGCTTGCGCGGGCGATTTGCTTTTCGGTCTGGCGCGATGCCCGCGACGCGGGCTGGCCACGGCCGACGTTCAGAACGCCGGCACGATCGCACCGCCGAACTTCTGGTCGATGAACTTGCGCACGTCGTCCGATTCATAGGCCGCGACGAGTTTCTTCACCCACGGCTTGTCCTTGTCCTGCGCGCGCACCGCGATCAGGTTCGCATACGGCCCGCGCAGATCCTCGATCGCGATCGCATCCTTCACCGGCGTGAGCCCGGCCTTCACCGCGTAGTCGGTGTTGATCGACGCGGCGTCGAGGTCGGGCAGCGCGCGCGGCAACTGCGCGGCGTCGAGCTCGACGATCCTGATCTTCTTCGGATTCTCGGCGACGTCGAGCGGCGTCGCGTTCACGCCGTTCGTGCCGGCGCCCGCCTTCAGCTTGATCACGCCGTATTTCTGCAGCAGCAGCAGCGCGCGGTTGCCGTTCGACGGATCGTTCTGGATCCCGACCTTCGCGCCCACCGGCAAGTCCTTGAGCGACTTGAGCTTCTTCGAATAGAAGCCCATCGGCGCCGTGTAGGTCAGCCCGACGTTGACGATCCTGTAGCCGCGCTGCTTGATCTGGCTGTCGAGAAACGGCTGGTGCTGGAAACCGTTCGCATCGAGGTCGCCCGCGTCGAGCGCCGCGTTCGGCTGCACGTAGTCGTTGAATTCGATGACCTTGATCGCGAGGCCTTCGCGTGCTGCGACTTTCGTCACCTCGGTCCAGATCTGTGCGTCGGGGCCGCTCATCGTGCCGATCTTCAGCGTCTGGGAGTCGGCGTGCGCGCCGGGCGCGGCAAAGGCCAGCGCCGCGGCAAGCGCGCCGAGGCCGGTCAGGATCGAACGTCGCATGGTGTCCTCTTGTCCCGTGTCGTTGTTGAAGCGCGCATCGTGGCACGGGGCCGGAACGGCACCAACCAAGCTTATTTCATGTACATATTCCGGATCCCGATCGAATCTCAGGCGGAATCGGTATAACTCCGTGCTGTACAACCGGGCAGAATCCAGTGTCGCTTCGGCACCACAGATTCGTCATATGACAAAGCCTGTCACATTCATTACGTGGCCCGCCGATAAAGTTGCGACCGGTCCGTGAAAGCGCCCATAGAGAGCGCCGGAACCGCAACTGGACACGCCATTTACTCGCTCGGAGAATCCTTTGAACAAGAAACTGTTGACCATCGCCATCCTCGCAGCAACGGCTGGCGCGGCACACGCACAAAGCAGCGTGACCCTGTATGGCGTCATCGATGCCGGTATCAGCTACGTGAACCACAGCAAGACCGCGAACGGCGGCAGCGGCAAGCTGTTCAAGTACGACGACGGCGTGGCCCAGGGCAGCCGTTGGGGCCTGCGCGGCACCGAAGACCTCGGTGGCGGCCTGAAGGCAATCTTCGTGCTCGAAAACGGCTTCAACAGCGGCAACGGCACGATCGGCCAGGGTGGCGCGATCTTCGGCCGTCAAGCCTATGTCGGCCTGAGCCAGTCGCAATACGGCACGGTCACGTTCGGCCGCCAGTACTCGTTCTCGACCGACATCCTCGGTTCGAACTACTCGACGGGCGGCAACACGGTCGCGGGTAACTACGCGTACCACGTGAACGACATCGACCAGCTCACGTCGAGCCGCATCAACAACTCGGTGAAGTTCCAGAGCGCGAACTACGCCGGCTTCACGTTCGGCGCGTTGTACGGCTTCTCGAACTCGACCGACTTCGCCGGCGCCCCGTCGACGACGACGGGCACCACGACGACGGCCGGTTCGTCGCGCGCATACAGCTTCGGCCTGAACTACGCGAACGGCCCGTTCGCACTCGGCGCCGCATACACGGACATCCGCTTCCCGAGCCAGTCGACGCCGGCATTCTCGACGTCGATCGCGAACATCGCGCTGACGAACATCCGCGACCTGCGCACGTACGGCGTCGGCGGCCGCTACATCTTCGGCCCGGCAACGGCATGGCTGCTCTGGACGCGCACGCAGTTCACCCCGATCGCGGCTGGCGCATCGGGCACGTTCTACAACGCGTATGAAGCAGGCGTGAAGTACGCGATCACGCCGGCCCTGTCGGCAGCAGCGGGCTACACGTACACGAACGCAACGCAAAGCGGCAACTCGGCGCACTGGAACCAGGGCAACCTGGGCCTCGACTACGCGCTCAGCAAGCGTACCGACGTGTACGGCCTGGTTGTCTACCAGAAGGCGTCGGGCAACGGCGTGCAAGCGCAGATCGGTTCGAGCACGAGCTACTTCAGCACGTCGGGCAACGGTTCGTCGAACCAGCTGGCCGCTCGCGTCGGTATCCGTCACAAGTTCTAAAGCATCCGCTTAACTGTCCGCTCATTTCGCGGACGACGACGGCAAGAAGCGCCCCGCTCCACGCGGGGCGCTTTTTTATGGGCTTTTAAGTTTCGCTTAATTCTGGGCTGAGAGGATGCTCTCACCCCCCCTGTTGGCCGCCTGAGCATCGGCGGCTTTTTTTTTGAGACCCACTACGGCACCGGCATCAACTGCCCACAAGACAGGATCGGAGCCCAAGATGATCGAAGATACCGTTTTCAGCCATCTGCACGCGATTCTGACGCGCCGGCATTCGCTGCCCGTCCAGAGCTGCCGCGTGTCGGTGGAAATGCAGCGCCCGTGGGGCCGCCCGTACCGGCTCGTCGAATGGACGATGCATCTCGACGCGCCCGCGCGACGCCAGATCGTGCCGGCCGAATCGACCGACGAAGAGATCGCCGAGGTCGTCGCGTCGCACGTGCCGGGCCGACTGTACGGCGACGGCCGGCTGCAATTCTGACTCCCTCCGTTACCCGCCGTTGCCCGCATCGCGGCCGGCCCGCACGCATCGTGCGGCACTCGGTCTCGTTTGACGCGGCAACGAATTCTGCTACGCTGCGCGTTTTCGTCCACGCAACACACGATGGAAAACGCATTCAACGAACGCGGCGTGATGGTCACGCGCAACGGCCTGTCGGCCACCGGGCAGGTCTTCCCGCTGCGTGACATCCGCAACGTCGATGTCGTCAAGATCCCGAAGAATCGCCTCGTGCCGTCGCTGATCTCGCTGATCGGCGTGGCCACCGCCGTCGCAGGCGGCATCGGCGCATCGAGCGCCGCGCTGGTCGTCGGCGTGATGCTCGCCGTCGTCGGCTATCTCGCCTGGACCACGCAGGACATCACATACCGGCTGATGGTCGAAATGCCCGACGGCAAGCGCGAAGCGCTGTCCAGCGTCGACGCCGAATTCGTCGAGCGCGTCGCGCAAGTCGTGCGCGATGCACGGACGGCGACGGCCGCCGGCTGATTTCCGCTGCGCGCGCCGACCACCTACTATTGAATGAGCGGCACGCCGCCGCGTCGTTCGAGGAGGTCGGCATGAACGCCCAATCGCTGTCCGGCATGCTGCGCGCGCAGGAACTGCTGCTCGTCTCGATGATCCGCGCGCTGCCGCCCGACACACGCAGCGTGCTCGTCGACCTGTACGCCGAACAGCTCGCGTTCGCCGAACAGGCCGGCTTCGAAGGCCACGGCGATCGCGCGACGCACGACGCGTTCATCGCGCATGCGCGCAACCTGCTGATTCGTATCGAATCGCTGGCCTAGGGCCGGCCCGCTTTCACCGCATGTCTCGCCGCGCGGCCCGCCCGATCCGCGCCGACGGTGCGCGTGCGCACGCGCCGCTTTTCGCCCCCTCACAGATAATGATTCTCATTTACGAGCGTGAAATTATCGATTCCCCTTCAATTCTCCGTTCGCCGCCAGCCGCGCGCGAACGGGCCAGCCAGGTGAACGCGCCACCCCGCCAGCCTTCGGGCTAGTCATCGTCAATGGGAGACCACCTGTGCATTGCTATCCGGCGACGGGCCGCCACCGGTCATGGTGCCGGCGTAGCACGCGCGTATCGTCGCGTCCGCGCGGCAACCTCGCTCAATGCTCGACGTCCGCGACACCGAACGTCCGCATTTTCCATCCCAGCCGCACCGCAAGCATGCGCGTCGTGAAGCCCGCCGCCAGCGCGACCACCGACGCCAACCCGGCATCGATGCCGAGATGCTGGATCCCGACGTACAGCGTGCCCGTGAAGAACGCGACGCTCGCATACAGTTCCTCGCGCAGGATCAGCGGCATCTCGTTGCACAGCAGGTCGCGCAGCATTCCGCCGCAGACACCCGTGATCGCGCCGGCCAGCACGACGATGATCGGCGCGGCGCCCGTCGACGCGCCGATATCGCAGCCGATGATCGTGAACGCTGCGAGACCGATCGCGTCGACCGTGACGAACAGCGTCTTCATCCGCGCGACGTACCGCGCGGCCCATGACGCGACGGTCGCCGCGGCGAGCGTGATCACGAGGTACTCGGGATGCGCGATCCAGCCGAGCGGATAGTGGCCGAGCAGCACGTCGCGCACCGTGCCGCCACCGAGCGCCGTCACCGCGCCGACGAGCGCGAGCCCGAAGCGGTCCATCCCGCGCCGCATGCCCATCAGCGCGCCCGACATCGCCTCCGCGACGATCGCGATCAGATAAAGCGTATGCATCGCGCGCCTCAGTCCTGGGTACGGAACAGGTCGAGCACGCGTTCGCGCTCGGCCGCATCGACGGCTGCGGGCATCGGTTCGTCGGGCTTGCCCTTCTCGCCCGATGCATCCGGCGCCTCGGAGGCCGGTGCGCCGCCGCACGCGAAGCGGCTGCGGATGAACGGCGGCACGTCTGCCGTGCACGTGCCGCGCGTGTATTCGGCGTACACGAAATCACCGTCGACGAGCGCGACGTCCTGCGGCGGCGTCGCATCGACCGGCGTGCGTCCGTCGACGGCCGTCTTCATGTAGTCGAGCCAGACCGGCAGCGCGAGCGTCGCGCCGGTCGCGCGTCCCATCGGGCGCGGCGTGTCGTAGCCGAGCCACGCGACCGCGACGATCCCCGACGAGTAGCCAGCGAACCAGACGTCCTTCGATCCGTTCGACGTGCCCGTCTTGCCGGCCGCGTCGTCGCGACGCAATGCGAGCGCGCCACGCGCGGTGCCGGCCTTCACGACGTCGCGCAGCATGCTGTCCATCACGAACGCGTTGCGCGCCGACACGACGCGCGCGCCTTCAGGCGTCGTCGCCTCGTACATCGCGCCGCCGTGACGCTGCTTCACCGACAGGATCAGGCGCGGCTCCATCCGCGTCCCGCCGTTCGCGAACACGCTGTATGCGCTCGCGAGTTCGAGCGGCGTCACCGCGCCCGCGCCGAGCGCGAGCGGCAGCGACGCCGGATTGCGCTGCGCGTCGAAACCAAAATGCACCGCGTGCTGCTGCACGTAGCGCGCGTCGGCGGCCTGCATCAGGCTGACCGCAACCAGGTTCTTCGAGCGCACGAGCCCGCGCCGCACCGGAATGAAGCCCTCGTAGCGGTTGCCGAAATTGCGTGGGCGCCACGGCCGCGCGCCGGTTTCCTCATGGGTGAGCGTGCGCTGCGTGTCGTCGACCAGCACGCCCGGAAAGTAGCCCTTCTCCAGCGCCGCCGAATAGACGAATGGCTTGAAGCTCGAACCCGGCTGGCGATACGCCTGCAGCGCATGGTCGAACACGTTGCGGTTGAAATCCGCGCCGCCGACGAGCGCGAGCATGTCGCCCGTCGCCGCATCCAGCGACACGAGCGCGCCTTCGAGCCCGTTGCGCGCATCGCGCTTCGTGCCCGGCTGCCGGCTCAGCGTGCGCTGGAGCGCGGCTTCGGCCGCGCGCTGGTCGCGCATCGAGATCGTCGTGGTCACGTCGAGGCCGAGCGTATAGGCGTCGTCGCGAAAGCGCTCGACCATCATCCGGCGCGCGCGCTCCGCGACGTACGGCGCCGCGATGATGCCGGGCGGCGGCGTGGTCGCCAGCGCGATCGGCATGTCGGCCGCGGCGCGATACGTCGCGTCGTCGAGCTCGCCGAGCGCATGCATGCGGCCGAGCACGTAGTTGCGCCGCGCGGTCGCGCGCGCCGGATTGACGACCGGATTGAACGCGGACGGCGCCTTCGGCAATCCGGCGAGCACGGCCGCTTCGCCCGCGCTCAGCGCGTCGAGCGGCTTGCCGAAATACACATTCGCGGCCGCCGCGAACCCATACGCGCGCTCGCCGAGATAGATCTGGTTCATGTAAAGCTCGAGCAGCTTGTCCTTGCTGTACTCGCGCTCGAGCTTGATGGCCATCAGGATCTCGGCGAGCTTGCGGCTCAGCACCTTGTCGCGCGTCAGGTAGAAGTTGCGCGCGACCTGCATCGTGATCGTGCTGCCGCCCTGCCCCGGCTGTCCCGTCACGACGTTCGCGAACGTTGCGCGCGCGAGGCCGCCGATATCGATCGCACCGTGCTGGTAGAACTTCGCGTCCTCGGCCGCGAGCAGCGCGTGCCGCATGAGCGGCGGAATGCGTTCGAGCGGCACGAACTCGCGGCGCTCGACGCCGTACTCGGCCAGCAGCTCGCCATCGCGCGAGAAAATCCGCAGCGGCAGCGCGGGACGATAGACGGCCAGGTGCTCGACGGATGGCAGCTGCGTCCAGATGCGGTGGATCGTCCATGCGCCGATGCCCGCGCACGCGAGCGTCAGGCCGACCAGCGCACCCGCGAGCATGCGCCATGCACGGCGCGGCGACGTAGGAGGCGGTGCCGGTGGCGGCGGAAGATTGGCTGGGTGATCGGTCATGCAGGCTCCTTCTTCAATGCGGCGAACGCGGGCGCGCAACAGGCGCCCGTCGGTCACGGAAGGCGCGCATTGTCGAAGGGATGCCGGGATACCGGAACATTCTTTAGCCTAAGTTTTGCTAGCTAAATTTTATTTAGGAAGGGTTGCGCGGGCAGCTGTGCCGGGCGAACCGCGCGGCGCACGAGCCAGTTCGCCTGTACCATCGTCTGCATGTTCGACACGTACCTGCGCCTGTGGGACCTCGTTCCCGACGGCGGCCCGATCCTGACCGCGAGCGGCGGCGTGCTGCCCGTCGTCTGGCACGCGCGGCCCGCGATGCTGAAGGTCGCGACCTGCGACGAGGAGCGCCGAGGCAATGCGCTGATGACCTGGTGGAACGGGGATGGCGCCGCGCGCGTGTGGCTGCACGACAGCGACGCGGTGCTGCTCGAACGCGCGCAACCGGCACCCACGCTCATCGGCCTGTCCGTCGCGGGCCACGACGACGATACGATCCGGATCGCATGCCGCGTGGTCGCGCGGCTGCATGCGCATCGCGCACCGGCAACGCCCGAGGTCGTGCCGCTGACTGACTGGTTCCACGCGCTGCAGTCGCACGACACGGGCGATGACACGCTGCGGCGTTCGGCCGCGACGGCGCACCGGCTGCTGGCCGCGCCGCCCGTCGACGAAGTCGTGCTGCACGGCGACATCCATCACGGCAACGTGCTGCACTTCGGCGATCGCGGCTGGCTGGCGATCGACCCGAAGGGGCTGCGCGGCGACCGCGCGTTCGATTACGCGAACCTGTTCTGCAATCCCGCGCACGACATCGCCGTCGATCCCGCCCGCTTCGCGCGGCGCTGCGCGCTCGTCGCCGAGGCCGCGCAACTCGACCGCCGCAGGTTGCTGCAGTGGATCCTCGCCTGGGCCGGCTTGTCTGCGGTCTGGCCGATGGAGGACGACCTGCCGCCCGATACGCGTGTGCAGGTCGCGAGGATGGCTGCCTCGGCGCTCGACGAGTAGCGTGCGACGGCCGTCACCCCGTCGGCTGCATCGCATGGCAGCGCCCATGAAAAAACCCGCCGGCATGCACCAGCGGGTTTTCGTGTCCGACGTGTGCGACGCTTAGCGCGCCGGATTCAGCGTCAGGTTCATGTGACGGTTCACATCCTTGTACAGCAGGTAACGGAAGCGGCCGGGGCCGCCCGAATAGCACGCCTGCGGGCAGAACGCGCGCAGCCACATGAAGTCGCCCGCTTCCACCTCGACCCAGTCCTGGTTCAGGCGATAGACGGCCTTGCCTTCGAGCACGTACAGGCCGTGCTCCATCACGTGCGTCTCGGCGAACGGAATCACGCCGCCCGGCTCGAACGTCACGATGTTCACGTGCATGTCGTGACGCATGTCGCTCATGTCGACGAAGCGCGTCGTCACCCATGCGCCGTTGGTGCCCGGCATCGGGATCGGCTCGACGTCCTGCTCGTTGGTCACGAACGCTTCCGGCAGCGCAATGCCGTCGACGACCTGGTAGTGCTTGCGGATCCAGTGGAAACGCACGGCGGCATCGCTGACGTTGTGCAGCGTCCAGTCGGCGCCCGGCGGGATGAAGGCGTAGCCGCCCGGCTTCAGCGTGTGCTGCTTGCCTTGCAGCGTCAGCTCGGCCTCGCCTTCGACGACGAACAGCACGGCTTCCGCGTTCTTGTCCTGCTCGGGCTTGTCGCTGCCGCCACCCGGATTCACTTCGACGATGTACTGCGAGAAGGTTTCGGCGAAACCCGACAGCGGACGCGCGATCACCCACAGGCGCGTGTTGGTCCAGAACGGCAGCCAGCTCGTGACGATGTCGCGCATCACACCCTTCGGAATGACCGCGTACGCCTCGGTGAACATCGCACGATCGGTCAGCAGATCGGTCTGCGGCGGGTGGCCGCCATGCGGCGCGTAATACGTTGTCTTAGACATAAAGCATCCAGGCAATGGGTTGGTCCGGCCCCGGGTGGCAACGGCAGGCGCGGCACGCGTGTGGGGCACGCATGCGGCGGCGGGACATCGCTGCCGGGGTGGCTTGAAAGCGCGGGCGCCTTCGTTCGGTCGGCCAGGCTTCGCGACGGGCCCGCCCGGTTCAGCGGGCGGGGGCGAGCCATGCTTGCGGGTCCGGCGGCCGGGCCGCGGACACTCGGGGTCATGCGGCGGGGCACGGGGGACGGCACGGTTCGATTCCGTACGCGGGCAGCGCTGACGATAGCGAAGTCGATCCCGATCGACCAATTAAATGTTGCGATGACATCCATTCGATTTCGCACTACCCGCCATGGCGCGCGATGGCCCGTGAACGCGTGCCGCGGACACGTCCGCGCATCAGGGAAATCCTGATGACCGGGCGGCAACGCGTCGATCGACGAGTGCGAAATGAGGATGACCGAACCTGCGCGGCTGCATGTCGATGCAACTGGCGATGTCGTCTACAAGCGGGAAAGGTGAAGCGGGAGAGAGCGTGCCAACCCGTCGAGCGGGGCCGGGCATGGACTGCCGGAGAGGGTGAAGGGCCGCTGGTCTTGCCGGCGACGGCGGCCCGGCTGAGGCCGCCGGGCCGGCTGTCGGATCGGGTGCCGACGTGCCGGGCGCGCAGGTGCGCAAGCCGCGCACCGTGCCGCGCCCGCGGCGATCAGTCCCAGTCGCGGTGGTGGCGATGCTTGCGGTGACGATAGCCGCGATCGCCGTGATCGCGTTCGTACGAGCTGCGCGACATGTTGCCGCCCAGCGCCGCGCCCGCGCCACCGCCGACGGCCGCGCCCAGCAGACCGCCCGTGCGGCCGCCCATTGCGTTGCCGGCTGCAGTGCCTGCGCCGCCGCCGAGGGCGCCGCCGATGATTGCGCCGGTGCGCTCGCGACGGTTCGACGTCACGGCACCACCCGCGCCGCCGCCGATCGCGCCGCCGATGACGGAGCCGGTGCTGCCACCGACCGCGCCACCGACCGCTGCGCCGGCAACCCCGCCGAGCGCGCCGCCAAGCGCATTGTTCAGGTCACCGGCCATTGCCGGCAGTGCGGTCGCGCCGGTCAACGCGGCGACGACGAGAGCGGGGGCGATTTTCTTCCACATTCCCGTATTCTTCCTTGTTCGCAATCTGGTTATCGAAAGTCCGCTCGATACGACGATCTGAATCGATCGACGTCGATGCCGGCATTGTGCCGAATCCCGGACCAATTCATTTCAATGAGCTTGCGGCGAAGAATAGCACCGGTCGAGCCGGCTTGCCGTCGACATTCTGGTAACAAGTTGTTTACCGGAAGAGGACCGGAAAAGGTTGCCGGAAACCGCCGCCAAAGCACGCCGGCAGGGGCTCCGGCCCTGGTCGAGCCCCGTTTTTCGGCAATGCCGAACGTGCCCGTCGCGCGGGTTCGGACACACGTGGCAACACATCGGAGGCGCGCCGCGAGCCGGCGGCATCGCCCGGGTCGTTCAGGCCAAACGAGGGTCAGTACACACCCGGAATCAGTCGCCAGGTGTGCGCGCAGTACGCGTCGTATTCGGCGCCGAATTGCGCGCGCAGCAGCGCCTCCTCGGAACGGATGCGCGCGACGAGCGGGATCATCGTCAACGCGACGAGCAGCAGCCCGACGCCCGAGCGGAACGCCAACGCCCAGCCGGCCGCATTGACGAGCAGGCCGAGATAGCTCGGGTTGCGGATCCTGTGATAGATGCCGTCCGTCACCAGCGTATGGCCGGGCTGGATCGCGACGAGCCCGCTGAAGCGCTTGCCGAGCACGAACACGGGCCAGATGCGCAGCACGCCGCCCGCGACGTACAGCACGACGCCGATCCAGCGCACCGTGGCGCCGCCGAAGGTCCACACGTCGAGCCGGTCGGTCAGCGCCGGCACATACGCGAGCAGCAACCCGCTGGCGCCGAAGGCCGCGAGCACCCAGCGATTGTCGCGGTTCTCGCGCTCGCCGGCGCTCAGGTTGCCCTCGGTCAACAACGCGACAGCGGCCAGCGCGAGCGTTGCGACGGCGATGACGGTCAGTTGCGGATGCGAGAAGAAGGCGGCAAACCCACCGATGCCGAGCACGGCGAGCCCGAGATAGACGAGCGTGGAGACGCTCGCAGCGATTGCGAACTTGCGCGTAACGGCCATGGCTTGCCTCGCCGGAGGGGGCTTTCCTGTGAAGTATAGGAACCCGGGCGGGCGATGCGCACGCGAGCCGTCATGCGGCGCGCGAGTTTTCCCTGCGAGAGGCGGCGGCGCGTCGAACGACGCGCTCGATCGACGTGCGGGCGGCGCCCGCGGCCGCCGCCCGGTCAGCGAATGCGGAAGTTGCCGCCGATTCCGACGCTGACCGGCGGTGCGTAATAGGCCGGCGCATAGCCGTAGTAGGCCGGCGCGGGCGCGTAGCCGTAAGGCGGCGCGACATAGCAGCCGGACAGGCCGCCGATCAGCGCAAACGTGATGAGAACTTTGTACATGGCTCGATTCCCGGCAAGAAGGACACGTCGCATCGCGCGAAAGCCGTGCCGTCGCAGCCCTTGACGGCCGGCACGCAGAGGCAACCGGCGGCAACCGGCCCGTCCTGTCGCCCGATGCAGCAATGCGCGGAGTCTAGCGCCGGAGCCGCCAGGCCGAGTTTCGCGAGCGGTTACACGTGTTACGTGGTGTGACCGCTGAAACAGGTGCGAACGGCGTCGCCGCGCGCGCCCGCTGGCGCCGCCCGAATCACGAGCCGTCCATGCGTTACACGAAACGCGCGCGGATACGCTCGGCGAGCGATTCGAGCGTGGCCGCGTCGGCGATGTCGCGCGCGTGCATCCGCAGGTCGACGCCTTCCCAGCGCGGAATCACGTGGAAATGCACGTGCGGGACCGTCTGGCCCGCCGCCGCGCCGTTGAACTGGCCGATGAACACACCGTCCGGCACGAGCGCCGCGCGCACGGCCGCCGCGACGCGCTGCGTCATGCGGATGCCGGCCGCCGCCGCGTCGCCGGACAGCTCGAAGATCTGCGCGGCCGGCTCCTTCGGGATCACGAGCACGTGACCGTCGGCCTGCGGCATGAGATCCATGATCGCGAGCGTTGCGTCGTCTTCGGCGACCTTCACGCACGGCAGTTCGCCGCGCAGGATCCGGGCGAACGGGTTGTTGTTGTCGTAGGACATGGCGTTTTCCGATTTTGCGATTGCGGTTTGACTGGGAACGATGCCGGACGATTATCGGCCGACGGCGGGTCGGATTTCAACTTGTCAGGCCGTGTCGCGATCGCGGTGAACAATGCATGCCGGCTCGCGTGTCGTGTCGCTCGCCGGGTGGAATATCCGGCCGTCGCCATCCGTTTATTCCGAGTGCGGGTTCGCACGGCAAGACCGCGGATCCGCGCCGGACCGATCCCAACGCGCTGGTGGTCGGCCCGACCGGCCTCGCGTACGCCCCGAACATCGACGTGCCGTATGTCGCGTCCACCGACGACAACACGAATACCGCGACGATCTGGACACTGCGTTCGGACGACAACAACGCACAATGACGCACCACGTGGACGGGCCGAATGCGGCCCGTTCGAACCTGCGCGATCGACACATGCGATTCGCACACGCCGGGCACCATGCCGCCTGATCGACGCCGCCCGGCGTCGCCACTCCCGCGATTGCCACCGCTCGCCCGAACCTGCGACACTGCCGGATCGTTGCCGCCCGGCACGCCACCGAGGACGCTCGCGCATGACGATCCCCTTCAAATCGCTGATCCTGCGCGGCGTCGCCGTCGCGCTCGTCGCCGCGCTCGGCTATACCGGCTACATGCTGTCGCGGCTCGCCCCGATCGCGACGGGTTATGCCGCGAAGGCGCTGTGTTCCGGCGTGTTCGTGTCGGGCCGTCCGGCCGCGTCGGTGATCGATGTCGACATCATGGCCGGCGTGCACCCGCTGCTGAAACTGGTGCGCCCGTCGATCGATCCCGAGCATCATCGTGCCGTCGCAACGTTCGCCGGGTTCGCGCAACGCGAGGCGGACTTCCGGCCCGGGCTCGGCTGCACGCTCGCGCTCGGGCCGTCGCCCGGTGTGCTGCCGGCCGCGCTGCCCCCCGTCCCCGATCCGCCGCCCGCGCAGGAAGCGACGCCGGCCGCACCGCCCGCCGGCATCGACGCACGCAAGCTGCAGGCCGCGCTCGACCGCGCGTTCGATGAACCCGATCCGGCGCGGCCGCGGCGCACCCGCGCGGTCGTCGTGATGTGGCGCGGCCAGGTCATCGCCGAACGCTATGCGCCCGGCTTCACGGCCGACACGCCGCTACCCGGCTGGTCGATGACGAAGACCGTCACGGCCGCGCTGGCCGGCATGCTCGTCGCGCAGCACAAGCTGTCGCCGGACGCGTCGGCGCTGCTGCCGGAATGGCGCGACAGCGGCGACCCGCGCGCGGCGATCACGCTCGACGAGCTGCTGCGGATGACGAGCGGCCTGCAATTCAACGAGGACTACGACGACCCGCTGTCCGACGTCGCCGTGATGCTGTTCACGCAGCCGGACACCGCACGCTTCGCATCGGCCAAGCCGCTCGCCGCGCGGCCCGGCACGCAGTGGTACTACTCGAGCGGCACGAGCGCGATCGTCGCACGTGTGATGCGCGAGGCGATGGGCGGCACCGAGCGCGACTACCTCGCGTTTCCGCGCCGCGCGTTGTTCGCGCCGCTCGGGATGCGCAGCGCCGTGTTCGAACCCGATGCGGCCGGCACGCTCGGCAGCGCGTCGTTCATGTATGCGAGCGCGCGCGACTGGGCGCGCTTCGGGCAGCTTCTGCTGCAGGACGGGGTGTGGGACGGGCAGCGGCGGCTCCCGGAAGGCTGGGTGCGCTACCTGACGCGCGCAACGCCGCTGTCGACGCGCGGAGAATTCGGCGCGCATCTATGGGTCAAGGTGCCAGAGCCGTTCAACGATCGCGATCCGCACGCGCGCCCACTGCCCGCCGATGCGTTTCATGCGGTCGGCCATGAAGGCCAGTTCGTGAGCGTGGTGCCGAGCCGCAAGCTGGTGGTCGTGCGGCTCGGTCTGTCGCGGCCGGAATCCGCGTGGAATCACGAGGCGTTTCTCGCGCGCGTGCTCGAGGCCGTACCGGCATCCGGCACGTGACGTGCCGCGGGGAGGCAGCGTTGCGGCGGCAGTCACGTCGCCGCGACGCGCGTGAGATGCAATGCGTTACGGGTTCGCGCTGCCCGCATACTGCTTGAAGCCCTCGCGCGTCGCCAGACGCTCGATGTAGCGCTTCACCGCCGGGAATTCCGGGTGCTCGAACGGCGTGCCGAACCAGCGGTTCACCGACAGGCCGATCGGAATGTCGGCGAGCGTGAAGTGGTCGCCGGCCACGAACGCGCCGGTCGCCTCGAGCTGCGCGTTCAGTATCTGCATGTGCTTCGTCCAGCCCGCGATCGACTGCGCGATCGCCGCCGGGTCCTGGTGATCGGGCGACTTGCGCACGAGGCCGAGGAACGCACCCACCCACGAACGGTTCAGGTCCGTGCCCTGCCAGTCGATCCACTGGTCGACGCGTGCGCGCGCCCGCGGCTCGGCCGGGTAGAGCGCGTCGCCGCCATAGCGGTTCGCGAGATAGCGGATGATCGTGTTCGACTCCCACAGCACGAAGTCGTCGTCCTTGATGACCGGCACGAGGCCGTTCGGATTCAGCGCGAGGTAGGTCGGATCGTTGGTCGTGCGAAAGCCCGCGCCCCAGTCTTCCTGTTCGAACGGCAGGTTGAGTTCGGTGCACAGCCACAGCACCTTGCGAACGTTGATGGACGGGATCTTGCCGAGGATGTGCAGCATGCAGGCTCCTTGTGAGGTCGAATGCGAAGCGTTCGGACCGCGCGAAACGGCCCGAACGCGCTCCTGCCGAAGTTATACACGAGCGCACGGGAATCGACAGGCCGTCAGGCGAAACCGCTGCGCGCGGCCCCGCTGCTTCGCTTACACAGGCTTGACCACCATCAGAAAATACACGCTCAGCATCGCGAAGAACGCCGGATAGCCCAGCAGCTCCCAGCGCTTCGCATAACGCCAGTAGCGCGCCGGCAGCTCGGCATCGCCATTCGCATGCGCGAGCTTCGCCATCGCGGCCAGCTCGATCTGGAGCCACACGACCGGCAGCCAGCACGCGCCCGCGACCGCATACAGCACGATCGACGCGATCAGCCACGGCGTCGTCCACGGCCAGCCGGCCGTATGCGCGAGCCACAGCCCGGACGCGGGCTGGAACAGCACGGCCGGCGTCGTGAACCACCAGTCCGCGCGCACCACGAGGCGCGACACGGCGGCGATCGCCGGTACGGAGCACGTGCGGTTCGCGAAGAACAGGTAGAACGCGGTGCCGAAGCCCGTACCGACCATCAGCACCGAGGACAGGATATGCAGCGTCTTGATCACGAGATAGGTGCTCATGCGTGTTCTTCTTCTGAAAAGAGGATCAACAGGATCGCGAGAATCGGCACGTTCTTCAGCACGGGGCCGAACGGCTCGGCGAGCAGGCCAGGCATCGTGGCCGCGATGACGGCCGAATACGCGACGATCAGCGCGCCTTGCGCGGCCCACAGACGGCGGGACGGCGCGGCGACGGTCGCCACGCCGAACGCGAAGTCCAGCGCGCATGCGCCGTAGAGCGCGATCAGCGCGGGCAGTCCGCTCAGGTGGGCGCGGGCGAGCATGGCGAGGCTGTCGTGCCGCGGATGAATGAACGCGCTGGCGATGGCCGTCCAGATCCAGACGATCGCGAGCGCGCCGAGCAGCAGCGGCCGCCGCCACATCGCGAGCGCATCGCAGCGCAGCGCGGCCGCGTTCGCGCCGATGAAATCCCGCACCCCGCGCGGCGGCCGGCCAAGCACGGCCGTGAACGCGGCGGGATCTCCGGTATTGCCGCCGCGCAGCATCGTCCACGTGTCGCGGGTCAGCATCGCGCCCGGCATCGTGCCGAGCAGCGCGGCCGCCGTGCCGACCAGCGGGCTCGGCAGCGCGACGCGCGCCGCCGGCGGGAAACCCAGCGCGGCGCGATAGACGCTCAGCATCTCGCGATACTCGACTTCGTCGGTACCGACCGCGTCGATGACCGGACGGCCGGCCGCCGGCGCATCGACGAGCCGCGCGACGAGCTCGGCGAGATCGTCGACGTGCACGGGGCGCAGCCGCTGATGGCCGCCCGCAGGCAACACGTGCACGGGGAGGCTCGCGAGCATCCGGAAGAACCGGGCGGACGTACCGGCGGTTCCGTAGACGAGCGCCGGACGCACGATCCGGTAATCGAGCGGCAGCGTCTGCAGGAAGGTGTCGGCCGCGTACTTGCTGGCGAAATACGGCGTGTCGCCGCGCTCGACGCCCAGCGCCGAGATCTGGATCACGCGTCGCACGCGGGCACGGCAGCATGCGGTGAAGAGCGCGCAGGGCGCCGCGCGATGCACGGTGTCGAACGTCGCATCACGCCGGTCGGCGATGATCCCGACCGCATTGATCACCACGTCGACGCCATCCAGCCGGGCGAGCCACGCGTCGGGATCGACATCCTTCGCGAAGTCAATCGCGACGTCGTGCGCGCCGACCGCATGCCGCACGCCGCGCAGCACGCGATGGCCGCCGGCCTCGAGCCGCGCGCTCAGCGCCCGCCCGATGAAGCCGTTCGCGCCGCAGACGAGGATGTTCATGTCGCACTCCGCGATGCGGAATGCCGGCGGATCGGCAGCATGATCTCGTTCATTTTTTCATCCTCTCTGTACAGTTATTTCTGTAACAACAGAAATATTGAATCCAAAAAAAGCGGGCTGCGTGCCCGCACGTCCGGTGCCGCCTACTTCGACGACTTGCGCCTGACCGTCTGGCTGATCTTCGCGCCGATCCCGAGCGCCTTCATCAGCGTATCGGGCTTGAGCCGCAGCATCTCGTCCGACCAGGTCGTGAGCGTCTCGACGAACTGCAGCGTGTCGCGAATGCGCTGTTCGGTTTCGCGGCTCTCGTCGGCGATCTCGGGGCTCGTCAGGCAATCGCGCAGCACCGTGAGCGTCGGTTCGATCTCGCGTTGCCGCCGCCCTTCGACGATCAGCTTGAACAGTTCCCAGATGTCGGTCGACGTCTCGAAGTGGTCGCGGCGATCGCCCAGCACGTGCACGACCTTCGCGAGCCGCCACGCCTGCAACTCCTTCAGGCTCGTGCTGACGTTGGAGCGCGCGACGTTGAGCGTCTCGGCGATCTCGTCGGCCGCGACCGGCCTTCCGGCCAGGTACAGCAGCGCATGAATCTGCGAGACAGTGCGGTTGACGCCCCACCGCGAGCCCATTTCGCCCCAGTGGAGGATGAATCGTTCGGCAATCGGTGTGAGTTCCATGTCGGGAAATTTAGTTTTTTCAGTTATTTCTGTCAAGAGAGAAATAACTGGCCGCTACGCAAATCGCCGCGTCGATGGTCCGACCCCACACAACTGCGAATGCCGTCACCGCCCGCGTTTCCCGCCCTGCCCGCCCGCTTCCATTACAATGCGCGGGATTTTTCCGATTTCAGGCCGTCCCCCGCCTTTCTGAATAGAGGTTTCCATGATCATCAAACCGCGCGTGCGTGGCTTCATCTGCGTGACGACTCATCCGGTCGGCTGCGAAGCCAACGTCAAGGAACAGATCGACTACGTGACTTCGCACGGCCCGATCGCCAACGGCCCGAAGAAGGTGCTCGTGATCGGCGCGTCGACGGGCTATGGCCTCGCCGCCCGGATCTCGGCCGCGTTCGGCTCGGGCGCGGACACGCTGGGCGTGTTCTTCGAGCGCGCCGGCAGCGAAACGAAGCCGGGCACCGCCGGCTGGTACAACAGCGCCGCGTTCGAGAAGTTCGCCGCGCAAAAGGGGCTCTATGCGCGCAGCATCAACGGCGACGCATTCTCCGACAAGGTCAAGCAGATCACGATCGACACCATCAAGCAGGATCTCGGCAAGGTCGACCTGGTCGTCTACAGCCTCGCGGCACCGCGCCGCACGCATCCGAAGACGGGCGAAACGATCAGCTCGACGCTGAAGCCGGTCGGCAAGTCGGTCACGTTCCGCGGCCTCGACACCGACAAGGAAGTGATCCGCGAAGTCTCGCTCGAGCCGGCGACGCAGGAAGAGATCGACGGCACCGTCGCCGTGATGGGCGGCGAGGACTGGCAGATGTGGATCGACGCGCTCGCTGAAGCCGGCGTGCTGGCCGACGGCGCGAAGACGACCGCGTTCACGTATCTCGGCGAGCAGATCACGCACGACATCTACTGGAACGGCTCGATCGGCGAAGCGAAGAAGGATCTCGACAAGAAGGTGCTGTCGATCCGCGACAAGCTGGCCGCGCACGGCGGCGATGCCCGCGTGTCGGTGCTCAAGGCCGTCGTCACGCAGGCGAGCTCGGCGATCCCGATGATGCCGCTCTACCTGTCGCTGCTGTTCAAGGTGATGAAGGAAAAGGGCACGCACGAAGGCTGCATCGAGCAGGTGTACGGGCTCCTGAAGGACAGCATGTACGGCGCGACGCCGCACATCGACGACGAAGGCCGCCTGCGCGCGGACTACAAGGAGCTCGATCCGCAAGTGCAGGCCAAGGTCGTCGCCATGTGGGACAAGGTGACGAACGAGAATCTGTACGAGATGACCGACTTCGCCGGCTACAAGACCGAGTTCCTGCGCCTGTTCGGCTTCGAGATCGCCGGCGTCGACTACGACGCGGACGTGAACCCGGACGTGAAGATCCCGGGCATCATCGACACCACGGTCTGACGACCGGGCCCGCCGCGCGCGACGCGTGGCGGCGGGCCGACTCTCCAGCAGCAAAGCCCGAACGGCGTCACCCCGTGCGGACACGTCCGCCGACAGCGCGGTTCGCACTTGCCGTGCGAGCGCGTCGGCGGCGCCATCCGCGGATCGGGCGATCGCGACCCGCGTTATTCCACCGCCCTTGCGGCATCCCACAGCGGCTGTCCGCCCAGCGCCGCATGCCACGCGCCGAAACGCGCGCGCCACGACTCGAAGGGCTCCTTCAGCGGATGACGCGGATCGTCGCTGAGCGCATAGGCCATCCCCTCGATCAGCCAGCGCGGCTTGGTCGCCACCGCGAAGTTGCCGAGCACTTCGGCCTGACGATGATGGATCAGCTCGTGCGCAAGAAAGTAGGTCTGCCAGCCGCGCGGCGCGACGATCACGCCGAAATCCCCGAGCGTCAATGCCGCGCGTTCGCCCAGACCGAACTTGTCGGCACACTCGCGCGTCGAGCAGAACACGACGCGCGGTGCCTCGCGAAACGGGCCCACGACCGCCGCCGCGCGCGCATAACCGTCACGATAGAGCTGCTGCGCGGCGCCGAACTTCGCGGCATCGTCCGTGCAGATGTCCGCGCTGGGGCACGACACGCCGGGAAGCAGCGCGGGCGCGACGACGCGTAGCGGCTTGACGAGCGCATAGGCGACAATCGGCACCGCGACGAGCAGGCCCGTGAGGGCGAAGGCGACATGGGAGCGTTTCATCGAGGCGGCGATTCCGTTGGCATGGCGGTGGCGTGTTCCAGCACGAATATATCGGAGCGGCGCCGGCGCCGTCCGACATTTTTCCGTCCGGCGTCCGGCGTCCGGCCCACGGCCCCGCTCCGCCGCACTGCGCGCCGATCGCGAACCGGAGTGCGATCGCATCCAGCCCGGTTACGCGAGCTGCTTGTGAAAATACGTCGTCGCGCACAATGCGCCGTCGGGCATCAGCGCGAAGTTCGGCACGACGCCGACGCGCTGCCAGCCGGCCCGCTCGTACAGGCGCTCGGCATCGCCGCCCGTCACGGTGTCGAGCACGAGCACGGTCTTGCCGGCATCGCGCGCGGCTTCGTCGGCAGCCGTCAGCAGCCGCGCCGCGATCCCCTGCCGGCGTGCATGGCGCGACACGAGCATCTTCGCGATGTCCGCGCGATGCGGCTGGTTCTCCGGCTGCGCGGTCACGACCTGAACGGTGCCGACGATCCGGCCGGCGACGTCCTCGGCGATGAGCAGAATGCGCTCGCCGCCCGCGACGCCATCGGCGACGCGCGTCCAGAACGCAACGGCGGTCGAACGCTCGATCGGCAACATGAAACTGACGGACGCGCCACCCTCGACGCAATCGATCAGCACGTCGGCCAGCGCGTCGATGCGCGCATGCGCTTCGCTCGCATCGAGGCGGCGCACGGTCACGGGTTCGGTCATACCCTCTCCGGTATATCAGGTGGGGCACGCGTTCGGTCGGCGTGCGCCCGGATCGAATGGAACGCCGACGTGCGGTCGATGCATGCGCAACGGCGGCCGGTGCAAGGCAACACAGCGTCCAGCCCGATTGGCGCGTGTTACCGCCCCATCATGCTACGCGATGAAAAATCCGGCTGAATCGCCTATGCTTAGCCACATGGCTAACTTTCAACCCGGCATCAGCGACGTATTCCACGCACTCGCCGATCCGACACGCTGCGCGATCGTCGGCGCGCTCGGCAATGGCGGGCGGACCGTTTCGGCACTGGCCGCGCCGTTCGACATGGCGCTGCCGTCGTTCATGAAGCATCTCGCGGTGCTCGAGCGCAGCGGCCTCGTCACGACCCGGAAGACTGGCCGCTCGCGCACCTGCGAGCTGGTCGCCGGCCGGCTGGCGGAGGCGGAGCAGTGGCTCGCCGCGCAGCGCGCGCACTGGGAAGCGCGCTCCGATCGTCTCGTGGAATTCGTCGAACGCCGTCACCAGGAGGAGCAAGCGCATGTCAGCCAGCCACGTCGACCCCGCCGAAGCCCATGACCTCGTCATCACGCGCACGCTGCGCGCGCCGCGCCACGCACTCTGGCGCGCATGGACCGACCCGGAATTGCTGAAGCAATGGTGGTGCCCGAAACCGTGGACCACCGAAGTGCACGCGTTCGACCTGCGCCCGGGCGGCGCCTTCCACACGTTCATGCGCGGCCCTGACGGCGGCACGAGCGACAACCCCGGCTGCTTCCTCGAAATCGTGCCGGAAGCGCGAATCGCATTCACGTCGATGCTCACGGGCGGCTGGCGGCCGCAGGTGCCGTGGCTGGGCTTCACGGCCGTCATCACGATGGCCGACGACGACGACGGCTGCCGCTACGAGGCGCGCGTGATGCACCCTGATGCCGCCACGCGCGAGCGGCACGAGGCCCTCGGCTTTTTCGATGGCTGGAACATCTGCATCACGCAGCTCGACGAATTCGCGGCCGCGTTGCGCTGAATGCGACCGCATTCGCGGGCCATTGCATGGGGCTGCGCGCGCGCCTAGGATTCCTGAAGGGAGCATGACGAGACGCCGGCATCCGGCGTGCGCCGTCGTGCGCGTTCCGCGGGAGGCCATATGCTGCACATGCACACGCATTCGACCCGGGTCAGTCGGCACCTGAACGCGCCGCGCGAGTGCGTCTACCGCGCGCTGCTCGATCCGCGTGCCGTCGAACAATGGAAAGTGCCGGACGGCATGACGTGCCGCGTACACGCATACGACGCGCGCGAAGGCGGCGCGCTGCGCGTGTCGCTGAGCTACGACGAACCCTCGGACGGCACCGGCAAGACCACCGCGCACACCGACATCTATCACGGCCGCTTCGTGACGCTCGTGCCGGACCAGAAGATCGTCGAAATCGACGTGTTCGAAACCGACGATCCGATGCTGCGCGGCGCGATGACGGTCACGATCATGCTGTCCGACGAAGCAGGCGGCACACGCATCGATGCGGTACATGACGGTGTGCCGCCCGGCGTGCCGGCCGCCGACAACGAGGCCGGCTGGCAAATGGCGCTCGCCCGGCTGGCCGCGCTGGTCGAGACGGGCTAGCGCGAGGCGACGGGCGCAGGACGCATCAGCCGAGCCGGTACGCGCGCGTGACGGTCCCGCGCAACAGCGCATCGCGCTCGCTCGGGCCCGCATGCGCGGTCAACCGCTTGAACGCGTTCCAGCCGTTCACGTACGAATACGAACCCTTGTCGACCGGGAAATTGCTCTCGAACATGCAGCGCTCGGCGGCGCAGGCGCGCGCCACGATGCGCCGGCCGTGCGCGACAGTCTCGCCCGATTCGCGGTACCGGACGACCCCGCCCAGCCATAACCGGCCACGCGCATGCGGCGATGAGGCAGCGCAAAAGGCGGCCGCATGCGACACTGGCCGTCGACGCATGCAGCACGCCGTCGAACGGCGCCGCACATGCAACCGCCGTCCGGACACGCAAGGGAACCCCACGATGAACGCCGCGCGCACCGCCACCTGGTATTTCGATTTCGTTTCGCCGTTCGCGTATCTGCAGCAGGAACGGTTCGACCAATTGCCGCCTGCCGCCGCATACGAGCCGAAGCCGATCGTGCTCGGCGCGCTGCTCGCACACTGGGGCCAGAAGGCGCCGGCCGAGATCGCGGCGAAGCGCATCTTCACGTACCGCCACGCGCAATACCGCGCGGACAAGCTCGGCATTCCGTTCCGGATGCCGCCCGCCCATCCGTTCAACCCGATCCGGCCGCTGCGTCTCGCGATCGCGATGGGCGGCTCGCCCGACGCGATCCGGCGGATCTTCCGCCACATCTGGCGCGACGGCCAGGACGTATCGACACCGGACGGCTTCGCCGCGCTGTGCGAGGCGGTCGGCTTTCCGGAAGGCGTGACGGCCGTCGAAGCCCAACCGGTGAAGGACGCGCTGCGTGCGAACACCGATCAGGCGATCGCGCACGGCGTGTTCGGCGTGCCGACCTTCGAACTCGACGGCGACCTGTTCTGGGGCGACGACGCGACGGACATGTTCGTCGACTGCGCGACGTCGCGCGCGTGGCTCGACTCGCCCGAAGTGCGCCGCATCAGCGCGCTGCCCGAAGGTATCCGGCGCGGTTGACGGCGCGTGTGACGACGCTTGCGTGTCGCGCCCTTCGACGAGCAGCGGCACGGCTTCGCGCATCATCGCGACGAAGTCCGCGAGCAGCGCTTGGGGCGAGCGCGGGGCAACCCCACGCGGCTTGCACATCTTTTCTTTTTATTTTCGTTCGGTGCTTCGCGGCCCGGCGCAGCACGGCAGATCCACGCGGGATGCGACGCGCATTCGGTCATCCGATGCAAGTACGCGATCGCTCACCGGATTATCCAGTTCAACACATTATTTTTCGACGATGCGCAGTGAACGCGCGCGCATCCGTCAGATGATTCGACATGACTGCGCCGCACGGTCATTCCCAATCCGGCCCCATCGGAAAATCGCGTTTTCTAAGGGGAATCCCGGTATTTTTTCCCATTTTCTTCGAAATTACCGGTGACATACTTGCCCCCCATTGCGCTCCCGTGCGAGCGCGCTTCCTGATCCCTGCCGGTCGCGTGTCATGTGCTGCGTGTCCGCCGGGGTCGCAGAACATGAACAATTTCGACACCGCGATCCAGACCTTCCTCACCCACATCACGTTCGGACCGCTGATGAATCACGCGATCCGTGTGATCGCCGGACTCTATACGTTCAAGGGCTTCATCCTCATCCCCGTGCTGTGCTGGCTGTGGTTCCAGCCGGGACCGGAACGCGAACGGCAACGCGAGCTGGTCATCGCGACGGTCGCGAGCGGGCTCGTCGCGCTCGCGTTCGGCCGGCTGCTCGCGAAAGTCCTGCCGTTCCGCGTGCGGCCGATCTACAACCCCGATCTGCACCTGCACTTCCCGTCCGAGGAACTGCGCGCGGCCACGCTGCAGGCGTGGAGTTCGTTTCCGAGCGATCACGCGATGCTGTGGATGGCGATCGCGACAGGCATCTTCATCATCGCGCGCCGGGCCGGCGTGCTCGCGCTGCTGTATGCGGTCGTGTTCATCTGCGTGCCGCGCGCGTATCTCGGCTATCACTATCCCACCGACCTGATCGCCGGTGCCGCGATCGGCATCGCGATCGCGTGGCTGCTGACGCGCGATGCGATTCGATCGCGCTTCGCGCCGCAGGTGCTGGAGGCGATCCGGCGCTTCCCCGCGCCGGCCTATACGCTCGCGTTCCTGCTGTGTTTCGAGCTGATCACGCAGTTCGACGAACTGCTGACGCTCGCGCAGTCGGTCAAGCACACGGCGATGTAACGGGACGGCGCCGCCATGCATCCGCTGCTGTCGTCACGACGCCCAGGCACGCGCTGCCGGCCCTGCGCGGCGGCATCACGCCATGCGCACGCCGCCGGTCAGGTCGCCGCTGCGTCGGCACCCGCGGCCGCGCATGTCAGTCGCGATCGGGCGCGCCGAGCGGGAAGAACGCACGATACGGCCGCGCTTCGTCGACCGCCCGCGCGAACGACGGCCGCGCAAGCAGCCGCTTGCGATACGCGATCACGTTCGCGAACGACGGGTCGATCCGGTGCGTCCAGTCCGCGTAGAACAGGAACGGCGCCGCGCCGCAGTCGGCGAGGCTGAAGCGGTCGCCGGCCGCCCATTCGCGATCGGCCATCGTGCGATCCAGCCACGCATACGACGTTTCGAGCATCGCGCGCGCGTCGGCGACACCCCGCGCATCACGCTCGTGCGCCGGACGCAGCGCATCGAACACGACCTTCTGCTGCGGCGTCGATACATAGTTGTCGAAGAAGCGATCCATCGTCCGCACTTCCAGCGCCGCGCGCCGGTCGTCGGGCACGAGTCGCACGGGGCCCGGATGGTAGAGGTCGAGGTATTCGACGATGATCGTCGCCTCGATCACGGTGCGGCCCGCGTCGACGAGCACCGGGAAACGCTTCATCGGCCATAGTGCGGCCAGTTCCTGCATCGGCTTCGGATCGTCGTGCGCGAGCACGCGATACGCGAACGGCGTGCCGTTCTCGTACAGCGCGGTCAGCACCTTCTGGCAGTAGGACGAAAAGGGATGGGCGTATAGCGTCGGCGTCATTGCGGGGCTCTCGGGTTTCGGCGCCGCGTCATGCGGCGCCATGTGATCGGATACCTTGACGACGAACGGCGCCTCGCCGATTCGACAGCGGCCCGAACATTTTTTCGTATGCGGTATCGCGCCGTTACGACCGGCCATCCATCACGACGCGGCCTTCGCCGCGCCAGCGCAGCATCCCGCCGCCGAGGTTCGCGACCGCATCGAAACCGGCCTTCAGGAGAATCACCGTCGCCTGCGCGGAGCGGCCGCCGGCACGACACACGGTCACGATCGGCCGGTCGTGCGCGAGCTCGCCGGTGCGCGAGGCCAGTTCGCCGAGCGGAATCGGCGTCGCGCCGGGCAGATGGCCGAGCGGGCCCGAGAATTCGTCCGGCTCGCGCACGTCGACGACCTGCACCTCCGGCAGGTGATCTTCGAGCCACTGCGGATCGATTTCCCAGAACCCGGCGAACGTGTAGACGAGCGGCGCCCAGTCGGCCACCGCGTGCGCGTCGGGTGCGTTCGCAGCCACGCCGCACTGCAGGTTCGCCGGCACCGCGACGTCGATCTGGCGCGGATGCGCGAGCCCGAGATTGCGCATGTAGCCCGCGAAATCGTCCTCGCTGAGATCGCCGCCGAGGCGCGGGTTGAAGCGCCGCTCCTCGCCGACGCTCGTCACCGTCAGCCCGCGATAGTCGTGCGCGGGATACAGCAGGCAGGCGGCCGGCAGCGTGAACAGCCGGCCGTGCACCGCGCGATACAGCGCGCGCGGGTCGCCCTGCTGGAAATCCGTGCGGCCGGTGCCGCGTATCAGCAGGCAGTCGCCGGTGAACGCCATGGATTCGTCGTCGAGCACGAGGCTGATGCAGCCGCTCGTGTGGCCCGGTGTCGCGCGAACGGTGAGGTAGCGCGTGCCGAATGCGCAGCGATCGCCGTCGTTCAGGTAACGGTCGGCGCCCTGCGCGCCGCTCGCGGCCGAAATCGCGATCGCGCTGCCGGTGCGCTGCTTCAGCAGCCACGCACCCGTCACGTGATCGGCGTGCACGTGCGTGTCGACGGTCGCGACGAGCCTTAGCCCGAGTTCGTCGAGCAGTGCCGCGTCGCGGCGCACCTGCTCGAACACAGGATCGATCAGCAGCGCTTCGCGCGATGCGCCGTCGGCAAGGAGGTACGTGTAGGTCGACGATTGCGGGTCGAAGAGTTGCCGGAAGATCATGGCGAAGTCGCTCCGTCGGCTGGGCGTGCGGGTTGTGCGGATAGTGCGAAGGGTGCCGGTTGCGACACCCGCCGCGCGGGGCGCGCGTTCATACAGGGTAGTGCAAAACGCGCACGCCACCCGCATCGTTGCATGCGGTGAGGTGTCATGCCGCGCCCCGGCCATCGCGCGCGCGGTCTTACGCTACCGCCTGTTCTCGTCTTACGTTCACGGGAATTGCGTCGGCATCTCGATGACGATCGATCACAGACAAAGACAGGTATCCCGACTCGTTCGCGCTCGACCAGCTTCGTCGCATGATCAACAGCGCTAGCTTCGATTGACAATAGTTGACCGACTGCGCGATAGCCAACGGCCGGTCTCTCTCCCGGAAATGGTAAATTCATACCAAAACCACACCTACGAGAGAACTATGGCCCGAGCCATGATCTGCGTCGGCGACACGACGACGCACGGTGGCCGCGTGCTGGAGGGCAGCGCGAGCGCGACGATTGACGGAAAACCCATTGCCGGTGTCGGGCATAAGGTACTTTGCCCGCAGTGCAAGGGGGTATTTCCGATCCTGCCCGCCACCGGGCGACGTTACCCGCACCAAATTGCAGGTCGGGAAACGGCCATCGAAGGCATGAAAACCGCGTGCGGCGCTACGCTGATTGCCTCGCAGTCATCCGCGACGCTCGACGACGTCGGGGCCGGCGAGGCATCGACCGGCGGCGCAGTAGCAACCGCCTCTGCCACGTTGGCTCCTTCGCCGACGCTCTGCCTCGAATGCCTGAAGTCCGCGGCCGAAAATGCTGCAACTATGACCGCGCGCGGGTAGAACCATGACCGGCAATTCGATCGAAGCGTTCTACTTCACGCGGCAACAGCAGTTGACCATGCAGGTGCACTTGTACGCCCTCGTCGACGGCCTCCTGTTCGAAGACGCAGCCGGCAGATCACCCCCTCAGCGATCGCAAGCAGCCGTGGCACTATTCGACGGCACACCGGACGCTTCGCTGGCCGATGCGGGTCCGTGGTTGCTCGACTACGAGCGAGCAACCGGCAACGTGCGACGCTCGCTATCCGTCATGGCCGGCGGCCCGACCGGCGTATCTTGGCTGATCAGCGCCTATCCGACCGAATCGCTCGCGGACGAGCTGCGTGGCCGCCTCGATGTGAGCCTGCCGGACGGACGCACTGCCCTCCTCCGGTTCTACGATGCCCGCATCATGGCCGACATGGCGTCGCTGATGGAGCTCACGCAGCGCATGCAGTTCTTCGTCCCGACATTCAACTGGCTCGTGGAGGTGAACGGAAAATTGAAGGGAGTGCACCCGCATGCTTGAACTGACAAGCGAACAGATCGCCGGCCTGGCCGAGATCGATGCGCGCGGATACGTCGAACGCACCCGGCTCGATCTCATCAAAGCAGATCCGAAGCTGGCCGATGACGCCACGCTGCCAACGCGGCTCTGGAACGCATACGTCGCTGCTCGGCGACTCGGCATCCAGTCCGACGAGAATGTCGCTGCATTTCTTCGGATCGAGGCATACGCTCCGAACTTCTACGAGAAGCCCGCAACCCGCGCGTGGCTTACTCGGCCAGGACGCTCAACCGACGCGCGTTTTCATGATTACCTTCGCGTCATCAAATGGCGCATCGAACATCCGCAATACAACGGGGGATCTCGAGATGGCGGGATTGGTGGTACCGATAATCGAAGCGGCGGCAGTGGAACTTGGGCCGCTCTTGGCGCGCGCTGGCGCAGCCTTGTTGGGCGGGGTGGCAGTGGCGGGAACGGGGAGTCTGTCGGGTGATACGCCGAAGGACAAAAGTGACGCAAAGCCCGACGTGCGCGCAATTCCACGAACCGGCGAGAGCTGCAAGAAGTGCCCGCCAGAGGAAACTGGCAGGGCGGAAAATAAGACGCACCATATGTCCGACCACTCGCGCGAGTATCAAGGCCGCATCACCGGCCGGCCGTACAGTAACGCGGGAAAATGGAATGAGGAATGGGTGTGGCAAGGCATCGCATTCGACGGCTTCCTGCCGGCCGCGTGCATGCTGCAGGAGGCAAAGTCCCGCTATGCGCAGTTCCTTCAGCGAGACGACGATGGCGAACTGGAACCTGTCTCTTGGTTCAAAGGCTTCCCCGGAATGGTCTCCGATATTGAGCGGCAAGGCGGCAAAGTGAAGCTGTTTCCCCCGGCACGTTTGACGTGGTACTTTGAAGAAGCGGAGGTGCGTGAGTACCTGCTCAAAGATCTCCGACGCAATGCGGTTCTTTCCGTCGTACAACCGTAAACCGAGAACAAGATGGACTTCAGCCTTCAGTTCAGGGACGAGACACTAGCCCCTACAGACTTCGAGAAGATACTGTCACGCATTCACATCGTCGTGTCGACGATGGGTGCAATCGATTCGACGCTAAGTACTTGGTTCGCGCAAGGCGACACCTTGGATGAAGCGCTACTGTACCCAGCGTTCGAAAATGGCCAGCCATCGACGGCACTGCTCGCGGTCCTAAAGCATCAGTTTTCAGACGATCCGTCGCGATCCTACGTTGCGCTGTGGAACGGGATTCAGAACAAGGGCGAAGGAGCCACGATCGCATGTCACGTCGGCGAGAATGCCGTGCCGCATTCCTTCGAGATCAAAATATCCAGTTCGGCGGTACTAGGGAACATCGATTCAGTTCAACGAATTGTGAGCGCCACGGTCGCCGCGTTTCGGCCCGCCTATGTTTCGGTTTCTCCAAGGAGTTACGCGGCGAAGCAGGTATTCGACGACAAGCCGGGGGTCGGCTGGATGATTTATTTGCCGAAGGTGATCACGCAACAGCAGGTTCCGGAGGCACACGCGATTGTTCCTGTCCCTGAGGCCGGAAAGATTCAGACCGGCACAATCGTCGTCAGCACAACTGACGCCCCGTTCTCGATGAAGAATCCCGAGCACATCGAGACAGCGAACCGTATCGAGATTCGACTCGTCGACCAAGACCTCCTGCCTACATTCGCCGACCTGTAAGTAGGTTGCCGGCACGATGCACCGCGCCGGCAACGTTGATTAGAACAGCCCCACGGGCTGCGCCGCGTCGTCCCAACTGAAGATGATCAGTTCGTTCCGTTCAGCGGCCCGGCCGCCTCCACCAACGGTGTACTGAATCGGCACGGTCTCGATGTGGAACCCGTCGAACACACGTCGAATATCGGGATGATCGTTGAGGCTCACGATTGCACGCCCCTTGATCGACCGCAGGCGCTGCGCCATTTTCTCGTACTCTCCAAACGGGAATGCCACGCCGTAGCCCTCCGTCTCGTAATACGGCGGGTCCAGATAGAACAGCGTATGTGTCCGGTCGTATCGATCAATGCACGCGGCCCAATCGAGCCGCTCGACGAACGTGTTCGCGAGCCGCAGGTGTGCCGCTGACAGTTCTTCGTCGATGCGCAGCAGGTTAAGGCCCGGCGGCGTTTGGAGCAGCCCCCTGAAACGCCGGACACAGTCACCCACTTACAATAACGGGTAGGCATAAGACTGTGTTTTTGACTAACACCAGGCAGGTCGTGAAGACGATGAAGCGCGACTACGTCGCCTTCATGCCGAAGCCGGACGCAGCAACTGCTGCACACAACCTGGCCATCGCGTTCGAGCATTACAACGAGAAGCATCCCCATAGCGCGCTGAAATACCGCTCGCCTCGCGAGTTCCGGCGCTCGATGGATTCAGCAACCTTAGTGTGACGCTGTGTCCGGAACTACAGGGGTCAACTTCATCCGATATGCGCATCTTGCGCCAGACCATCTGGCACATCATGCCGAATCGGTCGCAGTTTGGTCCCAAGGTGTGACCGATTTCCATGCCACACTTGATCGCCAAGCATCATGATCGGCCCCAATGCCATGACTACCAAGGCTTCATCATTTTAAGTATGACAACCTGTCTCGGTCTATCTGGTACATGTCTCTGACGATCGATCCGAAACAGGCCGCCGCGCTGCTGGCCGTCGCCGACACCGGCAGCTTCGAGCAGGCCGCCGTGCGCCTGCACGTGACCGCATCCGCCGTCACGCAGCGGGTGCGCGCGCTGGAAGCGAGCCTCGGCACGCCGCTCGTGCTGCGCACGCGACCGTGCCGGCCGACGGTGGCCGGGCAACGCGTGCTGCAGCACCTGCGCCGCGTCGCGCTGCTGCAGGCCGACCTGCAAAGCACGCTCGCGGCCGAGCGCGAATCGCCGATCTCGGTCACGATCGCGCTGAACTCCGACAGCCTCGGCACCTGGTTCCTGCCCGCGCTGACGTCGGTGCTCGCGGGCGAGCGCATCCTGTTCGAGCTGATCGTCGAGGATCAGGATCACACGTTCGCGCTGCTCGAAAGCGGGATGGCCGTCGGTTGCGTGACGACCGAGCCGAAGCCGATGCGCGGCTGCGTCGCGACGCCGCTGGGCACGATGCGCTACCGGCTGCTCGCGGCCGCCGCGTTCGCCGGGCGCTGGTTCCCGCGCGGCCTGAGCCGCACGAGCGCGCGCGTCGCACCGGTCGTCGCGTATTCGCGGCGCGACACGCTGCAGTCCACGTTCCTCAAGGAGAAATTCGGGTTGCCTGAAGGCGCGTATCCGTGCCATTACGTGCCGGGCACGCACGCGCATTTCGCGGCGGTGCGGCACGGGCTCGGCTACGCGATGGTGCCGGAGCCGCTGATCGGCGGCGCGCCGCTCGACGCGCAGGGGCTCGTTGATCTCGCGCCCATGCATCCGACCGATATCGCGCTGTACTGGCACGCATGGACCGTGCAGTCGCCGACGATGGCGTCGCTGTCCACGCGGGTGGTCGAAGCGGCGCGCCGGCTGCTCGCGCCGCTGTCGTGACGAGCGTCGCCGGCACGTCGCCTATACTTTTTTCATCGGCCTCGCGAACGCGCCGCGCGGCCGATCACGCCCATCCGGCCGTTCCCTTTCCCGTGAGGAGAACATCATGTCCCGCCGCTATATCGATTGCCGCGAGTTTCCCAGCGCGATGCATTGCTCGGTCGCGATTTCCGCCGACTCCGACAACGAACTACTGGAGGCCGCCGTGCAGCATGCGGTCTCGGTGCACCAGCACACCGACAGCGCCGAACTTCGCACGCAGCTGAAAGCACTGTTCCGCGACGGCACGCCGCCCGCCGACATGCCCCGGCACGCGTAGTCCACCGGCACGCCAGATATCGACAGACGGGCCACAGCACCGCCCCGTCGCCTCCCCACTCCCGCTTCGCGCCGCGCCTGCGCCCCCGGCGCCGGCCGGCGCATTCCACCTTACGCGCGCCGCTGCGCGAAATACGCGCCAACCGCGTCGATGAAGGTATCGATATCCGCGCGCGACACGTCGCAGTGCGTGACGAAGCGCGACGCGTACAGCATCTGCGTGAGGATCCCGCGTTCCTTCAGCCACGCCTCGAGCGGCGCGCAATCGGCTTCGGGGAATTGCGCGAACACCATGTTCGTCGCGTGCGACAGCACCTTCACCGGCTCGATGCGCGCGAGGCCGGCGGCGAGATGCGCGGCGTTCGCGTGATCGTCGGCGAGCCGCTCGACGTTGTGGTCGAGCGCATACAGGCAGGCCGCCGCGAGAATGCCGGACTGCCGCATCCCGCCGCCGAGCACCTTGCGCCAGCGCTGCGCGCGCTCGACCAGCGCGCGATTGCCGACCAGTACCGAACCGACCGGCGCGCCGAGCCCTTTCGAGAAGCAGATCGACACGGTATCGAACAGCGCGCACAGTTCGGCGATCGGGCGGCCCGACGCGACGGCCGCATTGCACACGCGCGCGCCGTCGAGGTGGGTCGCCAGCCCGCGGCTGCGCGCGAGCGCGACGGCTTCCTGCACATAGCCGTCCGGCAATACCTGGCCTCCGATCGTATTTTCGAGCGCGAGCAGGCGCGTGCGGGCGAAGTGGTTGTCGAGCGGCTTGATCGCCGCGGCGATCTTCGCGAGCGGCAGCGTGCCGTCCGGCGCATTCTCGATCGGCTGCGGCTGGATGCTGCCGAGCACGGCCGCGCCGCCGCCTTCGTACTTGTAGGTGTGGGCGAGCTGGCCGACGATGTATTCGTCGCCGCGTTCGCAATGCGCCATCAGCGCAGCCAGGTTGCTTTGCGTGCCGCTCGGGAAGAACAGGCCGGCCTCCTTGCCGGCCCGCTCGGCCGCGACCGCCTGCAGGCGCAGCACGGTCGGGTCGTCGCCCCATACGTCGTCGCCGACTTCGGCGGCAGTCATTGCGGCCAGCATCGCCTGGCTCGGACGTGTGACGGTATCGCTGCGTAAATCGATCATCTTCGTGCCCTGAGTGAACGCGGACCGGAACCGATGCGCCCGGCCCTGCCGAAACGAGACTCAGAGTGTACGCAATTCGCGCAGCGCCTGCCGATGCATCGCGCCGCACAAGGAAGCGGCGCTCGATCGCGCGCCACCGCCGCACGATCCCCCCGCGACCGGCACGAAGCGACGCGCCCCGCACCGGGGCGGGGCGGCCGGCATTCGGGGCGGCATCGTCAATAACGCGGCGGCGGCGGCTGGACACCCGGCGGCGGCATCGGCGGCGCCGCGCGCTGCGCGCCTCCGACATATCCGCCGCTCATCCCTCCCGGCACCGGCACGCGGTTGCCGGTTGCGTACATGCATTGCAGATACGCGTAGTCGTAGCGGCGCTGGACGTCGTAGGCCGAGCCCTGTGCGGTGCCCGCGCCCACGACGCTACCCGCGAGCAGCCCGGCACCCGCGCCGACGGCCGCGCCGGAGCCGCCGTTGAACGCGGCGCCCGCGGCCGCGCCGAGCGCGGTGCCGACGGCCGCGCTGCCGACCGCGCTCGCGGTGGACGCCTGCCCGGCGCTCACGCCGCCCGATTGCTGGAACGCGTACTGGCGGCAGTTCGCATCGTCGACGCGGAACTGGTCGAACGACTTGCCGGTGCCCGGCAGCGACATCACGCTGGGCCCGGTCGGCATGTACGCGCACGCGCCGAGCAGGCCGGCCAGCGCCAGCACGGCCGGCACACGCAGCGATCGAATCATGGGGTTCATCGTCGGGCCTCCCTCATTGCGGCCGCGCCGGCACCGATCGCCAGCCCGACTTGCAGGTCTTCACATACGGGTAGTAATGCTTCGACGCGTCGCAGTAGTACCAGACGTCCGCGCCGCCGCCTTGCTGCGGCTGGTCCTTCTCGACGTACTCCGGCGGCGGACCGGGATCGACGGGCACCACGACCACGGGCGGCGGGTAGTAGTACGGCGCCGGAACGACCGGGTAGTAATACGGGTAACCGGGGCCGACGTACACGCCGACCCGGGCGGCATGCGCGACGCCGCCCGTCGCGACGGCCACCGCGGCGACCGCGCCCAGCGCGAGCTTCAATCCATTCACGTCACGTTCTCCGGCAGGACGGTTCGTCGATACGAACCGGACATATCGAACGCTACGCCGTGCGCGATTCGCCAGCCATTACAGGCGCGGGCGCCAATGTTGCGCGACGTTACCCATGTAACCGGCCCCGTCAGCCAGGGCCCGCCAGCGGGACTGCACGCGTTACGCGTCAACGCGCCGAAACGGACTGGCCGCAGGCGGCGGCGCCACGCAGCACGCAGGTTCGCAACGCGCCGTTCCGATGACGCGACGCGCCATATTGACGCACGTGCGACAGACCGCCACGTCACGATCGCGCACGCGACGACCGGTGTTGTTGATACGAATCAACGATTTATCCCGAAAACGCGCGCGGCGGACTGGACATCTGCGACGAGTTGGCGCATTTCGCGGCGCAATATCGCGGCACATACTCCAGCCAACCCCGATGCCCCGTCGGCCGGGGTCCGCCGGCACCCGCCGGCGGGTATCGTCAGCCTCGGTCAACTGGTATGGACACCGCTTTTTCGGCCCTCGATCTGGCCCGCCTGCAATTCGCGTTCACCGTCTCCTTTCACATCGTCTTCCCGGCGCTGAGCATCGGCCTCGCCAGCTTCATCGCCGTGCTCGAATATCGCTGGCTGAAGACCGGCAAGCAGTACTACAAAACCCTCTGCCTGTTCTGGTCGAAGATCTTCGCGGTCGCGTTCGGGATGGGCGTCGTCTCCGGCGTGGTGATGAGCTATCAGTTCGGCACGAACTGGTCGGGCTTCTCGAGCTTCGCCGGCGCCGTCACCGGCCCGCTGCTGATGTACGAGGTGATGACCGCGTTCTTCCTCGAAGCCGGCTTCCTCGGCATCATGCTGTTCGGCTGGAATCGCGTGAGCCCGCGCGCGCACTTCGGCGCGACGCTGATGGTCGCGATCGGCACGCTGATCTCGACGTTCTGGATCCTCGCGTCGAACAGCTGGATGCAGACGCCGCAAGGCTTCGAGATCGTCGACGGCCGCATCGTGCCGACCGACTGGTTCGCGATCATCTTCAACCCGTCGTTCCCGTACCGCCTGTTCCACATGGCGATCGCCGCGTTCATCGTCGCCGCGCTCGTCGTGGCCGCGACGGGCGCATGGCACCTGTTGAAGGGGCGCCGCGACAAGGGCGTGAAGAAGATGTTCTCGATGGCGCTGTGGCTGCTGCTGGTGCTCGCGCCGCTGCAGGCCGTGATCGGCGACCAGCACGGCATCAACACGCTGAAGCACCAGCCCGCGAAGATCGCCGCGATCGAAGGGCTGTGGGAAACCGAAAAGGGCGGCACCGCGCTCAACCTGTTCGGCATTCCGGACATGCAGGCGGAGACCACCCGCTACGCGGTGAAGGTGCCGCATCTCGGCAGCCTGATCCTCACGCACAGCTGGGACGGCGAGATCCGCGGGCTCAAGGACTTCCCGCCCGAGGACCGCCCGAACTCGACGGTCGTGTTCTGGAGCTTCCGGATCATGGTCGGCCTCGGCTTCGCGATGATCGGCCTCGCCGCGCTCGCGTGGCTGCTGCGCCGCCGCGGCACGCTGTATGAATCGAAGTGGTTCCAGCGCTTCGCGCTCGTGATGGGTCCGACCGGCTTCGTGTCGTTGCTCGCGGGCTGGGTGACGACCGAAGCGGGCCGCCAGCCGTGGGTCGTGTATGGCGTGATGCGCACCGCGCAGGCCGTGTCGCCGCTTTCGGTGCAGCAGGTCAGCCTGTCGATGATGACGTTCGTGATCGTGTACTTCCTCGTGTTCGGCACCGGCGTGTACTACATGCTGAAGCTGATGAAGGCCGGCCCCGCGCTGCCCGACGTCAAGCACGACCCGAAACACGACATGCCCGACACGCGCCCCGATCACACCGCGCGCCGCCCGATGTCGGCCGTCGACGAGCTGATCGAGACCGTCTGAGCCCACCCCATTCGCAAACGAGAAAACCTATGGACGTCACCGTAATCTGGGCCGCGATCATCGCATTGGGGCTCTTCATGTACGTCGTGCTCGACGGCTTCGACCTCGGCATCGGCATCGTCTTCCCGTTCTTCCCGGACGAGAAGGAGCGCGACCTGATGATGAACACCGTCGCGCCCGTGTGGGACGGCAACGAGACGTGGCTCGTGCTCGGCGGCGCCGGGCTGTTCGCGGTGTTCCCGGTCGTCTATTCGACGGTGCTGTCGGCGCTGTACCTGCCGCTGATCTTCATGCTGGTGTGCCTCATCTTCCGCGGCGTGTCGTTCGAGATCCGCGCGAAGGCGCGCCGCACGAAGCAGCTGTGGGATCTCGCGTTCATCGGCGGCTCGGCCGGCGCGACGCTGTTCCAGGGGATCGCGCTCGGCGCGTTCCTGCAGGGCATCGACGTGAAGGACGGCGTGTACGCCGGCGGCGCGTTCGACTGGCTCACGCCGTTCAGCCTGCTGACGGGCCTCGGCCTGATCGTCACGTATGCGCTGCTCGGCTGCTGCTGGCTCGTCGCGAAGACGGAAGGCGACCTGCAACGGCGCCTGCATCGCGTCGTGTGGCCGCTGACCGTCGTGCTGCTCGGCTTCATCGCGGTCGTCAGCCTGTGGACGCCGCTGCAGGATCCGGCCATCGCGCAGCGCTGGTTCGATTCGGGGCTGTTCTGGCGCCTGCTGCCGGTGCCGTTCCTGGTCGCCGGGTGCGCGGTGTGGATGCGTCGCGCGGTGCGCGACCGGCACGACATGACGCCGTTCGTGCTCGCGCTGGCGCTCGTGCTGCTCGGCTACGTCGGCCTGCTCGTCACGCTGTTCCCGTATGCGATTCCCCAGACGATGACGATCTGGGATGCGGCGGCACCGCGTTCGAGCCAGACCTTCACGCTGGTCGGCGCAGCGGTTATCCTCCCGATCATCATCGCCTACACGACGATGGGTTACTGGGTATTCCGAGGCAAGGTGCGCCATGAAGACCAGCATTACTACCACCACTGATTCCGCCGCTCGCCAGCCCGACGCGCCGCGGCCGCGGATGCGCGGCTGGATGTGGTTCGTCGTGCTGTGGGCGGGCGGCGTGCTCGGCGCCGTCACGCTCGGCTATGCGTTCAAGATCTTCATGAACCTGACGCTGTTCGCGGTGAAGTAAGCTGCGCGGCCGCTTCGATCGAACGACGATCGGAGCGGCCGTTTTCATATCGCCGGCCGATGTTTCCGATTCGCCGGCCTCGCCGGCGCCGCGCGCCTCGCCCCTACCGCCGCTCGCGCAGCGCCGCCTCGATCTTGCGATCGGTCTTGTACTGGCTCAGCGCATACACCGACCAGATCGCGGCCGGCAGCCAGCCGATGATCGTGAGCTGCAGGATCAGGCAGATCACACCGGCGATCGGGCGGCCGATCGTGAAGAACTGGAACCACGGCAGCAAGAGGGCAAGCAGCAGACGCATCGGATTTCCTTTTTCTCATCAATGAGGAGCAACGTACGCGGCCAATATGGCGCGTCATGCCCCTCATTTCAAGCCGACCTGCTCCGAACCGGACAGCCATCGCGCAACGCGCGCGACGAGCAGGCCCGCTTCGTCGAAACGCTCGACGCCCGCCACCTGCGGCGCGTCGCAGATGCCGAACACCGGCTTGCCCCATTGCAGCCCCAGCGCGATTTCCGACAGCGTGCCGAGACCGCCGCCGACCGCGATCAGGCACACTGACGCGCGCGCGATCAGCGCGTTGCGCGTAATGCCGAGCCCGGTCGGCAGCGCAACGGTCAGATACGGATTCGCGTCCCGCGCATCATCCTCGGGCAGCAGCCCGATCGCACATCCACCCGCGGCCCGCGCGCCGCGCGCGGCGGCCTCCATCACGCCCTGCTTGCCGCCGCCGACGATCGCGATGCCCGTCGCCGCGATCCCGTACGCGATCCGCTCGGCGACGGCGAGCTGCGTGTCCGTCGCGTCGCGCGGCCCGATCACGCCGACCGGCATCCGGTGCGGTTGCGCGCCGCGCTGTCGCTGCGCGAGTTGCGCCAGCGCGGCGCGCGTGTCGTCCGACCATTCAATGACGTCGTTGCCGTGCAAGTCCTTCCCCCAGTGCAAGAACGCAGGTGCAAAGCGCCGTCAGCACGATCGACAGCACGGCGGCCTGCGAGAAATCGGTCTGTCCGTCGGACAGCTTCAGATACATCAGCAGCGGCAGGATGTTGACCTGCGTGCCGGCCAGCGCGAGCGCCGTGCCGTACGTGCCGAGCGCGATCGCACCCACGAGGCACCACGCGGACGCGATCGACGGCCACAGCTCCCGCCACGCGACGTCGAACCACGCGCGCCACGGCCGCGCGCCGAGCGTCAGCGCCGCCTCGAGCGGCCGCCGGTCGAGATTCGCGAGCGCCGGGTAGAGCATCAGCGCGACGCGCGGGATCAGGTAATACGCATAGGCGAACGCCAGCCCCGGCATCGAGTAGATCGCGCCGCCGACCACGGTCGGGTCCGCGCCGAGCGACGCCAGCAGCATCGTCACGAAACCGGCGCGGCCGAACACGAGGATGAAGCCGTACGCGATCACGAGGCCGGAGAAGGCGAGCGGCACGCCGAGCAGCGCGAGCGACCAGCGGCGGCGCGCCGGCGACTGCCCGGCCAGCACGAACGCCACCGGCACGCCAACGGCGACGGACAGCGTGCCGGCGCCGATCGCGAGCGCCAGCGAACGCACGATCGCGTCGGCGACGAGCGGATCGCCGAACACCGCGGCGAACGCGCGACCGCCGCCGTCGAACGCGGCGCCGACGAGCGCGGCGAGCGGCAGCGCGAAGCACACCGCGAACAGCGCGGCCGCCGGCACCGCGCCGTAGCGGCGCAGGACGCCATGCCGCATGGACGAAACCCGCATCGCGCGCCCCTTACTTGCCGAGCGTGGCCTGCGACCAGAGCTGGTCGACTTCGGCCTTGTGCGTCGCGGCCTTCGCGACGTCGAGCGGACGCACCTGCGGCGCGTTCGGCAGCTTCGCCGCGACGTCCTGCGCGACCGGCGTGCCGGGCACGGCCGGGCGCACGTAGCCCTGCGCGAACAGCCCCTGTCCGACGTCGCTCATCACGAGGTTGAGCCACAATTGCGCGGCGGCCGGATTCGGTCCGTTCTTCACGAGACTCATGGCATACGGCGCCGATACACTGCCGTCCTGCGGGATCACGACTTCGGCCGCATCGCCCATGCCGTCCGTGTACTTGGCCTTGAGCCCGTCGTTCTCGTAGCCGATCAGGATCGGAATCTCGCCCTTGACGAATTTCGCGTAGGGCGTCGTCCCCTCGACGCGCAGCACGTTGCCCGCCTGCTTCAGCTTGCCGAAGAACTCCGCGCCAGGCTTCGGGTTGTCGACGCTGCCGCCGTTCGCATAGGCGGCGGCGAACACGGCGACCTGCCCCTGCCCGGTCGAGCGCGGGTCGAGATAGACGACCGCATTGCGATATTCGGGCTTCAGCAGGTCGGACCAGCGCTGCGGCACGTTCTTCACGAGCTTCTTGTTGACGAGCAACGCGATGTTCAGCGAGTGCACCGCGAACCAGCGGCCGTCGGCCGCGCGAAACACCGTGGGCAGCTTGTCGAAATTGACCGGCTTGAACGGCGCGACGACGTCCTTGGCCGTCGCATCGAGCGCCGACGCCGCGAAGTAGTACGCCGTGTCGGCCTGCGGGCGGCGTCGCGACTTGTCGAGCGCGACGACCGTGGCCGCCGAGCCGATGTCGTTGTACGTGATCTCGACCTTCGGGTAACGCTTGCGGAATTCGGCGAACAGCGACTTCCAGTTCGCCCATTCCGGGCCCGTGTCGAACGACACGACGAGCCCTTCGTCGGCGGCCTTCTCGTACAGCGCATCCTCCCCGGGATACAGCGACGCGGCATGGGCGAGCGCCGGCGCGAAGGTCGCGAATGCGCAGAGTGCCAGCAGGCGGCGACGCGTCGCATGAAGAAAGTGGCGGCGTGCAGACATCGTGATTCTCCGTTGAATGAATAGGTCGCCCGCGCTCACGCGACGGGCAGCACGAGCAGATGGCGCGGCTCGATCGACACGCAGCGCGCGGGCAGTTCGCGCCCTTCGCCGAGCAGTGCGTCGGTCGCGCCGGCCGGCACGAAGTCGAAGCGCTGTGTCGCGCCGAAGTAGCGCACCTCGCCGACGCGGCCATCGATGCGGTTCGCGACGTCCCCGGGTGGATCGGGTTGCAGGTGTTCCGGCCGGATCAGCACCTCGACCGGATCGCCCGGCCGGTGCGTACCCGTCTCCGCGCACAGCGTCGTGAACCGCACGTCGACCGCGCCATGTGCGAGCACACGGCCGCGCAGCAGCGTCGAATGGCCGACGAAACGCGCGACCTGTGCGGTCGCAGGACGCTCGTACAGGTCGCGCGGGGTGCCGGCCTGCAGCATGCGTCCGCCGTCGACGATCGCCACGCGATCGGCCATGCTGAGCGCTTCATCCTGGTCGTGCGTGACGAGCAGCGTCGTCGCGCCGCAGGCGCGCTGCAGCGCGCGGATCTCGTCGCGCAACTGGTGGCGAATGCCGGCGTCGAGCGCTGCGAGCGGCTCGTCGAGCAGCAGCAGCTTCGGTTGGATCACGAGCGCGCGGGCCAGCGCGACGCGCTGCTGCTGCCCCCCGGACAGCAGCGCCGTGCTGCGATCGGCCTGCGCGGCGAGGCCGACACGTTCGAGCATCTCGAGCGCGCGACGGCGGCGCGGCGCCGCGGCGATGCCGCGCATCTTCAGGCCATAGGCGACGTTGTCGACGACCGACAGGTTCGGAAACAGCGCGTAGTGCTGAAACACCATCCCGACCTCGCGCTGCCACACCGGCACGCCGGCCATGTCGCGGCCGCCGATCGCGATGCGGCCGCGGTAGCCGTCGAGCAGGCCGGCGGCGAGGCGCAGCAGCGTCGATTTGCCGGAGCCGCTGCGGCCCATCACGGCGAGCAGTTCGCCCTGGGCCGCGGACAGCGTGACCGCGTCGACGCCGTGACGGGCGCCCGGATACTGGAAGCTGACGTTTTCGAAATCGAGACTCATGACGGTTTCACTTCAGGCGTTGCACGGTGAAGACGGAGGCGAGCGTCGCGAGCACGGCGAGGACGAGCAGCACGACGGTCGCCGCGCAGGCCATCCCGGACGCGCCGTAGAACGCCTGCAGCAGCACGATCGGATAGTTGCGGTAACGGAAGCCCGCGATGAGGTTCGAGATCTGGAATTCGCCGATCGACAGCGCGGCGACCATCACCAGGCCGGAGAACAGGCTGTGCCGCAGGTTCGGCAGCACGATCGTGAAGAACTGGCGCAGCGGCGTCGCGCCGAGCGTGGCCGCGCATGCCTCGAGATGCGCGAGGCCAAGGTGGCGCAGGTCGCTCAGCAGCGTCTGCAGCAGGTACGGCAGCGTCAGCACGGCGTGCGCGGCGATCATCAGCGGCAGCGTGCCGAGCCACGGCAGCGCATCGCCGCTGAAGATCGCGATGTAGCCGAACCCGAGCGTCAGCGCCGGCACCGCGATCGGCATCAGCATCACGATGCGCGCCGCGAAGCCGCGGCCGGCCAGTGCGCGGTGATGCAGCGCGTAGGCGAGCGGCAACGCCAGCACGGCATTGATCGCGCAGCAGGCGAGCGCGACCACGAGGCTCGTGCCGAATGCGCGGGTAAAGCTGCGATTCGCGGCCAGATCGACGAACCAGTGCGACGTGATGCCGGTCGGCAGCAGCGTGTTCGTCCACGACTGGCCGACCGAGCCGATCAGCAGCAGCACGATCGGCAGCGCGAGATACAGCCCGAACACCGCGACGAACGCCCGCAGCAGCAGGCGTCCCGCGATCGCGCGCGGCCGTTTGTTACGACGAATCGGAATAGCTTCGGCAAGGGCCGGAGCGGATGGCGGATGCATGGCGAATCTCGCTGACGGACACGGAACGGGTCATGCAACGCCCGCCGGGCCCGGCCGGAACGCGTTGTCATGACGGACGCAGTGTGCGGATCCGACATGGCATCGTCATGAAAAAAACGTACAACGCCCGCATCGATCTGTGCGCGCAAGGAATAGTTCGCCGTGAAGCACCTGTTTCCCAACGTCGCGGAGCTGCACGCGTTCGCGAGTTCCGTGAAGTACCTGAACTTCTCGTATGCGGCGCGCGAGCTCGGCCTGACGCCGAGCGCGGTCAGCCGGCAGATCGCGAATCTCGAGACGCTGTTCGGCGTGAAGCTATTCGTGCGCGAGGGGCGCAATCTCGCGCTCACGCGCGCCGGGCAGCTTTATCACGCGCGCGTGATCGGCCCGCTGCGCGAGATCGGCAACGCATCGATCGAATTGCTGAGCGCGCGCGAGGACAGCGACCTGCTGACGATCGCAAGCGTGCCGACCTTCACGACGAAGTGGCTGGTGCCGCGCCTCGCGCGCTTTCTGGCCGGCGCGCCGGAGGTCACGCTGAGTTTTCGCCGCCATCTCGCGCACGGCGACATGTTTCCGTTCGGACTCGACGCAGCAATACGCTATGGCGACGGCGCATGGGAAGGCGTCCGATGCGATTACCTGGACGGTCGCACCTTCGTGCCGGTCTGTTCCCGCGAATTCGCGGCGCGACATGCGCTGCGCACGCCCGGCGACACGGCCGCCGCGCCGCGGCTCGTGCACGAGCAGGCGGACATCGCGTGGTCCCTCTGGGCGGAGCGCCACCGCGTCGCCGGGATGAACGCGCTCGCGGGGCCGCGCTTCGAACAGTATTCGGTGCTGATCCAGGCCGCGCAAGCCGGGCTCGGGCTCGCGCTCGTGCCGCGCTTCCTGATCGCTGACACGCTCGCGAGCGGTGCGCTCGTCGAACCGTTCGACGCGCCCGTCGACGTCGACGCGCAAGGGCACTACCTGTGCTACGCGCCGGAGCGCCTGGAGACGAGCGCCGCGTTGCGGCGCTTCAGGGAATGGATGCTCGACGAATGCGCGGACCGATGAGCGCGCCCGCCAAGGCCGGGCGCGCCTGGACGGCACGGCGGCGCCCGTAGCACGTCGCCGAACCGCCCCTCACGTTGCGTCAGTGGTCGATGCCGAGCCCCGGCAGCACGTGCGTGTTCTCGGCCACGACCGCGTGCAGCAGCTTCGGATCGGCGCCGAGCAGCCCGAGGATCGTCGGCGCGACCTGCTTCGTGCCGACGAGATCGCTCACGATGCGCGCGCGGTGAAGCCCCGGATACGACACGAGCAGGCCAAGGTGGCTGTCGTCCGGCGCATTGCCGCCGTGCTCCTCGTCCTTCTTCGTGCTCGACGTGTAGATCACGCCCGGATTCGGCTGCACGACGATGTCCGGCGTGCGGCCGTTGGCCGGATCGCCGAATCGTTCGGCCAGCGCCGCGCCGTACAGGATGTACGCCTGCGAGCCGTCCGCGCAGATCCCGGGCGCGTTGCAGCCGAGGTTCGCCTTCAGCGTCTGCACCACGGCCGTGCGCTGGCCGCGGTCGCGCAGCCAGATCAGGCCGACGTCGTCGGTCTGCACGAAGCCCGTGCCGACCAGGCCCGAGCCGTCGTTCAGGTTGCCCGTCGTCGTGTTGTTCTGGCCGAAGTTGCCGTTCGGGTCGAGATAGTTGTTCGCTTCGAGCAGCTTCGTCAGCGTGTCGCCATTCTTCACGAGCTTGGTGTGATCAGTCGGCGACTGGCCGTGCTTCGCCGTGACGATCACCGCCGTCGACGTGTACAGGTTGCGCTGCTTCAACTCGTTGACGATGCGGCCGATCGAGTTGTCGACGTACGTGATCGCGTTCGCGACCTGGCCGTTCGGCGTGAAGTTCGCGTCGAGATAGCCGCCGCCCTTCGCGACCGGCGCCTTCTGCGCGACGCTGAGCGTCTGGAAGTTGGCGCCGAACAGCGTCGGCACCGGCGCGTTCTTCGTGCCGGTCGAGTCGCGGCCGTCGATCTGGTTGACCAGCGCCTGCACGTGCAGGTTGTCGAAGCGCGCGGTGTGTGAATAGACGTCCGTGTAGTCGGTGTTCGTCGCCGGGTCGATCGAGTTGATCTCGGTACGCATCAGATCGTCGACGCCGGTGCCCGACGGGCCGTTCAGCCAGTCGTAGCCCCACGCGTGCTTGTCGGCCCACGCGGTGTACGCGTTCGGCACGCCGGCCTTGACGGCCTCGAACACCGTGTTGGTCTTCACATAGTTGTGCGGATAGACGGGCACGCACTGGCCATTGACCTTCGCATGCGGGATCGCCTGCGGGTTGAACGCGCCGCCGCCGTCGAGGTGCACGAGCGCGCCGCCATTGAAGGCATCGATGCCGGTCGTCTCGTCGAACACGACGTTCCAGCCCTGCTTGCCCGAGCAGGTCGTGTCGCTCGGCGCATACAGGTTGCGGTCGTACGACACGTCGTAGAACAGGCCGGCCGTCTTCGGCGAGCCGCCCGTCACGAGCGCCGCGAGGCCCGGGAACGAATCCGACAGGCCCGGTGTATAGGCGTTCGCGTACGTGACGCCGTTTTGCGCGAGCACCGCGATGTTCGGACACGTGTTCGCGCCGATGCAGCGCGCGAGGTCCTGTTCGTGCAGGCCGTCGACGCTGATCAGCAGCACGTGCTTCACGACGCGCCGGCCGCGGCCGGCGTCATTACCCTGACCGTCGCCGTCCTGCTGCGCCGCGTAGACACCCGCGCTTGCGAGCGCCAGCGCGCCCGCCAGCATCGCCGCCACCTTCCGCTGCTTACCAAGAAAAGACATCATCACCCCACCTCATCGATTGACGTTGAACTGCGTGACCTGCCAACAGGCGAGCAGAATATGGCCGGATCGTGCGGCGCTCCGATGAAGCGGGGCTTTCTGTTTTCTGTCAAACGTAACCAATCGCAAATGACACGACGCCGTCGCAAAGCAAGGCGAGCGGGCGCACGCCGCGACGTGCGCACCGGGCCGGTGCATCGTGCGCGCCATCGCCCGCCGCGGCATTTTTTTCGCACTTGGCGCATGACTATTGGCGTGTGATAAAGGGTTTTCCCTGACCCGGAGCACGAGTATGTCGACCCTGGAAGCTCTCCGGTTCGTGCTGGACGATGCACGTACCCCCGAAATCATTCGCCACCACGTCGTCGACGCGCTGCAATACGCGCTGCGCAACTACGGACAAGTGTTTACCGCGAAGGAGGTCGAGTGGCTGACGCAGTGGGACGATGCCCGCCTGCCGCTGGCCGCGAGGAAGGAACTGGACAAGCGCGAACCGGCGATCGCCGAGCGCTGAAAGGAAGGCGCGCCGCCGCGCCCGATTGCCGGTCGGGCGCGGCGGCGGCGGATGATGGCGTGACGCGGCTTACTGCAGGCCGAAGTCGACGCGGGTCGTCGCGCCCTTGTCCTCGATGCCCTTCGCATCGAGCTTCGGCGCCACGACGAACATGCGGCTCGAATCGATCTTGCCGTCGAGGTACTGGCGCACGGCCTGCGCGCGCTGCTGCGCGAGCGCGCGCAGCGCGTTGTCGTCGGCCGGCGCGTGATCGGCGAGCGCCTTCTTCATGTCCGCATCGGGCAGCGTCTTCTGCAGGCCGATCAGGTTGCGCGGCTTCTTGAAGTCGGCGGCCTTGTATGCACGCGTCAGGTACTTGGTGTACTCGGCCGGTTCGACCTTCACCGACATCGGATCGATGCTCTCGCCCTGGCCGACCACGTCCTTCAGCTTCTGCTGACGCACCAGCCGCTCGACGTACGCGTCGCGCAGCCCCGGCGTGTCCTTCGCCGGATCGACGCGGCCGATCAGGTCCAGCCGGATCGACGGCTTCTCGGTCAGCATCTTCACGACGGTGTCGAGCTTCTTCTGCTGCGCGTCGGTCAGCGCGTACGAGCCCGGCGCGAACTCGACGTACCCGAGATCCTCGCCGCCGCTGCCGCCAAACGCGTTCGCGAGCAGCGTGAACGGCGACGTCACGGCCTTCGCGATCAGGTTCAGCACCGCGCGCCAGATCAGCCCGCCGACGCTGAACTCCGGATTCGACAGCGAGCCCGACACCGGCAGGTTCACGTCGATCTCGCCGCGCGTGTTCTTCAGGAGCGAGATCGCGAGCTTCACGGGCAGCTTCGTCGCCGTGTCGTTCTCGACGTGATCGCCGAACGTGAGCTGGTCGATGAAGATGTGGTTGTTCGCCTTCAACTGGTCGTTCGCGAGCTCGTAATGCAGGTCGACGTTGAGCTTGCCCTTCGTGATCGGGTAGCCGGCGTACTTCGCCGAGTACGGCGTCAGGTTGGTCAGCTCGATGTCATGCGCGGTCGCCGTGAGGTCCAGCGCCGGCTTGTCGATCAGCGGGTTCACCGAGCCCTTGATCGAGATCGGCCCGTTGCCCGCGAGATTCGCGGCGACGTCGACCGGCGCGGACGTCGTCGAGTCCGTGCCGAACGCGCCGACCGTCCCCTTGATCGCGACCAGGTTCGCCGTGTAGTTCGGCTTGATGAAGTTGTCGGTGTAGGTCACGCGGCCGTTCTGCAGCACGAGCTGGCCGAAATGCATGCGCACCGGATTCTGCGGCGGCGGCGGGGCCTTCACGGCGACCGTCGCCGATGCGGCGGCCGGCGCGGACGCCTGCTGCACGGCCGCGGCCGGCGGCGTCATGCCCGGTGACAGCGGCACAGGTTCGTTCTTGCTCGCGTCGCGCGTGAGCGACTGCGCGGGGCCCGTCTCCTTCGCGACGACGTCCTTCAGGTTCAGCCGCCCCTGCGCATCGAGCAGCACGCGGCCGTAGAAGTTCGAGAAGGTCACGCGCGCGGCGTCGACGTCGGTGCCCCTCTCGTCGTAGTTCACCTTCAGGTTCGACAGCGCGAGCGAGCGCCAGCCCGCGAACGGGTCGGACGTCGCCTTGTCGAGCATCCGCACGTCGACCAGCGCGACATCGCCGCGATAGGTCGCGCGCGGCACGTCCTTCACCTGCGCGAACGTCAGGTTGCCCTGCGCGTTGAGCAGCGCGCTCGCGATGGTCGCGTTCAGCGCGCTGCCGAAGTACGGCTCGAACGCAGCCGCGTCGAGGCGGTTGCCGTTGATCTTCAGGCCGAGCTTCAGCGGCTGCGCGGTCACATCGCCCGACACGTTCACCGAGCCCTTGCGGTTCAGCGTCGCCTTCAGCTGAACCGGCAGCGGCTTCGTCATGTCATCGCTGATCTTCTGCACCGACAGGTCGAGCGGCTTGATCGCGAGCTTCACCGGGCGCGGCGTCGACAGGTCCGTGAAGTTCGCGGACGACTCCTTCACGTTGAGCGCGTCGATCCGGTAATGCCACGACGGCGCGGCCGCCTCGGCCTTGCGCGCGACCGTGCGCTTGGGCACCGCCTTCTGCGCGGGTTCGGCCAGCGCAGCCAGGTCGATCTTGCCGTCCTTCAGGCGCTTCACGTCGAGCGCGAGCCCGGTCGCATCGACGCTCGCGATTTCCGCCGTGCGCGCGGCGACGTCGACCTTCGCGATCTTCGCGCTCGCGTCGGGCAGCACGATCGCGGGCGCCTTCGCGTCCGGCGTCGCGAGCTTGAGCGACTTCAGGCTCACCGTGCTGTCGGCGACCTGCGCGTCGAGCGGCGTCTTGCCCCAGTCGGCCTTCGCGTTGACGCTCGCGCCGAGCGTGCCGTCGAGCACGCGCGCACGGGTCGCCTCGCCGAGATACGGCTGCAGCGCCGGCAACGCGAGCGCGTCGACCGTCAGCTTCGTGTCGGCCTGCTTCGCCGCCAGGCTGAACGCGCCTTCGGCCTTCACGTCGCCGCCGCGCGACAGCGACGTCGACAGCGTGTATTTCGCGGGCGTCTTGCCCTGCAGCGTGAAGCCGTCGAGCGTCGCGGCGAGCTTCGTCAGCGACATCGCGGTCGGCGTCGCGGGCACGCGGTCGTCGACGTTGATCGTGCCGCCGTCGATCGCGAAATGACGGATCGTCAGGTCGAGCGGCGGCGCTTCCTTCGCGGCGGCTTCGACCTTCGCGCCGCTCGCGGCGTTGGCGGCGGCGACGGCGGCAGTCGATGCGGCGGCGCCCGATGCGGCCGGCTTGCCCGCGTCGGCCTTCGGCGCGGCGGCCGGCGGGCCGGCCAGCTTCTCGACGTTCAGCAGGCCCTGCTTGTCGCGCGCCAGGTCGACGACCGGCTGGTCGAGCCGGATCTCGTCGAAATGCAGCACGTTGCGCAGCGGCTCGAGGCCGGCGGCCGCGACGTGCACGCCGCGCGCGGCGAACAGCGGCGCCGACGCGCGGTCGGTCACCTTCGCGTCGTTGAGATCCACGGTGCCCGACACGCGCAGCGACGGCGTGTCGCCGCTCATCACGAAATTCAGCGTGAGGTCGCTGCTCAGCAGGCCGCTCGTGACGATCACCGGCAGCTTCGCCGGCGCGTACGAAATCAGCTTCGGCACGTCGAGCCGGTCGAACTTCAGCGCGACTTCCGACTCACGCGACAGCGCGAACGGCTTCGTCTTGCCGTCGATCGCGATCGGGCTGCCGTCGAATCGCGCGCGCAGCTTCGGCTGCACGAAGATGTCGGTCTTCGATGGCAGCGTCGCGATGAACGGAATGCCGAGCGTCCAGTTGTCGACCACGTGCTTTTCGTTCAGCAGGCGGTCGTCGAAGTCGATCCGCCCGTCGTTGACCTGAATGTTCGATACCGAGAAATGGGTCGGCTTGCTTTCGGGTTTGGACGGCGTCGAGAACTTCTCGATCAGATCGGTGAAGTTGAAGCGCTGCGCGTCGTATCGGACGACATGGAAGCGCGGCGAGTCGACGCGCACTTCGTTGACGATCGGCGCGCCGCGGAACAGCGACGACCACGACGGCCGCACGACGAGCTTGCCGATGTCGATGAAGTCGCCCTGGCCGCCGCGCTCGCCGACGTGCACGCCGTCGGCTTCGAGGTTCAGCGTGTAAGGGTTCAGCGCGATGCGCCGGATGGTGGACGGCCGGCCGAGCTGCTGGCTCAGTTGCTGTTCAGCAATGTGACGAATCAGCGGCGGCGCCGCGAAGAATCCGAGCAGTCCGAATAAAACGAGGAAGATCAGCACGCCGAGGCCGATGCGCCGGGTCCGGCGCGAGCGTGCCACGCCGCCGAGGGCATGAAGGGTCGAGGATACGGTTTCTTTGTCTGCGCTTGACATGCTTGGATGCCTCGGGAATGGATGCCGGGCCGCGCCGGAAAACCGGCACGGCCGCGCACGCTATCCCGAAAGTATAGGCTCAGGTGGTGACGGAACGACGTTCGGGCGAGGCCGCCGCGCCCGCGCATCGGACAGTGGCGGCGCCCATCGGTTCATTTTCGGACGACGACGGGCGGCATCCACGAGCCGTCGCTCGCCTGCGGCTTCGGTGCGTAGAGTCGCAGCGCGAGCGCGAAATCGGCGCGCGGCGCCGGCAGCCAGTTGGCCGCATGCGTGCCGCCAGGCGACGCCGACACGACCACGTCGATCGAGCCGTCGTGGTTGCGGCGCAAGCGGTCGCGGTCGCCGAGCGAGCGGCGCGCCGAGCCGACGTCGGGCAGCGCGCCGTTCGTCGCGTACGGCGTGAGCGTCCAGAACCCGCGCACCGGCGGCAGCGCGCCCGGCGCGAAATGCAGCACGTAGCGGTTTGCGCCGTTCAGCGAGTGGCCGTCGCTGTCGACGCGCACGAGCGCGAGCGTCTCGTCGTCGCGCGTCGCGGTGCCGAACTGCGTGTAGGCCGCGTACGCGCGCAGCGCGTAGTCCTGGCCGTACTTGCCGGCCGTGTCGCCGATCCAGCTCCAGCCGTTCGCGCTCAGCAGGTTCGACGGCGGCGTCGCGAGCCGCGCGCGCGCCTCGGCGACGCCGGCCGTCGCGGCGCTCAGGCGATCGCCCGTCCACAGCACCGGATAGCCGGCCCTCACGCCGATGTCGCCGAGCAATTCGTTCGCGTGCGCGTCGTCGGCCGGTGCCGGGTTGTCTTGCAGCGCCTGCGCGAAGCGCGTGAAGAACGCCTTCGGGTCGAGCGCGGCCACCTGCTCGGCCGGCGTGCCGCCGCTCGCCGCTTCCAGCGGCGCGCTGCCCGCATGGACCGCGACCGACGCGCCACGCGTGCTGCCCGTATAGACGGACAGCGGCACCACGCGGATCGCCCGCTGCAGTTTCTTCACATTCGTGAGGTCGCGCCCGCCGCTCGTCTGCAGCCGCACTTCGAGCCACGCGTTGGCCGACGGCACGTCGATACGCAATGCGCCCTTCGGCAGGGTGCCCTGCCAGTCCTTCGCGGCGAAGGCAATCGTTTGCGATCGCGCGGCGCCGCGAGCGCCACGCGCCGCCACGCTCGACGACGACCACAGCACGTTCGTCCACATGTCGAGCGCGCGGGCATCCCAGTAGCGGCCGCGGGTATCCGGCAGCGTCACGATCACCGGCTCGGCACCGACGTCGAGCCAGCCGGTCGAGTCAAGCGTGTCGACGCCCGGCAGCGGCGGGTTGAGCGCGCCGACGGGCGGCAGCGCCTGCGCGTGACGCAGCGTGTTGAGCGGCGCCTGGCCCGGCTGCGCGCTGTCGCCGCCCGTCGCGGCTTCCTTCGCGACGTCCATCAGCACGAGCGGATACGCGTATATGTAGGAGTCGGCCACTTCGGCGCGCATCCAGCCGGTTTTCCGCTGGATCGCGTCCGGTTGCGACGCGCATCCGGACAGCAGCGCCGCCAGGGCCAGCGACGCGCCTGCAGCGCGACGCAGAGAAATTGATTCTCGTAGGTTTTCAATCATTGATTATTGGCCGAATATCGTTCTTGTCAGTCAACGCCTTGTTCGACTCACGATCGGCGAAAGCAAGGCACCCCAGCGTGCCCGGTCGCCGCTTCGCCGGGCGGGCGCTGATGTCAGGCCGGTATCATAGCGCCTAAGGGCATCCCCCAATATGCCGAATATCGGGTGCAGCGGTAGCCGGGCTGTCGTCAGCCAGGACTTCCATTGATCCGGCCCTCGTCCGGAGCCGCCCGACGCCTGCGCAGGGCAGCATGACGGGCGAGAATGGGTCGCCGTCGGCACGATCCCGTATTGCATCGCCCCCCTTGACCTTCCCATCATGGGAATGTTGATACTGGAGTCAGTCGCGGCACGAACCGCGCTTTTGGGGAATCCAACATGACTGAATCACTCGCCTCCGCCGACATGCAAACGATCGAACTGACCATCGACGGCATGCATTGCGGCGGCTGCACGGGCCGCGTGCAGCGTGCGCTGGCCACCGTGCCGGGCGTCGTCGATGCCGCGGTCGATCTCGACGCGCATGCGGCGACGGTGACCGCGCAGGACACGGTCGAGCCTGCGCAGCTCATCGCCGCGGTCGATGCCGCCGGCTATCGCGCGGCCGTGCGCGAAGCGGCGGTCGAAGCCGTTGCGTCCGCGCACGTCGAGCACGCGACGCACGCGAACGCCCGGCCCGCAACGGCGGCGACGGCACTGCCCGCGCCCGCGGCCAGCATCGAACTCGACATCGACGGCATGACCTGCGCGTCGTGCGTGTCGCGCGTCGAAAAGGCGCTGGCGAAGGTGCCCGGCGTCACGCGCGCGTCCGTCAACCTCGCCACCGAGCGCGCGACCATCGACGCGGCACCGGACGTTTCCGCGTCGCAACTGGCCGAAGCCGTGCGGCAAGCCGGCTACGACGCGACATGGGTCGCCGCGCCGCCGCCGACCGCTTCCCGCGATCTCGAACTCGACATCGGCGGCATGACGTGCGCATCCTGCGCCGGCCGCGTCGAAAAGGCGCTGGCCGCCGTGCCTGGCGTCACGCGCGCGTCGGTCAATCTCGCGACCGAACGCGCGTCGGTGCATGGCACCGGCGCGCTCGACGCCACCACGCTGATCGCAGCGGTCACGACGGCCGGTTATCGGGCGTCGCTCGCCGCTGCGCCGGACCCGAGCGCCTCGACCGACGCCGACGCCCGCGCCGGCGAACCCGCACAAGCCCCCGACGCCCGCAAGCGCCGCGAAGCCATCCGCGAACGCAATCTCGTGATCGGCTCGGCCGTGCTGAGCGTGCCGCTCGTCGTGCCGATGCTCGTCGCGCCGTTCGGCATCGACGCGATGCTGCCCGGCTGGCTGCAGCTCGTGCTCGCGTCGATCGTCCAGTTCGGCTTCGGCGCACGCTTCTACCGCGCCGCCTGGCATGCGGTGAAGGCACGCACCGGCAACATGGACCTGCTCGTCGCGCTCGGCACGTCGGCCGCGTTCGGCCTGAGCCTGTGGATGCTGCTGCGCGACCCCGCGCACCCCGGCCATCTGTATTTCGAGGCATCGGCCGTCATCATCACGCTGGTGCGCTTCGGCAAATGGCTCGAAGCGCGCGCGAAACGCCAGACGACCGAGGCGATCCGCGCGCTGAACGCGCTGCGTCCCGACCGCGCGCGCGTCGTCGAGCACGGCGTCGAACGCGACGTGCCGCTGGCGCAGGTGCGCGTCGGCACGACCGTCAGCATCCGTCCGGGCGAGCGTGTGCCCGTCGACGGCCGGATCGTGTCGGGCCGCTCGCACGTCGACGAATCGCTGATCACCGGCGAAAGCCTGCCGGTGCCGAAGGACGACGGCGATCCGGTCACGGCCGGCTCGATCAACGGCGAAGGCGCGCTCGTCGTGGAAACCACCGCGATCGGCGCGGAGACGACGCTCGCGCGCATCATCCGCCTCGTCGAATCCGCGCAGGCGGAAAAGGCGCCGATCCAGCGGCTCGTCGATCGTGTCAGCGAAGTGTTCGTGCCGACGATCCTCGGCATCGCCGTGCTGACGCTGGTCGGCTGGCTGATCGCCGGCGCCGGCATCGAAACAGCGATCCTCAACGCGGTCGCGGTGCTCGTCATCGCGTGCCCGTGCGCGCTCGGCCTCGCGACGCCCGCCGCGATCATGGCGGGCACCGGCGTGGCGGCCCGCCATGGCGTCCTGATCAAGGACGCCGAGGCGCTCGAACTCGCGCAGCGCACCACGGTGATCGCGTTCGACAAGACCGGCACGCTGACCGAAGGCAAACCGTCCGTGACGGCATTCGAGGCCGTCGACATCCCACGTGAGCAAGCGCTCGCTCTCGCGGCCGCGGTCCAGCGGCAAAGCGACCACCCGCTCGCTCGCGCCGTCGTCGCCGCGCACGATGCGGACGTCGTGGCCCGCGGCGGCGGCGCGGGTTCGGCCGAGGTCGTCGCGGCCGATGCGCGCGCGGTGGCCGGACGCGGCGTCGAGGCGCGCGTTGGCGGTCAGCTTCTCGCACTCGGCAGCAGCCGCTGGCGCGACGAACTCGGCATCGTCGTGCCGCCCGCACTCGACGCGCGTGCCGCGGAACTCGAGCGCGCGGGCAATACGATTTCGTGGCTGATGCGTGCCGACGCGCCGCGCGCGCTGCTCGCGCTGATCGCATTCGGCGACACCGTGAAGCCGGGCGCGCGCGAGGCGGTCGCGGCACTGTCGGCGCGTGGCGTCGCGAGCGTACTCGTCACGGGCGACAACCGCGGCAGCGCGGCCGCCGTCGCGGCGGCACTCGGGATCGGCGAAGTGCATGCGCAGGTGCTGCCCGACGACAAGGCGCGCGTGGTGGCCGAACTGAAGCGCACGCACGGCGGAATCGTCGCGATGGTCGGCGACGGGATCAACGATGCACCCGCGCTCGCCGCGGCCGACGTCGGCATCGCGATGGCGACCGGCACCGACGTCGCGATGCATACGGCCGGCATCACGCTGATGCGCGGCGACCCGGCGCTCGTCGCCGATGCGATCGACATCTCGAAGCGGACGTATCGGAAGATCCAGCAGAACCTGTTCTGGGCGTTCGTCTACAACCTGATCGGCGTGCCGCTCGCGGCGCTCGGCTGGCTGAATCCGGTGATCGCGGGTGCGGCGATGGCGTTCTCCAGCGTCAGCGTCGTGACGAACGCGCTGCTGCTGAGGAGATGGAAAGGCCGCGCACGCTGATGCGGGCCACGACGGGCGACGGGTCATCCGACGGAGGTCCGGCGCTTGTCGTATTGGAAATGGCTTGCCGACCGGCGGGGCGCACATTGCATGCGCTGCGTCGGGACAGATCACCGGAAGAAGGCCGGGAAAACGGCAGCGCGCGTCACCGACGCGTGCGCACTGGCCTCAGCTCTGGACGACCGGCTTGATCAGCGTCGTCGTGATCGGCACGAAGCCGCACGCCCGATACAGCGCACGAGCAGCCGTGTTGTGATTGAACACCGACAGCCCGATTTCGGTGACGCCATGACGGCGCGCCTCGGCCTCCAGTGCATCGAGCGCGCGCATGGCCCAGCCCTGGCGGCGCCGGGTCGGGACGATGTCGAGATCGTAGATGAACAGCGTACGGTTCGGCCCTTCGGGCACGATCGCGTACCAGAGGTCGCCGACCGTGTCGCCGCTGGCGGCGTCGATCAGCTGGACGAGCGTCTGGCCGGAGGTGAGCAGGCCGTCGGGCAGCAGCGTATCGAAGCAGGCGCGGGCGCGGTTCGCCGCGTCGTCGGTCGCGTTCTGCCCGGATGACACGAGATCGCGCGCGTAGCCGTCGATGGCGCGCGTGCGGTATGCGTGGAATTCACCGGCCGTCATCGGCCGCATCTGCAGCATGGCCCGGGGGTCGCGAGGGAAGTCGGACTTCCAGTGTAGCGGGACGATCGCACCGGCGCGCGATGCGGCGGTGGAAAACGGGCAGGCAGTGGCGGCGAGCGCCGCGCTGAATCAGCGAATCAGCGAATCAGCGAATCAGCGAATCAGCGACGGTACAGGACGATCGGCACGAGGCTCGCACGACGCACGCGCTCGGCTTCGGCGTGACGCGCAGCGTACGAATATTCCGCGTCGAGCGGCAGGTGCGGGGAGACGAACAGGTCGTCGATCTTTTGCAGCAGGGCAAGAATGAAGCTCATGTGAGACTCCTGACAGATGGATCTAGGGTTTTCCCGTAGATGGATGCCATTCTAAGGGTTTTCCCTTAACTCCGCCAGCTCACCGCATCAGTTTGCCGCACCCGCGCCACCGCCGATCGACGGTCCGCCCCGACGCGCCTTGTCGTGCCGGGGTTTGCAGATAGGGTCGGACGATTTAATGCGCTCGACGCACACGCTTCGCGGCCGCCGCCTCGCGGTTCGCATTGCGCTGCAGCCGGTCGACCTGCGACAGCATCGCTTCGTGGTGTTCCGCGAGCGTCATCAGCGTTGCCTGCTGCGTCGACAGGTCGGCAGCCAGCCGGTCGATCCGCTGCTGCCGGGCGTCAACTTCCTGTTTCAGGTGCGCGATCTGCCGCGTTTGCAGCATCAGCGCGACGAGCCCCGCGAACACGACGACCGTCAGCGCCAGCAGCAGCCGGTTGACGCGCCGCATCTCGCGATCGGCCGCCTGCTTCATGCCGGCCGTCTCGGCCTGCAGCGCGGCGAGCCGATCCGACAGCGGGCGCAGTTGCGTGTCGGGGTCGATAGCCGACGCGCTCGACGTGGCAGGTTGCGCACGATCCGCCGACGGCTTCGTCACGAACGACGCCGCGGACGCAACGGGCTGCACGAATGGCGAGACCGGCGCTGCGGCTGCCCGCGCGGCGTCACGGGCACTCGCGGCAACTGCGGTAATCGTGGGCTGCGCCGGTTCGGCGGTCGCCGACGGCTCGCTTGATGGCGCAGGATGCTGCGCCGAGGTCACTTCCGACTGCGCGTCGACGGCCACCGCTTCCGGCGCGCCGCGCGCCGCTGCCGCTTCGCGTGCGCCTGCGGCCACACGGCGCTTGCCACCGGAAGCTGCGCGACGCCCCTTCGTGGGCTCGCCGGGCGTCCGCGCTGCTTCGTCGCGTGTGGCCGGCACGGCGGCACCTTCGGGCTCACCGCCCGCTTTCGCCGGTCGGTCGCCGATGACCGCATCGACCGCACCTTCCGCCGCCCCTGCATTCGCCGTCGAACGATCGGCGCGCGTTCCGGCCGTGTCGCCGGCTTCCGCCACACTGCCGGTCTTCACCTGGCTGCCGTCGGTTGCCGGCTCGCCGGCTGCAGTCGCGGCGCTACCATCGGACAGCCGCGCCGCGCCGAGCTTCGTTGCATCGGCATCGGCATCGGCATCGGCATCGGCATCGGCAGCGGACGCGCGCACGACATCGGCATCGGCCACATCGCCGTTTGCACGCGTCGGCGCAGACTCCGTCGTTTTCGCAACGTCAGGCGCCGGCTCGACCGCCCCGCCGTCGGCGCCCGACGTACCGAACCCAGCCAGCGTCGCCTGCCGACCGGCGTCATCGCCGTCCGCGACGGCGGCCACCGTCTCGGCACCCGCCGCCCCGTCATCGTGCGAGGCCACCGGCCCGCGCGCAGCCGGCTCGAGCACCGGATCGCCGAACAGGTCGAGCGTGCGTTCGTCCCGCGGCGCATCGCCGCCCGTCGCGTTGCCGGAGCGCGCGGTTGCCCTGGCGGCGGTGTCTGCCGCGGTCGCGATGGAACGCGGACGCGAACGGGCCGACGAGCGGTCGGAGCGGGAACGGGAGCGAGGCAGGGAAACGGATTCGGTCATGGAGTCGGATTACAGGCCCGCGAACGCGGAACCGGATGTCGAACGGAATCAGTGACCGGCCATTGTCGCATGACCGATCGCCGATCCGGCCGATCGGATGCCGTCTATTCGTCGCCCGACAACCCGTTGCCTTCCTCGAATCGCGTGACGCACGACAGCCCGCGCAGCTTGTCGCAGATCGCGCGGTATTCGAGATCCGACACGCGCCCGAGCGCGATGCGCACCTCGTCGTGCTCGCCCGTGTCGTCGGCGCGCTGCACGATGAATTGCTTCACGCGCGCGCTGTCGGGGCCGAGGGCCGCGTGCAGCGAATCGAACGTCAGCGCGCCGCCCACCACCGTCAGCGCGAGCTGACGCCGTTGCCGCACCGTGAAGTAGCGCCGCTCGAGCGGCTTGATGCCGGCCAGGATGATCAGGATGATGATCGTCGCGGAAATCGACGCGACGTACAGTCCGCCGCCCACCGCGAGGCCGATCGCGGCGACCGACCACAGGCTCGCGGCGGTCGTCAGCCCGCGCACGATCTCGCCGCGCAGCAGGATCGAACCCGCGCCGAGGAAACCGATGCCCGACACCACCTGCGCGGCGATCCGCGACGGATCGAGCACGATGTGGTCGCTGCTGCCCAGCACATCGGCGAAACCGAACGCCGACACGATCATGATGAGCGTCGAGCCGACACAGACCAGCATGTGCGTGCGCAGGCCGGCCGCCCACGAAAGGCGCTCCCGCTCGAAGCCGATGACACTGCCGAGCGCGGCCGCGAGAACCAGCCGCATCACGAGTTCCAGGTTGCCGAGCATCCGATTTCTCTCCTGTTTTGAGGACGGCCGCGCGGAATGGTTTATCCTTGGCCCCGGCCGCGCCGCTCCGCGCCGACTCAATTCGATCCAAGCGCTCAACCCGCCATGTCCGTTCCCGATTCCGCTTCCGCCCAGGCCGCCCGATTGCGCGACCATTTTGCGCACGTCATCCTGCCGATCTGGCAGGGTTCAGGGTTCGACCAGACGCTGCGGCTTCCGTTCGAGGCCGTCGATCCGGCCACCCATGCACCGCTGCCCGTCACCCGTTATCGCGCAATGGCATGCGCGCGACAACTGTTCGTGTTCGCGCAGGCCGGCCACACCGCGCACGCGGCCACGCTGTTCGACTCGCTGTGCAGCCGCTTCCGCGACCCGCGCCACGGCGGCTGGTTCTACAGCGTCGATGCACAAGGCGCGCCGCTCGACACGACCAAGGACCTTTATACGCATGCGTTCGTCGTGTTCGCGTGCGCCGCATGGCATGCGGCGTCGGGCGACACCGCGGCGCGCACGGTCGCCGAGGACACCGCCGCGCTGATCCAGGACCGCTTCGCGCCGCAGCCGGGCGACGCGCTGCTCGACGCCGCGCGTCACGCCGATTTCTCGTCATCGGGCAGCGGCGCGCTGCAGAACCCGTTGATGCACTTGACCGAAGCATGGCTTGCGGCCGCCGATGCATTCGGCGATGCGGCGTTCGACGATGCGCTCCTGCGCACCGCGCAGGCCGTCGAGCGCACGTTCGTCGATACGGCGACCGGCTGCATCGCCGAATTGCCGCTCGGGGCAACCGACAACCGCTTCGAGCCCGGCCATCAGTTCGAATGGTTCTATCTGGTCGATGCGGCCGGCGCGCGTCTCGCGCAAACCGGGCTCCCCGACGCACTCGCGCGCGCGTTCGCATTCGCCGAGCAGCACGGGATCGATCCGCGCACGGGCGCCGTGTGTGCGGCAGTCGACGCGCAAGGCGCATGCATCGACGGCACGCAACGGATCTGGGCGCAGACCGAATACCTGCGCGCGCTCGCCATGCACGGCGGCACGCCGGCCTCCGCGCCGCTCGCGCAGCAGATCGAGCGCTTCGCCGCCCGCTTCCTGCATCCGCGCGGCTGGTTCGAGTGCAAGACGGCCGACGGGCAGGTGTCGCGCGCCGACATGCCGTCGACGACGCCCTACCACCTCGCGACAGCTTACGCGGCGCTGCCCGCCGTTTCGTAACCGGCGTCGGCAAACGACGACGACGCGCGCTCGTCGCGAAGACCGCGAGCCGCGCGCGCGTCGCCCAGTTCGAACACCGACACCGCCTGCATCAGGTGCGCGGTCTGGTCGTTCAGCGACGCGGCCGCCGCCGCGACTTCCTCCACCAGCGCCGCGTTCTGCTGCGTCAACTGGTCCATCTGCGTGACCGCCTGATTGACCTGCTCGATGCCGACGCTCTGCTCGACCGACGCGGCCGTGATCTCCGACATGGTCTGCACGACCCGCGTGATCGACGCCGATACCGTCCGCATCGCGTCGCCCGCCCGTTCGACGAGTTCCGAGCCGCCGTCGATCTGCGTGACCGACTCCTCGATCAGCGCCTTGATCTCCTTCGCCGATTGCGCGCTGCGCTGCGCGAGCGAGCGCACTTCGCCCGCGACCACCGCGAAGCCGCGCCCCTGCTCGCCGGCCCGCGCGGCCTCGACCGCCGCGTTCAGCGCGAGGATGTTGGTCTGGAACGCGATGCCGTCGATCACCGAGATGATCTCCGCGATGCGCCCGGAGCTTTGGGCGATGGCCCGCATCCGGTCGATCACGCTGTCGACCACGCCGCCGCCGTGACGCGTCGCGTCGAGCGCCGCGTCGGCCAGCGCGCTGGCCGCACGCGCGCTGTCGGTGTTCTGGCGAACGGTCGCGGTCAGTTCCTCCATGCTCGCGGCGGTTTGCTCGAGCGACGCGGCCTGGGTGCCCGTGCGCGCGGACAGGTCCGCGTTGCCGCCGGCGATCTCGCCCGCGCCGAGGTGGATCGCATCGGACGCGTGACGCACGGTGCGCACGGTGTCAGCGATGCTCGCCTGCATCGCGGCAAGGCCGCGCAACATCCGGTCGATCTCGAACACGCCGCCTGCCCGCACGGCTTCGTCGAGCCGGCCCTGCGCGATGCGCTCGAAATGGCGGCCGGCTTCGTCCAGCGGCGCGACCACCGCGCGCCGCGCGGCAGCGTAAATCGCCGCGCTCGCCGCGAGCATCGCCGCCAGCAGCACGACGCCGACCCACTTGAACCACTGAATCCCGCTATCGATCGTGGCGAGCGCGTCGCGGCTCGACGCGGCGCCGTAGTCGGCGAAGCGGTGCAGCTCGGCGAGGTACGCGTCCTGGAAACCCTGTGTCGGCTGGTCGAGGAACGCCTGGATGTTGTCGGCGTCGAGGAACTGCACGAGTTCGCCCAGCGCGCCGCGCAGCGCGCGATAGCGCTCGGCGAGCGCCGCTACGCGCGCACGGTTCGTCGCGTCGACGGCCTGCGCGGCCGTCAGCGCGGAGAACGCCTTGTCCGCTTCGGCGAGCGACGCGCTGGCATGGCGGATGATCTCGTCGGGCTTCGGGCCGCCGCGTACCATCCGCGTGCCCGCGCGCGACAGGTTCACGCGTGCGTCGAGCAGGCGCTCGGTCGCCTGGCTGGCCGCGTCGACCTGCCCGATCGCGACGTTCGACAGATCGTCGACGCCGCTGCGCGTCGATGCGAGCGCCCAGAAGCCGAGTGCCTCGATCGCGAACAGAAAGAGGCAAAACACGGTCAACACGCCGAGCAGACCCGACGCGAGCTTGATTTTTCCGAACATGGGGGAGATTCCTGGAAAGGCGACGATGGAGCAATGCCCCGGCATTAGCGGCATTTCTTCGTCGGACTTTAGGAATGCGGGTGAGAAGCGGCCGGCCGAGCCCCGCCATTGCCGCCGAATCGCCAGCAAACGAGAACGATGTGCGCGTTCGACGCAATAATCGCGTCGCATCGCGCCGGCCATTGTGCGAAATGCGGACGAATTTCCTTGCTTATCCGCAGCCCCCTTCCTAGAGTTCAGCGCAAGCGGACACGCATTGCGAGGGCAGTCGATGACGGACATCACGGACCACGCGCGCGGCGCATTGCGCGCGCAACCGTTCAGCATGCTGCTGGGCACGGAGCTGATGCATATCGGCGACAACGAAGTGTCGCTGTGCCTGCCCGTGCGGGAAGAACTGCGGCAGCAGCACGGCTTCGTGCACGGCGGCGTGATCGGCTACCTCGCCGACAACGCGCTGACGTTCGCAGGCGCGCTCGTGCTCGGCCCGCGCGTCATCACCGCCGAATACAAGATCAACTACCTGCGGCCCGCCGTGAACGGCACGCTCGTCGCGCGCGCGAAGGTCGTCTACGCGGGGCGGCACCAGGCGACCTGCCAGTGCCATGTGTTCGTCATCGACGGCGATCACGAGCGGCTCGTCGCGATCGCGCAAGGCACGATCAATCGCGTCGGCGACGGCAAGATGCCGGATGCGCCGGAGGAAACGGCGTGAATGGTCCCGGACGCAAAGGCCATCGGATTACCTGCCGGCGTCGTCCTGACGATCGCGCCCCGTGCCTGTGATGCGACATCGCAACCACCAGCCGCGGCACGCGCGACGCGCACCGTCCGGTTCCATCGCTTCATCGCGGCAGCGATAGACGGCGTCGCGATCACGGCGACCGACTGCGACGTCCAGCACGATCACTTCCGCTCGATCCGCCCGGCAAGCCGGGATTTGAACGGGTCGTGTCGAACCGAATCCGCGGATCGACGCTTCGGCCGACCTATTCCGCAGTGCCCGCTTTCAACGGCAGAAACCGCGGCGCCACGCGCGCCCGAACGTTACCGCTCGCGTCGGTGCGGTAAATCCCGCGCGCCGCATTGTGCGGATGCTCGACCGCGTCGGCCACGCTCAGCACCGGCGCGAAACACACGTCGGTGCCTTCGAGCAGCGCGCGCCAGTGCGCGGACGGCTGCTGCGCGAACATGTCGGCAAAACGCGCCTTCAGCGCCGGCCAGCGTGCGCGATCGTACTGCGACGCCGGATCGACGTCGGTCAACCCGAGCCGCTCGACCAGCAGCGCGTAGAACGGCGGCTCCAGCGCACCGATCGTCACGCATTCGCCGTCCGCGCAGCGATACACGTCGTAAAACGGCGCATCGTGGAAGAGGCTCGGCTGCGTGCCATCGAGCTGCCCGTTCGCGCGCGCCCACAGCGCGAGCGAGCCGAGCATCGACACGATGTCGACGATCGCGCCGTCGACCACGCGCCCCGGGCCGCCGCCGCGCACGTCGAACAGCGCGCAGATGATCCCGAATGCGAGCCCGAGCGCGCCGCCGGCATCGCCGACGACGGTCGGCGGCACGCCCGGCCGGCCGTCGCGCGGCGCGGACAGCGACAGCAGCCCCGTCAGCGCGACGTAGTTCAGGTCGTGCCCGGCGGCCGTCGCGAGCGGTCCGTCCTGGCCCCAGCCCGTCATCCGTCCGTACACGAGCTTCGGATTGTCGCGTGCGCAATCGTCCGGGCCGAGACCGAGGCGCTCCATCACACCGGGCCGCAGCCCCTCGATCAGCGCGTCGGCCTGCGCGATCAGCGCGAGCGCCGCATCGCGGCCGGCCGGTGTCTTCAGATCGAGTTCGACGATCGTCTTGCCTTCGCGCAGCAGGTCGCCGTCGCGGCCCTGCAGCGCGTCCGGCGCGCTGGTGCGGCCCGCGGGACGCGCGATCAGCGTGATGCGCGCCCCCATCCCGGCGAGCATCCAGCCCGCGAGCGGGCCGGGGCCGAGGCCTTCGAATTCGACGATGTGGACGCCGGAAAGCGGGACACCAAGCGACATACGATTCTCCTGTCGACCCGCGTTGGCGCTTTAGCGCTTACGCGGGTCCCATGCTTCGCGGTCGACCCGCGTTAGTGCTTCAGCGCTTACGCGGGTCCCATGCTTCGCGGTCGACCAGCGTTAGTGCTTCAGCACTTACGCGGGTCCCATGCTTCGCGGTCGACCAGCGTTCGTGCTTTAGCGCTTACGCGGGCCCCATGCTTCGCGGTCGACCAGCGTTCGTGCTTTGACACTTACGCTGGTCCCATGCTTCGCGGTCGACCAGCGTTAGCGCCTTAGCGCCTACGCGGGCCCCATCCGTTGCGGTCGATCCGCGATGACTCAAGCCAGCGCGAACCGCGTGCATCATGACCGCAATGCGCTTCAACGCACCGGCACGGTCACCGATGCGACGCGTTGCGTCGCGAATTGCCGTCATCACACGTGCGCCAAACGAAAAATCCCTGCGCAGCAGGTCCGCTTCGCAGGGATCAGTCCGTTTCAGCACTGCAGGGTTGCGCGCGCGAACCGCGACACACTCAGAACGCATCCCCCGGCACCCGCACCCAGCCTTCCATCAGCACACGCGCGCTGCGGCTCATGATCGCCTTCGTGACGGTCCATTCGCCCTTTTCGAGCCGGGCTTCCGCGCCGACGCGCAGCGTGCCCGATGGATGGCCGAAGCGCACCGCGTTGCGTTCACCGCCGCCCGCCGCCAGGTTGACGAGCGTGCCGGGAATCGCCGCGGCCGTGCCGATCGCGACCGCCGCCGTGCCCATCATCGCGTGGTGCAGCTTGCCCATCGACATCGCGCGCACCAGCAGGTCGACGTCGCCCGCATTCACGCGCTTGCCGCTCGACGCGACGTAATCGGCCGGCTTCGCGACGAACGCGACCTTGGGCGTGTGCTGACGCGTCGCGATCTCGTCGAGCGTGTCGATCAGGCCCATGCGCAGCGCGCCATGCGCGCGGATCGTCTCGAACTTCTCGAGCGCCTTCGCGTCGCCGTTGATCGCGTCCTGCAACTCCGTGCCCGTATAGCCGATCGCCTCGGCCTCGACGAAGATGGTCGGAATCCCCGCGTTGATCATGGTCGCCTTCAGGATGCCGATGCCCGGCACGACGAGGTCGTCGACGAGGTTGCCGGTCGGGAACATCGAGCCGCCCGAGCCTTCTTCCTCGGCGGCCGGGTCCATGAACTCGAGCTGCACTTCGGCGGCCGGAAACGTGACGCCGTCCAGCTCGAAATCGCCCGTCTCCTGCACCGCGCCGTTCGTGATCGGTACGTGCGCGACGATCGTCTTGCCGATGTTCGCCTGCCAGATACGCACGGTCGCGATGCCGTCGCGCGGCACGCGCGACGCATCGACGAGGCCACCGCTGATCGCGAACGGGCCGACGGCCGCCGACAGGTTGCCGCAGTTGCCGGTCCAGTCGACGAACGCGCGCTCGATCGAGACCTGCCCGAATAGGTAGTCGACGTCGTGACCGGGCCGCGTGCTCTTCGACACGATCACCGTCTTGCTGGTCGACGACGTCGCGCCACCCATCCCGTCGATCTGCTTGCCGTACGGATCGGGGCTGCCGATCACGCGCAGCAGCAGCGCGTCGCGTGCGGCGCCCGGCGCCTGCGCGGCGTCTGGCAGATCCTGCAGCCGGAAGAACACGCCCTTGCTGGTGCCGCCGCGGATGTACGTCGCCGGAATCCTGATTTGAGGAATGTGAGCCATGTTTGCGTTGTCCCTGTGTGACCCGGTCAGGCAGCCTGCGACGATTCGAGGAAGTCCTGCGCGAAACGCTGCAGCACGCCGCCTGCGTCGTAGATCGACACCTCCTCGGCCGTATCGAGCCGGCACGTCACCGGCACCTCGACGCGCTCGCCGTTCTTGCGGTGAATCACGAGCGTGAGATCGGCGCGCGGCGTGCGCGCGCCGACCACGTCGAAGGTCTCGGTGCCATCGATGCCGAGCGTTGCGCGATTCGTGCCCGGCTTGAACTCGAGCGGCAACACGCCCATCCCGATCAGGTTCGTGCGGTGGATCCGCTCGAAGCCCTCGGCGACGATCGCCTCGACGCCCGCGAGCCGCACACCCTTCGCGGCCCAGTCGCGCGACGAGCCCTGGCCGTAGTCGGCGCCGGCGACGACGATCAGCGGCTGCTTGCGATTCATGTACGTCTCGATCGCTTCCCACATCCGCATGACCTTGCCTTCCGGCTCCACACGCGCGAGCGAGCCCTTCTTCACCACACCGTCGACCACCGCCATCTCGTTGACGAGCGTCGGATTCGCGAAGGTCGCGCGCTGTGCGGTCAGGTGGTCTCCCCGGTGCGTCGCGTACGAGTTGAAGTCTTCTTCCGGCAGGCCCATCTTCGCGAGGTATTCGCCGGCCGCGCTGTTCGCCATGATCGCGTTCGACGGCGACAGGTGGTCGGTCGTGATGTTGTCGCCGAGCACCGCGAGCGGGCGCATGCCCTTGAGCGTGCGCTCGCCGGCCAGCGCGCCTTCCCAGTACGGCGGACGGCGGATGTACGTGCTTTGCGGACGCCAGTCGTACAGCGGCGCCGCACGCTCGCCCGCATCCGCGCTGCGCGCGAACATCGGTTCGTAGACCTTGCGGAACTGCTCGGGCTTCACGCTCGATGCGACGATCGCGTCGATCTCCTCGTCGGTCGGCCAGATGTCCTTCAGCGTGACGGGCTTGCCGTCCTGATCGTGGCCGAGCGCGTCCTTCTCGATGTCGAAGCGAATCGTGCCGGCGATGGCATACGCGACGACGAGCGGCGGCGACGCGAGAAACGCCTGCTTCGCATACGGATGGATGCGGCCGTCGAAGTTGCGGTTGCCGGACAGCACGGCCGTCGCGTACAGGTCGCGATCGACGATCTCCTGCTGGATCTTCGGATCGAGCGCGCCCGACATCCCGTTGCAGGTCGTGCACGCGAACGCGACGATGCCGAAGCCGAGCTTCTCGAGTTCCGGCAGCAGGTTCGCTTCTTCCAGATACAGCTCGACCGCCTTCGAGCCCGGCGCGAGCGAGCTCTTCACCCACGGCTTGCGCGTGAGGCCCTTCGCGTTCGCGTTGCGTGCGAGCAGGGCCGCGGCGATCACGTTGCGCGGGTTGCTGGTGTTCGTGCAGCTCGTGATCGCGGCGATGATCACCGCGCCGTCGGGCATCTCGCCCGGCTTCTCTTCCCACTGGCCAGCGATGCCGCGCGCGGCGAGGTCGGATGTCGGCAGCCGCTTGTGCGGGTTCGACGGGCCGGCCATGTTGCGCACCACGCTCGACAGGTCGAACGTCAGCGTGCGCTCGTACTGCGCGCCGTTCAGCGTGTCGGCCCACAGGCCCGCTGCCTTCGCGTAGGTCTCGACGAGCTTGACCTGCTCGTCGCTGCGGCCGGTGAGGCGCAGATAGTCGGTCGTCTGGCCGTCGATGAAGAACATCGCGGCCGTCGCGCCGTATTCGGGCGCCATGTTCGAGATCGTCGCGCGGTCGCCGAGCGTGAGGCTCGCCGCGCCCGCACCGCGGAATTCCAGGTACGCGCCGACCACCTTTTCCTTGCGCAGGAATTCGGTCAGCGCGAGCACGATGTCGGTCGCGGTGATGCCGGGCTGGCGCTTGCCGGTCAGTTCGACGCCGACGATGTCGGGCAGGCGCATCCACGATGCGCGGCCGAGCATCACGTTCTCCGCCTCCAGCCCGCCCACGCCGATCGCGATCACGCCGAGCGCGTCGACGTGCGGCGTGTGGCTGTCGGTGCCGACGCAGGTGTCCGGATACGCCACGCCATCCTGCGCCTGGATCACCGGCGACATCTTCTCCAGGTTGATCTGGTGCATGATGCCGTTGCCCGGCGGGATCACGTCGACGTTCTCGAACGACTGCTTGGTCCATTCGATGAAGTGGAAACGATCCTCGTTGCGGCGATCCTCGATCGCGCGGTTCTTCGCGAACGCGTCCGGATCGAAGCCGCCGCACTCGACGGCGAGCGAGTGGTCGACGATCAGCTGCACGGGCACGACCGGGTTCACCTTCGCCGGGTCGCCGCCGCGCTCGGCGATCGCGTCGCGCAGGCCCGCGAGGTCGACGAGGGCCGTCTGGCCGAGGATGTCGTGGCACACCACGCGCGCCGGGAACCACGGGAAGTCGCGTTCGCGCTTGCGCTCGATGATCTGCTTCAGCGAATCGGCGAGGATTGCCGGATCGCAGCGACGCACGAGGTTTTCGGCGAGCACGCGCGACGTGTACGGCAGCGTGTCGTACGCGCCGGGGGCGATCGCTTCGACCGCGGCACGCGCGTCGAAGAAGTCCAGCGACGTGCCGGGCAGGGGTTTGCGGTAGGCGGTATTCATGATGTGGGGCGGAAATCGGGGTAAGACGTTCCGCGCGCGCCGGCAACCCGCATCACGGGCGCCGGCGCGAGCGGCAGGCGTTTCAGCGCTTCTCGATCGGCACGAACTGCAGGTCTTCCGGACCCGTGTAGTTCGCGCTCGGGCGGATGATCTTGTTGTCGATGCGCTGCTCGATGATGTGCGCGCTCCAGCCGGACGTGCGCGAGATCACGAACAGCGGCGTGAACATCGCGGTCGGCACGCCCATCATGTGATACGACACGGCGCTGAACCAGTCGAGGTTCGGGAACATCTTCTTCGCTTCCCACATCACCGACTCGAGGCGCTCGGCGATGTTGTACAGCTTCAGGTCGCCCGCTTCCTTCGACAGCTTGTGCGCGACGCCCTTGATCACCTTGTTGCGCGGATCGGAGATCGTGTAGACCGGATGGCCGAAGCCGATCACGACTTCCTTGTTCTCGACGCGGCGGCGGATATCGGCTTCGGCGTCGTCCGGCGAGCTGTAGCGGCTCTGGATTTCATACGCGACTTCGTTCGCGCCGCCATGCTTCGGCCCGCGCAGCGCACCGATCGCGCCGGTGATCGCCGAATAGATGTCCGAGCCCGTGCCCGCGATCACGCGGCCGGTGAACGTCGATGCGTTGAACTCGTGCTCCGCGTACAGGATCAGCGACGTGTGCATCGCTTCGACCCACGACTTCGACGGCGTCTTGCCGTGCAGCAGGTGCAGGAAGTGGCCGCCGATCGAGTCGTCGTCGGTTTCCGTCTCGATGCGCTTGCCGTTGTGCGAGAAGTGATACCAGTACAGCAGCATCGAGCCGAGCGACGCCATCAGGCGGTCGGCGATGTCGCGCGCGCCCGGCAGGTTGTGATCGTCCTTCTCGGGCAGCACGGTGCCGAGCACCGACACGCCGGTGCGCATCACGTCCATCGGGTGGGCCGACGCCGGGATCTGCTCGAGCGCGGCCTTCAGCGCGTTCGGCAGGCCGCGCAGCGCGCGCAGCTTGGTCTTGTACGCGGCCAGTTCGGTCAGGTTCGGCAGCGTGCCGTGCACGAGCAGGTGCGCGATTTCCTCGAACTCGCACGATTCGGCGACGTCGAGAATGTCGTAGCCGCGGTAGTGGAGGTCGTTGCCGGTCTTGCCGACCGTGCACAGCGCCGTGTTGCCGGCCGTCACGCCCGACAGCGCCACCGACTTCTTCGGCTTGAATGCGCCTGCGGCGGCCGGTGCTGCTGCGTCTTTCGTCTCGCTCATGTTTCGATTCTCCAATGGGTATCGGGGTGTCATGTCGGCCGGGCGCGGCGCGGGTGCGCGCGTTCCGGCTTCATGCAAAGCATTCCGGGAACCGTGTCCCGGCGCGCGGGCCGCGTTACTTCTTGCCCTGCGCGAACAGTTCGTCGAGCTTGCGCTCGTATTCGTGATAGCCGAGGAAGTCGTACAGCTCGGCGCGGGTCTGCATGGTCGGCACCGCAGCCTTCTGCGTGCCGTCGCGACGCAACGTCTCGTAGAAATTCAGCGCGGCCTTGTTCATCGCGCGATAGGCGCCGCAGCAGTACAGCGCGATGTCGACGTTCGCCTCGCGCAACTCGTCGAGCGTGAACAGCGGCGTCGAGCCGAATTCGGTCAGGTTCGCGAGGATCGGCACCTTCACGGCGGCCTTGAAGCGGCGGTAGTCGTCGAGCGTCTTCATCGCTTCCGGGAAGATCATGTCGGCGCCGGCTTCCACGTATGCGATCGCGCGCTCGATCGCGGCGTCGATCCCTTCGGCGGCGGCCGCGTCGGTGCGGGCCATGATCACGAACTGGTCGTCGGTGCGCGCATCGACCGCGGCCTTCACGCGATCGACCATTTCGTCGGTCGGCACGACTTCCTTGCCCGGACGGTGGCCGCAGCGCTTCTGGCCGACCTGGTCCTCGAGGTGGACGGCCGCGACGCCGGCCTTGATGAACGAACGGACCGTGCGCGCGATGTTGAACGCGCCGCCCCAGCCCGTGTCGATGTCGACCAGCAGCGGCAGGTCGGTCGCGTTGGTGATCCGGTTCGCGTCGATCAGCACGTCTTCCATCGTGCTGATGCCGAGATCGGGGATGCCGAGCGAATTCGCGGCGACGCCGCCACCCGACAGGTAGACGGCCTTGAAGCCGACGGCCTGCGCCATCTTGGCTGCATACGCGGTAATCGCGCCGACCACCTGCAGCGGCTGCTCGGCCGCGACTGCCGCGCGGAATTTCGCGCCGGCGCTCTGAAGATGCGTGTTGCTCATGAACGGCCTCCTGAAGGAATGCCCATCAAACAGCAAGGACCGGGCCAGCTCGCGAAACACCGCTAACCCACTGATTCTTAAGCAACCGGCACATGCGATGAATCGTCCGGTGATTTCAATTTGGCAATTTCATGTTTCAGAAATGAAATCCCGCGCGCATAATCGATCGCCATGGACCTCTCCTCGACCAAGCCCGTCGGCCCGGCCGACCGCACCGTTCGCCCGCGCATCTGGGCGATGGGCATCAGCCGCCTGCGCGACCTGTTTCGCGAGATCGCCGGCGAATTCGACGAGCGTGCCGACGTGCGCATCGTCACGCGCGCGTACGAAGATGCGTTGAGCGCGATCGCGGAGGCCGGCACCGCGCGGCCCGACGTGATCGTCGCGGCCGGCTCGAACGGCGGCTTCCTGAAAACGCGTGCGCAGGTGCCGGTCGTGGTCGTGTCGCCGACCGGCTTCGACGTGATGCAGGCGCTCGCGCGCGCACGGCGCGATGCCACGCGGATCGCGCTCGTCAGCGCCGGCGAAACGCCGCCCGAAGTGCGTCGCTTCGTCGCCGCTTACGGCCTCGACGTGCAGTTTGCGTCATATCAGTCCGCGCAGGAAGCGGAAGCCTGCGTGCACGACCTGCACGACCGCGGCATCGAGACGATCGTCGGCCCCGGCCTCGTCACCGATCTCGCGGCGAGCGCCGGCATGGGCGCCGTGTTCCTGTATTCGCACGCGTCGGTGCGCCAGGCGGTCGAGACGGCGCTCGAAGTCGCGTACGCGACGCACGCCGAGGCGTTTCGCCGCCAGCGGCTCGACAACCTGTTGCAGCATCTGCGCGACGGCGTGGTCGCGCTCGATGCGCGCGGTCGCGTCGAAGCCATCAACGAACGGCTCGCGTCGGCGCTCGGGGTCGAACCCGCGGCGGCCGTCGGCCGCGCGCTGGTCGACCTGCGCCCGGAGTTGCGCACGCTGCGCGGCGAGGACGGCGACGCGCTTGCGACCGTGCGCGGCGTGCGCTACGTCGTGCATCGCGGGCCGCTCGTCGATCGCGGCGTGACGTCGGGCAGCGTGCTGACGTTCCAGGAATCGCGCGCGGTCGAACGGCTCGACCGCGCGCTGCGTTCGCAGCCGAACACGCAGCAGTTCGCGGCGCGCTACACGCTCGACGACGTGATCGGCGCGTCCGCGCCGATGGCGCGCGTGCGCGATCTCGTGCGGCGCTACGCGAAATCCGACGCGACCGTCCTCGTGCTCGGCGAAAGCGGCACCGGCAAGGAGATGATCGCGCAGAGCCTGCACGCGCTGTCCGTGCGGCACAGCTATCCGTTCGTCGCGATCAACTGCGGCGCGTTTCCGGAGGCGCTGCTCGAGAGCGAGCTGTTCGGTTACGAGGAAGGCGCGTTCACCGGCGCGCGGCGCGGCGGCAAGACCGGCCTGTTCGAAGCCGCGCACCGCGGCACGCTGTTTCTCGACGAGATCGGCGAAATGCCGCCGTCGCTGCAGAGCCGGCTGCTGCGCGTGCTGCAGGAGCGCGAGGTGATCCGCCTCGGCTCGACCGAGCCGATCCGCATCGACGTGCGCGTGATCGCCGCGACGCACCGCCCGCTGCTCGCGGCCGTCGAGGACGGCACGTTCCGCGCGGACCTGTATTACCGTCTCAACATCCTGAACATTGGCCTGCCGCCGCTGCGCGAGCGCGCCACCGACATTCCGGCGCTCGCGGCCACGCTGCTCGTGCAGGCCGCGCGGCGCGAACCGCGGCTGGCCGAACGCGTGCGCGAGGTCGGCGATGCGGTGCGCGTGCTCGACGCGACGCAGGCGACGCTCGCTCGCTACCGATGGCCCGGCAACGTGCGGGAACTGCAGAACGTGGTCGAGCGGATCGCGGTGGAACTGGCCGAGGAAGTCGACGCGCATCCGGGCGCCTCATGCGCGGCGCTCACCCCCGATGCGCTGCAGGCGATCGCGCCCGAGTTGTTCGCCGCGCCGCCGGACTCGACCGACACCGACGACGCGCAGACACTCCACGCGCGCCGCCGCCGCGCCGAAGCCGACGAGATCCGCGCGGTGCTCGACGCGTGCGGCGGCGATCGCGATCGCGCGTGCGCGATGCTCGGCATCAGCAAGACGACGCTGTGGCGGAAGCTGTCGGCGAAATAGGTTCGGGCGAGGCAGGAGCGGCAGGTAATGACGCGCCGGACGCGCGCCGCCGTCAATCGGCCTTGTGATAGTGGCGGTAAGCCTTCGCGCGATTCCCGCACGAAGACATCGAGCACCAGCGACGGCTGCCGTTCTTGCTGTCGTCGATGAACAGCCACTGGCATGCGTCGTTCGCGCAGCGCTTGACCTTCGCGAGCCGCGCGCCGCCCAGCAGGTCCGTCGCCGACCACAGCACCGGGCTCAGCAACCTCGCGAGCGTCGCGTCCGCTGCCCCGATCCGCCACGCGTAGCCGCCGTCGATCCGCGCGAGCGCGACGCGCGGCGCCGCTTCCGCCAGAAAACCGCCCAGCAGCGCGAGATCGTCGGCTTGCGGCTCGCGCCGCTCGGCCTGCGCGTGAAAGAGCCGATACAGCGCCTCGCGTAACGCGAGCGCGCGCGCCAGCATCGCCGGCTCGCTCTCCTTCTCCTTCACTTGTGCACGACATACGTCGGCCAGGCCGGCCGGCATCCCCGCCTGCTCGCAGCACCATGTGAACAGGTCATCCAGCGTGCCGAAGGTTTCGGTCGGTGCGTCCGCGCCGCGCCAGTACAGCGTGTTCGCGAAATCGATGCTCAGCGTTTCGGACGGCGCCGGAACCAGGCAGTCCGCGACGGAAGGTTGCGTTTTGCTCATGACGCGATCGTATCTAACCACCATACCGGTTGACAAGTGGCCGGACGCTTTCTAACATAACCAGCATGGTGGTTAAAGAAGGTTTGCTGCACTGACGTCCCCTCTTCAGTTCAAGGAGCCACAGATGATCGATCACCTTTCGTTCGGCGTTGCCCACATCGACCGCAGCCGCGCGTTCTACGACAACACGCTCGGCGCGCTCGGCTACAAGCGGCTGTACAGCGACGACGGATCCCTCGGCTACGGCACCAGCGAACCGGTGCTGTGGTTGCAGCACGCGGCGCGTCCGGTCGTCGCCGATCCCGACTCAGGGTTGCACGTGTCGTTTCGCGCCTCGTCGCCCGTGGAAGTCGACGCGTTCTATCGCGCCGCGCTGCAGCACGGCGGACAGGACAATGGCGGGCCGGGCAAGCGCGAGCACTACGGCCCCGGCTATTACGCGGCATTCGTCGTCGATCCCGACGGGTATCGGCTCGAAGCCCATTGCGAGCTGGACAACGTCGTCTGATCCGGTTCGCACCGACACGGGTGAACGACAAGGGCCCGATTCCGCATCGCGCGGAATCGGGCCCTTGTCTTTGCTGCATCGATGGCCGGTTCGCGACGGCCACCGCGCGCAATCACGCCAGTGGCCGAGCGGGCGGCCGGACGGCGCGGCCGGGTTGCGGTCGATTGCGCCCACGATCCGGCCCGCGCCGCACACTGGCCTACTGCGCGTTGCGCGTGCCCTGCCGTTGCTCGCCCAGCCCCTCGACCCCGAGGCGCACGGTCTGGCCGGCCTTCAGGAACACCGGCGATGGCTTGATGCCCATCCCGACGCCCGGCGGCGTACCGGTCGTGATCACGTCGCCCGGTTGCAGCGTCATGCAGGTCGACAGGTAGGCGATCAGTTGCGCGACGGTGAACACCATCGTGCGCGTGTTGCCGTTCTGGTAGCGGTCGCCGTCGATCTCGAGCCACAGGTCGAGGCGCTGCGGATCGGGCACCTCGTCGCGCGTCACGAGCCACGGGCCGATCGGGCCGAACGTATCGAAGCCCTTGCCCTTGTCCCACTGGCCGCCGCGTTCGATCTGCCACTCGCGCTCAGAGACGTCGTTGACGACGCAATAGCCGGCGACGTAATCCAGCGCGCGCGCCTCGTCGACGTCCTTGCACGTCGCGCCGATCACGACGCCCAGCTCGACTTCCCAGTCCGTCTTCACCGAGCCCTTCGGGATGTCGATGCCGTCGTTCGGGCCGCAGATCGAACTCGTCCATTTGCCGAATACTACCGGCTCCTTCGGTACCGGCATGCCGGCTTCGGCCGCGTGATCGGCATAATTCAGACCAATGCCGATGAACTTGCCGACGCGCCCGACGCACGCGCCAATGCGCGGCTCGCCAGGGACGAGCGGCAGCGTGGCCGGATCGATCGCGCGCAGGCGCGCGAGCGCGGCGTCGGACAGCGCGTCGCCAGCAAGATCCGGCACGTGCGCGGACAGGTCGCGAATCCGGCCGTCCGCGTCGAGAATACCGGGCTTTTCCTGGCCCGGCGGGCCATAGCGAAGCAGTTTCATCGTGCTCAACCTCTGTTGTCGAATGTGACAGGATACCGGCCGACGCAGCCGTTGACGGCCACTCGCCGGACTGAATGTCGATCGTCGATGACGCGCGTCGGCGCCGCATCCGGCAGGCCAATCGACACGCGAGGCTCGCGCAGGCGCAGCGATCGCGGCGCCGCACCGGAGTGCGACGCGCATCGAACGGGCGGCCGCCGGTCTGCGCATCGGCGACGACGGCCCGGCATTCGCGACACGTGCCGGCCTGTGCTGTGCCGGCCGGCTTCACGCGCGGCCGCGCCGTCGCTGGCCCGCCGCTCTTTGTACCATCGGCGGCCCGCCGTGAAATGGCGCGCGACGGATACCGACTATTGGTGCGCCCATGGAGGTTGCACCGCAGCATCGGGCCTGCCAAACCGTTCGGCTTTACGCCAAATGCCGCCGTCCGTCGACACCAAAAGATGAATTGCGAATATTTCTTATGAACCTGTCATCGGGAACGATATGTAATCCGTTCTTGCTGGGTAACGATCGGTAAAAAGACGCTGCATTGCACACTGAACGTTTGTTGTTAAGCTCGCGCGGATGGCAGTCACATCCGCATGCGGCTTCACGAATTCGCGTGCAAAGCCGGCCGGCGTGCGTCGCCACCCGATTGGCAATCCCCGGACTTCCTACCCCATGATGCAAACGACCAATAACCCGCTCCCCGGCAGCGACGCACGGGAGTCGATGGGCACAGCCGACCGCTATCGCGCGCCCGCGCTCGACAAGGGTCTCGACATTCTCGAACTCCTGTCGGAACAGAAGGAAGGACTCACCCGCACCGAAATCACGAAGGAACTCGGCCGCAACGCGAGCGAGATCTACCGGATGCTCGAGCGTCTCGTCGCACGCCGCTACGTGATGCGCTCGAGTGGCGGCGACCGTTACACGCTCAGCCTGAAACTGTTCGCGCTCGCGCATCGGCATCCGCCAATGAACCGGCTGATCGCCGAGGCCTTGCCGCTGATGCAGCGCTTTGCCGACGCGGCGGAACAGTCGTGCCACCTGACCGTCTACGATCGCGGCAACCTGCTCGTGATTGCGCAGGTGGACGGCCCCGGCCCATGGGGTGTGTCGGTGCGGCTCGGCTCGCGCGTCGGGCTCGCCGATACGGCGTCGGGGCGCGTGATGCTGTCGTTCCAGGGTGCCGAGCAGCGTGCGCACATGCTGGCCGAGCATCGCAAGGTCAAGGGCGAAACCCCGATGAACGAGCAGGAACTCGCGCAAGCGTGCCAGTCCATCCGCCAGTCCGGTTACGTGCGCCAGGACAGCCGCCAGGCATACGGCGTGACCGACCTGAGCGCGCCGATCCTCGGCCCGGCCGGCCATGCGATCGCGGTGCTGACCTGCCCGTACATGCGCCGGATCGACGCGCATATGGCGCCGTCGGTCGAGGTGGTCGTCGTGGGACTCCGCGATACGGCAGGCCAGTTGTCGATGTACCGCGCGGAGACTTGCTGAACGTTGCGGAACGGTCGACCGCGCTGAAGATGGCAGACCGTTCGGGCGCGGCGGTCGTTCGGTCACACGGCCAGCGGATCGGGCAGGCGGGCGGGCTCGACATCGGCACGCGGTGTGCGATGCGTGCCGGCCACGCGGGCTCTCGTACCGGCATCCGGCAGACCGTTTCCGGATGCGCGGACGCCGCGCTACGCTAGAATAGCGGCCCTCTCAAAAACGACGACGGCCGGCTGTCGCGGCCGTCGTATCCGATGGATGTCATGGCCAAACTTCTGAACGATCAAGAATTCCAGCGTTTCTCCGAACTTCAGCAGAAGCAGGCGAGCTTCACGATCACGCCCGAGGAAGCGGACGAGCTGCGCGACATCGTCGCGCGTGCGCAGAAGAAGCGCGACGACCGTGCCGGAGCGATGCGGGCGATCGAGAACTACATCGAGCAGTTCGACATCACGCCCGACGAACTCTTCTCGCCCGAGCAGATCGGCGACGCCGCGCGCACCTACGGCCTGATCACGGCCACCAAGAAGGAGCGCACGCTGCCGCCGTCGATCACGTTCAACGGCAAGCCGTACCAATGGACCAAGACGCTTCCGGACGACGTGCGCGGCGCGCTGTTCGATGCATTTACGTCTGGCGAATCGGTCAAGCGCTTCATCGCGATGCCGAAGGACACCGCGCGTTGTGCCCTGACGATCGCCCGCCTCGAGCGCGAAACCGGCGGCGTTTATGCCGACGCGCACCTCGAAGAACTCGCGATTTCGCGTGACCAGGTGAACGACGCAGCGTCGAAACTTGCTGCATAAATGCCATCGCGGGCACGGTTCATGCGTGCCCGCACCGGCGCGGACGCTGGCCGAAACCCGCGCCGCGCCAGACGGAGCACTGCGTCCGTGGGCTCCCGAAAAGTCTCACCAAAGCATCCCGTAAGCGCTCACCAGAGCATCCCGTAAAAGCTCACCTGAAGTTTCCGGAGACGCTCACCAACCCCTCCCGAACGTCCTCACCGACGCATCCCGCAGACGCTCACCCCCCCTTCCCGGAAAGGCTCACCGGGGCCTCCCGCAAGGGCTCACCGGCAGCTCCCGCGAAGGCTCATCGGGTGCTTCCGTATCGACTCACCCCATTGCCCCCGGAAAAGCTCACTTTCGGCTCCTGAAAAATCTCACCTTTGGTCCGCTTTCAATGCTGGCGGTGCGCAAGGCGGGCGTCAGTGCGCTCGAATATTGCGCCGGAACCGGCGATACGCGGAGGTCACCAGCATACGCAACCGCCCGCCGCGGACGCGGTAACTCGACGAGATCGCCCTTTCCCGCCGGTCGCGAAGCGAGCGTCGTACCGATCCGCACAGTGAGGCGAAAGAGTCGAACGATCTGCATGCCAAACTACAACCAGTTCGCTCGGTCGCGGCTGCGCATCACCGACATCGCGCGTTCCGTAGCGGCTGCGCACGACACTGCCGAACGTCCAGGCACGCTCGCCGACGCGATTACGGTTGCAGCTTCATCCTGAACCCCACCACGCCGGGCTCCTCCGTCGTCGACACCTCGAAACCGCAGGATTTCGCCAGCGAGATCATCGCGGTGTTCTCGCGCAGCGCCTCGCCGACCATCCAAGCGGTGCCGCGCGACCGCGCGTAGTCGATGATACGCGCCATCATCAGCCGCCCGAGCCCCTTGCCCTTCTGATCGGGCCGGACAGCAATCGCGAACTCGGCCGTCTCGTTGTCGGGATCGGCAACCGCGCGCGCCACCGCGAGTGTGTGCGACCGGCCCGATACGTCGGTGAACGACACGATGAAGGCCATCTCACGGTCGTAGTCGATCTGAGTCATGCGCGCGACTTGCGAATGATCGAAGCTGCGCACGGCACCGAAGAACCGCATCCGCAGATCGTCCGGCGTCATCGCGCCAAGCAGCTCGTTGTGCGCTTCTTCGTCTTCCGGACGGATCGGCCGGATCGTCACGGTCTCGCCGCGCCATTCGAGCGTCTGCTCGAGATGGCGCGGATACGGCATGATCGCGAGCCGGCTGCGCCCGGCCGCCAGCGTGATGCGCGGCGCGACCACGTATGCCCGGTCGGACAGCACGCGCAGCGTGACCGACATCGCGACGACCTCGCGCACGTCGCAAACAACTTGCGACAGCGCCGTCAGCGCATCGAGCGTGGGTTCGACGGGCGTGCGGCGCGCATAGGGTGAACGCTCCATCACCGCGCGGGCGAGCACCGTATTCAGCGGTGGCAGCCCGTACACGACGAAAGGCGCCGATACGCCGTCGGTCGGCGGCACGGCATAACGAAACACCGGGCCGAAGTTCGAATCGTCGTACATGTCGACTGTGACGTCGACGACTCTGGTGCCCACCGGCGCATCGGCCGGCTCGCCGTGCACGCCGAAGTGCGATAACCAGCGCAACGCTGCTTCGCCGGCCAGTTCATGCTCGCCGGCCTCGACCATCCGTCTGGCCTCGGCCTGCGCGGACGCAACGCACTCGGCCGGCTGCAGCGGCGTGCCCTCGGGCGTCTGCATCAGCAACTGCCGCCCGAGGTTGTAGTCGACGAGCCGTGCGTATGCGCGCGCAAGCCGCTGCGGTGTGGTGTGCACCGGAATGCCGTTCGCGTGCAGTGCGTCGCGCGTCGCCGCGTCGACCGCACCGAAGAAACACGCGAGGATGCCGCGGTGCGCGTACTGCCGAGATTCGATCAGCGTGCGCGCGACCGCGTCGGCCGGCGCGCTGTGGGACGTCGAATGCACGACGAACAGCGTGCCCGTTTGCGGAAACGGCGCGAGCGCCTTGATGGCGGCGCCGAAATGCTCGGGGCGCGCATCGTCGCCGAGCGTCAGCGGATTGCCGGGCCCGCGGAGATGCGGCAGCGCGGCCGCGACCGCCGACGTTGCCTCGGCCGGCCAGTCGACCAGCACGTCGCGCACCTCCGCGACCGCATCGACCGCGAGTTTCGCGACGCCTGCGTCGCTCGTCACGAGTGTGGCCGCGCCGCGCGCGGTGACGCGCCCGACGCCGAGCGTCTCGATCTCGTCGAGCAGATCGTCGAGTGCATCGACACGCACCATCCCCGCACGCTGGAACGCCGCCGTGTAAAGCGCATCGCCGGGATCGGCGCGCCCGGTGCGCAGCGCGAGCACCGGTTTGTTGCGCGCCGCCGCACGCGCTGCCGACATGAACTTGCGCGCGGCACACACGGTGTCGAGCTCGAGCAAGATCGCGCGCGTGCCGGGATCGCTCGCGAGGTAGTCGAGCACATCGCCTGCATCGACGTCGGCCTCGCTACCCAACGCGACGACATGTGAAAAGCCGAGGCCTCGCGCATCGGCCCAGCCGAGTACCGCATTCGTCAGCGCGTTCGATTGCGACACCCAGGCGACGCCACCCGATCGCACCGTATAGGCCGGCGCGCCGAAATGCGCATGCCGCGCGGGCGACAGCACGCCGAGACTGCCGGGCCCGACGATACGGAGCACGAACGGCTTCGCGGCCTTGAGCGTGCGATCGAGCGCGGCGCGGTCGGCGTCGGTGCGCGCCTCACCGACAATCACCGCGACACGCGTGCCGATCTCGCCGAGCTTGCGCACGATGCCGGCCCACGTGGCAGGCGGCGTGCAGATCACGGCGACCGAGGGCGGGGCGGGCAGCCGTTCGACATCGGCCACGACCGAGTACCCGTTCAGCTCGCGATACTTCGGATTGACGGGCCACACGGGCCCCTCGAACGCGCCATCGAGCACGCGCGCCCACACCATCGCACCAATACTGCCCGCGCGCGACGATGCACCGACGACCGCAACGGACCTGGGCTGGAACAACGCATCGAGATGGCGGACGGTCACATCGGCTCCACACGGTAATGAAAAACGACCCGACCCGCACACGAGCCGAATGGCCGTGCGCCGGTCGACGCGAACTCCAAGCATAGGCGAACCCGATGCGGCTGCCTATATGCCAAACGGCCGACTGTGCGACGCGCATCAATGCCCGCAACATGAGCCGGTCACCGCGTCTTTGCACGACGCAACGGGCGAAGGCGACACGATGCGCCCATCCGGTCGCCGTTTCAAAGGTGAGGAGATACAGGAGGCATGGTGAGCAAGTTCGGGAATTGCAGGGCACGCAGCGCAAGTACGCGAGAGGTGATCGCAATCGGCGGTACGTCTGCACCGCGAAGATCGAGAATGCCAATGCGCGCATGCCGCGAAATTACGGGGTTGTTTACGGGAATTCACGGCAATACCCGGTCGAATCGCGGCGAATTCGCAAAACGATATCCGTTAATCGCGCGGCATTGGTGTTCAACTCGCGGTTTCGAGTCCTGCTGCGACTGCCCAAAAACAAAACGGTGCGACGGCCGCATGGCCGTTCGCACCGTCAGTCAGCGCACGAAAGGTGAGGATTTTCGGGAGTCAGTCCTTGATCAGGAAACGCGCGCGGTTCTTGCCGAGCCATGCCGGCGCCCGCCCGCGGCCACTCCACGTTTCGCCCGTCTTCGGGTTCAGGTACTTCGGCGGCAACGGACGCTTCGGTTTCGCGGCAGCAGCGGCGCCGATCGGTCGAAAACCGAGTTCTTCCGCGGTGATGTCGAATTCCTCGATTTTTGCCCGAATGGCGGCAATCGCATCGGCAATCGCCTTTTCGCGTTCCTTGTCGATCTTTTGCTGAAGTCTTTCGAGCTGCGCTGTCAGTTGCCTGTAGGTCGCCATATGGATGGGACTCCGTGAGTGTTATTCATGAAAAATAGCCGACTCCAAGCTAATAGAAAAGCGTCTCACCCGACTACGGTCTCTTTATCCGATCATGTCGGGATCAATAACCGCTTTTCTTCTTGCATGCGAAGAGAAGATTTCGCATTGCGTCATCGGTCGATTGCTGAAGGACGTCGAATTCACCGTTGCAGATGGCTCGGGCATTGTCCGTGCAATTGCTCCAGTCGCTACCGGTGCACTGCACCTGCGTGGTCGGGCGCCCATCCGAAGTGAACAGTGGCGCCCCGCCGCCGCACCCGCCGAGCCCCGCAACGAGGGCCAACAATCCGGCCCGACGCCAATGCATTCGAGGCCACCGACAGACCGACGCAAGCATGTGTTTCATTGTTCTTTCCGTCAACCGATTTTTTAATGCCGCGAGTATGCCATGCACCGCCGTCAGTCGTTCAGTCAGGCGCCCGGTCGGGCCGTCCACGCGTCTTGTACGGCACGGCCCGGTGCGGATCGTCGGTGATGCGAACGAACACCTGCTCGACGTCGGGAAGCGCGCCGAGTTCGCGCTCCAGCGCCTGCCGATCGAATGCCGGATCGGCACACCCTTCGACATAGATGAAGCGCCGCTGCACGGTGATCCACAGGCTCGTGCCCTGCAGACGATCGGTGCCCGCGAAATGCGCTTTCGCCGCCTCGGCGATCGGCGCGTCATACATATACGAATTCGGTTTCGTGCAGCGGTGGGCGAGCCAGCAGGTGGTCCCGCGCTCGACGCGGTAATGCGCGTCGTCTTCCATCTCGGCGCGCGTCATCCACGGGCCGAGCGGCAGCGGGCATTCGGCGAAGCCTCGCGACAGTGCGACGAACGGATCGTTGTACCAGTTGCGTCGCACCGCGGGTGTGTCCGCGTCACCCGCCTGTGCGAGCGAGGACGTCGCCACCAGTACGGCCAGCCATCCGGCAATTGCGATTCGCTTCATCGTCGTCTCCTGTCGGGCACTTCACCGGTGCCGTTCCTCATGTCCGGGCGCATCCACCGTCGCTTGCTACCGGGCGATCCCGAGCGCCGTCAGTTTCTTGTACAGCGTCGCCCGGCCGATGCCGATGCGCGCGGCCGCTTCGACCACCTTCCCGTCGCATGCCGCAAGGGCGTCGATCAGGAACTGACGCTCCCACGCGGCCAATGCATCGGTATACGAAACGACCGGCGCACCAGGCGCCCCCGCTGCATCGCCCGCATCCCGGCCGACCGGCGACGGAGCAGCCCGCGTGCCCGCCGGCACGCTATCCGGCACCACGCGCACCGGCCCGAGGAACGGCGCGAGCGCACCCGCATCGATCACCGAGCGATCCGACAGCATCAGCGCACGCTCGAGCGTGTTGCGCAGCTCGCGTACGTTGCCCGGCCACGGGTACGCGCACAGCATCCGCAGCGCATCGTCGGTCAGTTCGCAGTGCGCAGCGCGACCGTGCTGCGCGGCCAGCTCCTCGAGCGTCGCGTAGACGAGCGCCGCGATGTCGGACGCGCGTTCGCGCAACGGCGGCGCATGAATCGTCAGCACATTGAGCCGGTAATAGAGATCCGCGCGAAAACGGCCGGCCTCGACCAGCGCGGGCAGGTCAGCCGACGTCGCGGCGATGATCCGCACGTCGGCACGCACGATCCGGTTCGAGCCGACCGGTTCGAACTCCTTGTCCTGCAATACGCGCAGCAGCTTGCCCTGCAGCGGCAGCGGCATGTCGCCGATCTCGTCGAGAAACAGCGTGCCGCGATCAGCCAGCTCGAACTTGCCGACGCGTCCCTTGCGATCGGCACCGGTATACGCGCCCGGCGCCGCGCCGAAGAATTCGGTTTCGAGCAGCGTGTCGGGAATCGCGGCCACGTTGACGGTCACGAGCGGCTGGAGCGCACGCGCCGACGCCGCGTGAATCGCATGCGCGAGCAGTTCCTTGCCGGTGCCCGTCTCGCCGAGCAACAGCACCGGCGAATCGACCTGTGCGGCGCGCCGCGCCTGCCGCTTGGTTTCGAGGCTTGCGGCGCTCGTGCCGACGAAACTCGCGAACGTGTATTTCGCACGGCGTGCCTGCGCGAGCGAACGCTGCGTCGCGATCAGCTGCTGCTGAAGCTGCGCGTAGCGGGAAAAGATCGGCGTGAGCGTCTTCAACTGGTCGAACAGTGCGAAGCCGATCGCGCCGACCGTCTCGCCCGCCTCGTTCTTCAACGGCAGGCGTGTGACGACGAGCGGCTCGCGGCCCGTCTCCATGATGTCGAGCAGGATCGGCTGTCCGGTCGACACGACCTCACGCATCAGGCTGTTCGGAATCACCGCCTCGCAGTCGAGGCCGACCGCCTGCTGCGGATCGGCGAACCCGAAGCGCGCCGCATAACGCTCGTTCATCCACACGACGCGCGCGTCGCGATCGACGACCACCGTGCCCGCGCTCGAATCCTCGAAAGTCCGAAACAGCGACTCGGCGGCGCGCCGCAGCACATCGCCGTAATTGACGGGCAGGCGGACCCAGTCGTTCATCATCGTGTCGTTGTCTCCGCGTATGCTTGGCCGGATATCTCCGGAACGAGACGCAGTATCTCATTTCGGAGACATCCCGGAATCCCTTGTCCGGGAAAGCCCTGCCCGATTCAGAGGGCGGTCTTGGCGGCCGAATCGTCTCCCGATGGAGACGATTTATGTAGAATCTTCAGACATTGGCCGGCGCGGGCCCGCCAGCCAGCGCCGGATCCACGTCCGGCGGCGCAATCCGGCCGATGGCACGAAACCTGCACGAACCTGAGCCGGTTCGCGGCGCGTCCCGCGATCGAACAACAACCAAAGCCATTCCAAGCTATTAGGAGACTCCCTTGTCTTTCGTGATCGTCCTTGCCGCGCTGGCGTTCCTGATGTTCGCCGCGTATCGCGGCTACAGCGTGATCCTGTTCGCGCCGATCGCCGCGCTCGGCGCGGTCCTGCTGATCGAACCCGCGGCCGTCGCACCGGTCTTCTCCGGCATCTTCATGGAGAAAATGGTCGGCTTCGTCAAACTGTATTTCCCGGTCTTCATGCTCGGCGCCGTGTTCGGCAAGGTGATCGAACTGTCCGGATTCTCCGAGTCGATCGTCCATGCCGCGATCCGCTACATCGGCCGTTCGCGTGCGAATGCGGTGATCGTCGCGGTGTGCGCGCTGCTCACCTATGGAGGCGTGTCGCTGTTCGTCGTGGTGTTCGCCGTGTATCCGTTCGCGGCCGAACTCTATCGCCAGAGCAATATTCCGAAGCGGCTGATGCCCGGCGCGATCGCGCTCGGTGCGTTCTCGTTCACGATGGACTCGCTGCCCGGCACGCCGCAGATCCAGAACATCATCCCGACCACGTTCTTCAAGACGACCGCCTGGGCCGCACCCGCGCTCGGCACGATCGGCTCGCTGTTCATCATCATCGTCGGCCTCTCGTATCTGGAATGGCGCCGCCGTTCGGCGATGGCGAAGGGCGAAGGCTACGGCACGTCGCTCGTCAACGAGCCGGAGCGCGTCGAAGCGACGGCACTGCCGCATCCGGCGCTGGCGATCCTGCCGCTGATCCTCGTCGGCGCATCGAACTTCACGTTCACGAAACTGATTCCGCAGTGGTACGGCGCCGCGTCGTACACGGTCGCGCCGGACGTGCTGCCCGGCGTGCACACGCCGGTCACGACGTCGATCAAGACCGTCGTCGCGATCTGGTCGGTCGAGGCCGCGCTGCTGCTCGGCATCGTGCTGGTCGTGCTGACCGCGTTCAAGCGCGTCAGCGACCGCTTCGCGGCCGGTTCGAAGGCCGCCGTCGGCGGCGCGCTGCTCGCCGCGATGAACACGGCGTCGGAATACGGTTTCGGTGGCGTGATCGCCGCGCTGCCGGGCTTCCTCGTCGTCAGCGACGCGCTGAAGAGCATTCCGAACCCGCTGGTGAACGCGGCTGTGTCGGTCAGCTCGCTCGCCGGCATCACCGGTTCGGCGTCGGGCGGCATGAGCATCGCGCTCGCCGCGATGTCGGACCTGTTCATCAAGGGCGCGCAGGCAGCCAACATTCCGATGGACGTGCTGCACCGGGTGGTCGCGATGGCCAGCGGCGGCATGGACACGCTGCCGCACAACGGCGCGGTCATCACGCTGCTCGCGGTCACGGGCCTCACGCACCGCGAGTCGTATCGCGACATCTTCGCGGTCACCGTGATCAAGACGCTCGCAGTGTTCTTCGTGATCGCCGTGTACTACACGACGGGCCTCGTGTAAGCCCCGCATCGGGCGGCGTTCCGAACGCCCGCCGCACCTCGTCCGGCCGCATCGCCGCGGCCGGCGCACCTTCCTTCCTCTGCACGCCAGGGCTGGGCGACCGACCCGGCATTGTCGAAGCATGCAGCGCAACGCGGGGCGCGACGCGCCGCACCTTCCCGACACCTCCGCGCGCAAACCGGGGCGGATCGCCGGGGTTCTCATCCGCCGGTTCGTCCCCCGCCCGACCGGAGCCGCTCGGCGCTACCTCGCCGCACGGCCCGGACGGCCCGACGCCCGTCACGCACCGCCATCTGGCACCGTCCACGTCCACGTCCACGTCCACGTCCACGTCCACGTCCACCATCCATTGTTACGGGCGGCAGAACACTGAGTTAGGCGCGACCGCATTTTTCGCGCGCGTGGCCGGGCCTACACTGCTTTCAACCGCCGCCGCTCCGTCGAAAGGCCGGCCGCACAGCTGGAAACACGGAGGTCACGATCATGAAGCGCCTGATTCACGCAGTTGCCGTTGCCCTGGCCGTATCCGCGCCGCTCGCCGCGCAAGCGCAGTCGAACCCGCCGCTCACGCGCGCGCAGGTTCACGCCGAAGTGAAGGCGCTCAAGCAGGCCGGTTTCCAGCCGAGCGATTGGTTCTACCCGGCCAGCATCGTTTCCGCCGAAGCGAAGATCGCCCATCAGCAGCGTGCCGGGTATGGCAGCGACCAAGGTGCATCGTCGGAGTCGAGCCACTAATCGCCGTCACGACGCGGCCGTCCCGTCCGGCCGCTTCCGCGCAAGCCATCACGCCTTCACCGGCTCGATCAGTTTCGCGCATGCCGCTGCCTGCGGATCGCCCGCAGGCAACTTCGCGCACACCCCGTCGAACTGCTTCACGACCGACCTGACCGACGCATCGTGCGCGCCGCCGCCGCGCCAGCGATTCAGTTGCGTCACGACCTTGGTCAGCGCGCGCAGGTTCGCCCCATAAAACGCATCCTTGGTCTTGCCGGCCTGCGCGAGCACGCTCGCGGCGATCGCTTCGATCCGCGCCGAATCGTCCGGCGCCAGCGCGACCGCATTCGCGAAATAGGTCGCGCCCCAGCGCAGCTTCGTCGCCGGGCCGCTCGCCGAGTCGTACGCCTTCCGGTACCAGTCAAGCGCCGCGGCCTTGTCGCCGCGCGCCTTCGCATTCGCCGCCAGTCCCGACATGAAGTAGTACGGCGTCGCCGAACGCGGCAACTCGGCCTTCAGCAAGACGTCGGATTCGTCGTACAGCCCGGCGTCGGTCAGCGTGTCCGCCGCTTCGCTGACGAGCGCCTGCCGCTCGTACGCGTTCGCGGCGCCCTGCACCGATGCCGCGATCTGCTTGCGTGCGGTATCGACCAGCGCCGGCGCGGCGAGCGGCGCGCCGTCGTGCGCGTCGCCGCGCGCGAGCAGCACGCGGCCGTGCAGCGCCATCAGACGGTCGATCGACGACAGCGTCGCATCGGTCGACAGGCGCGCGAGCGCCGTGTCGTACGCGCCGCGCAGCTTCGTGCGCTGCGCGGCGTCGGCGCCGAGGTACGCGACCACGCGCGCGGGCGCTGCGACGAGCACGTCCGAATCGGCGCGCGCCAGCGCCGGCTCGCGCAGCACCGCGCGCAGCGCGTCGACGAGCGCCGCCTTGTCGAGCGCGCCGGCCTGCGCGGGATCGTCCGATGCCGCCACCACCGCCGACTTCAGCGCGAACCGCGCGGCGTCCGCCTTCGCGCCAGCCGCACGCGCACGTTGCGACAGCGTCTGCAGCGTCACCGCGACACGGTCGGACGGCACCGGCAGCGCGCCGTCGGTGTCCCAGGAATAGTCGGCCAGCAGATGCCATTCGGCCGGCGTCAGCGCCGCGCCGTTGTTCAGCGCGGTCGCGAGCGTCTGCCGCACCGGATGCGCGGCCGTCATCCCGAGCGACAGCGCCTGCATGTAGCGTTCGAGATCGGCCTCGCCCGGCAGCCGCGTCACTTCGGTGCCGTCCGGGCGGAACAGGATCATCGTCGGATAGCCGTGCACCTTGAAGCGCTCGCCGAGCTTCTGCGCGCTTTCGGTGTCGCCGTCGAGATATACGGGCACGAAGAACGACGAGCGGGTCTTGAACGCCTGCTGGCTGAAGATCGTCGACTTCACCTGGTTGCACGACGGACACCACACGGCGCCCCAGTACAGCAGCAGCGGCTTGCCGGTGCGCTTCGCGAGCGCGAACGCGGCATCGACGTCACCCTGCTGCCACGCGATGCCGGGCGGCAGATGCGCGCCGTCGGGCGATGCGTTCGCCACCGGGGCGCCCGCGGGCGCGGCAGCGGCAAGCGCCGCACTGGCGGCGGCGAACAGGCAGGCGGCGGTGAGATTGCGAAGAGCGGTTTTCATCGAAGCGGGTTCCGTTGAACAAGACGGTTTCAGGGAGATGCCGCGCACGCAACGAGGGCCGTGAAGCGATGACGATGAGGCCGGCCGACATGCAGCGCCGCGCATGTATCGATACAAAAAAGCGAAGCCGGCCGCAGCGACCGGCACATCGTTCGACGATACGACGGGTACAACCGAAGGAAAACGAACGAATTCTCGATTGAATATGACGCGCGGCGTCGCGGCCGCGTGCCGTCACGTCCGCGACGGCCGGTCCTTCACTGCGGCGCCTTGATCCGGGCCATGTGATACACGGACGCATGCACGCCGTCGCGCAACGCGTAATCCGGCGATTCGCCCTCGATGCGGAAACCGTGTTTCTCGTAGAGCGCGATCGCCGCGCGGTTGTCGGTGAACACGGTCAGCTCGAGACGCGTGATGTTCAGCCAGTTCTCCGCGAGATCGATCGCGGCCGCGAGCAGCCGGCCGCCGATGCCGCGCCCGTGACGGGCCGCGTCGACCATCATGCCGAGCGCCGCCGCGTGGCGCCGGCGCGGATTCGGCTCGGGATGCAGGCCGAGATGGCCGACCACCGTGCCGTCGATTTCGGCAACGAGGCTCACGCCGTGCTCGCGCACGTTGTCGAGCCGCTTCTGCCATTTTTCGAGCGACGGAAACGGCTGCTGCAACGTATTCATGTACACCGCGGGATGCGCGGCAATCTGTCGGATCGCGTCGACGTCGTGCGTCTCGCTGTGCCGGATCGTGATATCGGTCATGGGTGGGCCGGTTCCGAAATGTCGCGCCGAAGGCGCGGACTGCGCAGGCGCGCAGCAATGCGTCGAGCTTAGCCGATTTCACGCATTTGAAACACGGGTGTCACGCCGTTGCACGTCAGGTTGTATCCGCAACGAAGCGTGCTCGCGCGATCCCCGCCAATCCGGAAAATTCTGACCGGTCACGCGTGCGGCGATCGGTAATTTCTTACCATTTTCAACCTCGCATCGCGCTCGAACGAATCGTTGCGCACGCAACGTCATGTGCGCGACATGCGATGTCATTTCTTCATCACGTCGACGTCATGTCGCCTCCCTAGACTGGGCGCCGCTCCAGCCCGGCACGCGCCGGTCCGGTGTGTGCCGACACCTGCCCCGCGCATCACGAGCGCGCGGCACGCAGGATTGCGACGGCGGCCGCGCCATCCGCGCGACGTCGCGCATCGCGCATCGCGCATCGCCGCGATACGCGTCCGATGCCCCGAACGCGCACGCATCGCCGATCGTCCCGGGGCGCGACGATGCCCGGTCACCGCCAGACGAACTCGCGAACGCTCCCACCCTCACAGGATCCAAACACCATGACGTCACGCCGCAAATTCCTTCAGCAGACCGCCGGTTCCGGCCTCGCCGCCGCCGCGCTGTCCGCGTTTCCGCCGAGCATCCGCCGCGCGCTCGCCATTCCCGCCTTCCACGAAACGGGGACCATCAAGGACGTCAAGCACGTCGTGTTGCTGATGATGGAGAACCGCGCGTTCGACGGCTACTTCGGCACGTTCAAGGGCGTGCGTGGTTACGGCGACCGCTTCGCGGTGCCGTCGCCGAACGGCCGCGACGTGTTCTACCAGACCTACACGAAAGCGACGCCCGCGACCATCTTCACGCCGTACCACCTCGATGCGAGCCAGGGCAACGCGCAGCGCGCGGGCGGCACGCCGCATACGTGGGCCGACGCGCAGGCCGCGTGGGACCACGGCCGGATGAACTGCTGGCCCGACGCGAAGACGCCGCTGTCGATGGGCTATTACGACGCGGCCGAGGTGCCGTTCCAGCGCGCGCTCGCCGACGCGTTCACGCTCTGCGACCACTATCACTGCGGGATGCACACGGGCACCATCGCGAACCGGCTGTTCTTCTGGAGCGGCACCAACGGCCCGAACGGCATCAGCCCGACCGACGGCAGCCGCGTGAAGGTCGCCGCGCTGAACAACCAGTTCAACGGCGGCAACGACATCGGCCCGTCGAGCCAGGGCTGGACGTGGACGACCTACGCCGACCGGCTGCAGCAGGCCGGCGTGAACTGGAAGGTCTACCAGAGCCTGATCGACAATTTCGGCTGCAACGAGATGATGAGCTTCCGCCACTGGCGCGCGGCCATCGAGCAGATGCCGGCCGCACGCCGGCCCGCGTACGTCGCGTCGACGGACATCACGCAGCCGGTGACGGCGGCCGGCGCGTTCTACGATCCGGCGATCGACGATCCGTTGAGCCCGCTCGCGAAGGGCTTCGGCAACACGATGCCGTACGGCTTTCTCGAAACGTTCCGCGACGACATCCGCAACGGCAAGCTCCCCGAGGTGTCGTGGATCATCCCGCCGTCCGCGTACAGCGAGCACCCGGGGCCGTCGAGCCCCGCTCAGGGCGCGTGGTACGTGCAGGCGGTGCTCGACGCACTGACCGCGAATCCGGACGTGTGGAGCAAGACCGTCCTGCTGATCAACTACGACGAGAACGACGGCTTCTTCGACCACATGCCGTCGCCGGCCGTGCCGTCGCGCAACGCGGACGGCTCGCTCGCGGGCGGCCATACGCTGGCGGCTGCCGACGTCGCCGTCGAGTACCACGACTTCGCGCCGGCCACGTCGAGCCAGCCGGCGGCCGACGGCCGGCCGTACGGGCCGGGCCCGCGCGTGCCGATGTGGGTCGTGTCGCCGTGGAGCCGCGGCGGCTGGGTCAACTCGCAGGTGTTCGACCATACGTCGACGCTGCTTTTCCTCGAGAAACGCTTCGGCGTCGTCGAGCCGCAGATCAGCGCATATCGCCGCACGGTGTGCGGCGACCTGACGAGCGCGTTCAACTTCCGCGCGCCGAACGACGAACCGCTGCCGACGCTCGCGGGCCGCACGACGAAAAGCCAGGTCGACGCGCTGAGCACCGCGCAGCAGGCCGCGCCGAAGATCACGCCGCCGGCCACGCCGTCGCCGCCTGCACAGGCCACCGGCGTGCGCCCGTCGCGCGCGTTGCCGTACGAGCTGCATGCGAGCGCGCAGGTCGATCCCGGCAAGGGCACCGTCACGCTGAAGTTCGCGAACACGGGCCGCGCGGCCGCGGTGTTCCACGTCTACGACAAGCTGCATCTCGACCGCGTGCCGCGCCGCTACGTCGTCGAACCAGGCAAGGCGCTGCGCGGCGACTGGGCGGCGCTGGCCGACGACGGCGGCAGTTATGACCTGTGGGTGCTCGGCCCGAACGGCTATCACCGCCGCTTCACCGGCGATCTGGCCCGGCTGACCGGCGAACACACGCCGCATCCGGAAATCCGGGTCGGCTATGCGGGCGCGAGCGGCAACCTGCATCTGCGGCTGCGCAACGACGGCGGCAGCACGGTGCGCTTCACGGTGAAGTCGAACAAGGTGTACGGCCAGTTGTCCGGCCGCGGCGCGACCGACGATCGCGGGCACGGCAACGACACGGGCACGACGTGGACCGTCGCGGTACACGCCGGCGGCCAGTCGGAACTGCACTGGAACCTCGACTCGACCGGCCACTGGTACGACTTCGTCGTCACCGCCGACAGCGACGCGAGCTTCTCGCGCCGCGTGGCCGGCCGCGTCGAAACGGGTCGCCACTCGGTCAGCGACCCGGCGATGGGGTTCGCCGACCGCTTCTGACGGCACCTGCGCCCGCCCGGCGCGAGCACCGGCCGGGCGCCTGGAGCGGCGCGGTCCGATCCGGCTGAAACGCCCGCCCGGCGCGGCTCAAACATCAGAAGGATGGGTGGTGCAGCCCTCATTTCATGTCCACGAAAATGCTCCGTGTTGCGGCCCGTTCGCGTTAAACTTCGTCAAGCTGCATTCAACAACGACATCTTCGCCAATCTGGCACACACGACACGAGGATAGGTTCGATGCGCACTACCGGCTCATCCGGGGCAATGACCCTGCTCACCGAACACGACCCGGCCGACGGCCGCGAACTGCGCTCGCTCAGGCTCGAATCGACCGCCGACGGCAAGAGCGTGCTGCTGATCGAGATCGACGAACGCAAGCCCGGCATTCACCGCGAGGTCCGCTACGAGATCACGCCGGCCGAGCTGATCGCCGCGATCCGCTCGCACGGGGCCGAGCTGCCCGGAGAAAACCACGGCGCCGCCTCGCTCGCCCGCTCCTCTTCCTGATGTCCGACGGTGAGCCACGTGCAACGCACTGGCTCACCGTTCTGTCCGCATTTCCCTGCCGCCGTCAGGCGCTTTCCGTCATTCCCCTCCGCCCGGTTGAAAATGGCCGATAATCGGCCAATCCGCGCATCTTCCTCACGCGCTTCCTTTTCGGCCAGCCGTCATGCTCCGTGACCTCGTCGCCCAATACGGGCCGCTTCTCGTCTTCGCCAATGTACTCGCGGCGGCCATCGGCCTGCCCGTGCCGGCGATGCCGACGCTCGTGCTGTTCGGTGCGATGGCCGCGATGCATCCGGCGATGATCGGCTCGCAGCTCTTGACGGTGCTGGCGCTGTCGGTCCTCGGCGCGCTGATCGGCGACACGGCGTGGTACGTCGCCGGGCGGCGCTACGGCGGCACGACGCTCAAGACGATCTGCCGGCTGTCGCTGTCGCGCGATACCTGCGTGAGGAAAACCGAACGCTTCTTCGGCCGCTACGGCGTGCGCGTGCTCGCGGTCGCCCGCTTCATTCCGGGGCTGTCGCTCGTGTCGGTGCCGATGGCCGGCGCGCTCGGCACGCGCTATCGCACGTTCGCCGGCTACGATGCGCTCGGCGCCGCGCTGTGGACGACCGTCGGGCTCGTCGCGGGGCTCGTGTTCTACCGGCAGATCGACTGGCTGTTCGCCGGCGCGAGCCGGCTCGGCCGCGCGGTGCTGCTGGTGATCGTCGCGCTGCTGGCCGTCTATGCTGCCGTGCGCTGGATGCGCCGCCGCGCGCTGATCCGCCAGCTCGCGAGCGCGCGGATCGGCGTCGACGAGCTCGACCTGCTGCTGCGCGACGCGGCCGCGCCGGTGGTGCTCGACGTGCGTTCGCCCGAGCACCGCAAGCTCGACCCGTTCACGATTCCCGGTGCGCAATTCGCGGACGAGCGGCACATCGAGGACATCGTCGCGCGCTACCCGTTTTCGCAGAAGTTCGTCGTGTATTGCTCGTGCCCGAACGAAGTGACGGCGGCGCTGATGGCCAAGCGCCTGCTCGATGCAGGCTTCACCGATGCGCTGCCGCTGCGCGGCGGCCTCGACGCCTGGCGCGACACGGGCCGCCAGCTCACGTCGCTGGTGGAAGACATCCCCGCCGCGAACGATCCGGTGGCGGGGTTGCACAAGCCGGCCTGATCGAGCTGATCGCAGGCCGGCGGCGCGAGACGAACAGTTTCGAAGGGGGCGTCGCGCCCCCCTTCGATCAGAACGCGTGCAGCGGCACGTTCACGACCAGACGGTATTCCTTGTTGGTCGCGTCCGAGTAGTGCGCGGAACCGTTGTGCCACATCGCGATGAACGTGACCTTCGTGTCCTTCAGCTTGCCGCTCTGGAACGTGTACGACGGGATGAAGCCGAACTCGTGGTGACGGCCCTGCACCGGTGCGCCGTTGCTCCAGTAGATGCTCGACTTGCTCGGATCCGCCGCCGCGCCCGCGCTCGCATCCGCGCCCCAGCCCGTCACGCCCCATACCATCGCCTTGAAGCCCGGCAGGCCCGCTTCCTTGCCGTAGAACGTGTAACGCAGCTGCAGCGACTTTTCGTGCGGCGCGTTGTAGTCGACGTCCATCGAGTTGGTCAGGAAGATGCCGTTGGTTTCATTGAGGTAGTCGAAGAACTGGTCGCCGAGCACTTGCTGATAACCGAGCAGCAGTTCGTGCGGACCGTGTTGCGCGGCCAGCGACAGGCTGTACGCGTTGTTGTTGATCTTGCCCTGCAGCGCGTCGCCCGTATCGTGCGTCGAGTAAACGTTACCAAAGCCGGTCCACTTGATCGACTTCACATCGCCGATGCTGTGCTTCACCGACGCGTAGTACTGGTGCCACACGTCATCGGCCTGGTTCGCGTACAGCGCGACTTCGCCGTTCTCCGAATAGTCCCACGTGCCGCCGACGTAGGTCAGGCGATTGATGCGCGTGCCGCCATACTGCGTCGTGAGGTTGGTGAGCGTCGTGTGGCCGCGCGCATCGGTCTTCGTGAAGCTGCCGGCCTCGAGCATCACGTTCTTGAATTCGTTGCTGACGATCGTCGCGCCGAGAAACGTCGGCGGCAGCGCGCGGTTGTCATGCTGCTCCATGAACGGGTTGTCGACGGCCTGCAGACCGTACTTGACCACCGTGTTCGAGATGCGCGCCTTCACGTCGTAGATGCCCGGATAGGCCCACGCGAGCTGGTTCGAACCGCCGCCACCCTTCGCGATGTGCACCATGCTGCCGGCGCCGGCGCCGCCGTCGAGCTTCAGCGCCGCATACAGCGACGCGTCGAAGCCGATGCCGATCAGGCCGGTCGTATAGCCCGACTCGAAGTTCGCCATCGCGCCCTGGACCCACGCGTGACGATGCGGCCCGCCCTTGTTGTCCAGCGTGTCCGCATAGTTGCGGAACAGAAAGTTCAGGTGGCTGTCGGCAATGAAGCCGTTCGACTTCGACTGCGCCGAAGGCTCATCGGGCGGCGTGACGGTCTGGTTCGCCTCGGCGTTGATAATGGCGTTCGGGGTCGTTGCCTGCGCAACCGACGTGCTTGCGCCGGCGGACGGCGCGGCCTGCGCGACCGTCAGCGGTGCGGGGGCCGCGTCGTCGGCGTGCGCGACACCGCTCAGCGATACGCCGGCAAGCGCAGGCAAGCCCCATGCAAGCAGCATCTTCGATGCCGTCCCGATCGTCTTTTGCTTTTTCATCGTCATTCTCGTCTTGTGTTGATGTCGTCCACGCCGGTTGCGATCCGCTTCCAGCCCCCCGGCGAGCCCGGTTAAGGACGCGCCTTTACCCGCGACGCGAAGATCGTTCGCGCCGCACCCTACCCCTGTTGACCTGCCTGGTTATGTTTGCTGCGTCACTTCACGCCGCCACGCCCGCCCGGATGCACGCGACACGCGCCGCCGAGCCGTGCCGCACTTCCGGCAGCGGCACGTCCTGCGCACACGCGTCGATCGCGACCGGGCAGCGCGTGCGAAACGCGCAGCCGGACGGCGGGTTGAGCGGCGACGGCATCTCGCCCGCCAGCAGCATCGGACGGCGAGCACGCTCGCGCGCCGGCTCCGGCGTCGGCGCCGCATCGAGCAGCGCCTTCGTGTACGGGTGCTGCGGCACGCCGTACACGTCATGCCGCGTGCCGAACTCCATCACGCGGCCGAGATACATCACGAGCACGCGCTGGCTGATGGCCTTCACCACCGCCAGGTCGTGCGCGACGAACAGATAGGACAACGACAGTTCGCGTTGCAGATCGCGCAGCAGGTTCACGATCTGCGCCTGGATCGACACGTCGAGTGCCGATACGGGCTCGTCGCAAATCACGAGCTTCGGCTCGCCGATCAACGCGCGCGCGATACCGACGCGCTGGCACTGTCCGCCCGAAAATTCGTGGGAGTAGCGCAGCAGGTGATGCGCGTTCAGGCCGACACGCTCGAGCATCGTGACCACGCGGCGCCGCACTTCGGCGCGGCCAAGGCCGGCGTGGTGCGTGACGAGCGGCTCCGCAACGATCTGTTCGATCGTCATGCGCGGATCGAGCGACGCGAGCGGATCCTGGAAGATCATCTGCACTTCGCGGCGCATCGCGGTGCCGCGCAGGTGATCGGGCGCGACGGCTTCGCCGCGCCAGCGCACCGTGCCTGCCGTCATTGGCACGAGGCCGATCAGCGCACGCGCGAGCGTCGACTTCCCGCAGCCCGACTCGCCGACGAGCCCGACCGTCTCGCCGCGCTTCACGTCGAACGACACGCCGTCGACCGCGAGCAGCGTGCCCTTGGGCGACCACGGATAGCCGCCGAGCGGCACGCGGAAATGCACCTTCAGATCCTCGACGGACAGCAGCGTGTCGCCCGTCGCGCCGGCATTGCGGCGTTCATCGACGCTCATCGCAGACCTCCCGTCAGATCGGCCAGCGGCCGGTGGCACGCGCGCACCGCGCCCGCGACGCCATAGGTTTCGAGCGCGGGGCGCGCGGCACCGCAGCGCGCCTCCGCATACGTGCAGCGTTTCGCGAACGCGCAGCCGGCCGGTGCGGTGCCGGGCATCGGCGGATTGCCGGGAATCGCGACGAGCGGCGCATCGTCGGCGTCGGTCAGGCGCGGCAGCGCGTTGAGCAGACCGATCGTGTACGGATGCGACGGCGCCGCGAAGATCGATTCGGCCGGCGCGTATTCGACGGTGCGGCCCGCATACATGACCATCACGTCGTCCGCGAGGCCTGCGACCACGCCCATGTCGTGCGTGATCAGCACGATCGCGGTGCCGCGCTCGCGGTTCAGCTCGCGCAGCAGATCGATGATCTGCGCCTGCACGGTCACGTCGAGCGCGGTGGTCGGCTCGTCGGCGATCAGGATTTCCGGCTCGGACAGGAGCGCCATCGCGATCATCACGCGCTGGCGCATGCCGCCGGAGAATTCGTGCGGATACATGCGGATGCGGCGCGCCGCATCCGGAATGCGCACCGACTCGAGCGCCTCGATCGCGCGCCTGGTCGCCTCCTTGCGCGACAGCTTGCGATGCAGTTGCAGCGTCTCGGTCATCTGCCGCTCGATCGTCAGGAACGGATTGAGCGACGTCATCGGATCCTGGAAGATCATCGCGATCCGGTCGCCGCGCACCGCGTTCAGCGCGCGCGTATCCATCTCGAGCAGGTTGTCGCCGCGATAGCGCGCGGCGCCCGTCGTCGTGCCGTTGCCAGCCAGGAGGCCGAGCAGCGCCATCACGGTCTGGCTCTTGCCCGAGCCCGATTCGCCGACGATGCCGAGCGTCTTGCCGGCTTCGAGCGAGAACGACACGCCGCTCACGGCGTCGATCGGCGGCGCGTCCTTGCGCGTGAAGCGCACGCCGAGGTTGTCGACTTCGAGTAATGCAGTCATCTCAGCGATCCTTCGGGTCGAGCGCGTCACGCAGGCCGTCGCCAACGAAGTTCACGCAGTAGAGCGTCACGCACAGCATGACGGCCGGGGCCAGCAGCAGCCACGGCATCGATTCGAGTTTCTGCGCGCCATCCTGGATCAGTACGCCCCAGCTCGTCATCGGTTCCTGCACGCCGAGGCCGAGGAACGACAGCACCGATTCGGTCAGCACGATGTTCGGCACCGAAACAGTTGCATACACAACGACCACGCCAAGCAGGTTCGGCACGACATGGCGCACCACGATCGATGCCGGCGACACGCCGATCGCGCGCGCCGCGTCGACGAACTCGCGGTTGCGCAGCGACAGCGTCTGGCCGCGCACGACGCGTGCCATGTCGATCCACGAGAACGCGCTGATGGTCAGCACGACCAGCATGAACGAGCGGCCGAACAGGGTCATCATCAGGATCGCGATCAGCAGGTACGGGATCGCGTACATCATGTCGACGACGCGCATCATCGCGGAGTCGACACGGCCGCCCGCGAAACCGGCGGTCGCGCCCCATGCGACGCCGAACAGGCCGGACACCAGCGTGCCGAGCAGGCCGACCTCGATCGACACGCGGCCGCCGATCAGCGTGCGCACGAGCAGGTCGCGGCCGAGTTCGTCGGTGCCGAACCAGTGCTGGTTCGCGAGCGTCGGCGGCAGGCTGATCGCGCCCCAGTCGCTCGCGGCGGGATCTGCGGCGAGCAGCCACGGGCCGACGAAACACGCGAGCGTGATGAGCGCGAGCAGCACGAGGCTGAACACGGCCGCGCGGTTGTGAAGGAAGCGCGCGAACGCGAGCGCGAGCGGCGAGCGCGAACGCGGCGGCGAATCGGTCTGCACGGGCAGGCCGACGACGGGAGTAGTCGGAGTCATCGCGGTGCCTCGCTCAATAACGGATGCGCGGATCGAGCCACGCATACGCGAGGTCGACCAGCAGGTTGAACAGCACCGCGCAGACGGTGGTCAGCACGACGAGGCCGAGCACGAGCGTGTAGTCGCGGTTGATCGCGCCGTTCACGACGAGCTGCCCGAGCCCCGGCAGCGCGAACACCGATTCGGTGACGACTGCCGCCGTGATCGACGTGATGCAGACCGTGCCGAACAGCGACACGACCGGCATCAGCGCGGGCTTGAGCGCGTGACGCAGCACGATGGTCGAGCCCGGCAGGCCCTTCGCGCGCGCGGTGCGGATGTAGTTGCTCGACAGCGTCTCGATCATCGAGCCGCGCATCACGCGTGCGAGCAGCGACACGTTGATGAAGGTCAGCAGCACGATCGGCAGCAGGCGGTACTGCCAGCCGCCGTCGCCCCAGCCACCGGCCGGCAGCCAGCCGTTGCCGGCCGACGTCTTCAAGAGGATCGCGAAGATCCACACCAGCACCGGCCCGAGCACGAAAGGCGGCACGACGTTGCCGAAGTTGCCGATCAGCATCACGAAGCGATCGATCACGCTGTCGCGGCGAACGGCCGCGACGGTACCCAGCAGCACGCCGAACACGATCGAGATCGGGATCGACACCCCGCCCACGCCGAGACTTACGGGCAGCGCCTTCTTCACGAGATCGTTCACCGACCAGTCGACGTAACGGAACGACGGGCCGAGATCGCCTTGCAGCAGCGAACCGAGATACAGCAGGTACTGCTTCCACAGCGGCTCGTCGAGGTGGTACTTCGCGTTCAGGTTCGCGAGCGTCGCCGCGGACAGCTGCTTCTCCGTATCGAACGGACCGCCGGGCGTGAAGTGCAGCAGCAGGTAGCAGACGGTGATGACGGCGAGAATCGTCGGCACCGCCCACAACGTGCGTCTCAATGCGTAGGCCAGCATGATCGCTCCGCTCAGTGCTTGATCAGATACATGTCCTGCGAAGCACGCATGTCGATCACGTTCTTCAGCGAGTAGCCGCCCACGTAGGGCTTCACGAGACGGTCGGCCGAGTACTGGAACAGCGGCACCATCGGCGTGTCGTTCATTGCCGTGTCATGCGCCTGCGTGAGCAGCGCGGCGCGGGCCTTGTCGTCGAGCTTCTGGTTGCCGTCGTCGACGAGCGTGTCGACCTGCTTGTTGCAGTAGCCGACGGTGTTCTGCGAGCTGCCGCAACGGATCAGGTCGAAGAAGGTCATCGCGTCGTTGTAGTCGGCGAACCAGCCGTCGCGCGCGATCTGCACCTTGCCGTCATGCCGTTCCTTCATCAGCACCTTGAACTCGACGTTCTCGAGCTTCGTGTTGATGCCGAGCTTCGTCCGCCATTCCGATGCGGTGAACAGCGCGACCTTCTTGTGCAGGTCGTTGGTGTTGTACGTGAGCGTGAACGACAGCGGCTTCGCGTCCGAGTAGCCGGCCTGCTTCAGCAGGTCCTTCGCGGTCGAGATGCGCTTGGCCATCGGCCACGACGCCCACTCCGGCGTGAACGGCTGCACGCCCTTCGTGCCGTTCGGCATCAGGCCGTACATCGGCTTCTCGCCCGCCTGCGTGAGCTTCGACGTCAGCACGTCGCGATCGATCACCATCGACAGCGCCTGGCGCACGCGCTTGTCCTTGAGCGCCGCATCGCTGTTGTTCAGGTAGTAGTAATAGGTCGCGAGCTGCAGGCCCGGGCGCAGCTCGCCGCCGAACTGCTTGCTGACCTGCTGGAAGATGCCCGACGGAATCGAGTAGCTGTAGTCGATCTGGCCGGCCTGGTACATGCGCATCGCGGTTTCGTCGCTTTCGATCGGCAGGTACGTGACCTTGTTGATCACGACCTTCGGCGCGTTCCAGTACTTCGCGTCCTTCGAGATCACGATGCGGTTGTTCGGCTGCCAGTCGACGAGCTGGTATGCGCCGTTGCTGACGATGTTGCCCGGGCGCGTCCATGCGTCGCCGAACTTCGCGACGGTGTCCTTGTTCACCGGCGCGAGCGGCACCATCGCGGTCAGTTCGGGGAAGAACGCGACGGGCACGTCGGTCGTCACTTCCAGTGTGTACGGGTCGACCGCCCGCACGCCGAGCGTCGTCGGCGCAGCCTTGCCGGCGATGATGTCCTTCGAGTTCTTCACGAACTCGACGAGGATCGTGTACTTCGAGCCCGTCTTCGGATCGACGAGGCGCTGCCACGCATAGACGAAATCGGCGGCCGTCACCGGCTGGCCGTTGCTCCACTTCGCATCGTGGCGCAGCTTGAAGATCCACGTCTGCGGCGACTTGCGCTCCCACGACTGCGCGACGCCCGGCACGACCTGGCCGGCTGCATCGATGCGGGCGAGGCCTTCGAACAGGTCGAGGCCGATCGTGTTGCCGGTCCACGACTCGATGTGCGCCGGATCGAGCGACTCGACTTCGGCGGGCACCTGGCGCGTCAGGTCCTGTTGAGGAGCGAGCGCGACGTTCGACGGAACGGTCACGGCGTGAGCGGCGGGCGTCGTCAGGGCGAGCGCGGCCAGCACGGCCGACATGGCATGCAAGGATTTCATCGTGGCGGTCTTGAGAAGGTTGTTCGGTGAGCGATGCGCGGCGAATGCCGCGGTTACGCTTGAGACGCTGACGGGTACAGCGGTTGAGGAGGCCCGTGATTCTCGTATTGCATCTTAGTATTCCTTACGTTTCTTTCGACAGGTATTCCGTCTCCGAAACGAAGGAATACCTGTGCGTTAGAACAGCCGCGGCGTACCGACCCAGACCACCACCGACTCGATCTTCGCGGTGTTGACCCAGCTGTGCGGGACCGTCGACTGATAATGCGAACTGTCGCCGGCCTGCAGGACGAACGTCTTGCCTTCCAGCGTCAGCGACACTTCCCCTTCAATCACGTACAGGAACTCCTCTCCTGCATGTGTCGTCACTTCCGACCGCTTCTGCCCCGGCGGCATCCGCACGAGGATCGCCTCGAGCTGACGCCCTTCGGTCACGTTGGTCAGCCTCGCGAACAGGTTCGCCGAATCGGCGAATCCGAAGAAGCGCAACTGATCGCCTCTGCAGACCGAGCGTTCCTCGCTCGGCGTATCCACGAAGTACTGCACCGTCACGCCGAGCGCCTGTGCGATACCGGCCAGCGACGTCAGCGACGGCGACGCCAGCCCGCGTTCGACTTGAGACAGAAACGGCTTCGAAATCCCCGCAGCGGTAGCGGTGTCGTCGAGCGTGCGCTTGAGTCGTTGGCGCAACGCGCGGATCTTGCTGCCCAGTGCTGCGGCAGCGTCTGCCGACTGCGAGTTTTCAGTGGGGGGAACCATAGCAGGCCGAAAAGTGGTCGTCAAAAAATGTTTGATGGAAAGTAACTAAGTTAGATCGATTTGGCTTAGTCTTCGGGTTCGCACACGTCTTCGGTGTTGAGCCCGGTGCACTAAACAGGGCACGAGGCGAGCGAAACGACGCGCTATCTTGCCAGACTCGCCCGCTTCACAGGCAAGCTGCAAGCGGCTCTCCGGGAATTTGCGGAGAACGGGCGCGATTCTTACAAATAGATGATGAGACGAATATTCCTGAAAGCTGCTGCCATATCGGGAGTTTCCCTGAGTGGCGCGGACCTGACGCACCGGACCGGCAAACGTTACCATTCGCGCGCCGGTCGGGGTCGTGCACCGCCTTGCCTGGCGGCGTCCGACCCCGGCCCGGGCTAACCGCCCGACTGCTCCATCGCCGACGCAAAGCCTACCCGGCCATAGTGCTCCGGCGCCAGTTCGACCCCAAGGCGACGCGCGATCCGCGCCGTCCGTTTCAAACGAGATTGATGATGCACGCACCTGTTTCACAGACCCGATCGTTTACGACGGTCTTCCTTATCGAAATGTGGGAGCGCTTCGGCTACTACGGCATGGCCGCGCTCCTGGTCCTCTTCATGGTCGACCGGCTCGGTTTCACCGACAGCCATGCGAACCTGACCTGGGGCGCGTTCACCGCGCTCGTCTACGCGTCCCCGTCGATCGGCGGCTGGATCGGCGACAAGGTGCTCGGCGCCCGTCGCACGATGATCATCGGCGCAGCCGTGCTGTGCGCCGGCTACCTGATGCTGGCGGTGCCGAACGACGCGCTGGCATACATGTATGCGTCGCTCGGCGTGATCGTCGTCGGCAACGGCCTGTTCAAGGCCAACGCGGCGAACCTCGTGCGCCGCATCTATGAGGGCGATGATGCGCGCATCGACAGCGCGTTCACGATCTACTACATGGCGGTCAACATCGGCTCGACCGTGTCGATGCTCGCGACGCCATGGATCAAGGATCACTGGGGCTGGCACACCGCGTTCGCGGTCTGCTGCGCCGGGATGCTGCTCGCGATCCTGAACTTCATGCTGATGCACCGCACACTCGCGCACATCGGCTCGCAGCCCGACGACGAGCCGATCCGCTGGAAGCGCCTCGGCGGCGTGGCGGCAGGCGGCGTCGCGCTCGCGCTGATTACGCTGTACGTGCTGCAACACAAGCAGCTCGCGGTCGCGAGCGTGTGGACGGCCGCATTCGCAATCCTGGCGATCTTCGCGTACATGATCGCGAAGTCGGAGCGTTCGGAGCGCGCGGGCCTGATCGCGGCGCTCGTGCTGATCGGCCAGGTGATCCTGTTCTTCATCTTCTACGTGCAGATGTCGACATCGCTGACGCTGTTCGCGCTGCGCAACGTCGATCCGCGCTTCATCCTGTTCGGCACGACGCTGTTCACGTGGAGCGCCGCGCAGTTCCAGGCGCTGAACCCGATCTGGATCATGATGCTGAGCCCGGTGCTCGTGTGGATCTACAACGCGGTGTCGAAGAGCGGCCGTGACCTGCCGGTCGCGGCGAAGTATGCACTCGGCTTCGGTGCCGTGGCTGCCGGCTATCTGGTGTTCACGATCAGCGGCCGCTACGCGGTGGACGGTCGCGTGTCGTCGTGGTTCATGGTGTGGGGCTACGGCCTCTACTCGCTCGGCGAACTGCTGGTGAGCGGGCTCGGCCTCGCGATGATCGCCCGCTACGTGCCGGCGCGCATGAGCGGCTTCATGATGGGCGCGTATTTCGTCGCGACGGGTGTGTCGCAGTATCTGGGCAGCGTCGTCGCGAACTTCGCGCAGATGCCGTCGCACGACCTGCCGGCCACCGAATCGCTGCCGCTCTACCTGTCGCTGTTCGAGAAGCTCGGCTGGCTCGCCGCGATCGGCATGCTGCTCGCACTTCTGCTGCTGCCGATGATGAACCGCCTGTCGCGTCAGCATCAGCGCTGCGCGGAAGAGCGCCGCGAGGAAGAAGCGGTTCAGGCGCAGGCAATGGCCTCGGCGCAGTAAGTACTATCCCTCGGCGTGCGGCCTGCACGCCACATTCTCCCGCCAGCGCGGCCAGCACGTCCTACACTGGTTGCAACGGCGCATCCGCTCCGTCGCGATGCGCACTGGCGGGAGAAGATCATGAAAAGCAAAACGACTCGGCTCTTGAGGATACTGTCGGACATCCGGCACGCGCAGCGCTGCACCGCATTGCGCGCCGCCCGGGCCGCGGCCGAAGCCGACGCGGTGCTCGCGGAGCAGGACGATCCGACGTCCGACGAACGCGACGACGCTGAATCCGACGACGCGACCGCCGTCCCCCGCTCCCGCATCGGCTCACCTCACTGACCGCACCGACGCCGCGCGGCGCGCTGCGTGCCGCCTCCGTGCTTCCGCGTTGCCCGCGCTTTCGCGTTACCCGTGCTTTCGCGCCGCTCATGCGGCCGCGCCGCGCCAGCGCGCGAACCACGTTCCCGAACCCGCCACGGCCATCATCATCCCGATCGCGCATGCGTCGGCCGCAAGACCCACGCCGATATGCCGCAGCTCGGCGCCGTTCGCGACCGGATGCAGCAGCGAATCGATGACGAGCGAGATCGCCGCACCCGCGACGAAGCAGATCAGGCCGCGCCGGCCGACCGCGACGACGGGCTGCACGGCCTGCGCGATGCGCGCGATCCAGCCGCGGCGCACGCAATCGGCCATCAGCCACGCGATCGCGGCGAAGCTCACGATACGCGGCAGCGCGAGATCGCGCTTGAGCACGCCTTCCGGCACCGGCAGCCCTGAGAACAGCTTGTAGCTCGCGCAACCGAGCACGATCGCGCACGCGACGCCGGTCGCCGCGGCGCCCCAGCGACCGAGCGCGACACGCCGGTAGAACGGCTGGCAGCGCGCGAGCACGCCGGCGACGAACATCAGTTGCCAAGCAAACGGGTTGAAGCTCCAGCGGAACCCATCGGTATCCAGCAGCTCGGGGCCGAGCCAGCCGGCCGCGACCCACGACGTCGCGCTGAACGCGACGAGCAGCCACGGATGGCGGCGCGCGAACGGCACGATCACCGGCGACGCCAGCGCGAACAGCACGTACATCGGCAGCACCGACGCGAGATACGGCTGGCGCTGGAACGTGAGCAGCTCGGCCGCACCCGTGAGCGGCGACGCGAGCATCACGCTGACGTCGTCGAGCGCGAGGTTGGGCGCGTCGATCCCGTAATGGTCGAGCACGGCGGACACGACGAGCATCAGCGTCGACGTCGCGAGAAACGCGCGATAGATCTGCATCGCGCGCCGCACGAACCGCTGCTGCGCGGCGCGCGCGCCGTGCCGGTCGGCGATTGCGCCGTACGCGCTCGCGGTAGCGAAGCCGCCGAGGAACACGAACACCTCGGCTGCGTCGCACAGCGCGAATGCGTGGAGTGTCACGCGCGACAGCATGCTCGCGCCAATGTGATCGACGACGATCATCAGCAGCACGATGCCGCGGAAGAAATCGACTTCGATCAGGCGACCGCCGCGCGCCGGCGGCACCGAGACGGCGGGCGGCAGGCTCAACGACATGGCCGCACCTGCGCGACGCCGGTGCGGCACGCACCGGCGGAGGATTCGGAAGGGAGAAGGCGAACGCGATCAGCGGCGATGCGCGTATGCTCGCATCGCGCCAACCCGGCCGGCCCGGCACGGAGATGACCGTTCATGGAAAAGCCGCATACGAAGAGAAGACGGTCAGGTCAGTCTAGCGGCCGGTCGGGGGATACCCTAAGTAACAAAGTGCAACGGAATCTTCTGTTCGATTACAGGCGTGACGTCGGCGATGCAAAGCTGGCAAGGCCGCCAGCCGGACGTCAGCGCGATGCCAGTTCGACGCCAGCATCGCGAGATTCGACGCAACGAACACACGATGCGCGGCACGTTCGTTGCCGCGGTCGCGCCGCCGAGCGACGGCGCTCAGCCGCGCATGGGCAAGCGCCGCATCAGCATCGCGCTGTGCCACGCGGTCAGCGCGACGGCGGCCCAGATCGGCCCGTACGTCGCGAGCTGCGCGACGCTCAGTGTTTCGCCGAGCAGCAGCAGCGACACCGCGACGAGCAGCACCGGCTCGACGTAGCCGAGGATCCCGAACAGCGCCATCGGCAGCATCCGGCTCGCCTTCAGGTAGCTCGCGAGCGCGAGCGTGCTGAGCACGCCGAGCCCCGGCAGCAGCATGGCCCACAGCAGCGGGTGGCTGGCGACCGGCGTCGCACTTGCCGACACCATCGCGAGCGCGACCGGGCACAGTAGCGCGATCTCAAGCGCGAACGCGGCGAGCGAATCGGCGTTGATCCGGCGACGCAGCACGAAATACGGCGGATAGCCGAGCGCGACGACGAGCGTCGGCCACGCGAACGCGCGCGTCGCCCACACCTCGTGCGCGACGCCGAGCGCCGCGCACGCGACCGCTGCCCATTGCAGCGGGTCGAGGCGTTCGTGATAGTAGAAGCGGCCGACGAGCACCATCGTCAGCGGCAGCAGGAAATAGCCGAGCGACACTTCGAGCATGCGCCCGTGCAGCGGCGCCCACAGGAACAACCACAGCTGCAGGCCGAGCAGCGCCGCGCTCGCCGGCAGCGCGATCAGCAGGCGCCAGTCGCGCACGCTGCGCCGCACGAGTTCGACGAGCGCCGGCCAGCGGCCGCGCAGCGCGATCAGCGCGAGCGCGCCCGGTGCGGTCCACAATATGCGCCACGCGAAGATGTCGAGCCCCGTGAGCGGCGCGAGCAGTTTCGCGTAGGCGGACATCAGCGCGAACAGCGTCGACGCCAGCACCGACAGCATGATGCCGCGCCCGGCCTCCGGATACCCCGTCATGTTGTTTTCGCCTTACTGCTGCTGGAAGCGCTCGAAACGCTTTTCGATCGGACGCTCCTCGAACGTGACCTCGGTCACGCGTGCGGACGGCGGCCCGTGGCGCAGCCACGCGAGCATCCGGTCGATCTGCGCGCCGGGGCCCTGGATCATCGCCTCGACGCTGCCGTCCTCGAGATTCGCGACCCAGCCGCGCAGCTTCAGCGCGTGCGCCTCGCGCACCGTCGCGTGACGGAAGCCAACGCCCTGCACGACGCCGCGTACCCGCACGTAGTAGGTCTCGATCCGTTCGTCCAGTTCATTACGGCTCATCGCGTCGCCCTCCCGTAGCATTCAAGCCCGGCATTGTAGTCGCGTCGGCCGCTTCGCACACGTGCCCGGCAAGCCGGCCGCACGCGGCGGCCGTCGCCCGCTGCGGCCGCCGTGGGGCGCTCGCGTCGCCGGGCGCGCCGACCACGTACAATCTCGCCGACGCACAACCGCCGCGCCGCCCGCGCGGCCCTGAAGGAAACGCATGACTGATACCTCCCGCGATCTCGTTCTCGTCACCGGCGCGTCCGGTTTCGTCGGCTCGGCCGTCGCACACATCGCGCAGCAGAAGGGCTATGCGGTGCGCGTGCTGGTGCGCCCGACCAGCCCGCGCACGAACGTCGCGGATCTCGACGCCGAGATCGTCACCGGCGACATGCGCGACGAGACGTCGATGCGCGCCGCGCTGCGCGGCGTGCGCTACCTGCTGCACGTGGCGGCCGACTACCGGCTGTGGGCGCCGGATCCGGACGAGATCGAGCGCGCGAACCTCGAGGGCGCGGTCGCGACGATGCGCGCCGCGCGTGCCGAAGGCGTCGAGCGGATCGTCTACACGAGCAGCGTCGCGACGCTGAAGGTCACGAGCGCAGGCGATCCGTCCGACGAAAACCGCCCGCTGACCGCCGAGCAGGCGATCGGCGTGTACAAGCGCAGCAAGGTGCTGGCCGAGCGCGCGGTCGAGCGGATGATCGCCGACGAAGGGCTGCCGGCCGTGATCGTCAACCCGTCGACGCCGATCGGCCCGCGCGACGTGAAGCCGACGCCGACCGGCCGCATCATCGTCGAGGCCGCGCTCGGCAAGATTCCCGCGTTCGTCGATACCGGGCTGAACCTCGTGCACGTCGACGACGTCGCGCACGGCCACTTCCTCGCGCTCGAGCGCGGCCGCATCGGCGAGCGCTACATCCTCGGCGGCGAGAACCTGCCGCTGCAGCAGATGCTGACCGACATCGCGCAGATGACGAACCGCAAGGCGCCGACGATCGCGCTGCCGCGCTGGCCGCTCTATCCGCTCGCGGTCGGTGCGGAGGCCGTCGCGAAGTTCACGAAGAAGGAGCCGTTCGTGACCGTCGACGGCTTGCGCATGTCGAGGAACAAGATGTATTTCACGTCCGCGAAGGCCGAACGCGAGCTCGGCTACCGCGCACGTCCGTACCGCGAAGGACTGCGCGATGCGCTGGACTGGTTCGCCTCGGCGGGCTACCTGAAGTAACACAAAGCGGCGTGCGTCACGCCGCTTTGCGCACTTTGTTACACGTCGCTGACGGACCGGCACCGGCGCAGCGGTTAAAATCGCGGGTCTTACGCAGAGAAGACACGCATGAACCTGAACGAACAGATCGATTCGCTCAACGCGGGCGTCGATCGGCTCCTCCACGATCACCATGCCGCGCAGCAGGCGGCACGCAGCGCGGAAGCGTTCGCGCGCGCCGCCGCCGCGGAAGCCCAGGCCGCAGCCGAACGTCACGCCGCCGCCGAGACCGAAGCACTGGCCGCCGCGCAGCGCCACACGGCCGCAGCCGCCGACGCCGAGGCCGCGCAGCAGCGCCACGCCGACGCCACCGCCGAGGCCGAAGCCGCCGCCCAACGCCACATCGAATCCGCCGCCCAGGCCGAGGCCGCTGCCCAGCGGCACGCCGAGGCGACCGCGCTGACCGAAGCGCTCGCGCAGCGTCATGCGGATGCCGAAGCCGCGTCGCAGCGTCATGCGGCCGCGATCGCCGAAGCCGAGGCCGCCGCGCAGCGTCATCACGCCGCCGCGACCGAAGCGGATGCAGCCGCGCAACGTCATGCAGCGGCCACCACGGAAGCCGAAGCCGCCGCGAAGCGCCACGCAGCCGCGATCGCCGAGACCGAGGCACTCGCGCAACGTCACACGCAGGCGATCGCCGAGGCCGAGGCGCTCGCGCAACGTCACATGCAGGCGATCGCCGAAGCGGAAGCCGCCGCGCAGCGCCATGTCGAGGCAACCGCCGAAGCACAAGCCGTCACGCTGCGTCACACCGAAGCGATCGCGCAAGCCGACGCGGCCGCGCAACGCCACGCGGCGGCGACTGCCGAGGCCGAGGCCGTCGCGCAACGCCACGCCGAAGCGATCGCACAGGCCGAAGCGGCCGCCGAGCGTCACGCGAAGGCGATCGCCGACGCGGAAGCGCTGGTCGAAGCCGTCGTGAAGGACGCCGCGACGAACGCGGCGGTTGTGGCAGCCACACCGGCCGTCGCGGCTGAAGTCGCCGAACCGGTTGTCGAATCCGCTGTCGAGCCGGTGACGGAAGCAGCCGCGGCAGCGTCCGCCGGGGCCGGCACCGCCGTCGTCGCGCCGGCCGCCGGCACCGCAATCGAAGTCGCCCCCGCTGCCGAAACAGCGGACACCGCCGCGGACAAGCCGACGTTGCACGTCGCTCGCCCGTCGCAGAACGAACTGACGCTGACCGTCAACGGCCAGTCGATCACGCTGCACCCGGAGCAGCTCGGCCAGCTGATCGAGGAACTCGCGCATGCGCGCGCGTCGATGCAGCCGGAACCGCCGCCGGGCATCCCGGCCGGCTGGCGCTTCGTGACGACGAAGAACCCGATGATGGCCGTGCAGAAGCAGTCGAACGGCGACCGCCTGCTGGTCGCGCGCCACACCGGCTACGGCTGGGTGCCGTTCACGTTCTCGCCGGACGTCGTGATCCAGATGTACATGATGCTGACGCAGCGGTAAGCACGCGTGGCGACGCCGTAAACGACAAAGCCCGATCGAGTCACAACCGATCGGGCTTTTTGCTTTCCGGAATCCGGCGGAACGACCGGCATCCGCCGGCGCCTGTCAGCGCTCCACCGGCGCCTGCACGCGCGCCTTCCACTGGCCGCCCTTGCCGCGCCAGTAGCGCCACGCCGACGCGAACGTCGCGCCGACGTAGAACAGCGCGACGAGCGGCAGCGCTGGCGCCCACAGAGGCGAGCGGCGGTAGTAGCGCAGCATCGGCGCATAGGCGGTGCACATCGACGCCCATGCGAGCCACGCCGGCCAGGCGCGCGCGCCGTACGCGAGCGCGGCGACGGGCGGCACGAGGTAGATGATCGTCATGCCGAGCAGCGTGCCGGCGAGCAGCAGCGGTGAATAGTGGAGCTGCGTGAACGCGGTGCGCGCGATCATGTTCCAGATGTCGCGCCAGCTGTCGTACGGACGCAGCGACACGCTGCGGTCGGCCAGATCGAGCCGGATCGGATGCCGGCCGCTGCCGCGATGCTTGATCTGCGCGGCAAGGCTGCAGTCGTCGATCAGCGCGCCGCGGATCGATTCGATGCCGCCCGCCTCCTCGAGCGCGCTGCGCTTGACCAGCATGCAGCCGCCCGCGGCGCCGGCCGTCCGGTTGCGCGGATTGTTGATCCACGAGAACGGATAGAGCTTCGCGAAGAAGAACACGAACGCCGGAATCAGCGCCTTTTCCCAGAAAGAATCGCAGCGCAGCCGCACCATCAGCGATACCAGATCGCGCTGTTCGGCCTGCGCGCGCGTGACGAGCTGGGCGACGGCGTCTGGCGGATGGCCGATGTCGGCATCGGTCAGCAGCAGATAGTCGGCCGGCAACCCGAGCGTGCGCACCGCGGCGATGCCCTGCGACTGCGCCCACACCTTGCCCGACCAGCCGGCCGGCAGCGGCTTCGCGGCCAGCACCGTCAGGCGATCGGCGCGGTTGATCGCGAGCGCGGCCGCGCGCGCCGCGTCGGCGGTGCCGTCGTCGCTGTGGTCGTCGACAATGATCAGATGAAAGTCGCCCGGATAATCCTGCTCGAGCAGCGACGTCGCCGCGCGGGCGATCACGTCTGCCTCGTTGCGTGCCGGCACGACCGCGACCACGGCCGGCCAGCCGGCCTCGGCCGCGGCGCCGCGCGCCTCGGGCGGCAGCGCCCGCGCGGGGCGCGCGCGCCAGAAGCCCCCACGCGCAACGAGCAGCACGATCCAGATCAGCAGTGACAGGCCGGACACCAGGAACGTAATTGCCAGCATCATCGGCACGCCTCCTGCCGGATGCCGGCGCGAGCGGCACCGGATCGTCCGGCCATAATCAGGGTCGGAGTAAAAACACCCATGACCGCATCGGCGGCAGGGCAATATGCGTAAGAATCGACGGTCATCGAATGGCCTTGAAATGAGCGCGACGCCGGGCAGCCGGACAGGCTGCCCGCGAAACCGCGCAGTTTACCGGGTTCCGCGACCGCGAGCGCCGACGCGGCTCTGCGGCGAATGCAACACGGCCGATACGGCACCAGAGCAAGGACGGCGCGATAGGGTTAAAATGCGCGATTAATTCGGGGTTCCGGGGCCTGGCCTGGCCGGTTCGTTTCCTGCCTTCATAACATCAAGCCGGGGCGAGCGAGCAGTGCCAGCTCCTCGAACCCCGGCGTCTGTCGTCGGAGTTCGCTCACTTATGCGAGTCATCCTTGCCCAGCCCCGCGGCTTTTGTGCGGGGGTTGTCCGTGCGATCGAGATCGTCGATCGCGCGCTGCAACAGCACGGCGCGCCGGTCTATGTGCGTCATGAGATCGTGCATAACCGGCATGTCGTCGAAAACCTGCGTAATAAAGGGGCACGATTCGTTGAGGAGCTCGACGAGGTGCCGCACGGTGCCGTGGCGATCTTCAGCGCGCACGGTGTCGCCCAGACGGTCGAACGCGACGCCGAAACGCGCGGGCTCGACGTGCTGGACGCCACCTGCCCGCTCGTCACGAAAGTGCACGTGCAGGGCCGCCAGTACGTCGCGGCGGGCCGCCGGCTGATCCTGATCGGCCATGCGGGCCATCCGGAAGTCGAGGGCACGATCGGCCAGATTCCGGCCGAGGTGATCCTCGTGCAGAGCGAGGCAGAAGTCGCTACGCTGACGCTGCCGATCGATACGCCGGTCGCGTACGTCACGCAGACGACGCTGTCGGTCGACGACACGCGCGGCATCATCGAAGCGCTGCAGCGCCGGTTCACCGACATCGTCGGCCCGGACACGCGCGACATCTGCTACGCAACGCAGAACCGCCAGGCCGCCGTGCGCGAGTTGAGCAGCCAGGTCGACGTGCTGCTGGTCGTCGGTGCGACGAACAGCTCGAACTCGAACCGCCTGCGCGAGATCGGCACCGAAAGCGGCGTGCCGAGCTATCTCGTCGCCGACGGCTCGGAAGTGAAGCCCGAATGGTTCGCGGGCGTGCAGACGGTCGGCCTGACCGCCGGCGCGTCGGCGCCCGAGGAAATGGTTGAGGATGTAATCGGCGCGCTGCGCGCGCTGGGGCCCGTCGATGTCACGACGATGACGGGCCGTGAGGAAAAAGTCGAATTCAAGTTGCCGGCGAAGCTTACGCAAGCTGTCGCCCGCGAAGTTTAAGGAGGACAACTCTTGTCTATTCCGCTGCTCCAGCAAGTCCGCGTCGGCGCATACATCATGCGCCAACACCTGTCCGGCAACAAACGCTATCCGCTCGCGCTGATGCTCGAGCCGCTGTTCCGCTGCAACCTCGCCTGTAACGGCTGCGGCAAGATCGACTATCCGGACCCGATCCTGAACCAGCGCCTGTCCGTCGAGGAATGCCTGGAAGCCGTCGACGAATGCGGCGCGCCCATCGTGTCGATCGCCGGCGGCGAGCCGCTGCTCCACAAGGAGATGCCGGAGATCGTCAAGGGCATCATGAAGCGCAAGAAATTCGTGTACCTGTGCACGAACGCGCTGCTGATGGAAAAGAAGATGGACGACTACCAGCCGAATCCGTATTTCGTCTGGTCGGTCCACCTCGACGGCGACAAGGAGATGCACGATCACTCCGTGTCGCAGGACGGCGTGTACGACAAGGCCGTCGCGGCGATCAAGGAAGCGAAGCGCCGCGGTTTCCGCGTGAACATCAACTGCACGCTGTTCAACGATGCGATCCCCGAGCGCGTCGCGAAGTTCTTCGACACGCTGGGTCCGATCGGCGTCGACGGCATCACCGTGTCGCCGGGCTATGCGTACGAGCGCGCGCCGGATCAGCAGCACTTCCTGAACCGCGACAAGACGAAGAACCTGTTCCGCGAAATCCTGAAGCGCGGCGAAGGCGGCAAGCGCTGGTCGTTCAGCCAGTCGTCGCTGTTCCTCGACTTCCTGGCCGGCAACCAGACGTACAAGTGCACGCCGTGGGGCAACCCGGCGCGTACGGTGTTCGGCTGGCAGAAGCCGTGCTATCTGGTCGGCGAAGGTTACGTGAAGACCTTCAAGGAACTGATGGAAGACACGAACTGGGACAACTACGGCGTCGGCAACTACGAGAAGTGCGCGGACTGCATGGTCCACTGCGGCTTCGAAGCCACCGCCGTGATGGACACGATCGCGCATCCGCTGAAGGCGTTCGCCGTGAGCCGCAAGGGCATCAAGACCGAAGGCGCGTTCGCGCCGGACATCTCGATCGCGAAGCAGCGCCCGGCCGAGTACGTGTTCTCGCGCCACGTCGAGATCAAGCTCGAGGAAATTCAGCGCGCCGGCAAGGGCAAGCTGCAGAAGCCGGCGAAGCCGGCAACGGCGGCTTAAGCGCGTATCGCCGCACGGAGGTTCGCGCCTCCGCTGCGGCCCGCATCGAAGAAGCGCCACGGAGTTCGCTCCGTGGCGCTTTTGTTTGTCGGGCGTCGTCGCAAGGCCGCGCGCATTCGTCTGCGCATGAGCCTGCGAACGCCCGCACGCCTAGTGTCTCGACTCCGCCGCCGCGATCAGTTGCCACGCGGTCGGCCCGCGATCGAGCAGCGGGTCGGACGGCGGATCGAGATCGTGCCGATGCGCGTCGTCGGACGGCAGCGCTTGCGACTTCGCGATGCCGATCTCGTCGCCGCATACGGTGCATCGATAGATGCCCGCAACCGGCGTCTCGCTTCCCGGCGGCAGGTTCTCGCTGAATGCGCGGCCGCTTCCGCACGTGAAGTAGCCACCGGTCCTGTATAGCGCCATCGCGCCTCCTGACTGAAACGAATGCATTCGCGGCGACACGCACGATCGCCGCGAACGCGCGGATGGATCGTCATCGACCGAACCCGTTCGGCTCGTGTCGTGACATTGGGCGGCGAGCGTCTAGCCCCGCGGACCGGAACGCGCATGAAACGCGGCCAGGGTGCCGGCCGCGTTGCCACCGCTCAATGCAGTACGGCCGGTTCCCGCATTCGCGCCGCCGCCTGCGCGACCAGCCCCGGCTGCTCGCTGGACGCGAACGCGCACACGTGGCGCCACAGCTCGGCGAGCCGGTGCCGCGTGAGCGTCGCGACGCACGCGTCGTTCGCCGCGAGCACACGCTCGAGTGCCGCGCACTCGTCGTCGTGCAGCGTCCATGCGCCGCTTTGCGCCGCGCGCGCCATGCTCGCGTCGAGCACGCGCTCCGCGTCGACGCACAGGTCGATGCTCGCATCCGGAGATACCGCGTCGTCGAGCGCGAGGAACACCAGGTAGACGCTCGTGCGCAGCCGCATCAGCAACGTTTCGCTGCCGTGCTCGCCGCGCAGCGCGACGAGCGCCATGTGGCATTTCAGCGAGATGTCGCGCACATGCGCGGGCGGCAGCGGCAGCAGCCACTCGCGCGTCAACGGCGGGTGGCGACGGCCTTTTCGAGCGGCCTTCATGATCCGCCCTCGGCTGCCGCGTCGTCGTCCACGTCGAATGCCGGCCACGCGGTGCGGCACGCGACGGCGCCGCGGCTCGCGTCGCGATGGCCGTTCGCGCGGCGTCGCGCGCCGCCGCACACGTCGCCCCGCCGCCGCGTCGCGCACGCCTGGGGCAGCCGGCGCATCGCGGATGCGCGCAACACGTCGGGGAGTCGGTCAAGGCATGCCATGCTCTGCTCCCGCATCAGAACGTGTTCTCGCCCTTCAGGTAGTACGCGGTCTTCACGAAGAACGCCTTCACCGGATGGCCGCTCTGCGCTGCGCTGGCCGCGCGCGCTTCCATCGCGGCCTTCTCCTCGCGCGAGCGGTCGGGCACCGGGTACCTCACGCGTTCGAGCGCACGCTGCATCGCGAGCGGATAGTTCTGGTTGCCGGCTGTCGTCGCACGATAGCCGGCGCGCGTCATCTGCCTCAGTTGCACATCGGTTTCGGCACGCGCCGCCGACCAGGTCAAAGGCGCGACGTTCGACTGCCACTCGGTATCGACGGACTGCGCGAAGCTCGCGGCGGGCAGCACGGCAAGCGCGCCGGACAGGACAGCAAGGGAAACAACGGATCGCATCATGGCCTCCAGATGGTTGTTTCCGCATCGATCGTCGTCGATGCGGTGCAATCATCGTATGTCGCGTGACCACGCGCTTGAATAGCCGATTCCGCAATGGATATTTTCAGCACCGACGGACGGGGTGCGATCCACGCGATTCGCCAATGCTGTCTGAGCGGAATTTCTTTATTTCATTCAACTACCTGATCGCGTTTTTGCAGACGAATCGGCGAGGCATGTGAATCGCTTTTGCAGTTTTTGAAATGACGTATTGCAGATGCGATTTCGGCGCAAGCCCTGCCTGGCGCGGCTTTCGGCACGATGCCGCACACGCCGGCACAACCGGGAAACGATTCGACCAATGCACAGGATTCCCTGACACACGACAAATCCACCGCGCCGATTGACCGCTTCGCGACGAGACGTGTCCCGCGAGGACGCGAGATAATTGCACATCGCGTCGTCAGGCGCGGCTCTTATCCGTTCCCTATTCTTCTCTCGAGTTCCACCATGGCTGCCATCGACACCACCGCCATCGACAGTTGGCACGCACACGTCTACTTCGACGCCGCGAGCCGCGACGCAGCGTGGGCGTTCCGCCTCGTCGTCGAAGAACGATTCGGCGCGATCATCGAGCTCGGCCGCTTTCACGAGCGTCTCGTCGGCCCGCATCCGGCCTGGTCCTACCAGATCGCGTTCGACGCCGCGCAGTTCGACACCATCGTGCCGTGGCTCGTGCTGAATCACGGTGCGCTCGACGTCTTCCTGCATCCGAATACCGGCGACGATCTGCGCGACCACCGCGACAGCGCGGTGTGGATCGGCAAGTCACATGACCTGAATCTCGGCGCGCTGGCCGGCTGACGGGCGGCACGCGGTCGCGTCCGGCATACGCGACATCCACGTTTCGGCCTGGGCTGAAACGTCCGGCGGCACGGCGTCGATACAGTGGTTCCGTTACCCACGTTTGCCGGAAGCCGCCATGACACAAGCCGACACCGATGCGCAACGCGTCCATCAAGACTGGCACGTCGCCGTCGTCGCGCGCGACCTCGACGCACTGATGTCGCTGTACGCGGACGACGCGATACTCGAAACGCCGCTGATCGTCGTCACGCTGCCCGATCACGGCTCCGGCGTGCTGCACGGCAAGGCCGCGATCGGCGCGTTCTTCGCGGCGGGCCTGCGCAATCCCGGGAACAAGCTCGGACGCTGGTATCGAACCGGGCTGTTCTTCTCGAACGGCCGGCAACTCACGTGGGAATATCCGCGCGAAACGCCGGAAGGCGATCAGGTCGATCTCGTCGAGGTGATGGATCTGCGCGACGGGCTGATCGCGCATCACCGCGTCTACTGGGGGTGGGTCGGGTTCATGGCGCTGCGCGGCGCGGCACAGGCGGCCGGGCACGCATGACACGCGCCGTGCCGCCCGCGTTCACGCTCACGCTCACGCGACATACATCGCCACGCTGACGAACTGGCACAGGCTGCCGGCCAGCACGAAAAGATGCCAGATACCGTGCCCGTGGCGGATGCGCTCGTCGTTGATGAAGAAGTAGATCCCCGCGCTGTAGATGACGCCGCCGGCAACGAGCCATGCGGCACCCACCGGCGGCAGCGCGTGAATCAGCGGGCGGATCGCGACGAGCGCGAGCCAGCCCATCAGCACGTACAGCACCATCGACACGATGCGCGTACGCCGTCCGAGCGTGAGTTCCTGCGCGATCCCGAATGCGGCGAGCCCCCAGCTGACACCGAACAGCGACCAGCCCCACGGGCCGCGCAGCGTGACGAGCGTGAACGGAGTGTAGCTGCCCGCAATCAGCAAATAGATGGCCGAATGGTCGCACTTCTGCAGGATCGCCTTCAGGCGCGGGTTGCGCACGCTGTGATACGCCGTCGAAATCCCGTAGAGCAGGATCAGCATCGCACCGTACACGCTGAAGCTCACGATCTTGTAGGGATCGCGGTCGAGCGCGCCCATCGTCACCAGCGCGACCAGCCCTGCCACCGACAGCACCGCGCCGACGAGATGGGAAATGCTGTTGAAACGCTCACCGACATGCACGACGGGTTCTCCTGCGCGGATTCTTCGGGGAAAAAATGATGCCTCATATGATACCGGCGCCCGGACTTTGCCGCGCTGAACGACGTCAAATGCCGCCGTGACGGGCGCCTCGCGCGTACCACACCGGCCCGCCAAAGAAAAAGCGCCGCGAATGCCTTCGCGGCGCTCCCCGGTCCGTCACCGGTCCGTCACCGGTCCGTCACCGGTCCGTCACCGGACCGCCTCACCGGCCGGCTGCGCCGGCTCAATTCAGCAACACTTCCCTGCCCCCGACCCGTACCGCGCATTCTGGCGCTCGCGGAAAAACTCCTCGTACGTCATCGGCTCGCGGTCCGGATGGGTTTCGCGCATGTGCGCGACATAGGTGTCGTAGTCGGGCAGGCCGACCATCATCCGCAACGCCTGCCCGAGGTAACGCCCCGCACTGCGCAGGTCGCTGCCGAGATCGGTGAACATCGCGGCCTCCCGTTATCGCCCGCTGCCGAGCGCCTGCGCGGCCGGCATCGCTTCGTACGGCGTCTCGCGCACGGTCGGCTTCGACTCGCGACGCGCGCGCTGCACGGCGAGCAGGCCGTACCCCGCGATCGCCACGACGACGAAGATGAACAGGCCGGCCAGCGCCGCATCGATGTAGTCGTTGAAGATGATCCGCTGCATCTGCGCGATCGACTTCGCCGGCGCGAGCACCTTGCCTTCGTCCACCGCGGCCTGCAGCTTCGCCGCGTGCGCGAGGAAGCTGACCTTCGGATTCGAATCGAAGATCTTCTGCCAGCCGGCCGTCAGCGTGCAGATCAAGAGCCATGCGGTCGGCACGATCGTCACCCATGCGTAGCGCTCGCGCTTCATCTTGAACAGCACGACGGTGCCGAGCACCAGCGCGATCGCGGCGAGCATCTGGTTCGAGATCCCGAACAACGGCCACAGCGTGTTGATGCCGCCGAGCGGATCGACCACGCCCTGATACAGGAAATAGCCCCACGCGGCCACGCACAGCGCCGTGGCGACGAGGTTTGCCGGCAGCGACTCGGTGCGCTTGAGCGCCGGGTGGAACGTGCCGAGCAGGTCCTGCAGCATGAAGCGGCCCGCGCGCGTGCCGGCGTCGACGGCCGTCAGGATGAACAGCGCCTCGAACAGGATCGCGAAGTGATACCAGAACGCCATCATCGCTTCGCCGCCGATCACCTGGTGCAGGATGTGCGCCATGCCGACGGCCAGCGTCGGTGCGCCGCCCGCGCGCGCGATGATCGTCGTTTCGCCGACGGCCTTCGCGGTCTGCGTCAGCATGTCGGGCGTCAGCACGAAGCCCCATTGCGTGACCGTGTTCGCGACAGCTTCGGGCGTCGAGCCGAGCACGGCGGCCGGCGCGTTCATCGCGAAGTAGATGCCCGGCTCGATCACGCACGCGGCCACCAGCGCCATGATCGCGACGAACGATTCCATCAGCATCGCGCCGTAACCGATGAAGCGCGCGTTGGTTTCGTTGTCGATCAGCTTCGGCGTCGTGCCCGACGAGATCAGCGCGTGGAAGCCCGACACCGCGCCGCATGCGATCGTGATGAACAGGAACGGGAACAGGTTGCCCGACCACACAGGGCCCGTGCCGTCGACGAACTTCGTCAGCGCGGGCATCTTCAGTTCCGGCGCGACGACCAGGATGCCGATCGCGAGGCCGAGGATCGTGCCGATCTTCAGGAACGTCGACAGGTAGTCGCGCGGCGCGAGCAGCAGCCACACCGGCAGCACCGATGCGACGAAGCCGTAGCCGATCAGGATCCACGTAAGCTGCGTGCCGCTGAACGTGAACCATGCGGCGAGCGCGGGCGAATCGTGCACGGTCTGGCCGAACGCGATCGACGCCATCAGCAGCACGAAGCCGATGATCGACACTTCGCCGATGCGGCCCGGACGGATGTAGCGCGTGTAGACGCCCATGAACAGCGCGATCGGAATCGTCGCGGCGACGGTGAACGTGCCCCACGGCGAATTCGTCAGCGCCTTCACGACGATCAGCGCGAGTACCGCGAGGATGATCACCATGATCAGGAATGCGCCGAACAGCGCGATCACGCCGGGCACCGTGCCGAGCTCCATCTTGACGAGGTCGCCGAGCGAGCGGCCGTCGCGGCGCGTCGAGATGAACAGCACGATGAAGTCCTGCACCGCGCCGGCGAACACGACGCCGGCCAGGATCCACAGCATGCCGGGCGTGTAGCCCATCTGCGCGGCGAGCACCGGTCCGACGAGCGGCCCGGCGCCGGCGATCGCGGCGAAGTGATGGCCGAACAGAACGTACTTGTTGGTCGGCACGTAGTCGAGGCCGTCGTTGTGCCGGACGGCCGGCGTCATCCGCAGCCCGTCGAGCTGCATGACCTTGCTGGCGATGAAACGGCTGTAGAAGCGATATGCGATCAGATATACGCAGACTGCGGCGATCACGATCCAGAGCGCGCTGACGCGTTCGCCGTGCGCAAGTGCGATCGTCCCGAACGCGAACGCGCCGAGCAGCGCGACCGCAATCCAGAGCAGGGTACTGGAAGCCCGATTCATGGCGTCTCCTGGTCTCCAATGTGTTTTTGAGTGGATCCGGCGAGGCGCCGGACCCGCGTGACGTCGATGCGTCGTGCCGCGTCTCGCGGAAGACACGGCGGTGGGCCGTAGTATTCCGCGCGACGGGGGAGGCTTACAAGCGCACAACTACGTATGCGTGGCTACGTAGAATTACGTAGCCGTGGGGCGAGAACTCGGGTTGAGGCCGTGATTGACCGACGCGCGACCGAACACGCCCCTCGGTTGGCCATGCCCGGTGCATTGCGCGCCGGGCCGCATGCATCAGTGCTTGTCGTCGAGCTTCTTCGGCTTCGGCGGCGACGGTACCTTCGCGTACTGGAACGCCGGCGTCGCCTTCAGCGCGGCCTTCGTCGCGCCCGGCAGGTAGATGTTGCCATTGCGCACGTCGAGCGATGCGATCGGCACCGCGACGTCATGCGCCGCGACGCCCAGGAAACCGCCAGCCGACACGATCGCGGCCGACACCGAGCCGTCAGGCGCGACGATCAGGTCGCGCACCGTGCCGACTTTCTGGTTCTGGTCGTTGTACACGGCCTTGCCGAGCACGCTCTTCTTCACGCTCCAGCCTTCGAGCAGCGCCTGCGATTGCTCGACGGTGACGCTGAGTGGCTGGGCGCCCGCGATCTGCGCATGAACGTTGATGCTCGATACGAGAACGGCGGCTGCGACGATTGTCTTGGTGAAAGCCATGCTGATTGCACTCCGGTTAGGTTGTAGTTGGTGCCGGGAGCGAAGCGGCGCAGGTGCGGTGGTGAATCGGTGAGCACCCCGCGCTTCGTCGATGCAGCAGCGGCCGGCCGCGCCACCGCTGCGTGTGCGCGCAACGGGCCCGGACGGGCGCGTCGGGTAACGCAACACGGGTCATGGTAGCGCCAGTCGAGAAGTGCTGCCATCAGGCTGCACTACACAGCGGCGTGCGGAAATGAACGAAGATCAATGTCGGCGTAGAAAATGCCGAGCGAGATTCGGAATCAGACGACGTTCACTGCTTCTCGAGCAGCTTGCGGGACGCGAACAATTCGGCATCGCTGCGGATGCCGAGCTTGCGATACGCCGATTGCTTTTGCGCGCTGATCGTCTTGCGGCTGCGGGAAAATTTCAATGCGATATCGGATACCGACATGCCCGCCAGATAACAGCGCAGCACCTCGTGCTCGCGCGGGCTCAGGCGCAGGTCGGCGGATGATTCCGATTCGGCCGCCGGTGCGTCCTCGCTGACCGCCGGTTTCGGTGCCGCCACACTCTGGACAGGCGTCGCACTCGCCATCACCCTGCCTGCCAATTCGGTGCTGATATACGAGCGTCCCTCTGCGACCACACGGATTGCATGTACCAGTTCGCGAAGATTTTCGCTCTTGCCGAAGAAACCGAGCGCGCCTGCGCGCATGGTCATGTTGACGGTTGCGGGCGTATCGCTGCTCGACGTCATCAGGATCCTGCAATCCGGGAAGCGCGTACTCACCAGCTTGACGAGATTGAGGCCGTCGATTTCGTCTGGGCCCAGCGTGTAGTCGAGCAGCACGACGTCCGCGTGATTCGACTCGAGCCAGCTGATCAGGTCGCGCGACCTCGCAAAGCTCGCCGCCACTTCGATGCCGGTCCTCTCCGTCAAATAACTGGCGATCCCGTGCTGAACGACGGCATGGTCGTCCAGGATCACGACGCGGATCGGTTGGAGCTCTGGTCTCATTGCTACCCCTTTTCTTTCTGGCGATACGGCCATCAACGGTTGGCGCATTCTTGCCATCGCAAACCGGAGCGGATTATTCGAATTAGCTTACCGGCTTTCTGGATAATTTTTAACCCCGCCAGCTAAACAGCCTATGTGCGAGCAGTCGTGGCGGGCACCATCCAATCTGATTCGGCATTCGCGGTAGCGACAGCATGGGGAACGGCCCGCGCGCCCCGTCTCCGCCGCCAGAACGGCGTATGGCGCCGGGCGCTGGCCCGACCCGCAACGAATCGCCTAGACCTTGGCGCTCGCGTCGTCGAAAGGCACTGTTGACGCCGTTGCTCTCGTCCGCACCGCGTTGCGTCGACGCAACAGACCATCTGTGATGACGCCCTCGCTCTGCGCATTTCTAACGCCACTGCATCGCCTGATACAGATCATCCCACGTGCAAAGTTGACGCCTGAGGAGAAAGCATGTATCGCCGCGCATCCGGTCGTGCACACCTATGCCGACACACATTGGCGTCCGTTCGAATTTCGCAAACGCGGGAAGGTCGTTGGCGTCGTGCCGTCATGTCTCGATGCGATTTCGCGAATCAGCGGACTGCGCTTCGAGTATGTCGACAACGTATCATGGGCCAATTCATACCAGGCTCTCATGTCGGCGAAGAGCGACATGGCGCCGGGCGCGTCAAGAAGCGCCGACATCTCGCAATACCGCAGCGGCACCATTTGCCAGCCTGCCGTACTTCGTCGGCACATTGGTGGTGGCCACACCGGAGCGCTTGAATCCCTTTCCAGCCACGGGATCCGCACGCTGATCGTACGATCCGGTCGTCGCTCGAGCTTGCTACAGCGCTCGCAACTGGCACCGAAACAGGCTGGCCGTGCGGATGCGGCGGTTGCTGCTTCGGAATCGCTGCTGATGCTGCTCGACGACGTCCTCGAATATTCACGTCTCGAGTCTCGAAACGTGACGCTCGCGCCCGAGTCTGACGGCACATCCACGCATGGACGTAGCGCAGCGCCGACATAGTGCGCTGGCGCGTCGACGAGAAAAACCTGAGCCTGGCGCTCCAACTCGCGTGCCAGACCGAGCTGTGCGTGCTGATCGATCCGGTGCGCACGCGGCAGATCGCGCGGAACCTGCTTGTCAACGCCATCGAGTCCACGTCGGCCAGCTCGCCGCCGCGCAAACGGCAGTGGGCTGGGTCTATTGATCTGTCGCGAACGGGTCGACTTGATGAACGCCGTGGAGTTCGCGAAGCCGCGTTTCGGCTTGCAACGCGACATCGGCGATATCGCCCAGTTTGGTCAGATGCGATGCCCCCGCAATCCGGTGCGCGGCCCGTGCGGCTGCGGCGAAATCGCGCGATAGCAATCCGTTGACAAGGGCATCGAGATCCTTCGCCACTTCGCGGTCATAGACCGCGCTGAGATCGGCGGCATGCGGCGCCGCCGGTTTCGTCTCGGCATACGCTGGGCACCACATTGCGATCAACTCCCGCAACGTTTCGAGCCGCAGCGGCTTGCCCAGCACGCCGTCCATGCCGCTGTCGAAGCAGCGCTCGCGATGCGCGTCGCCGGACACCGCCGAAATCGCGATGATCGGAACATGTCTGGCTTCGCGTGCCGACTCATCCTGACGGATCATCTTCGCGAGCGCATAACCGTCGAAGTCCGGCAGATCGCCATCGAGCAGCACGAGGTCGACACGGCCGTGCGCCAGTTGACGCAGCGCGTCCTCGCCGGTGCCGGCGACGATGCCGACGCAGCCGAGCTCGTCGCATTGCTGCTGCAGCGCCAACTGCACGGTTTCGTGATCGTCGACAATCAGGATGCGCGGCGAGTCGGGATGAGCGTGTCCAGGCTGTGCGTCGACCGGCAGGGGCATCGATGCGGCAGGCCGCACCGGCAACGGCTCGTCCACTGCCGTGACGGGCAATCGCACCGTCATCGTCGTTTCGACGTGCGGCAGGCTTTGGACGGTGATCGTGCCATGCATCAATGCGACCAGTTCACGGCAGATCGCGAGGCCAAGCCCGCTGCCGTTGACATCCTGGTGAAGCGAGGCAGGCCCCTGCCAGTATGCGTCGAAGATGTGTTCGAGCCGCTCGGGCGCAATGCCGATGCCGGTATCGCGCACTTCGAGGGTCAGCGTGCCATTTTGCCCGTGGCGGCTCGACACATACTCGACGCGCAGCGTCACCGAGCCTGCGGATGTGAACTTGATTGCGTTGACGAGCAGATTCAGCACGATCTGGCGCACACGGACCGGATCGATTACAACACGCACCGCCGGCGGACAAGCAAAGTCGAGCACCAGCTCCACCATCTTCTCGTCGGCGCGCCAGCGCACCATGTCGACCGTATGTCGCGCCCACGACTCAAGCTCGACTGCCTGCGTGACAAGCTGGACCTTGCGCGATTCGAGACGAGAATATTCGAGGATATCGTCGAGCAGCGTCAGAAGCGTCTCGGATGCCGAAATCGCCGCGTCCGCGCGATTCGCCTGTTGCTCGGTCAACCGCGAGCGCTGCAGCAATTCCAGTGACGACAGGATCGTGTGCATCGGCGTGCGGATTTCGTGACTGACGAACGCGAGAAACGTCGCCTTGTCGCGCTCGCTGCGGATCGCGGCCAGGCGCGACTTCCACGACAGGAATGCGAGCATCGCGAACGCCAGCAGCGCGGCGACAATCGCGACCACCTGGGGCGCCCGGTAATGCAGGATCGAACGGATCGTCGGCTTGCCGTAATCGGCCATCTCGACCCAGTCGCGGGTGAGCTCCGCCGTCTTGCTCACGGGAATGGCTGCGAGAGACTTGTCGATGATCGATGCGAGGATCGGCAGGTCTGCCCGCGTGAGCATCGCCAGCGATACGGGGCGGTCTGCAAGCATCCCCGACATGTAAAGCTGCCCGGGAAACTGCCGCTGCACGATCGGCAGAACCGTGACGTCGACGCCGAGCGCGGCATCGGCCTCGCCGTTGGCAACCGCGGCGAGCGCGAGTTCCTCGGTGTCGAACGTAAGCACGTCGAGCATCACGCCGCTGTTGCGCGTGAAATACTCGACCGCGCCTCGCCCCTTGATCGCGACGCGCCGGCCTTCGAGCCGCTTCAGGTTGAAGATCATCGCGGAGTCGTTGCGCGTGACGGCGGTCAGCCGCCCGACCAGGTAGGGCGCACTGACGAGCGCACCGGTGCCGGCGCGGTCCGGCACCAGTTCGCGCCACACGCCCGGCAGCAGATCGACCTTGTGCGCCGCAAGCGCAGCGTACGCGTGACCCCATTCCGTGCCCGGCACTGTCTCGAACGTCAGCCCGGTCATTTTCGAGATTGCGTTCAGGTACCCCGCGACAAGGCCGGCATGGTTGCCGTTGCGCATGTATTCGATCGGATGCCAGTTCGCCTCGACTGCGATATTGACAACCGGGTGCGCGCGCATCCACTGCAGCTCCTCGTCAGTGAAAGTGGGCTTCCAGCAGGCGGTCGCGCCGTTCGCAGGGAGCGACGAGGCAACGAGCAAAAGGAACATTGCGCGCAGGAGCAGGCGCGGTGCGGTGCGATACGCGATAGGACGTCCTTCCATGTACGATGGGGCGGCCGGAGCAGGTGCATCGGAGACCATGCACGGCATGCGCCGTCGGTTGAGGTTTGCAGATGTGTCGACTCTATCCGACGATTCGCAAATCAACCGTCCATCCAATCCTATTTCAGACAGATGCCTTAAGAATTGGCCTAAATTTTGCCGGCGGCAATCGGGTTCGTATCAGCAGGATCGCCCACAGCGCGGCCGCACGCGGCACGGCGGCTCGGGCGCACGCGCCTGGCAATTTGCACCGCGCCGGTGAGCGGTCGGCGCAACGGTCACGGCACGACTGGACGTATGTCTCGCCAGCGTCGCCGCGATTCAAGTAGTTCGGATGGATACCGCCGATATGCGACGTGCCGCGGGCCGAACACGCGCGCGAGAGGTTTCCGCGTGGCGCGGCACACGGGAAAAATGAAACAACTTGCTCGGCACCCGTCTTCGTCGATGGGCCAACTATGACGGCGGCGGGCCTCAACCCGCCGCCGTGACCTCACGCATTGCGCGAGTACACGCGCCGATGCCGCACCGCTTCCGCCAGCACGTCCAGCACCGGCTCCGTCTGCGTCCAGCTCAAACATGCATCCGTAATCGACACGCCATACTGCAACGGCACGCCGGGCTTCAGATCCTGACGCCCGGCCTCGAGATGACTCTCCACCATCACGCCGACGATCCGGTGCTCGCCCTGCGACAGTTGCCGCGCAAGATCCTGCGCGACTTCGATCTGCCGCTCATGCGACTTGTTCGAGTTCGCGTGCGAGCAATCGACCATCACCTGCTCGCGCAACCCGCTCTTGCGCAGCACCGCGCAGCTCGCCTCGACGTGCTCCGCATCGTAGTTCGGCCCGTTCTTGCCACCGCGCAGGATCACGTGCGCGTCGTCGTTGCCGCGCGTCTCGAAGATCGCGGCCATGCCCATCTTCGTCATCCCCATGAACGCGTGGCTCGCGCGCGCGGCGACGATCGCGTCCGACGCGACCTGCACGCCGCCGTCGGTGCCGTTCTTGAAGCCGATCGGGCAGCTGAGCCCCGACGCGAGCTGGCGATGACTCTGGCTCTCGGTCGTGCGCGCGCCGATCGCGCCCCACGCGATCAGGTCGGCGATGTACTGCGGGCTCAGCAGGTCGAGGAATTCGGTCGACGCGGGGAGGCCGAGCGCGTTGATGTCGAGCAGCAGTTGCCGCGCCGCGCGCAGCCCTTCGTTGATGCGGAAGCTGCCGTCCAGGCGCGGATCGTTGATGTAGCCCTTCCAGCCGACGGTCGTGCGCGGCTTCTCGAAGTACACGCGCATCGTGATCAGCAGGTCGTCCTTCAGCGCATCGGCGGCGGCCTTCAGGCGACGTGCGTAGTCGAGCGCCTGGTCGTGGTCGTGGATCGAGCACGGGCCGACGACGAGCAGCAGCCGGTCGTCGCGGCCGTGCAGGATGTCGCCGATCGCGCGGCGCGTGTCCTCGACGAGCGTCTGCGTGGCGGCCGGCACCGGCAGTTCATCCTGCAGCAGCGCGGGCGAGATCAGCGGGCGCACGGCGCCGATGCGGACGTCGTCGATGCGCGTGGTGTCCTGCGTCGCGTCGGCGCTGCCCACCTCGCGATCGTGGGAAGGATTGTCGAGGTTCTGCATGGGGATTCTCCGGGGACGTCTGGAATGATGTGCAGGCTCGATTATGGCACTCGCGCGTGGCGGCAGCGAGGCGCGGCGGGGGACGGCGACCGGCGTCAAGGCGCCGGATGAAAAAAGGCGATCCGCGAAGGATCGCACGGCGCTTGATGTCGATGCGCGTGGCGGCTAGTGCAGCGTTTCGGGCGCGAGCGAATTGCTCGGCAACAATGCCGTCAGCGCGCAATTGCTCGGCGCGGCCTTGCCGCCGAAGCGGTCGTACAGCCAGGGCAGCATCCCGGCCACCCAAGGCGCGATCGCGCCAGCATGTTCGAGCGGATATTCGGTGTACACGACCGGTACGCCGCTGGCACAGAATTTCTGCGCCAGCGCGCGTACATCGTACGCGAGCATCACGCCGTCGCCCACCTGGCTGCCGAAGGTGCCGTCGAGCACGCCGGCCGTGCCCTGACCGATATACATCGGAATCGTCGGCGACGCGGCCAGCCCGGCATTCACCTTGTTCGCGTAGGTCACGTACGCCGGAATGCTGTTGATGTCGTTCGCGTATCGCGGCTTGAACAGCGTCGCCCAATGCAGCCCCGTATACTTCGGCAGGATATAGGCGAGCGACTGGTTCTGGATGTCGTTGAACACGGCGACGCCGCTGTCGCTCAGATACGGCGTCAGATCGAAGCCGAAGCCGCGCGACAGCCCGGCGAGCGCAGCCGCCGCGACGCCGCCCCAGACGATGCTGCCGTCGACGTAGCGCAGGTTGTGCGCGGGATCGACCAGCACGCCGCCCTCGGCCGCGCCGACGAGTTGCTTGTTGATGTCCGGCGCATAGCTCGGCGCGAGTTGCGCGGCCCAGTTCGTCGCAATCGCACCGCCGGAATAGCCGATCATCGCGACCTTGCTGGTCGGCGCGAGGCCCGTCGACGGTGTGTTGAGCGCCGCGCGGATCGAATCGAGCGTCGTCATCCCGTATTCGGGGCCGGCGGCGAAGTCCGCCGTCTGGCCTTCCGTATCGGGCACGATCACGTTGTAGCCGAGCAGCAGCCCGATGCATCGTGATACAGGAGTTCATCGCCCTTCGCCTCGAACGCAACGTGATACGGCGTCGTCCAGCGCGGCACGAGCGGCCCCTGCCCGTCATGCGCGCCGAAGTTCGAGCGATATGTGCGCGCCCATTCAACCGGCACGATGCCCGGCAGCACGAAATCCGTGTGAGTGAAGGACTCCTCGCCAAGCGCGAAGCCGATCGAGCCGACGGTGCCTTCGGCCCAATCTCGCAGCCCTTGCACCGCGACGTGCCGGCTTTTGGGCCTTCGCCTCGTCCGCACGCACTTCGACCTCGCCGCCGCCGTGCTTGAGTTTCGCCTGATTGGGGGTGGAGGAACTGACAGTCGCCTGCACGACATGCTTCCTGTGCTCGTAGACCTGCATCGCGCGAATCAGGAGATTGAGCATGTCCATCAGCGTGGCCGGGTCACTACGCGACAGGCTGTGCAGTTTCTCTTTCATGACCGGAATGAAGCCGCGCAGCGTTGTCGCCAACTCGCAAATCTTCTCGCGCGCTTCCTGCGTCGTCAGCAGCGCCGCAGCAGCGTTCAGATGCGCGTTCACGCCGGCCTTGCTCACTTCCTCCATCGCGCCATACAGGTTGACGACCACTTGGAACGGGCTATGCACGAGGGCGCTGACCAACACCTGCGAGGCCTTCCTCCCCGCTGCCTTCAGGTTGGCACGCGGAGCCGTGAACTGGCCCGCGGTAAGCTTACGATGACCTCGTTCGCGTCACCCCACGCACGATAGCGTGCCGACCACGCAATCTCCCCCGCCTCGTCCGTCAATTCCTGCGGCGTACCGATCTGATCGCAATGATAGTACGCGATGCTCGCAAGCACGGCACGTCGCCACCGGCGTCGTTCAACACGGCCGCCCCCTTCGCCTGCGCCAGCGGCGTAACTCAAGCAGGGCAGGCTCATCATTACCGCCGCTTAAATGAACGAAGGGCCGCGGCCCTTCGTTCCATCAATCACGGACTACCAATATTTCCATAAGTAACGCTCTCAATACGAATCCAATCACACGAGAATGTCAATGCAGCTTCGTTCTTACACGAGATCCGTACAAAGACGCCTTCGCCAACATCCTTTAACTCAAACTTGTCGACGACGTTTTCATATCCCCATTGTTCAAACGATAAGCGGCTCACACCGATAAACGATAGCCCAACAAGAACCTCGCCGTAGTCACTGGGCCAGCGTTTTGGCCATGCTTTCGGTTTCTCCCGAGTAACGAACTTAACTGCCACCAGAGGATCATCGCATTTGAAATGAACATCGATAAGCTCAGCACCATCGAATGATGGGAATTTCCCATACAGAGAAACTAAGGCCTGAGGGTTCATAACCCTGTTGTGCACTTTCATTTCTTGTTCCGACAATTAAAGTAGTAGTGGTCATCCATCCCGTCAACGGAACCTGTCCGAGGCCTGTCTTCCGGGCGAACATTATGGTGTGGCGGTTGATCGCCAACACCACCTTCACCGTAATAGTGCCCTGCCGAGTGGTCTTGAATAATGACGTTCTTTCCATTGACTTGGTAGGTCAATTCCCTAGTCATGATCGGCTGCTTGTCGTCGCCAAGGATCCAAGCGCCGCTCGTGTCAATCAATGGAACCATTTTCTGCCTTATCGGCTGTTGCGACATCGAAATACCGAGTTGCCGCCGTATTTCTCTGAGGCTTGCTCGATGTGAGTTACCGCACGGACCGCAAGGGCATCAGGCCAGCCCGAGCGGATCAATCCACCCCGTCAGGTTCGGCGCGTACTGATATACGCTGACGCCACCAGCCAGTCCGATCACGTCTTTCGATATGAAGCGCCCAGACGTGGGATCGTAATACCAGTGCCGGTTGTAGTGCGGCCCCGTCTATAGCTAAGCCGCAACAAGGAAACTCAGCGATCGACACCGTTCTACTCGAGTTTAGATCCATCCCAGCCAGGCGGTACCTTCGGCCGCTCTTTGGCAATTCGCTTCAACGACATACATCCGATCACGTCATAGCTGGCGACATTGATCAAAAGCACAAGCAGATATGCTAGAGATGGGATTGCCATCCAGCTTATACGTTCGGTGTCTTCAAGGCGGTTGACTGCAGCCAAAGCTTTATTGAAGCCGTGAAATTCGCGGCCCTGTGCTTCGAGATTTTTAGACCGCAGCTCAAGCAGCCCAAGCATTCCGGCACGAGAGTATTCGTCCAGATTTCCGTCACGCTGCAGAAATCTGTCCACATCCCCTCGGCTTATGGCTAACGCCAATACGTCCAGAGCCGGCTTGCTAAGATCTTTGCGCTTGACTACCGAAGCGAAGTCGACATGTCTCGATATTTCACGAATTTTCATGGATGCGTCACCTTTGCTCCAGACCTGCAGCCGCGCAGCAAAACCTCACTCTCGCCGTATTCGTCAATCGAATACTCCCACGACCAACTGTCCTTCGGACCCGGAGCACCCGTAGGCAATTCCAATACAACACCACCAGGGCCTTCTCGATTTGCCCACCACTTTGCGATCTCGCGATCGCGAGTCCAAGATGTGAACGGACTGTCTGCAGAACGACCACCGGCGTTATGTTCGTCGGCTGATATGCTACCGCCAGGATTTCCAGGTGTAACGACACCTTTCGTCGCGTCTTCGATAGCTGGGTGCTTTGCGCTCACCCCACGATACAAGCAGTTGCAGCACGTCAAGCCTAATGGATCGACCCATGCGATGGGATTCGGTGCGTACCGATAGCTGTTGAGTCCACCCGCATACCCAATCGGATCCTTGCTAACGAACCGCCCCACCTCCGGATCGTAATACCGATAGCGGTTGTAGTGCAGCCCCGACTCATGGTCATGGTACTGCCCCTGGAAGCGGATGGGATTGGCGATCGGTGCTTTGCCCGATGCCTTCCTGATCGCCTCCTGCGCGACGCCCCACGCGCGGTACTCCGCGCTCCACGCAATCTCGCTGTGCTCGTCCGTCAGTTCCTTCGGCGAGCCGATCTGATCACACTGGTAATAGCCAATCTGCGTAAATGCTATCGGCTAACACCTATCTGCCCTCAAGATTGTATTTAGCAATTCTAGAAACATCCTCATCTTCATCTTGCGCAAGCCTCCTAATTATCGAGATAGGAGTCTTTTTATTTGAGGCGATACCTTGCCGAACCACTACGTCGATATCTTTTGACAGAAGTTCAAATAAATCATCAGACAATTTCCTTTTTACCGCGACAAAGCGACGAACATCAGCCTCATATTGGCAAAGCAACGCCAAGATTTCGAGCTGGACAGTCTTATTGTGAGCAACCCATCTCCTATATTCTGGAAATCTATCGATGACATCTTTCCATACTGCCACGGGAGCCTCATCAGTCGCAGCACGATCATACTCATCTTTGATATCACTATTCCGTAGCGCAACAAATTCCTCAGCGGAGCGAATCATTTTGAATCCTTGCATTTCAACGATTTAAAATCAATATTCTTCCCCGTATCGCTCTTGTGTTTTTTCATGTAATCGCCATAAACATCAGCATCTGCCACCCATACACCATTCTTATCGTATACCTTCCAAGCACTGTCCCCATGCCCTGTTTGATCTTCAGACCACCACATGCCGGCTCCAGGATCTCGGACATACTTAGCATGCCCAACGCCAGGTACGTTGCCCGAACATACCCTGTCGAAATGATTTACTTTCCACTTGCCTCTGCATGGGCAATTGGCGTTTTGGTTTGCCTTTGACGACGTTTGCTTTCTTCCAGCGCCTACCGGTGTTCTCGATAACCCTAACGGGTCGCTCCACTCAATCGGGTTTGGCGCGTATTGATAGACGTTGATCCCGCCGGCGAGCCCGATCGGGTCTTTCGATACGAACCGTCCGCTACTCGGATCATAGTACCGGTGCCGGTTGTAATGTAGCCCCGTCTCATGGTCATGATACTGCCCCTGGAAGCGGATGGGATTGGCGATCAGTGCCTTCCCCGAGGCCTTGCGGATCGCCTCCTGCGCAACGCCCCAAGCACGGTACTCCGCGCTCCACGCAACCTCGCTGTGCTCGTCCGTCAGTTCCTGCGGCGTGCCGAGGTGATCACACTGGTACCACGCCAGGCTATTGATGGCTGGTGCGGGCGGCGGCGGCAACCACAGCGGGTCTTCATCCTGCCGGTAGTAATCGCCGTACTCGGGCTGGTCCAGCAATTCGATGGCTTCCTCGCGCACCGCCTGCGCCACCGGCACGAAGCTGCCTGGCTCGTACACATAGTGCGTGGTGCGGGCGCCGAAGCCGTCCTCGTCGGCAATCTTGCTCTCCCACGCCAGCGTGTCGCCGTCCCAGCCGTACAGCGTGAAGCCGCATTGCAGCGCGCGGTTGCGTTTCACGCGCTCGGCGCGGTTCCAGTGTGGCCCCGCCTCTCTTCTTTCCTCGTAGTGCGCCTGGCTGTGCTTGGACAGGCGCCGCCCAAGCGCGTCGTAGGTGTAGTCGACCTTCAGACGCTCGTCTTCGTAGTGCGTCAGGCGGTCGAACAGGTCCCAGGTGAAGCGACCTTCCTTGCCGTTGTGCCAGCGCTGCGTGAGGTTGCCGCGCGCGTCGTACCGGTAATGGGTGCCGGCGTATTGCTTGAGCAGGTTATCCAGCGCCTTGATGCGCGGCATGCGCTGGCGCTCGGCTTCGCGCTGCTCGGCCGGGTCGATCAGGTTGCTCGCCGGGTCGAAGTCGAAGGTCTCGTGGCCGAGCCGGCTTTGCGCTTCGAGCAGGCGGCCCACCGGGTCGTAGCGGTAGGCGAGCTGGCCGCGCCGCGTGTCGTTGATGTCGGTGAGCTGGCCGCTGGCGTCGTAGCGGTAGCGACGCACCAGCAGGCGGTTGCCGCCCGCAGTTTGCCCGACCGGGCCTTTGGATTCGTGAGCAAGCACCTGCTCGCTGAGCCGCCCCATGGCGTCCCACTGCTGCGTTTGCAGCAGCCGGTTGCCTTGCAGCCGTGCGACTTCGCGGTGCAGGTCGTCGCGTTCGTAGCTGACCAGTTCGCGCTCGTCGAGCTGCAGCGCCAGCAGGTGGCCACTGCCGTAGGTGAGCCAGCTGACACGGTGGCCGTCCGGGCGCACGGTGGCGATGCGCTGGTTCAGCGCATCGTATTCGTGCTGCCACACACCCACCAGCGGCTGGCCCAGGCGGGTGTAGTGCTGGTGCTCACGCACCAGGTTGCCGGCCGGGTCGTGG